>NZ_JAJQVM010000019.1 GCF_021234875.1 Marinibactrum halimedae | reverse complement strand
GAAACTTTTGAACGTAGTAAACCCCACGTAAACGTGGGCACCATTGGTCACGTTGACCACGGTAAAACCACTTTGACTGCCGCATTGACTCGCGTTTGTGCAGAAGTGTTCGGCGGTGAAGCTGTTGCTTTCGATGGTATCGACAATGCGCCAGAAGAGCGTGAGCGCGGTATTACCATTGCGACCTCTCACGTTGAGTACGATTCTACTATTCGTCACTACGCGCACGTTGACTGCCCAGGGCACGCCGACTACGTGAAAAACATGATTACTGGTGCTGCTCAGATGGACGGCGCTATTTTGGTGTGTGGTGCGACTGACGGCCCTATGCCTCAGACTCGTGAGCACATCTTGTTGTCTCGTCAGGTAGGTGTACCTTACATCGTTGTTTTCTTGAACAAAGCTGATTTGTTGGCGGAAGACTGTGGTGGTGTTGATTCTGAAGAATACGCCGAAATGCTTGAGTTGGTTGAAATGGAAATCCGTGAGTTGCTAGACACTTACGAATTCCCAGGTGACGACACGCCAATCATCGCTGGTTCTGCGTTAATGGCGTTGAATGGTGAAGATGACAACGAGTTGGGTACTAGCGCGGTTAAGAAATTAGTTGAAGCGTTAGATTCTTACATCCCTGAGCCAGAGCGTGCAATCGACGGTGCCTTCATTATGCCGATCGAAGACGTATTCTCCATTCAAGGTCGTGGTACGGTTGTTACTGGTCGTGTTGAGCGCGGTATCATCAAGGTGGGCGAAGAGATTGAAATCGTTGGTATTAAAGAAACTACCAAAACCACTTGTACTGGTGTAGAAATGTTCCGCAAGCTGCTTGACGAAGGTCGTGCAGGTGAGAACGTTGGTGTTCTTTTGCGTGGTACTAAGCGTGACGAAGTTGAGCGTGGACAAGTATTGTCTGCTCCTGGTTCAATCACTCCGCACACCAAGTTTGAAGGTGAAGTGTACGTATTGTCTAAAGATGAAGGTGGTCGTCATACTCCATTCTTCAAAGGCTACCGTCCACAGTTCTACTTCCGTACCACTGACGTAACCGGCGCTTGTGAGTTGCCAGAAGGCGTTGAAATGGTAATGCCAGGTGACAACATTCAAATGACCGTTACCTTGATCTGCCCAATTGCGATGGACGAAGGTTTACGCTTCGCGATTCGTGAAGGTGGTCGTACTGTTGGTGCTGGTGTTGTTGCCAAAATTATTGAGTAAGTGTGTTTTCCCACCCTTAGTGGTGGGTGTTTAGTAGGCCAGTAGTTCAATTGGTAGAGCATCGGTCTCCAAAACCGAAAGTTGGGGGTTCGAGTCCCTCCTGGCCTGCCATTATTTTATCGAGGCTTTTTAATGAATAGCAAAGTTGAGCCAGTTGAATATCGTCTTGATTACATCAAGTGGCTTCTTGTTGCGCTTGTTGTTGCAGCCGGTGTTTTTGCTAACTCTTATTTTGCCGCCGATGTGCCGTTGCTGTATCGAGTTATTACTCTCGTTGCGGCAGGGGCATTTGCTTCTTTTGTCGCTGTAAATACAGAGAAAGGGGCAGCTTTTTGGGAGCTTCTAAAGGAGGCTCAAACAGAAGTAAGAAAAGTTGTTTGGCCAACTCGAAAAGAAACAAATCAAACTACATTGATTGTTGTTGCCGTCGTGTTGGTAATGGCAGTTATCTTGTGGGCGCTAGATAGTATTCTTGGTTGGTTGGTCTCGCTTATTATTGGTTAAGGTCACTTAAGAATGTCAATGCGATGGTATGTGGTTCATGCCTATTCAGGCTATGAGAAAAAAGTTGCAAGCTCTTTAAAGGAGCGTGTTCAGCTTAATGCTATGCAAGACCTCTTTGGTGATATTTTGGTGCCAACTGAAGAAGTTGTTGAGATGCGTGGCGGCCAAAAACGTAAAAGTGAGCGAAAGTTTTTCCCCGGTTATGTTTTGGTGCAAATGGAATTAACCGATGACTCGTGGCATTTGGTTAAAGATACTCCGCGTGTTATGGGTTTTATTGGCGGTAAGGCTGATAAACCAGCGCCAATTACTGAAAAAGAAGCGAATGCTATTCTCCAGAGAGTAGATGATTCGGCTGATAAGCCTAAGCCTAAGACGATTTTTGAGCCAGGCGAGATGGTGCGTGTCGTAGACGGACCATTTAATGATTTTAATGGAGTTGTTGAAGGGGTAGACTATGATAAAAGTCGCCTTCAGGTTGCTGTCCTCATATTTGGACGATCAACTCCTGTAGAGCTAGAGTTTTCGCAAGTCGAAAAAACTTAACTCTTTATTTTAAATGTATAACCTTTCACCGCCTTTGTGTGGTGAAGGGTTTTTGTGTCTGTGAGGTTTGTTTGCGTGAGGCAGCCTTTTAGACTAAAACGGGCAGCTTTAGAAGAGTCATAGTCTCGTTGTGCATATTAAGTACACTGTGTCTTGGAGGCGTTATTGACCCAAATCATCTCTCTTTGAGGTAATACAGAATGGCTAAGAAAATTGAGGCTTACATTAAGCTCCAAGTTGCGGCTGGTAAAGCAAACCCAAGCCCCCCTGTTGGCCCAGCATTAGGTCAACATGGCGTCAATATTATGGAGTTTTGTAAGGCGTTTAATGCTCAAACTCAGAGCCTAGAGCCAGGCGCTCCAGTTCCTGTCGTGATTAGTGTTTATAGTGATCGTAGTTTTACTTTTACTATGAAAACACCACCAGCTTCTTTCCTTTTGAAAAAAGCAGCCAAGATTAAATCTGGAAGTGGTCGCCCTAATACAGAAAAGGTCGGCAAAGTTAATAGAGAGCAATTGGAAGAGATTGCGACTATGAAGATGCAAGATCTTACTGCTGCTGATATGGATGCAGCTGTTCGCACTATTGCCGGTTCTGCTCGTGCAATGGGCCTTGAAGTGGAGGGTGTGTAAGATGGCTAAACTTACTAAGCGCCAAAAGTTAATTAATGAAAAAGTTGATAGCACAAAAGCATACTCAATTACAGAAGCGGTTGAGATCTTGAAAGAGCTGTCGACAGTTAAGTTCTCTGAGACCGTAGATGCGGCTATCAATTTAGGAATTGACCCTCGTAAGTCCGACCAAGCGGTGCGTGGTGCAACCACTCTTCCTCATGGAAATGGTAAAGATGTGCGTGTTGCTGTTTTCACTCAAGGCGCAAATGCGGAAGCGGCAAAAGAAGCAGGTGCGGATCTTGTAGGAATGGAAGATCTAGCGGCAGATGTAAAAGCTGGCAAGATCGATTTCGATGTTGTTATTGCAGATCCAGCAGCAATGCGGGTTGTTGGACAGCTAGGTCAAATTTTAGGGCCACGTGGTTTGATGCCTAACCCTAAAACTGGCACTGTGACTCCTGACGTAGTGACTGCTGTTAATAACGCCAAAGCGGGTCAGGTTCGTTACAGAGCTGATAAAGGCGGTATCATTCATGGCGGAATTGGTAAAGTGTCTTTTGATGCGAGTGCGCTAAAGGAAAACCTAGAAGCATTGGTTGCAGATTTGAAAAAAGCAAAACCTGCTTCTGCCAAAGGTGTTTATCTTAAGAAAATTTCCTTGAGCACAACTATGGGCCCTGGTCTTACTTTGGACCAATCCAGCCTAGAGGTTTAAGAGTTTCTTAGCCTAGGGTTCACTCTAGGCTAATTCAGTACTTTGGGGTCTTCTAGAAATTCATTGTTTCAGGAAGGTCGTCAAAGACCGTAGGTATTTGAAAGGCTTTTTTACTCTTTTCGAATTTAATGAATCTCTTTGCATTCACCTACGCAGACGGTGAACCCAGTTCAGTATCCATGACTGGATTTGATCACCGATAAGTTCGCCGAGTTTAGTCTTATGTTGTTATCTGCTTTAAAGAGCAATTTTGAATGTAAGACCCCTTGGCGGTTGCTAAAATGAACGATTAGTTAGTTTAAGTGTTTAAAAGCTTTTTCGACTAATCAAATCCAGGAGAAAACTTGTGGCATTAGGACTCGAAGACAAAAAGGCGATTGTCGCTGAAGTTAACGAGACCGCTAGCAGTGCTTTGTCATTAGTCGTTGCTGACGCCCGTGGTGTTAACGTAACTGACATGACTGCATTGCGCAAGTTGGCCCGTGAAAACAAAGTCGATCTTCGTGTTGTGCGTAACACTTTAGCAAAGCGCGCAATCGAAGGTACTGAGTTTGAGTGCGTCAAAGATGCTCTAGTTGGTCCGTCGTTATTTGGGTTTTCTATGGAAGACCCAGGTGCCGCAGCGCGCATCTTCAAAGATTTCGCAAAAGAAAACGAAAAGTTTGAAGTGAAAGTTCTTGCAGTGGGTGGTAAAGCTTTGGATGCATCTCAAATCGATGCATTGGCAAAACTACCAACTTTGGAACAGGCGTTGGCACAATTGGCAGCAACAATGATTGCACCAGTAACCAAATTGGTTCGCACTTTCAACGAAGTGCCTACAAAAGTTACTCGCGTTGTGGCTGCAGTACGCGATCAAAAGAAAGACGCAGCGTAATAAAGCGTTGCTCTTCTGCATCAATGTATGCGGTTTTAAAATTTTTTTTACACATGTTTATTGGAGATCTGAGTCATGGCTCTGTCTAAAGAAGATATCTTGAATGCAATTGCTGAAATGTCAGTAATGGACGTTGTTGAATTAGTTGAAGCAATGGAAGAGAAGTTTGGTGTTTCTGCACAAGCTGCTGTTGCTGTTGCTGCACCTGCTGGTGAAGCTGCTGGTGAAGCTGCTGCTGAGCAAACTGAATTCGACGTAGTATTGACTTCTGCTGGCGATAAGAAAGTAAATACTATTAAAGCAGTTCGTGCTATCACTGGCCTTGGCTTGAAAGAAGCTAAAGAGTTGGTAGAGGGCGCACCTAAAGCTGTTAAAGAAGGCGTATCGAAAGAAGACGCTGAAGAAGCTAAGAAGCAGCTAGAAGAAGCTGGCGCTTCCGCAGAATTGAAGTAATTCATTCTTATGGAAGACCAGTTATCGGTTGCCTAATCAATCGATAATGGGCTGGTGAGCAATAAATGCTCGCCGGCCTTTTTCCGTTTCCGGTGACGCAGAATATCGGGTTCTACCTTGGGTTAAACGACATAACGTCGTGACCACCATGCCTAAAAAGAGTGACGCTACCCGCGTTAGTAAAGGCTGAGATTGCCTTCTTCGAAGACAAGCTGGGGAATACAGATGGCTTACTCATATACTGAGAAAAAACGTATCCGCAAGGACTTTGGCAAACTGCCTCATGTCATGGATGTCCCTTTCCTCCTGGCGATTCAGTTGGATTCCTATCAAAAATTTACGCAAGCAAACACAAGCGCCGAAGCTCGCTTAGATCAAGGTTTGCATGCTGCATTTAAGTCCGTTTTTCCCATAGTAAGTTATTCAGGAAACGCGGCGTTAGAATATGTAAGTTACCAGTTGGGGAAACCTGCATTCGATGTGAATGAGTGTATCCTCCGTGGTGTTACTTATGCTGTGCCTTTGAGAGTGAAAGTAAGGCTTATTATTTACGATAAAGAGTCGTCAAATAAGTCTATTAAAGATATCAAAGAGCAAGAAGTGTACATGGGCGAGATACCGCTCATGACGGATAACGGTACTTTTGTCATTAACGGTACCGAGCGAGTAATCGTTTCTCAGTTGCATCGTTCTCCTGGTGTGTTCTTTGATCATGATAAAGGTAAAACACACTCTTCCGGTAAGTTGTTGTATTCCGCACGGGTTATTCCTTACCGTGGCTCTTGGTTAGATTTTGAATTTGACCCTAAAGACTTGGTATATGTGCGTATTGATCGACGCCGTAAGTTGCCAGCCACAATTTTATTGCGTGCATTGGGCTATGATTCTCAGCAAATGCTCGAGATGTTTTATGAGACCAATGACTTTAACGTTTCGACTGATGGCCAGTACATTCTGAAGTTGATCCCCGCAAGATTGAGAGGGGATATCGCTGGTTTTGATATTGTGGATAACGATGGCAATGTCATTGTTGAAGAAGGTCGTCGTGTTACTGCACGTCATATTAGACAGCTAGAAAAAGCGAAAGTCAGTGAGCTTGCTGTACCGACAGAATACCTATTAGGTAGATCTATTGCTCATGATGTTGTAGATGAGGCTACGGGTGAGGTTTTACTTGAGTGTAACTCAGAGCTTACCGAAGATGCCCTCCAAATCATGCAAGACAATGGTGTTACAGAATTTAGAACTTTGTACACCAATGAACTCGATTGTGGTCCGTTCGTATCGGATACATTGAGAGTTGACCCTACTCGATCTGAGCTTGAAGCCTTGGTTGAAATCTATCGTATGATGCGACCAGGTGAGCCGCCAACCAAAGAGTCGGCAGAAGGATTATTCCAGAACTTGTTCTTTAGCCAAGAACGATATGATTTATCAGCCGTTGGCCGTATGAAGTTTAACCGTCGCTTAGGTCGAAAAGACGATACCGGCGAAGGTACTTTATCCCAAGAAGATATTGTTGAAGTTTTAAGGACTTTAATTGATATCCGTAACGGCAATGGTGTTGTGGATGATATCGATCACTTGGGTAACCGTCGTATTCGTTCCGTTGGCGAGATGGCAGAAAACCAATTCCGTGTTGGTTTGGTTCGTGTAGAAAGAGCTGTGAAAGAGCGTCTTTCAATGGCTGAATCTGAAGGATTGATGCCGCAAGATCTAATCAATGCGAAGCCAGTTGCTGCAGCAGTAAAAGAGTTCTTTGGCTCCTCGCAGCTTTCTCAGTTTATGGACCAAAACAACCCATTGTCTGAGGTGACTCATAAGCGACGCGTATCCGCTCTCGGCCCTGGTGGTTTGACGCGTGAGCGTGCTGGCTTTGAAGTTCGAGATGTGCATCCAACCCACTATGGACGTGTTTGCCCTATTGAAACGCCTGAAGGACCAAACATTGGTTTGATTAACTCTTTGGCGACTTACGCACGTACCAACAGTTACGGGTTCTTAGAAAGTCCCTACCGTAAGGTTATTGATGGCAAGGTGACTGACGAAATTGAATATTTGTCAGCCATTAACGAAACCTTGTACGTCATTGCTCAGGCGGCGGCAAAATTAGACGAAGACGGTAATCTTACTGAAGATTTGGTCTCCGTTCGTGCTGCTGGGGAATTTACCTTAAAGCCAAAAGAAGACGTCCAATATATGGACGTATCACCTCGCCAGGTGGTTTCGGTAGCGGCGTCGTTAATTCCATTCTTGGAACATGATGATGCGAACCGTGCATTAATGGGTTCAAACATGCAGCGTCAGGCAGTTCCAACACTTAAGGCTCAGAAGCCTCTTGTTGGAACGGGGATGGAGCGCTTTGTTGCTCGTGACTCGGGTGTTTGTGTTGTTGCGAAACGTGGTGGTGTGATCGATCGTGTCGATGCTGGCCGAATTGTTGTTAAAGTCAACAATGATGAGGTCGATGCAGGTGACGCAGGTGTTGATATCTATAACCTGACTAAGTACACCCGATCAAACCAAAATACTTGTATTAACCAACGCCCAATTGTTGGCATTGGTGATTCAGTAAGCCGTGGTGATATTTTGGCGGACGGTCCTTCCGTCGACTTGGGTGAGTTAGCCCTCGGTCAAAATATGCGTATCGCTTTCATGCCTTGGAATGGTTACAACTTCGAAGACTCCATTCTTGTTTCCGAGCGTGTAGTACAAGAGGATCGCTTCACCACCATTCATATTCAAGAGCTGACTTGTATTGCTCGAGATACCAAGCTTGGAAGTGAAGAGATCACTGCGGATATTCCAAATGTGGGTGAAAGTGCTCTTGCGAAGCTTGATGAGTCTGGAATTGTCTACATCGGGGCTGAAGTGGGCCCAGGTGATATTCTCGTAGGTAAAGTGACTCCAAAAGGTGAGACCCAGCTGACACCAGAAGAGAAATTATTGAGAGCGATCTTCGGTGAGAAAGCGTCCGACGTTAAAGATACTTCTTTACGTGTACCTACCAGTACCAAAGGTACTGTCATCGATGTGCAGGTCTTTACTCGTGACGGTCTTGAAAAAGATCAGCGTTCCAAAGAGATTGAAAAAGCTCAATTGGACAAAGTTCGTAAAGATTTGAACGAAGAGTATCGCATAGTTGAGTCTGCAACCTTTGAGCGTTTGCGTCTTGCTTTGGTTGGTCAAACTGTCTCTGGCGGTAAAGCGGTTGCCAAAGGTGAAGTCCTGACCGACGAAGTGCTTGATGGTTTAGTTAATGAAGAGTGGTTCAAACTTCGTATGGATGACGATGCTCTAAATGAGCAAATCGACCGTGCGGAGGAGCAATTGGCTGAGCGCCGCAAGGAGCTTGACGAGCGCTTTGAGGACAAGAAACGTAAGTTACAAACTGGTGATGACCTGAACCCAGGTGTTCTCAAAGTAGTTAAGGTGTACTTGGCTATTAAGCGTCGTATTCAACCAGGTGACAAAATGGCGGGACGTCATGGTAACAAAGGTGTTATCTCCGTCATCATGCCGGTTGAAGACATGCCTTACGACGAGCATGGTGTGCCGGTTGATATCGTATTGAACCCTCTAGGTGTTCCATCCCGAATGAACGTCGGACAGATTCTTGAGATGCACTTGGGAATGGCAGCAAAAGGATTGGGCGATAAGATTGATGTGATGATGCGTGAACAGCGTGCCATAGCTGAAGTTCGAGGCTTCCTTGAAGATGTCTATAACACCACAGGCGATAGTTATTCTAAAGAAGACTTGGACAGCTTCTCGGATAAGGAAATCATCGACCTAGCGCAAAATTTACGTGCTGGTGTTCCTATGGCGACTGCTGTATTTGACGGTGCGAAAGAGCATGAAATTAAAGCATTGTTGCGCTTGGCGGATTTACCAGACAGTGGTCAGCGTACATTATTTGATGGTCGCACAGGGGACGCTTTCCAAAGACCGGTCACCGTTGGTTACATGTACATGCTTAAGTTGAACCACTTGGTGGATGACAAAATGCATGCGCGTTCAACAGGCTCATACAGTTTGGTTACGCAGCAGCCTCTGGGTGGTAAAGCTCAGTTCGGTGGTCAGCGTTTCGGTGAGATGGAGGTGTGGGCACTGGAAGCGTACGGTGCGGCATATACTCTGCAAGAAATGCTTACCGTTAAGTCTGATGATGTTGCCGGACGTACTAAAATGTACAAAAACATCGTTGATGGTGATCATCGGATGGAGCCGGGAATGCCAGAGTCGTTTAACGTATTGCTGAAAGAGATTCGTTCTTTGGGCATTAATATGGAACTCGACCACGACGCCTAAAATTTGGCATTTAACCGGGTATTGGTCGGTGAAGTTATTTGAGCTTCCCGACCAACGATAAAGTCTATTCAGTACTGTGTAATGCAAGCTTGCGAGTTTTTGAAAACAGAACTGAACACAGTACCAGCGATACAGCGCGCCCGCAGGAGGGTATCTTGAAAGATTTACTGAATCTGTTGAAATCCCAAGGACAAAGCGAAGAGTTTGACTCCATTCGTATTGGTCTGGCGTCTCCAGATATGATCCGTTCCTGGTCTTTCGGTGAGGTCAAAAAGCCAGAAACCATCAACTACCGAACCTTTAAGCCAGAGCGTGAAGGTTTGTTCTGTGCCAAGATTTTTGGTCCAGTAAAAGATTACGAATGCTTGTGTGGAAAGTACAAGCGCATGAAGCACCGTGGCATTATTTGTGAGAAATGCGGTGTAGAAGTGACCTTGGCCAAAGTACGTCGTGAACGTATGGGGCATATTGAATTAGCCAGCCCTGTTGCGCATATTTGGTTCTTGAAATCCTTGCCAAGCCGTATTGGCTTATTGCTTGACATGACACTTCGTAGTATCGAGCGTGTCCTGTATTTTGAATCTTATGTTGTGACTGATCCAGGTATGACCACCTTGGAGAAAAGTCAGCTTCTAACGGACGAGCAATACTTCGAGGCGATGGAAGAGTTCGGTGATGAATTCGAAGCTAAGATGGGTGCTGAAGCGGTTCAAGAGTTGATGGCAGACATTGATCTTGAACAGGAGATTCAATTCCTCCGTGAAGAGATTCCAAATACCAACTCTGAAACGAAAGTTAAGAAGCTCTCTAAGCGTTTAAAGCTGTTAGAAGCGTTTTACAACTCTGGAAATAAGCCAGAGTGGATGGTGCTGGAAGCATTGCCTGTCTTACCACCAGATTTACGTCCATTGGTTCCGTTGGATGGTGGCCGTTTCGCGACTTCCGACTTGAACGACCTTTACCGTCGAGTGATTAACCGTAATAACCGTTTGAAGCGCCTTCTAGATTTGAATGCACCAGACATCATCGTGCGCAACGAGAAACGTATGTTGCAAGAAGCGGTAGATGCGCTGTTAGATAACGGTCGTCGCGGTCGTGCAATCACCGGTTCGAACAAACGTCCGTTGAAATCACTTGCGGATATGATTAAGGGTAAACAAGGTCGCTTCCGTCAAAACCTATTGGGTAAGCGTGTTGACTACTCTGGCCGTTCCGTCATTGTGGTAGGGCCAACCCTTAAGCTGCATCAGTGTGGCTTACCGAAAAAAATGGCATTGGAGCTATTTAAGCCTTTTATCTTCAGCAAATTAGAGTTCCGTGGCTTAGCGACTACTATCAAAGCTGCGAAGAAGATGGTTGAGCGCGAAGAACCAGTGGTATGGGATATTCTTGATGAAGTGATTCGTGAGCACCCAGTACTGCTTAACCGTGCGCCAACACTTCACCGTCTTGGTATTCAGGCGTTTGAGCCTGTGCTTATTGAAGGTAAGGCGATTCAGTTACATCCATTGGTTTGTGCGGCTTATAACGCTGACTTCGATGGCGACCAAATGGCGGTTCACGTACCGTTGACATTAGAAGCTCAGTTAGAAGCTCGTGCGTTAATGATGTCTACCAATAACATCCTATCGCCTGCTTCCGGTGAGCCTATTATCGTACCTTCTCAGGACGTGGTATTGGGCTTGTATTGGATGAGTCGTGAGCGTGTTAATGCGCGTGGTGAAGGGATGGTTTTCGCAGATCCAGCCGAAGTTAACCGTGCTTACCACTCTAAGCAAGTAGACCTACAGGCACGTATTAAATGCCGTATTACTCAAGCGGAAATTCGTGAAGATGGTGAAAAAATCTTCCGTACCAGCATCGAAGACACCACTGTTGGCCGTGTCTTGCTTTGGGAAATTGTTCCAGACGGTATGCCATTTGATTTGGTAAACCGTGGCATGGTTAAGAAAGCCATTTCTGCGTTGATCAACCACTGTTATCGCTCTGTCGGTTTGAAAGAGTCTGTCATTTTTGCTGACCAGTTGATGTATACCGGTTATGAGTACTCGACACGTTCTGGTTCCTCCATTGGTGTTAATGACTTTGAAATTCCGGACGAGAAGTTAGATATCGTAGGTCGTGCGGAAGCCGAAGTGAAAGAGATTGAATCTCAGTACGCCTCTGGTTTGGTTACCCAAGGTGAAAAATACAACAAGGTTATTGATATTTGGTCCCGAGCAAATGACTTGGTGGCTAAATCAATGATGGAAGGTATTTCTAAAGAATCAGTCACCAATAAAGATGGTGAAGAAGAAGAGCAGTCTTCATTTAACTCCGTCTTCATGTATGCTGATTCTGGTGCACGTGGTTCCCCCGCTCAGATTCGTCAGCTTGCCGGTATGCGTGGTCTGATGGCGAAGCCGGATGGTTCCATTATCGAAACGCCGATCACGGCAAACTTCCGTGAAGGCCTGAACGTTGGTCAGTACTTCATTTCAACCCACGGTGCGCGTAAAGGTTTGGCTGATACTGCATTAAAAACGGCGAACTCGGGTTATTTGACTCGTCGTTTGGTTGATGTGGCTCAAGACGTTGTTATTACCGAATTAGATTGCGGTACTGATGCAGGCTTAATTATGACTCCGGTTATTGAGGGCGGAGACGTTATTGAGTCATTGGGTGATCGTATACTCGGTCGTGTTGTTGCGCGTGATGTGATGGCCGACAATAGCGATGAGATTTTGATACCCGCTGGCACCATGATCGATGAGAAATGGGTAAACCGTATCGAAGAATTGGGTATTGATGAGGTTTGTGTACGCTCACCAATTGCCTGTGAAACTCGACATGGTATTTGTGCTCAGTGTTATGGCCGTGACTTAGCACGTGGTCATCGTGCGAATGTCGGCGAAGCGGTGGGTGTGATTGCAGCACAATCTATTGGTGAGCCGGGTACCCAGCTTACTATGCGTACTTTCCACATCGGTGGTGCGGCAAGCCGTGCGTCTGCAGCAGACAGCGTTCAAGTGAAACAAGATGGTACTGTTCGCCTATTAAACATCAAATTGGTGAACCGTACCGATGGCTCTTTGGTGGCAGTATCTCGTTCCGGTGAGTTAGCTGTGGCGGATGCGAATGGTCGTGAGCGTGAGCGTTATAAACTGCCTTACGGCGCGCACATTTCTGTGGCTGATGGCGCTCAAGTCTCTGGTGGTCAAACCGTTGCTAAATGGGATCCACATACGCACCCCATCATTACTGAGGTTGCGGGTACCGTTAAGTTGACAGGTATGGAAGATGGCTTATCGATCCGCCGTCAAACAGACGATTTAACTGGTCTGACTTCGATCGAGGTTCTTGATCCAGCGGAGCGTCCAGCAGCCGGTAAAGATCTGAAACCAGCAGTCACCTTGTACGATGATGCGGGTAATGAAATCACCTTGGCCAACTCTAACCAGCCTGCGCATTACATGTTGCCAGCGAAGGCACTACTGGGCCTTTCCGATGGTGATAAGTTGGAAGCGGGTGATGTTATTGCACGTATTCCACAAGAATCTGGTGGTACGAAAGATATTACAGGTGGTCTACCTCGAGTTGCTGACCTCTTTGAAGCGCGTAAGCCTAAAGAGCCATCTATCTTGGCGGAAATTAGCGGTACCGTTTCGTTCGGTAAAGAGACCAAAGGTAAGCGTCGTTTGGTAATTACCCCGAATGACGGGCAGACGTTGCCTGATGGTTCAACTAACTATGAGTTGTTGATTCCTAAGCATCGCCAGCTAACTGTGTTCGAAGGTGAGCAAGTAGAAAAAGGGGAAGTGGTTTCTGATGGACCAAGTAACCCTCATGATATTCTGCGCTTACAAGGTGTCGAAGCTTTATCTCGTTATATCACCAATGAGATTCAAGATGTTTACCGACTACAAGGTGTAAAAATCAACGATAAGCACATTGAAACCATCTGTCGTCAAATGTTGCGCAAAGTCGAAATTACCGAAATGGGCGATTCTTCTTTCGTTAAAGGCGAGCAAGTGGAATATGTGAATGTTCTGGAAGAAAACGAGAAGCTGCGTGCCGAAGGTATGCAACCGGCGCAATATGAGCGCCAGCTACTGGGTATTACCAAGGCCTCGTTGGCAACTGAGTCCTTTATCTCAGCAGCATCCTTCCAGGAGACCACTCGAGTGCTTACCGAAGCAGCGGTAACGGGTAAAGTTGATACATTACGTGGCTTGAAAGAAAACGTTGTTGTAGGTCGATTGATCCCAGCGGGTACAGGCTTGGCGTACCACAACGAGAGACGTAAGCAGCAAACAACCGAAACGAGCTTGGTCGACGGGCCAAGTGCAGCAGAAGTTGAAGCAGCATTGACCGAGGCATTGAAATCTAGCGCAAGCTAAAATTCAATTTTCGGAAAAAACGCCCCTTTTGGGGCGTTTTTTATGTTTGCTATACGGCAAATTCAGTAAAACTATCAAGTTAAATCCTGCGCGCTTTGTGCAGGGGTTGAACTCTAGTAAAGCCATACTTATAATGCCGCACCCCGTTTTATTGGGGTTATTCTTTCTATCACTTTTCCCTAGCCATTTGCACCAATCACAACTTTGTGATTAATCGCCTTTTGGGACAGGGAAATGAATATTAATTTGGAGTTTATTTTCATGGCAACGATCAACCAGTTGGTTCGTAAGCCGAGAAAACGTAAGGCAGTTGCTAGCGATGTACGTGCGCTCGAAGCATGCCCACAAAGACGTGGCGTTTGTACTCGTGTTTACACTACTACCCCGAAAAAACCAAACTCTGCATTGCGTAAAGTTTGTCGTGTTCGCTTAACCAATGGCTACGAAGTAACTTCGTACATCGGTGGTGAAGGTCACAACTTGCAAGAGCATAGTGTTGTTTTGATTCGCGGCGGTCGTGTTAAAGACTTGCCTGGTGTCCGCTACCACACCGTTCGTGGTGCGTTGGATACCTCTGGTGTGAATGACCGTAAACAAGGTCGTTCCAAGTACGGTACTAAGCGTCCTAAGTAAGACCTTAAATCGCAGTGCTAGCTGCGAAGATCGTATTAACGTTTTCGGTAGAACCGAGTAAGGCTAAGCGCGCTCATAAGATGTCAGCGTAAGTGAGCAAAATGTGAGAGCGTTGTCTTAGAAACCCCTGAAGAGAGGCGATTTACAATGCCAAGAAGACGCGTTGTCGCTAAACGTGAAATTTTGCCAGATCCTAAGTTTGGTAACACCACGTTAGCGAAATTCATGAACATCGTAATGGTCAGCGGTAAAAAATCTGTTGCTGAGCGTATCGTTTACGGTGCTCTTGAAATTGTTGAAGAAAAATTGAAAAAAGATCCTATTGAGATCTTTGATGAAGCGCTTGAAAACGTAGCGCCAATGGTTGAGGTTAAGTCTCGCCGTGTTGGTGGTGCGACTTACCAAGTACCTGTTGAAGTTCGTCCAGCTCGTCGTACTGCTTTGGCAATGCGCTGGTTGGTAGAGTACTCACGTGCTCGTGGTGAGAAGTCGATGGCTCAGCGTTTAGCGGGTGAGCTTATTGATGCATCACAAAGCAAAGGTGCGGCTGTTAAGAAGCGCGAAGACGTACATCGTATGGCAGAAGCCAACAAAGCATTCTCTCACTACCGCTTCTAATGGTAGTCAGGTTCGCTTGATTTGGACGTCTCAAAAGGCAGCACTATCGCTGCCTTTTGTACGTTTTGAAACTCATGCTTTTACAAAAATAACTGTTTGGAGTAATCGCTGTGGCACGCAAAACACCCATCTCACGTTATCGTAATATCGGAATTTGTGCGCACGTAGATGCGGGTAAAACTACCACCACCGAGCGTGTGCTCTTTTACACCGGTTTATCACATAAAATCGGTGAGGTTCATGATGGCGCTGCCACTATGGATTGGATGGAACAAGAACAAGAGCGCGGTATTACCATTACCTCCGCTGCCACCACCTGTTTTTGGTCGGGTATGCAGCAACAATTTGATCAGCATCGTGTCAATATCATTGATACTCCTGGGCACGTTGACTTTACTATTGAGGTAGAGCGTTCATTACGTGTGCTTGATGGTGCGGTCGTTGTGCTATGCGGCTCATCGGGAGTTCAACCTCAGACTGAGACTGTTTGGCGCCAAGCAAATAAATATGAAGTACCACGTCTTGTTTTTGTTAACAAAATGGACCGTGCAGGAGCGGATTTTGAGCGCGTTGTTGAGCAGCTCGGGTCTCGTTTGGGGGCTAATGCAGTTCCTTTACAGATGACCATCGGTGCTGAAGATGAGTTCAAAGGCGTGGTTGACCTGATCAAGATGAAGGCCATCCTGTGGAATGAGCAGGATATGGGTATGACCTTCGAATACGGAGACATTCCTGAAGATCTTCAAGATCAGTGCGAAGAGATGCGAGAATTTTTGGTGGAAGCTGCAGCAGAAGCCAATGAAGACTTGATGAATGAATACCTTGAAAGTGGTGAGCTTTCAGAAGAAGCCATTAAAGCGGGTATTCGTGAGCGTACTTTGGCAAATGAAATTGTCCCGGTTATTGGTGGATCTGCCTTTAAGAATAAGGGTGTTCAAGCCATGCTGGACGCGGTCATCGAGTATTTACCTTCGCCAACAGAAGTGAAGGCGATTGAAGGTACATTGGACGATGGCGAAACAGTTGCTACACGTGTGGCTGATGATAATGCGCCTTTCTCTGCGTTGGCATTCAAAATTGCGACAGACCCTTTTGTTGGAACGCTGACCTTCTTCCGAGTGTACTCAGGTAAGTTAGAAAGCGGCACGGCCGTTTATAACTCCGTGAAGTCTAAAAAAGAGCGTGTGGGCCGAATGGTTCAGATGCACTCGAACTCTCGTGAAGAAATTAAAGTGGTTTTGGCGGGCGACATCGCAGCGGCCATTGGCTTGAAAGATGTCACGACCGGTGACACCTTGTGCGATGAGCAAGGCAAGATTGTTTTAGAGCGTATGGAGTTTCCTGAGCCCGTTATTTCGGTGGCAGTTGAGCCGAGATCAAAAGCAGATCAGGAAAAAATGGGCATAGCGTTAGGCAAGTTAGCTCAAGAAGACCCTTCTTTCCGTGTTAAAACCGATGAAGAGACCGGCCAGACCATTATTTCCGGCATGGGCGAGCTTCATTTGGATATCATTGTTGACCGTATGCGTCGTGAGTTTTCGGTAGAAGCCAATATTGGTAAACCCCAAGTTGCTTACCGTGAGCGCATTACCAAAGCGTGTGAAATTGAAGGCAAGTTCGTTCGCCAATCTGGTGGTCGAGGTCAATTCGGTCATGTTTGGGTACGTTTCGAACCAGCCGAAGATGATAATGCGGAAGGTTTAGAATTTGTGAATGAAATCGTTGGGGGTACAGTTCCTAAGGAATACATTCCAGCGGTGGAGAAAGGTATCGCAGAGCAAATGCAAAACGGTATCGTTGCTGGATTTCCATTGTTGGGTTTAAAAGCCACGTTATACGATGGTTCTTACCACGATGTAGACTCCAGTGAAATGGCGTTTAAAATTGCCGCATCGATGGCGACTAAATCACTGAAACAGCAAGGTGGAGCGGTATTGCTCGAACCACTGATGAAAGTAGAGGTGGTGACCCCAGAAGAAAATATGGGGGATGTTGTCGGTGATTTGAATCGTCGTCGTGGCATGATTCAGGGGATGGAAGAAAGCGTTTCTGGAAAAGTTGTAAACGCAGAGGTTCCCCTTGCCGAAATGTTCGGTTACGCCACGGATTTACGTTCTGCTACTCAGGGCAGAGCGACTTTTACCATGGAGTTTGAGCGCTATTCAGAAGCCCCGAAAAATGTGGCTGATGAAATTATTGCAAAGAACACCATTGGTTATTAATTTCCCGAGAATTGGCTGGGTTTGTTGCCCGGTTTATTTAATTACACAGTTGCTGAAAATAGAGGAAAAATACAGTGGCTAAGGAAACTTTTGAACGTAGTAAACCCCACGTAAACGTGGGCACCATTGGTCACGTTGACCACGGTAAAACCACTTTGACTGCCGCATTGACTCGCGTTTGTGCAGAAGTGTTCGGCGGTGAAGCTGTTGCTTTCGATGGTATCGACAATGCGCCAGAAGAGCGTGAGCGCGGTATTACCATTGCGACCTCTCACGTTGAGTACGATTCTACTATTCGTCACTACGCGCACGTTGACTGCCCAGGGCACGCCGACTACGTGAAAAACATGATTACTGGTGCTGCTCAGATGGACGGCGCTATTTTGGTGTGTGGTGCGACTGACGGCCCTATGCCTCAGACTCGTGAGCACATCTTGTTGTCTCGTCAGGTAGGTGTACCTTACATCGTTGTTTTCTTGAACAAAGCTGATTTGTTGGCGGAAGACTGTGGTGGTGTTGATTCTGAAGAATACGCCGAAATGCTTGAGTTGGTTGAAATGGAAATCCGTGAGTTGCTAGACACTTACGAATTCCCAGGTGACGACACGCCAATCATCGCTGGTTCTGCGTTAATGGCGTTGAATGGTGAAGATGACAACGAGTTGGGCACTAGCGCGGTTAAGAAATTAGTTGAAGCGTTAGATTCTTACATTCCTGAACCAGAGCGTGCAATCGACGGTGCCTTCATTATGCCGATCGAAGACGTATTCTCAATTCAAGGTCGTGGTACGGTTGTTACCGGTCGTGTTGAGCGCGGTATCATCAAAGTAGGCGAAGAAATTGAAATCGTTGGTATCAAAGAAACCACCAAAACCACCTGTACTGGTGTGGAGATGTTCCGCAAACTGCTTGACGAAGGTCGTGCAGGTGAGAACGTTGGTGTGCTTTTGCGTGGTACTAAGCGTGACGAAGTTGAACGTGGGCAAGTATTGTCTGCTCCTGGCTCAATCACTCCGCACACTAAGTTTGAAGGTGAAGTGTACGTATTATCTAAAGATGAAGGTGGTCGTCATACCCCATTCTTCAAAGGCTACCGTCCACAGTTCTACTTCCGTACTACCGATGTAACCGGTGCTTGTGAGTTGCCAGAAGGCGTTGAAATGGTCATGCCAGGTGACAACATTCAAATGACCGTTACCTTGATCTGCCCAATTGCGATGGACGAAGGTTTACGCTTCGCGATTCGTGAAGGTGGTCGTACCGTTGGTGCTGGTGTTGTTGCCAAGATCATCGAATAATTAAGACGTGTTTCGCCTTAATTGAAAAAGCCTCTTTTTAGAGGCTTTTTTTATATGGAATGTTTATTAATGAAAGTTTTTCTTTTAGGGTTTTTGAGCTTTTTGTCATTTTTCTCAGTGTCCTCATACTCCGCAGAAGGATGTCCTGGAAAAGTAAGTCGGTTATATGCGGAGAGTAATGGTGATTTGTATTTTGCTTTAGAGCCTAATGGCCGGTGTACTTGTAACTTCACAGATTCATTTGGTAAAGGTTTTTATCTGCCTGCTCAGCAAGAAAATCACCAAGAAGCGTATTCTATGTTAATGGCCGCTTTAATCAGTGATAGAGATGTAAGTGTATGGTTTGATTGGAAAAGTGGGACTGCTAATGAAACTCGATGTATTGCTCATAACGTGAGTATGTGGAAATAGAGTTATTTTCCCCGAATCTATTAATAAAAAGCCCAGTGAGGATTCCTCACTGGGCTTTTTGGTAGAGTTTAAAGCCTAATTACTTTTTGGCTTCTTTCTTTTCTTTCTCTTTGGCAATTACGTCTTCAGCCACATTTTGTGGGCATGGTAAGTAGTGAGAGAATTCCATAGAGAATTGCCCACGACCTGAGGTAATGGTACGCAAGTGACCAATGTAGCCGAACATTTCTGATAGTGGCACGTCAGCTTTGATGCGCACGCCAGTAGTACCAGGCTCTTGATCTTTGATCATTCCACGGCGGCGGTTAAGGTCACCAATAACGTCACCGACATTATCGTCCGGAGTGAAAACGTCAACTTTCATGATAGGCTCAATCAGTTGTGGGCCGGCTTTAGGCATAGATTGACGGAAGGCGCCTTTTGCTGCGATTTCAAACGCTACCGCAGAAGAGTCAACCGCATGGTAAGAACCATCGAAAAGCTCGACTTGTACGTCTAACACTGGGAAGCCTGCCATTGGGCCTTCTTCCATCATGCCAGCAAAGCCTTTCTCGATCGCAGGGAAGTATTCCTTCGGTACGTTACCACCCACAACGCTAGATTCGAATTGGAAGCCGGAACCTGGCTCACCTGGCTTGATGCGGTAATCGATCTTACCGAATTGACCAGAACCACCCGATTGCTTCTTATGAGTGTAAGAATCTTCGATGGCCTGAGTGATGGTTTCGCGGTAAGCAACTTGAGGCTGTCCCACTTCCAGCTCAACACCATAGGTACGCTTCAGGATGTCCACCTTGATATCTAAGTGAAGTTCACCCATACCTTTTAGGATGGTTTCGCCGGAATCTTCGTCAGTCTCAACAACGAAAGATGGGTCTTCTGCAACCATCTTACCGATAGCGATACCCATTTTCTCAACTGAACCTTTGTCTTTCGGCTTCACTGCAATCGAAATTACAGGCTCAGGGAAGATCATTGGCTCAAGAGTACATGGGTTGTTTGGATCACAAAGGGTATGACCGGTTTGAACGTTTTTCATACCCACAACAGCGATGATGTCACCCGCTTGTGCACGGCTCAGTTCAGTACGCTCGTCAGCGTGCATTTCCACCATACGTCCGATACGCTCGGTTTTGCCGGTGTAAGAGTTCAGCACGGTCATGCCCTTCTCTAGGACACCCGAGTAAATACGGATAAAGGTCAATGCACCGAAACGGTCGTCCATAATTTTGAATGCTAAGGCACGCAGAGGCTCTTCCGCAGACACGGTGGCCACTTCACCCGTTGGTTCGCCAGTTTCTTCGTCGGTCAATGGTTGTGGATCCACTTCGGTTGGTGCTGGTAAGTAATCAATAACCGCATCCAATACCAATTGGATACCTTTGTTTTTGAATGCAGAACCACAGTAAGTCGGGAAGAACGCCAACTCGCGAGTACCTTTACGGATACAGCGTTTGATGTCTTCCTCTGAAGGCTCTTCACCTTCCATGTACGCCATCATCAGGTCGTCGTCTTGTTCAACGGCGGTTTCGATCAATTGCTCACGGTATTCAGCGGCTTTTTCTTTTAGCTCGTCTGGAATATCAACGACTTCATAGTTTTCTGGAAGGCCTGAGTCATCCCAGATGTAGGCTTTTTGGCTGAGTACATCAACCACGCCTTTGAAGTCATCTTCAATACCGATTGGCAAAGTCATTACCAATGGGTTTGCGCCAAGTACTTTTTTCACTTGCTCTACAACGCGGTAGAAGTCGGCACCCATACGGTCCAATTTGTTGACGAAAATAACCCGAGCAACTTCGGATTCATTCGCATAACGCCAGTTGGTTTCAGATTGCGGTTCTACACCACCTGAACCACAGAACACACCAACGCCACCATCAAGTACTTTTAGCGAGCGATATACTTCAACAGTGAAGTCAACGTGCCCAGGGGTGTCGATGATGTTTAAGCGGTGATCTTTCCAGAAACAAGTTGTCGCAGCGGACTGGATGGTAATACCACGCTCTGCCTCTTGCTCCATGAAGTCTGTCGTTGCAGCACCATCATGCACTTCACCTGTTTTGTGGATTTTTCCGGTGAGTTTCAGAATACGCTCGGTAGAGGTGGTTTTTCCCGCGTCTACGTGAGCGAAAATACCAATATTTCTGTATAAAGATAGATCTGTCATGGGGTTACTCATTGTCATGCGCAAACTTGCGCGCTGTTTGGCGGAAAGACGCAAGACTTAGAGAATGCGATACCACGCATGGGTCCTCAGCAATCTTCCCACGTTTCATGAAAGTTAGCCTTCGCAGGGCATTAATCTGAGCGGCACTATCGGCTGCCTGCGCGTATTCTACTGTTTTTTATACCCGTCAATAAATGGCGAATTTCGGTTTGAAACACTCTTTTGTGCAAAAACAGTGGATTAACGAATTTTCAGACGAGAAAAGGAAGGGGTTTGATCAATTAATCAGCATATTCGTTATGTTAGCGATCAGTATGTATAAGTAATTGATATCAGTAGAGTGTTCTCTGTGTAGTTCCGTGCTTCATCAGGGCTATTGCGTTGCTCATTTTGGAATCGAGCGCGTGCATTGATGTTCCTCGAAAGGGTGCGGTTGTATTCAAAATTGACGGCAGTTGAATCAAAAGCTTGGTTTATGGAATCAATAGAGGGGTTTTGTAAGGACAAATCAGTATAGGTGATACCGAAAGATAGGCTATCTAACGTGGACAGCTCATAGGAAACGTCGGAGCTGAGAATGATTTGCTCGATATCCTCACTGGTGCGCACGTTGTATTCTTGTTCTGTATACGTCAAAGATGTTCTGAGTGTACAAAGATTGCAAATGGAGGTGTTAACGGTAACGCTGGTATTCCAGAGCTTATATTGGTCAATGAACTGTATATTGCCATTTGAGCCTTGCGAGAGGTTGTCGGCAATGTCGCCGATCATTTGGTTGCCTAATGATGTATCGGTTATAGAAAAGGAAGAGTCGGCAGTTACTGAGGTTTGGCCATTGCGATAGCCGAGTGTGATTCTTCCTAAAGGCGAGTTAAAGGTCTCCCCGCTGGGGTCTTCATAGGCGTTGAAGCCGGCTGTAAATGAATAATCGATTCTTCTTAGTGTGGCAATGTAGGAAAGTGTATAGCGCTGGTAACCAAAGTCGCTTTCTAGAGCATCGTAATCAATGTCCTGATCTTGTAATGATAAAACAATCTGATCGACTTCGGATAAAGATCTGCGCCAACTAAGCCCGAGACCGGATCTTGAGCTATCAAAACCATTTCCTCCGCTGGCCTGTTGATCAAAGCGTGTTTCTGAGTAGGTACCGAAGACAGATAGTGTATCAGCTTGGGTGCTGAGAATATTGACGACAGGAGACAAAGAAATAGTATCACGTGCTAAGAAATTATCTTGAAGAGAGAGCTCTTCAGGATTGCTCAATAAGCGGTCTCGTTCGTGCCTAGCATCAAACTCAATGATTCGTGTGGCGTTTTCCAAGTGAAGCTGTGTTTCACCTAAGTATTCTGTACGATTCGTTTGAGCTCTTGGGCTATCTGTATCAAAGTTATAGCGAGTTGCCTGGTAATCTGCCTGAAGGTCTATCCAGCTGCGATTTTCTTCGTAACCTAGCCCAATAATCAGCTGATCTTCTCTTTGATCAAACTCATCGTCATTAGTTTTGTTGGCGTTATCGCTGAACTGTGTTTGTAGGGTACCAAATGCGCTGAAATCTGCATGAGATGTTGCAGGTAGAAGCACAATTGCTAGAAGCAAGCTGACTATCTTGATGCCGCTAGTTCCGGTTAGTGCATTAAAGCGCCTCGCTCGACTTTTTAGATACGATGACTTTTTTATGACTGTGCTGGTTTGCTTGCGTCTAGTGTTCACTAAAAATTACACCGGCTACTTTATCGCGACCAATTAAATCTACTGCAGAGTTAATGCTGTCGGCTGTGGCTTTTTTGGGGGGAACGACAAGGATCGCTAAATCAACAATATCTGCCAGGATTGATGCTTCCGAATAATGAAGTGCAGGGGGAGTGTTGATAAAAATGAATACGTGAGGCAATGAATACTTGATTTCGTTAAAGATTCCGCCCAGTCGTGGATTATTAAAAAATTCAGCCGCTGTATCAGTGTGCGCCCCTGTTGGGATGATTTTAAGGTGTTCTACGCCAGAGGGGTAAGTTGCATCGGCTAATGAGATATTTGTGTTCTGTAAGTGGTCAGTTAAGCCTACTTCGAATTGGCGAATGGCTAGATCTTGACGATCTTCCGTGTATGGGTTGCAGTCAACGTAAATGGAAGACTTGCTGGTATCCATTGCGAAACTGGTTGCAAGGTTAAAAGCAACATCAGATTCATGATGGCTTTTGGGACCTACACTACTAACTAAGACAATGGAACTTGAGCCTCCAGATTGACGAAGCAGTTTTGTCCTGATTTCTCGGTAAGCGTTTAACACATCAAGATTCTCCATTCCTTGGTAAATAACTTTTTTGTCTGCCATTTGTATTGGAGACCAAAGTCGCTTTTTTTCTTCCTTGGTGAGTAGCATGTCACCGGCAATGAATCGATTTACCAGGTCATGGCTGTTCGGATCTTGCTGTGAGGTACCAGTGGCGGCACGCTTTTGAGAAATAATTTGTTTAAGTTTATCCACGCACCACTCCTATTGTCCTGCGAGTAATAGACTTGCTAAATAACCATAGCAACCCAGAGACAGTAAAATAATGATCAAAATCAGCTTATTTGAGAAGGCTGAAAAACCAGGTGCTGAAGCTTCCTCATAGGCCGGTACGGAGCCTAATATATCGATGCCTTCTGGTAGATGATTTCTTAAACTGTACGAGGTGCGGATACGTGGGTCTAAGAATACAAAAATAAAGCATAAACCGAGTGGTGCTAATGCGCCTAAAACTGGGGCCGCGATCACAAAATGCATAGCTTGTAATCCCGTCGGTTGAGTGGGGTAAGTTGGTGCCTCTCTTACCCGGTAGCTCATTCCTTGCCCTTCTTTGTCTATTGTCATAGACAAAGAAGCATTTTCTCTGCGTTGCAGTAGTTCTTCGTAAATTTGTTTGGTTTTGTCGTAGTCACGAGTTAGCTCGGCGAGTTTTGCTTGATCCTGTGTAATTTTTTCAGCGCGTTCATTTTCTTTTTTGAGTAATGCTTCTATAGCGGTGCGTCGTCGCTTTAAGCTTTTATTTTCGATTTCTATATCCGACAGTGTTCCACGCAGTTCATCGAAAAGGGTGATTTCATCTGAGGAGATATCGCTAGGAAGCTCAGGGTAAAGGTCTCTTAGGTAATCAATCTCATACTGTACAGCTGCTAATTGGCTCTTAGCCGAAACCACATCCGGGTAATCGTCTTGAAACGACAACTGAAGAGTCTGAAGATTATTTTGTATTTCGACTTTTTGTGTATTGAGTGTTGCAAGTTTACTGCGAGCTTCCTGAAAAACGCTTTCATTGACTAACTGAGAGCGAATGGAGGCAGCTTTTGCTTCGTTTTCTTCAACACTGATTTCGAGACTTTCGAGCTCAATGCGCAGCTCTGAAATTCGATTTTGGACACCAAGCTCAGTGCCTACCATATTATTGATTTTATAGTCGGAAAGCTTTGTTTCGGCTTCTTCTAATTGGATTTTATACTTATTAACCTGGGTGCTGATAAAATCGAAGGCATTTTTGCTTTCGTCTTGCTTTTGTTTCGATGCGTCTTCATTGAACACTTCGAGTACTTTGGTCAGAGTGTCGTAGGACTTTTCCGGTGAATCGGATGTAACGGTTAAACGAAGTAGGTTGTCATCGACAATTTTGTGCTCTAGCGCAGCGCCGATTCTATTTTTTGCAATATCCATTTCGCGGTCTGATGACTCATCGTTGATTAGGCCTATTTCTTCAGCGGCTCTAATGAGTATGCGCGGGGAATAAAGTGTTTCTATCACAATGCTAACAGGCGGGACTTCCGTCATCGCCACGCGCCCTGGGAGGAGCGGCTCTATGATGTTTTTTCGATCTGCCTGAATAAGGGCTGTTGTCGTATAGGTCTGAGGCCAAACGCTACCTAAAAAGCACAATACAAAGGTAACTGCTATAAAAATAGCAGTTCCTGCATACTTGTAGTTGCTTAGCTCTTCAAATGCTGATTTCAGCAATTCCAATAAGTATCTTATATCCATGATATACCACGATTAAAATTAGAATAGTCGCTCTGGTACTGATAGAACATCGGATGGTTGTAATTCGTAATTTCCCTCTAGTTTACCCTTATTGAGCAAGTCATCTAGATTAATGTTGTAAGTGGCAACACCTTGAGCACCTTTTCTATACAATTTTGCGTTTGATAGCGAGGCAAACTCGTTGGGTCCATTCGCCAATAAAATGAGATCAAGTACGGTCATCCCTTCGCGGAACGCTATCGATATGGGGGTTTCTACCGCACCGGTAACTCGAACACGCCGCTGGAAGTCTAAGCTACTGGGGTTGGTGACCATCACAGTAACTTGAGGATTTTTTAAGTATTGATTGAGTTTCTTGGTGATCATCTCAGCCAAAGCTGTAGGGGTTTCGCCTGCCGCTTTAATATCCCCAGCCAGAGGGACAGAAATGTTGCCGTCAGGTCTTACAGGAATATCGATAGATAATTCATCGTTACGCCAAACATTGATGCTAAGGTCATCTCCCACTCCGATTTTGTATTGAGCGACAGGTGGTGCGGGAGTGAATTCTGGTGCAGAGACTTGTGTATTTGTGGAGCATGCAACTACCGTAAGTAAGCTTAAGAGGCAGGCTCCGTAAGTAAAAATTTTGCTTGTTAATTGAGACGGTTTGTTTTGCATCCATGAGCTCCCGTTGGCCGAAATGATACGCTTGTTTGTGTTGATGTTAAAAATCGGAACTGTGTGGCGCCAAGAGTGTGGCCTCATCCTACTACAGAAGATATAACGAACCGGTCGCCGAATAAGTTTAATCTGTAGTTGGGCGTCGCTCCAGTTCAATATTGACGGAGCTTTTGCAGAGCACACCATAAATTACCGAATGTTTACAAAGTCTAGCGTCAAACAAATTGATCTAAAAGCAAAGCTTTATAAAAGTGATAAATAATTTGTGTTAAATTCGGACAATTGTTGACAAGGTTTGAGAATTGTCGAGGATGCCTATCTTTTATTTCATTCAGTAACTCCATTAAGGAGCCTTTGGAGGCATTGTGCATAAAGTCGGGGTGTGTATCGTCAATTACAGGACGGCGGAGTTGGTAAAGGAATGTTTACAGGGTCTATTTGCCATTAAAGGTGAGGCCAGTGAGCTTAAGGTCGCTGTCGTTGACAACGATTCAGGAGATGGTTCTTTTGATGCCTTACAACAATTTGTTGAGCAACAAGGCTGGGAGGGTTGGGTTGATATTGTAGATGGAGAGAAGAATGGAGGGTTTTCCTATGGTAATAATCTTGCCATAAAAACACTTGAGAGTTCTTCGACGCCAGATTTTTTCTGGTTGGTTAATCCAGATACTCGGCCGAGGGAAGGAAGCTTAAAAGCGTTGATTACTTTGTTGGACAATACATCTGAAGCGGGCATTGCGGGCAGTCGACTCGAAGATGATGATGGCACTCAACAAATATCGGCTTTCAATTTCCCGCGCCCATTTGGTGACTTTGTTAATACTTTGGGGCTAGGCGTGCTACGCCGAACGTTTCCGTCCTATGTTGTGGCGCAAAAGTTGCACTCAGGTGAGGCTGAAAGTGTGGATTGGGTGGCTGGTGCTTCCATGCTAATTAAGCGGGAAGTGGTGGACGCGATTGGATTGATGGATGAAGACTACTTTTTGTATTTCGAAGAAGTGGATTATTGCATTACAGCGAAGCGAGCAGGGTTTAAAACGTTTGTTGTACCTGAAAGCCGCGTTGTTCATTATGTTGGTGCCTCTACAGGTATTTCTGATACTCGCAAGAAAGCCAAACGAAGACCAACTTATTGGTTTGAATCGAGAAAGCGCTTCTTTTTTAAGAATTACGGCTTTTTGTCGCTTTTTTTTGCAGACGTATGTTGGATGGTGGCCTACCCCTTGAAGCGAATTAAGATGGCATTAACACGCAAAGAGTGCCTTGATCCCCCTTATTTTCTTCGTGATTTCTTTATGAATTCGATCTTTGTGCGAGGCGCGAATATTGGGTCTAGGGAACAATAAGAAAAAAGGAATCAGGTACTGTTATGCAAAATTCTACATCAGAAGTCATTGAGCCTCATTTTGCATTTTATGATGGTAATAATATGGGGCTGTGGTCAATCCTTTGTGAAGATTGGCATTCTCATGGTAAAGATTGGACGCGTCCAGGTTTTAGAGCCGTTGCCATCCATCGTTTTGGGGTATGGAGGATGACTGTTCGCTCTAAATGGTTGAGAGCACCGCTCAGTGTTGTTTATCGATTTTTATTTCGTCGGGTGCGCAATGGGTATGGTATCGAATTGCCCTACTCGGTCAAATTGGGGCGTCGAGTCATTATTGAGCATCAAGGTGCGATTGTGGTGCATGGTGATGCGGAGATTGGCCACGATTGTATCTTGCGGCAGGGCGTAACTCTAGGCAATCGGCGGCTAACGCACCCTCGAGAAGCCCCAAAGTTGGGAGTGGGGGTTAATGTTGGTGCGGGTGCTAAGCTCATGGGAATGGTTAATATTGGAGACCAAGTAAATATTGGTGCCAATGCCGTTGTGGTGAGTGATTTACCCAGCCATTCGACTGCAGTCGGCATACCAGCAAAAGTCATTTCTACACATCCAGAGACATCAGCGTAAATGATGGTTTTTGTGAAGGTTGGCTTGGGTACTGAGTCAGAAATCCTGCGGTAGGTTTTCACAGATTAAATATCTTAACGTTTTAAAAGATGTAGAATTTAATCCTATTTGTCATAATCGGCTATTGTGAAGCTGAATAGCTGGTTGGGTAAAGAAGAAGTCGACACCGTTTGTGTCGTTAGTATCGCCGGGTTTTCCTAAGCCAATAAGCAAGTCTGGGATTGACAATAATATGCAAGAGAATACAAGTCGGGTTGGGGTGGTTGTTATCGGGCGTAATGAGGGTGAGCGTTTGAAACGTTGCTTGCTGTCTTTGTCCAATGCTGAGTTGACAATCGTTTACGTTGATTCCAATTCTACCGATGATAGCGTAGCCATGGCGCAAAGCTTAGGCGTTGAGGTGGTGTCGCTAGATATGTCCATCCCCTTTAGTGCTGCGCGTGCGAGAAATGAAGGCTTTGCAAAGCTGATTTCATTATTGCCTGATTTAGACTACGTGCAATTTGTCGACGGTGATTGTGAGGTCTGTGAGGGCTGGATAGATACTGCTACGAAGAAATTGGATGAATCTCCTCGAATAGCGGCTGTATGCGGTCGTCGCCAAGAGCGTTACCCAGAGGCGTCCATGTATAACGCGTGGTGTGATCTTGAATGGGATACGCCCGTTGGCACAGCAAAGTCAACGGGTGGGGATTTTTTATGTCGTACGAAAGCCTTCTCTGATGCGGGCGGATTTAACCCGAGTGTTGTTGCGGGTGAGGAGCCCGAGTTGTGTTATCGAATAAGACAACTCGGGTGGGAAGTACAACGCTTGAATCACCTAATGACCCTTCATGATGCCAATATGACGACATTTAATCAGTGGTGGCGTCGAACAGAACGCTGTGGCCATGCATATGCTCAAGGTGCTTTTTTACATGGGGGTGAACCCGAGCGGTTCAACGTCAAACGTTGTTTGAGCACTTTAGTATGGGGGGCAATACTCCCGGTGTTTATCGTGTTTTCCAGCCTGGTTATTAGTATTTTCTTTAGCGTATTGTCGCTGTTATACATTCTGCTCTTTTTTAAAGTATTTCGTTCTGAACGTCAGCGCAGAGTGGGTTATGGAATAAGCCTTATCCGTTCATACAGCGCTTCGATTGTTGTTGGGAAAGTACCAGAAGCTTTGGGTGGGCTCCGATTTTTTTGGCGAAAGTTGACGAAAAAAGAAATGACCATTCTCGAATACAAAGGCGCCTCGCCGACAGGCTCATAGCGGGCGGTAGTAAGGATCACACAATACAGGGTTTATAAAGTAGGACAACGTTATGTCAGAGAGAAGTTATGTAATTATTTCCCCATGCCGTGATGAAGAAGAGTTTATGAAACAAACTCTTGATACGGTGGTTGGGCAGTCTGAATTACCTGCGTTGTGGGTGATTGTGGATGATGGTTCTACCGATGCAAGCCCTCAGATTATGGATGAATATGCCGCCAAATACGATTTTATTCAAATTGTGCGTCGTGAGAATCGTGGATTCAGAAGCGTTGGCCCTGGTGTCGTTGATACTTTCTACGCTGGCTTTAAAGCGATCGAGCCTGATAAATATCAGTATATCTGTAAGCTCGATCTCGATTTAGAATTGCCTGAGCGTTACTTCGAAACGCTCATGAATAAAATGGAAGAGAATCCCCGCATTGGGACGTGCAGCGGCAAGCCCTACAATCGGATTAATGGGAAATACATTAGCGAACGTCGTGGAGATGAAATGTCCGTTGGCATGACGAAATTTTATCGGATGTCTTGTTTTAAACAAATCGGCGGGTTGGTTCGTGAAGTCATGTGGGATGCTATTGATAGCCACCGATGTCGTCAATTGGGCTGGATCGCTTGCAGTTGGGATGAGCCGGAGTTGCGTTTCACTCATTTGCGGATCATGGGCTCAAGTCAGCACGGTGTGATTACCGGAAGAATGCGTCATGGTTTTGGTCAATTCTACATGGGGACGGGGCCTCTTTATATGCTGGCGTCTTCAATATTCAGAATGCTGGAAACACCTTATGTTATTGGTGGTGCGGCAATGTATTGGGGTTATATCAAGAGCTTTTTCAATGGTTCCCAGCGAATGGAAGATAAAGAATTGAGAAAGTTTATTCGGCGTTATCAATGGCAATGTTTATTGCAAGGTAAGAAAAGTACGACAAAGAAGTGGGATGCGAAATTGCGAACACACTGGGATTTAAAACGCTTACCGTTACCCATGCCGGTTGATCAATAGTTGGTGATTGCAAGGATAGCCCATGAAGAACTCAAAATTGAAAATCGGTTATTTGGCTCCTGAAATTCCAGGGCCTTCTTCTACGTTTGTTTATACTGAAATCTTCGGCTTGCAGCGCCTTGGCTACGATGTCCAATCTTATTCGGTACACCCTGTCCCGGAGCCGAAAGATCATTCACTCACGCCTTTATATAAAAGTACCCAAGTGTTGTATGGTGCATCACCTTTGTCGTATTTGGCGGCAGATGCGACCTCTCTTGTTACCGCGCCAGTGGGCTATTTGAAAGCGTCTGTTCTGTGTTTGAAGGATGCTATAAAAAATGTTGCAAAGCCTAGGATTGCACTAGGTCTGGTGGCCCGTTTTATGGTGGCGAGTCGACTGGCTTGTCAACTTAAAAAAGACAGAGTCGATCACTTGCACATTCATTTTGCCCACATTTCAGCGGATATTGGAATGTATGCGGCGACCATGTGTGGTATTCCTTTTAGCATTACTGCCCATGCTAACGATATTTTTGACAACAGTTGGTTGTTAAATGAAAAAGTATCAAGAAGCGCATTCTTTGCCACTATCTCCCAGTTTAATCGTGTGTATCTAACGCAACGAGGTGCTGATGAGGAAAAAATTAAGATTATTCGGTGCGGTATCGATCCAAGCAAATTTATTTCTCGTGAGAAACAGCCTGTTAATTCGACTTTTTTAATGGGTTTTTTAGGCAGGCTGGTAGAGAAAAAGGGGGCGGCAATTTTGTTGGCAGCGTGCAAACAGTTGTCGGATCAGGGTGTCGACTTTCGTTTAGAAATTGTCGGAGGGGGGCCGTTGCAGGACGAACTTCAGGCATTCGTGGCGAATAATAATTTGAGCGACAAGGTGAGCTTCCTCGGAGCTATGAGCCATAGTGAAGTATCCTCATGGCTTAACGGGTTAAATAGCTTTGTATTGCCGTGCGTGAAAGATCGCCGAGGTGATATGGATGGCATACCGGTAGCATTAATGGAAGCGATGTTGATGGGGGTGCCGGTTATTTCGACGGATATATCCGGTTTGCCGGAATTAGTGATGGATCAACAAACTGGGTTTGTTGCGAAAACGGAATCGGCAGCATCGTTGGCGAAAACCATTGAAAGAATGATGGCAACAGATGAAATAGGAATAACGAAGATTGTGTCATCGGCTATTGAATTGGTATGTCAAGAATTTGAACAAGCGGCAAATGTAGAAAAATTATTGCATCTGATTATAGAAAATAATGACCTACCGGGAGTAAAGCAACATGTCTGATTCCAGTGGTGTCTCATCTCGGGTCGAAGCGGGCTTTTTATCGTTCGATAGTATGTCATTGCTTGAAGCTTCTAGTGCTGTTCGGTCTTTAAGTAATACAGATGGGTTTTCGTATGTTGTTACTCCCAATATCGACCACATGGCTCGATTGGTGGAAAAAAACAATAGTGAACTAAGAGCGATTTACAGTAATGCCGACCTGATTCTTTGTGACAGTCGTATTTTGCAAAAAATCATTAAGTTTGCTCGTGGTGCTGATTGCCAAGTGGTCACAGGTAGCGATTTGACGGCGCATTTATTTTCTCGTGAGCTCAATGGTAATGACTCTGTCATGATTATTGGTGGTGAAGAGCCCCTGATTAATGATTTGCGTCGGTTGTACCCAGAACTTCAAATTACTCATCATAATCCCTCTATGGGCTTCATTCGAAAGCCTCAAGAAGTGGCTGAACTGGTTTCGAAAATTGAATCTGTCAATCCTGCATTTCTATTTTTGGCCGTCGGCTCTCCCCAACAGGAAGTGTTGTCTAATGCATTGAAGAAGGCGAAATTGAATGGCGTGGGCTTATGTATTGGCGCTTCTATTTTATTTCTAGTGGGGGAAGAAAGAAGAGCGCCAGAATGGATGCGGTCTCTAAGCCTTGAATGGCTGTTTCGTATGTCTCAAGATCCGAAACGACTGGTGAAACGCTATTTGAATAACTTTTCAAGCCTTTATTCAATATGGAAGTCGGTAAGCAGTAAAAATGCCAATCTTAAAAACCAAAGTGTTTGAAAATTGATTTTTGAATACTTTTTTCGTCACACAGGTTTAAGTTTCTGTCTCAGTAATCCAACGGTGATGATTTTCTTTTTAGTACAAAATAATGATCAAGTTAACGGTGCGGGAGCGCTTTGGGTGGATTACGTAAATGAGTGTTCAAGTGAGTGCTAGGCCAATTGAGTCTATGTTGGCTTCTAAACGTAAAATGATTAGCGAGGCCTTCTGGGTTGTATTCAGTTTGGGGGGCAAGCAAGGTATCCGTTTATTGGGTAACTTGGTGCTTACTCGACTATTACAGCCAGAGCTTTTTGGCATCATGGTGATTGTCAATGCTTTCATTATTGGCGCCAATATGTTTTCCGATGTGGGTATTCGCAGTGGTGTGATTACCAGTGATCGAGCTGAACAAAAACCTTTTCTAGATACCGCTTGGACATTACAGCTGATTCGAGGGGTAGTGATTTATGGTGTATTGATTGCTATCGCTTACCCAGTAGAGCTTATGTACGATGTGGACGGTATTGCAACCGTATTAATGGTCACTGGCAGTACGACATTGATTGCTTCTTTTGCTTCAGTAAATGTGTTTGTGGAAGAAAAGAAGCTGGCCATGAAGCGTATTGCCATTATTGATTTTGCGTCGCAGGTTTTAGGCTTATTGTGTCTAATTGCCTTGGCTTGGTGGTGGCGGAATATCTGGGCACTGGCCATTGGTTCTTTAGCGGCAATGGTATTTAGAACATGGTTCAGTTATCAATTTATTAGTGGTGCCACCCATGCCCTAGGGTGGGATAAACCTTCGGTGAGTGAAATATTTCGTTATGGAAAATGGATTCTTTTTTCCACGATGGGATTATTTTTGACCATACAGGGAGATCGCTTACTGCTGGGCCATTATATGACGATGGAGACACTGGGCATTTATAGTGTTGCCATCACGTTTGCCATGATGTTCACCGAGCTGGCCGAATCGGTTGCGACGCGCTTTTTGTTTCCTGTGTATCGCCGCATGGTGGAAACCAAAGACGAGTCTGCCATTCATGTTCGTAATTTAAGAGCAATGACGTTGGCAATAGGGTTGCTTGCATGTTTGCCACTGGTGGGTTTTGGAGACTACTTGGTTCGGTTCTTATACGATGAACGGTATCATGCGGCTGGCTGGATGCTACAAATATTGGTGGTTGCGTCTCTTCTAAGAATGTTTGATGCGACACTACGGCCTATTTTATTGGCCAATCGAAATTCATTTTTGTCGATGGTGTATCAGTTTGTTACAGGGGCTAGTTTAATCTTAGCGTTGTACTTTGGGGCTGAGCACTATGGTATGGCTGGTATTATGATTGCCATTATTGTCGCTCCCATTATCAGTCAGTTGGCACTGTTGGTTTTAGTAAGACGGTATGGTTATCGTTGGGCATTGTTTGATATCGCTGCGATGTCCGTTGTGTTGCTTGTGGTATGGGGTATCTGGTCAATTGTACCGAGTGACCCCTTGTCAATGTTGCAAAACGCACAATCTTTTTAGTTAACTTATTATGAGTCGCATCAACTCAGCCTGTCTTGCAGGAATTTATGCTGCTGGAAAGTAAAAGAAAAGTTTTGTATTTACGATTTTTGTTGGTGGCGTATGGGTTATTCGAAAAGTAATGTTAATCATCACGGTATCTCTTTCTTATCAACAGCCTTTGTTCAGCTTGTTATCAGTATCTCTTTGCTTGTGCCACTTCATGTGGCGGCCTCTGTTCCGGTCGGTGTAGGACTCACTAGGCTGGCAGATTTTAGTGGCAGCCAGCCTTTCGTGAACATCATGAAACAATCTCGCCCTTGGATTTATAAACGTCGAGAGAATGGCCGTTGGGTTAATGTTAAAGAGTCTCCTTCATTGAGCGAATTCGGGTATCCAACAATGTTGGGGGATAACGAATTTGTGATGACCCGCTTTTTTTCTAATCTGGATGGCCATTACCGCTCTGGTAAATATCGGTTTACCTATAAAGGTGAGGCAAAGTTTCGCTGGGACGGTGATGCGAAAGTCATTAAAACGAAACCCGGTGAAGTATGGTTAGAGATAGCGGCTCCAAAACAAGGCTTCGGGTTATCCATTTCTCATGTGAAAGTGGGAGCGCCCTTATCGGATATGGATCTGCGTCATGAGACTGAGCTCGATTCTAAAGAAGTATTTACACAACCCTTTATTGAAGGGTTAAGTCCGTTTGAAATCATCCGTTTTATGGATTGGCAACGCACGAATAACTCGTCAGTATCCACGTGGAATCAGCGCACACCAAAGCAATATTATACCCAAGCCCTTCCTAAAGGGGTTGCTTTGGAGTATCAAATTGATTTGGCGAATCAGCTCGATGTATCAGGATGGTTTGTTATTCCTCACTTGGCAGATGATGACTATGTAGAGAAGTTTGCCAAGCTTCTTAACGCCGAGTATCGCTCTTCAAAGCCACTTTTTATTGAATACACGAATGAAGGGTGGAATTCTTTTTTCAAACAGTCGAAGCATCTTTGTGGAATTGGGGCATCAAAAAAACTGAGCAAAAATCCTAAGCAAGCTTGTGCTAGAGCTTATTCAGAGCGTGCTGTAGAAGTGTTGAATTTGGTTAAAAAACACTTAAAGCCTGAAATTAAGCTGGTACGGGTGATTTCTGGGATGGCGGTTTCCCCGACTCGAACCAAAAATATATTGGAATGGAAAGATGCGTTTAAACACGTAGATGCATTTGCTATTGCGCCTTATTTTGGTGGAACGAACCACTGGAAACCAGTGACGAAGCGTGAAGAGCAGTCTTTGAAAAAAAGTATGAATCAGGTGACGGCACAATACCCGTTACCCCATGTGCTTAAAAATACAGCCTCGTTTATACGCAATATCGAAAAAGAGCTGAAAGCTCAAAAAGCCATTACGGATCAATACAAACTGAAGCTCATCACTTATGAAGCCGGACAACACCTTGTGGCCTATGGTGGTGGAAAAAGTGTCGAGGCCACCAATAAAACCTTTCATGCCGCGAATCGTCATCCACAAATGTACGATATTTATCAGGATTATTTGTCTGTTTGGGAAAAGGTCGTGGGGAATGAAATCGTGATGTATAACTATGTGGAAAAATCTAATCGGTTTGGTTCGTGGGGGTTAGGTGAATACGATGGTCACTTATGCGATTACCCAAAATATCGAGCTGTTGCTGATTATATCGACCCTATTGCAGGTGTGTGTTCAGGGCAACAGGCGAAATCGCCGAAATAGAACCTCGGGTTAAGGTGTTAAGTTATTTATCCGATTCGCCCTCGTCTCGGGTTTACCATTGAATGGTTAGTGAAATGAAAAAAGCACAGGAACAGACGGAAATAAAATCGGGAACGGGCACAGTAGGTGTGGTGGCTAAAAACTCCATTGCCTTTGTTGAAGAAGTGTTGTCTGCGTTTACGGCAGGCAAGCGCGTTGTGTTGCTGCGAGAAGAGGACGACCAAGAGCGTATCAGGTTAGGTGGTGTTCAAAATATTGTGAACCCTGCGTTATCCCACGGTTGGAAAAAAATCCAATTTAGCAATATTTACTCAGATGATATCGCGCAAGTTTCGTTTACCTCTGGTACAGAAGGTGCCCCCAAAGGTGTAATGATTTCTCATCGCAATCTTGCGGATGTGGTAGATCGTTTAAAGCTGGTGATGGAGATGGACGACTCCATTCGTGAATACATAGGTGTTCCCGTTTATCATTCGTTTGGTTTTGGTCGTTGCCGTGTTGTATCCGATGTGGGGGGCGAATTTTATATTCCTGAGCATGGTTTTAACCCCTTAGAAATACAACAGCTATTGAGTGAAGGAAAAATTAATGCATTCTCTGCGGTCCCCAGTTTATTCCGCGTTTTATTTCAGCACTTGGATCTTTTTGGTGATGAGGCAAGGCAATTAAAGTGGATTGAGATTGGCAGTCAATACATGAGCCAAGCGGAGAAAGAGTTACTGAAGCATACTTTCCCCAATGCCAAAATTGTTCAGCATTATGGATTAACAGAAGCCTCTCGTACCACCTTTCTTAAAATTCATGAAGAATCAGGCAGCATATTGGAGTCTGTGGGCACGACGGTAGGCGATACCCAATTTAAAATTACCGACACTGGTCGTATTGCGATTAAAGGCTCGCATGTTGCGAAAACATTAATGGTGGAAGGAAAGCTGACCCCGAATGTGGACGAAGAGGGTTGGTTAATTACCAGTGATCAGGGGCGAATTGATCATTCATTTCTGTATTACCTTGGGCGCGCTGATGATTTGATTAATTGTGGTGGTGTTAAAATTTCTCCTGACGCTTTAGAGCGTGAAATCCGTTCGCAACTGGATGTTAAAGTTGGATTTTGTTGTGCCAAAGTACCGGATGCGATGAGAGGGGAAGCGGTGTTGATAGCCCGTGAACCTGATTGCGCGGCGAGTTTAGATCAGTTAGTGGCGGTTGCAGAGCAGGTGTTGCAAACCTTAAAGGTCAACGCCAAGGGCAGTATTAAAACCATTGAAATTGACATCTTGCCCGTGACGCCGACGGGAAAAGTGCAGCGTAAAAAGCTGACCCAATATTATCAAGAGAATGCATCGGCCCAGCAGAGCGCTCAATCGAAAGGCGCGTCGACTAAAGAGCGTCAACCTCGCGGTGAAGTTGCGGGTACTAGCTCTTCACCGAGGCTGGCTGGAGCAGCTTTGGCGCGAGCCGAAGAAATTTCAACGCTTTGGCAGGATATTTTAGGGATCGATGAAGTGGGTTACGACGAGAGCTTCATGGATTTAGGTGGAGATTCTCTTACCGCTATTTCGGCCAGTTTGCGAATGCGAAAGCTGGGAATTCCTGAGCAAGTGTGTAAAGGCATGCTGCAGGGAAAGACGATTGCGCAATTAGCGCGGGAAGATTGCGGAAATGAGGCGGTTCCCGTAGACCAATCGGTTACGGTTAAGATTTTTGATAATCAGAATATTCGCTTCCTTCGTGGTCTGTTGGTGTTAGCCGTTATTTTTGCCCATTGGTCTGGAGGTATTTTCGAGCGTCTGCCAGGTGTTTTCAAAAAACTAGAGGGTGGCTTTGCCCCACTGTTTGCAGCGGGCACCCCAGGTTTTGCGATTATGTATGGGGTGGCGATTGGTTATGCTTTTTATCCTCAATTTGTCCAACGCCCTTCACGAATACGGCAATTGGTGATCAATATTGCTCTCTTCTTGGGAGGGGGGATTTCGCTGCTGGCCGTTCTGCGAATATTAGCGGCCTGGGTAGGAGGTACTGAGTTAACGTTTACGCACTTCACAAACAGCTTTTACAGTGTGCTTTCTTTTTATTTTGTGGCCACATTATCTTTGTATGGATGGTTTTGGTTACTCAAGAAAAGCCGAGCGCCTGTACTGGTGGCGCTTGTTCTTGGGTTTATTTCTCATCTGATTTATCTGCAGTGGATGTATCCTTTGGTTGATGTACGCGCAGAAGGTTTGGTTGAGTTAGGTAAGCTTATTATCGCGGCCAAGTACAGTTATTTTAACATGTGCTCTGGGGTCTTCTGGGGAATGGCGTTTGGTATTGCGCTCACTTATGCTCGTGATGCACAAGCAGCGCTGGGTACTACCGGACTGAATTCCAATGAGCAAAGTTCTTCTGTCGATCATTCCACCGCTAATTGGGTTAACAGCATGGCTTTGATCGGAGGCTTGTGCATCGTAGCGTCGGTGATGTTATCCATGGTGTATGGCGAGTCCGAAAAGTGGTGGATGTGGCCATCGACTACAGTATCGGGTTGGAAGTGGCTATTCTATTTCGGGGCCATTTTGTTGCTTTATCGTGGTGTTGAGCGTTACGTACTTCCCAAAACCGAAGGTTGTGAGTGGGTAAAATTAGTTGTTGATATTATCGCGTGTATCGGATTTTTAGCCTTCCCAATGTTCCTTGCCCATGAAATGGTGATTCCAGTGAAACACTTGCTGGCCTCTTTGGGGTTGAGTAAGAATATTGCGTTATTGATCACATTGCTTGCCTTTATATCGGTATCTGGTGTGCTCATTGTGAAATGCTATAAATTAAACTACTCCAAATAGAGGGCGATTCTGCTTTATAGTGGGGCGTTGTTGATTGATGTATTTAGCCGAGCCGTATGATTTTTTGCTCGGCTGAAAGATGAGTCAGGATGAGCGATTGTACGGAAAGCTCTTCTCGTTTGGCCAATACTCACAGTTAGGATGTTGGTAGCGAGCACTGTTGAGTGCGCAAAATTAGAACCATTACGTTAGGCTTAACGACCCATGCACCCCGATTTTAAATCCCTTTTCATTCTTTATACCTCCATTACGGTGGCCTGCGTATTATTCAGGATTGCCTACAAAGAAAAGGATACCTTTCAGTGGGCTAAGCCTTGGTTTATTTTTGTGGCGGTGGGGGCGATCACCACTAATATTTGGTTGCTTTACTTTTCCGTCATTATTGTCTGTTTGAACTCTGCCCCCAAAAAATTGGATGAAAAGGTTTTTTATTACTTGGTGATTTTTGTCGCCATGCCGGATTTGCAGTTTAAATTGCCGTTTCCGGGCATTAATTATTTGTTCATCTTGGAATACCCTCGGTTGTTGGCGCTCGTTGTACTCTTGCCGATCTATTTTGAATTGCGCAAGCGAAAACAAGACATTGAAACCATCCCCTTAGATAAGTTTGTACTTGCCTACTGTATTGTTTCCACGTTATTGGATTTCCGTCTGGATACTTCGATAACGTTCTGGGCTCGCTCGGCCTTTATGACTTTTCTCGATATTTGGTTGCCGTACTATGTGATTAGTAACGTCAAAGCCGATCATCGTCGATGGATTCTTGCGATTTTATTTTCTGCCCTAATTCTTGCGGTGGAAGGGGTGATTGAGTGGCGGTTGATTTGGAAATCCTACGCTAAATTTGCGCGTCACATTGATGATGTCAACATCAACAAAATTTGGATTCGAAATTACTTCCGTGGTTTGGGGCTTAGGATTTCCACCTCTTGGTTTGAACCTATTACCTTTGGAACCTTTATCGCCACCATGATTTATGCGGCGTTTAATATTAAACGTTTGGGTAAGCAGCAGAACTTTTTCGGTTATATGGTCATGGGCGTGATGACATTGGCTCTGTTGTTTACGGATAGCCGAGGGGCGATCTTAACGTGCTTGATTGCCTTGGCAGCAGGGTTTTATTTCCATTTTCCGAGCAAAGGGTGGAAATCGTTCTACAAGTTTGGCGTTGTGGTTGGGGTTGTGGTGGTGTACCTCGCCATGGAAACGCTATCTGGGATGGATGAAGAGGGGACATTCGACTATCGAGCGCAACTGGTTGTGAATTCGGTTGATGCGATCTCTCGTAACCCCCTATTGGGCACACCGTTTTACCGATCCAATGAGGTATTGGTGGAAACCATGATGCAAGGGCAGGGTATTGTTGATTTTGTTAATACATACCTAAAAACACTGTTGCAGTATGGGGCAGTGGGGTTATTCCTGTTTTTAGGGATGTTCTTGTATGCCATCTTTAAGATGTTTTCTCGCGTATCGGCTCTTGAGAAGGTGGGGGACGAGCGCTACCACGTTGGCACGATTTTGATTGGTATGATTTGTGGACTGGCAGTGGTGATTGCCACTGTGAGCCCTGTTGCTTACCTTATGGACTATGTTTGGTTCACATTGGCAATGATTTCAGGCTATATCAAGCAAACAGCGGATTTGGGTGTTAAAAAGCCGGTAGCCGACACTGCGGTTGCGGCTGCCGCTCAAGCCCCGCCGGGTGTTGCAACGACGCATCGTTTGGGGGCGGGGCCGCATTAGTTCGGGGTCATGTCAGGGCGAGAGTCACCCAAATTGACAGCGAAAGAAGAATAGCCAAAAAAACGGCGGCAGATCCGGCGTCTTTGGCTCTGCCAGATAACTCATGGTGCTCTACACCAATTCTATCGACCACCATTTCTACACCGGTATTCAGTAATTCCACAATCATCACAAAAATGATACTGCCAAGAAGCAAGACGTAATCCAGTGCAGAGTCGGCTACTAAATAGCTGAGAGGAATTGCCGCAGCGAGGGCGTAGACCTCAAAGCGGAAAGCCTGTTCGTAAAAAAAGGTGGCTTTTAGTCCTTTGATGGAATAACGGGTAGCGTTATAGAAACGTGTAATGGGTGAAACGCTGGTTTTAATACCATAAACCGTTGCATCGTCATCTAGGGCGTCCATCGTGCCCGTTTCGAAAGATTGCGGATTCTCCGCCATATTGCGTGCCTCATAATGCGGGATAGAAAAACAATTTGCTCATAGTTTGAGCATAAACCTAGCGGCAAGGATGCCACAATCCCTTTCAGATGTGATGACATTTCCATGACGCAATTAGACCAAAGTTGAACTGATTAGCTTATTTACCAATCAATTTGCGATGGATCGTTCGGGTTATCAAGAAGAGAATAGACTTATTTGGGGAATCTGATGACTTGAGTATTCGCCTCACGGGTCAGTCCGGCCTCGTGAAGCTTCTCTAAATACGTTTCCCACAGGCTTTGTTGATGAGTACATAGGTCTTTCAAATAGGACCATGTGTAAATGCCGGTATGGTGATTGTCATTAAAGTGGATGTTAATGCCATAGTGACCTGACATGGCGATATGAGTGATTTCCACGCCTTTCTTTCCTGCTTGCAATACGCTGTCTTCATTGCCATGACCTCTGACATCAGCAGACGGTGAGTGTACTCGTAAAAATTCCGCCGTCAGTGTATAGGTGAATGATGCTTCATTGGATTCGTAAATCAGTTCCAAGCAGTGACTTTTTTTTTGCCACTTTAGATGCTGAGGTTTGTGATTGGTGTTTGAAGCAGGCATAAGGGAAGAGTGAGAAATTCGAGTGGGTGTACGCAGTTGTACAATTTGGGTTAAGGAAAACTCACACCCGCTGCGTGATGAATCCTCATCGTCGCAGTAGGTGTTGTATAAAAAATGGTGCTTAAAGTAGGGTTGTACCTAAAGACTACGTGTACCTAAAGACTACGTGTACCTAAAGACTAGAGAATAAAACGGCTCAAGTCTTCGTCATGGGATAACTCTTTGAGTTGGGTGTCCACAAACTCGGCGTTAATAATAATGGCCGAATCTTTGTTTCCGGCATCAAAAGAGACTTCTTCCAGTAAGCGCTCCATGACGGTATGAAGGCGTCTCGCACCGATGTTTTCGGTAGTCTCGTTCACACGGAAAGCGGTTTCGGCAATTTGACGAATACCGTCTTCGGTGAATTCGATTTTTACACCTTCGGTTTCCAATAGCGCCTGTTGTTGCTCGGTTAATGAAGCATTGGGTTCAGTCAAAATACGCTCGAAGTCTTCAGGTGTTAATGCAGATAGCTCGACACGGATGGGTAGACGACCTTGCAGCTCGGGAATCAAATCTGACGGCTTTGACAGGTGGAAGGCCCCAGAGGTGATAAACAGAATATGGTCTGTTTTAATCATGCCGTGCTTAGTGCTGATGGTGCAGCCTTCGATCAGCGGTAACAGGTCTCGTTGAACCCCTTCACGAGAGACATCCGCGCCGCTGGCCCCTTCGCGTTTGGCGACCTTGTCGATTTCATCAATAAAGACGATGCCGTTTTGTTCCGCTGCTTCAATGGCTTTGGACTTGGTTTCTTCTTCGTTGATGAGCTTGCTGGCTTCCTCATCGCACAGCAATTTCATGGCTTGCTTTACAGTGAGTTTGGATTTTTTAGTTTTGCCGGTGTTCATGGAAGAGAACATGTTTTGCAGTTGGCTGGTCATCTCTTCCATACCGGGAGGGGCCATTATTTCCACCCCGACCTTGGTGGCTTCTACATCAATTTCGATTTCTTTATCGTCGAGCTCGCCTTCGCGCAATTTTTTACGGAACAGTTGACGTGTGCTGCTTTCGGCAGACTCTTCACCCCGTGCCGGTGGCAGTAAGGCATCCAGAACTCGCTCTTCGGCGGCGTCGGCGGCGCGATGTTTGACTTTTTCTTTCTCTTGCTCGCGATGCATCTTGATGGACATGTCTACCAAGTCGCGAATGATGGATTCCACGTCGCGACCAACGTAACCCACTTCGGTAAATTTAGTGGCCTCGACTTTGATGAACGGTGCATTGGCCAGTTTCGCTAAGCGTCGTGCGATTTCGGTTTTGCCGACGCCGGTAGGGCCAATCATCAAAATATTTTTAGGGGTGATTTCGTTGCGCATTTCTTCATTGAGTTGCTGGCGGCGCCAGCGGTTGCGAAGTGCAATGGCGACGGCCCGTTTGGCTTCCTGTTGGCCAACAATGTGTCGATCGAGTTCGTGAACAATCTCACGTGGGGTCATGTTTGACATGTTGAATTCCGGTAACTGAGCCGCGCACGCTCAACAAATTAAAGCGGACGCGGGGGGAGTAATAAGTATTTTTAGGCGTTTTGTCTGGCTCGTTTGAGCCTCAGTAACTCAGCTCTTCAATGGTGTTGTTGTGGTTGGTGTACACACAAATATCACCGGCAATTTTCAGCCCTTGTTGCACGATGGACTTGGCATCCATCTCGGTGTTATCCAGCAATGCTCGTGCTGCCGATTGGGCAAACGTGCCGCCAGAACCGATGGCGATGAGGTCGTCTTCCGGTTGGATGACGTCACCATTACCGGTAATGATCAATGAGGCATCTTTGTCGGCAACGGCCAGTAAGGCTTCTAATCGACGCAGTGCGCGATCGGTACGCCAGTCTTTTGCCAATTCCACCGCCGCGCGGACCAATTGACCGTTGTGGGCCTCTAGTTTGGCTTCAAATCGCTCGAAAAGGGTGAAGGCATCTGCGGTGCCGCCAGCAAAGCCTGCCAGTACTTGATCTCGGTAAAGGCGGCGAACTTTACGGGCATTGCCCTTCATGATGGTGTTGCCAAGAGAGACTTGGCCATCTCCACCGATCACAACGGTGTTGTTGCGTCGGATAGAAAGTATGGTTGTACCTCGATACTGTTCCACAAAAAATCCTATCGATTTAATAAGGTGATGATTGAGAGCTTAGCAGTGGCGTCCAAAGGTGCTGTGACGCTCAAAATAGAGCTTGGTCAAGCCAACAGGCTTTGACGGTCTCGATGCAATGCTCTAGGTGTCGCATTCGGAAGATATTGTTAGGGGCAGTTGAACCCCATCGGCAATACGACACCACCGTTAAACAAATATGACGTTTAGATGGGGCAAATGAAGAGGCATTTCAACTGTGGGGGTTAACCTTCTTTAGGGCGTCGTAAAAGCAATGGGCTGATGCTTTGTGACGCTAAAATACTGCGTGCTTTGGCCATTTTGGATCGGTTATCAAAGGGGCCTACGACCACCCGATGCCACGTTTCAGAGTTTCTTACCTTAACCGTTTCGATGGTGGCCTCTAGATTCATCAGAATTAATTCGGCCCGCATACGATCAGCGTCATTGGCACTGCGAAATGATCCGGCTTGCAATAAATACTGAAGCTCTGGCCCTGCCGGTTCTTTTGGGGTGCTGCCTGAATGTTTGGGTGTTGGAACAGCCACCTCACTTTCCTTGAGGATGGTGTAAAAATCAAAACGGGGTTTTGGAACCCCTTCGTCTTTTTGAGCAGCTTGTTTACTCTCTGGTTGTTTTGCCTTGGGAGTCGTTGCCTTTGTTGGTGTTTCGGGTTTCGGGGTTGGCTTGCTCTCAACCACTTTGGGGGTGGGGGTATGCGTTGGCGCTTGCTGGTTGGGCAAGTCGGGCGTTAAGCCTTGCAGATAAATCAAAAACATCACAAATGCACCCAGTAAAGAGCCTGTGAATAGCCATACCCAGCCCGGTACATGCGACTCTGAGCTATTGCGATGGGTTGAGCTGCGTCGGTTGGCATTGCTCCGGCTGTTATTTCGGCTGTTGTTCGTTCGACTGTTGTTCGTTCGACTATTAGAGCGAGTGCTTTTACGAGTGGAGTTACTGCGGGTACCGCCGCTGCGGGCGCGTGGCTTTTTAGCGAAGTCTCGGGGCATTTATGTGGTGTTTTCGGTCAAATGAGTGAGAAAGTTCGGCGGTTTAACGTGCCGATAGTGCTTTTGCTGCATCGCGAAACAGTGTAACGCAATCTAACTGATATGTTGATGCAAATCGTTAAGTTTGTCTGACCTATCAGGTGAACCGAGAAAGCAAAACGAGAGCCTTTCAAAATATCAGAGGCTCTCGGTACATCAAAGGCTCTCGATTGTTGGATTATGGCGGTCTTGGATATCGGGTTTCGCGATTGAGCGCTGAGGCTTTTACAGATTGCTTAAATACGCTTCTAGGTTATCGGCTGTCCCAATAATCTCCCCATCAATAAAGACTTGAGGTGTCGTACCGGCGCCACTGACTGCCATTAAGCTTGAAAAGCTGACTCCGTTTGTTCCAAGGAGAATTTCTTCGTACTTTAAACCTTTGCTCGATAAGGCATCTTTGGCGCGCTGGCAGTGCGGGCAGCCGGGTTTGCTGAACAGCGTAACGCGCTTGGGTTGCTCGGCATTGGGGTTGATGTAATTGAGCATGGTGTCGGCGTCAGAAACGTTGAAGGGGTCGCCTGGCTCATCGGGTTCGATAAACATCTTCTCGATGGTGCCGTCTTTCACTAGCATGGAATAGCGCCAGCTACGCTTGCCAAAGCCAATGGCTTCTTTGTCGACCAGCATACCCATTCCTTCACTGAAATCGCCATTTCCGTCTGGGATAAACGTAATATTTTCGGCTTTTTGGTCTTCCTGCCAACTTTGCATGACAAAAGCGTCGTTGACCGAGAGGCATACAATGTCGTCTACGCCATTGTCACGAAAAACGGCAGCGAGTTCGTTATAGCGTGGTAGATGCGTGGAGGAGCAGGTGGGCGTGAATGCGCCTGGCAGTGCAAATACGATGACGGTCTTTCCGTTGAATAATTGGCTAGTGGTAATGTCTTTCCACTGGTTTCCCTCTCGAGATTTAAATGTGACTTCAGGGACGCGTTGACCTTCGCGGTTGTCTAACATGGCCTTGTGCTCCAGGATAAAAAGTGAAAGAAAATAGGGTCTCAGGCAAATCGCGTATTGCAGTGTTCCGTACTTACGAGCTGTAAAGAACGGTTGTAAAAAACTTATGTGATGAACTATAGGTCAAAATAATATATTTAAAGAATTAATCATTTGTATTGATTTGATAGTATTTTTATATTTTTTGTATTCAAGGGATCTCTATGTGTTCAAGGAATCTCTAATGGATCTACATCAATTGACCACCGTAAAGACTTGTGTCGGGAATGCTTTTCCAACTCTGGAATAAGGGCTGAGAGGAGCTGTTGAAGCACCTTTCGTTGTGTCGCTTTGATTTGTATTAATAATCGGTATCGGCCTTTAACCCTCTCCATCATGGCAGGAATGGGGCCAAGGTACTGTAACTGGTTTGAGGGCGGCATGAGTGCTTGCGCAGAGCGCCGTGCTTGGTCGAGCCATTGTTCAGCAATATCGGGGTAAGTGCATTCGGCACGGAGAATGGCTAAATATTCATAGGGAGGCATGCCTGTGAGTCGTCGGTCATTCAGCAAGGTTTGGGCAAATGCCGGGTAACCTTGAAACAACAATTGGTGCAGCAGAGGGTGATCGCTGTGATGGGATTGAATCAGAACTTTTCCGGGGTATTGTTCGCGCCCAGCCCGCCCTGCTACTTGCAGCAGCATTTGCCCCATACGCTCTGGGCCTCGAAAATCTCCACTGAATAACCCTCCGTCGGCATCCAGAACCACTACCAATGTGACATTTGGGAAGTGGTGTCCCTTCGCCAGCATTTGTGTGCCCACAAGAATGCAAGGCTCTCCGGTGTGAATTTGATCAAGCAGTGCATCCAGTGAGCCTTTCCGGCTGGTGCTATCACGATCAATACGGTGAACCGGGTGTTCTGGAAACAGTGACGTCAGAACCTCTTCGGCTTTTTCGGTGCCACTGCCAGTGTGGGTTAACTTTGTACTTTGACATTCGGGACAAGCGCGAGGTAGGGGTCTTTGGGTATCGCAGTGATGACAGCGTAAATGCGAAGGGCTTTGATGCAGTGTGAAGCGGGCGTCGCAGTTTGGGCATTGGCTCACCCATCCGCAACTGTGGCACATCAACGTGGGGGCATACCCTCGGCGATTAAGGAAAACCAGCGCCTGGTGTCCTGCTTGCAGCGTGTGTTCTATTTCTTTTAATGCGGGTTCGCAGAGCCCTGCGGTGAGTGTCTGATTGCGAATATCCAGTATCTGAATTTGGGGGGTATGTGCTTTCCCTGGTCGCGCTTTGAGTCGTAAATGTTGGTATCGACCAAGAATGGCGTTGTTGAGTGTTTCCAGGGAGGGGGTTGCACTGCCCAAAACCACCGGAATGGAGGCTTGTTGCGCACGCACGATGGCTAAGTCTCGGGCGTTGTAGCGGAAACCCTCTTGTTGTTTAAAGGACAGGTCATGTTCTTCATCGATCACAATCAGCCCAAGGCGAGGCATAGGCGTAAAAATCGCGGATCGAGTACCGATGACGATATCGGCAATGCCTTTACTCGCCAGTAACCAGTTCTCAGACCGTTGCCGATCATTCAGGCCAGAATGCAAACTGACGATGGTTGCGGTAAATCGAGACTGAAAACGATGGAGTGTTTGGGGGCTTAATCCGATCTCTGGAATCAAAACCAATGCTTGTTGATCGTTCTTCAGGGCGGTTTCAATGGCCTGTAGGTAAATCTCGGTTTTCCCGCTGCCTGTGGCACCTTCCAATAATGTGACAGTGCTTGAGTTGGCTTGTGTTTGGTCTGCTGACAGTTGCCGCTGAATGGAATAAAGGGCTATGGACTGCTCATCGGTTAATTCATACGGGGCGGGTTGAGCTACTGTCTCTACGCGTTCAGGCATATGGCTGATGCGTGTTGCCAGCCCTTTTTGTACCAGTGCTTTTAGGCTGGTAAGCGTAATATTGTGCTCTTTTTCGGTGCCAATACGTAAAGGGGCTCGCTTTAGGTTTTGCAACGCCTCGGCTTGTTTGGGGGCACGTTTTAAGGCGTTGTCTGGTAATCCGAAGGCCTCGTCTGTCGCTTCCCAAAAGTCGAGCGCGGGAAGTTGAGCCGGTAATGCTTTGCGTAGTTGAGTGGGTAGGGCTCCGAGCAATACTTCCCCTAGGGCATGTTGATAATAGCTGGCCGCCCATCGGCATAGCGCCATGATGGCGTTATCTAAAGTGGAGAAAGTATCTAAAATACTGTCAATTTTTTTGATCGACTCCCACTCAGATTCGTTTTTCGCACCCACAACCACACCCACCTGAGTGGTGTTACCCTTTCCGAAAGGAACGCTAATGCGTGTGCCTACCTCGGGGGTTGAATACCCATTGGGGACTTCATAATCGAAAACTCGTCGCAAGGGGACAGCAAGCGCGACGTTGACAATGGTGTTTTCCACCGTTTTTGACATCTACAGGCTACTTATCTTATTGGGTTTATGGGGTGGCAGTGCCGGTGTTGAGAGTGTTTTCTGAACTGGCCGTATTCTGCTCATTAATCCTTGCTAAAGGGGCGGTTTCTGGTAGCATACGCCCCCTTAAAAAATTACCGCTAACCTTAACCGTGGTGCGGTGCCTGACTCAAGATCAGGTGGCGGCACTAAATCGTGTGAGTTCATTTATGAAAGCAGATATTCATCCTAATTATACCGAGATCAAAGCAACTTGCAGTTGCGGAAACGTGATTGTCACCAAATCTACCTTGGGCAAAGACATTCACCTTGATGTGTGTTCAGCTTGTCACCCTTTCTATACAGGTAAGCAGAAAGTGGTTGATACTGGTGGCCGAATTGATCGCTTCACTAAGCGTTTCGGAAGTCGCATCAAAAAGTAATCGAAAACAGATTACAAAACAGACCTCAAAAAAGCGCCGTCGCAATACGGCGCTTTTTTTTGATTTCTCGAAAGGGAATGAATGCTCGTTTTTTAAGATTGTTTACATCCGTCATCCTACCGGTCTAACTTTGGGTTATTGGTCTATGTTTAGGGCGCACCCAAAGCATTTCATGAAATATTACACACCAATAATCAGATTTTTCTAATCCCTCTGTTGGATGATCCAGCTATAAATAAAGTGATCATAAAGAGCAAAAGAAATCGGTCGGCCTCAAGGCTGATTGGACACTAAAAGAGCGCTGGAAAACAGTGCCATGTCTCAGTACCCAAGCATCACGGAACGCATAAAAATGAGTTATAAAGATATAAAAGACGCCGCCCTGGCGTATCACGAACAACCGACTCCAGGTAAGCTCAGTATTGAAATTACCAAGGCTGCGGAAACCCAAAATGATTTGTCGTTGGCCTACAGCCCTGGTGTGGCTGAGCCGGTAAGAGCCATTGCTGAAGACCCGGAAAGCGCCTATCGCTATACCGGTAAAGGCAATCTCGTTGCGGTGATTACCAATGGTTCAGCCATTTTGGGGTTGGGTAACCTGGGGGCGCTGGCCAGTAAACCGGTAATGGAAGGTAAGTGTTTGCTTTTTAAGCGCTTTGCTCAGATCAACTCCATCGATATTGAAGTGAACGCAGAAAGCCCACAGGCTTTTATTGATACGGTTGCTCGGATTGCAGACAGCTTTGGTGGCATCAATTTAGAAGACATTAAAGCACCGGAATGTTTTGAGATTGAAAGGGCATTGATAGAAAAGTGCAATGTTCCGGTATTCCATGACGATCAACATGGCACTGCTATCGTGACGGTCGCAGGTTTGTTGAATGCCTTAGAGGTTCAAGGAAAATCCATCGATACAGTTCGTATTGTTTGCTTGGGTGCGGGTGCGGCGGCTAACGCCTGTTGTAAGTTGATGCTGAGCGCCGGTGCTCATCTTGAAAACTTAACAATGCTAGACAGTCGCGGTGTCATCCATTCCGGGCGCACCGATTTGAATGAATATAAAGCCGCGTTCGCAAACGAGACGGATTTTCGAACTCTGGATGATGCCATCGAAGGGGCTGATGTTTTTCTTGGGGTATCTGGTGCCAATTTGCTCTCTGCTGAACAACTGAAAAAAATGGCGCCGAACCCGGTGGTATTTGCCTGTTCCAATCCAGACCCTGAAATCTCTCCGGTGGTTGCTCGCGAAACGAGAGGCGATTTGATTATGGCCACTGGTCGCTCGGATTTTCCGAATCAGGTGAATAATGTGTTGTGTTTTCCCTTTATTTTTCGAGGGGCACTGGATGTGCGCTCGAAAGTCATCAACGAAGAAATGAAATTGGCTGCGGTAGAGGCCATTCGAGGGTTGGCTAAGTTGCCGGTTACCGAGGCGGTTCGCCAAGCTTACGGTGGCGAGCCATTGGCATTTGGTCGTGATTATATTATTCCGAAACCTACGGATGAGCGGCTCATGAGTGTCGTTGCCCAAGCGGTAGCAAAAGCGGCGATCAAAACAGGTGTGGCTTCTTTGCCCTATCCGGAGCATTACGAGCCAGAGCATTTCGAGGGTTAATAGGTGTCTGCCGCTTTCGTGAGGGAACTCAAAAGCGGCGATATCAAACAGCGATAGGGGCTATTTACTCCCTTTATTGCTTGTTCTTTGCGAACAACAGAAATGACACTGTTAAAACAATTCTTCGGCAATATGACTCGGAATGTCTTCATCGCCATTTTGTGTATCGTCTACTAATTCTGGTGTGTTTTCTTCTCTGAACATTTCAAATATGGCATCTGGATCACCGGGGCGGGCGCGTAATCCGGTTTCTGGGTCAATCTTTACTGACACAATACCATCCGGTTGCAGCAGGTTGTCTTCTGGAACCCCCTTAAGAGCGGTTTGCATAAACTCTATCCAGATAGGCAGAGCTGCAGAGCCACCAAACTCCCTTAGGCCCAACAACTGATTCTGATCAAAACCGACCCAGGTGGTGGCAACAATTTTAGAGTTATAACCTGAGAACCAAGCGTCGGTTGGTCCGTTAGTGGTGCCCGTTTTGCCAGCTAGGTCACTTCGTTTCAGGCTTAGCGCCTTTCTGCCAGTGCCTCGTTTGATGACATCTCTGAGCATGGAGTTGATTAGGTAATTGACCTGGGGGCTCATGACGCGTTCAGCTCGGGGCAAGAAGGTCGGCTGGGCCTCAACGATGGCGATTGATTCGTCCGTGTCGGTTGTATTCTCGTCGATATCATTTTGATTCTCAGAGGCGGTATCACTGGCGTTGAGGTTATTCAATAACGCTTCTGGGCTGATGTCATCACTGCTCTCTAACGCTTTAAGTTCAGCTTCTAACTCGGCTTCTGCTAAAGAAGTGAGGGTTTGTAAGCGGCTATCCTGCTGGCATTTTTCATTACAGGCGGTTTCTGGCAAGGCTTCAAAAGTGATCTCGCTTTCGGCGTTGGTAATGCGCTCAATTAAGAAGGGCGAAACCTTAAAGCCACCGTTGGCAAAAGAGGCATAGCCTGTAGCAACCTGTATGGGCGTTAACGCATGGCTGCCCAGTGCCAGTGACAAGTCACGAGGTAATTCGTTTTTGTCAAAGCCAAATCGATCCATAGCGTTAATGGCGGTATCAATACCAATGCTTCGTAAAACACGAATGGAGACTAAATTTCGTGAGTTATACAAAGCGGTGCGAAGTCGCGTTGGGCCATAGAATTTACCGCTGGAATTTTCAGGTCTCCAGGTATTTTCCAGGCTGGTATCGTCAAACACGATAGGAGCATCATTCACTATGGATGCAGGTGTAAATCCGTTTTCTAACGCAGCGGTGTAAACAAAGGGTTTGAAATTGGAGCCGGGTTGGCGAGTTGCTTGTGTCACTCGGTTAAAATGGCTTTGGTTAAAATCATACCCACCCACCAGGGCTCGAATCGCGCCGTTGTTTGGATCTAGGGCGACTAGGGCACCTTGCGCGCTGGGTATTTGAGAGAAAAACCATTGTCCTTGTTTTTCATAAACACGCACAACATCGCCGGGTTTAAGAAACTCTTCAAGGGTTTTATAAGGTTCTGCGGCATAATTTTCTGAAACAAAACGCCTCACTTTGTTTAATCCATTTTCCCGAGCAATGGCGATAATCTCATCATTTTTTAATAGCACCGTAATGCCGTTGTTGTGAACGGAAACAACAGCAGCGGGCTGCTGATCTGCAAAGATTGGAATATCTTTTAATCGTTCGAGCCAAAGTGATCGATCAAAAATGCTGCTTATTCCTGTTGTCAGATCCAGTTTGAAATCATTTTTTATGGTTTCTAATTCTGAGGCAGTTTCATCGTTTGCTAGGGGCTCGTCAGTGAGGGCGACCTCTGCATTTTGCTGGCTAAATTTGTAGGATTCTGGCAGTAACGTGGGGTCGTTAACTTGCGACCAAGGGGCGGTGGATTTTGTGGGTAAAGACGCTTCAGGTCCACGGTATCCATGGCGTTGGTCGTAATTGTTAAGGCCATTCACTATGGCTTTTTGCGCGCTCATTTGCAGTGTCGAATCAATCGTTAAATACACTTCATAGCCATCGGTATAGGCATCCAGTCCAAAACGATCCAACATTTCTTTTCGTGCCATTTCGGCGATGTAAGGGGCGTAAAGGTCTAGGGTGGTGCCATGATTTTTGGCAACGACAGGTTCGGAAATGGCAGATTCGTAACGCTCGTTATCAATGTATCCGAGTTCAAGCATACGGCCTAAAATCCAATTGCGTCGAATCAGGGCTCGTGATGGATTAACGACAGGGTTAAAGGCTGAGGGCGCTTTTGGCAGTCCGGCAATCATCGCATACTGCGCCAGAGATAATTCCCCAATATCTTTTCCATAATAAATTTGCGCGGCCGCTTGGAAACCATAGGCGCGATTACCGAGGTAAATTTTATTGATATAAAGTGTTAAAATTTCTTCTTTTGTTAACTCCTTCTCAATTTGAAGCGATAATAAAATTTCATTAAATTTTCGCGTAAATACTTGTTTTCGATTTAAGAAAAAGTTCCGTGCGACTTGCATAGTAATTGTACTGCCGCCGCCTTGTATCTCTCCAGTTTGTAATATTTGTGAAGCAGCTCGCATAAGTCCTTTTATGTCTACCCCATTGTGCGAGTAGAATCTGTCATCTTCAGCGGCGAGAATAGCGTGCTCAAATGTTTCTGGGATTTGCTCATAAGTAATTGGGCTGCGGCGTTTTTCTCCAAATTCACCAATAAGTTTACCGTCTTTTGTATAGATTCTAAGCGGGATTTGAAATTTGGTTTCTCGGAGAGTTTCTACCTCCGGTAATTTCGGACTAAGGTAAAGATACATACCTGAAAGAGAAGCCGAGATGGCGCCTATGCCAGCAAGGCTAAACCAGAAAAATAAAGCAAATACAGAACGTTTCTTTGGCATTTTTTCTATAGGAATTAAGGGCTTAGGAGCCATGGGTGAATGTTAGCCCATTATAAGGGGTTTTTGGCGCTTTACATAACTGATGGATTATTGCACGATTCATTTAAAGTGCTATAACATGAAAGTCACATAAGTTGCGGAAATTGATAGAAAAATGGGATTCCTGGGCCTCTTCGAGAACAAGACTAAGCCAGTCATTGGGCTGGATATTAGTTCAACATCGGTAAAATTGGTTGAGCTTAGTCGTCATGGCAGTGGTTTTCGCGTAGAAAGCTACGCAGTGAAAGCACTCCCACCTAATGCAGTGGTAGAAAAAAACATCAATGAAGTGACGGCGGTCGCTGAAGCTATCCAATTGGTGGTACAACAATCAAAAACCAAGCTCAAAGAGGCGGCGGTAGCGGTAGCGGGTTCTGCCGTGATCACAAAAGTGATCGAAATGCCAGCTGGTCTCAATGACGATGCCTTAGAAACGCAAATCACGTTAGAAGCGGATCAATATATTCCTTACCCACTAGAAGAGGTCGCGCTGGACTTTGAAGTTCAAGGTGAGTCCCAAACGGTAGAAGGGCAAATGGAAGTGTTGTTGGCTGCATGTCGTCGAGAGCACGTTGATCTTCGTGCGGAAGTATTACAAGGCGCTGGGCTTAAGCCAAAAGTGATTGATGTTGAAGCCTACACGATGGAGCGCTCGTTTGGATTGATTGCAGATCAGCTCGAAGATCAAGAAGAGCAGGCGGTTGCTATCGTTGATGTGGGGGCAACCATGACCACTCTAAGCGTGTTGGTGGATGGTAAAACCGTATACACGCGTGAGCAATTATTCGGCGGAAAACAACTCACAGAAGAAATTCAACGTCGTTATGGCCTTTCTGCAGAAGAGGCCGGCCTAGCCAAAAAACAGGGCGGTCTACCAGACGATTACGAGCTTGAAGTATTAGAGCCCTTCAAAGAAGCGGTTGTTCAGCAGGTTACCCGCTCCCTTCAATTTTTCTTTTCATCCAGTCAATACAATGATGTTGATCAAATTATCCTCGCTGGAGGGGTTGCGTCTCTCGATGGTTTGGTCGCGCTTATTGAAGAGAAACTCGGCACACAAACAGCGATTGCCAATCCTTTTGCCAACATGTCTGTTGCCTCTCGAGTGAATACGGTCGCTTTGGCCAATGATGCGCCATCGATGATGATAGCAGTGGGTTTAGCGATGAGGAGTTTTGACTGATGGCGAATATTAACCTCCTCCCATGGCGCGATGAGCTTCGCGCAGAAAAACAAAAAGAGTTTTACACGGTTCTTGCACTTGTGGGTGCGGCGGCTGCAGTGGTTGTGTTTATGTGGTTGGGTGCCGTTAATGGCCAAATAGACAGCCAGCGTGGACGTAATGCTTTGCTAAATAAAGAAATTGCGCAGCTCGATAAGCAAGTTGAAGAAATTAAAGACATCAAAAAACGACGCGAAGAATTACTTGAGCGCATGAGAATTATTCAGGGCTTACAGGGCGATCGCCCGCAAATTGTTCGTGTATTTGATGATTTAGTACGCGCCATCCCTGATGGTGTGTATTTTGACCAATTAAATCGAGATGGTTCAAAAATTTCTATCTCCGGTGTGGCCGAGTCTAATAATCGTGTTTCGTCACTGATGAGGCGTCTCGATGATTCTGACTGGTTTGAAAAGCCGAATTTATTGAGTGTGACGAAAGAACGTCCTGGTGACGACGGAGACAACGTCCCCAATAAATTTAATATGACGGTGCAAATTACCGCCCCCAAGAAAGACGATGAAGAGGAGGGGGTCTGATGTCATTAGCGGATGCCGTCGAGCAGCTTCAAAATTTTGATATTAATGATTTAGACTTTGAAAGAATTGGTACATGGCCAATTTTGGCAAAAGTCGTTATTTGGATTCTTGCTTTCGCTCTTATTTTGACTGCGGCTTACTTTTTGAAAGTTAAAGAGCTTAATGAAACGCTAGAGCGTGAAGTTCGAACCGAGCAGCAGTTGCGAGATAAATTTAAGAAGCGTGCTTTTGAAGCCGCCAACTTACAAGCTTATCGTGACCAGATGCGCGAAATGGAAGAGGCGTTTGGGGCTATGTTGTCTCAACTTCCTAAAGACTCTGAAGTGCCGGGGCTGTTGGAAGATATCACTGAACGTGGCTCTACAGCCGGTTTGGCAATAAAAAGTATTCAGTTAGAAACTGAGGTGGTGCGTGAATTTTACGTCGAATTGCCAATATCAATCAGCGTTGAAGGTGGGTATCACCAGTTGGGCACCTTTGTTAGTGGAGTGTCAGGTTTGCCGCGTATTGTGACGCTGCATAATTATTCCATTCAATCTTCATCCAAAGGAGCCGGGCCTTTATTGCAAATGAGCATCCAGGCAAAAACGTATCGTTATAAGCCACAAGAGCAATAGAGATATTACGCATGTTTTTCAGATTGAAGAATTATTTTTCGTTAAGTGTCGCTCTCTCTGCGCTGGTATTGGGTGGATGTGGCGGTGCCCAGCATGATGATTTGCAACAGTTTATGGCCGAAACAAAGCGCAGACCGGCAGGTTCAATTGAGCCATTACCCAGTTTCAGCCCTTATGAAGCATTTATTTATGCCGCTGCAACCTTAAGAAGCCCATTTGAACCACCCGTAAAGGTGATCGATCCCTTTATTAGTGGGCCACGAAGTGACGTCACCCCAGACCTAAACAGAGTAAAAGAATACTTGGAGGAGTTCCCGGTTCAATCTTTAACTTTGGTGGGGTCAATATCGAAAGGTGGTACGTTATGGGCACTGATTAATGATGGTAATGGTGGGATTCATCGGGTTAGAGAAGGAAATTACATGGGGCGAGATCATGCTCGTGTTATTTCCGCTGGCAAAACACAATTGACGTTAGTCGAGATTGTGTCTGATGGGTTAAATGGTTGGGTAGAGCGCCCTCGAACTTTAGAGCTTCAAGTGCAGGACTAAAATATGTACAAAACAATCAGAGCTTATTTATTGCGCTGCGTGGTAGTGGGTTTGCCGGCTCTAATGGCGGGTGTGGTTCATGCTCAGTCTATTACGTTGGACAATATTGATTTCTCGTCTTTGCCGGGCGATAAATTTGAGGTGGAGCTGCAATTTTCGGAATCCCCCGCTGAGCCGGTGGGTTATATCATCGAGCAGCCTGCGCGAATTGTGCTTGATTTTCCTAATGTTGAAAGTCAGCTACCGGAAAAAAAATATCCGTTGTCTTTCGGTAATGCCCAAAGTGCTGTTGTCTTAACTGCAGATAATAGAACTCGATTGATCTTGAATTTGGATGAGGCGGCCGCTTACACCACACGATTTGACGGTTCAAAATATGTGGTGGTGGTAGGGGGTGCGCCTTCTGGTAGTGTGTCAACGGTGGCTGAAGCCAGTAATAATGCGGCTGTGGCGTCTCCGCCTTCAACACCTAGCTACGCTTATTCTTCGCAAGAACCAACGGTGACTAATGTTGATTTTCGTCGTACGGAAACTGGCGAAGGGCGTGTCATCATTGAGCTTTCCAGTTCCTCGGTGAATGTGGATGTGGAGGAGACTGCTTCCAGCATCAACGTTAGTTTTATTGATGTAGCGTTACCCAGTGAGCTTCGGCGTCGGCTTGATGTCACCGACTTTGCAACGCCTGTCAGTTTTATTGATACCGATAATCGAGGTGGGGTGACTACTGTCTCCATTGACCCCGAAGGAGAGTATGAATATTTAGCGTATCAGGCGGATTTACAGTATGTGATCAGTGTAAAGCCGTTGAGTGTTCAGGAGCAGGAAGAGCGACGTTCTAAGTTCGAATATGTTGGTGATAAATTATCGTTAAACTTCCAAGATATTGAAGTCCGTGCGGTATTGCAGTTAATAGCCGACTTTACTGACCTTAATCTGGTTGCCAGTGATACTGTCAGTGGTCGAATTACCTTGCGTTTAGAAAATGTACCATGGGATCAGGCATTAGATATCGTATTAAAAGCAAAAGGGCTGGATAAGCGGCAGATTGGTAATGTTTTAATGGTGGCGCCTGCGGCTGAAATTGCCAATCGGGAGCGTCAGGAGCTGGAAACACGAAAACAGTTGGAGGAACTTGCACCACTCAGAACAGAGCATGTTCGTGTGCGCTATGCAAATGCAATTGAGCTGTTTGAACTCTTTCGTGATCAAAATAATCAGGGTGGTGGCCAAGGTAGAGGTGGAGCAGCCGGCGGCGCAAGTGGCTCAACGTCTACCGGTAGCATTTTGTCTGAACGTGGCAGCGTTATTGTGGATGAGCGGACGAACTCCATCATTCTTACGGATACAGAAGAAAAAATTCAGGAGTTTAAACGTCTTGTCGAGCAAATTGATATCCCCATTCGCCAAGTATTAATTGAGGCCAGAATTGTAACGGCAAGTGCTGACTTTGCCCGTCAATTAGGCGTTGAGTGGAGTTCTGCAACGCTGGATGTTAATGATGATTCAGTGGGATTTGCAGGAGGTAATCTTGCTGGGGATTTACAATTTGATTCTGGAACATTAAGTGGCGACTTCGGTGTGGTGGACTTGGGGGTTGCTGGTGCAGCTGCTGATATTGCATTCGGTTACATCACAGATGACTCTTTGATTGGACTGGAGCTCAGTGCTTTGGAGTCTGAGGGTACTGGTGAAATCATCTCTCAACCTAAGGTGGTAACGGGAGACAAACAAACTGCCACGATTCGTTCGGGTTCTGAAATCCCATACCAAGAAGCCTCTGCCAGTGGTGCAACGACAACTGCTTACCGTGAGGCCACCTTAAAGCTGGAGGTGACACCGCAAATTACCCCTGACGATCACATTATTCTTGATCTGGCAGTGAATCAGGATGCGATCGGGGAGAATGTGTTATTGGGAACCGGCGCAGCGCCCACCATTGATATCACTGAGGTAATAACTCAAGTGCTGGTAAAAAATGGTGAGACAATCGTATTGGGTGGTATATTCCAGTCTGTAGAAAGTGTCACTGAAAGAAAGGTGCCGTTGTTGGGTGATATCCCTTATGTGGGTAGATTATTCAAAAATGACTCAAGAGACACAGAAAAGAACGAGCTGTTGATTTTTATTACACCAAAACTGCTTGAGGACCCTGTTCGCCGGTAATCCTTTAGGCGATTGGTGTTCTTTGGTATGTTTAGGAAGTTGAATGCCTATTGCTGATAATATTATTCTTGTCGGCCCCATGGGGGTCGGCAAATCCACCATCGGCCGCATCTTGGCCTCACTCTCTTCTCGTGAATTTAAAGACACAGATCATGTGATTGAAGCCCGAACAGGGGCAAATATTCCTTGGATATTTGATGTTGAAGGTGAAGAAGGGTTTCGTACAAGGGAGTCTTCTGTGCTTAAGGAGTTGGTTGAGCAGCCGCAATTGGTGATTGCTACTGGCGGTGGCATTGTGACCCAGTCTATTAACCGATCACTTTTGCAGCAGCAAAACTGTGTTGTGTATTTAACAGCATCGTTAGAAGACCTTATTAAACGCACCTGTAGAGATAAGAAGCGTCCGCTATTGCAGGTGGGCAATCCGGAGCAGCGAATCAAAGAATTAATGTCGACCAGAGACCCTCTTTATAGGGAGGTCTGTTCGTTGGTGGTTTCTACCGAATCAAAATCCCCCAAGCAAGTTGCAGAGAAGATCATACAGCTTTCTCAGCAACTGTAATCTTCATTCTTCTTTTTTGCTAAACCTTTTCTGAATTGATTTTTTTGCGTAGTGTTTGGCGTAGATGCTGTTACGTCACGGAGAAGTGAAATTATGCTAAAGCGTTTGTTGGTTGAGTTAGGTGAGAGAAGCTACCCCATACTCATTGGTTCTGTCTTAGAAGAGTTAAAGGAGCAATTGCCGCAGTACATAAAAGGTCAGCAAGTGTGTATTGTGACAAATGAAACCGTGGCGCCTCTTTATTTAGAGCAGATTGTCGAACATTTAAGTGATTTTAATGTATTGACCGTGGTTTTGCCTGATGGTGAATCTTACAAAACCATGGCGACGGTTACCCAAATTTTTGATCAGTTGTTAGAGAATAATCACAATCGAACAACGACGATTGTTGCTTTGGGGGGTGGGGTGATCGGAGACATGGCGGGCTTTGCGGCCGCTTGTTATCAACGTGGTGTTGGGTTTGTGCAAATACCCACAACGCTCCTCTCGCAGGTGGATTCCAGTGTTGGTGGAAAAACAGGCGTTAATCACCCTTTAGGGAAAAACATGATTGGCGCATTTTACCAGCCGTCGTGTGTTGTGGCAGATACTCGTGTTTTAAAATCTCTGCCTATTCGTGAATTATCCGCCGGTATTGCTGAGGTCATTAAATACGGTTTGATTTGCGATGCGCCTTTTTTTGATTGGCTTGAGCAAAATGTGGGAAAGCTCATGGCCTTTGATGATGAGGCATTAGCGTATGCCATTGAGCGCTCTTGTGAAAATAAAGCTAAGGTCGTCGCTATGGATGAAAGGGAGGGGGGCATTCGTGCGATTTTAAATCTTGGGCATACCTTTGGTCATGCGATCGAAACGGCCATGGGATACGGTAAATGGCTACACGGTGAAGCCGTAGCCGCCGGAATGGTCATGGCGGTAGACCTATCCGTTAGGCTCGGGTGGGTAGATGCGCCTCTCTTGACACGTTTGATTGCACTCTTGGATGCAGCAAAGTTGCCTATAAAGGCACCTTCAGAAATATCTAACGCTCGTTTTTTAGAGCTGATGTCTTTGGATAAAAAAGTCATTGATGGCCGAATTCGCTTAGTGTTGTTAAAGGCATTGGGTGGGGCTGTTGTCACCAGTGATGTTGATATTGAGCGTGTGAAAGAAACGCTTGATGCCTGTAAAGGTTGAACATCATATAGTGAGGGTGGTAAATATCGTCATTACATTTAACATGTTGTTTCCCTTTCATTTTCTCCATTCACAACAATAAAGCGAAACCGATGTCGCCAAAGGGAGATTTCGGATGACTCAAATTCATTCTCCAGAAAATTATTTGGAGACCTTGGGGTTAACCTCCCTTCCCTTTGAAGGGGAAGGCAGTAAAGATGGTTTTATTGCAAAAGCACGCCTTCAGCAGCTTGAGCATGCTGAGCACTTATGCCAGTTTGGTAATCAGGTTTTGGTGGTTTGTGGTCAAACTGGTGTTGGTAAAAGTTATTTTTTAGAAACATTATCGAGCTCTTTATCAAAATCATCGCCTTGTTTGCTGCTTGATTCTCGTCAGTACCTCTCCAGTCAGCAATTTCTTTCCCATGTTTGTCATCATTTACATTTAAATGCGGATGAGGGAGCTACGGCCGGTTCGTTACTGGCGTTACTACGTTCTCGTATAGCGCATTCGAGTGATAGCCCGATCACTTTACTGCTTGATTCCGCTGACACCTGTAAAGACGAGTTGTTGGGTATGTTGATGACCTTAGCGTTGGCTGCGGCAGAATCGGAGGAGTCGCCCGCCTTTCGTTTAGTTCTTGCAGGAACTCATGCATTGCTTCAGCGATTGGATGCTTTAAATTTGATTGAGGTGATGGTGTACGACATGGAACTTGCCTCACCTACACAAGAGGACTGGTGTCGTTATGTTGAAGAGTGTCTAGAGGGAGCTGGTTCTCAGGGTTTAATTCAAATTGAGCCTGATTTTATTTCCGATTGTGCTGAGAAAGCTTCTGGTGATGTCAATCATTTCAATCGAATGATGATGAGCCACTTAATGAGCATGGTTGAGGGTGAAGATAAGCGCGTAAACCGCAGATTACCCCCTATGCACTTATCGATGCTTATTGGCTTGGGGGTCCTGTTTGTACTGGTTCTTGTGTTTGGTGGTTGGTGGTCTTCTGAACAAACGGGCTTTGCGGCTTCTGAAGGGGATACGAACCCTCTTGGTGCCAGTAAAAACGCGACTCAAAAAGAGACTGTATCTGAGGATTCAAGTCTTGCTGAGCCTATAATTGATGATGTGGCCACTCCCCCAGTTATGGGTGCTCTTCAAGAAATCGAAAAAGCCGATGAGGAAAAAAGAAAAGTAATAACGGTGAGTTTGCCTTTGAGTGGTACTTCGGAGAAAGCACCTAGTTCTTCTGATTATAAGACAGATGCCGTTTTGGAGGGCAATGCTGAGCAGATTGATACTCAACTTGAAGATGGGAAAGTCGAGATGGCCAAAAATATACCAGATGAAATAGGGGTGCTGGTCGATGAGGTTACAGAGCCATTGCCAAATAGGGAATCTGTCGAGAGTCCAGAGGTCGTTCAATCGATAGATGCGAATAATATTGAGTCTTATGATGCAGAAGACGTATACCAAAGAGAAGATTCGCGCTTCATGCTGCAAGTAATGGGGGCGGAATCAGAAAGGGCGATTACGCAATTTTTACAGGGTCAACCCAACCGAGCTTCTCTACGCCTGCTAAAGTTGAAACGGGGCAGAAAAGATTGGTTTGTGGTAGTGGAAGGTGACTATAAAAGTGAGGCTGAAGCAAGGATTGGGCTGCAAAATCTTCCAAATGCACAAAAAAAAGCCGGTGCTTGGCCGAGAAAAATTAGTGAACTAAAGCAGCAAATAGACGAATATCGACGAAATTAAATCACCTTTCGACGGTTTTTTGATTTTTTAGACGATGATTGGAACGGCGCTGTCTTGCCAAGGTCAAATACTGCGAGTAACATTCAGCGCCCATTTAGAAAAAGCCCCGTTTCCGGGGCTTTTTGGTCTCAGGGAAGAGGAAAAGCAATTGATGTCATTTAAAGGACATCGATAGGGACAACAACAAACAAAAAACGTGTGTAACCTGAGTAAAAAGAGAGACCGTCTATGAGTAATGGCCTCTATAGCTTGGATGAGTTTAAAGACAACTGTGGTTTTGGGTTAATTGCCCACCTGAAGGGTGAGCCAAGCCATCGTTTGCTGAAGACTGCTATCGAAGCTTTAACGTGCATGACCCACCGTGGTGGTATCGCCGCAGATGGGAAAACGGGTGATGGTTGTGGTTTGCTGTTGCAAAAGCCTGATGCTTTTCTTCGCAAAGTCGCGAAAAGTGCCCTGGATATCGATCTACCGCAATTGTATGCCGTAGGATCGGTAATGTTGGATTCCGATAGTGAGAAAGCCAAATCGGCTCAAACTATCGCCAATGAAGAATTTGAAGCTCAAGGCATTAAGGTGCATGGCTGGCGAGAGGTTCCTGTCGACCCTAGTTGCCTTGGTCCTATCGCTTTAGAATCCCTTCCTTCCTTCTTCCATGTTTTTGCCAGTGGTATTGGTTTAACTGAGCAGCAGCTCAGCGCCAGACTGTATGTGGCTCGTCGAAAAATTGAAAAACGTCTATTTGGCGACGAAAGCTTTTATATCGCAAGCCTTAGCACCAAAGTGATCTCTTACAAAGGCTTGATGATGCCGGTGGACTTGGACAAGTTCTACCTTGACCTTGCCGATGCTGATTTAGAAACCGCCATCTGTGTTTTCCACCAGCGCTTCTCCACTAATACCTTGCCTCGTTGGCCATTGGCTCAGCCGTTCCGCTATTTGGCGCACAACGGTGAGATTAATACCGTTATGGGCAATCGCAACTGGTCTGTAGCGAGGACGCCGAAATTTGTCAGCGATTTGCTACCCAATGTTGAAGACATCACTCCGTTGGTAAACCGAGAAGGGTCAGATTCCTCCAGCTTGGACAACATGTTAGAAGTATTGTTGACAGGCGGTATGGAGCTCCATCGAGCGGTGCGTATGTTGGTGCCGCCTGCATGGCAGAATGTGGAGAACATGGACTCCAACCTGCGTGCCTTTTACGAATACAATTCCATGCACATCGAGCCTTGGGATGGCCCGGCAGGCTTGGTGATTACCGATGGCCGCTATGCCGTGTGTACGCTCGATCGTAATGGTTTGCGTCCATCCCGTTGGGTCATTACAAAAGACGACGTGATTACGGTCGCGTCTGAAGTCGGTGTCTACGATTACAAGCCTGAAGATGTTGTTGCTAAAGGGCGTTTAGGGCCGGGTCAGATTCTTTCAGTAGACACAGAGACTGGCGAGCTTTTCCATACCGAAGATGTAGATCGTCAATTGAAAGACAGCCACCCGTATAAAAAATGGATGCGCAAGAATGCGTTACGTATTGAATCGACCTTAGAAGCGGATGTGGCGGAAAACGCCATGGATGCTGAAGCACTTAAAGTGAACATGAAAATGTTCCAAGTCAGCTTTGAAGAGCGAGATCAGGTGCTACGCCCTCTGGCCGAAGGTGGTCAAGAAGCCGTAGGCTCCATGGGCGATGACACGCCGATGGCCGTTCTTTCGGGCCAATTACGTAGTCCCTATGATTATTTCCGTCAGCAATTTGCACAGGTGACCAACCCACCGATCGACCCATTGCGGGAAGCGATCGTTATGTCTTTGGAGACGTGTATTGGGCGTGAGTTGTCGGTGTATGATCAAACCGAACACCATGCTGATCGAATTATTCTGACTTCGCCTGTTTTATCACCTGCAAAATTCCGTACCTTGTTGGATGTATCGCGCCCCGGTTATGAGGCGATCCAACTGCCATTGATGTACGACCCAAGCCAGCTTAACTTAAAACAGGCTATCGAAAAGCTTTGTGCGGATGCCGAAGCCGCCGTTCGAGATGGCCGCGTTATTCTTGTTTTGACCGATAATGGTATTGAACAAGGGCAATTGCCCATTCATGCCTTACTCGCCACCGGAGCAGTTCATCATCATTTGACCAATACCGGTTTGCGCTGTGAGTCTAATCTGCTTGTGGAAACCGCAACGGCACGAGACCCACACCAAGTGGCGGCGTTGGTAGGCTTTGGTGCCACAGCAGTATTCCCATATCTGAGTTACTACCTCCTCAATGACTTAATCGAGACCGGTGAGTTAATGGTGGATACCGATTCCGCCTATAAAAATTATCGCCGAGGACTCAACAAAGGGTTGTTGAAAATCCTATCGAAGATGGGTATTTCCACGGTAGCGTCATATCGTGGTGCTCAGCTATTTGAGGCGGTTGGCTTGGCAGACGAGGTGGTTGATCTGTGCTTTGTTGGCACGCCCAGCCGTATTCAAGGTGCGGATTTTTCAGACTTGGAAGACGCACAGCGCTTATTGGCGGCCAACGCGTGGATTAATCGTAAACCTATTGCTCAAGGCGGTTTACTCAAGTATGTCCATGGTCAGGAATACCATGCGTACAATCCAGATGTGGTTCAAGCTATGCACCGTGCGGTGAAATCCGGTGACTACAGTGCATGGCGTGATGTGGCTGAGCTTGTGAATAACCGTCCAACCGCCACACTCCGTGATTTATTGGGTTTTAAAGACGATCTGCAATCAATTGACGTTAATGAAGTTGAACCCATTGAGGCGATCGTACGACGTTTTGATTCTGCAGCGATGTCTTTAGGCGCGTTGTCGCCAGAGGCCCATGAAGCTTTAGCGGAGGCGATGAACACCTTAGGAGGTCGTTCTAATTCTGGTGAAGGTGGTGAAGACCCAGCGAGGTTTGGCACCAATCGAGTCTCGAAAATCAAACAAATTGCATCAGGTCGTTTTGGTGTGACACCACACTATCTGGTCAACGCTGATGTATTGCAAATTAAGGTGGCTCAGGGCGCTAAGCCTGGTGAAGGTGGCCAGTTACCCGGCGGTAAAGTCAATAAATTGATCGCACGGCTGCGTTATTCTGTGCCGGGTGTGACCTTGATTTCACCCCCGCCCCACCATGATATTTATTCTATTGAAGACTTGGCGCAGCTGATTTATGACTTGAAGCAAGTGAATCCGAATGCACTGGTTTCGGTCAAGTTAGTTTCTCGTCCTGGTGTCGGTACCATCGCGGCAGGTGTGGCAAAAGCCTATGCCGATTTGATCACGATTTCTGGATACGATGGCGGTACGGCAGCGAGCCCTTTAACTTCGATCCGTTATGCGGGTTCCCCTTGGGAGCTTGGCTTATCTGAGACGCATCAAACTCTGAAAGCGAATGATTTGCGCGATAAAGTACGAGTACAGACTGATGGTGGATTGAAAACAGGGTTAGATGTGATCAAGGCGGCTATTTTGGGTGCAGAGAGCTTCGGGTTCGGAACTGCTCCGATGGTGGCGTTGGGTTGTAAATATCTGAGAATTTGTCATCTCAATAATTGTGCTACCGGTGTAGCCACTCAGAGAGATGATCTTCGTCGTGATCATTACATTGGCACGGTGAATATGGCCATGAATTTCTTTAAGTTTGTTGCCGAGGAAGCCCGTGAGTGGATGGCTACATTGGGTGTTCGTTCCTTGGAAGAGCTTGTTGGTCGCGTGGACCTCCTTAAAGTGATTGATGGCTCGACAGAGCAGCACAAAAAATTGGATTTAAGCCGAATTATCCACACAGATAGTTTCTTACAGTCCAAACCTGATTCTTGTCAGGTTGAGCGAAATAAGCCCTACGATGAAGGTCAAAAAGCCGAAGAGATCGTGGCAGCAGTGCTTCCATCGATTGAATCTAAGTCGGGAGGGGAATTTGATTTCCACATCACCAACTGTGATCGCTCAATTGGTGCTCGTGTAAGTGGTGAAATTGCCAAACGTCACGGTAACCAAGGCATGGCCGAGGCACCGATCAAACTGAATTTAACGGGTATTGCGGGGCAGAGCTTCGGTGTCTGGAATGCTGGCGGTTTGGAGCTGTATCTCGAAGGCGACGCCAACGATTATGTGGGTAAAGGCATGGCCGGTGGTAAAATTGTGATTTGCCCACCGAAAGTTTCCAGTTTCAAAACCAACACCACCAGCATTATGGGTAATACCTGTTTGTATGGCGCCACTGGCGGGAAGTTATATGCAGCGGGTAGGGCCGGTGAGCGCTGTGGCGTCCGTAACTCGGGTGCCCATGTGGTGGTAGAAGGTGCTGGTGATCATTGCTGTGAGTATATGACTGGCGGTGTCGTCACAGTACTGGGTGATACCGGTGTGAATTTCGGTGCTGGTATGACCGGTGGTTTTGCGTACGTGCTAGATAAGAACAACGCGTTCGTAGATCGCTATAACCATGAATTGATCGATATTCAACGCATTAATCGTGAAGCAACAGAAGGACATCGTAACCATCTGCGTGGTGTGATTGAAGAATTTGTTGCTGAAACGGGCAGTGCGTGGGGCCAGGAGATCCTCGATGACTTTGAAGACTACCTGGGTCGATTCTGGTTGGTAAAACCCAAAGCGGCCGATTTGGCCAGCTTGTTGGACAGGGTAACGAAGCGCGGCGAATAGCCGGGCGGCCCTGACTTCCTCATAAACAAGGCGCTGGTCGTTTCGACGGCCTAGGGTGAGCCACGAGAAAAGGTGATATTCGATGGTTGAACGGCTAAATAACAATTTCCAGTTTATAGACGTGGGGCGTAAAGACCCCGCTAAAAAATCTCTACGAGCGCGCAAAGAAAAGTTCGTTGAGATTTATCAGCCCTTCTCTAAGAAAGAAGTGCAAGAGCAATCCCACCGCTGTTTGGAATGTGGAAACCCGTATTGTGAGTGGAAATGCCCAGTGCATAACTTTATCCCTAACTGGTTAAAGTTAATTTCTGAAGGCAATATTTTTGAAGCAGCGGAACTGAGCCACCAAACTAACTCACTGCCGGAAGTGTGTGGTCGAGTTTGCCCTCAAGATAGATTATGTGAAGGGGCGTGTACCCTCAACGATGGCTTTGGTGCCGTCACGATTGGCAATGCAGAAAAATACATTACTGACACCGCCTTTGCCATGGGCTGGAAGCCAGACATGTCCAAGGTGGTTTGGACCGACAAAAAAGTCGCCGTGATTGGTGCGGGCCCTGCCGGGATTGGTTGTGCCGATGTTTTGGTGCGCAATGGCGTGAAACCTGTGGTGTTTGATCGTTACCCTGAAATCGGTGGTTTGCTGACTTTTGGTATTCCTGAGTTCAAATTGGAGAAGTCTGTATTGAGCCGCCGTCGTGAGATATTCACAGAGATGGGGGTTGAATTCCGATTAAATACTGAAGTGGGTAAAGACATTACGATGGAAGAACTGCTTCAAGAATACGATGCTGTATTCATGGGCATGGGAACATACAACTACATGAAAGGTGGGTTCCCTGGTGAAGATTTACCAGGCGTACATGATGCATTGCCTTTCCTTGTTTCCAACGTCAATCGTAATTTGGGATTTGAGAAAGACCCTGCTGATTTCATCAGTGTGAAAGAGCAAAAAGTGGTTGTACTTGGTGGTGGAGACACAGCCATGGATTGCAATCGAACCTCTATTCGCCAAGGGGCAACATCCGTCACCTGTGCTTATCGACGAGACGAAGAAAACATGCCGGGTTCCAAACGCGAGGTCGTTAACGCTCGGGAAGAAGGTGTGCAGTTTTTGTTTAATCGTCAGCCTATTGCCATTGTGGGTGATGATCGCGTTGAAGGTGTGAAAGTGGTGACCACAAAACTGGGTGAGCCTGATGAGAATGGTCGTCGTCGCCCTGAGCCGATACCTGGTAGTGAAGAGGTTTTACCGGCAGACGTGGTGCTGATTGCTTTTGGTTTCAGGCCGAGCCCCGAACCTTGGTTCTCCGATCATGATATTCAGGTGAATGATTGGGGCGGCGTCGTTGCCGCTGAGAAGCAAACATTTAAGTTTCAAACCAGCAACCCGAAAGTCTTCGCCGGTGGGGATATGGTCAGAGGGTCTGACCTTGTCGTGACTGCTATTTGGGAAGGGCGTGAAGCCGCCGATGGTATCCTCGACTATTTGGGGGTATAAAGGGGAATGACGAAACGGGGGCCATTGGCCCCCGTTTTCTTATGGTTAAACCGTATTAGGAATCAACAAATTAGGTTGGCAGCGAAATGACAGAACTAAAAAATGATCGCTTTTTACGCGCATTGATGCGTGAGCCGGTGGACGTTACCCCCGTATGGATGATGCGCCAAGCGGGCCGTTATCTTCCAGAATATAGAGCAACACGCTCGAAAGCAGGAGATTTCATGAGCTTGTGTATGAACCCTGAGCTCGCGTGTGAGGTAACTTTGCAACCTTTGGAGCGCTACCCTCTGGATGCGGCCATCTTGTTCTCTGATATTTTAACGATACCGGATGCGATGGGTTTGGGTTTGTATTTCGAAACCGGGGAAGGCCCGAGGTTTAAAAAGTCCATTTCTACCGCTGCGGACATTGAGTCATTGAGTATTGTTGATCCAGTCAAGGATCTTGGATACGTCATTGATGCGGTCAGTACTATCCGCAGAGAGCTGAATGGTCGAGTGCCACTGATTGGTTTCTCGGGTAGCCCATGGACATTGGCCACTTATATGGTTGAAGGGGGTTCCAGCAAAGATTATCGTAAAACGAAAGCGATGATGTATAACGAGCCTGAAGTATTTGCGCAGCTATTGGATGTGTTGGCAGATTCCGTTACCGCTTATTTGAACGCGCAAATTGAAGCCGGTGCCCAGGCGGTTCAAATTTTTGATTCTTGGGGGGGGGCGTTATCGGCCGACGCTTACCAAGAGTTTTCTTTAAAGCCGATGAAAAAGATTGTCAGTGGTTTAATTAAAGAGCGTGAAGGGCGTAGAGTCCCGTCCATTCTATTTACCAAGGGCGGAGGTCTTTGGTTAGAATCCATGGCAGAGGCCGGGCCTGATTGCTTGGGGCTTGATTGGACTTGTGACATCGGTGATGCTCGTGCGAGAGTCGGCGGTCAAGTGGCCCTGCAAGGCAATATGGACCCTTCCATTTTGTACGCAAAACCTGAGCGTATTCGGGAAGAGGTGGGCCGGATTTTATCGAGGTTTGGTCAGGGGAGTGGCCATGTCTTTAATTTAGGCCATGGAATTACGCCTGAAGTGGATCCAGAACATGCCGGGGCTTTCATCAATGCTGTGCATGAGTTGTCGGAATCCTATCATCGTTGATCGAACATAGAGTGCAGCTAGAGCGGGTTATTTTGGCTCTGTTGGCCCTTGATTGAGTGGCGGTAGACTCAGTTTACCGCCTTACAAAGACCTTTATCCTTTTCTACACTGTAAGTGTATTGTTGAGTCATCTTCGTGTGAGCGTTTTTATGCTGAAGATAGCTGTGGCGATTAGATGACTTCGCGTTCATATTTATTATATAAATAACATTTCGGGCCATAATTTGAGTCCCTCTGTGAGAGGTATTTATGGGTAACCCGATGATGATTGATCTTTGTCGATCGACCATGAGGGAGCTACGTTGGGCGTAAAACAAGTTAAGGTGGATGTTAATGAATTGGTTGTAGGCATGTTTGTGTCTGGGCTGGATCGCCCGTGGACGCAAACGCCCTTCCCTTTACAGGGCTTTTACGTTCGTGATTTGGATGAAATTCGCGAGTTAAAAATTCACTGTAAGCATGTTTATATTGATGTGGCAAAAGGCCGTGGTGTGGTCTCAGTCAAACATTCCGCCGCCCCTGTTGCTCCTAATAAACCCGGTATTCTTAGCCCAAAACAAGCTCGCTCTGCAAAGCATGAGCGAGCCAATATTCAAGTGGGGCCATTAAAAATTCGTGGCGGAGTATACGGTGAGTTTACCCAGCCGTTAAAAGTGGAATTATCGGGCGCCCAGCAGTTGCATTCACGCATGTATCGAGCAGTGTCAGAGGTAATGCAGCACATTGGTGAAGGCGGTGATGTACCTATTCATGAAACTAAGCGTTATGCCAGCCAAATGGTGGATAGCGTACTGCGTAACCCCGATGCGTTTACGTGGCTCTCTCGTGTACAGGAAGTGGATGAATATACCTATGCCCACGTTGTTCGCTCTTCAGTATGGGCCATTCTTTTTGGTCGTCACATCGGATTGCCCAAGAGTGATTTAGAGACTTTATCGATGGGTGTATTGCTAAAAGATGTGGGTAAGACACAATTGTCTCGTGACCTTTTGGCAAAACAATTACGCTCCCCTGATGAAGTGCAAGTGTTTGAATCCTTCGTTGATAAAGGCGTTGAAATGTTACGAAATACCTCGGGTGTAGAACCCCGAGTGATTTCTGTAGTGAAAACGCATTGTGAACGTATAAACGGTAGTGGGTTTCCGCAGCACTTGCGTGGCGATAAGATTCCTTTGTTGGGAAAAATTGCGGGCATTGTGACGTTTTACGATTACACCACCAACCCACGAGACCAAAAACACCCGATGTCGCCTTCAAAGGCGGTCGCCAAATTGTATGAACTTCGCGATATTGAATTTCAGGAAGAGTTGGTCGTGGAATTCATTCGTGCGATTGGTTTATATCCGACGGGTACGTTGGTGGAATTGTCCACAGGTGAAGTCGGTGTTGTAGTGGAGCAGAATTTTTCTCGTCGTTTGAAGCCCAAAGTCATGGTGGTATTGGATTCTTTCAAGCAGCGCTTGCCCAAGCCGGTGTTACTGGATTTGGCGGTGGATGAACGAAATAAACAAAAGCAAATTGATGAAGGGAAAAAGACGCGCTACGAAGTGGAAATGATTGAAATTGCTCGTGATCTAGAGCCGGGCAGTTACGATGTGGACGTTAATGCTATTCGTGACAAATATATTTTTTCGCAAATGGTAAAACCGAAAAAAGGTCTTTTTTCTTTTTTTAAACGGTAACGCTAATTTTAACCTCTCTGTGCAAAGATTTTTTTGACGCGTCCTTGCGCCATGTTTTGATGTTGGTGATTCACTTCAGATTGATGATTTATTTTCCATCAACTTTTTTGATCAATGATTTTATTCGCAATGGTTTCGCCCATTTTTAAAGGAGAGCCATGCTCTAATTTTTTACACCAATCGATTTTCCCAGGCTCGAAGAGCATCACTACGGTAGAGCCTAATTTGAATCGGCCCATTTCTGCGCCTTTTTCTAAGTGAATCGGATCTGATTCGTAATCCCAGGTGCGGACGACTTTCTTTTGTGGTGTGACTAAGCCTGCCCATACAGTCTCAATACTGGCTACAATCATCGCGCCCACCAACACCATGACCATTTCTCCGTATTCCGTATCAAAGAAGCAGGCAACGCGTTCGTTGCGTGCAAATAAGCGTGGTACTTGATTTGCGGTGGCGTTGTTTACCGAAAACAGGTCTCCTGGGATGTGCACCATCCGTTTCAGAGTACCGGCGATGGGCATATGGACGCGGTGGTAGTCTTTAGGGGACAAATAAATGGTAGAAAATTGGCCAAAATTAAAAGGCTTTGCCCATTCCGGATTGCCGCCCACCAGCTCAGATGCTGTAAACGATTGCCCTTTGGCTTGAAAAATACGGCCTGATTCAATGGCGCCAATTTGGCTGATGGCACCGTCGGCGGGGCTGATAAGAGCATGGGGGCTTGAGTCAAAAGGACGAGCCCCTTCTTTTAATTCGCGGGTGAAAAAGGCGTTGAAGCTTGGGTAGGCAGTTGGATCTTCCTCTACCGCTTCACTCATGTTCACATCAAATTGTTTGACAAACCAACGGGTAAAGGGGTTTTTAATAGCGCTAATGTGGGTTTCTGCCATCCAGCCTGCGGCGCGCGATAGAGTTGTTTGAGGCGTGAAATATTGCAGTGCCGCAAAAAGTTTTTCGTTCATTCGGTGTCTCTTTTAATCGGTGTTTCTTTTAATCTGTATCTCTTTTAAAAAGTCAGACTAAGGGAAAGAAGTCGGGCCAAGGAATCAGCGTTCAACAGGGGTATCGGGGTGGTTACCCCATTCAGACCATGAACCGTCATAGCCTTGCATTTCAAACCCAAGGATTTTGCCAACCAAATAGGTAAAACCAGAACGATGATGAGATTGGCAATGGGTGGCGATGGGTAGGCTTCCATCGATACCTTTTTGTTGCAGATATTCCCGTGCATCGCGACGAATTTTCAAATGGGCATTGCGATCCATGAGCTCGGTCCATTCACAGTGAATAGCACCAGGAATATGGCCGCCTTTGGCTGCTAGGACTTTCTCACCACGATACTCATCGGCGCCACGGGCGTCCCACACCATAAGGTTATGACTTTCAAGGCCTGAAAGAATACTCTCGACAGTGGCTCTGGGTGTGAAATTGAGTGCGATATCATAGTCGCTGGGTGTGGCTGTATTGACGGTATTTTCCATGGGCAAGCTTTCACCGGCCCAAGCATGTAGCCCACCGTTGAGGTAGCTGAATTTATGGTGGCCAATGATTTCCAGCGTCCATAAAAAACGCCCAGCCCAGCCGCCGCCTTCGTCGTCGTAAGCAATCACATGGGTGTTTGGCGTCAGACCAATTTGCCTTGCCAGTTGTGTCAGTTGTTCTTCGTTAGGCAGTTTTCCTGGCGCTGGCGGCGTGCCTGCCACCAGTGATCGAGGAGAGACATAAATGGCACCAGGAAGGTGTCCGGCATGGTATTGGGCTTCTTGGCAGAGGTCGATAATTAACAAGGTAGACGGTTGAGAGTCGGCTTTCCCTTGTTCAAGGAGTGATGCCAGTTCTGCGGGTTCGATGAGTAATGGAAGTGAAGACATAACGCACTCTTGTGGCGGAATGAAGAATAACAGTTAGGTCGTCATTGTATGACAATGATATTGATTTCCCTAATCGCTATTGACGTCGACGTAAGCGTTGTAACGCACTGGTTGTTAATGCCGAGAACTGAATAATACGCTTGTGCTCTGATGGGGTTGTTGGCGTCGCCATAAGAATGCCGATGGCTTTCTGGTAATGTCGAATCGGGACAAGAGACAGAGTTCCGTGACGCTCGAAGGCATGTAATGGTGCCGGTAACGACTTTTTCAGGTGCTGCCACTGCACGGCTTGAAGGTAGCGGGATGACAGAGCGCTCGCTTGGTTGGCTTCTGGGGGGTCACTGTCAAGTAGTTGATTGAACACCTCGCCTGTTGCGTTTGGAAAAGGCAGTGAGGTTTGGATTAACTCGTCGTCCCGAGTCACACCTTGATAGTAATACCATCGTAAAGTATCTCGTTGGCTATTGAGTAGAGCGAGTGTACAGACTTCTAGCCCAAGCCCCTCATGGAGGCCGCTCACCAGTGCATGCATGAGTGAATGCAGAGTCGGCATACCGTTTTTAAGGCGTTTTTGAAGTTGCGACAGCACAATGCTGTTTCGGGTCTTTGCTGTGCTTTTCGGTGTTATCGTCTCCGTTTTCAATGTTGTTTTGGATGTTGTTTTGGATATAGCTATAGCTTGTGCGGGCGCTGTTGTTTGATGCCCTTCTGCCTGAAGGGGGGCATCACGCAGTGGCGATAGATAATCCACCGTACCGCCATGGCTGATGAGATGTCGTGCAGGGTGGGCTTCTAACGGGAATTGGGGTGCAAGTGTGTACTGGGTGATGGTGTTTATCCACAGCTTGTGTAGCCATTCATGTTGATGGGCATCGTTGCCTTCCAATGGTGGGGTAAGTTGGTTAGCGAGCCAGTGTTGCCAACGCTGGGTGTGAGGATGTTGAGGGTGCGTTCGCAGTGATCGCACCCATAAATAGGTCAATGCCAAGCATTGAGAGGATCGATGCTGCAAGCTTTCAGGCGCGGTGGAACGTTGTGGCGAGTCAGGGGTTGTGAAGTCACCGATAATATGGCGTTGCTGAGCGAATGGATTTTGTTGCAGTGTGCCGATAAACGCCCAGGCGTCAGCGCAAACATGGGAAAGAGGAGAGTCTGAAAAATAGTGATTGCAGATTTGCGCCAGCGTACATTGGAATAGCTGTTTTTCCACTTGGACGGGGCTTCGCTGAAACGCAATAAATCGTCGCTCTCGTTCCAACATAGCACCGGGTTGTATGTGCCACAGTTGCCACAGTGGTGCACTGAATAAGATTGCTGCGTTTATGTTTACTCCCGATAGGCTTTGGCCCGACTGGTTTTGCGATTGGTGCAGATGTGGCTCGCCGATGGGTTTGATTGGCGATGTCGATAGGTTGGGTGAAGACAATGTCGACCAGAGGGTTTGTACGAGCTCAGCATCCACAAACGCATTACATAGCCCAAGATTGGCTTGCAGTGCTTTGGGATTGTGTTCCTGGCTTCGGCGTACTTGCTCTTCAAGTGCGGGAATACCCAGCAAGCTGATGGCGTGGGCAAGATTATGAGATTCCGATTGCCCGTTGGGGTTCGCTGCCATTAATCGATGTGTTTTGGTGAATACCCAAGCTGAGAGGGCGAGATCTTTGGCCACAGCGTCGGCAATGTTATTCGCATTGGCTGCTTTGCGTGATAAGGCTTGTAGGAGCCTGTCTCGGTGCCCTGGCAACAGTAACGTAGACGATTTTTGAATCTTTCTAAGCCAGGTGTCCGTCTTTTGTGAGGATGGATGCTCAGAGGGTACTGCCTGTGGTTTTCTGGCGTGACTGGCATCATCCATCGTAATAAGTTGGCCTCTGTGATTAACATTGGGAGTGAAAATGACTCATCCCCAAGCATAGCAAGGCCATCTTTGGTGTGCGTATTTACTTTTCTAGGCTGGCAATGATGTGTCGGTAACTGGCGATCCGTTCAGCGCTTATATGACCGTCTTCCACTGCTTTCAGAATCGCACAATGGGGCTCTTGTTCGTGGCGGCAATCCCGAAATTTACAGTGGCCGATAAAAGGACGCAGCTCAGTAAACCCTTCTAAAACGGCTTGGGCATCCATATGCCATAGGCCAAACTCTCGAATCCCTGGAGAGTCAATAAGGTCGCCTCCCGCAGGAAAGTGAAAAAGTTGTGCTGTGGTGGTGGTATGGGTGCCTTTTTGTCGTGCTTCAGAAAGCGCGCCTACTCGCTGTTCGGCGGTAGGCAGCAACTTGTTCACAAGGGATGATTTTCCCACACCAGATTGACCCACAAACACACTGATTTGATCGGCGAGAAAGTCTTTTAATGTTTCCATTCCCTCACCGGTTTTGGTGGAGACTTCCATCAAGGGGTAATCCAGATTCCGATAAATATTCAAGAGTTGTTCGATTGAAGCCCGGTTTTTGTTATTCACGCTATCGATTTTATTCAACAGGAGTACCGGGCGAATCCCCAGTGTTTCTGCTGCGACGAGATAGCGGTCAATCAGAAAGCTGTGGGGTTCTGGGTAGGGTGCAAATACGATGATAATATGATTGATGTTAGCGGCGACGGTTTTTAGGGCACCGTGGCTATCGGGACGAGTCAGTTCGCTCTCTCTGGGTTGCACCGCCACAATCACGCCCATGTCGCTGTCTTTTTCCCGGCGCCATACCACTCGATCACCGGTAACCAAAGAGCCTAAATTGGCCCGCATATGGCAGCGAAAGCGGTCTTTGCGCTCAATGTCATCAATATTGACCACTTCGACTTGAACACCAAAATGCGCAGTCACCAAGCCAATTTCTTCTGGTTCCAATGCGGAGTCTTCTAATAAGGCATCGGTTTCACGCTCTCGCTTTTCTGCGCGCTTTTGTCGTTCTTCCTGAATTTTGGCTACGCGCCAAGCTTGTCGGCGAGTCAGTTTGCGTTTCGACATATTGGAAACCGGTACTCCAGTGGTAAATAACAAATGGTAAATAACAAAAGAAAGAAATTCTAAAGGCGTGATTATACGCAACTTTGCTAAGATTCCTTCCACGACGATGTATTAATCGTCGAATTTTATTTTTTAAAAACCACATAATAAAATCGTAACAACGACAGATAAACCACAACGGCAGGGTGAGTTCATGGCAGAGGAAAATAATCATTTAATTTGGATTGATTTGGAAATGACCGGCCTTGATCCGGACAACGATGTCATCATTGAGATTGCAACCATCGTGACGGACGCACACTTAAACGTGTTGGCTGAAGGTCCGGTGTACGCGATTTCTCAAAGTGAGTCTGCTCTTGCCGCGATGGATGAGTGGAATACTCGCCAGCATGGTGGCTCAGGGTTAACCGAGCGAGTGCGCCAAAGCCAGATGACATTGGCACAGGCTGAGGCGGATACCATTGAATTTTTAAAACAATGGGTGCCGGCAGGAAAATCACCTATGTGTGGTAATTCCATCTGCCAAGACCGACGCTTTTTGGTTAAAGGTATGCCGCAGTTAGAAAAATATTTTCATTACCGTAATTTAGACGTCAGTACGTTAAAAGAATTGGCGCGGCGCTGGGCACCTGAGGTCTTGGCTGGGGTGAAAAAATCTGGTTCGCACTTGGCGTTGGATGATATTAGAGATTCCATTAATGAATTGCGTCATTATCAGGAACATTTTATTCGGCTCCCCGAGCACCAGTGATTGTCGAGCGTCCATGGTTATTGCGTTCCCATAGCTATTGAGCGTCCATGGTTATTGAGTGTCCATGGCTTTCATGGCTATTGAGAGGCCACAGTCATTGGGCGCCAGTCGTGGCGGATGTCGTCAAGGCATCACCACTTGTGGTCGGCCACTTTTCGGCGTCGCCGGTGTTTGGGGTTGTGTTGTTTTACCACCGTGTGTTGGTTCAGCGCCCACTGGATGTGTTCTTTTACCATGTCGGGTAACGGGCGGTCTTTATCGTCTAATTTTTCTGTCAACGCGTTGATGACAGACTCGGAAGTCGGAGCGTTGCCCAACCCTATCGATAAATTACGTACCCAGTTTTCATAACCGATACGTCGGATGGCAGAGCCTTCGGTACGTTGTAAATATTCTTCTTCTCGCCAAGTAAATAAGTCTACTAAATCTGCTCGATCTAAATGATGGCGTGGCTGAAAATCGTCTTCTTGAGTGAAGCGTGCGTATTTATTCCAAGGGCAAATCGCTTGGCAATCATCGCAACCAAAGACGCGATTGCCCATTGGCTCGCGAAATTCTTCTGGAATCGGGCCTTTGTTTTCAATGGTTAAATACGAAATACAACGGCGGGCGTCTAGTTCATAAGGTTTCGTAAAAGCATCAGTAGGGCATACCTTCAAGCAGGCTGTGCACTCTCCACAGCGATTTTCTTCTAGTGTGTCGTTAACGGGTAACGGCAAGTTCGTGTAAATCTCCCCTAGAAAAAACCACGAGCCGGCATTGGGGTGTATAACTAAAGAATGCTTACCCACCCAGCCGAGCCCGGCTTTTTCTGCTATGGGCCGTTCCATGACTGGTGCGCTATCAACAAAGGCTCGGTGGGAAAATGAACTAGGGTCGTGGGTTGTCTTGTTGGTTGTTCTATTGGTTGTCCTATTGGTTGTTCCATTAATCGTCCTATTGATTGGATGATGTTGTTGGGCATAGGTTTCGATTTTTCGAGCAATTGTACTGAGGCGCTTTCGAATTAGCTTGTGATAATCCCGCCCTAGGGTGTAACGCGATACGTATGCTTTTTCAGGGGATTTTAAAATTAAAATTTGATCTGTATCGGCGGGCAAATAATCCATTCGAAAACTTAATATTCTTGTGGTGCCAGGCAAGAGTTCGTCGGGTCGTGAACGTTTATTGCCATGGTCGGCCATCCATTGCATGTCTCCATGAAAGCCATTGGCGAGCCACTGCTTTAGCCGATCTTCAGCATCTGATAAATCACAATCGCTGACGCCAACTTGTTGAAATCCAAATTCTTTGGCCCACATTCGTATTTGATTCATTAATTGGGTCATGGATAGCGCATTCGACGACTCTGTCTCACAGGAGGCGTGGTGGCATTGTGGCGAAGGCGTATTGTGAGTCATATCAAGTAAGAGTGTTGGTTTTTTACGGAGTTTGTGTTCGCAAACTAAGTGTTCGCAAACTCTGTGTATTGCATGTAGCCTGCCGTATAATTTTACGGTTTTTTGAAAAGATCGTGAATGAGCAAAGCTTATCTTCCAACATTATTTGGGGTAAGGCCTTGCTCGCAACGGCGCTAAATTAAGTTTGAGAGAATATTATGCAGCCTGAATTTCAAGCGTTGGAGGGTACAACGCAGCATTTTTCGTTACCTGTGCAACTGTACACCGCACAGGCTACCCGGTTGATTGATCAACATGTGATCCAATCATTGGATATTCCCGGTGTGGTGTTGATGAAAAGAGCGGGACGTGCATGTTTTCAGGCAATACTTTCACGGTGGCCCAATGTAGATCGAATAACCATTTTTTGTGGATCAGGCAATAACGGTGGTGATGGCTATGTTATTGCGGCGCTAGCCAAGCGTCGTGGAGTTGAAGTGCAGCTATTGGCGATGAGTGCCCCTGATGATTTGAAAGGAGATGCGCTTCGCGCTTGTCAATTCGCTCAAGCAGAAGGGGTGAGTGTTGAGCAAGTGAATGAAGCCACGACGGTTGGTGCAGACATGATTTCTGGTGAAGTGATCGTTGATGCCTTACTGGGGACAGGTGCTTCTGGCAAGCTTCGTGACCGATACGCTCAGTGTGTACAAGCGATCAATAAAGCCCGTGCCCTCGGGGCAAAAGTGGTTGCGGTGGATTTACCTTCGGGCGTGAATGCCGATACGGGCGCGGTCAGTGATGTAGCGGTTGAAGCTGATCTTACTGTGACTTTTATTGGTTTGAAGTTGGGGATGTTTACAGGTCGTGGGCCTGCGCTGTGTGGTGAGGTGGTGTTTGATCACCTGGATATTCCTCCCGAGGCTTACCATGTCGCCGATACAACGGCAGAACGTTTGCGTTTACCCACGTTGTTGGGTCAGTTACCGCCTCGAATGAATGATGCCCATAAAGGGGACTTTGGGCATGTATTGGTGGTGGGAGGAGACCGTGGGTATGGCGGCGCGGCGTTGTTGGCGGCACAGGCAAGTGCACGCTGTGGCAGTGGCTTGACCAGCTTGGCTACACGGTCTGAGCATGTAGGGGCTGCCATCACTGCACATCCAGAAGTGATGGCCTTGGGGGTTCAGTCGGGGCAGGAATTGGCGGATTTACTCTCTCGGCCAACGGTATTGGCCGTTGGCCCGGGTTTAGGAAAATCCGCATGGTCTCAGCAACTGTTGCAAGCGGTTTTAAAATGTCCTTTGCCGAAAGTATTGGATGCTGATGCTCTTAACTTGCTTGCAGAAACCGATTTATTAGGCGATGCCGATAATGCTGATTTCTCTAATGTGGTGATGACTCCGCACCCTGGAGAGGCCGCACGCCTTCTGGGAATGAGCACCAAAGATATTCAGGCTGATCGCCTGTCTGCAGCACGCCAATTACGCCGGAAATTCGGTTGCACTGTGGTGTTAAAGGGGGCAGGTACGGTGGTGGCGACAACCGATGAGCAGTTGTTTATTTGCACTTTGGGGAATCCGGGTATGGCCAGCGGTGGCATGGGTGATGTGCTTACCGGGGTTATTGCCTCTCTTTTAGCGCAGGGTGTTGAGCAAAATACGGCGGCGTGCATGGCGACGGCGATACATGCCGCAGCGGGAGATTTGGCCGCAGAGGAAGACGGGCAACGAGGGTTATTGGCTCGTGATTTAATTCCCTTTATTCGAAGTTTGCTCAATGGGGTGGAGTATCACGATTCGGGCATTTTGGTGTATTAGCTTTGTTGTATTCGTTTTTTTGTGTTTATTCTGGGCGCGAGCGTGGCGAAACGTGAGCTCGTTTTATGAATTGCATAAGTTGATAAAAATCAGTTGATTAAGAATAGGAAATGGGTTGTTTGAAATGGGTGCGGATATTCATACCTCAACGTTGACAGTAACGCGCTATCTCGAAGGTGAGCCAGCCACGATTGAATTGGGTCAGCGAATGAGTCGTGCCATTACTAAAGTGTTTTCTGAGAGTGATGCGTCATTAGGGGTCGTTATTTATTTGCAAGGAGATTTGGGGGCAGGTAAGACCACGTTTAGCCGAGGTTTGCTGACGGGTTTTGGTCATCATGGTGCGGTGAAAAGCCCGACGTATACTTTGGTGGAACCTTACGAACAATTATCGCCTCGTGTGTATCATTTCGATTTGTATCGTTTGGCGGACCCTGAAGAATTAGAATTTATGGGAATTCGTGATTACTTTGAAGGTCAATCTGTGTGCTTGATGGAATGGCCATCCCGTGGGGAAGGCTTTTTACCGCCGGCCGATATTATGATTGATATTTCCGTGAAAGCACCCGGACGCTCGGCGTTGTTGACGGCGCTGAATTCCAAAGGCGAAGGGATTCTCACCTCCTTTTTATCGTAATCGAAATGTCTTGGTGATGTATTGTTGGAGTGATCGGGGCATTTTGCAGTGTGGTTTTTTCTTCATTTTAGTATTTTTACTTCACTTCAGTGGCGATTGGGTCACTATTCAGGGTAGGTTAAAATGATAGGCACACACTACAGAGAGTTTTTAAAGGTTATTTCTAAAGGCCATTTCACGAAGTGAATTTGCCTTGGTGAAATTGATGAGGGCTTTCAGTAAACGGGGATTGGTGTCTAAACTATAAACAAGCGCCAATTTATGTTGATATCGTTGAATGATTGAAATTGGAAAGTAGGGTGCACGGGGGGTAGATGGTTATTTTGATTCAGCGATTGCAACGATGTTGGTTGTCGTTAAGACATCGCGGAGGGAAGTGCTTAGGTTACGGTTTAATCCTATTAAGCTCCGTCGTTGTTAATATTGAAACTCTGGCTGCTGATGTTGAAGGGGTGCGTTTGTGGCGTGCCCCTGACAATACACGTTTAGTCTTTGACTTATCCCATCCTGCCGAACATAAGTTATTTACGTTGTCATCCCCTTCTCGTCTTGTTATCGATATTGAAAATACGCAATTGTCTGCCTCCTTTAACGATCTTGAATTAGAGAATACGCCCATTGCTCGCATCCGATCTGCAGTGCGTAACAAGAAAAATTTACGCGTGGTGTTGGATTTAAAAGCGGACATCAAACCCAAAAGTTTTGCATTGCTTAAAAACGCTGACAAGCCAGATCGTCTTGTGGTGGATTTATACGATGATGTAAAAAAATCCACCGTGAAAACCGTCGCAACGGCACGAGCCGATTCTGGAAATCAGAGAAGAGATATTTTGATTGCTGTCGATGCAGGCCATGGTGGTGAAGACCCAGGTGCAAGTGGCCCTGGCCGACTCAGAGAAAAAGATGTTGTGTTGGCCATTGCGAAAGAATTAGCAAAATTGATTGATGCCGAGTCTGGATTTAAATCGAATTTAGTGCGCACTGGAGACTATTACATTCCTTTGTATAAGCGTCGTGATCACGCACGTAATGCGCGTGCGGATTTGTTTGTTTCTGTCCATGCGGATGCGTTTCACAAGCCTCAGGCAAAAGGCGCCTCGGTGTTTGCGTTGTCTCGAAAAGGAGCATCGTCGGAAACAGCACGTTTTTTGGCAAAAAACGAAAATAAATCTGACCTTATTGGGGGCGTTGGGAATGTAGATTTGGGCAGTAAAAGCCCGGATGTGCAAAGCGTGTTGGTGGATTTATCCATGACCGCGACGTTGAGTTCGAGCCTTGAGGTGGGGGATAAAGTTTTAAAGTCCATGGGTAAGGTGGCAAAACTCCATAAAAGCCATGTGGAACAGGCAGGGTTTGCGGTGCTGAAATCGCCAGATGTTCCATCCATTTTGGTGGAAACCGGTTTTATTTCCAATCCGGGTGAAGCCAAAAAACTTTCGACGCCGTCTTATCGTCGTAAGTTAGCAAAACAAATCTTTTCAGGTATTAAGTCGTATTTTTATGATAACCCTCCATCGGATTCCCTCGTCGCATGGCGCAAAAGTAAAAAAGGGAGCGGTGAAACTGTTCACGTCATTGCGTCTGGGGATACCTTATCTAAAATCGCACAGCGTTATAACATCAGTGTAAATACCCTACGGGCCCATAATGGATTACGCAGCGATTTAATTCGTGTAGGTCAGCGTATTAAAATACCCACATCTTGATCGTATGAGAGGGTCTCAAAGATAACTGAGACACGGACATGTAACTTTCAGGGCTATTTACCATCGGGCCATTCAAACAGATAGCCTTTAACCTAAATTTAAACCCAAAGTCTCAAGTGCTTTCTGTAATGGTACAAGCAACTTGAGTGCGACAGTATTCATGGCAAAAATTCGATTATTAAGTCCGCGTTTGGCAAACCAGATTGCTGCCGGAGAAGTAGTAGAGCGACCGGCGTCTGTCATTAAAGAATTATTGGAAAACAGCATTGATGCTGGTGCGACCCATTTGCATATCGATATTGAGCAGGGTGGCGTTAAGCTCATGCGTGTGCGTGATAATGGTTGTGGTATTGAGCAAGATGATTTGCCCTTGGCGTTAAGTCGTCATGCGACCAGTAAAATTTATCAGTTAGATGACCTTGAAGCGGTCTCTACATTGGGCTTTCGTGGTGAGGCCCTAGCGTCCATCAGTTCGGTGGCGCGTTTGGCCTTAACGTCGTCCACCGATGGCAATGTCGGTTGGCAGGCGAAAGCTGAGGGGCGAGACATGCAAGCGGAAACTTCGCCTGCGGCGCACCCGCAAGGCACCACTGTTGAAGTACGTGATTTGTTTTTTAATACTCCCGCACGGCGTAAATTTTTACGAACAGAAAAAACAGAGCAAAATCGAATTGACGATGTCATCAAGCGTGTGGCGTTATCGCAATTCGGTGTCGGTTTTACACTGCGCACTAACGGTAGGGTGGTTCACCAATGGCGACCGGCTACTGCTCAAATTGAACAAGAGCGAAGAGTGGCACAGGTGTGTGGACCAGCGTTTATGGAAAACGCTGTTCATATCGATATTGAGCGTACTGGATTGCGTTTGTGGGGGTGGGTTGCGTTACCTACCTTTTCCCGCAGCCAGGCGGATTTACAGCACTTTTACGTTAATGGTCGTGCCATTAGAGATAAGCTTGTGAGTCATGCGATTCGCCAAGCTTATCAGGATGTCCTTTACCATGGTCGTCATCCGGCGTTTGTATTATTCCTGGAATTGGACCCGGCCTCGGTAGATGTCAACGTACACCCTACAAAACACGAAGTGCGTTTTCGTGATAATCGTTCTGTTCACGACTTTTTATTTAAAAGTTTGCACCATGCTTTGGCAGAAGTACGACCAGCAGACCAGTTATCTGTCCATTCAGAATTAGATCATGCCGGAAATGTATCGTCAGCCACTACTCAAGAAAATGCCCCAATTACTCGCGGAGAGTTTTCAGGGCAAGGACAAATGAATCTGCAAGATTCATCAGCTCAGGCCAGCTCGAATGCACCGGTGCATTCGTATCGTCCCAAATCTTTATTTGATCCTGCTGCATCCCATGGGGCGATGGCGGTAAAAGAACAAATAGGCGCCTACGGAGCCTTGCATCCTGATCAATCAAAATCGGGTTCATCTGCAGGGTCTGCGATAGACGCGGCGCCATTTTCTCCGTCAATGTCGAGCGGTGGTGTCGAAAATACAGTGGGCCATAATATTGGTAGCGGAGAGGCCCCACCATTGGGTTATGCCATCGCTCAATTAAAAGGCATTTACATTCTGGCAGAGAATGAGCAAGGGTTGGTGGTCGTGGATATGCATGCCGCTCATGAACGAATTACGTACGAGCGAATGAAAATTTCCTTTGAAGAGAAAGGCATACAAGCGCAACCGCTTTTGGTGCCGTTAACCATCGCGGTGAGTGAGGCAGAAGCGGATTTGTCCGAGCAACAAAATGAGGTGTTTAAAAACCTTGGTTTTGAGTTACAACGTGCGGGGCCAGAAAGTTTAGTGGTTCGCCAGATTCCTGTGATTTTACAGAAAGCGAATGCAGAGAATTTGGTCAGAGATGTCTTGGCAGATTTACGAGAACACGGTGCCAGTACACGTATCCGTGAAAACATGAATGCCATTTTAGGCACCATGGCTTGTCATGGCGCGGTGCGTGCTAACCGAAAACTCACTTTGGCAGAAATGAACGCACTCTTGCGTGATATGGAGGCCACGGAACGCAGCGGGCAATGTAACCACGGGCGCCCAACCTGGGCATTACAATCTTTGGCGGAATTGGATAAATTATTCATGCGTGGTCAGTAGAAAAGTATCTGGACGCAGTGTTTTCTTTCCGGCTAAAAAAATGCCCCACGATATTAAGTGAATTCTAAGAATGTCTAACCCGATGGCTGGCCCTCATAAAGAGCAATGCTTATTGGCGCGAAACGAGCGCCCTCTGATTATTTTTCTAATGGGCCCTACCGCTTCTGGTAAAACCGATTTGGCAATGTCGATATCTAAAACATTGCCGGTGCAACTGATCAGTGTTGATTCCGCGTTGGTGTATCGAAATATGGATATTGGCTCTGCCAAACCCACACAGGAAGAGTTGGCCCAATTTCCGCATCAATTAATTGATATTCGAGATCCATCCGAGCCTTATTCTGCAGCGGATTTTTGTAAAGATGCCAAAATAGCTATTGAAGAGGCCATAGAAGCGGGGCGTATACCTTTGCTGGTGGGGGGCACGATGCTGTATTTCAAAGCCTTGTTAGAAGGTTTAGCGCCAATGCCCGTTGCCGACTCGAATATTCGTGCTCGTATTGAGCTGAAAGCCCAAAAGGAAGGGTGGCCGAGTGTGCATCGTGAATTGGCTGAGATTGACCCTGAGATGGCAGTGCAAATTCATCCGAATCATTCGCAACGTTTAAGTCGAGCCTTAGAAGTTTTTTATGCCAGTGGAAAAACCATGACTCAATTACGAGCTGAGCAGCGAGAGTCAGGGACATGGGATATACTCGAACAATACCGTGTTCATCAATTGGCGATTACGCCACGTGATCGAAGTGTCTTGCATCATCGTATTCAAAAACGCTTAGCATTAATGTTTGATGCTGGATTTGTTGATGAAGTGGAAAAACTTTATGAGCGTGGTGATTTACACGAAGAATTACCGGCGATACGTGCCGTTGGGTATCGACAGGTATGGAAATATATCGCTGGTGAGTATGATTTAGAAACAGCAAAAGAAAAATCATTAGTGGCGACACGTCAATTGGCGAAGCGCCAACTTACCTGGCTGCGGGGTTGGCAATATCCGCTGTCATGGGTTTACACGGAAAATGAATCAGGGGAGCCTTACACGCGTCGTCAAATTCTTGAACAAGCCTTGAATTTTTTGCCGTAAATGGCCATATAATGTCAGTTGATTCGCTTTCTAGTTTTTTACGCTTGTACCCCATAATGCAGTAATTTTAGGATTTTGGTGTGGGTACGTCTTTTTTATAATTAGGAGAATAAATATGTCAAAAGGGCATAGCTTACAAGACCCTTACTTAAACGTCTTACGTAAAGAACGCATTCCAGTATCCATCTACTTGGTAAATGGCATTAAGCTGCAAGGCCAAGTGGAATCTTTTGATCAATTCGTCGTATTACTGAAAAACACGGTGAGCCAAATGGTTTACAAGCACGCTATTTCCACCATTGTGCCATCGCGTGCGGTACGAGTGCCTATGCTCAACCCGGCAGCGGGTGAAGCAGAAAGCGAAGAGGCATGATTGCGCTCGCTATACTGGCGCAAGGGCAGTGCGGACGAATTGAAGCAACAGTATTGTTAGATTGAGAGGTTTAATCGTTGTTTTTTGAACGTCCGCAATCTGGTGAGCTAGCCGTATTGGTTCACTTGGATTTTTCCCAGATTGATGATCCTGATGATCCGCGAGAATTTGAAGAGTTGGCGTTATCCGCTGGCGCTGACCCTGTTGCCTTTGTAACTGGGCAAAGAGCGAAGCCGGATCCTCGTTATTTTATTGGCGGGGGTAAGCTCGAAGAAATTCGCGATATTGTCTCGACGCACAATGCCGAGTTGGTGATCTTTAATCATGCCCTATCGCCCAGCCAGGAGCGCAATGTTGAAGCTGCGTTAAAATGTCGTGTGCTCGATCGAACCGGCTTAATTCTGGATATTTTTGCACAACGTGCACGAACCCATGAGGGTAAGTTGCAGGTTGAGCTTGCTCAGTTAGAGCATATGTCCACGCGCTTAATCCGAGGTTGGACACATTTGGAAAGGCAAAAAGGCGGAATTGGTCTTAGAGGCCCGGGTGAGACACAGCTGGAAACTGACCGTCGGTTGTTACGGGCGCGTATCAAAGCCATTCAGGCTCGCTTAGATAAAGTGCGTCGGCAGCGTCAGCAAGGTCGCCGTTCAAGGCAACGCAATTCTATTCCAACAGTCTCTTTTGTTGGTTATACCAATGCCGGTAAATCCACACTCTTCAATGTCCTGACCGATTCTGATGTTTACGCTAAGGATCAGTTATTCGCTACACTCGACCCCACCATGCGCCGTATCGAGCTAAGGGATGTCGGTGCCTGTATTTTGGCCGATACCGTTGGTTTCATCAGCCATTTACCTCACCGCTTAGTTGAAGCATTTCGTGCTACGCTGGAAGAGGCATCAAACAGCGATTTACTATTGCATGTGATTGACTGTGCCGATGACGAGCGTGAGCGAAATATTATTGAAGTGCACTCTGTACTGGAAGAAATTGGAGCCGCCGATCTACCGCAATTGCGTGTTTATAATAAAATCGATTTGCTGAGCGATTTTCAACCCCGCATTGACCGAAATGAAGAAGGGCGGCCAGTCGCTGTATGGCTTTCTGCTCGCGACGGCGTTGGGCTTGAGTATTTTCATGAAGCGCTTTCGGAAATTCTGGGTGAAGATGTTGTTGATGGTTGCGTTACTCTCTCGCCAACGGATGCCAAACTGCGCGCTCAGTTGTATCAACAGCAAGCGGTGGTTAGCGAAGAGTATGCTGAGGATGGTGGCAGTGAATTGCACTTGCGCATCCCAAAGCCAGACTTAATGCGTATTCTTAGTTATATCGGTATTGATTGGAGCGACTTACGTTGGTCTGGTGACCCAAAGGCACTCAATAATTAACCCCGCCCGTTGTTGTTAAGCTGTTGTTAAGTCGGATAAACGTTGTCGGGCAGAAACAACAAACTGTTATATCCCAACCTTATGCTTGTTAGAATTCACAAGTGCTAACGGATATTGAAATAACAATATTCGTAACTACTATTCGTAACTGCTAATTAAAAGTAGTTCCTTAAGAATAGTTGATTAAGAATCTCTACTTAAGAGCGACTATAGAAGATAACGACTATAGAAAAGAACGATCACATTAGAACAATTAAATTGGAGAGTCTCTATGGCCTGGAATGAACCGGGTGGCAATAAGCAAGACCCATGGGGCGGCAAGCGCGGCGGTGATGGACCGCCCGATCTTGATGAGGCATTAAAAAAATTCCAAGAAAAATTAAATGGAATGTTTGGAGGGGGAAACAGCGGCAACTCTGGTAGCGGTGGTTCACTGCTCAGTGGCATACCCATTGGTTTGATTTTGATCATTGCCGCCACGATTTATGGCATAGCCGGCTTTTATCAGGTGAACGAACAAGAGCGTGCCGTTGTCTTGCGTTTAGGCACCTATCACTCCACGATTGGTCCAGGTCTTCATTGGAACCCACCGCTGATTGATGCCATTGAAAAAGTGAATGTCACTCGTAAACGTCTTCACAGTACGAAAGGCACCATGCTGACAGAAGACTTGAATATTGTGGACATTCGTCTCTCCGTTCAATACACCATCGGCGATGCGCGTGATTTTGCGTTGAATGTGCGGTCGCCCGAAGTGAGCTTGTATCAAGCCACTGACTCTGCTTTACGTCATGTTGTGGGGTCTAATGTCATGCATTCTGTGTTGACCGAAGGCCGCCAAGCTATTGCTTCAGATGTTCAATCACGCTTACAGCAATACTTGGATGCTTACCAAACGGGTATCTTGGTGGATAAAGTCAACGTTGAAGATTCTGCCCCACCAAGCCAAGTGCAAGCGGCGTTTGATGATGTGAACAAAGCGCGAGAAGATGAGGAGCGTGTGAAAAACGAAGCGCAAACCTACGCCAATGGTGTTGTGCCTGAAGCTCGAGGTCGCGCGCAACGAATGATCGAAGAAGCGAATGCTTACCGTGAGCAAGTCATTGCTCGTGCTCAAGGTGATGCGCAGCGTTTTGAAAAACTATTAGTCGAATACCAAAAAGCCACCGAAGTGACTCGTGAACGCTTGTATTTAGACGCTGTACAAGAAGTGATGGCCAATAGCTCTAAGGTACTGGTTGATATCGATGGTGGTAACAACATGATGTATTTACCTCTTGATAAGCTTATGGAGCGCAGTACTTCAGCGCCTGGTTACAGTGGGGCGACAGCGATTTCGCCTGAATTGCTAAGAGAAATCACTGATAGAGTCTCTGAGCAGGTTCGTAGAGATGTGATTAATAGCCGCACTTCAAGAGGGTCTCGTTAATGAACGGTAAAATAATAGGAGCCGTTATTGGCGTTTTGGCACTGATCATTGTGGCCAACAGTATTTACATCGTGAAAGAGACAGAGCGTGCGGTGTTATTGGAATTTGGTCGTTTATCTGAGCCCAATATTGAGCCAGGTTTGCACTTTAAGATTCCAATGGTTCAACAGGTGCGTAAATTTGATGCTCGTGTATTGACCTTCGATGCGCCGGAAGAGCGTTTTTTAACCCTTGAGAAAAAGGGCATGATGGTGGACTCTTTTGCGAAGTGGCGTATTCAAGATGTGAATACCTACTATAAAGCCACCAATGGTGATGAAGCTCGCGCAGAGCAGTTGTTGGCTCAGCGTATTAATGAGGGGCTTCGTAACCAGTTCGCGCAACGCAGCTTGTTGGAGGTTGTGTCTGGTGAGCGCGACCAATTAATGATTGATCTTACCAATGCGCTTAATGAATTCAGTAACTCCAGCTTGGGTATTGAAGTGGTTGATGTGAGAGTCAAGCGCATTGATTTACCGGAAGATGTGAGTGACTCCGTGTTTCGTCGTATGACTTCTGAGCGTGAACGCGAAGCGCGTGAACATCGTGCTAAAGGTCGTGAGCAAGCCGAAGTTATCCAAGCCGATGCGGATCGTCAAAAAGCGGTAATTGAAGCAGAGGCCTATCGTGATTCTGAGTACATCCGAGGTGAAGGGGATGCTCAAGCGGCGGCCATTTACGCTTCGGCCTACAATAAGGACAGAGAGTTCTACAGCTTCTTAAGAAGCTTACAAGCTTACAAACAAACCTTCAGTGGACGAGGTGATTTGTTGCTGGTTGATCCAGAAAGTGAATTCTTTCGTTACCTGAATGATCCTAAAGGCGGCGGACAATAATTCTTCATTCTTAGGTTAATGCCTAACATTTTGTGTTTTAGGCTAAACAAAGCCGCTAACTTAGTGGTAAAATTGAACAAACCGGGCCAGGCGCCCGGTTTTTTTGTGTCTTGAGGTTTTGTAACTGGGGTGAGCTCCGGTTGAAACCTGTATTGCGGCATTCTAGAACGATCACAAGTGAGACATCTATGAGCTATGCAGACCGGTGGTTGTTGCCTGACGGGGTTGATGAGATCTTACCTGCGGCGGCGGAGCAAATTGAGTCGCTGCGACGACAACTGGTGGATTTATATCATCGCTGGGGGTATGACTTGGTAATACCGCCGATGATTGAATATACAGACTCCCTACTTGTTGGACTCGGTTCCGACATTGACTTACTTACCTTCCGCCTTACCGATCAATTAAGTGGTCGGATGATGGGGCTGCGGGCAGATATGACACCGCAAATTGCCCGTATGGACGCCCACAGTTTTCGTCGTGAGGGCATCAGCCGACTTTGTTACACCGGCCATGTTATTCACGCTAAACCGAAAAACCCTTTAGCATCACGCACTCCTATTCAAGCGGGCATAGAATTGTATGGTGAGGCGGGGATTGAGGCTGATATAGAGGTCGTTTCCTTATTGCTGGAATCATTACAAACGGCAGGGTTACCAAGTCTTAATATTGATCTTGGGCACGTAGGTATTTTCCGAGCGTTATCAGAGTCGGTGAGTTTTTCGACAGAGCAAGAAAGACAGCTATTTGATTTGCTTCAGCAAAAATCCACAAAAGACATTGATGCATGGGTTGAGGCGAATGTGACCGATACCGAGAGTGCGAAATGGTTCTTTGCTTTGGCAGGTTTGGCTGGCGATGCTTCTGTTTTACAACGTGCGCGGGATGTTTTTGATCAGGCACCGGCAGAAGTCATTGCGGCGATTGATGAGCTTGAGGTGATGGCAAGTGTGATCAGCCAGCGTTATCCACAAGCGAAATTATACTTCGATTTAAGCGAGCTAAGAGGCTATCACTATCATACAGGTGTAGTCTTTGCGGCGTTTTCACCAGGGCATGGTGAAGCTATCGCCAATGGCGGGCGCTATGATCACATTGGTGAAGTTTTTGGTCATGCGAGACCTGCAACGGGTTTTTCTATCGCATTGACGACATTGCACCAGCTGTTAAGTGTGGAATACCAACCAAAGCCCGCTATTTTTGCGGCATCCACAGAAGATCCAAAACAATGGTTGGCCATTCAGGCGTTGCGTAGCCAAGGCGAGCGAGTTGTATGTGGTCTGGCAGATCAAGCTTTGGTGATTTCGGAATCTCTGTGTGATCGCCAGTTGGTATTAGAAGAGGGTGAATATTGCGTCAAGCCTTTAAATAAAAATTAAGGTATCGATGTCGCCTCAGAAAAGATGAATGAGTGTGTTGAGTGATGCACTCGCACATACAAAAACTGTTTTGTTTTAACCGTTAGTCCAAGAGAGTTGATACACGCGATGGGCAAAAATGTCGTTATTTTAGGCACCCAATGGGGTGATGAAGGAAAAGGTAAAATCGTTGATCTACTGACAGACCAAGTCAGTTTAGTGGCGCGTTTTCAAGGGGGGCATAATGCAGGCCACACGTTGGTTATTGATGGCGAAAAAACCGTCTTGCATTTGATTCCGTCTGGAATTTTACGTGACGGTGTTACCTGTTTAATTGGCAATGGTGTGGTCTTAGCACCTGATGCTTTACTAAAAGAAATGAAAGGGCTCGAAGAAAAAGGCGTGCCTGTGCGTGAGCGTCTGCGTTTATCGCCGGCTTGCCCGTTGATATTGCCTTACCATGTTGCACTCGATCAGGCCCGAGAGTTGGCGCGAGGTAATGCTAAAATCGGTACTACCGGTCGTGGTATTGGCCCAGCTTATGAAGACAAAGTCGCCCGTCGTGGTTTACGTTTGGGTGATATGTTAGACAAGGAGCGCTTTGCCGAGAAACTTAAAGACGTGCTGGCATACCATAATTTCGCCTTAACCGAATACTACAAAGTTGATGCTGTTGATTATGATAAAACATTGGCGGATGCTCTTGCCTGGGCAGAGGAATTAAAGCCATTAATCGCTGATGTCACCGATGCGTTGCATACGGCTCGTGAGTCGGGCAACAGTATTTTATTTGAAGGGGCTCAAGGTTCATTATTGGACATTGATCATGGTACCTACCCTTTTGTGACCTCATCCAACACCACGGCAGGTGGAACCGCAACCGGTTCCGGTTTTGGCCCTTTGTATCTTGATTACGTATTAGGTATTACCAAAGCTTATACCACCCGAGTGGGCTCAGGGCCTTTCCCAACGGAATTGGACGATGCAGTGGGAGAGCACTTAGGGGTAAAAGGCCATGAATTTGGTGCAACCACAGGTCGTAAGCGTCGAACAGGTTGGTTTGATGCCGTCGCGGTAAAACATGCTATTCGTATTAATTCCATTACCGGATTGTGTTTAACCAAACTGGATGTGTTGGATGGCTTAGAGAGCGTGAGTATTTGCGTGGCCTACGAAGATGCTAATGGCAACCCAGTGCCGATGCCTAGTGACGCAGAAGATTGGGCAAATGCGAAGCCCGTCTATGAGTCTATGCCGGGATGGACTGAATCTACTTTCGGTGCCAAAACGTTAGATGAATTGCCGCAAGCGGCGAGAGATTATATCAATCGTTTGGAGGAATTGGTCGGAGCTCCAGTGGACATTGTCTCTACAGGGCCAGATAGAAATGAAACGATTGTGTTACGTCACCCATTTGATGAGTAACTATTCACGCAGGGATTAATTACTCATGTCTCCATCGGAGTGATGATTTAATGATTTTTACGCCGCGTGGCGCATAGAATCGTTATTTTAAAAAAGGTCGGCAATGCCGGCCTTTTTTATTTCTCATTAAAATTAAAATTTTATTTTTTTATAAATTTTGATTCTCAAACGGTTGTGGTCACTGAGTTAGGTCAAGGTAGAATATGGCTAACGTAGATGATCAATTACTCTGATCTCGAATTCGCAGCCGTATATTTACTGCTTAATATGCAGCAGTGTTTTGTATTTTTTGAGCGAATTAAAACTATTCATGGTGCTTTTTAAGCATTATGAATTCGGAGGTGTGCAGTATTGGTTATTTAAGCTAAGGAAACTGAAATTAAGGAAGAGGACGAGAAATTATGTCAGCGCATCAAGACATTACTCAAATATTAGGTCGTCATGCCGTTGGTGATTTGTCAGGTTTTAATGATGTTTATGCTGCAGTGTATTCAGAGCTAAAGTCTATTGCTCGATATCAGTTGCGCAAAGCTTGGTCGATCGATAATTTAAATGCCACTATTTTAGTGAACGAAGCTTACATTAAATTAAGTGCACCAGACTCATTACGTATTGAAAATAGAAAACATTTTTTTGCATTGGCCGCACGGGCCATGCGTCAAGTTCTTGTGAATCACATTGAGCAGCAGTATGCGCAGAAGCGCGGTGGAGATTGGCTGCAGCAAACCTATACCGAATCCATTTTTGATCATCAATCACCCGAAGAAGAATTTTTATTTATCAATGAAGTGATTGATAAAGTTCGCAACATCAGTGACGACCTTGCTAATCTCATTGAGTTGAAATGTTTTGGAGGGATGACTGAGGTTGAGATTGCTGAATTGCTGTCTGTTCATGTTCGAACGGTAAGAAGAAATTGGCAAAAGGCAAAGCTACTTTTGTTGAAAATCATGGATGAAAAATCATCGTTATGCCATTAACCTATTCAGGTGAACAGTGGAAAAAAATGGATGCCTTATTGGATAATATTTTAAGGCATCCGGAGGATGAGTGGGGTCATGTCTTAGAGAGATTAGTAAAAAAAGAGGATGAGACTTATCAAGAAATAAAAAAAATGCTCGATTTGTACAGAAAGGAAGCCAGTTTATTAGAAGCGATAACGGGAAAATTCTTTCAGTCAAAATTGAAAATTTCTTCTCCCTCATGGATTGGGACAGCTTCAGAGTTCACTTTTCAAAAAATTGGCCCTTATCGAATTTCTGGCACTTTAGGTCAAGGCGGTATGGGTGTTGTTTTTCTGGGTGAAAGAGATGATGGTGAATTTGAGCAGAAAGTAGCCATCAAAGTCTTAAATAAAGACAGTCAAGCACAAAGTGTCTTGGCTCGTTTCCAGCGTGAAAAGCAAGTCCTTGCTACCTTAAACCACCCTAATATAGCGCGCTTTTACGATGGAGGCGTCACCGAGAAAGGTTTTCCTTATTTTATAATGGAATACGTAGAGGGTGTTCGAATTGATGAGTATTGTCAATCTCACTCACTGTGTGCGGATAAAATATTTTCCTTGTTATTACAATTGGTGGATGCACTGTTTTTTGCGCATAGTCATTTAGTGGTGCATCGTGATATTAAGCCTTCTAATATTTTAGTAACAGAGGAGGGGGTTCTAAAATTATTGGATTTTGGTATTGCGAAATTGGTTGGTGATCATGATCAGGTAAACGAAACCACAACAGCTGAACAGGTATTGACGCCAGGGGTTGCTGCACCGGAGCAAATAAAAAACGAAACCATTACAGTAGCGACCGATGTTTATCAAGTTGGTATTGTTACCTACCAGCTTTTTTGTCAAAAACACCCTTATGCCCATTGTGCAAGCTCTCTGGCGAGAATGGTTGAAACCATTTGTACTCAATCGCCGGACCCACCCAGTTGGTTTTTTTCCTTTTCTATCGCCAGTGATAAGCGAAAAGATATTGATGCCATTATCTTAAAAATGCTACGCAATGATCCACTGGAAAGATATGAATCGATGTCCTCTTTGCGTCAGGACTTTATTGCCTATTTAAATAATACGCCTATTGCTGCAAGGGGAGATGCACTGTCCTATCGTGCGCGTAAATTTGTTCAAACCCATTGGCGTGGCCTTTTGGTCAGTGCTGCATTTGTGATGCTGCTGGTGTCGTACGCTGTTACGGTGACTGTCCAACGTCATGAAATCAGTAAAGCGTTGCAAATAAGCGAAGTTGAGCAAAAGAAATCTCAACAAGTGTCTGAGTTTCTTACGGGTATTTTTAAAGCGGCAGACCCTAATGTATCGGGTTTGGATGTGATTACTGCTCAGGATTTACTAGAGCGGGGTGAGCAGAGAATACTGAATGAATTGCATACTGTTCCGGCTGTTCAAGCTCATTTGTTATCTCTATTCGGAGAAATATACCATTGGCAAGGTGATTATGCTGAAAGCGTTCGATATTTTGAAAGTGCAGTCCACCATTATGATCAAATTGATGTTATTACTTCTTTATCTCAGGTAAAAGCAACCCGTCAACTGGCTGAAAGTTATATGCGATTAGGCCAGAATGATAAGGCGGAGGCATTAATTGATCAGCTTGAATGGTTTTTTCAGATTTATACGCTTCCCGAAAATGAAAGTGAGACACGGTATTTTGAGATCGAATATGCTGTTTTGCTCGGTATGAAAGGTAATTTTTCAAAGATACAGGGGAATTTTTTACAATCTGAGCAATTGCTTCAAGAGGCGGTTAGCCACCTACGTGGCTTATATACCGGCCAAGAGGGGGATGCATTTCAGTTGTCGATTTCTTTAAATAACCTTGCGTTAGTCCAGCTAATGTTGGGAAAGTTTGATGAGGCCGTTGAAAATATTAATAAAGCCATTCAGTTGCAAAGCCGAAATTCAAAGTACATGCATGTTAATCATACTGTGCAATTTACGAATTTGGCCCTTGCATTAATTGATATGGAAATGTTTGATGAGGCGATGCAAAGTGCTGAAAAGGCATTGGTTCTTCAAAAGCAACTCTTTGGTGAAAAAGATAACTATTTTGTGGCAACCACGTTAAGAACCCAAGGGATTATCAAATACTACCAAGGCGAGTATGAGCGTGGATTGGTTTTATTAGAAGACGCCATTCGAATTAGAAAAACGTTGCGTCATACTGATCGCATAGAATATGTATTTGATTTGCTCTGGCTGGGGCTTGTTCAACAAGAGCAGAAAAAATTTCAAGCAGCAGAAGAAAGTTATAAGGTGATGATGGAAAATATTCACCGATTAGAGTTGAACAATGATCTTGTGGGTGTTGGTGTGACATTACAGGCGTCGTTGGCTTTTGTGCAAGGCGATAAACAAGGAGCGGAATTGCTTTATCAGAGGGCATTAAATATTATGTCTGAGGGGAGTTTATGGCGTGCCACCGCTGAGGTGGGGTTAAGCTCGATGTATTTGTTTAATGATGAATTCGATCTTGCGTTAGCGGGATTAAAACGAGCTTATCAAATTAGAGAGAAAAGATACCCAAATCACCACAGTAAAATACGCGAAATAGCGCTGATGGAAAGAGTGTATTCTTCTCTCACCGACAAAGATAAAAATCAACTTGTTACATTGCGCACAGAGATGGATAGGGCAGATGTTTATCCGGAATTCTTTTTTCGCGGTATACGTACACTGCTGCCGGGACAGTTAGATCGTGCCATAGAAAAACAGTGAGTATGGTTCTATAGCACGATTTCTATTTATCGTAATGAGGGTTAGTCGTATTCCAAACTAATATGGAATTGGCCAGCCGTTTCGTGAATAGTATTGTTCAAAACAGACAGGAACATCAACGTTTTCTCCTTCGCTTTCTTCCTCATCGTTATCTTCAGAGGTGTCATCTTCCTCTTTCGGGTCGTCATTGGAAGGCTGAGGAATGGCGCTGAGGTTTCCTACACAGGGTTTTTTTACTATATCGATACTTAATACACTTTCCCCCTCCTCGGAAGAGAGGTAATCATCGAGTACGGTTCGATAAACAATGGCTGAGAAGCTCGGAACACAAAAGCCGGTTTTATTCATTCTCTCCCAGTAGATTGGGCATTTTTTAGCTGGAATTTTAATGCCGAAACTCTCTTTGTGGGAACTGCGTTTGACAATTTTTTGATCGAGACACAATGGTTTACCAGGAGTTTTCATGTAGCCCTTGGCGCACTGCCTTAATGCGGGTGTTTGTAGTACGGTTTTAAGTGGAGACGTTATTTTTTGAGAGACTACAGGTACGCATTGGGTGGAGCTTGGGGCTTGTTGAAAGCCTTTTGGGCATCGCAATTTGGGGAAGACCAATTTACCACGATTTTTTATGAGTTTAATGGCGAGGTAATCGGCGGCACAGTAATGTTGTTCCTCAATAGGTAAATATCCATAAGCGCAATATTCTTTACTGAGGTTACGTTCGATAAAGCGCATACTTTTATGGTTGATGTCTAGCTTGATTTGTTTGGGCTTGACGCACATGTCTGTGCCTTCAATAGGCACGTGTTCTTTCTCTACGCATTCGCCGTCGTATTGGAAGCTGATGCTCTGGAGTAATGAAGGAGCAATACACACGGGCGATTCAAAGTCATGTAGCAGTACGTGAGAGGCACTGCACTCCTGAGTATTATGATGGTTACTTATTAACACCAAAGAGCGATGGTTTGCGTGGGTAGAAAAGGCAGTGGTTAAGAGTAAAAATGAAACAGCGATTGTCCAGTGTATCTTGTTAAGTATCATAATTTCGTCCTTGTAAAGTCCTGATTGTGGGAACAATGATACTTACCGGAACGAGTGAAATATGAGGACAGTTTGGGGAAATTTTTTTAATCGCTCTGGGTGGGGTAGGTCAATACGCGAATATTTAGGGCAAAAAAAAGCCCATTGTTTACCAATGGGCTGAGCTAGCGAATGTATCCTGGATGAAATACATTTTGACTCTGGGAAGTGCTCAACCTATGAAACTACCACGATTCAGCGCCAAGAGGTCGGGCGCCTATTTTCATAAGGAGCAAGAGGCTCGTGTCTCGGGCTGCGATAGCCCATCCACTGAGGCTTACAATATCGATGAGTGGGATATTCCTCAAATGCTTTTTATTCAGCTTCAACATGAATTGAATTCATGTTTTGCTGTGCTGACATTGGCTTTGGTTCGGTGACAGCGGGTTGAAAAGCGCTCATTTCAGTACGCCACTCCCTGAGTTGTTGTGCGAAGTTTAATAATTCAGTGGCGGTTGAATCCCACCCAATGCATTCGTCCGTTATTGATACCCCATATGAAAGCTGAGAAGGATCATTGCTGATCTTTTGCTTTCCTTGGTGTAAATGGCTTTCGAGCATGATACCCGCAATAGACTGATTCCCATCCAATAATTGATTACGTACGGATTGAAGCACTTCGGGTTGGCGATTGGCTTGTTTGCCAGAATTAGCATGGCTGCAATCGATGATAATACGGCTGGTTATGCTGCGTTTTTGCAGTTTTGCTTCAACAGATTGAACGTGATCTTGTGTGTAATTGGGCCCTGATTTGCCGCCACGAAGAATGAGGTGGCTATGGGGGTTGCCTGTGGAGGTACGTAATTCAAGTTGGCCTACCGTGTTGATGGCCGTAATGGTATGACTGGCTCGACTGGCTTCGAGCGCATCAATGGCGATATCAATATCCCCTGCGGTTGTATTCTTCAGGCCTGCAGCAAAGGGCAGCGCGCTGGCTAATTCTCTGTGGGTTTGCGACTCAACGGTTCTGGCGCCAATAGCCGCCCAGCTAACCACATCTTCGTAAAAGGGAACTAATAAAGGGTTCAACGCTTCTACCGCAATAGGTAAGCCTAAATTCGCCACTGCAATGAGCAGTTTTCGGCTTTGTTCAATGCCTTCTTGAAGGTTATGGGTGTTATTCATGTAGGGGTCATTGATGAACCCTTTCCAGCCCACGGTGGTGCGAGGTTTTTCAAGGTAGCAGCGCATGACCAACAGAACTTGATCCCCCACTCTGTTTTGCAGGGCTCGTAGCTTTTCGGCGTACTCTAATGTTGCCTTTGGGCAATGGATGGAGCACGGGCCGGTAATGACCAATTGTCGATGGTCTTGACCTTTCAGTATGCGGTTAATCGCGATTCGATTCGCTGAAATACTCGCCTCGGTGGCATCATCAATGGCGAATTGGGTTCGTATGGATTGTGGAGTAGGAAGTGGTACGCTGTTTGAGGATGTGGGAGGGGGTGAGGATGAAAGTTCCTCATTGTGTGAAGCACACGGTTTATTGGGTGGGGAGACGCTCACTGGCATCGACTCTAAAACGGCGCCGGGCTCATTAAGGGTAAGTTCACACGTTGACATAAAAAAACCTCTGCTGGTTTTGCCTAGCGGAGGTTTTTTTATGGTGTGTTCCGGTAGGCAGTTGTTGTATTCGCTGCCTACGAAAGCTCGTCAGGCGCGGTTTAGCTAAAATAAAAGCTAAAAAAACCGCGCCACGAAACCTGGTTGTTTGTCACCAAGCCTCGTGAAAAATTATGGCTGTTAACACAGCGATTATTCGGACGATCAATATTCATGACCCAAATTGTAACCAGCGTTGATGATAAATCAACCCCGTTAGTGAGAGAATGAGTGAATTGAATAAAAAATGTCGCCTCCTACTAAGGCATTTCAAGCATTCCAGCCGTTTACTTTGGGGTGGTGGCTTTTATGGTTAAATAACGCAATAAAGTAGGTGCTCTATTGAGTGGCGTCACATGAATATTAAAGGCGCCTTGAAAATAAGGATAAAGAGAGTGGATATACGCCAAATATTGCGTATTGATTTGAATTTGCTAGTGGCTTTGCATGCACTGTTAGAAGAGCGCAGTGTGTCGAAAGCGGCTGAGCGTGTATTTGTAACGCAATCTGCGATGAGCAAATCATTAGGCCGACTACGAACTTTATTTGACGATCCGCTTTTTGTGCGTACGCCCAAAGGTATGGTGCCTACGCCAAAAGCCACTCAGCTACAGCCGGTGTTGCATCGAATATTACGGGATATTGATCAGTTAGTTCTCGACGATCAGTTCGACCCCAAAACAGCCAGCGCAGACGTACATTTAGCCGTAGGCTCTTATGTGGGGATTGTACTCTTACCGGTTCTGGTCGATTTTCTGCAACGACGGGCGCCCGGCATTCGTGTACATGCATTTAATCGGGTTGAACGACAACTGGAACGGCTTGCCGATGGCAGTTTGGATTTTGCGTTGCACATGCGGCGGGCGCAATACGGGTCGGAATTTGATGTGCATTTGGTGGGAGCGATGCCACCAGTGTGGGTTGCACGAGACACGCATCCATTGGTGGGTAAACAAGCCGAAGAGGAAGACGTTTTGTCTTACCCTCATGTGCATTTTTACGTTTCTGATCAGCGCGAGCTAGAGCAAATCCGTCAGTTTCACCCTTCCGAAAAAAGAGGGGGAAGCAGAGAGAATGTGGTGTTCGAAACCTCACATTTACCTGCAGCACTGGAGGTGCTGCGCCGCACCGATTGTGTCATGCTCGCGCCGCCTGCCGCATTGCATTACACCAAATTGAGCGACAATTTAACGCAATTGAATATCGCTTCCTCAGAAGACGCTGTGGTGAGTTACACCTTGGTGAACCACGAACGTTTACGCAACTCCCCTTTGCATACCTGGTTTCGACGCGTGATACTGGATATTTGTACTCGTCTTGAACGGCGTCGACAATTAGGAGAGCCGTTTGTGGAATACCAGCCTGGTCAGTACGAATGGTGCGAGGATTAACTACGTTAATTTACAGGGCTTAGCGCTGTAAGAGAGCATAAAAGGGCAATTTATCGTCGTCGCTCAGTTATTCAGCAGAGTCGGTTTGTCTCGATAAAGAGCGGCCTGCCTTTAGTTATCCACAGGCTATCATCAGACTTATTGAAGTTTCTTGTGGGTAATGTGAACTGAGTTGGAATTAAGCCTATTTTCAGTTCACATAAGCTCGTAGAAAGAGGTCAAAGGCCCGCTATTTTGCGGACCCTATGCTGCTCACTGTATTAGGTAAGCAACAATTTCTTTTTGCCTTCGTCATCCAGCGGCAACCACTGAATCGGCGGAAAGCTCTTAACCAGTTCGGTGTCGTCCAACCCTTCCAGCGCCGCTTTTTGTTGTGTTTGTGCTTCGGGTGAAAGGGTTAATGTTATGTTGTCGAAAACCAAATCGCGCAGGGCAAACATCTCATCCGGGCGGACGAAGTCATCTAATTTGGGGTAGCGCTTCCATTGCGTGTTAGGCACTCTACTAATTTCTATTCTCGCCATCGCTAAAAAATCCGGCGATACCGGAAACATCAAAAAGTGAGTACTTCTTGTTTCATCACTGATATCCATATCAAACCGTGCTGCTGGCACGCCAAACTCCTCTAACACCCGCCAATTTAAAGGTGCAAAATAACACTGGGTATCATTACCCACATTTTTTTCCCAATCACCAAAGCTTTCAGTTAAAAATTGGGTGATCGCGAATTCAAACGCGCGAGGATTAAAATACGATACCCCTTTTTTGTGTTTGGTATAAGTCAACAAATAAAAACTCAGCGTGACAATACCACAAGAACCTGTGCCCAACGGCCCGTAAAATTCCCACTGTTGCGTAACGGGGTGAATACATTTCCAATTATCACCAAATGGGCCCCTATGCAAGACACTGTCGGCACACAAAGCAATATTGCCTTTGAGCACCTTTGATTCTCTGTGGGGACTACGATGGCGAGGACTGCATATCTCAATGACAGACCCGTCCAATTTGAGTTTGTGACGTTTTAGTCGGGATAAGTTCGGGCCTTTTGGCGTAAAAGGTTCTGTTTGTTCCTTCCATACCCAGGTTTTATAAAACATTAAAATTTTCTCTTTATTCGAGCATAAAAATCAGGCAGCCAGGCTTTCACTAGAGCATCCCCCAGGGGCAATACGGCGGCCGATGCCGTAACAATAAAAGCCGCACCGGGTGACAAGGTACCCGCACCACCGGCACTGATACCCACCACGGGCATGACTGCAGCGGCTACTTTTTGGGTTGTCTCAAAAACTCCTTTGCCCGCCGTTACCTCACGGCTGATATCGCTGGTGAGTTTTAGAATACTTCCTTCTGGGTCGGCTCTAAAACGATTGATTGCCGCATGATGTTGGCGAAGCGGGTGGCCACAAAAAAGGCTTCCAATTGGAAGCCTTCTAAAAACACACCACTTAAGTGAGCAATAACTTTTTCTTGCCTTCGTCATCCAGCGGCAACCACTGAATCGGCGGAAAGCTTTTAACCAGTTCGGTGTCGTCCAACCCTTCCAGCGCCGCTTTTTGTTGTGCTTGTGCCTCGGGCGAAAGGGTTAATGTTATGTTATCCAAAACCAAATCGCGCAAGGCGAATATCTCATCTGGGCGGACGAAGTCATCCAACTTGGGGTAGCGCTTCCATTGCGTGTTAGGCACTCTACTAATTTCTATTTTCGCCATCGCTAAAAAGTCCGGCGATACCGGAAACATCAAAAAGTGAGTATTTATTGTTTCATTACTGATATCCATATCAAACCGTGCTGCCGGCACGTCGAACCCTTCTAACACCTGCCAATTTAAGGGTGCAAAATAACACTGCGTATCATTACCTAACCTTTTTTCCCAATTACCAAAGCTTTCAGTTAAAAATTGGGTGATCGCGAATTCAAACGCACGAGGGTTAAAATACGACACCCCTTTTTTGTGCTTGGTATAAGTCAGTAAATGCAATTGCAGCGTGACGCCGGCAGCCATGCCTGTGCCCAGCGGCCCGTAAAATTGCCACTCTTGCGTCACGGGGTGAAGGTATTTCCAATTATCCCCATACGAGTCCTTAGGCAAGATACTCTCGGCATTCAGGGCGAGATTGCCTTTAAGCACTTTGGGAGACGTATCGGGGTCATTATGGCGAGGGCAGCGTATCTCAATGATAGACCCGTCCAGTTTGAGTTTGTGACGTTTTAGTCGGGATAAGTTGGGCCCTTTTGGTGTAAAAGGTTCTGTTTGTTCCTTCCATACCCAGGTTTGATAAAACATTAGAATTTTCTCTTCATGCGAGCATAAAAATCAGGCAACCAGGCTTTTACGAGGGCGTCCCCCAGGGGCAATACGGCGGCCGATGCCGTAACAATAAAAGCCGCACCGGGGGACAAGGTACCCGCAGCACCGGCACTGATACCCACCACGGACACTATGGCGGAGGCCATAAAAAAGGCTTCCAATTGGAAGCCTTCTAAAAACACACCACTTAAGTGAGCAATAATTTTTTCTTGCCTTCGTCATCCAACGGCAACCACTGAATCGGCGGAAAGCTCTTAACCAGTTCGGTGTCGTCCAACCCTTCCAGCGCCGCTTTTTGTTGTGTTTGTGCTTCGGGTGAAAGGGTTAATGTTATGTTGTCGAAAACCAAATCGCGCAGGGCAAACATCTCATCCGGGCGGACGAAATCATCCAACTTGGGGTAACGTTTCCACTGCGTGTTAGACACCCTATTAATTTCAATTCTTACCAGTGCGAAAAAATCTGACGATACTGGAAACATCAGAAAGTGCCGACTTCTTGTTTCATCACTGATATCCATATCAAACCGTGCTGCTGGAACACTAAACTCTTTCATCACCCGCCAATTTAAAGGTGCAAAAATATATTGAATTTTATTACCCACACTTTTTTCAGATTCACCGTACTTATCAGTTAAGAACTGAGTGACCGCAAACTCAAACGCACGGGGGGTAAAATACGACACCTCTTTTTTGTGTTCTCTGTATGTCAATAAGTCCAAACTCAACGTGACGGTACCACTGGTTCCTGTGCCTAGTGGCCCGTAAAATTCCCATTGATGTGTAAAGGCATAAATGGGTTTCCAATTGGGTCCGAACGCGCCTCCATACCGAAGATTTTCGCCACACAATGCTATATTGCCCTTAAGCACCTTTGATTCCCTATGAGGGCTGCGATGGCGAGGGCAGCGTATCTCAATGACGGACCCGTCTAATTTGAGTTTGTGATTTTTTAATCGGGATAAGTTGGGCCCTTTCGGCGTAAAAGGCTCTGTTTGTTCTTTCCACACCCACGTTTGATAAAACATTAGAATTTTCTCTTCATGCGAGCATAAAAATCAGGCAACCAGGCTTTTACGAGGGCGTCCCCCAAGGGCAATACGGCGGCCGATGCTGTAACAATAAAGGCCGCGCCGGGGGACAAGGTACCTGCGGCACCGGCACTGATACCCACCACGGGCATTACGGCAGCGGCTACTTTTTGGGTTGTCTCAAAAACCCCTTTGCCCGCCGTTACCTCACGGCTGATATCGCCAGTGAGTTTTAGAATACTTCCTTCTGGATCGGCTCTAAAACGATTCATTGCGGCGTGAAGGGCCCCGCCAGTAATGGCGCCAGAACCAAAAGTGCGCGCCATATCGAGCGATAGGAGGCCCCCTTTGTCTTTTTCAACGGTAAACCCGCATTCGCGGGCGTGCTGTTCTGCCTTCACCACGTTGGTAGTGATCTCCCCAAAATACGCTTTTTGCTTCGAGTCGGAAAAATTCAGCTTCTGGTGCCTTAATAAGTTGGTTGAATGCGTAAACACACCGGCACCGCCGCGTACCGTCACCCACGCGGCATTTTGAATATTCTGTGCCCGCCGCATGGTGTTGGCCAATTGGGCGGCGGGTTCAAATAAGGCTATATTCTGTTCTGGGTTAGCGGCCTCCTTCAACCTGAGGGCCCCACCGATTCGTTTTTTTCCGTGGGTGTAAAATAAGTCGAACGATTCATTTTTTATATCATTCATTGTATTTGAGCCCAACACTGGGTCCATCACATTGGCCGCTTCACTAGCAGCAGCTTCAATTGTTGGATGGCGATCTGAGATAACAATAACACGCCCTTTTTCGGCTGTTACAGCCCCTCCCCTAGTAAATTCCGTATTCTCAACAGAACCATCGGCTTTTAGGGTAACTTTATAGATGCCTTGTTGCCCTTTACTTTGTTGCTCAGCACCATAATCATTCAATAACTGAGGGTTCACCTCAATTTTGAAGATGGCGTACTCCCCATTGGTGCGACGTAAAATACGAACGGTGCAGCCAGAGAACGTCATTAGGAGCATTTCGGCTTTTTGGACGGTCATATCGCGGTAGATATTGTCTTTGTAGTGGCCTGAATCTAACGACTTAAGTTGGGTAAGCACTTCTGTGGCCCAGTAGTTTTGACGTCGGTGGGCGGCCACAATGCGCTTGTACATCTCCTTGGTTTCTCGGCCAAGTAATTTGACGGGAATGCCAATGTGATTGTTGCCAGCAATGGTGGTTTCTTGCATGAATACTCTCCGTAGTCTCATCGGGGTGATGGTAAAAGGCTGCCGCCCTAAAATATTCTGATCTACCGCTGTGCGTTAATGTACGCCAATCTCATCAATAGAGCGGTGATCAATAGGTCAATTAGTAATCAAGGAGCGGGAATTTTATTCATGCAAGTGTTTGATTTCAACGAACTAAGGGGCAAATTTTCATCAAATTGCAAAATATCATAAGAGAGGGGAGGGATCTCATAAAAAGCTCACTGCCAAAACAGCGGGCCTTGCTCATTTTTGCCGCTCTAAAGGGGGTACTCCAGTAGAATAAAATGAAAAAGGTTAACACCGAAGTGTATCGATATGCATACGGTTAAACTCTTGGTGTAGGTATAGGCAAAAGCATAGATAAACCCAGAGAATAAAAATAAGAAAAAAAGTGGGCCAAAAGCAGTAGTGTGCGCAAGCGTAAACAGTAATGTCGTTGCTATTAGGGCATAAAAAGCGCCTTGTTTCTTATTGGTAAAAAAAGAAGCAATGCCATCTTGAAGCAATAAGCGAAAAAAGACCTCTTCAGATATCACTGTAAAAAACAAATTAATTATGGCGAAATACAACACGGCTTCAGAAAACTTGGGTTGCCATTGAATATCAAAAAATATTAATGCCGTGGATAGTATGGTTATAATGCTCACAATAATGAGCGGAATGGCCTTTTCTTTGGAGGCTCCCAGCTTGAAAAACCCCTGCTTTAAATTGGTGTTATTAATTAGCCAGGCCAGAGTGAGGTAGCCGGCTATCGCTTTGCTCACGTTTGCGTATAACGCAAATTCTTTTCCCCCTGGGTAGAGTTCTGTTGTTGTCCATACAAGCGGGTAGTGAAAACCACTGGGGCGGTAGGTTGCTATAAAAAAGCCGAGTATGATTGTTGGTACGAAAAATAAACCTGTTCGTAGTTTACTGCTACTTGGGTATGTTATGAGATAAAGCAATGCACAGTAGGGTAATAAAAGCAGTGTATTTAACAGAGGCATTATGCCACTGGTGTAAAGTATAAAGGATATAGCGAGAAGGATTACGGTTGCATAGCGTCGATTGGCGTGTGTTTCTTTAAAGCTCATAATTTTCTTAGTGATAACCTATTTTATTATTCCAAAAAATGGTTTTAGAGTCATTCAATTTTATCAATACCCATGTGGTAGTGATAGTGCCGCTTGTTAATCTTCTGTTAATCTGATGGTAAAGACGTATTCATCGGTTTGTTTATAAGGTTTCCTAAACTCATCGACTTGTTTGGAGGCGTTATGAATATCGGTCAATACATACTTGTTGCTTTTCTTTTTACTGTGTTTTCTAGTGTGGCGTCGGCAGGAATTACACCTGAATCTATTGTGGCGGCACAGGAGCGCTGGGGAAAGGGCATTGTTGAAATTGGGAAAGCAAAAATTAACGGTGGTAATTATGAGTTGTTGGCGACTCAGCACATTAATACGCTTTATGACTATCAGGAGGGAACCGTATTATTTAAGCCAACCAAAGCGAAAAACGATCAATTTCGAGAAACCTTTGATGAAGCTCATTCTTATTTCGTAACAGGTGTTGTTCCAGAGGATGATGGTTTTGCTATTGCGCCTTGGACAGCGGTACGGTTTGAGAATCATGAAATGTTGATAGAAGGCAGATTGGCTATGGTAATGGGCAACTACTTCTTTGAAACCCTCAATGGAGAGGAAGTTAAAGTTGAATATACGTTTGGTTATCGGCTTGATGATAATGATGATTTGAAAATTGTCTTACATCATTCTTCATTGCCCTTTTCAAACCAATAGCACGTTAGTATTGAGGTAAAATGTGAAGTAAGGTATGGCTTTCGTAACATTGATAAAAAGTGCCTATAGTGATAGTGAGCAACATTAATTAGGATGCAATATAAGGTCAATGTATAAACGCAAACTTGCTTTCTTCGCCGGCTTACTTGTCTTTGTTATCGTCATCACCTCTGTGTTGGTGGTGATGATAACTCAAATTACTCGCTCTAGTTTAACTCAAAATGCCATTGCGCAATCCTTATTAAATGAACACCTCATTGTATCTAGCACCTCTTACCGTTTATTCAAGCAACTGACGGATGAGCTGATTTTTGGTAAAGATGCCAATCAGGCAGAAGTAAGAAATAAACGCGCTATTATTGATCAGTCGATCGAAAAAATCATTCAGTTAGAAGAAAAGCAACGAAATGCTCTGGGTGAGGAAGCCACCTTAGGCAGTATAGAGGACACCAGCGAATTAAGTGCTTTGTTGGATGAAATCATACAGGAATTTAGAAGTATTATTGATGACGCGGAAGACGAGGCGCAAGAGAAGAACCGAATGCAGCAACAGAGAACCCAACAGTTGCTGGAAGTCACTATCGACAATCGCTTTAGAGAAGCCATTAATGCAGCGGTGACACGTCAGAGTCGTGTGGTGGCCTCAATGGAAGCGCGTATTCAAACCTTACATCAGTCTATTTTTTGGTATTCAATATTGTTGGCGTTACTTGCGATTCCCATGGTGGTATTTGGTTGTTACTGGTTGCTAGGTGTGTTGTATCAACCTTTAAACTCAATTCGATTGGGTGCAGAAGCCATTTCTCAAGAAAACTACCAATACCGGATCTCTCGGGGTTTTGATGCAGAATTTGATACCATTGCCGCATCATTCAATGCAATGGCTGAGGAATTATTACAACAACGCAATCGAGTTGAGTCAGCCACTCGTGAGCTTGAGTTCCAAGTTGCACAAAGAACGGCAGAGCTAACCGACGCGAATCAACTGCTTCAGGATAATGATAAAGATCGTAGAGAATTCTTTGGGGATATTAGCCATGAATTACGAACGCCCCTCTCTATCATTCGCGGTGAGGTGCAAGTGACCTTACGCCAAAAAACCGTATCGGAAGAAGATTATAAAGCCACATTACAAACGGTATTAGACCAATCCCTCAGTTTAAGCCGTCTGGTGGATGACTTATTACTTATTGCACGTGCAGAATCTGGAAAAATGCGTTTAGTGCCTCGTCAGGTTAACGTTGAAGAATTTGTTGTGGAGACCGTTAAAAAAATCGATGGTTTTATCGAGCGCAGAAAAGTGAAGTTGGAAGTGGATATAGAGCCTAATATGCCTCTTGTTGAGTTCGACCCTGAAAGAATTGCACAGGTGATGATTATTATTTTGGATAATGCCCTCAATCATACCGTTTATGGTGCGCGTATTTTTATACATTGCTTTTTTAAAGAAGACAAATTAATTATCATTATAAAAGATGAGGGAGAAGGCATTGACGAAAAAGAATTGCCCTATATTTTTGATCGTTATTTCCGAGGTGCCGACTCTCGAACCGGAAAAGGGGCAGGCTTAGGGCTGGCGATTGCTAAGGCCATTGTGGTAGGCCACGGGGGGGCAATTGATGTCTCTTCTATTGTCGGAAAAGGAAGTACGTTTACCCTTTCATTACCGAGTATTCAATAATTATGAATAGTATTCTTGTTGTGGAAGATGAAGAAAAACTGGCGAACTTTTTACTACGAGGGTTGAAAAATGAAGGATATCAGTGTGAATGGGTGGATCGTGCTGAGCTTATGTTGTCATTCCTTGAGAATAAAACCTTCGATTTGATTTTGTTGGATAGAATACTTTATGGCATTGATACCATCAATTTATTGCCTGAAATACGTCGTAAGCAATCGTCGTCAATGGTGCTTATTTTAACGGCACTCCATGATATAGAGGAGAAAATTCACGGGTTACGTGCAGGTGCGGATGACTATTTGGCAAAGCCTTTTGATTTTGAAGAGTTGTTAGCGAGAATCGAAGCATTAATTCGTCGCTCTGATAAAGGCATATCGGTTGATAATATGCTCTCCAGAGGTTTACTGCGCATGAATGTAGAAAGCCAGCGTGTGTGGATCAATGATCAAGAAGTAGAACTAACGCAATTGGAATTTCAACTACTGAGATACTTTTTGTCGAATCCAGATAGAGTACTTTCTCGTGAGCGTATTCTCAGTAAAGTATGGGGCAATACGTCAGACCCAATGACAAATATTGTGGATGTTTATATTAGGCGGTTGAGGAAAAAGTTATTAAGCTCGACTGCATTACAGGGTGAGGTGGCAGCAGACTGCTTCATTCATACGTTAAGAGGAATGGGGTATCGCTTAGGCCCATGCCGATAGTATTCATTTTACCAATTTATTTGGCCTTTTTTATGGTTGTAATCCATCATTTTTATGATTGAAAATCATGATCTAAAATTATAAGTGCTGTGAAAATTCAGCATTTAATAGTAGCTCTCATTTATTACTATAACGCCCTATTTGTCACTTCCTGTTTATAACTCTCTGTTTATAACTCTCTGTTTATAACTCTCTGTTTATAACTCTCTGTTTATGACCTCCTGCCAAAAACAGGTGTTTTTCGTTATAATGATAAAACTCTTTTTATTGTGCTCATTACTCTATCTTGATACTGGATAGATCGATTAGTCGGGGCTAGTGTATAAGCCACGGCGCCGATTTCTGCCGTATTCGTTCTTAAAGCAATTATTTTGCTCCCGATCTAATAATCAAAATCTCTGATTTAAAAGGATTTATGTCTATTTTTTGTCTGTTGTGGCAATAACCTATCTTTACACTTATTTACGAATAATGGGTGTTAATGAGAGTAATAAAGGAGAGCAATATAAGGAGGATGAAAGCATGTATTACTTTTCCATATTGCTGGGCGCTTAATGCACTTTGTTGCTTTTTTATGTTTTCTTGTGCGTCATTTCTGTATTTGATGTGTACAATATTTATCAAAAAATTGAAATATTTCCGTTATTTTTGAGGAATTGTAGCGCTATTGCGTTACCCTATAAGTTAGTGAGGCGCTTGTGTAATCAAGGCAATATTGGCTTGATACTGAAGTGTCGTGAATGGAAAGAATCGCACGCCAAGAGTCTTCAGGTAATCACTTCAGGGTAAACCCTTTGTTTCTACCAAGTTTGTCTTGACCGAGATAGATAAACTACATAATTGCTCTCTATTGAGCACAGTTCTGGTAGAGCTTCATTAGAATTCATACAATTAATGCTAATAAGCGAGAATAGGAAAAGTCTGATGAATAAAATAGTTTTGTATTTTCTATTGGCGCATATTTTTGGCGCGGAAGAGGGGGGGGAAATGTTGATACCTTCTGAAGTGCAAGAAACATGTTTGGTTCAAGACGATATAGATTACTGTCTAAACCAGTTACAAGCATGGGGCTATTTGGATTTAGAGAGTCGGCAGGTTCTGATTCATAGCGACAGTAATATTAATGAAACATTAAACTCGATCGTAATGGGTATTGGGACAGGAGAGCAACCGAAGCCAATGGTTACTTCCGGTATTGGCACAGGAGAACAACCGAAGCCAATGGTTACTTCCGGCATTGGGACAGGAGAGCAACCGAAGCCAATGGTTACTTCCGGCATTGGCACAGGAGAGCAACCAAAGCCAATGGTTACTTCCGGCATTGGGACAGGAGAGCAACCGAAGCCAATGGTTACTTCCGGTATTGGCACAGGAGAACAACCGAAACCCGCAGTTGCAGCCGGAATCGGAACGGGTGAGCAACCCAAGCCAGTAAGTTTGCGGTCAACTTTTGGTGTGGGTACGGGTGAGCAGCCTAAGCCAAATTAAATACATTAGAAGGATATCGAAGCTGTGGAATATCTAAACCAGTATATCGATTTTTTTAATAATTATAGTTTTTACAATGATTACATTGGTCAATCGATAGTTTTTGCCGCATTTTTACTTAGCTTAAGATGTCCTAATACTCGATTTCTATTGGGTTTTATTTTAGTTGTTGATTTCCTCTACCTTCTGCTTAGGCAAAAAGTTAATTTGCCTGCGTTGGGCGGGTGGTATTACGTCATAGTGTTATGTGGCGATATTCTCATTGCTTATGGCATTATCAGCCGATTACGATTAGCCAGTTGGTTATCTTCGATTTTACCCCAGTGGGCTGCTGAGAGGCTGGAAGCCAGTGTGAAGCAATATCAACTAACACGGCAGGAAATAATTTTAGTGCTTTTATACAGTGCTTCGGCACTGCTTTCTTGTATTACTCTTATTGAGCGATTAGTTAGAAAATCAACTGGGTTGGATATCTTGTTGATGGGAACCTCTATAAATTCGTTTTTTTAGCGCGATAATTTTCTAATTTTTTCTACCGGAACACTTACCGAAAATAATTATCATTACGCATTTATTTACAAAAATATTGGATAAAAATTCGTTCTTTTGATGATTTTTTCTCCCTATTTGTATATTCCAGACGCACGTTGGCCGCATAGCGTGACAAATCG
>NZ_JAJQVM010000018.1 GCF_021234875.1 Marinibactrum halimedae | reverse complement strand
TCTCTTGGTTCTTCTTCGCCCAGCGGGCATCCGTATCTTTTTGAGCGCCAACGTTCGGATTCTTTTCAAAACGATCAGGCGTTTCACCGCGTTTTATCTGTTTGTTTTCTTCCTTTTTATTGCGCTGCCTGGGAACATCGACAAAACTCGCATCCACTATTTGACCTTTTCTTGCTTGAAAACCGTGTTCCTCTAATTGAACATCAAAAGTAAAAAACAAACGCTTCATTAAACCAGCTTTGACTAGGTTTTCTCTAAACAGCCACACTGTCTTGGCATCAGGCACCTTGTCCGATGGAGTCAGACCTAAAAACCGGCAAAAAGAATAGCGGTCCCGTATTTGGTACTCTATCTGATCATCGGATACATTGTATAAGTGCTGAAGTACGAGTACTTTGAACATCAGAAGCTCGTCATAGGCTTTACGACCCGCATTGCTTTTTCGGTTTGACTTTCGTATTTCCTTTAAGGTCGGACGAAAGGCTTCCCAAAATATCAGTTTGTTGAGATGAACTAATGGATCTTTTTCATCTAACTTGCGATACCTGTCATCTAAATCAAAAAAGCCGGGCTGAGACATAGAAGGAAACTCTTGAAATTTTTGAACAGTGAGATTATATCAAAGTTGGGCTATTTTTAGAGGTGCCCTTATTAGTATTTACAGACAATGGCTGCAGCTGATAAACAACCTGTTTATTCTCTTCAACCCTCTCTTTCTTGATGTACTTTTTATACATCGCGGACAGCTGTGTACCCATTAAACGAAAATTAGCTCCTTCTAATACCCAAAATTGGGTGTCGTCATTTGGGTCGACTTCTAAATCAATAGACAGTGGAATACTTTTCTCAGGCAATAAAGATAAAGTATCCAATGCTTTCAGTTGCTGTGGGTTTGAAGCATCTAAAAGAACCACTTGATTGCTGTAGGTTTCAAGCAAGGCAATCTTACGATCGCCATCCAAGAACGCCGCATCCACATAGGTAGTTTTGGTATTCTCATTTTCCGGCAAGGGGGTATGACTAATAAATTTCAGATGTACGGGGTCAGATACATCCACCAGAGTTACACTCTGCTTACCCAAAAGCAATAAGATATTATTTTTGCTCAAAATAGCATCAATAGGTGTCGACGCCACTAACACTTTAAAAGAAGCCACTTTTGCAGGCTCATTCGGCGCTCCCATATGGTAGGTATGAATTTCAACCGGATAGGTGACCGCGCCGTCCTGCAAACGAACGTCAGATCGCTTCAGCACATCCATATGAAATAAAAATGCACTGTCATTAGACATCAAGTTAAACATTGGCCGCTTGGCATCAGAATCCAATTCGACCCACTCTTCATTAATACCGCCTTTCTCGTCACGATCTGTATTAATTAAATGGGTAACTTTTCCATCCGTATCTGTCGCGACCAAATAATGGTGAGTATCAAATTGTGTAGACGTTTTATCGTATTCATTGGACACCACCAATGTATGGGTCTTCATGGGTGATAAACCGGTCGGGATACGAAATAAGGGATTCGAGTCAAAATATTTACGGACTGGAATATCCCGTCCATCAATGGTGATCTGTTGAACACCCAAATTCTTTCCTTTAATCATCACCCACTCACCTGGGGTGAAGCGCTTATCTGTAAAATGTTTAGGCACCCCGTTACCCAGCGGAAGATCAAAACTGCCTAAGTCCATCAAGCTACGAATTAGTGGCTTGCCCGTATTGATGGGCGTTACTTCATTCACAACGGGAGGCGGCTTCTTTTGACCACCACAAGCCGTCAGGCCAATTACCATTCCAGTAGCCAAAAAAACGAGAAGCATTTTTTTCAACAAATCTAAGAGAGAAGAAAAAGTGCAGAAGTTTAAAGATGAGGGGCAACTCTGTTTGCTCACAGGGGATTCCTTTTTGAGTATACTAACGACAAACTTAATTAATCAGTATATTACAATGGGATCATATGAAACAGTGTCAATAATTTCTGAATTAACGGCTTTCTGAGTCTACCCTGAATAATACAAGAATGATGATATTATGCGCATACTTTGCGAATTCACACTTCTAATCCTCATACCACTTATTTTACAAGGGTGCCTCATGACAAGTAACACTCCATTGCCACCCACCATGTCAGCACCGCATACTTTTTCTAATCTTAAACGCGATGAAAATCTGGTGTTTTTTCACACAGACGGATACCTCGACTCTCAGACACAACAATGGGTTATTCCCATACACGGTTGGGTATACGAACCTGAACGCAGCCGATTACGAGCCGGGTTATTTGAGTCAATCTTAGAAGAAAAATTTGATTTACCAATAACGGAAGAGAATAGGCCATTCTTTCATGAACGCGTTAACTTACTCATCGCCGACAACGAACGGGGAAAACGTATTACCATTGAATTGGCCGGCCAGCGCTACACGTTACCAAAATCGTTGCCTAATGGGCATTTTAAAGGCGCTATCACCATCGACGCCAACATCATTCAAACCTATTCTCATAAGGGTTTTATCGATTTTAACGTCATTATGCCCACATCAGACTCACGTCAGTTTTCAGGACGCGTCCGCCTAATAGAACCCGAGGGGCTTTCCATTATTAGTGACATTGATGACACCATTAAAATGACCGGCGTGACTAACAAAACTTCTTTACTTTCTGCCACTTTCTTGCAGCCTTTTCAGGCTATTGATGGAATGAATAGCTGGTACCAATACATGGCAAAGAATCTAGGGACAACCCTCCATTTTGTCTCTTCCAGCCCATGGCAATTGTATTCCCCACTACTCTCTCTTTGTGAAGAGAATGATTTTCCTTGGGCGAGCTTTTCTTTAAAGTCCGTTCGCTTTAGAGATAAAACACTCACTAATTTATTTAAAACTGGGCTAGAAACCAAACCTGCGCAAATCAGCGAAATTTTAGAACAATTTCCGAATCGAAAATTTATTTTAGTTGGTGATAGTGGAGAGCAAGACCCAGAAGTTTATGCCAATATACAAGCACGTTACCCTCGCCAAATACAAGCAATCTACATTCGCAATATCACCAATGAAAGCGACAACAATACTCGTATCAACCAGTTGAATACTCAAATGAAGACTATCTCTATTCAACTATTCACAAACCCTAATACTCTTTATACCAAAGGAATAAAATAGAGCTGATATTTTTGAGTAAAAAATTTTTCTAGCAATGAACCATATTGTCCACTCACCCGCAATGGTAAAGTTATCGCACAACTACTGCAAAAGAACATCAAACTCGTAGCAGGTAAAATAATGTTATGCCCTCTTTAGAAACAGCATTAAAATCAGGCAAAGCCATTCGAACCATAGGGTTTGACGACGCCCCCTTTAAAAGAAAACCTTTCTCCCCAGTAAATATTTCCGGCATTGTCTGCTCCAACACCCGCTTTGAGGGGATGCTATGGGGAGAAGTACAACAAGATGGGAGTGATGCCACAGAGGTAATCACACGCATGATTCTAAACAGCAAGTTCCACCCTCAAGTGCACCTTATTATTATTGATGGTATTGCCGTCGGCGGGTTTAACGTTATTGATCTCAAATCACTCAGCCAGAATATTAACAGACCTTGCGTCTCTGTCATGCGGCACCTACCCGATTTAAATGCCATTAAAAAGGCATTAAAAAATCTTGATGATGGCGATAAAAAATTTGATTTAATAATGAAAGCCGGAGAGATTTACCAACAAAAAGGGTTTATTTATCAAGTGTGCGGAAGCACCCCAGAAACTACCGCACAAGCACTTTTAGCACTTACCGATCAAGGCAATGTGCCAGAAGCTCTTCGTCTGGCACATTTAATTGGTTCGGCGATTATGACCGGGCAAAGTAGTCGAAGAGCCTGAACAAACATAACCCAACTTGATATAAAAAGATGACTTATCGGGCACAATCGTCGACGCTTTATTGAGAGTCCTACTCCTTATTAACCGTGAGATACCGAGATAAAGGCAGCTTTCGAATTCGCTGGCCGGTTACAGAAAAAATGGCATTCACCACAGCGGGGGCAACCCCTGGTGTGCCCGCTTCTCCCAAGCCTCCCGGCGCATGAGTATTTTTCATAAATTGAATGTGAAGCGTGGGCATGTTTTTTAACGTGATGACAGGATAATCTTTATACGTAGACTGTTCTACCTGCCCTTCCCTAAAAGTAATTTCACCAAACAGACAAGCAGATAACCCAAAAATTAACGCCCCTTCAATTTGCGCCGTAGCACCGTCTTGATGAATAACTTGACCACAATCCACTGCACACCATAATTGGTGTACTTGTACCGATTCAGAGTCCACACTCACTTCTGCCACCGTTGCTACGATAGAGCCAAACCCTTCCATAAACGCCATACCCAAACCGTATCCAGGACGATGGTAACGCTTCCAACACGCCATCTTTGCCACTTTATCGAGAACTGCAAGCTCACGTGGTTTGCTCGCTAATAAATAACGGCGATATTCATAAGGGTCGTAATTCGCTTGATGAGCAATTTCATCCATAAAACTTTCGACAAAAAATGCATTATGAGAGTGACCAACTGATCGCCAAAAGCCTATCGTAACGGGCAACTGAACTGAATTATTGCGTATATTTTGATTTGGAATGTTATAAGGTAAATTCGCAAACCCTTCACTAGCAAGAATATCAAAGGGCACTGGATTGCCACGAGTCTGGAGGAGATTTTGGCCGCAATTAATACCGGTTAAAGCCTCCAGCAAACCACTGGTTATTCCCGCTCGCATTTTAGCGGCAAATGCTGGGCGAAACCAATCTTGCTGAGTATCTTGGGGGCGACTCCACAATAAATTCACCGGGTGCCCTGTTGCTTTTGATGCTAATGCGGCCTGAATAACAAAATCCGTTTCTACTCGCCGCCCAAAACTGCCACCACAAGAGAGCATGTTAATTTCTATTTGCTCGATAGCCATACCCAACTCATGAGATAACGCTAAAGCTGCCTCCTCTGGCCCTTGTTGAGCCATCCACACCCGACATTTAGAGTCAGTAACATGGGCGGTACAACTCATTGGCTCAAGCGGAGCATGAGCCAGAAAAGGCACCTCATAAATGGCTTCTAGGGTCGTATCTGCGTTATTGAATGCCGCCGTCACATCGCCTTTATTAAATAATTGTTGCCCCTCTTCATTTAAGCCTTGCGCAAGAATTTGAGACACCAAATTACTGTTAAAAGAAGCTGCGTCATCATCTACATCATATTCTATCGGTAATTCATCCAGCGTTTTCTGCGCTGACCACCAACTGCTGGCGGTAACAATAACACCATTAGGAATACTCACTAAGGTTTGTCCTTCTGGCACATAAGACAGAAGCGCGTCAAAATTAACCACCCTTCCATCTACAAACGGGCATTGTTTTACTGCCGCAAACCGTAAATTGGGTAAACGCATATCAATACCGTAAATCTCTTCACCCAATACTTTTCGCCGCACATCTTTATGAGGTACCGATTTACCAAGATAGCGAAAAGAATTGGATTTTTTCAAAGAGACTGATGCAGGAAGCGGTAACTGAGAGGCGTCTTCCACTAAAGCGCCAAATGAAATACAGCGCCACGAAGGTAAATGATAAATATGAGACTGATAAACAATGAGCGAACTTTCACTCACCTGCCAACGATTGGCTGCTGCGGTCATCAATAGCGACTTAGCCGTTGCCCCTAATTCTCGACAATATGCATACCAAGTAGAGACTGACGTACTACCATAGGTGAGACGTTGCAATTGGGTATTACGATGAATAAATGGCGGCATTTCTGGCTTGAAATTGATATCTACTTTTTCCCAATCCGCCTCCAGCTCTTCAGCAATAATCACCGCAAAAGAGGTTCCCACTTTTTGACCCATTTCTGTTTTCGATACGTTAATGGCAATTCGGTTATCGGGTGTAATGACCAACCAAGCATTGAACGGATTGATGACAGGGCTAGCATCAATTGCAGCCGCCTGAACACGATCGATACCAATATTAAAACCCAATGTTAACCCCGCTATAACGCCAGTAGAGTGTTTAATAAACTCACGTCTTCTTATATGATATGCGCTGCCATCAAGCTCACGGTTATTTACACAATTGCTAAGCTTTGCAACTTCCGCTCGACTCAAAAAACGTTCTCCGAGTATAGGATTATTCATGACTGCCCTCCCAAACCCCTACCTGATCCGCAGTCGTATAAATAGCTTTTTTTACACGCTGATAGGTTCCACATCGACAAATATTAGGCAGTTCTCGAATAGACTCTTCATTGACAAACCCACGATAAATTAACGCCGCCGCACTCATAATGAAACCGGGTTGACAATAGCCGCACTGAGGAACAGAGTTTTCAACCCATTGATTCTTTAAACATTGCCCCACTCTATCATTCAAACCTTCGATGGTTGTAATACGCCTACCAACCACTTCACCTATTGTTATGACACAACATTGTTGTGGCTCACCATCAATATGAACTGTGCACGCTCCACAAATACCAAAGCCACAACCGAACTTCGTTCCCAATAATTCCAGCTCTTCTCTTAGCACCCACAACAAAGGCTTCTCCGGTTCCACATCTACTTCATATTTTTTATTATTCACTATTATCGAAATCATGCTCATCTCCAGGAAATTTTTATTTTTATGACACTTATGCCTACGCCTGGTTATTTCATGAATTTATACACGACAAACCTATGTCTGCGCACAAACCCACCAGTAGCTGTATAGCAAATTGATAATAATTGTGAAGGTAAATAAAAAAGTGGGGTCAAATAAACCACTTCGTCGTAAGCAGCGGGATTTCTGGCCAACGAAATCCGGATTGGCACACCGAAATCCGGATTGGCACACTAAAAATTGACGCACAAAAAAACCCACTACTCATCGAGTAGTGGGTTTTTTATTTAGGGAATAAGAAAAAAGATTAACCGGTATTTCTCAACCCTGCCGCCACACCTGCGATTGTCACCATGAGTGCTTTTTCTAATACGGTCTCTTTGCTTTGCTCCCCCTGCTCCCTAGAGCGGAGTAACAATTCGACTTGCAAAATATTAAGAGGGTCAATATACGGATTACGAATATTAATCGAGGCATGAATTTGAGGGTCTGCATCCATTAAGCTATGAGTAGGAATCAAATCCAGCACCTGTTGGACGGAATTTTCCAACTTCGACCTTAAATCTTCGCCTAGGTGTCGCTGATCTTTAGGAACCAGTTTTTCGTCGTACAAACGCGCCAACCATGGATCGGTTTTGGTGAAAACCATTTCTAACATGGACAAGCGTGTATTAAAGAAAGGCCATTGCTCAAACATGGTGATTAATTCTTGTTCACCGCCGTCTTGACGCACTTTTTCAAGTGCCTCACCCGTCCCTAACCAGGCAGGTAACAACATACGGTTTTGTGACCAAGCAAAAATCCAAGGAATAGCACGTAACGTTTCTACTCCACCACCGGGCTTACGCTTTGTTGGGCGAGAGCCTAACGGCAATTTACCTAACTCCAATTCTGGCGTGGCGGCACGGAAATACGGAACAAACTCTGGATTTTCACGAACCATACCACGGTAAACTTCACAACTGGTATCAGATAACTGGTCCATGATGTCACGCCATTCTTGCTTAGGCTCTGGAGGTGGCAGGAGATTTCCTTCCAATACCGCTGCCGCAAAGCGTGAAATAGACTGTACTGCCAGATCTGTTAACCCGTATTTGAAGCGAATCATTTCGCCCTGCTCAGTAACTCTCAATCCACCTTGAAGGCTACCAGGAGGCTGAGAAAGCAAAGCTTGATGAGCCGGTGCCCCACCGCGTCCAACGGTTCCACCTCGTCCATGGAATAAAATTAACTGTAGGTCGTATTCTTTGGCCACATTCACCAAAGCCTCTTGAGCACGGTATTGTGCCCATCCAGCGGCAAAGAAACCGGCATCTTTCGCTGAATCAGAGTAACCGATCATAATGTATTGCTTGCCATGCAAATAACCCCGGTAGGCGTCATTTTCCAGCAATTTACGTATGACATGCTCAGAGCGATTGAGGTCATCCAACGTTTCGAATAATGGCGCAACCGGCATTCTGTAGGTGCAACCACACTCACTGAGCAATAACTGCACAGCCAATACATCGGAGGCTTGTCGCGCCATAGAAATGATGTAAATGCCCAGCGCATTAGGGTCGGTTTTTGCGATAAGTCGGAAGGTATTTAGGACTTCCTGTACATTGTCGGAAGGTTGCCAATCGGCAGGAATTAATGGGCGTTTGGAAGCCAATTCAGACAGCAAGAAATTTTGCTTATCCGATTCACTCCATTGCTCATAATCACCGATGCCCAAATAACGGGTCAACTCAGACAGTACTTCGGTATGACGTTCGCTGTCTTGACGAATATCCAGCTTGACTAAAGGCGCACCAAACGCATGAACACGCCACAAGGTATCACGAAGCAAACCATTTGCAATTAACTCTAAACCACTGTCTACCAAAGAGTCGTAACACAACTGCAAGGGCTCTCGAAGTTGCTCTGTGTGCTGAATAACGTCTTTTGCGTCCGTGGATTCGCCGGTTAACTTTGCCGACAGATAACTGCGAGTCTCATGGATATCATCGCGCAATTGGCGAAGTAAAACACGGTATGGTTCAGTGGCATCTCCGACTCGAGCACGCAATGTGTCATTACAGACCACAACGGAAATTTCTGCACATAGCTGCTCAACGTCGTGCAGATACAAGTCCATGGCCATCCAACGACTCGACGCCAACACTTCATCAGAGACTTTGTGGGTAACAAAGGGGTTCCCATCACGATCACCGCCCATCCAAGAAACAAACGACATGGGCATCCAGTCGGTTGGCATTGTAATATCGGTTTCATCGTTCAAGAATTTATGAATTCTGCGCATAAACTTAGGCACAGCAAACCAGAGTGATTGCTCAATCACCCCAAAACCCCATTTGGCTTCATCCACCGGTGTGGGGCGCTGTTCACGAATTTCGTCAGAGTGCCACGCTTGGGCAATTAACTCAGCGATACGACCATGAATATCGTCTTGCTGCTCAACTTCTGTACTTTTGTCTAACGCCTCTAAGCAATCATTAAGAAGTTGATGTTTCTGAATAAGGGTACGACGAGAGACTTCCGTCGGGTGTGCCGTAAAAACCAGCTCGATTGATAATTCTTCCAATGCTTTTTGCAAGTCTTTTGCACTGACACTGTCTTTACTGCGCCGAATAAACTCGACCAGTACTCGTTCACCACTGTGTGTATTTTCTTGGCCCGGTGCAATGGACTGATATTGTTCTGCAATATTGGCCAAATTTAAAAATTGGTTAAATGCACGTGCAACAATTAACATCTGTTCATTACTAAGAGACGATAATAGTGAAGTCAACTCACTTCTGGCTTTTTCGTCATTATTACTAGAGTCATGCGCAATTTTTCGAATCGCTTCTACCTGCTCTAATACTTCATCACCGTGAGCACTGCTGATCGTTTGACCCAGTACACGACCCAATAATCGAATGTTTTCTTTGAGTTGGTCTTGTTCAGAAATAACCGCTTGCTCATTCATTAATAACCCCCTTCTATCTTTGAGACAGACTATCTTTGAGACGGACTGTAAAACTTAGGTTAACTGCGTGTGGAACCCACAGTTGTACTCGGTGAATCGGTGGTTACTAGCAGGGTAACGTTACTTTCTAAAACAACACAGCCAAAACAATTAGCCTAAGAAAACAATCACTACCTTATACCGCTAACAACAGTTCTCTCACTTTGGTGATTCTAAAATGTCACCTTAACGAAGTGCAGAGTTTGAACGATTTTGGCACAAACGTCCAAGTATCGAACACACATAAAACTAATTTTCGCCACTATTTTTCTCACTATGACAAAAATAAGACGAATGCTTAACAATCAAATTTACTTTTAAAGCACACTACCCAAGATCATTTTTTATTGTTTCTCGGGCAACAAATGGCCAATAATTTCAAAAATAGCTGGTCGATTTTGTCGTATTTCTTCCATAGTCAACCCCTCAAGCGAGAACGGAAACTTCAACCATTGATCGGTAGTGTGAATATAATAATCCGGCACACGATCTGTCTGATTGGAAGTTGGCTTGAAGTAAGGAACAGCAACACGGATATCTTTTGGGCAATTTTTACGCGCTTTTTTCTGTAACTCGTTAATAACTGCATCAATCGTTCGTCCAGTGTCAAAAACGTCATCAACAATCAATAAGTCGTCGTCATAATTAATGTTTTTCAGTAAATAGTTCAACCCATGAATTTGAATGTTATCTGATCGCTCTCCAATACCCTGATAGGAAGATGTACGAATTGCAATATGATCCGATTGGCAATCGCCGTAATAATCGACGAATTCCTGCACAGCAATACCTGTTGGCGTGCCGCCACGCCATAATGCAATGATGATTTTTGGGCGAAACCCACTGGCTAATACTTTCGCTCCCAGCTCGAAAGAATCTCGTAAGAGTTGTTCTGAGCTGATGTAATGTTTTTCAGTCATAGTGGTTTTATGAAAATAATAATGTAGTAAAAATAGGGGTTGACATAAGCCATTCACATTTATATTAACGCTATTGGTTGGCCTTACAGAGCCGTACATCAAATTAATCATCGATTAAAAAACACGCCAAACCAAATGAGCATTTCTTGAACGCCTTGCATCCTTTACGTTAATTTCTTGTCTTGGTAGTCAAGTATTATATACTCCGCGAATATTTTTCAAAGCCAATGATTTTGATCTAAGGTCAACTATAGGCCAGACACACTCATATAGGTTCGTATCCACATTCAACAGGCACAAAATCTTGTAGATTTTACGCACTAAAGCCTCTATATACTGACCACGATTTAACCACAACGCACTAGCCACTATGAAAAAACAGTTTATCAGCGCCGAATCCATTCTTTTAGATTCTTACCGTTTAGCCGCTCAGATTTTTGAAAGCGGTTTTCGTCCCGATTTTATTGTCGGTTTATGGCGCGGAGGCAGCCCCGTCGGCATTGCTGTCCAAGATTGTTTGGATTATCTCGGCGTGAACACAGACCACATCTCCATCCGCACGTCGTATCGAGGTTTAAGCAGTTATGATTCAATGGTGGAGCAACCGGAGAATATCCGCGTTCATGGCACACAATACCTTTTCGACACATTGGAATCCGAACATCGGCTATTAATTGTTGATGATGTGTACAGCAGCGGTCGGAATGTTGCTGCGGTTATTCAGCGACTGGCTGCAAAAACACGACGCAATATGCCGCAAGAGGTCCGTATCGCCGCACCTTGGTATAAGCCCTCCAATAACCAAACCGGCAGAGAGCCTGATTTCTACGTAAATACGACAAAAGACTGGCTCGTGTTACCCTATGAGTTGGATGGTTTGAGTGACCAGGAAATTGCCAGTAATAAACCTTTCATTCAAGAACTATTAGATCGGTACGACATCCCTAGCCCCTCTTAAATCAGATTGTTTACTCCAAATTATTAGACAATCAACGAGTACGACATTCAATTTCTGGGAAGTTAGAGCATTGGGGCTAGAGATCAGGAATCGCTAAAAAGTAAGAATGGTTAGAAAGTAGGAATGGTTAGAAAGTAGGAACAGTTAAAAAATAGGAGAACGCAATGGGCAAGAAGGCACAACTTAGTGAAATACGAGTATCCATTTTGCAAACCGACCTTCTATGGCACGCCCCAGCTGAAAATCGTACTCAACTGTCCCAAAAACTCGCCACACTCAAAGGCCAAACAGATCTTATCGTATTACCTGAAATGTTCACCTCTGGGTTCACCATTGAACCGGATACCGTCAGCCACTTAGAAATAGGTTCCCCCACTTTAAACTGGATGACAGAACAGGCAAAACAACTCAATGCCGCACTATGCGGAAGCACTGTTTTTCAGTCAGGCAACGGGTTCACCAATCGCTTGTGGTTTGTGACCCCCGAACAAAGCGTACACCACTATGATAAGGTTCATTTATTTCGGATGGGCGGGGAGAACGAACGCTACCAAGCCGGAAACGAGCGCTGCATTGTTGAATATCGGGGCTGGAAGCTTTTATTAACCATCTGCTACGACTTGCGCTTCCCCGTTTTTTGTCGCAACCGACAAAATGAATACGACGTGATGGTCTGCGTAGCCAATTGGCCTTCTGCCCGGAGACTGCCCTGGAGAACACTACTGACCGCCAGAGCCATTGAAAATCAATCTTATGTAGTGGGCGTTAACCGTATTGGTAAAGATGGTCGTGATTGGCATTACAGTGGCGACTCGTTAGCGGTGGATTACTTCGGCCGTACTGTCATCGACTACCCTGAAAATACTCCCTTCCTTGAAACGACGCTATTTTCTCGAAATGATCTAGATACGTTTAGGGATAAATTTCCCACTTGGATGGATGCCGACGACTTTACCCTTTCACTGAATCCGTCTCGTTCTTTTTAAAGACTGTCTATTTAAATACTAAACAATAAGTGCTCCATCAATTCATTTGTAAACGCCCTGCCTATTAGAATCGTACTATACGCTTATAAAGCGCTATCTAAGAAATAGTGGCCAAAAAAGACATAAAATCGCTGACTTGTCCACAATGTAAACGTTTACACTGATATCTGTCATCGCTACACTAATCTGTGTAAAATTTGTAATCTATTCGAGAAAAAAGAAGGTTTTGATGCCAACATTTAAACACGTTGCGGTTACCGGCGGCAGCGGTAGTGCCGGTCAGTTTGTCATTAATGCACTTCTGGAAAGTAACATTGACGCTGTTAACCTGGATAGTTCCGAGCCTGCATCACACCTCTGCCCCTACCGTAAAGTCGATATTACCGATTACCACCAAGTATTTGATGCTTTAGAAGATTGCGATGCCATTATTCATTTAGCTACCAATCCTGAGCCAGATATTAATTTTGACGATGTTTCTGATCCCTTTCGTATTCACACACTCGGCTGTTTTAATGTTTTTAATGCTGCCGCTGCCTTGAATATTCGTAAAGTAGTGTGGGTATCCAGTGAGAAGGTACCGACGATTCGGATTGACCAGCAGACACCCAAGTATCTTTCAAACGCCAGTGCACAAAATGGCTATGACCTATCTAAAAGGGTATATGAAAATTTAGCGGAGCAAATGCATACACTTTATGGCATTGATTTTATTGGCTTTCATGCCACTCCTAATTACTGCTCATCGGCTACTACAACTCGTAAATCCAATCCTTGGGCCTACACTGATGCACACAATGCCGCGCACGCTGCTGTATTAGCGCTAAAAGGCAATATTACGGGCTCGGAAGATTTTATCATGGCCGCTAATAACACCATTATGCGGCGAACTGATCGCAAAAAATTGGATGTAATATACCCAGAAGGTGTATTGTGTGAAGGCACCAACGATGACGAAAGCTTAGCCAAAAATACAAAAGCGAAGAAAATATTAGGCTTTGAACCAAAGCACTCGTGGCGCTCAGTACTGGGTATGACGAAAAATTAAAAGCCTTGTATGGTTAAAAAGAAAAGAGTGTACCCAAGAAAAAATAGGCCATTAACGGCCTATTTTTCGTTAACAACGGGAATAAAAATCGATTTCCTTGGTTTGCCCTCAACGGCTTCACTGCGATGACCTTTGCCGACGGTATCTTGCAATAACACAATCCCTCCTGGACCAAATCGACGCGTTTCGCCAGACGAAACGGTAAAGTCCACACCGCCTTCCAATATAACCATAAATTGTTCTCTTGGAGCCGTATGAAACTCGTAGTTGTAATCGGCTCCCGTCTCACGAAAAATGACACCCGTGGCCGGCTGCAAAACGGACATCATACCCAGCGGACTGGATTCTGTTAGAGGAAAGTCCTTCTCACCAAAATGGCTCTCACCCTCGGCATCTGCATAAATAGTGGTTACTTTCATTGTTCTAGCTTATCTCTGAAATTCGTTTATCTCTGGAACTCGTCCTATCTATGAAAAATAGAGCGAGAAAGCCTAGGTCGATGCCAAGGCCTTCAGTGCGCGCGCCATTACCGATAAAGTGATTGCAACATCGTCTTCAATAACGGCTTCATCAGGATGATGACTTAAACCTCGCGGGCTACGCAAAAACAACATGGCCATGGGCGTAATTTCAGCGACCGCCATCGCATCATGCCCGGCACCCGAGGGTAAGTGTTGCGCAATAATATCTTCATCGGCAATGGCCTGAGCAAATACCGCTTGAAAGCCATCATCGCATAAAACCGCACCTGCCGAATGTTGCCACTCCCACATCATGTCGAGATTTCGACGGGCGGCAATGGTTTCTGTGGCATCGTTGATTTCTTCCAAAACCCGATCACGCTCATCATCACTTTGTGAGCGCACATCTAAGCTCAACATCGCGCCACCGGCAATCACATTAACCGCACCCGGACGGGCAAACAGCTGCCCCACCGTTGCAACAATATCACCGCCTGCACGCTTGGCAATTTCCTCTACCGCCAACGCCACTTCTGCCGCTCCCACTAACGCATCTCGACGCAAGTGCATAGGCGTGGTACCCGCATGACCTGCCTGACCAGTAAGACGAATATTGGCACGACGAGCCCCTGCAATGCCGGTAACCACACCCACCGGCAAATCTAAAGATTCCAGCACCGGGCCTTGTTCAATGTGGATTTCCCAAAAGCCCAGCAATTGGTCTGGGTTCAGTGCCGCATCACGAACGTTATGAGGATCTAGCCCAAAGGCTTGCAAGGCCGACCACATAGAGATGCCATCATCATCCTGAAGCTGCATCCAATCATCATTCCATTGACCTGCCAATGCTTTTGAGCCAATCAGCGTGGCACCAAAACGGGTACCTTCTTCATCACAAAAGCCAACAATTTCAATGGCAAAGGGAAGTCGCTCACCCCGGCCGTGAAGGTCGGCCACCAGCTCAACGGCGGCCAATACACCTAAAATTCCATCGTATCTCCCTGCATAAGGCACGGTATCCAGATGCGACCCCAAAACCAATGTTTTAGCGTCGGCTTCGATACCTTCATAGCGGCCCCACTGATTGCCGACGGCATCCTGCCAAGTGCTCATGCCCGCTTCTTCCATCCACTCCGCCACCTGAGCATTGGCCTTGGCATGCTCAGGGGTAAGATAAGCTCGTAAAATGCCATCGGATAAAGCAGAAAAACCACCCAATACATCGCATCGATGCAACAAGCGTTCGGCAGCAGAGGCGAACGCGTCTGAGGGTCGAGTGAGTTGATCCGCCGTCATTACTGCCCCTCTTGCAAACGTGCGTTTGCATAAACATCCATGGCCGCATCAATGGCGCCACCAGCAGGCAATTTGTGTCCAGCTCGGCGAAGAACATTTTCTAACGCAGATAAGGTAACCAACACAGCGTCTTTTCGAGCGTTGTACCCCATGGTGCCAATGCGCCAAATTTTCCCATGCAGCGGCCCAAAAGAAGTACCAATTTCGATGCCGAAGTCGTTGAGCATTGCCGAACGAACCGCTTCACCATCCACATTTTCTGGAATGTAGACACCCACCACATTGTTCATTTTGTGAGATTGATTACCGAACAGTTTGAGGTTTAATTGCTCAGCCCCTCGTGCCATAGCATTGCCATGCAACTGATGGCGAGCAATAGCGTTATCGAGCCCCTCTTGTAACAAGATTCGAGCACATTCACGGGCACAATAGAGCATGGAGGTTGCCTCGGTGTGGTGATTTAAACGCTCCTCACCCCAGTAATCCATGATCATCGGTAAATCAAAGTAATTGGAACGGATACGCTCACCAGCGCCATCCACATGATGATCCGCTCGAATACCCGCTTCCACATGATGGCGCTTGCGTACTTCTGTCACGAATCGATCGCTCAAAGTAATTGGGCCGCTGCCAGAAGGGCCAGCCAAACATTTTTGTAAGCCGCCAGAAATCGCATCCAATTGCCAAGTATCGGCTTCAAGGGGGTTACCGCCAATTGACGCAGTAACATCGGTGTAAAACAACACACCATAACGCTGACAAATTTCCCCTAGATTTTCCAACGGTTGAAGCATTGTCGTAGACGTATCACCTTGCACAACGGCCAGCATTTTCGGCTGCACGCGTTTAATAGCGTCTTCGATTTCATCTGGAGAGAAGACATCACCCCACTCTTTTTCAATGGTGTGAACTTCAGCACCACAACGACCCGCAATCTCCGTCAACAAATGTCCGAAACGACCGAAGACCGGCACCAATACTTTATCGCCCGGGGCCAATGCCGACACCAAACAAGCTTCGATGGCCGCACGAGAAGTCCCGTCAATCAATAATGTCCAGCGATTTTCCGTCTTGAAGACTTGACGATACAACGCCATGGTCTCGGTCATGTAATCGGTCATGGAGGGGTCATATTGCCCCACCAGCTGGGCCGACATGGCTCGAAGTACACGAGGGTCAGCATTAATAGGGCCAGGGCCCATGAGTAAACGCGGTGGTGGATTGACTTGTTTATGATTATTAATATCGAAACTCATTACATACCTCCGAAAACCTGAATCAGCATACGTACACCGGTGAAACCCAGTACCACCGCAAATACTTTTTTAAGCATGGCGCCGTTTAACTTCGCGCCTAAAGCGGCACCAACCGGTGCAAACAACACCGTTAAGGGCACAATGGCCGCAAAACCGGGTAAATTTACAAAACCAAACGTGGACCAAGGGGCATCAGTAGGAGTAACCCCTGTCGTTAACATCACCAACGCGCCAGGCAAGGCAATCAGCAAACCGAAGGCCGCTGCAGTACCCACTGCGCGATGAGCCGCCACGTTAAAGGCGGTTAGGGTTGGTACTCCTAAAGTACCTCCACCGATACCCACCATCACAGAGAAAAACCCAATCAAACTCGCCAAGATACCTTGACCAGCCATACTGGGTAACTGTTTCACTAGAGCTGGCGCATTGGCTCGGAAAAGCATATTTAAAGAAACTAAACAGGCCATTACACCAAATAGAATCGTAAACAACGTGCCATCAAGCAGCGTCACGAGGTAACTGCCAACCACAACCCCAGCGATCATAAAAGGTGCCCAGCTTTTCAAAAGAGCCCAATCCACATTGCCCTTTTTATGATGCGCTCTAATAGAAGAAATGGACGTCGGAATAATTGTGGCCAACGAGGTGCCGGTCGCAATCACCATTGCACTGGAAGCATCCACTCCCAAGCCCTGAAAAACAAAGTACAGCACCGGTACGATAACAATACCGCCACCAACACCGAGTAAACCGGCCAAGATACCGGCAAAAATCCCGGTGGCCACCAACGCCGCTAGAACCGGCAATAATTGAGATAATTCTGGCACTACGTGCTCTCCAAACAGACTAAATACCTATGGCGTTCAGAAAAATGGCGACTGAAATAGCCGCCGGCATGAATCGCCCATTTTCTTTGATTATTCGTAATCTAATAAATTGTTCGCAATGTAAATTGCAGTAAGTCCTTAGGCGACTACACTTCTGCCGTTAAAGCAGCACCGTCACTGCGAGGATCTGTAGCGGCTTGAACACTACCGTCAGGCGAAAGAATAATGCCACCGGCATGGCCCATCATTTCATTCAACCCAGGGACTTCGGCAACATCATGACCCAATTCGGATAAAGCCGCCCCCATAGATTGATACAAGCCTTGCTCCAACTTCAGGTTATTACTGACATCACCCCAAGTTCGCCCGAGCAACCAACGGTCTTTGGCAATGGCTTCTGTTAGTGGCAGCTCATCGTAGATATGACGTGTAAAGAGTGCAGCCTGAGTTTGCGGCTGGCCCTCGCCACCCATGGTGCCGTAGCTGAAGCGACGACCATCCTCAAGTAGAGCAAACGCCGGGTTAAGCGTATGAAATGGCTTCATACCGCCCGCTAAATGGTTGTGATGAGTAATATCCAAAGAGAAGCTCAATCCACGGTTATTCCACACTAAACCGTACTCAGGAATCACCTGACCTGAGCCAAACTCCCAATAGCCACTCTGAATAAACGACACCATCATGCCGTCTTTATCCAAAGCACCCATCCAAATGGTATCGCCCGGCTTTGCCACATGGGGCCACGGTAAGGCTTTTTCAGAATCGATTTTTTTGGCCAAATCATCCAAAAAGGCATCATCCAGCAGCGTACTCCACTCCGCCTTCAAGCGACTACGATCAGTGACATAGGTATCACGGATGATGAAGGCTTGCTTTATGCACTCCACAAGGTGATGTACACGCTCAGTCTCATTCCAGCTGTCCTGATAAATACGGTCGTAGAGGGCCAAAATAATCAGCGAGGCAACGCCTTGTGTTGGGGCGACCATATTGAATAACTGACCTTTGCCTGTCGTGGTGGTCAGAGGCTCCAGCATTTCCGCATGATAGCTTTCAAAGTCTTCCAAAGTGATGGGAGAGCCGGCCTTTTCCAATGACGACGCCAAGACTTTAGCGATATCGCCACGATAAAAATCATCCAAACCACGTTCGGCTAAGCCATCCAACAAGTCGGCTAACGCGGGGTTGGTCAGTTGTTCTCCGGCTTTTAGGGTTTCACCCTGATTAAGATATAACTTGGCAAATTCTTCATTGGAAGACAGTTCTTCAAACGTTTTCACCGATGCAGCCTGTAAGCTTTGTGTCACGGTGATGCCTTCACGAGCCAAGGCCGCTGCCGGCCCCAAAAGACGAGATAAGGGAAGAGGTTGAGCAACGCCGTCGAGGGATTCGGCATAGTCACGGGCCTTCTGCCAACCTGATACCGTCCCCGCCATAGTCAACGATGCCAAAGGCCCGCGATTGGGTATCGCACTGTGTCCACGACTGCGATACCACTGGATATCCGCTTGTCGAGCGGCTTTCCCGCTCGCATCAATAGCCACCGGTGCTTCACCCGGCTTTTGAATAACCCAAAAGCCATCACCCCCAAAGCTGTTCATGTGTGGATACACCACAGCAATGGTGGCCGCCGCAGCGACCATGGCATCCACGGCGTTACCGCCTTCTTTTAATATCTCAAGCGCCACTTCAGACGCTTTAAAATGAGGTGCTGTAAAAGCAACTGTGGCCATAGCAGGCTCCAAATAATCTCTTAATGGGTGATCCAAATGTTACGTATAGTGCAAACATTACTATTTTGACGTTAATGGCGATCGTGGTGATTCTGAGAATCTTTTTGTCGTTATTGGCAGCTCTATGGCGTGCTTTATAGGAACAACAAAAATAGGAACATCTAAAAAGATCGATTAACGGATTTTTATTTTATGACAGACCAAGCGTCGCCATCTTGGCCTCTAGTGAACTTGCCAGTTGCAATAATGACCGATCTTGTCCCCGTGTAGCGGTTAAGGAAACACCCCACGGCGCCGACGACTCCTGTAACCAAGGCAGACTCAATTGCGGAGCCCGGCTTAGCCCTGCCGGTGCAGTCAGTCCCATCAATTGCGAACGATAACGGGCAAGATCATCCGGTTTCATATCAAGCAGCGGCGCAGCGCCAGGAGCCGTGGGCATTAATGCCACATGATTGGGTGTGGGTAGAACATGAGTACGCCAATATTGCAGAAAATGATCGGCTTGAATTTGGGCCGCCGCCTCTTCATTTTCGTCTAACCCTCGGCACCACAACATTCGCTCTTGAATATCCGGTGCAAATACGGGTTGAGTTTTGAGTATCCAGTCACCGTGCTGTCGCCAGATTTCCCGACCTTGCAATACACGAAACGCCGCACTCGCTCGGGTGAGCTCATCGGAATCCACTTTACAATGGGATACGGATTCGAACTGTTCTTCCAATAACGGTGCCCAAGATTGAAGCGCTTCATCCCACACCGTTGAATCCACAATACTGCATACCGTTACGTGACGAAGAGACACTGTGTCTTCACCAGCACACCTCTCCTCAAACGAAAAGGTCCTAGCATAAACATTGGCAACTTTCACCAACGTCTCCAAATCGCGACACAACCAGCCAACAGTATCAAACCGAGGCGCCAGAGCGACCATGTCATCAGTAGGGATAACATCGTGGCTGGGACGCAAACCATACAAACCGTTGTAGCTGGCAGGCACACGAATCGACCCCCCGGTATCGGTACCCAAACCAATATCGGCACTGAGGTTAGCCACTGCTACGGCTGAACCACTCGTAGAACCACCAGGAATTCGACTGGGAGCCACAACATTAAGTGGGGTACCATAATGCGCATTGATACCATTAAGACTATAGGCCAACTCATCTGTCAGGGTCTTGCCCACCAAAGTGGCCCCTGCGGCCAGTAAGGCCTCCACCGCCGATGAGGTTTGTTCTGGAACCGAGTGCGATTTCAACCAATCTGGATTACCCGCACCAGTAGGAATACCCGCAATGTGAAATAAATCTTTCACCGCTAGACGAAGACCGGACAATGGCCCCTCGCCCGTTGAAACTTGACCATCAGGAGGGCAAACATAGGTGAATTCGGGAGCCTGAGCAGCCATAAAGGGTACCTTAGTGCGTTATTACTTATGCAGTGACGATGAAAGTAATGGCTACTTAAACCGTAACAACTGAACGTGATTGCAACCAGACCAGCGATATATTAAGCATTGCATTTATGCGAACTGACAGTTGCGTAGTGTGCAAGCAAAGACAAAAAGACGCCTTGCTGCTAACGGGTATGAATTTGTTGTGGTGTTCGATGATGAACACCACGAAAAACCCTGATTTTGCTAGGTCTACCTTATGCCAACCTGTCCATCTGGTCAACTTTTTGATCCATGATACGCTTCATTCATTCAAATTATTCACCCAAAACCTGTTCTGCCGTCTTGCTGACTTCCTCAAGCCAATGCGCTTTCAGCTCATCACTCATAAAGCTTGCCAAAATGCTGTTACGCACCAACTGAATAATTTGTTCACTAGAAGGATTTAATGAGGTGACCAACGCGCGATAATTTTCATTCACATACCCACCAAAATAAGCGGGATCATCAGAATTCACCATTACTCGCAAACCTCGATCCAACAGTGTAAAAATCGGATGTTTCGCCATATCGTCATAGACACACAACTTCGTATTGGATAAAGGGCAAACCGTTAATGCCACTTTCTCTTGCGCTACTCGATCCATTAACGCGTCGTCTTCCGTAATGCGAACACCGTGATCAATACGATCCACTTGGAGTAAATCCAGCGCTTGAACAATGTAATCTGAAGGCCCCTCTTCCCCTGCATGCGCCACGACCTTGAGCCCTTTTTCTCGCGCTTTAGCGAAGACACGTTCAAATAATGATGGAGGGAAATCACGCTCAGAAGAATCCAGACCCACACCATCAATCAGGGACAGCCAAGGCTGGGCTTCTTCCCACGTTGCCAATGCCGACGATTCAGGCAAATGCCGCAAAAAGCACATGATGAGCTTGGATTCGATGTTTAATTTTTCGCGGGCATCTTCTAATGCGCGTGTAATGCCTTTAACGACGGTTTCAAAAGATACGCCCCGATCGGTATGACTTTGTGGATCAAAGAAAATCTCGGTATGCACCACATTGTCTTCCTGACAACGCAACAAATACGCCCACGTCAGGTCATAAAAATCTTGCTCTACCACTAGCACCGCCGTGGCTTGATAATATAAGTCTAAAAACTCTTGTAGATTTCCAAATTCATACTTAGCCGCCAACTCTTGTGACGTCGCATAGGGCATCGAAATACCATTTCGGGCCGCTAATGCCATCACCATCTCTGGCTCTAAAGTGCCCTCAATATGTAGGTGGAGTTCAGTTTTAGGCAGTTTAGTAATTAGTTGTTCTAGGACACTCATAAAAAATTCCAACAGGCAAATTTACACGGGCTTATTTTTAACACGGACTGACTTACAGAACCGACAGGTCGCTTACAGAATAAATCAAGATAGGCAATTCTCAGGTAATCGAACAAAATATAACATCGATATAAAGAGAATAAAGACAAAAAAGGCGGCATAAATGCCGCCTTTTTCTTTAGTCAACTGACTAACGAGACAAGTTATTTCTCCGCTGCCTCATACGGCAATTGAGTCGCGTAGCGGTCCCAATTATTCACGATGGTATTCACCACTGTACCACCCACCAAATAGGCCGATTCTAACGCCAAGGTCAAGCCAGCGTAATCCTCGCCTTCGGCGGCCAAGTTTTCAGCAGGAGTTAAACCTGGGCCAGGCACAGTAAAGTTACTGGCGGTACGCAATACCATAAAGCGATCGTAATCCACTTTACCGGCACGATCTAAATACGTCAGTGATTGCGCAGTTCCAGTATCTTCCATTGCCGAAGAGACAAACTCACCCTTACCATCTGACCAGTAGTCGACCCAACGATTCGCCCACTGATTCAATACCTCACCATGCCAGAAAGTCATGGCGGCCAATTGATCACCTTTCATAACAAACGGCGCCTTCTGAGCATTGGGGTATTGGGTGTACTTCGCACGCTCTTGCGCAATATGCGCGTCGTCAGGCATGTCTAATTCTTTGGTTAACTCAAACGCCCAATCACGTAATTTCACGTTTGTTTGGAACATTTCGCCTTGGTTAATCGGCTTCTCTTTCGGGAATGGGCCTTTGGTAAATAATGGGAAAAATCCAAATTCCCAATCGTCTGGCATTTCTCTGGGGTCAATTTCATGGCCTAAATCGCCATCCACTAAGTATTCGGCCCAGGCAGCAGAACCAATGGAGGCATCATTTGGATCAAAACCAGAAATCCCGGCGACCAACCAATAGGCTTTGGTTAAATCAAAACGTGGGTCTAACCCTAATGCCATAATGGCCGATGAAGATTTAGCCGTGCCCATACCGGTTACCATACCCAAGACACCAGTCTGCTCATTCATGAATAGGTCATGATGCGATTGCGGAAAAGCAAAGCGCTTGTCTAAGCCGGCACGCTCTTTCCACAATTGAAACTCACCAGCGGTATCACCTTCGTCTTCACCCAATTCAAACATGGTGACAACCACAACTTTAACTTCAATTTTATCGCTTTTATCGACCGCGATACTCGTTGAGGGCGCTTCTTTCGACGCCCCACAGGCAGACAAAATAGCAACAGCGGTGGCAATACACAGCACACCCAAAGTTTTTAATACAATTTTCAATGTTCGCTCCTAAATCGTATATCAGAGTTTGTTATTGACTCTCTTCTAATGCCAAGTTTGTAAATTAACCAACACCCCAAACCAACAAGGGCCGCTATTTAACCAGTTATTTGAACGTAAATTAAGGTGAAGTTGCGATTCAAACAAAAAAGAGAATGAATAAGAACGAAAAAGCCCCGCATAACGCAGGGCATAGAAAGTAAGCTACAGAATGCTTTTTAGAAGTTCATTTTAAACTCAGCTCCCCAGATACGAGGGTCATTTACAAAGCCTGTGTTGTTATTGAAGTCAATTTGGCCTTTTACATTGTCCTCGTCCGTAATATTACGGCCGAATAAGGCAATTTCGTAGTCCTGCTCTACATTGACATATCCTATGCGTAAGCCAATTTCATACTGACCGTTGGTTTGCAACTCAACCGCATCATACAAAGTTAAGCTGGTTTGTCCTTGTCTGGCATAGTCGGTAAAGGCGTAAATTTCACCATTACCAACCGGAACGCTAAACCTACCGGTTAAATTGAAGGTGGTTTCTGGCACACCTTGGAATGGATTACCATCAAGAATTGCATTGCCGTTAGCATCTAGGGGGTCACGAACGGTACATCGATCTGAGCCACAAGGTGCAGTGACTAAATCTGAATCGTTTAATTCCGTGTCAGCGTAACCGAAGCCAGCTGTTAAGATGACATTATCATGAGGAACCCACTCAAGGTCCACATCAAAACCCTGCCCAATACCCTCTTCAGCATTCAGCAAACTATTACCATTATTGGCGCCACCAATGGCCGATAATTGAATATCATTGATAACGTAATAAAACACGCCTGCATTCACACGCAGCTGATCAAACAAATCGGCTTTCACACCAAACTCAATAGAATCAATGGTTTCTGAATCGGCTACAGACGGGTTGCCTTCAAAAGCCACATCACGAGCCTGGATGGATTGCGCTCTGAAACCATTCGCATAACGCGTATAGACACTCAAATCATCATTCACTCGGTAATTCAAGCTGATTTCACCGCTCACCTGATCATCCGATACACTCACAGGCTCATAGTCTTGAATGCTGGCCGCACCAATAACCAAAGCAAAACCATCAACGTTCTGCTCACCCACAGTTAAGTCTTTTTCATCATCGGTGTATCGAAGCCCAACTGTAAGAGTTAGAGCGTCTGTAAAATCATAAGAACCTTGTCCAAACACTGCCCATGTGGTGTTCTCATGGGTCACCGATGTTGCTCCAAAGAATCCATCAATGGAAGTAACATCGAGCTCCGAATCAAAGAAAAATGCCCCAGCTTGCCACTGAAAAGGCGCTGCGCTATTACTGGAAATACGAAATTCTTGCGTAAATTGCTCAACGTCTGCCTGATCCTCCGTGACTGCATCAAAAGGAATAAAACCTGGGCCAGGGTTATCATCATCGATAGATGCACCACCATCAATGTCTCCCAGGCTGGAACCGTCAGCGCTTTCATAGGCCGTAATTGAGGTCAACAGGATTGAATCAAAGTCATAATCCACTTTTAAAGACATGCCGTCGGAATCGTATTCCTGAGGATTATTTCGCCCTTCATTGAAATACACTTTATCTCGATCATAATTCTCATTTAAAGAATTACTGCCGGTAGTAAAAACGTTTGCTCTAAATACAGAAGCCGTTCCATCTAGGCTGCGAGTATGGTAGTTGAATAGCGCTGATAGCTCATCTGTTGGGGTATATAGCAGTTGTACCCGGCCTGCTACTTCATTGTGCCCCCCCATGGCCTCTCTTTCGCCAGTATAAGTATTGTCGATCCAGTCTTCTCGCTTTTGCGATAACACCGAAACTCGAGCAGACAGTGTATCTTCAATAATTGCACCACCCACCGCGCCTTCTAAGTTCAACGTACCTAATTGGCCAATGGCGGTTTTAACATACCCTTCCAAGTCTTCTGTAGGCTTACGTGTGTCAAATTTAATAATGCCTGCCGTGGTGTTTCGACCAAACAACGTTCCTTGAGGGCCACGAATGACTTCCATTGATTCAACATCAAAAATAGGAAAGCTTTTAAGCACAACGTTTTCTTGTACGACATTATCAAAAACGACCGATACCGGTTGTGACGCAGCAAGATCGAAATCGACATTGCCAAGACCTCGAATGTAAAACCGAGGAGCAGCACGTCCATTAGATGACTCAGCATAAAGACCAGGGACTCTGGAAGACAACGCTAATATATCTTCACCACCTGAAAACATGGAATCAAAACGTTCCCCCACCATAGTCGCAACAGAGATAGGTACATCCTGCGTGTTCTGCTCTCTCTTCTGAGCTGTAACAATCACTTCCTCAAGCTGAGCAAACGCCGCCGGAGCATAGATTGTTGAGACAGACGCACCCAGTGCCATGGCCAATGCTGATCGTTTAAAACTCTTCTGGTACTGCATGGTTTTCCTCTCATTTATTTGGGCAAAACCGCCCGACCTTATAAAGCTGACTGAAGTCAAAGATATTGTTTTGACGTTTAATTGTTATGCTGTGCCAACCTTGCTTTAGCACAGGGAATGCCAATACCTGTCTGAAAAGTCAAAAAATTGCAGTCACGAGATACACCGTTGCGTGACTTAGGTATCAAACTGATAAGGACTGTAACTCATATTTCAAAACAAACACCACAGCGCACCAATAAAATGCATAAAAAATAAATGGCGCACCAATAAAATCAGTTCAAAAATGGGGCTTCCCTCACTCAACTATATGAAATTTTCTAAAAACAGCTCCTAATCAGTGTTCAATCGAACACATTGCACATACGGCGTGAATGGGATAAGTTTCACTTCAGGCAAATTTTTAACCATTATGTCAACTTTTTACGGTTTTCATTAGCATGGTATTTTCACCTTAGCATTCAGTTACAGAGCCCTGGTTTATCAAGCAAAATCAATAAACCACAATACTGCTCATATCCAACTAAATAATTGGCGCCTAAACTTCCATAAAAGTGCATAAATTTTCATAACAATACCCATATGAGCTGAATAAATAGTGCCATTACAAAAAATCAATAAAGTGTGTTTCTTCTTCCTATTTGATGGTTATAGTTAGTAGTCTCTGTCTGCTTCTATAGCATTTAATTCTAGTAAGGTTAATTCAATGAAGGCGTTTCGATCTTTTCTCACTGCAACTTTCTTAAGCCCACTACTTGCTCTTTCTTCTCTCGCCGCCGAGCCCGTTATTTATGATACGGACATGGCCATTGACGACTGGACTGCATTGCTGTATTTGGCAAAGCATCCAGAAGTAGACATAAAAGCCGTCACCGTCTCTTGCAGCGGTGAAACCCGTTGTAAACCGGGTGTAGAGAATGTGATATCGCTCCTTGAACTGGCCGATAATACTCAACCCATCCCTGTTGCCCATGGTGATGCGTATCCCTTAGACGGTTACTTTGTTTTTCCCGTAGAGTGGCGTGACGACTCCGATACCTTATCTGGTGTCCCCATTGATAAACCGAGCTATAAACCCTCAAACAAACATGCCGCAGACGTAATTCACGATATTGTCAACGCCAGCAAAGAACCTGTCACGTTGATTGCCGTAGGCCCACTCACTAACGTACACCAATGGCTGGAACGCTACCCACAAGATAAGCCCAAGCTTGGACGTTTGGTCATTATGGGGGGCTCGTTGGATGCCAAAGGCAACATTGAAGTCCCACTATTCACCAAAGGCCACCCCAACAAGAAAGCCGAGTGGAACTTATTTGTTGATCCAGTAGCAACCGAGTTTGTCTTCAAAAGCGGCCTTCCTATTGAAATGGTCGGCTTAGATGTCACCAATAAAGTCAAAGTCACCGCAGAATACGTCGCCAACTTCAAAAAACTGGTTAATAACCCGACAGCGAAATTCGTTGATCAGGTCTACGACAAAAACGATTGGTTTATTGCCTCAGGTGAATATTATTTTTGGGATGTGCTCGCTGCCTTAGTCGTCACCAACCCAGAGTTATGCGTGGCTGAAAAAACACCCATTAATGTCGCTGTCGATTATGTGGAAAAGCCTGTTTACACGAAGACCACCGACACCTCAATGCCCGCTAAACGCTGGGATGGTAAGCCGCGCCGTCATATTGACGAGTCTACCGCCGCCATATTAAGCAGAGCCAAAAGTGGCCCCAAAGTAGACGTGTGCATGAAAACCAATGCGAAAAAAGCACTGAAAATCTTCACTGATACACTGGTGAGCATCGATAAAAGCGACAGCGAGAAAAAAGCACTATGAGTCAGAATACTCGAGATTTTATAGGCTACGGTGCCCACCCCCCACACCCGAAATGGCCGAATAACGCACGCATTGCAGTGCAGTTTGTCATCAACTACGAAGAAGGCGGCGAAAACTGTGTATTGGACGGCGATGTCGCCTCTGAAAAGTTTTTATCTGAAATCGTAGGGGCAGAAGCCTTCACAGGCCAACGTCATATGAGCATGGAGTCGATTTATGAATACGGCAGCCGCGCCGGGTTTTGGCGACTTCATCGGTTATTTACCGAACGTAATATGCCCGTCACCGTGTACGGTGTTGCCAAAGCCTTAGAGCGTAATCCAGATGCTGTGGCCGCCATGCTCGACGCCAACTGGGAGATCGCCAGCCACGGCCTAAAATGGATTCACTACCAAGACATGGGCATCGAACAAGAACGCTCCATGATGGAAGAGGCCATTGATATCCATACCAACGTGACAGGCTCTGCACCTCTTGGTTGGTATACCGGACGCGATAGCCCCAACACCCGACAATTGGTGGCCGAGAACGGCGGTTTTTCCTACCACTCTGATTCCTACTCAGACGACCTTCCCTACTGGTGTCATGACTTTGACGAGCCGCTGTTAACGATTCCCTACACTCTCGACAGCAACGACATGCGTTTTGCAACACCACAGGGTTTTAACAGTGGGGATCAGTTTTTCACCTATCTGAAGGATAGCTTCGACTTCCTCTACGAAGAAGGTGAAACCGCACCGAAAATGCTCAGTATTGGCTTACATTGCCGATTGGTAGGTCGACCAGGACGAGCCATGGCGCTTAAACGCTTCTTAGACTACGTGCAATCCCATACAGATGTTTGGGTATGCAGACGTATTGATATTGCTGAACATTGGCATCAACACTTCCCGCCCAACACAAAATAACGAGAAATATTATGGGAAACATAAAGCGCTTGGGGTGTTTTTGGGGGCTTGGTCTAACGCTATTGGGATCCCTCGGCTGCGACCACATCCCTTCACAAGAAGAGAAAGCACTGGTAACTAACGACAAAACAATCACCAAAGATGAAAAGGTTTCCACTGACGAGCTGATCCGCCATTTAAAACTGCAATCCCATGTTGAAGGCGGATACTACCGACGAACCTTTCAAGCAGATCACCGAGATCCCATTTCTACGGAAAATGGAGATCGATATACTCTCACTTCCATTTATTATTTGCTTACCGAGGCCTCCCCCATTGGGCGCTGGCATTTGAACCAGTCCGATATTTTGCACTTCTTCCATCTGGGTGATCCCATTACGTATTACCTAATCCACCCCGACGGCACATTGACCACAGCCGTATTAGGCCCCGACCCAAGCCAAGGACACCGATTGCAACTCGCAGTACCAGGCGGCACCTGGAAAGCGTCTTATCTACCGCAAGGTGAATACGGACTCATCAGTGAAGCAGTCGCGCCTGGGTTTGATTTTGCTGATATGTCCATTGGCGATAGAAGTGTATTGATTGCGCAATTTCCAGAACATGAAGCACTAATAACCCAGCTCACCCCCACGACCCACACAAACAAAACCACGAAGCGAAAGAGCCACTGAAAAACGCATCGGCTGAGGCACCAAGTGACGAAGACATAACCCATTAACGACATTGGCCCTTATTGCATTTAGGTATAACATCACTTGTTTCCCCACCACTCTCTACCAATTGGACTTGCTATGAGTTTTCCACTTAACCGCCTACTTTCGGCCGCCTCTGCACTAGCGGCCCTTACACTTTCTGGTTGCGCTACACTGGATACACAAAATTCCGCCAACCTTGAACCCGTGGAATTGATCGCCACCGCTGATTACGTCGTCACCATGGATGATAACAACACCATCATTCAAGACGGTGCCATTGCTGTGCGAGATGGAAAAATCATCGCGATATCCGATCGCAACACCATTGAATCCACCTATCATGCTCAAACGACCCTCAATGGCGAAAAAAACATTCTTCTTCCTGGGCTGGTGAATGGCCATACTCACACCGCCATGACACTTTTTCGCGGCATGGCCGATGACCTGGAGTTAATGACATGGCTCAATAACTATATTTTTCCCATGGAAGGCCAGTTTGTGAGCCCAGAATTCGTTTCCATCGGCACGGAATTAGCGTGTTATGAAATGATTCGCGGAGGCACAACCACCTTTGTGGATATGTACTTTTACCCAGAGGTCATCGCAGAAGTCACCGATCAATGTGGATTAAGGGCCATTATTGCCGCCCCCATGATTGATTTCCCCAGCCCCGGTTTTACCGGTTGGGACGACAGCTTTGCCGCCGGACAAACTTTTGTACGCCAATGGCAAGGAAAACACCCCAGAATTACCCCTGCTCTGGCACCACACGCCCCCTATACTGTTTCAAAAGAGCACTTAAAAGCCGTAGGCGATATCGCAGCAAAGCTGAATGCCCCCATTAGTATTCATTTGGCAGAGACCCAAGCTGAGCACGGCATCATTCAAGAGCGCTATCAAAATACCCCTGTTGCACACACCTTGGCACAGTTCGACGAGAAGACAACGGTGATCGCCGCACACATGGTTCACCCTACCGATAGCGATATCGATTTACTGAGCCAGTCTATGGCTGGCCCGATTCATAACCCAACTTCAAACCTAAAGCTGGGTTCCGGGTTTTCTCCTGTGATGGCCATGCAGAACAAAGGCATTGCCGTCGGCCTTGGAACCGACGGGGCCGCGAGCAACAATGATCTCGATATGTGGGAAGAAATTCGCTTAGCGGCCCTCATTCACAAAGGTGCCTCTCAAAACCCGACCGCCGTTCCTGCACGATCCGCCTTAGCGATGGCCACACGCGACGGTGCAAAAGCCGTAAAAATAGAACATATTGGCCAGATTTCAGAAGGGTTTTCAGCGGATTTTGTGTTAGTCGATTACGATGACACCCGCCTTGCGCCCGTATACGACGTCATTTCCCACTTAGTGTACGCCATCGACAGCACAGACGTTGACACCACGGTGGTTGCCGGAAAGGTTCTGATGGAAAACAAAGAAGTACTGACCATTGATGAACTCGCACTCAAAGCCAAAGTCGAGTCCATTGCCAATAAAATTAAGGCTGCATTAGCCAAAAGCGAGAAGTAAACAAACGGGTTCTTCCAGGCATGTAATTCCAAGCATGTAAATTGTGCCTGGAAACCCACTCTATTCACTCAAAAACCAAATCCACAACAGATACAGAATGACCGGGCACGGTTACGAGGCATAGTTACAAAAAATACTTACGAGACACGATATCGGCTGGAAATATTCTTTAATTGATCTGCCATACCATGCAACTGTTGAGACAACCCAACCGCCACTTCACTGTCGTTATTCGCTTGACGAATCACATCAGCCAATGCCGTGATATTCGTACGAACATGCTCCATCGCGTAACTCTGCTCTTCCGTCGCAGCGGCAATTTGAGTATTTAAGCCAAGAATTTCTTCAACACCGCCAGCAATGTCTTTGAGAGAATCACTGGCTTGCGATGCGGTTTCAATCGTAGCCAGCGTCTGCGCATCGCTTCGCCGCATAGCTCTAGCACTGCGTTCAGTGCCAGATTGAACACTTTCAATGATGCTCTGAATTTCTGCCGTAGACTCCTGAGTGCGCTTTGCCAAATTTCGCACCTCCTCGGCAACCACAGCAAACCCGCGCCCTTGCTCTCCCGCACGAGCGGCTTCAATCGCCGCATTTAATGCCAATAAATTCGTTTGCTCTGATACGCCCTTGATGACATCCAACACCTCACCCACACGATTCACATCCTGCTCAAGACTGCTCATGGATTCAGAGACTTCCGCATTGTACCCAGATAACGCCTCAACCGAAGCCAGCGCCTTGGACATCAACTCCAAACCCTCATGAGCACCTTTATCGGCAGAAGTGGCCGCATCACTGGCGATACTGGCATTTCTGGCAATATCTTGAATGGCTGTAGCCAATTGCTCTAGGGCCGCGACTGCTTGATCTCCGTTTTCCAAGGCACGACGGGTGCTAGCACTGGTCTCAGTAGCGGATTGCCTCATACTCTCTGAAGCCCCGTTCACATCCAGCGATAACACGTTAATTGCGTTCACATTACTGATGGTGTTGCCCCTTACCGTGTCTAAATTGTGGAGCAATTGCCCAAGCTCATCATTACGATAGCTTCCCAAAGGAGAAAGCCGATTTAACTCACCCGTACTGAATATCTGCAAAAAATGAATGGCTTGATTAAGAGGATTAAACAGACGGCTTCGTAATACCCAAGTTAAGAAAACAATCACTAAGATCGCGATCACCAGCGTTAAGGTAATCACAAAGCGATTGACCTTCTGCACATCCGCCTGCACCTCTATTGAGCGCGTTTGGGTTAACCTCTCCAAGCGCTCCGCCACTTCTGCCAACAACTTACTGGGTTCACGATCAATGCCTCGCACGGCGATATCACCCACTCTGGGGTCAAAATCACTGGCGACGTATTCATTAAAGCCTCGTCGATATTGAACACCTAACTGCTGATGAACACTCACAAACCGCAACAACATACGACGTGCATCCTCATCTTTGACAGTGTTCGCCAACTCACTGGACTCTTTTTGTAAAGTATCCTGCCAGTCATTGAAACGACCCCAATACTTTTCACGATTGTCCGTTTCATGCCCTCTCAACAACGTATTCTTCCACTCCTGTACTTGCACTTTAAAGTCAAAATTCAGCTGTTGAACACTACGACTGACAGCAACATCTACCTCCAGTAAGAGATTAAGACGCTCAGCACGATCTACTAATAACGAAATGGCGATTAAATTAGTACCAATAATAACAATTAATGCTGCAATCACTGCTGTGGTCAGCTTCTTCTCGGTACTTCTCTGAAATTGCATAGTTAGACACACCCAAAATACAGTTATTTAGAACGATGCCTTCTCTCACGTTAAATTATGAACCAAATAGGCCATGAAAAACGGGCAACTCACCAAAGGCGGTAGCACATTTCTGGGAGAAGATTGATAAATAATGTTAATTATTTATGATAAATGTGTCATAAATATTAGGTATATAAAACTTTTTTTATAATAAAAATAGAGAGTTAGGCGACTTTGTTTCAGAAAAAGAACAAAGGAAGAATAGCAGTTTGAAGTTGGAATTTAACAAGTCTTGCTGTTAATTGTTTTTAACTACATGAGCTTAACAACACAAAAGATCGATCGAAAAACCGTAAACCAACAAAAAAGGAGGTATTACACCTCCTCTATTTATAGCGAGTAACTATCGTAGATACTTTTTCTATCTCGCCAGCTTAACAAGTGATTATTGAGACAACCCGTCTAACCAACGCCCCAATCGCAAACGTTCCTCAGTGGTCATATTAGTGAAATTACCCAAAGGCATATACTGAGAGTCAACCGCTACCGACCGCACTTTAGGCGCCAAGGCTTTAATTTGATCTGCACTCTCAAACACAATACCGGCGGGCGGTGCCACAAACCCAGGCTGAGTTGGTGTCGTTGAATGACAATTTGAGCAATGGGTTTGTATTAAGCTTAACCCTTCCAAATCGGTCACAGGAGGCAATGAATGCGTTTGAGTCTCAACCTCTGTATCGGCCTGAGTTAACGCCACTGGTATAGGACGAATCGCATATGCCACCGCCACCATCGCTACGGCCGCAATCGCCAAAATATGCGGCTTAAGCACGCCCTGATTGCGTAAATTAAAGAAGTGGCGTGCGTACGCACTAATTGCTCCAATAGCCACAATCAACAACCAGCCATGGGCATGACTGTAAATGATCGGGTAGTGATTGGAGATCATCAACATGATCACCGGCAAAGTGAAGTAGTTATTGTGCGTCGAACGTAACTTGGCAAAAGCCGCTCGGTTCACATCTGGCTCTCGACCTTCTTCAATGGCTTTTACGAACGCTTTTTGTGACGGGACGATGCCAAAAAAGACGTTACCGGTCATCAAGGTGCCAATGGCAGCACCCACATGCAGGGCCGCCGCACGAGGAGCAAAGAGTTCAAAGGCAAGGTAGCTCAGCCCCAAAAGAACAGAGCCCATAGTGACGGCAAAGACAGGGCCCTTGCGTACCAAAGGTGTTCGAATCAAGCATTCATAAATCCCCAAAGTGCCTAATAGAAAACCAAGGCCTGCCAACACAGAAATCATGGGGCTAGTGATTAAACCCTCTGCCGCCAACATATAAGTGGCTGCTTGGCCGTAATAAATCACACTGACCAACATGAAGCCGGTCAGCCACGTTGTATAGGATTCCCACTTCACCCAATGCAATACATCGGGCATGCGCTCCGGGGCAACGTTGTATTTTTGAAATTCATAAATACCGCCACCATGAATCACCCAGACATCGCCTTTGATGCCTTTGTCTTCTTTCCATTTAGGGGGTTTACGCAGGTTGTTATCAACCCACACGTATTTAAAGGAGGAGCCAATCCAAGCAATGGCGGCTAAGACATGAAGCCATCGAAAACCAAGGCTTAACCAATCAAGAATGTAAGACGTTAACATAACTACTCTAATTGTGATTAAAAACGAATTGTGATTAAAAACTGAAAAAGGGGGAGATATGAGTCTCAATGCGGCATATTCACACCCTACACGTCAGCCGCTTGGTACACTTGCCTCCCTTGAAGGTACGTTGCTTGTATCAAGCGGTCATCACCTAGGGTCATGAACAAGAACAACTTTTCAGCCAAAGATGAACACTGCTCGTAACGATACGCCATCAAGGGCGTCGACTGCGGATTCATAACAATAAAATCCGCTTCTTTGCCAGTTTCAAAATTCCCAATTTTGTCATCCAGCCTCAATGTTTTGGCATTACCCAAAGTCAACCAGTAAAAAGCCTCGAAGGGGTGCAAAGATAGACCCTGCAATTGCAAGACTTTGTAAGCTTCGTTGAGGGTATGCAGCTGGCTAAACGATGTGCCCGCACCGACATCCGTCGCAATACTGGCCCCCACGTTGAACGAGCGCGTACGCTCAAGATCAAACAAACCACTGCCTAAAAAGAGGTTTGAAGTGGGGCAAAAGGCAATACTTGAACCCGTATCAGACAGGCGCTGCAATTCATCATCACTAAGGTGAATACCGTGAGCAAACACACTGGTCGGCCCCAATAACCCATAATGATCATAAACATCCAAGTAGTGTTTACGCTCTGGAAATAGCGCTTTCACCCAGGCAATTTCGCCGTGGTTTTCAGATAGGTGCGTCTGCATATACACGCCCGGAGAACTGGCAAGTAATTCCCCAGATAGCGTCAATTGAAGCTCCGTTGAAGTAGGCGCAAAACGCGGGGTTAGGCAATAAAGCTGCCGCCCATTGCTGTGCCAACGGTCAATCAAATCGGCACTCTCTTGCACACCGGACTCGGCTGTATCGGTTAATGCATCAGGTGCATGTCGATCCATCAAGACTTTACCGGCGATCATACGACTACCACGGCGCTCAGACGCCGAGAAAAACGCATCCACCGATTGTGGATGAACGGTGCAATAAACCATGGCCGTGGTTGTGCCACAACGCATCAATTCATCGAGAAAAAACTCAGCCACATTAGAAGCATAATCGTAATCGGCAAACCGTTGCTCCGCAGGAAAGGTGTAATTATTCAACCAGTCCAATAGCTGCTCACCATAGGATGCAATCACATCGGTTTGAGGAAAATGAATATGAGAATCAATAAAACCCGGCATGATCACTTTACCGGGAAAATGCGCTGTTTTGACCTGCGACAATGACGGCAGCAACACCTCGGCATGATCCAAGGCAATAACGTTTCCCGACTGATCTAAGACTAAAATCCCATCCTCATAAAAACGAAGCCCGGAACCCTCAACAGTGGGGGCACTCGTAAAATCTAAGATACTGGCGCGAAACGCCTGCGCGGCAAGGGAGCCGATTCCTTCAGTGGGGGTCATTAATTAACTGCCTCGATAGGTCGAATAACCGTGCGCACTCAATAAAAGAGGAACGTGAAAATGCTCTTGTGTTGTCGCGACATGAAAAGAAATCACCACCTCCGGGTAAAAACTTTTGACGCCGCGACGATCAAAGTAGTCACTGGTTTCAAAGCGTAATTGGTACAAACCAATCGCCGCTGTAAACGAGGTATCCCACTGTTCCACACGACCATCATCATTGGTACGCCCGGTACTCACGAGTTTCCATTGATTCTCTTCAAACACCGACAGCGATACCAAAACATGACCTGCTGGCTTGCCTTGTTCGGTGTCGAGAATATGGGTAGTAATCGGCGCACGGGACGCATTAGGAGCTTGTGCCATAAGTGACTCACTTATTCGCTGTAGTAAGATCGGATAATTGTAATAAGTTGATTGACATATAGTTGATTGACGTAATAGTTGGCTGACGCAAGACGTTAACTAATCGCAAGACCCAGCTATCTAAAACGGCTAATCCAGCGTGACCCGCTGATGAATTCGAATTTCGGTGATTTTTGCCTGTTCCATTGCACCATTGGCCACTTCTAAAGCACGAGGGTTAGGTAATCGCTGACGCAAAAGCACGAGCATTTCTTCAGCGCTTTTTCCGGTCGCACAGACAATAAAAATAAAACCATTTTTGTCAAAATAAGCTTCATTTTCATCAAACAACGCTTGTATCACGTTATCATCAGCCTCTGCCACCTGCCCCTGCTCTTTGCTTGCCGCACTGTATTTTTGTTTTAGCGCGTTCATATCGCCAATACGAGCATGTCCCTGAAAGGCCTCCAAAACCTCCGCTTCTGTTGCATCGTGCCAAGCTTCTCGTGCTTTTTGCAGTACTGACTCCACCGAATCATAAGGGCGTGAAGCCGCCATCTCTTCAGCCCAACGTTGGCAATGACAAATATTGGCAAAAAAATCCGCAACAACTGACTGCGGTAAAGTATTGAGCTGCTGGAGACAAACCTCGCTCAAATCGGTGCTACTCATAATCGATATTTCTCATAATCGGCACTTCTCATAACGGAAACCTATTTTTAAAGAGTCAAGTTTCTAAAAATCAAACCTAAAAATGACGTCTAAATTAAAGCCAATGCATTTAACAAATGAAAAACTCATCAATAGGGTAACTTAATCATGCACAGTCACTGTGGCATGCTGTAATGCAGACTTCATTTCTTTCCACCCTAAGCCTCGCTTGGTTACTTTTGCCTCACTGTTGGCGTGATAGTGCGCAATCAACTGCCCGGCAATGGATACGGCCACTTCCATTGGGCGTTTACCAGGGATTTCTGACAAGCCAACCGGGCTTTGGAGGTGATCAATAATCTCCTGAGCAAGCCCTGCGTGTGCCAAACGTTTACGAAAACGCTGAGCCTTCGTATTCGAGCCAATTAACCCCACAAAACCTAATTCGCTGCGAGCCAATGCCGCTTGGGTTAAGGCATAATCCAAAGCGTGATCGTGGGTAAGGATTAAAATATCGGAAGCAGTGGGCAACGACCTGACTGCCTTTAAAGGGTCTTGATAGGTTTTCGCAGACACATTGGCCGGCAGAGAAGCCGGAAATAACTCAACGCGCTCATCACACCAATACACCTGTACAGGCAGTTCTGCCAAAATAGGAATTAAACGCTGAGCAACGTGCCCCGCCCCAAACACAGCCAATTGCCATTGACACGGCGCAAAGCATTCCAACATCACACTCATATGACCACCGCAGCACTGCTGGGCCTGTGCAGCCAGCGGAAATGCTTCCATCGCGACCGTGTTTTTGCCATCCGATAACAGTTGCCGAGCATGCTGAATCACTAAAAATTCAAGCTGCCCTCCACCAATAGTGTCATGGGTGTGATCTGCCGTAATCACCATTTTGGTACCCGGCTCACGAGGGGTAGAACCTGCTGCCCCCATCACTGTAGCAATCACATAACCCGCACCAGCCTCAGCATAATGGGCAATCGCTTGATGCCAATTCAGAGGGGACATTTGAAGCTCACTTTTCATAAATTGCTTCACTCTCTTGATTTTCCGATGCCAGCTTTGTCGACGCTACAAACTGCTGAGCAGCCTGCATCGCCATAAACACTCTTTCTGGCGTTGCAGGGGGATCAAGACGTGGGCTCATTTTGTAGTCTGCTACACTGGCGCAAGCATCACGCAAAGCCGCCCACACAGCAATCGCCAGCATCAACGGAGGCTCACCCACTGCCTTGGAATTGAACACGGTATCTTCGTTGTTGGCACCTTCATAAATGGCCACTCGGAAATCGCGAGGCACATCAAAGGCAGTGGGAATCTTATAATTGGCCGGACTGTTCGACATCACTCGGCCTTTATCATCCCAACATAACTCTTCGGTGGTTAACCACCCCATACCTTGAATAAAGCCTCCCTCAATTTGGCCAATATCCAACGATGGATTAATGGATTTACCCACGTCATGAAGAATATCCACTCGTTCTACTCGATATTCGCCGGTAAAACAGTCGACAACCACCTCAGCCGCCGCCGCACCATTTGCAAAATAGAAGAAAGGTCGACCGTTAGCGTTTTCTCGGTCGTAATGAATTTTCGGTGTTTTATAGAAACCATGCGCCATCAGTGGTACACGGTTCATATAAGCCAAACGACAAAATTCACCGAAAGGTAAGGTTGTTGGGCCGACTTGTACTTCACCGTTGGCAAAGACCACTTGAGACTCAGAAACGGAATACTGCTCACACGCGAATGCCAACAAACCTTGGCGTAGGGTTTCACACGCATTTTTAGCCGCCAAACCATTTAAGTCAGTGCCAGATGAAGCGGCCGTCGGAGAGGTATTGCCAATCTTATCGGTTCGAGTGGAAGTCACTTGGACACGACTCACGTCCACACCAAATTCATTGGCCACCACTTGAGCAACTTTGGTATATAAACCTTGCCCCATTTCGGTACCGCCATGATTCACGAGAATCGAACCATCGGTGTAAATGTGGACCAAGGCACCCGCTTGGTTTAAATGCTTTGCGGTAAAAGAAATACCGAATTTCACCGGGGTTAATGCCAAGCCTTTTTTCACGTAACGATTTTGGCGATTGAACGCCTGTATTGACTGACGACGCTCCCAGTACTCACTGCTCTGCTCTAACTGCTCAATCAGATCAGGAAGAATATGTTGCTCAATGGTCTGACCGTAATGAGTAGTATCTTTCCCCGGTTTATAGAGGTTGCGTTTACGAATGGTAAGGGGATCTTCGCCCAAGTGACGGGCAATGTCGTCCATTACGCACTCAATCGCCACCATCCCTTTAGGGCCACCAAAGCCACGAAACGCCGTATTCGACACGGTATTCGTTTTACAGCGATGACCTGTCACTTTCGCTTGATTCAGGAAATAACCGTTATCGGCATGAAACATAGCCCGATCGACAATGCCTTCGGAAAGGTCGGGTGAGTAACCACACAAACCAGCTAACTCGATGTGAATACCTTCGAGGCAACCTTGTGCATCAAAGCCAACATCATAATTGAACGCAAAATCATGACGTTTACCGGTACGCTCCATATCTTCACGACGAGGTAAGCGGAATTTTACCGGACACTGCAAATGATGAGCAGCCACCGCCGCCGCACAAGACACCGCTGCCGCTTGAGATTCTTTTCCGCCAAAACCACCCCCCATACGACGCACCTCTGCCGTCACTTGATGTAGCGGCAGGTGCAAGACTTCCGATACTAATTTTTGTACCTCGGTAGGGTGCTGACTGCTGGTGTGAACATGCATTCCACCATCTTCCGTGGGAATGACGAGGCTGATCTGCCCCTCTAAATAAAAGTGCTCTTGCCCAGCCATATAGCCTTCACCACTCAAGCGATGAGCAGCGCCAGCAACAGAAGCTGCGGCATTCCCTCTCTGCATGGTATGAGTCGGTAGGACAAACTCCTGCGCTTGCAGTGCGTCTTTCACCGTCACCACCGGCGCTTCGACATCGTACTCCACCACCGCCAATGCCACCGCTTTTTGAGCCAGTTCATAAGAGGTTGCCACAACCGTAAATAACGTTTGCCCAACAAACTCTACTTGATTTACCGCGAATAAAGGATCACCCGCATACACCGGACCCACATCTAACTCACCCGGAACATCTTCGTGGGTGAAAACATCCACCACACCCGAAGCCGCTTTCACTGCTGAAAGATCCATCGAAATGATTTTGGCACGAGCGTGCAAACTGCCACCTGCTGCCATGTGCAATGTACCTGGAGGCTCAGGCATATCATCTACATACAGCGCCGTCCCCGTTACGTGTTTAATGGCGCTCTCGTGTGCCCCGGCTTCACCAATCGCACCACAATCTGGCTTTTTAGTAGGCTGTTTTTTCGGGCGCCGACGCAGCTTTGCTGGCTGCTCGGAGTCATAAGGTCTGACGTTACGCATGATTACACCTCCCCTCCAACGTCTAAAGAGGTACCCTGCTGATCCACTTTAGGGTAACGCTGTTCAACATGTCTCTCACCGGCGGGATTCCAGACTCCCACCCTATGGCGTGGTTCACTGGCTTCGAGCCACGCTTTGCTCAATAAATTTTTAGCCACCTGCATACGATAAAAACTGCTGGCACGAACATCTGACATTGGGCTCAGCGCATGCTCAACGGCCAACATCGCCTCCTCTATTGTGGTCATATCCGCTTTTTTACCTTCCATAGCCGCTTCCGCCTCAGTGATTCGCAGAGGCACTGCCGCCATACCGCCATAAGCAATGCGAACATTCGTAAACACGCCCTCTTTAACTCGCCAACGAATCACTCCCAACACCGCTGAAATATCGTCTTCAAAGCGCTTAGACACTTTATAAGTCGTGAAGAATTCATCTGCCTCAGGGGGTGAAAACTGAATCGAGCGAATATACTCACCCGATTGCAGTACCGTCTTTTTGTAATCGAAATAAAACTCATTGAGGGAAACTTGGCGCTCGGAAGCAGCACTGGCAAGATTCAATTCGGCATCTAGCGCCAACAGCACCGGAGGTGTATCCCCAATCGGCGATGCATTGGCAATATTTCCCCCTATCGTGCCTTGATTTCTTATTTGGCGCGAACCAATACGGTGCATCAAACTGACAAAACTCGGAACCACATCCTCTAGTAACTTTTCGGCATCGCTGTAGGTGACAGCACTGCCAATCTCGACCAACTCAGCGGTAACTTTGGCATGTTTTAACTCCGCCACCGAAGACAGGCCAATTAACTGAGGCAAATCACGATTTTGCTGGGTTTTTTCTAAAAGAAGGTCTGTTCCACCGGCGACAAATCGCGCATCAGGATACTGCTCCAGTGCTTCTTTCAAGCGAGCTTCTGTACGCGGATAAAGACAAACTTGAGACTGGGTGCTTAACAGAGCATCGCTTACCGGAGGCTCGATGCCTTCGGGTAAAAAAGATAAGGTTGTTGATTCTGAACAAAGTTGATGAGCACTTAAAGCGGCATCCACAATCGGTCGGTAACCCGTACAACGGCATAAGTTACCAGATAAGGCATCCAACACTTGGGGTTCTGACAGGGGTTGCCCACCCCTATTCTCATAAGCGGCAGTCAATGACATCACAATACCAGGCGTACAAAAGCCACACTGTGAGCCATGATGCTTGACCATCGCCTCTTGCACAGGATGCAGCTGATCTCCCACATGAAGACCTTCGCTGGTATACAGCACTTTGCCATGAGCTGAAGCCAGAAGCGTAATACAACTGTTCACCGTTCGATGAATCCAAGTACCAGACTCGGTTTGCTCAGCCAGCACCACTGTACAAGCACCACAGTCACCACTGGCACACCCTTCCTTGGTGCCCATTTGCCCCTCTTTAGTGCGAAGATATCGCAAAATGGTCATTGATGGTTCAATTTCATCAATCTCTCGCCACTCACCGTTTAAATTAAAACGAATCACATCTCACCTTCCAGCGTTATTCACAGTTATTCTCGCCTCAACAACAGCGTGTGGCAGCTTGGTTACGCCAACATTAACTGTCTATGCGTTGCTATATTCTGTGCCAATAATGCAACTTTCTGACCAAGTAGACAAGTTTTTAAATTCAAACTAATTTTAGTGAATTCACTATACTTGGCTAGGTATTTGCAGAAATAGTTAACCAAATAGTCAGAATTTACTATCTACTATAAACGTAACGTTTTCAACTGAACCATCACTGGCAACATTGAATTCATCGCGCTATTGTTGCTCCCTTTGTAAATGAGGCGGCATCATTTCGGGATAGGAGCCTCTAAAGAAAAGCGATGTTTAATAGCTGACCAATAGGGCCACTTACTACCCGAATAGAAAATAAGCCGCTGACTTCTTTCTATAAAATGTCCAATACAGTACTGAGATTCACCTATGCTTGAACGACTGTTTAAACTGAATGCCCACGCAACCAATGTTAAAACGGAGATTATCGCCGGTCTTACCACCTTTGCAGCCATGTCGTACGTCCTGGTGGTTAACCCAGGAATTCTGTCCGCCAGCGGGATGCCAATTGACGGCCTCATAACGGTTACTGCCCTCGCTGCGTTCTTTGGCACACTCATGATGGCCTTATTTACGAACTATCCCATTGCTCTTGCACCAGGTATGGGATTAAACGCGTTCTTTGCCTTTACCGTCTGTTTAACCCGTGAAGTCCCCTGGCAAGGAGCCTTAGGCTTAGTATTTTGGAACGGCATCTTATTTTTATTGTTGTCCGTTACGGGTGTACGAACAAAAATTGCCAATGCCATTCCCCATGCCTTAAAAATCGGGGTGCAATGTGGGATTGGTTTATTTATTGCGTTTATCGGCCTGAAAAATGCCGGCCTTGTGGTCGATAACCCTGCCACCTTTGTACAACTAGGTGACCTGTCTAATCCCGCTGCGCTGCTCGCCTTATTTGGCATAATCCTCACTATTATTTTAGTCATTCGCAAAGTCACTGCGGCAATTGTTTTCTCTGTTCTTGCATTAACGCTCATTGGCTTATTTATCCCTCATGGTGAAGGCACTCTGACCCCTACGCCCGATGCCATTATCGGCTTGCCACAAGGTATTTCCGATACGCTTTTTGCCATGGATTTGATGTACCCCATTACTCATTTTGCTGATACGTGGGATATCGTCTTTGCCATGGTATTTGTGAATATGTTCGACACCATTGGCACTCTGATTGGAGTATCTCGCCGCGCGGGCTTGCTGGATAAGGAAGGAAAGCTACCGAAAATGGGCGGTGCAATGACTGCTGATGCAGGAGCCAGTGTCGTTGGTGCTGCACTCGGAACCTCTCCGGTAACCTCATACGTTGAATCTGCCGCAGGTATTTCTGCTGGCGGTCGCACAGGCCTTACCGCCGCAGTTACTGGCGTGTGCTTTTTGTTAGCGCTTTTCCTAACCCCACTCATGAAAGTCATCCCAATGATGGCTACCACCCCAGCACTGGTGATGGTGGGTATTTTAATGATGGATTCCATTCGCCAGATTGACTTCGACGACCTTGCCTCCATGGCAACCGCTGTTGTGGCACTGATTGCAATGCCACTAACCTTTAGCATTTCTGAAGGCATCGCCTTGGGATTCATTGTCTACGTAGGCATAATGCTAGGCACAGGAAAGCACAAACAAGTGACGCCGATTACTTACGCATTAGCGGCAATCTTTGTGTTGCGCTACGCGCTGGATCTGAAATAAATTCAGAGCCAGACAAGCGCACCTTTTCTATGCAGGGTGTATCAGACCATTGTTTTTACTGAATGAATCTGAAACAAGAAGTCTGAGACAATAAAAAAGCCATTGAATTGCTGGCAGGCCAGAAACCTCACTTCTGGCCACACTCAAACAGGACAATGAAATATCACAATGAATGTCGCCGTAAAAAAATATAAACCGGGAAAGATTCGCGAGCGCAATGAAGAGCTCATTTTAGAAGCTGCAGAACAAGAATTTGTGTTACACGGATTTAAAGGCACCAGCGTACAGGCCATTGCTGATCGCGCCGGGCTACCTAAAGCGAACATCCACTATTATTTTAAAAATAAGTCGAATCTCTACAGTGCTGTCTTGTCCAACATCATTGATCTTTGGAACGATTCTCTGGAAGACATTACTGCCGACGATGATCCCGCTGAGGTCCTGCGTAACGTCATTCGTAAAAAAGTCGAGCTCTCGTATTTGCACCCACGCTCATCCAAACTCTTTGCCATGGAAATCATCCAAGGGGCGCCTCATATCCGCGAATACATTCGCTCAGACATGCGCCAATGGGTTCGCTCCAAAACGAAAGTGTTTGATGCCTGGATTGCCGCAGGAAAAATGGACCCAATCGATCCTGTACATCTTATTTTTATGATTTGGTCTACGACGCAACACTACGCTGACTTCGAGACCCAAGTATTGACCTTGATGAATCGTGCCGAATATGAGCGGGATGATATCGAGCGAATTACCAATTGTTTAGTTCATGTGATTTTGAAGGGCTGCGGTTTAAACCCGTAAGCTCATCCCGGACGTATTCAAGCGCTATAATCCCTTAAATACGCTCTCTTAAATACAAGCTCTTAAACAAAGTCACTGCTAAAAACAGACAGAAAAGCGCCACTACAGAGCGTTATCGATAAAAACCCTTAATACACAACCCTTAACACACTACCGCAAGCTGAATTTCATCATGACAGACTCCTACGGCGTACCTACTCTTGACCTTTCTCAATGGGGTTCAGAAAGCCAATCTTCGTTTATACAAGCATTAATGAAAGGCCTTGAAACCTTTGGTTTTGTGGTCATTAAAAATCATGGCATTCAACCCTCTTTGCTGGATAAGGCCTATCAACAATCGAAAGCCTTATTCGAATTGGATGAAACCGAAAAGCTCCAATACTCCATTGAAAGCAGCCAACGAGGTTATACCGCGTTTGGTCGCGAGCATGCCAAAGACAACCCCATTGGCGACCTCAAAGAGTACTGGCATATTGGTCCTGAGCTTTCAGAAGACAGCCCCTACTTGAACGAATATCCGAAAAATTTTTGGCCAACATCGTTACCCAGCTTTCAGCCTGCGCTGTCTTCCCTTTATGCCGAATTGGATCGAGTCTCTCAAATCTTACTGGCCGCTATTGGCAAAGGACTGAATGTCGAAGACGGTTTTTTTAAACAGCTTACCCACGACGGCAATACCGTCATGCGCCTGATTCACTACCCTCCAGTAGAAAATGGCGCCCCCACTGGAGCCATGCGCGCCGCCCCCCATGCAGATATTAACTTGATTACCCTTCTCATCGGTGCCAGTTCTGAGGGTTTAGAGCTATTGGATAAAAACGGAGAATGGTTACCCATCAATAATGCTCCAGATGAAATCGTCGTGGACACCGGCGATATGATGGCAAGGCTCACCAACGAGCAACTTCCTTCTACGGTACACCGGGTAGTCAATCCGAAAGACTTGTCACAGGCTCGTTACTCCATGCCATTTTTTGTACACCCCCACAACAGTGCCTCGCTGGTAAGCTTGCCTCAGTGCTTGAAGGGAGAACCCCCAAAACATGAGCCCATCACCGCAGGCGACTTTCTGCATCAACGACTGAGAGAAAATGGCTTTTTAAAAGAGTCTGAAGACAACTAAACTGCCAACCAAGGGCGACAGCCTTTGTATACTGGGCCGCCCTAGCCCGCCTAATAAATCGATGAGATGAGCCTTAACACGACACCCCAATGTTAAGGCTCATCATTGGGGCTCAACGCTAACAATCGCACCACGACACGATCACCTCATCACACCATTATCCAACTACACCATTATCCAACTACACAATTACCCCACGCAGCATTTTCTCCGCCTCCTCAACCAGATATTGGCCGATCGGTATCGCTGCCGTTGCGGCTGGCGATGGCGCATTACACACATGTAAAGACGAAGCCGTTCGTGCAAAAAGGAAGTCATTGACGATTCGACCATTGGAAAATACGGCCTGAGCGCGAACGCCAACATGTGGACGCGCCAAATCAGACAAGGTTAGCGAAGGACAATAGCGACGCACCCGTCTTAAAAATACATCCTTAAACCACGATGACATCCATTCGTCCAGAGCAGGACGTGGGTACGCACTCAACAACCGCCACGCACCTGGAAAAGACAGTAAACTCCAAGCGTCTCGCAAACTCACATTAAAACGGCCATACCCTTCTCGCTTCCAACCCACAACCGCATTTGGCCCAATCGACACCGAACCATCAACGTGGGGGGTAATATGCACCCCAAGAAATGGTAATTTGGGGTTCGGCACCGGGTAAATTAAGTGATTCACCAACTCGCAACAGCGATCACTCAAAATGAAATATTCACCACGGAAAGGCACCACGCGAAAGGAAGTAACGCCAACACCATCGTTCAGATTATCGAGTTTGGCACCATCCATTTTCACTAACCGATCTGCCGCCAAACCACCACAAACCACCACAAACTTGGCTTGAATCCGGGAAAAACGCTTCTTCCCATCACACAACACCAAGTGTTTTCCCACCCAGTGCTCACCAAAAAGGCAATCACTGACCTCCACCACCCGTTGCCCAAGGCGAATTTGACCGCCCATAGCTTGCAGCAATTCTGCCAAACGTCCTGTGATAGCAACGAAATCCGCAATGCCCGAGTCAAAGACTCGTATGGCCCCCACGCCTTGAATATTGGGCTCTAACGCAGATAGCTCGCGAGCCCCCAAGCGCTCTACTTCTAAGCCATTACGCTGACAGTTTTGAAAAAGGTGGTTCAGGCGCAACACCTCGGCATCATCAGTGGCCACAACCAACTTACCCGGCACACGAAAAGGCAGATGCTGTGTTTGGCAAAAGTTTCGGGTGGCGCGGTTCCCCTCCAGGCAAAAGCGAGATTTGAAGCTCCCCGGTTGGTAGTACACCCCCGCATGAATCACGCCGCTATTGTGACCAGTTTGGTGACAAGCCAAAGAAGGTTCTTTTTCGATGAGGGTAATACGAGACTTGGGGTAACGTTTTTTAAACTGCCAAGCGGTTGATACCCCCAAGATACCTCCCCCAATAATGGCGAAATCAAAGACATCTTCCGATTCCGTGCTCACGTATACACTCCGGTTACCCACTGCAATACTTATCACCCATAATGACCGTTGCTTGGAGTAGAGCATAGCAGTGGTATTCATAAGCGTTATGGGTACAATGCGGTGACATTTTTGTAACAATCGTTCATGACAAACTTTTGTGACGAAATGTGTATTAAAGATTGCTATACACGTTCTTCGATCCAGCTTTATAGAGACCGCCATGATTCCGAGTATTCGTCATACCTCTCCCGTTCAACAACATTACCTTGCTTTTATCGAAGCCCTAAAAGCATGTGGGTTTGAAGGTGACATGAATCCGGACTACGCCAATCGTACGGTATTGGCCACAGACAACTCTATTTACCAGGTGTTACCCCAAGGGGTGATTTACCCCAAAAGCATCGATGATCTCATTCGCTTGGTCGAGCTGGTCAGCATGAAACAATTTCACGATATCGTTCTCTCCCCTCGGGGTGGCGGTACCGGCACCAATGGCCAATCGCTCACGGACGGCTTGGTAGTAGACCTATCAAAGCACATGAACCGCATTCTTGAGATCAATGCAGAAGAAGGCTGGGCCATTGTGGAAGCAGGCGTCGTCAAAGATCAGCTTAATGCCGCCGTCAAACCCTTTGGGTTGTTTTTTGCGCCTGAATTGTCAACCAGTAACCGCGCCACACTGGGTGGCATGATCAATACGGATGCCTCCGGCCAAGGTAGCTGTGTGTACGGGAAAACGCGAGATCATATTCTTGAACTCACCACCGTCTTACTCGATGGCACCGAATGGACGTCTAAACCCTTATCAGACGAAGAACTCAACGATGTATCGCAACAACCCAGTCGTATTGGTGGTATTCATCGTACACTTGCCGCCATTGAACAAGACCACAAAGACGCGATTGAGAACACTTTTCCAAAATTAAACCGCTGCTTGACCGGATACGACCTCGCCCATATCAGAGACGACCAAGGTCGGTTCAATCTAAACAACATACTGTGTGGCAGTGAAGGCACTCTGGGTTTTATCGCCACCGCCAAAGTTAACCTATTACGCATCCCCAAATACACAGCCTTGGTTAATCTTAACTACGACAGCTTCGACGCCGCCTTACGTGATGCCACCGAGTTAATGAAAGCTGGCCCAACCTCCATCGAAACCGTCGATTCTAAAGTTATGGCGCTAGCGCAAAGCGACATTATTTGGAATACCGTAGGCCAATTTTTCCCAGATGACCCCACCAGGGCACTCGAGGCTATTAACTTGGTGGAATATTGTGGTGATGACCAAGGCGAGCTAGAGGCACAAATTGCCCAACTGATTGAATCCTTGACATCCGCAAGAGAAAAAAATGAGGCGCGCAGTTACAGCCAAACGGTGGCTTGGGGTAAAGATGTCCAAACCATTTGGGCGATGAGAAAAAAAGCGGTTGGTTTGCTCGGCAATGCTAAAGGAGAAGCACGCCCAATTCCATTTGTAGAAGACACTGCGGTTCCACCGGAACACTTGGCCAATTATATTGCTGAATTTCGTGCGCTGTTGGACTCTCACAAACTCTCTTACGGTATGTTTGGACATGTAGATGCTGGCGTTCTCCATGTACGGCCAGCCATCGACATGAAAGACCCAAACCAAGAAACCTTAATTCGCTCAATTACCGATGAAGTAGTGCAATTAACCGCAAAATACGGCGGCTTAGTGTGGGGAGAGCATGGCAAAGGCGTTCGTTCTGAATACGCCACGACATTTTTTGGTGACCTCTATCCTCAACTACAGCGCATCAAAGCGCACTTTGACCCTCGCAACCAGCTCAACCCGGGTAAGATTGCCACACCAGGCGGAGATATACCGTTACTCAAAATAGATGAAGTTTCCACTCGCGGGCAGCAAGATCGAAAAATCCCGGTTCACGTCTGGGAAGGCTACAAGGAAGGTATGTACTGTAATGGCAACGGCGCCTGCCATAACTACAACCCCAATGATGCCATGTGCCCCAGTTGGAAAGGCACGCGTCAACGTATCCATACCCCTAAAGGCCGAGCATCTCTCATACGCGAATGGCTGAAGCAATTATCAGAGCGAGGGGTAGACCCAATAGAGCAAAGTGAGAAGCAGCAACGGGGCTATTTTCTCAAAACCTTGCCCAGACGCATTAAAAATACCCTAGAAAAACGTCGAGGGCAGTATGATTTTAACCACGAAGTCCACGAAGCCATGATGGGCTGCCTCGCCTGTAAGTCCTGCGTGGGACAATGCCCAATCAAAGTAGACGTCCCTGAATTTCGCAGTAAGTTCCTTGAATTGTATTACGGTCGCTATCTACGCCCATTAAAGGATTACTTTGTCGGCAGCTTAGAATTTTTAATGCCCCATTTAGTGAAAGCACCTTGGCTGTATAACGGCCTGATGAAGCCAAAATGGACGCAAAAACTGCTTGCTCGATACACCGGCCTCACCGACAGCCCACTCTTAACGGGGATGGTTCTAGAAGAGTCATTGGATGATCTTGGCGTGCTATATGCCGTGCCGGAGAACATCCATAAACTCACCCCAGAGCAAAAGCAGAAAGCCGTCATCCTTGTTCAAGACGCCTTCACCAGTTATTTCGAAACTCAATTGGTGCTCGACACACTGACATTACTCAAAAAACTCGGGTTTACGCCGCTCATAGCGCCTTACGTGCCCAACGGAAAACCTCTTCACGTACATGGATTTTTAAAGGCATTTCGTAAAGTCGCCAATAACACCGTTAACATGCTAAGTGAATTGGCAACCACTGGCGTACCACTGGTTGGCCTTGAACCCTCTATGACTTTGGCGTACCGATCTGAATACACGAAAGCCCTACCAGACAGAGCCATTCCACAAGTGTCGTTATTACAAGAATGGCTCGCAACACACTCATCCCACCTAACACAACAATCATCACGACTATCCCCAGGGCATTTCAAATTACTGGGCCACTGCACAGAAAAGACCAATGCAGCCCCGGCCATGAAGCATTGGAAATCGATATTTGAAGACCTCGGACAAACCTTTGAAGAAATTGCTGTGGGCTGCTGTGGTATGGCTGGCACATACGGACACGAAACACAAAATCAAGATACCTCCAAAGCTATTTACGAGCTTAGCTGGAAAGGAGTCATCGACGACGAACACGGGCAAGCGTTAATGGCCAGTGGGTACTCTTGCCGAAGCCAAGTGAAACGCTTCAGCGACGTTCAACTCCCCCACCCAACGCAAGTGCTGCTTCAGCAATTGCAACAGGGAGAGAAAATACGTAAAGATACGAATGACGATGAAAAGAACTGAATGTCTTCACATCAACAGAAACGAAATTAACAGAAACTAAAAAGCCGACTAAGTGTTGTGATAGTTTTCAAATCAAAAAGGAGCCTGTGATAATAGATGGCTCCGATAAAAATCAATCACATTCGATACGATTAAACGCTTTTAGTAACATTTTTATTATCAATTTTTGGAATTAATAGCATAGTATATAGATAGTATGAAGTGGTCTCGGCACCCTAATTGACCAAGACCACATCCCCTAATTGTTGTTTGATGATTTGCCTCAAGGTCATGGCCAATTCTCGAAACAGTACCCGTGCTGGAGAACCATGACGCCACACTAATGAATGTTGTCGCATGATAGGTAACCCCTTCAATTCACACACATGCAACGCTTCTGGGCGGTGCAACTCTGAATGAATGTAAAGCCCAGGCAAGAAAGTCACCCCGATACCCATAACGACCATTTGCCGTAAGGTATCCAAACTGGTGCCTTCAAAATCTCTCAATACGTTCGCGCCTAACGACGCACAGATATCCCGCACTTGACCATGAAAGTGATGATGCTCTTCTAAGATCAGGACCGACTCACCTCGAATATCTTGCGGGGAAACCCAATCCTCACCCGATAAACGATGGTCCGTGGGTACGACAAACTTTAAGGGCTCTGTAAACAAAGGAACGGATGATAACTCAGGAGAATCTGCTGAAAGGGGTGAAATGATCAAGTCATACTCACCAGCCAACAAGCTTTGGCTTAATGACCTCGGCGCCTCTTCACGCACATACAACTTCAAGCTTTCGTATCGCGCATGCATATCTGGTAATACAAAGGGCAATAAATAAGGCCCCAATGTGGGTGGAACTCCCATTCGAAAGGTGGTTGCAGGCCCCTCAGCCAGTGCTTTCGCTGTCTCTTCAAAATGATTCATCGACGTCACCAGCTGTTTAGCGGACGCCAATACAGCTCGGCCTTGAGGTGATAAAAAGGTTCCCGTACGAGATCGCTCAAACAAGCTCAATGAGACGGTTTCTTCCAACGCCGAAATTTGCGCCGTTAACGTGGGCTGGCTCACACCTAGCTTTTCAGCCGCTTTGCGAAAATTCAGGGTATTGGCGAGTTCCACAAAATACATCAACTGCTTTAAAGAGGGGCGCTTCTGAGTCATGGCTAAAGCTGACCTTTATGGAGTCTGTATTCAATTTATCCGGTATTTTTGCCCGCACGAACAGTAAGTGTATAGGGTGTGTACAGAGAAAGGCAACTGATAGATAAAAACTATATGGAATTGGTGTGTTTTTCTATATTTTCTATCATTAGACTCAAAAGTACCGGTTATATCAGTATTGATTTTCCTAAGTGCAATAAAAACATTCAATCATTGATAAACCACTTGATATTTACGAGGATTGGTTATGGATAACGTCACTCAAGACGTCGACAAGTTTCAAAGAGAAGCTCTTCCACAGCCCCAAGTAACGTTCAAGGTATTAAGAACCGGGCCAAGCCCTGATGTGTTATTTCTTACTTATCCACACCAACATCATTGGGCAAATTGTTCACCTGTCGTAACGCTGGCAAATCGATCTCAGCCAATTCAAAAGAAATCGCGCTCCACCGCTGGCCAAATGACAGAAAAATGGGCGATGTGTATTACTTAAATCATTCATATTAACCAAATCATTGCCTAAACAACGGCGGTTCTTGTCTGAGATTGGCCAGCACGGCGCTGAGAAAACCCCGAGGTTATTCTACGCAACCGCCTCGGTGTCGATTTCAGGGCTTATTTATCCGACGTTTTTCACCTCAAAAGGTCTATTATGTTCAAATTGGACACCTCTAATCTTCGTGGAGACATCACCGGTGGTATTACCGCAGGTGTCGTCGCCCTACCCTTGGCTTTGGCCCTTGGCGTTGCCTCTGGTCTTGGCCCCATTGCTGGGCTTTACGGGGCCATCGCAGTAGGATTTTTTGCCGCTTTATTTGGCGGTACTCCCTCTCAAATATCTGGTCCAACCGGGCCGATGGTCGTGGTACTGGCCGGCTTATTCGCTAGTCTCTCCGGAAGTGCAGAACTGGTTTTCACGGCAGTAATATTGGCGGGCTTAATCCAGGTTGCTTTTGGTGTGTTGGGTGTTGGCCAGTATATCCGCCTTGTCCCTTACCCAGTGGTATCCGGTTTCATGACAGGGATTGGGGTCATCATTATCATCCTGCAACTGGGACGCCTACTGGGTCATGAACCTCCCGGTGGCACTCTAGGCGCTTTAGGCTACCTTCCTACCGCATTGGCCAGCATCAACTTCACCGCGTTAATTCTCGGTATCGGTACTTTAGTTATTGCATACAAATGGCCATCCAACCTTGGCAAATATGTTCCAGGTGCTTTAGCTGCTTTAATTATCGGAACACTGGTGGGCTTAACGCTGGAGGGGCTTCCCAAGTTAGGTGAAATTCCTACTGGCTTACCTGATTTGCACATGCCAGTGTTTAATCAAGAAACCATTTGGTTGGTTTTGGAAGCTGCCGTCATCTTGGCTGTATTAGGCTCCATTGATAGCCTGTTAACCTCGTTAGTGGCCGATAACATGACGCGCACCCGTCATGACAGCAACCGAGAATTAATCGGTCAAGGCATTGGTAATACTGTCTCGGGGTTAATCGGTGGTATTGCTGGTGCAGGCGCAACCATGCGTACTGTGGTTAACATTCGCTCCGGCGGTCGTGAGCGTATTTCAGGCATGGTTCACGCATTGTTACTCTTAGCGGTTGTCTTGGGCTTGAGCCCCTTAGCCGCACAGATTCCTCATGCCGTGCTGGCAGGTATCTTAGTGAAAGTGGGTTTGGATATTGTCGATTGGAACTACCTATCCAAAGCGCATCGTGGCCCACGCTGGGATTTAGCGCTCATGGCATTGGTACTCGGTTTTACCGTATTCGTTGACCTGATTACCGCAGTGGCGATTGGTGTAGTGCTTGCCGCTTTAGCCTATGTAAAACAAGTAGCAACTCTGCAGTTGGAAGCCATCAAAAATCTGCCCGACTTGCCCCTTTCCGAAGAAGAAAAAACCACATTGGATCACTTAGGCCCAAGAGTTCGTCTATTTGACTTTGGCGGACCTTTAAGTTTCGGTGCAGCGGCGGACCTTGGTCATCATGTACGAGAGCAAGTCAAAAATGGTACATCTGCGGTCATTTTAAACTTCGAGCGTGTTCCATTTGTGGATGTATCTGCCGCGCGAGCAGTAGAAACCATTGCCCACGACGCCAGCGCCAGTGGTCGCACGGTCTTTCTCTCCGGCATGAACGAAGAGATCATAGAAGTACTGACAGGTCTGGGGGTGCTCAATGGTCTCAAGCCTGAGCAGTGTCAGCCCACTCGCGCCGAAGCCATTCGAGCCGCATCGGCTCTTATCGAGAAAGGCGAATCTGAAACAAAAACGTCTAAAAAAAACGATTTAGGGCTTAATCAGGCTCAACCGGCTAGCAGTTGATTTAAGGTTAATACTTAATATCGTATCGCTTGCCCTTATCGCTATGAAGAACAAAAAAGCCTCCACATGATCTGGAGGTTTTTTTGTTTAACCTTCTCTACCGAATCAGCCGTATCATCTCATCAAGTCATGCACTCATACGTTAACGAAATTTAGGTATTTGCAGTTGAATATCGCCAAAGACATACCCACATTTCGCATTTGGCGTAACGGTAAATACAAAACAATCCGTTAATATTAATACCACCACTACCCCTAAAGAATCACCATGAGCCAATGGAAATCCTTTCTTACTGAGCAAGAGTCAATCGTCTGGTCGGGCCAAGAGGCCATAGATTATGCCGGCCTGCCACAGCCAGTGAATAAACCTGCCACTGATAGTCACCTTACTTATCTCATTCCCCTTACACATCTCACACTTTCTGTCATAGAGGGGCCGGATACGAAAACATTTCTACAAGGACAAGTGACTTGCGATATACAAAACCTGTCACCGGATCGCGCCCTACGTGGTTGCCATTGCACACACCAAGGAAAAATTATCAGTGACTTTCTTGCCATCGAACAAACCAACGAAAGTACTGAGCAACGCATCCTGTTAAGAACGCACCACAGTACACAGTCGCTTCTGATGTCTTCGCTTAAGAAATACATGATTTTTTCAAAAGCAGAGTCCTCCATAAACTCCGGTTTTATTGGGGTTGGGCTTATTGGCAAAGACACCGTCAATCTTGTCAAAGCCGCTTTTGGGATTGAGCAATGGCAATCCTTGGCGGTGTACCACCCTCATGAAAAGGCAATGGTTGTGGCACTGAACGACTGTGCCGCTGAAGTTTGGGTGACTGAAGATATCGCAGAGGTAATTTGGAACACACTGAAAGGTGCTGGCGCTTTACCGGGTGTGACCTCACAGTGGCAACGCTTTTTTATTCAACAGGGGCACGCACAGGTTGAAGAAGAGACCTCTGGATTATTCACACCCGAAGTGCTGAATTTTGACCTCATCGAAGCCGTTAGTTTCACCAAAGGTTGCTATACAGGACAAGAGGTGGTTGCCAGAATGAACTACAAAGGCAAGCAAAAAAAGAGACTCTTTCGATTCATACTGTCAGAATACCCAGCGGCTTTAGCATCGCCCGCAAATCACATTCCGGTCAATACCCCCGTTTTCGCTACCGAAGATCAGCACAATAAAAACGTGGGTGTGGTTATCAATAGCGCCTCTCTGCCCGATGGCTCCATCGACTTATTGGCAAGCATTCACTCAGATAGCGTTCATAAAATGAACCAACCTACACATGACGTTCAATTTTCACTGCAAGACTTACCAAATACGCCGCTCACACTAGGATCTCTTCCCTATACTATAAACAACGTATGAACTATAACCGTCGAATAAACCCAACCGGGGATACGAATGAGTCAAATCATTGATAAAGTACGCCAAGACATTCTCAACGCCATCCGTAATGATGAACTCGTCTTACCAACCCTGCCGGAGGTGGCGTTGCGCGTTCGAGAAGTCGCAGAAGACCCTGAAGCCAACCTGGACCAACTGGCCGATGTGATCTCTAACGATGCCGCCATTGCCGCCCGGATCATTAAAGTCGCTAACAGCCCGCTCTTACGGGCATCACGACAAATTGAAGACCTAAAAATGGCCTTAATGCGACTGGGTATGCAGTACACCTGCAACATTGCCACCGGCCTTGCCATGGAGCAAATGTTCCAAGCCACATCGGATTTGGTCGACAGCCGTATGCGGGAAGTGTGGAGTCGCTCCAGCGAAATTGCGGGCATCTGTCACGTGATGTGCAAACACCGAACCACCTTGCAACCCGACAAAGCCACTTTAGCGGGCCTTGTCCACCGTATTGGGACCTTACCTATTCTCACCTTTGCCGAAGAACACCCATCATTACTGAAAGACAGCATTACACTGGATACAGTCATAGATCAGCTCGGCCCTGCACTCGGAGCAAAAATCTTAAAAACCTGGGAGTTTCCACCCGAAATTTGCAATGTACCAACAGACCATTTGAATTTTGCTCGGGACACGAAAGAAGCTGACTACGCGGACATTGTCACGGTGGCCATGCTGCAAAGCTATATGGGCAGCAATCACCCGATGGCAAAAATAAATTGTGAAAAAGTCACGGCCTTTTATCGGCTAGGGCTAGACCCAGATATGGACTCATCAGAAGGGGAAGACTTAAGCGAAGAAATGGAAGCCGCTATGCAATTACTTGCGCCATAAACGACTTCACTGACCTGTAGTGGTTTTGCCTTCTGTTTATGGTGATTTCCACCTTCCAGAAGAGGGTAATACCACTAAGAAAGCGGCGGGATCGACCAGTCAATGGGAGTCTCATTACGACGAGATAGATAGTCGTTTGTTATTGAAAAGTGACCACACCCCATAAAACCACGATGGGCAGACAAAGGAGAAGGGTGCGGTGACTTCAAGACACAATGTTTATTTGAATCAATCACACGGCCTTTCTTTTGGGCATAGCTACCCCACAGCAAGAATACCAACCCCTCTCTTTTTTCACTGAGCAGCGAAATCACCTTATCAGTAAACACCTCCCAGCCTTGATTCTGGTGAGAACCTGCCACTCCCGCCTGAACACTCAGTGTCGCGTTTAACAACAACACGCCTTGTTCTGCCCAGCTTTGTAAGTAACCATGGTTGGGTATGGGAATCCCCAGATCTCGCTCGATTTCTTTATAAATATTCAACAAAGAAGGCGGTATTCTAACGCCAGGCTTGACGGAAAAACTCAAGCCATGGGCTTGATTAGGCCCGTGATAAGGGTCTTGGCCTAACATCACCACTTTCACCGAATCAAAAGTCGTACTATTTAAGGCATTGAACATTTCTTTGCCTGGCGGGTAAATTATCTTACCGGCTGACTTTTCCTGCTGCAAAAAAGCCCTAAGTTGGCTCATATAAGGTTGGTGAAACTCTGGCTCCAATTGCGCAAACCAAGATGGGTGTAAATCAACGGATCGTGTATTCAAAGTACTTCTCTTTGTTATAAGGCGCTTTTCCAATCAACGCATTTTGCATACGTTATTCATTCAATAGACAACACTATGGTAAAGAGTCTGCAAAAAGTTTTCGAGCGTTAGGCCATAAAACCAGAATTTAGATAGCGTATAGACCTAAGATGTATACCCTTGTGGAGAATATTTTAAGAAAAGGTACTGTAAGAAAGGATGATTTAAGAAAGGGAATTCCATGTTGGGCTCGACTTGATAGACATGACACCGTTCGATTCCACCAAGCCGGCCTTGTTTGAAAAGATCACTGCAACCCATTTATAACCACTTTTTCTGTAAGCATTTATACAATACGAACAACCCGCATCAACTCCCGTAATATACAAACCCCCCGTTACGCTCGCTCACCAATTTAAAACGGCTCCCATAGGAGTGTTCTCGATAGTTGACGTTTACCCAGCATGCAGGAAGACGCTCACCGGAAACAAATACCAGCGACTTTTTAGGAACAGGTTCTGGCTCTTGTTGCTCCTCACCCCGGAGTTTAGAAGCCATTACATAATCGGAATACGGATCAGATAGTTGGCGAATAGACTCCACCTCAACCAATCCCGCATCTTCTTTCAACATCATTAGCATAAAGCGCACCTCTTTAAAGACGGTTTGGTGCTACCTCCACTGCGGTAGTTCACAATACCGAGTGTCACCTACTTACCAAGGCCACTCTCAGTATCGTCAAACTGAGTATAGCCAATCGTAGCAAGTGCAACAGTTTGACTTCGTCATAGACAACAGGTTGGCACAACGCCATGCAAAAAGAAAAAACAATAAAGTTATTGACGACAAAGAAAGATTTGACTTATTTAAAAAATCATTAAGGAAGGGAATAAAGTATACAGCAAGGCATGTGAACGATTTCATCGAGAGGCCGTTAGCAGGATGGTTCTTCAACCTGCTAACGTCAAACATTCATTTACAACAGATAACAAAATACTTTACAACACAGTTACATCAACGGCTTTACAACACCAAAACCACTACGCGCTCTCCCGTTCTGCCTCTGATCGATAATGGGCCGCTTGAAAACGGAACCAACAACCAGGTAATGACTCTCCAGAGACAAACACCAGCTCCTCTTTTTCTAGCGTCGTGGGCTTTGCCTCATTGTAACCCCGCAGTGTTTTAGCGGTTACCACACTACAACGCGGATCAGTTAGTACAAGAAGGTCACTAACTTCAACCAAAAGACCCGTTTTTTTAATTTTTAGTAGCATTTGCGCCTCCAAAGACCTAAGTCATGTCGTCTTATAGCGGCTTTAATGAGCGAATAAACACCATCAGCCGCGTTAAGGAACGAGGATCAAAAGCTGTTAGGCATGTGTTGGAGCGCCACAGAAAAATGGCGTTGATAAACCCCGGTACCGACTGCACACATAGACATCCGGTCTATTTCATCATCCTTGAGATTTGTGACAGAAATTTTCGGTTACTCGCGCATTATTACTAACCTACCTAGACCACCTCTGCAAAAGCAGCTCTCTTGAAAGAATCTCCTTTGCGAAAGCAGACTACTCACACGCGCACACCATCAGCCTGTATCGATTATATATTTGCTTTTCAATTATTTTATTGGGCATCTTTATGATCAATGCCTTTACTACTACGCCTTTACTACACTACGCCTGTTTTACGTAAGAACACCACACCATAATGAAGCAAAATAACCACTGCTGAGTGCACTCTTAATGATGTAACAACCTAAATGATGTAACAACCTAAACGATGTAACAACCTAACGATGCAACAACGTTAATCTGCAATCAGGTAATCAACCTTCTGCTAATGAGAAACTACGTGCCCAGCAAAGTCACTTTCTACTCATTTTGGGTGGCAGTCCACTATGCCAAAATTCACTTGAAAATCGAAGCCCTGATCTGCGCTAATAAAATGAATTTCACGACAATACAAAAATAATTCAATAAAAATCAAATTGAAAACGTTTACACAGACTGAATACAAAAAAAATACAATAAATTTTATATTCTTATAGACGATAACGCGCTAAAAAACACCACAAAAATTAAAAAATGATGGTCAATGTGTGTTTCGATGAAAAAATGGTATGAGAGGACAAAATGAGAAATGCGCATTTTCCCTTATTGATGGACATAGATGGGCATAACTGCGGCAGGAAATGCCCCCATCAATCCAATTCACAAAGTAATTCAATCAACAGGGGTGAACGATTAACCATTATTCAAAACACACGCGCATTTCAACCAGACAAGCGGTGAGAATGGATAAATTGTGTCATCTTATTTTTGATCCACACTCGGACGCATTGCCGGGAAAAGCAAAACATCGCGAATAGACGGCGAATCCGTCAACAGCATGACCAATCGATCAATACCAATTCCCTCACCGGCGGTTGGCGGTAATCCATATTCCAATGCACGAACATAGTCCGCATCGTAATGCATGGCCTCATCATCACCGGCGTCTTTTTCTGCCACTTGTGCTTTAAAGCGATCAGCCTGATCTTCAGCGTCATTCAACTCCGAGAACCCATTAGCAATTTCACGTCCACCGACGAAAAATTCAAAGCGGTCGGTCACAAAAGGATTCTCGTCATTACGTCGAGCCAATGGAGAAACTTCTGCTGGATATTCAGTGATAAACGTCGGCTCATCCAAACGATGCTCAACGGTTTTTTCGAAAATTTCAATCTGTAACTTACCTAAGCCCCAGATATCTTTTACAGGTATACCCAGCCTTTCTGCAACTGCTTTGGCCGACTCAATATTATTGATCTGATCGGCAGATAAATCCTCGTTAAAGTGCAAGATAGAATCAAAAACGCTGATGCGGTTAAATGGCTTGGCAAAGTCATATTCTTTTTGCTCGACCACTTCACCATCTGCATTTTTTACCGTATTGACCACTGTCGTGCTACCTAATACCTGCTCGGTAAGTTGGCGCAACATATCTTCGGTCAAATCCATCAGGTCATGATAATCCGCATACGCCTGATAGAATTCCAGCATGGTGAATTCTGGATTATGGCGAGTTGAAAGCCCTTCATTTCGGAAATTACGATTAATTTCATACACTCGTTCAAAGCCACCCACCACCAAACGCTTTAAATACAGTTCTGGGGCAATACGCAAAAACATATCAATGTCTAAAGCATTATGATGAGTCACAAAAGGACGTGCCGTTGCCCCCCCAGGAATAGCCTGAAGCATGGGCGTTTCTACTTCTAAAAACGCTTTTTCATTTAAATACTGACGAATAAAATTCACAATCTGAGTGCGTTTGACAAACGTATCACGCACTTCAGGATTCGCGATTAAATCCACATAACGCTGACGGTAACGCAACTCTTGATCAGCAAGGCCATGAAATTTATCCGGCAGAGGACGCAACGATTTAGTGAGTAATTGATACTCATCCAAATTCACGTATAAATCACCCTTGCCGGATTTATGCAACACGCCTTTCACACCAATAATGTCACCTAAATCCAAACTTTTGGCAAAAGGGCGAGCCGCTTTTGTGACGTAAAGTTGAATAGTGCCAGAGCCATCCTGCAATACCATAAACGCACCGCGCGAACGAATCACACGACCGGCAACACTGACCACATTGGCTTCCGTTTCCAATACTTCTTTGGATTTTTCACCAAATTCTAATTGCAGCACTTGTGCTTTATTTTCTGGACGAAAATCATTTGGGAACACAACGTCGTCCGATTCACGTAAAGCGGAAAGTTTTGCTCGGCGTTCTGCAATTAATTTATTTTCATCGTTTTTGTTTTCATCAACTTTATTTTTATCGACATTGGTCGAAGAAGGCGTTTGCTTGTCAGTCATAACAATCCAAAATTCATTGAATAAATAATATTAGGTAGCGCGGTAACGTTGACACGTTACACGCCGGCTTTTAGGCTCGCTTCGATAAACATATCTAAGTCACCGTCGAGTACTGCTTGACAGTTGCTGGTTTGCACGCTGGTGCGCAAATCTTTAATTCGCTGGTCGTCCAGAACATAAGAGCGAATCTGACTCCCCCAACCAATGTCTGATTTACTGTCTTCCATGGCTTGCTTTTCAGCATTGCGTTTTAGCATTTCTTGTTCGTACATTTTTGCCCGTAACATTTTCCACGCTTTATCACGGTTTTGATGCTGAGAACGCTCACTCTGACACGATACAACAATACCGGTAGGTTCGTGGGTTAAACGCACCGCAGAATCGGTTTTGTTAACGTGCTGACCACCCGCACCGGAGGCTCGATAAGTGTCTTCACGAATGTCCGCTTTGTTAATTTCAATGTCGATATTGTCATCAATTTCGGGGGAGACAAAAATGGAACTGAAAGAGGTATGACGACGGTTGCCCGAATCAAACGGTGATTTTCGTACTAAACGATGCACTCCGGTTTCGGTACGCAACCACCCAAAGGCATATTCGCCTTCAAAACGAATAGTGGCACTTTTAATACCTGCCACTTCCCCCGCAGAGCATTCCTCCAGCGTGGTTTTAAAGCCTTTATCTGCGCCCCAACGCAAATACATGCGCAATAACATTTCCGCCCAGTCTTGCGCTTCTGTACCACCAGAGCCCGACTGAATATCAAGATACGCGTTGTTTTCATCCATCTCACCTGAAAACATGCGACGAAATTCGAGTTTTTCAAGATGTGCTTTAAGCTGGTTTAATTCCGCATCCACATCCACCAACAAAGCTTCGTCATCTTCTTCCACGGCCATGTTCAGTAACTCATGACCGTCTTCAACACCTTGATCTAAATTGTCGATGGTTTTCACCACCACTTCGAGAGAAGAACGCTCCCGACCCAACGCCTGAGCACGCTCTTGATCATTCCAGACATCTGGCTCTGCCAGTTCTAGCTCGACTTCGGTTAAACGCTCTTTTTTATGAGCGTAGTCAAAGATACCCCCTAAGAACGTCCGTGCGCTCTTTCAGGTCTTTTAATGTATTTTGATAAGGAGCCACTTCCATAATCGATTGATTAACCTTTTTGACTGAATCTTATTTAAGTCTGTGCCATAACACATAACATCCTTGCCGAACGTTTTCTGAATCGATCAAAATAACCGCAAAAACAGGTTTATTTTAGTCATCAATGCCCTGAAAACCCGGCAAAAATAGGCGCGGATTGTAACTCAGGCGCCAGTGAGGGTACAGGGATAAGCCGCTTTAAGAAAGGCGATTCAAATTGAATGGCTTCCATACGAAAGCCTAGAGAATAGTTGAAAAATAAGGCGATTATTTTCGCGGCTTTGCCCGAGCGGTCGCTTCCGATTCCAACGGATTATCTGGCCAATAATGTTTAGGATAACGACCACGCATTTCCTTTGCCACCTCACGGTAAACACCCCCCCAAAATCCCGACAAATCCTGGGTGACCTGCAACGGTCGCTGGGCCGGCGAGAGCAAATGCAGCATCAGCGGAATCCGACCGCCCGCCACACTGGGGGTGTTTGCGCATCCAAACATTTCTTGCATTCGAACTGCCAATACCGGAGGTGATTGTGTGTAATCGATTGTATGACTCCGACCAGAAGGCACCGATAATTGAGCAGGCAATTGGTCGTCCAACTGTTGCGGCAAAGGCCAAGGCAATAACGTTTTTAGTAAAGGAAGAAGGTCGATGTCTTTTAATTGATTAAGCGTACTAACGGCAGTCAGAGATGACCCAAACCATATTTCCAAACTCGATAGAAGCCCTTTATCACTCACATCTGGCCACGCGCCGTCAGGCTCAATATGATTCAATAAGGCCACCCGTGCGCGCCATTGAATCGCCGACGGAGACCAACTTAATATCGATAACCCTTCTTTTCGAATCAAAGACAGCAATACCGACTGACGAATTTCATTGGATATCTCTGCAATAGGCTCAGAGCGAATGACTAACTCACCAATACACCACTGCCGCTGGGCACAAAAGCGTTGTTTATGGGTATCCCAATAGGCATCGGTTTTCTCTTTGACTAAGTGAGATAAGGCTGTTTGAAAAACACTCTCACTCAATGGTATCGCGGCAAAGACCAGAGCGTCACGCCCAGGGGAACGATAAGATTGTCCTCCGCCCAACTCAGCCACCACCAAATAATGATTGCGACTCAGTCGATCGTCCTTTTTAAGCCTCACACCACGACCATTACTGAGCTTATAACTGGCCCCTTCACCGGAAGTATTCCGTCGCTGGGCAATTCGATCAGGGTAAGCCAAGGCCAATAACACACCCAGTGCATCATCATCAGAAGCATTCTTTTCAAACGCGCTCAATAACGGTACATCGGTCTTAACAATCTTTTCGGCAGACAGCCGCCGGTGACGCAATCGATCCAACTGTTGGTGCATTTTACGAGACTGCACGCTGCCGAAACGTTTCCCGCCTTTTTCTTCCCCCTGCCCCATTAAACCAAAAACAGAGGATGCCAAATCCGCTTGGCCAGAAGGAAGTCGATCACCCGACTCAAGCAACGCCGCCAGCGCCACACCCAATTCACCATGACCAGACAAATGCGACATAGCCAGCAAATGAGCCTGCCGAGGGTGCAATGGAAACGAAGATAAACACTCACCATACGTGCTCAACTGAAAGCCCGCCGGTTTGAGCACATCCAACGTTTTCAGCAGTTCACAAGCTTGCTGCCAAGCCCCTGTTGCCGGCGGGTCCAACCAAAGAAGCTCACTGGGGTCACTCACTCCCCAACGGGCAAGCTGTATTGCCAGCGGTGCTAAATCTGATTGTAAAATTTCAGGACAGGGCTGTTCGGCCAAACTGTCGTGCTGAGATTTCGACCAAAGACGGTAACACACACCGGGCTCCATTCGCCCAGCACGACCAGCACGCTGCTCGGCCTCTGCCCGCGAAACGCGTCCGGTGACCAATCTATTCACACCACTGACCGGATCAAATTCGGCATACCGCACCAAACCGCCGTCAATAACGACTCGAACACCTTCAATGGTCAAGCTGGTTTCAGCAATATTGGTGGCCAAAACAATTTTTCGTACCCCCTCCGGAGCTGGCCGAATGGCCGCGTGCTGTGCAGCCAAAGTAAGATCCCCGTAGAGCGGGCAAACAACAATACCGGCCTCTTTTGAAAATGCGTCTTCTAAACGCTCCGCGATGGAACGAATTTCTCCAACGCCGGGTAAAAAAACCAAAATACTGCCGCTATCCTGAGCAATAGCCTGATTGACAGCACGTTCAACCTTGGGTCGAATATCCTCCCCAAACTCATACGCCCCGCAATACTGCACATCAACGGGAAAAGCGCGCCCTTCACTGGTCACCACAGGTACCAACTGGCCACTTGCCTCACTCAATAATTGACTCACCGCCTGACCATTTAATGTGGCAGACATCACCACTATTTTTAACGGCACCTCCCGCACATCGCCAAATAAATCGCGTCCTTGAAGACTCAGCGCCAATGCCAAATCGGCATCCACGCTGCGCTCATGAAACTCATCAAAGATCACGACACCGACACCACTGAGTGCAGGGTCATCTTGCAATTGCCGAATTAGAATCCCTTCGGTGACCACTTCAATTTTTGTCTTCTGGCTAACCTTGCTCTCAAAACGCACCCGATAACCCACCGTTTGCCCGACCGACTCTCCAAGAATATCCGCCATACGCTCTGCCGCGACTTTCGCCGCTAGACGCCTTGGTTCGAGTACCACAATTTTTTGATTGTTTAACCACGAAGCCCCTAAAAGTGATAAAGGTACAATGGTGGTTTTGCCGGCACCGGGCGGCGCTTCCAGTACCAATTCATCACCACCGGATAAAAACGCCTCAATTGAAGTGAGGACATCAGAAATAGGGAGCTGCGGGAGAGAGGTCAAAACTTAGCCTTTTTATATGGACATTTTGAGCGTATTCAAAACAAAAGCTCACCAAAGGTCAATCTCCGCTGTGGGCCTCTATTTTTATTATTTTATGACCTCAAATGACATACCCACTCACCCCTTGTGGTCTTAATAATAAGGAGTAATGATGAGTTCAATACAGCACAACTTACCTAAAGAAAGATCGGACTAACCTAAACTCAGGGAATATTATTCAAACTTGCGCACGGTTCACCCACCAATTCATGACATGCCTTTTTTAAATCATCCACAGTAATTTTTCGCTTCTCAATTAATTTACGAGTGACATGATCTAACGAGAATTGATTATCCGTTTTTTTACGAATTTCTTGATCCACTTTATCCAACAACACCACAGCTTTGGCGGTTACCGGGCCTGATGAACGTTTTACGTTTAAGGTCTTTGCCTCTTTACCCCATTTTTTTAATTTCGAATACACAATGTCACGCCGATCTTTTCCGTAAGCGCCAGCACGGTAAAGTAATTCCACCGCGTAAAATTCAGCAATGCCCTCCACAATCCAATCGGCATTACCTTTTGCTTTAATTCTCGTCAGCATATGCACCAACTCATGCACTAACGTACTGGTGCCATTTTCACTCACCAAAGGTCGATCTGCATGCATAAAAAAAGAATTACTAGCCGACAACCCCCCCCGCCACATCGGGTCACCCGCGCCTAAAATTAATAATTTATCTGGGCCAAAAAATTCAATGTTATTCTCTTCAGAAAAAGCCGCCTTGGCATGTGGCCAAACAATATTAATAAAAGCAAGTGCATCCATTCGATGAAAAGACTCACCCATAGGCGCACTAATATCAATTCTTGTTTTTCCTAAAAAAGAAGCTCTTGTGCCTACTTTTCCTGCAATCATCCAGCCCGTGGGCCGATCAAATTTTCGCTCAGGGTCATCAATAATGAAATGAGGAGGTAAAGTCTGGTTGTCTTTTAAAGGGGCCTTTTCATCACGTTGCCAACCGGTATTTACCGAAGGCCAATGCTGAGGCAACTCAAAAGATAAATACGCTTGAGATTGCGCGCCTTTTTTTGCTTTCACCGACGCAGGGGGAATTAGGTCATCCCCTCGAAAAATAGCCCAATCTTTCGTCACAAGCGCATCAAACTCTCCAGGGTCGCGCTCGTGGGTCAATTTTGCCTCTAAAGTTAATTCCGCATTTTTCTTCGGTAGTGTCCATTTTGCTCGATTATTTTTGATGGTTAACTCACCATTGGCCTCCAGATGACTGAAGACATCCGGGTCTAATCGAAAGGTAATTGATTTCACTAAATGCGATTTTTCTATAGAAATCTTAACCTTGGCTAAGTCCTTCTCGGGCAACAAGATCACATTGTAATGAACGGGGTATATTGACTTACCTTGCACACCACTTGCCACCACCCAATTCGATATGATCAAAATGACAAAAACCATAAACCTCAAATACCACCGACCTATATTTTTCCACCTCAATTTCACCACGCTCAATGTTGACTGCCCTCAATATTCAATACGTTAATTCTTTCAATCCATTTAATTAGGTATCGTAGATTTTTTATACATATTTTATCTTTGACGCCATTTTTTCAAAAATGACCTCGACACTAATGACATATCCCTTAAAATTGCCAACGCAATCATTATGTATATTCAACACACATCACATATTCAAAATTGCACAGACATCAATCGTACAAATAGCAACCACACGAACATTCATTGTGCGACGACGTGCAATTACCCCACAGGAAGCTGTCTAAAAAATGGACAAATTTAAAAAAATATCGGTTTTAACCCTGCTGATCGCATTAGCCAGTTGCGGTGGCGGTGGCGGTGGCGGTGGCGGTAATAACTCCAACAACTCCGCCACGAACATACCACCAGAAACTTCCAGTACTCCACCGCCAGAGACTCCACCAGAGACTCCACCAGAGACGCCGAGCACTCCAACGCCGCCACCTCTAAACGGTAGCCCAACATTTAGTGTAGAAAGCGGCGTCTATATTGAAGATCAGCACGTCGAGCTATCTTACAATATTGATACAGCAGACGTGTTGTTCGCCCTTAATGGCGAAGACCCACTGGTGCAGGGCACACTGTATACACAGCCGATTACTTTTGAAGCGAACAATGAAACCATCACACTCAAAGCTGTGGCTCGACGTGATGATGAGTACTCTGAAGTAAGTACTCTCACTCTGAATGTATTAACCCCAGGGCTCAACCAAAGCCAATTCTCTGGTGTCGTGAACTTTGGCGATGAACCGAACACCTTCACCTCCTACTACTACAACACCTCTGATACAACACAAACACTGTCTGCTGCTCCGGCACGATTGCACCGAGCACAAAACACTCAGGGTATCAACAACAAAACCGACTCTCTGATGGGAACTCAGGCTGGCATGTCTCTATCCCACCTCAAAACCTTTCAACCTGTCACCCAATCGTCACCGCGATCTACTCCTGCGGCAAAAGCAACTGTGGCAACACCTGATGACTTTGATTTCAAGAATGTCATTCCCGGTGAGATCGTTCTTAAACTCAAAGCACCGACACAAACGGTCCGTTCAGCCACAATGCTGAAATCTTTCGACATTACAACAGCGCTATCTCAACACAATCTCTCTCAACACAACCTATCTCAAAAAACGTCAGCTCAACCTGATTTAACTGACTTTGGCATCAGCGAAACCAAGCTATTGGCTCGGTTGAAAAATAAAACGCAAAAAGCACTGGAAAAAAGCACTCAAGCAACGGCTAATGAAGACGTAATTATTTTGGCGCGAATTCCTGGGAAAGATGAAAAGTCCCTTCGAGCCACCATTGCACAACTGAATACTTTACCGAATGTGGTCTATGCTGAGCCCAATTTCAAAGTAGCCACGCTCGGTATCACCCCTAACGACCCTGATTTTGGCTTGTTGGATGCCTTGAACAGTGTGGGTAATGGCTTCCATGATATCGATGCCGATATCAACGCACCCGAAGCTTGGGAAATATCAAACCACACTGGAAACAAGAGCATTCGAATCGGCATTATCGATACTGGCGTGGATTACACCCACCCCGACCTTATTGACAATATGTGGATAAACCCTGGCGAAATCCCCGATAACGGGATTGACGACGATGGTAACGGCTACATTGATGATGTGCATGGTTACGATGTACTGGACGATGATGGCGACCCTATGGATGATGACGGTCACGGCACCCATGTTGCCGGCGTGGTAGCAGCGAAAGGCAATAATGGCATCGGAGTGACCGGTGTGATGTGGGATGCTGAGTTAGTGGCCATTCGCTGGATTGGTAATGGCACGGGTACAGCAAATGCCATTGCCGCAGTGGAATACGCCAATGTACTGGGGCTACCCATTACCAATAACAGTTGGCGCATTCTAGACGGTTATAGCCAAGGCTTACGCGATGCTATTGAAGCGGGTATCGACACCAGCCTGTTTATCGCCGCAGCCGGTAACGATGGGGTAAACCGCGATCTCATTGAGGAGTACCCTGCCTCCTACGACAGCCCAAATATTCTCGCTGTTGCCTCCATCACTGGGCAAGAAGAGCTGGCCAATTATTCCGCTTACGGTATCAATAGTATTGATATTGCCGCATATGGCACAAGCATTTATAGCACGCTACCAGCTGATCGATACGGCCGCAGCACCGGCACCTCCATGGCGACACCCTATGTAACAGGAGTTGCAGGTTTAGCCCTTTCCTTTAACCCAACCATGAGCCCCGCAGAGCTCAAAGCCGGACTGATGAATACCGTAACCCCTCTGGAGAGTCTAGATGGTCTGACGGTTTCGGGGGGAAAAGTGAATGCTGAAGCACTCATGGCGGCCATGATCCCAACCTGGATCACGACTGAAATTGAAACGCCCACACTTGCACCAGGTGAATTTACGGCCATTCATCATACTGTCGACCCAAATACTATGGTCGCTGGAGATTACCTTGTTCGGTCTTCTCTTAGCATCGAATCAACACCAGAAATGCCCGGTGAGAATACACCAACATCGGCTTCAGAGATTGCCAATATCGACCTCTCTGTGTCTGCGTTACCTTGCCGAACGCTCGAATTGGTCAACACCTCCAACACTCCGTCTGGACATCAACTGGACTTCGGTCTCACCCGGCGAGACAACGGTTCAGAGAGTAGCCTTACCTTCCGAAATGGCTGTAATGCGACAGTTGTAGTACAAAACTTTGACACCAACTTCGAAGCCGGGGCTATTTATGCAACTCCATCTCTTCCGGAGCTGTCCATTCCCGCCTTTACAGAGCGCACCGTCAAAGTAAGCTATCAACCGAACCCAGACACGCCGCCCGGAATCATTCAAACCGAGACCAGTATTGTCACAAATGCCGACGACAACCCAATTATTGATGTTGCGTTTGAAGCAGAAGTCAAACAGGGGCCTGTGATTACCGTTAACAATAACGGGGTATTCAATGCTCTCATCACGAGGGATACCGCTACTACCACAACCGAAGAGGCACAGACAATCAATATCGGTTTCACCAACACCGGAGACTTACCGCTGGAGTGGTCACTGGAGCAGCCGGGTATTTCTCATTCTGAAACCCTCACGAGAGAAGAAACCGAATTCAATGCATCATGGATTGATATCTCAGATAACAACAATCGGCTATCCATCAGTGACAATGATGACAATGTGTATGAATTCAATTTTGATGTGACGTACTTCGGGCAGCCCCACAGCTTGGTCTATATCAGCACCAATGGTGTCGTTACCTTCGGAGAGCCAAACTCTAATTATTGGAACGAAGCACTGCCGACACCAAACCTGCCTAACAACGCCATCGCCCTTTACTGGAGCGATTTAAACCCCAGACGACACGGCGATATTTTTGCAAAAGTGATTGATGATACCTTGATCGTGCAATTCAAAGAGGTTGCTCAATACCACGACAGCAACGCGCGCCTCAATTTTCAATTGCAATTACATCGCAATGGCCAATTTTCGCTCTTATATGGAGAGTTAACAACGTCAATTCAGAACGTTACCGCAGGTTACCAAACCAATACTGCCGACAACACACAACCACAATCTCATCATTGGTCTTACAATGATGATTTTCTTGAAAGATACTTGGCAATCCATACTCTTCTTGTCAATGGTTTATGGTTACCAAGCATCAATGAGCAAGGAAACATTGAGGCGGGTAATTCAACCACTCTCCCGATTAGCATTAACGCCCAGTATTTGCCCATCGGCCTTTACGAACAAACATTAACCATTGAAAACAACAGCGCTAACCAACCGCAACAACCGATTACATTGAGGATAGAAGTCCAATAATATTGTTAACGCCATTGAATCAACTACCCCGCCGCAAGCAGCGGGGTAGTTTTTTGTGCCACTTTTACACTTAAAACATCGTTAGCTGATAATCCGGGTGAAGTTCTGATAACCCTTAGCTTGGTTTCTCATATAGTTACCCATTACCGCTTCATCAACTTACTTTCCAACTGTACTCGACAAGATAACGGGGTAACCCCCAAAGACTATACTAAAATACGACAAACACTTGGCAATACAATAGTATCGATAAAACAAATAGTATCGATAAAACAAATAGTATCGATAAAACAAATAGTATCGATAAAACAAAAATACTCAGTCGTAAGAACGGAGAAAAAAGAATTTGAACATACTCGTTATCGACGATCATGAATTGTTCCGAGACGGCATTAAACTTGTGCTGCAAAAGCTGGATGAAGTAAAGGAAGTTTACACTGTCGAATCAGGAGAGAAAGCACTTGTCACAATACAGGGCTCTATCGAATTTGACATTGTCTTGCTAGATTATAATTTGCCCAACTGCTCGGGGATTGACACACTCAAACTACTTAAGAATGATATTCCAGAGGTGCCTATTGTTATGCTCTCTGCAGAAGAATCCCCTGAACGTATTCAGGAAACCATGCAGGCTGGTGCGAATGGATTCATTACGAAAAGCTCTTCTGCTGAAGTGATGGTCAGTGCCGTTAGGCTCGTCCTCTCTGGGGGCATGTACTTACCACCACAACTACTGTTTAATAATCCAAAATCCACTCGACAATCCAACGCCCAAACCACTGAAACCCCTTCCTCTCTTCCAGATCCAAACCAAAGAAATACACCCGAAGTGCAAGAAAGCTCTACAAATAGTGAGCACTCCTTAACGGGTCGTCAAAAGCAGGTTTTGGTACAAATGAGCAATGGCTTTTCCAATAAAGAAATTGCCAAACACTTGCACATGTCACCCAGCACCGTAAAAGTTCATGTGAGTGCTATCTTTCGGGAATTGGGAGTGGGTAATCGAGTACAAGCTATTGCAAAGGCCAAACAACACCGGTTAATCGATCCTTAAAAACAGCTTAAATCAAATACAACTATCGCTATCGTTAAAGAATATTTTGCAGAAGCGTTCTCAGTTTTGCCGGTTTGACAGGTTTTCGTAACACTTTAATGCCTTCATGTTTTAATTGCTCCAGTGTTGCTTCATCTTCCATACCCGTAATCACTAATGCCGGAATCTCTTGTTGATAAAAATGGCCCAGCCCTTTGATAAGGTCTGTGCCTAGATCTTTGTCTCCTAATTGGTAATCTGAAACGATCGCTTGCGGAATCCAATCGGCGTCCGATTTCGCAAATTCCATGCATGTTGCAATAGAGTTAAAGACGCGAACATCCATTTCCCATTGACCGAGTAAGAGGGATAAAGCATCACGAACCGAATCGTCGTCATCAATAAGAAAGACACGTTTATTGGTTAACTGATTGAAAAAAGCGGAGATTGACGTTTTAAGCACATCCTCTTGATGTACACTTCCCCCATCCTCGAACTCGGGCTGGGAGGAAGGAGCGCTATTTTCCTCAAGATTCAAAGTCTTGCTGCCCGGTTGACCTACATTTACTTGATCACTTTCTTTATCATTTTCTTTATCATTTTCTTTATGACTTTCTTTTACCTCTGGTAATTTATCGATTCGGTCAAGAGGAATTAAAATTCTAAAAACACTCCCTCGTCCATATTTAGATTTAACGTCTATGGTGTAATCCAACAACTCACAACTACGTTTTACAATGGAGAGGCCCAATCCCATGCCCTGTGAAGATACTTTCGAATCGACACTGACTTGAACAAACTCTTTAAAAACCGTATCCAATACATTTCGTCGAATTCCTTCACCAGTATCCCAAACCTCAATGCACAAAGCGCCATTTTTCATTCGGCAAGCGAGCGTAATACCACCAAAATACGTATAGCGAAAAGCATTGTCCAACAGGTTTCGAATTATCCGCTGCAAAGTTGAAGCATGAGTAATGATTGTAGCGTCGTATTTTTTAACATTGAAAGCCAACCCTTTCTGTAAGGCAACGGCTTGGTATTCCGCCTCTAAATGATCAAATAGTTCCAACAACGACACTTTATCATCAAGCTGTTTGGTTTTTACCCGCTTTTCCAGTGAGGACACATCCATCAAATCGGTAAACAAATGCCTCATATTCTCGATGGAACGCTCAAGTTTATCGATCAGCTCTTCATTCTTTTCAGGCTCACTGCGCATGGCGGAGACAAACATCACCATCGCTTGTAATGGTTGCTTCAAATCATGGCTCGCCGCAGCCAACATTGCCTGAGTTTCTTCACGATGCATTTCTGAACGTTGAGCATGGTATTTCAGGTTAAGCCCTTGCTCTTCCAACTCAGTCACCATTTCATAGAGCTGATCTTGTGCGCCTTCGATTCGCCGTAACATGCCATTAAACGAATCCACCAACTGACCCACTTCATCATCGCTGATTCGTTCTGCACGAATGGAATAATCCTGCGTACTGGTTACGTAATCTGCTGCGCGCCCCAAAGATTCAATGGGTTTCACCAGACGATGCTGAAGCTTCATGGTTAACACGTAAGCGATAAAGCTCGATATAAGTGAAACGATCAAAGAAATACCAATTATGTTCAGCATTCGATCATAAAGCTGAGATAAATCAGCGGCGATCATTAACGTGCCATAAACGGTGTTTTTCTTGGCAACGGGTAAGGTAACAACGAGATAGCGATTCACCTCTGAAAAAGCTTCAATCGTTTTATCGAACTGCTCATAACATTCAATAAGCGTGTTGGGCTCTCGAGTTACACTGGAAAACAATTGACCGGTGCGATTGTACAAACATCCCATATGCACAGTTTCAATACTCAATAAGGCTTTAAGATTTTGATCAACCACACCTTGATCGAGAAACGCCATCGCCGCCACACTTCGAGCTGCCGTAATTTTGGCAATAGCCTGAATGTGTTCCTGCAAATCATTTTTCGCTTCTTTACGGTCGTACAGAACGAAGAAAAGCGATGCAATAAACATCGCAAGGCTCAGCGCCACTACGATGATAAACATTAATTTATATCGCAACGACCGATAAAATCTTTTATTACGTTTAAAATTTTTATGAGAATGAAAGCCTGCGAGCTGCATTTAAATACCTTTTGGCATTTAGGTTATTCAGTGTTCTTTGTGGTATTCCTTTTTACCTCTCTTGCCAAGCTCAACAAATCTGAGCTTAAAAACAGTCCTTGTTCCAGCGCATTGGAGATATTAATTTGAAACTGCACACGATCTGTGGTTCGTAAAATATTAATCACCCCACCATTGTCCACAAACCCCTCTTGCTCACCCACACTCAATACATACACATACTTAATGTTTGACCAAAAATCAGGTAACTGCGCTCGCTTATCCTGACCAACAAATAAGATTTGACAGCCGTCTTCAAGCGTTTCAATATTCGCCGTTCTTACCACCATCAATTGCCGTTGACCAATCAGGGTTCCGTTTACGGCATCAAGAAAAATACCAAAGGGCACACTGCCATACAAACACACTTTTAGGGGTGAATTCGTCGATAAAAAGGCGTCGTCCGGCCACTCTACGAAATTAGCAAAGTTGTAAATAAAAATGGCTTTCGCTTGTAATGCTTTTTCTTGCTGAATGTCTGCCCACGTATTGCCACAGAAGACGCAGAAAAAAAACATCACTAACCAAGTTTTCAAAGGGGACATAAATAGTGCTCGCATAATTCCACTAAAGCGTTTCCAAAACCATGGATGGCAACTGCCCGGAGATTAAAAACGTATTAAAAAAGCGATGAAACGTTTGATCAACACGACACTGATTCTTCTCTATTTCTTCTTTTAATACGTCACAATTTTCAACTCCGTACCCCAAGACCGCATCTACCCCATCTATTCCTGACTGACGATTGATACTACTCACGGCCACACTACTGCCACCTATGATATTAGCAGGGTATACATCGCTTAAAATATCGCTAAGATCAGGTGTCAAAGGGTCGGTAGATTGTGCTTTAACGATTAAATACACGCCAGAACCATCAGCAATCGAAAACTCAGCGGGGCTTGTATCAACGCCATCCGCCAATAAAATACCGGTGCTCACATTGGCAGAGCCTGGTTCATTCAATAAGTTCTGGTTTAGGCTATGGTTTGCATCGCTATTGTTGACATTAGTTGGCTTAGCGATATTTCCATTGCTGCGCTCTACACGGAAGGTTGTGCCAGGCTGTAAAGTAATACTGCTTAAAGATTCGGTCATTTCACCTTCCGCAGGGTTTTCTTTATAAAGATCCGCTACAAAGTCTCCCCCCAAAAGTCGAATATCAACACTCCCCTGACCAACGCTTCCAATCGTAAAAGCCGTAGGCGACGTCGTATCATTATTATCGAAAACGATAATGGCATTGTCGGAATAGCCGTTCGTCAGCCCAGGCAAAGTGCTATCCAGAGTACTATTGGCTTCCAATGACGCCGTGCCCGACCCACCTAAAGTGATATCACCAGAATCCACTCTAAAACGCATCATACCGGTTCGCTCACCATCCGCACTCATATCCGTCACCGCAAGACGGTCATCCAGTGCTAAATCTCCGCTATTTAACAGCACATCCAGATTGCCATCCTCTAGAACCAGTGCATTACCGTCTCCACTCAAGTCGGCAATACGGAGTGAGCCCGAATTTTGAATACTCAAACCGGCACCCAATACCGTTGCATCCAATGTATTGACCGATGAATTTAAGCCAATAGTATTGGTAGCGGCGTTAGCAGATAAAATTAGCTCATTGGCCGCAACCAAAAGCGAATTACTGGTATCACTCACGATTGAGTCGGCAGATAGGGTTAAGCGACCTGGGGTCGAAATACCGTCGTCGGGTAATGTGAGGGTGCCAGATTCCAGAATTAAAGCGGTATCGCCCGGTGAGAGAAGATTCTCTAGGCGGACATCACTTGCCTCATTAATACGAACGATGCCTGACGTCGTATTTTCAACATTCAGTACGGCGACATTCGTGGAAAGGTTAATACCCGTTTGCGCCTGAACCTGAACACCGCCATTTTGCGCTTGAACAATCCCATCTGTGCCAGTGCTAATGGCTGAATTGCTGTTTAACAGGATGGCACTGGCATTTTGCGAAGTGCTATTTAGTATTCCATTATGAATAATTTCATTTCCACTCAACGATAAAGAAGCATTACCCACATCAATTAAAGCAGATTCACCCGTAGAAATAGTGCCACCTGCAGTAAAATTGATATTCCCACCCTCTGATGCCAAGGCAATACCATTAGCAACCGCTAGATCACCTCCGGTATTAAATGTAATTGTCGAACCAGAAGTTTGAGTTGGCGATGCATAACGTAAATTGGTATTCACATTTAACGAATCACCCGTACTGATCGAAAACGAAGCGTCTCCTGAAGCGAGCATATTCATTAACGTGAGAGAGTCCATCTCATTAACATTAATATCACCAGACACACTATTTTCGATATCAAGCACATCCACATTGGTAATGATATCCACCCCCGTTTGAGAGCGAATTTGCGCACCACCATTTTGGGCTTGAATAACGCCAGTGTTGCCTGTCGTTATGTCTGAAGCACTGGTTATCGCAATCGCACGATTACTTTGCGACGTAGAGTTCAATGTACCGTTATGAATAAGTTGACTCGCTTCTATAGAAAGAAGGCCACTGCCCGTATCAACCGTCGACGATTCCCCTACCGTTACATCGTCTGCAGATATACGGATATCTCCACCTTGTGACGAAACAGAAACGCCGTTTGCTACCGATAAATTACGCCCTGCATCAAAAACAACGGATGTCCCGACGGTTTGTGATGGTGATGAATAGCGTAAATCCGCGTTAATATTAATATCACTACCGGCATTAATCGAAACCGTTGTATCTCCTGCAGACAACATATTCGTGAGTACAAGAGAATCCGTTTCGTTGATCACCACAGCACCCGATACCGAATTTTCAATATCCAATGCATTGACTGAAGTGATGACATCAACGCCTGTTTGGGTGCGAATGCGAGCACGACCATTTTCAGCTTGAATCACACTACCATTACCACCAACGAGAGAAGTTGCGCTGGTTAAACGAATGGCCTCATCCGTCGCAGCGGTTCGTAGGGTTCCATTATTAACAATACGATTTGCCGTTAATGATTGCACCGCATCGCCAGAATCGATTAATGCATTTTGACCTATCGATAAATCCCCACCGGAGGTTACCTCAATAGAAGCGCCTCCAGAATCTACATTCACATTGTCCGAAATGACCACATTATTTGCAGCGTCTAAGGTAATTTCTGTATTGGTATTTTGAGTCGCCGATGTATCCGCTAAGTCGGCGTTCATAAAAATAGAGCCTGATGTACTCTCTACGGAAAAACGGTGAGATACCGCCGCATCACCGACGTTACTTAAATCTACTTGGGTAGCAAACGTAATATCCCCAGTGGCGTTAATACTTAAATCATTTACACCGTCTTGCACAAGCCCGATTATAACAATGTCGTTGGCTTCATTAATTACAAGCCGATCAGCTATAGCCGCTGCGCTAAAATTCAAAGCAAGCTCATTAACATTTAAGGAGGCAATTTCTTGCCCATTTAAGGATTGGGTTGTTAAGTCAAGAGAATCGGCTTGAACAAAATACGACCTTGAACCTGCAATGTTCGCATTTTGTATTGCCGCACTTTGCAGCACCACATCACCCGGAACACTGATTCCACCCGGTAGGAAGATACTGCCTGAATCACTAGAATTAATTAAACTCAGATTGGTAACGTTACTCACATTTACCAAATTAAAATCAGATGTACCAATACCAGCCGTTGGGGTGATAAAAGCAGAAAAATCACCACCGGCCAAATCAATATTATTTAGATTAAAAGTATTACCCGTACTTAAAAATGCCGGTATATAAAAAAAAGTAAAATTACGATCTACACCAAAAGAAACATTCAGGTCATCCGTGGAGCCTTGTATAGAAAGGTCTGCCGACGGGTTACTAAGGGCAATGTCGATCGAGTTAGAAATTATGTTTAATAGACGATCCGAAGCATCTCTAAGGTCACCGGCACGAATGGTTAAATCTGCCAACGAGGCGTTTCCCGTTTCTGACCACGTTAGGGTATTGTTTGCGGTAAAGTTAAGATTTCCGCCAGCCGACGAGATCAGTGAATTTCTTCCCAGTGTGATATCAGCATCGGAGTTAAAATCAATGGTACCGCCATCAGAAAGAATCAAAGTACCATCAGCTACCGAAATAGACCCACCATCCCCAGCAATCGTTTCAAAAAATAAATTGACATTATCCCCACCACGAGCACATCCGCCGCCTGCAGCCACTTCACAAATATTGGCGTTAATATTCATATCACCGTTAGATTGAAAGGTCAGTGTTTGGCCGGAAATGCCAGTTAGGTCAATATCTTCGTCAATTGATAAGACCCCTGAATTGCCCGCCACATCCACAACGGCCGTAGATATAATCACATTACTACCGCCACTTAATAATCTATTTAAACTACCGGGAGATATCGTTGTGATTCCTGGAAAAGAAGTTGCAATTGGCAACTCTATCGTTCCACCAGGGATAGCCGGCGGAGTTGTTGATATACCAGCTGACATAATAGAAATATCCACAGGATCAATAAATACCGTACCATTCTCACCATTCTCGGAAGTGGTATCTATCATTCCTTCAAAGCTTACAAACTGCCGACCAGAGACTTCAATAAAACCACCATTCCCACCTTCAGTACCAGCCATAGCGGTTGAATATGCCTCTGGTGCAAACCAAGCAGCACCCTCAGAGTATTGAATAACTCTTCCACCATCACCAAAACCAGCGCCATTTGCAGAGGTCAATGACCCATCCGCCAAATACAAGGCATCGGTGGTATAAATATCAATATTTCCACCCGCACCATTACCCTGTGCATCTGCAGTAATCTCCCCCAGATTGGCAAAACGCTCCGAATCAATATCAATCACACCTGTCGATGTTTGTGTCAGCGCATCCCCATCTGCACTCACAACACCGGAATTAATAATCGCGCCGGCACTGGAAGAAATGACAATTTCGCCATTGTGTACTTCAAACCCCGTTGCTTGAATAACGCCTTCATTATTAATAACGACATTTTCAATGGCATCGAAAGAGTTCGCATCAACCGTCACCCCTACCCCACCAATCACATTGCCGGTATTGTGAATATCCGCCGTAGTGGATGCAGCCGTAACATCAAATGCCACCGACTCCCCCTCAAACCCCACAACAACACGCTCCCCCGCCAGCAAACCAACAGAACCCCGTTCGGCTTGCAACTCGCCTGAGTTGTGGATGTTATTACTCACAAGCGCAATAAACCCTTCACCTCGAGTACGGATAACACCTCGGTTTTCAATAGTGGCCGTAGCATCACCTTCGAAGGTTAACTGATTTTGAAGGAAGTCATCGTTACGAATATCCAAGGTAGAGGTAATTAAACTGCCTACATCTAGCTGAGCGGTTTCTGAAAAAAACACGCCATTTGGATTGACCAATAAAATTTGCCCATTGGATTGCAGTTGTCCCAAAATATCTGAGGGGCTATTTCCTACTACGCGATTTAATGTAATCGCCTGGCTATTCGGTTGTTGAAATCGAACCAGTTCGTTTTCCGCAATATCAAAGTCAGTAAATTCAATGATGCCATGTTGAGACGACTGCTCAACCTGCATTTGATTTTGTTGCATAGTAACTTGAACATCCCCTACAACAACTTGATGCCCTTGAGGTAATGCTTTGGTATTAACAACAATAAAACCACCCAAGAAAAAGCAACCGCTATATTTTATGCAATCTAAATAATTCATTCTTCTCAACATCCTTACCATTTAGCGGTTAACGAAAAAGTTAAGGGTTGCTCCTTAAATTCAATGGGTAAATCAGAGGACGAACTCACGGGAAAAGCATAGGTAACGGTTAACCCCAAGTGTTGTTGCCAAAAAACAGACAATTCGGCACCAGCACCAATAAACTGAGCGTTATTGACTTCATTTCCGTCCAAATCAAACTGAGCACCTGTAGCACCTTCCACAAATAACTGAGTATTTATCGAAAAGGGTTTATTCGTTTCGCCTCCACCAAACTGATATCGAGGTAAATGAAGTGCAAAAGAAGAAATAACCGCATCATCCGCAGAAAATTGTCCCGCCTCAAATCCTCGAATGCCTCGGGCTCCCGTTAGAGACATTCGTTCAAACGAAGGTAAACGCGTGTTACTACTAGCTTGGGCACGCAATTCGCCTTCCAATGCCCAAGCAGTGGAAGCCAAAGTAAAGCGGCGGTAATATTGATAAAAAAGATTAAAATAGTCGAAGTCAGATTCAAACACCGTCGTGTCGCCAGTTTCGCTGTCCACATAGCCATTAAGTGAGAAGTCACCCGAATTCCAACGCCCGAGAAATCGGTGATAGCTGCGTTTCCCAGAATATTGTGTATTCCATGAAATTCCCGTTACCGTTGTACTTTCATCGGGCTCAACATCATCACTCTCAAACACCGATGAAAAATCATTGGCTTTATCCGCATACGTTAACTCGAAAAAATGTTTGGTATATTGGCTGTAATACACGTAATTGGTATAACTGACTTCTTCAAATGATGCCTCACCCTCTAACTCTAAGTTGGCGAACTCACCCCCAATCTCAAATGCACTATTACTTAAATACAGCCCCAATTCGTGGTGCAAATTGCCTATCGGTGTTTGATAAAACAAATAGCCATACTGATTTTTTTCTTCACCGTAAGACTGCAACACCCCCAAGCCCAAACGATCAAAGCGATTAAGTGGATCGTTCATTGTAAATTGCGCCAAGCCTCTCTCTCCACCTGATTCGACAGGGCCATAATTATCGAAAGAAACCGACATATTCCATCGCTCACTGGCAGACACTTTTAAATTCAGTCGTACAGAATTTGGTTTACTGCCTCGGGAGTAGTAGGCAAAAACATTCATCGAGCCGATGTTTTTTAACGAATGCAACACTCGGTCAATGCGTGGCTGATACAAAGGTTCATTCAAAAGGGTTTTAAATTGCTTTTGAATATGATCACTGGAATAAAACGTATCATTCATCACGCTAATATCGCTTAATACAATTTCAGCAATAAATATCGTAATATTACCTTCGTGCGGTTTTTGAGGAGGGATATACGCATAATGAAATTTATAACCGGCATCACGTAAGTGCAGCGTTAAGGTGTCTGATATTTCTTGGATTTGATCAAAACGCATTTTAGCCGGATATTTCTGACGCAGGCGATTTGCCAATTGCATCATCGACTCTAATGACAAATCGTCAGTTAATGTATTGGCCGTACCGGATATAGAAATCGTATTGACATTAACAACAATATCCTTGACTCGGGGATCTATGTTATGTTGCGCAAAGCAAAGAAACGGTATAAAAAAAAGGAAAAACCAAAAAAAATACTTCAAAAGACTCTCTTCTCCATAAAAGACACTATTTGGCTGCCGTCGTACAATGTAGCGTCTTATTTAGATTGTGTTAATCCCTAAACCTATGCATTACTCTTATAAATAGGCGAAATCATGAAGATTGGCGAAAAAAGTTGGCAACCATTATTGCCTTATCCCTAAATCATATAGATAATTTCAATACACACAAAAAACGACATAAAAATAAACAAAGAACAACTTATAATTCAAAATCTTGTTTTTCATCTCCATTATTCAAAAATAATCAAAACGCTCTTTTCGACCATAAAAACTAATTCATAAAGACTAAATCATAAAGACTAAATCATAAAGGCTACTTCATAAGAACAATACACTCCATGCCTTGGCTTAGGAATACGACCAATGGGCTAGGCCATTTTTCAGATAAGTAAGCAGTACACTGCAATCTACGTCGCAGACAGATTTGTAGAAAAAGGATACGAAGAAACGATAGAAAAGATTTTTTTAACAAAAAAGGAGCACCGAAGTACTCCTTTGTTGAATCAAACACGCCGTTACGCGTGCTCGCTCTACTTTACTCATTTACACATAAAGTATTCAATTTTCGACCATGCTTGACGCATCTTGTGGATTAGCAGGTTCTAACTTCTCTTGAAAGCGTTTTCGCAACTGCTCGGTACGAATATATCTCATCGCCCTGTCCGGCGCTTGCGCCTTTTCTTTTAATAGGCTGATCGCGTTAAACACACTCATACACCCCAAATCTTCCCCGCTAAGAGAACGAATGGTGACTTGACCACTTTCTGCTTCTTTGCCCCCAGCAATAAGCATAAAGGGAACGCGATTTAACGTTTGCTGACGAATTTTATACCCGATTTTTTCATTACTTAAATCGGTATTCACACGAAGGCCTTCCCCTTCTAATAAGGCTTTTACTTCTGTGGCATAGTCATTAAACGGCTCTGAAATGGGCAATACAATGGCTTGAGTGGGTGATAACCACGGTGGCAATTTACCGGCATGATGCTCGATAAGAATACCCGTAAAACGCTCTAGAGAGCCAAATAACGCTCGATGCAACATCACTGGACGCTGACGCTGACCTTGTTCGTCCACATACTCCAAACCAAATCGCTCGGGCAAATTCATGTCCACCTGCAAGGTACCACACTGCCAATCTCGACCAATGGAATCGCGAAGGACAAATTCCAGCTTCGGCCCATAGAAGGCACCCTCACCAGGGTTCACGCCGTACTCCAACGACAAGCTCTGCAATGATTCTGTTAGAGCTCCTTCTAAAAGGTCCCATACCTCATCGCTGCCCATTCGATTTTCTGGGCGAGTCGATAATTTAATCCGAACATCGTCAAAACCAAACTGCTCGTAAATATCCAACACCAGTTCAATCACTCGGCGACACTCTTCCTGCATTTGCCCAGTGGTACAAAAGATATGGGCATCGTCTTGGGTAAAGTGGCGTACACGCATTAACCCATGGAGCGACCCTGAGGGCTCATAACGATGAACTTTGCCAAATTCCGCGATTCGGATCGGTAAATCACGATAGCTTTTCAGCCCGTGACGATACATCAAGACACCACCGGGGCAATTCATCGGCTTCAATGCCAATGTGCGCTCATCTTCTGTGGTGGTAGTGAACATATTTTCACGGTAGTTTTGCCAATGGCCAGAAATTTCCCATAAATTTCTATCCATCAAATCCGGCGTATTCACTTCTACGTAGTCAGCGGCTTGCTGGCGTCGACGCATATAGGCAATCAACTCTTGGAATACTTTCCAGCCGCGAGGGTGCCAAAATACCGAACCGGGTGCATCTTCGTGGAAATGAAAAAGATCCAACTCTTTACCCAAACGACGATGATCGCGCTTTTCCGCCTCTTCAATACGCTTTATATAAGCCTGCAAATCTTTTTTGGTCGCCCAAGCCGTGCCATAAATTCGCTGTAACTGCTCATTTTTCGCATCACCGCGCCAATACGCTCCTGACAACTTTGTGAGCTTAAAGTGCTTTAAAAATCGTGTGTTGGTTACATGAGGACCACGACACATATCGACATACTCTTCATGGTGATACAAGCCCATGGTCGTTTCATCCGGCATGTCATCAATCAAACGAAGCTTGTATTCCTCCCCTCTTTCTTGGAAGCATTGAATCACTTCATCACGGGGCGTCATTTTTTTTACGACCGTATAATTCTTCGCGATTAATTCTTTCATTCGACCTTCGATCGCTTTGAGGTCGTCTGCCGTAAACGCTCTTTCGTAAGCGATGTCGTAATAAAATCCATTTTCAATCACCGGGCCAATCACCATCTTTGCCGTAGGGTACAATTGTTTTACCGCATGGCCGATCAAGTGGGCGCACGAATGGCGAATAATCTCTACCCCGGCCTCATCATTGGGGGTAATAATCTTTATGTGTGCATCATGATTAATAGGGTCATGAGCATCCACTTGTTGCTCATCAACCCAACCGGCAATGGTATTTTTGGCAAGGCCTGGACCGATGGAGGCAGCAATATCGGCAATGGAAGTCGGTGCTGGGTACTCTCTTTGAGAGCCGTCTGGTAACGTTATTGTAATCAGGCTATTTTCACTGTTCATAAAATAAAATATTTTTCTCTGACAAAGAATTCATTATTAGAAAAAATCGATTAAAAGGTGGCGATGACATTTATGATTTTTGATCTATAACAACCGCATTATGCGCATGCAAACTTTCTTGATGCTCAACCTTAAACCAATAGTGAGAGAGGTTATCCATCGCTTCTAAGGCGGCCTTCACTCGACGTGCAGCATCTTCACAAAATAAAAGATTTTCGGCATTTAATTGCGCAAACGCTTGCTCATCTTGACGCTTTACCGCCGTTTGCACCGGCGTACCAATGGCCGTTTCAATGGATTTGATGAGTTGGGTGATATCGGCTAATGCACCCGAGGTAAAATCCAATTTTAGATACGCGTAAGAACGCTGGCTGTGTGGTGTGGCGATGCTACCAGCCAATGACTCAACCCAATTCAAAACTTCTGCTTTATTCACGGATTCACCCGTAAATTGGCGATCCATCGCTTGTTTCATCAACTGGCGTGATAAAGACGCCGAACACGGGCATGTGCTCGAATAAGGTACGGTCAGTTCAAGTTGTGTTGAAATTTGATCGCCTTTTTGAGTAAAAATCCATTGCACAGGATAAGATTGATACCCAAATTGCTCACTCAATAATGCCGGCTTTTTTAAGGTAACCTCAAAACGCAAACACAATTTCGCACTGCGGCTAATGCCTTGCTGGGATTCAATGAGGCTTGCCAAAACTCGCTCAATACTAGATTGATTGAGTTCTTGATGTGCCAACATGTTGTTTAAGATCAAATACAATCGCGACATGTGAATGCCTTTTACCGACGGCTTATCCAAGCCGACAAACACATCCGCCATCGCAGAAATCGGCTCAGCACGACACTCTGAACTCGCCGACTCAAAAGGGGAAACGGGAAACCGCAAAGGAAGCGCAATACGCTCCATGCCAACCCAATTTAACGTATGAGAAAACTCTCCACTTTCTTCTGATGTCACATCGGGTAATGGAAAGTCGGTTGGAGATACTGCTTGATTCATATTAATCACTGCTCAAAAAATTAACGTAACGGGTGCGTTTAGCGATCAAAAATTAATGCCGCTCCGGGATGCACACCGGTAATAAGTGATGATCCATCAAAAACCTGCACACCATTTACCCAAGTACTTTTTATTTGTGACGAGAAAGAATGCCCATCAAACGGCGTCCATTTGCAGTGGTAATAGGTATTCTCGTGAGATACCGGTGTCGATTGTGCAGGGTCGACCAGCACGACATCAGCAAAATACCCTTCACGGAGAAAGCCTCGCTCACGAACACCGTAACGAATGGCCGGGTTATGCGCCGTCTTCTCCACCACTTGCTCAATCGACAAGCGCTGATGATGAACGTGATCTAACATACTTAACAACGCATGTTGTACCAGTGGCAAACCCGCCGGTGCGTTCTCGTAGTCTTGTTGTTTTTCATCCCAGGTATGAGGAGCATGATCGGTGGCAACGATATCAATCTGCTGCGTGTGCAACGCATTTATCAAAGCAGCACGATCACTGGGGGCTTTAATTGAAGGGTTACATTTAATTAAATTACCCAGACGGGGGTAATCTTCTTCACTGAACCATAAATGGTGCACACACGCTTCTGCGGTAATTTGCTTATTCGCAACAGGCCCAGCCTCAAACAAGCTCAGCTCTTTTTCTGTGGTAATGTGTAAGACATGCAATTGGCTGCCGTGTTTACGCGCAAGCCCCACCGCCAGCGAAGAAGAGGCATAGCAGGCCTCTACGTTTCGAATTTTAGGGTGATCAATAATAGAAGGCGTTTTTCCTGCGTCTCGATAAACCTGAAGGTTGCGGTTTAAGACACTGCCATGCTCACAATGGGTCACAATCAAGACTGGGCTTTCACGAAAGATATTCTCCAGCGCCTGTGGATTTTCTACCAACAAATCCCCAGTAGAGGCACCCATAAAGACTTTAACGCCACACACCCTAGAGGGGTTGAGTGCTTTAATCTCGTCTAGATTGTCCTCGGTGGCACCAAGATAAAACGAATAGTTTGCCGCCGAGCAAGCCTCGGCAATCCCAAACTTATGTTCCAAGGCCTCTGCGGTTGTGGTGGACGGTTTTACATTTGGCATTTCCATAAAACTGGTAATACCACCGGCCACAGCCGCTAACGACTCCGTCGCAATTCGCCCTTTGTGCTCCAACCCCGGCTCACGAAAATGTACTTGATCGTCAATCATTCCCGGCAAGAGCCAAGCGCCTTGGGCATCGATGACCTGATCATTCGTCTCTGCCGAAATCTCCGCCGCAATTTTATCAATACGGTCTCCAGAAAGACGAATATCCCCCTCTTTTACGCTGCCTTCATTGACCAGAATGGCATTTTTGATCAAAACCCGCTTCATCACGCTTTTCACCACCTTTCTTTATGCGCCGTTCTTTATGCACGTTGTTTTTTAGGCACGATTAAGCGCTGTCCCCATTGACGACAACGTGGGTGCCCTCTTCATTGACTTGAAGGTAAAAACAATTCGGTCGCCCGGTATGACACGCAGGCCCTTCTTGAGTTACCAAACACAAAATGGCATCACCATCACAATCGAACGACAATTGAACTAATGACTGGGTATGCCCGCTGGTTTCCCCTTTCACCCAAAGTGCCTGACGCGATCGAGACCAATAGGTCACTCGCTGGGTTGTTAACGTTTGCCTTAAGGCGGTTTCATTCATCCAAGCCATCATTAAAACGTCTTTCGATTGGGCATCTTGGGTAATCACCGGGATTAACCCATCACTATTGAAGGCCAGCTGCGACACAATCTCTTCTAACGGTAACGTTGAATTGTGCGGGCAATGTTCAATCGACTGAAAAAAAGCATGCTTCATGTCCGCGCGAACCTCTAATAAATACCAATGAAAAATATTATTATGTTATAACATAACATTTACGAGGGCAAACGCCAGCGAAGAGAGCACATAAAAAGGAGAGCGTACATAAAAAAGAGCTCACAATGGCACCAAGAGAATTATCGAGTCACTATGCCGTTGGAAAGAAGGCTTTCGTCAAAAAAACAATAAAAAATTTTATCGGATTAATACAATTAGACGCCCTCTCCATAAGGCGCCTTCTATGTTTCATTGTTACCTATTTTTATCTTATTACTCATGAAAACAAGTTAGGCATAATTAAATTTTCCCCTAAAGGAAATCGTTTTGCTTGTTCACTATCATTGAGGCCTAAGTACTCACGCATTCCATAAAGGGTGTGGCGAATGGTTAGGTTCGTTCCATTTCTATCGGCTTTACCCGTTTCTAGATTGAGTTTAACTTGTTCATAGCGATCGGTTGTTTCCCCAAAATACTTTCCTCCCGACCCAGAACCTTCAGGGTGAATGATCATCTGCCCGGTTACATTGTGGTGATCTTTTCCACCTGATCCATTATGCAAAGCCCGGCGACCAATATCCGATGCCACCATAATCACTGTTTGATCAGCAATGCCAAAAAAAGTTAATGCTTCAATCAAATAGTGAATGCCTTCCAGTAAATTCCCCAATGCAGGATATTGATCATTGTTATTACCATGAGTGTCAAACCCCCACTGACTTAAACTGGCCGCATTTGACGTACCGGTGGCAAAACTGGCTGCCGTTAAACGTGCTTGCAATTTAAAATGTTGCATACGACCTGAGTTCCAATCGCCTTTAAAATCAGGCACCCCTTCTAATTGCGCTAAATTATCATGCAACTGTTCAAATCTATTTTCTGACAGTCGGTAATTCAATAAATTATCGAGCCCCTTGCTTCTAGACGAAAGGCGATAGTCCAGTCCATTTTCTTCCATAATTTGACGAGACAACCGATCCTGATGGGCATTTTTAATCATGCCATAGAGTCCAGACTCCTGACTGCCTCCAGGGTTACCCATTAACTTCAATAACCCACCCCCACCCAAACGCGCTTTTTCTACACCAAGGTCTGCAGTGTAGTCACTTCCACCGTAATGACCACCAAAAGTAATATACGGTAACGGTAAGTTACGACCATGAACCGCACTGTGTAACGCCGCAATAGAAGGGTTAGTCCCGAAGTTCCCACTCCAAACGGATTTCGCCCCAAGTAGATGACTGCTTGTTAAGGAATCAACACCCCGAATGGCCGTTATTCTATTTCCATAACGTGTAAAAAATTGACGATATTGGTTTTCAATAATGGCCTTATCTTTCACATCCGGAACCGCACTCCATTGAAGTCCTTCGGGCGTTTTCAATGAATTATCCAATGCAACTTTATTTATTTCATTGGCTTTCCCTTTAGGGTCAAATAAACATGTACTGTCCCAGCCACCATCTGCGGCGATGGCAACAAAATAACGATAATTTCCAGCTCCGGGAGCAGCGTTCGCTTTCACAGCCGCGACCGGTAAAGCCGCGCCAAAACCCGATGCTGCCAATAACTTAATAAATTGTCTTCTCTTCACTTTCCTTACCCTCTCCGCAATTTGACAAACTCATCCACTGAACGCTTATTCATAAATAAATTTATAATCCAGCATTAAATAATTCACTACTGCCATCCATGGTTTTATGGTCATATGATCGTCTCTTTGGATTTGACGGTTACCAGGCAAAGGCACTCGATATTTTCCTCGATACATGGCCCAACTTTTGTCATAAATAGCCTGACATTGACCAGGTAGATTTCGGTTGTTTTTTTGCACACTCCATTGATATGCCTGCAAGAAAAGTTCATAACTTGCGTCTACTTCTGGTGAATTCACAGTAAGATTCTCACCTAACAGCCATTTATGCAGATGGACAATATTATTTTTGATTTCTAGTTCATTAGCACTGCTGGTTGGTGTGGTATTTAAGTTCACAAAAGGAAACAACAATCGATCATCACGAGGCTTAATAAAATCATTAGCGACACTGGAGCACGTCATTTCATTTGCCATTCCTTCGATTAACACACTTGACACCCCATTTAATGTGGTTGATCGAGTTATATAAGAGTCGGAATCCATTCCTCCGGCCAACACTTGTGTTTCTTTATTGAATAGCGCAGGCCAAGGTACTGACATTAACGTCACGATTTTTCTTTGTAACAGCTCAGGAGACAATCTACGAACCGGCCTAACATTAACGTGCTCTTGGCCACTTTCACTCAACCCTTTTACACCGACAATGCGGTAATCATTGAGCTTACTTAATGCTAATACCAGACTTTTGATTGCTGATGTATTCACGCCTTCTTGTTTAAACTGATCGTACAAACCACGATAATACTCAGGGTTTTCATATTCCCCGATCAACCCACTGTATAAAGTGCGAATAATGGCCGCTATATAAAGGCGCTCATTACTGACAATACTTTTCGCCAGCCATTGTAATGATGTCTCAAGCTCTGATTCCGGAACGTCTTGATTGAACACATTGGGTATATATAAACCCGGCGCTTTAATTCCTTCGGCCTTCCAAAGTGGGAATTGATCTACATGTCTCTTCCTTTGACCAGAATCCACATTAAACTCAAACGTAAGCGGGTAATAATCGCCGGTTGCTGTCCAATTTCGGAAAGAAGATGCCACAGGATCGAGTACATCATGACAACCCGTACAATTTGGGTCTTGCAATTCTGGATGTTCATATCCCTCTGAGTCAAAGCTGTCTACCTGACTTGCACCAATATCAATATCTAAAAAAGCCTTTAATACATTTACCGCACGAGTACGATTACGGTTAGAGTCATTGGTGGGATAACGCTCTAAAAACATTTCTGAAGTCAGTACACCAGCCAAAGGCAACGGTTTATTTCGATCATAAACGTATTTCATTGGTCGCCCTTCCACACCGGTTACGGACTGCGGAATAATGACCGGAATAAAATGATCAGGGTCATGATACCAACGTTGATCTTCTGGGTAATCATTAATGGCGATGTAATCCGCCAGATTTTCTTGAATCGGTTTATTATAATCTGGCTTATGATAGCCCGAGCAATCCCATCCTTTATTAAATAATTTTCTTTTAAACGGTATCGGCTGACTGCGATCATTATTCAGTGGAACCCCACGATAATAATCCTGTGAATATTTATTCACCATTTTGTATTTGGCCGTCAATATTTCTTGGATAGGACGATCGTTCTCTGCGATAAAACGAATCAATTCTAATGGCTCTTGTGCGATGGCTCGCTTTCTTAAGCCACGTATACAGTAGGGGTTCGCTTTATCAATCATTGGGCCGTCTTCTTCAATCGGCATATCGCTGGAATAATTACGCTGAACATCAAGCATCTCAATGGCATTGTGTGTAGTGCCTTCTCGAAATTTATCGGTTAACAGCACATCATTGAATGTAAACTTCACCCATTGCGCAAAACCAGACTCTGATTCATTCATCATATTCAGAACAACCTGATCATAACCAGCTTCGGTTTGAGCCTGCGCATATTCAGAATCTGTTGGAGCACGACCAATGACAGATAACGCAAATTTTCTTAGGGTTTCTGGATAACTCTTCAACTCAAAAGACACTTTTTCAGTGTCGTCTGGGGGAGTGGGGTCGGGGTTGTCGGTTACCACATCAAAGTCATTGAGAATAAACATCGCAATATCCGCCGCGCATTCTGCATCACACTGAGTTGTATTTGCAGGTGGCATATCAACGCGAATTCTTTCCGCTAACACATCAAAACTTCCACAGGTTTTGCATGCTTGTAACGGTAAAGGCCCTTCACCTTTTTCTCCATGACACGAGATACATTGCGCCTTGTAAAGTCCTGCACCACGATTAATATCACCAAATTCAGGGGGCGGCGTTGGTGTCGGCGTTGGTGTCGGAGCCGGCGTCGGCGTCGGAGCCGGAGTTGGCGTCGGAGACGGAGTTGGCGTCGGAGACGGAGTTGGCGTCGGAGCCGGAGTTGGCGTCGGAGCCGGAGTTGGCGTCGGAGCCGGATTTATAATGGCAACTCGCTCGTAATCATTAAACATAAATGCAGTAATATCATTGGAACATTCTTCACCACATAAATCCGAAGCGCCTGTTGGCATCGTCTCTCTTATCACTCCGGCTAATTCATCAAATGAATTACACGATTGACAATTCAATAATACCCCACCAAATCGCCCGGGCCCACCACGCCCTTGCTCGCCATGGCAAGATACACACTGTTCGGTATAAAGGTCAGCCCCCCGGTTAATATCGCCTTTAGCTTCATCGGCAGGTACAGGCTCTTGATCCGTATTACCACCATTATCATCTTCTTGAATTCCATCATTCGGGGGAGCCATACAACCATTGCCACGCGTGTTATCGCCAGCTCGATAACTTTTCATCGTTAAATGGCGAAATTTAATTCCCCAACCATGATACCCTAACGTAATTCGGCCCCTTTCATGGTCTGCGTAAATACCTCTATTCACGAAGACATCATTAATCCAAACACTGATTGTACTGCCTTGAAATTCGGTCAATTCACTAATGATTTTTACCTTATTCCAACGCCCAGTTGGGGTAACAGCTGGATCAACCCTACGTAGAACACGAGCCATTTCTCCCGCCTCACCAGAGACGCTCTCGCAGCCTGGTTCTGGAAGAATACCCACAGATTGCAATAATAAATCCCCTTCTTCGCCAGGCTTAAGCTGTAATTGAATGGAGGCTGGATAAATTCCCCCTTGCTCGGTCATATCACGGCCACCGAGCAACCAGACACCACTGTCGAGGGAAGCGTGGGATTCCGTGAATTGATATTCGAACGTTAGTTCGTAGTTTTGATAATCATCGCGGAGGGTAGATAAGCTGCTGTTTATGCGCCCCTTATTTCTGGTATCAACCGTTACTGCTTGAATTTCTCCCTTTTCAGTCACAGACCAAATGTCAGATTGTGCAAGCGTAATATCGTCACTCTGTACGGATGTACTCCACCCTTCCAAGTCCTTTCCATTAAAAATCTCAACCTCCGGTCCAATCTCTGGCTGCTCTTCCGGTATTACCTCAGGCGTCACATCCGATGATGAACTCGTAGGCACATCATCCTCTATACCGCCACAAGCAACCAGACTGGCCAGAATTATTCCTAAGGAAACACATTTAAAGAAGGTCACGCTCAATCCAATTTTTGACAGCATACTGCACCTATTCCATTCCACACTGAATTAATAAAATTCTATGCAGAGGACAATAGGAAGACCATAAGCCTGTTGGGCAAGCCCCATCTACAACCAATGGCTTAGGCCATCATCTAGTACCAATTTACCCTTTTGCCTAATTGATCACCCCGCAATATTGTTCAAAAATACATCGCATCTACGGAAAGACCACTTTCCTTAAAAACCAAAGCAAAAATCCAAAAAGGGACTTAATGCGATGTTTTATTCAAAAAGAAAAATACGGACAATATTATTGGCATTGAGCAGTTGTTTTTTACCTTACACCCACGGCGTTGAAGTGGGCGAGACAGCACCCAAATTTACATTACCCGATATTCATCAATCCACCTCAATTACGTTAGATTCCTATAAAGGGAAAATCGTTCTTGTGGATTTTTGGGCATCATGGTGTGGCCCCTGTCGAAAAAGCTTACCGTTTTTCACTGATTTAAAAAAAGAACACGCGAATAAACCCTTTGAAATATTGGCAATTAACCTGGATGAAAGCGCTGAAGACGGAAAAGATTTCCTAAAAAAAATCAACACCAACTATCCCATTTTGTACGCCGGAGCAGACAGTAACCTGCCCCAAAAATACGGCGTAGAAGCCATGCCGACCAGTTTTATCATCGATGCTCAGGGAAAAATATGGCTTATCCATAAAGGCATGAAAGACAACGATAAATCGGTGGTTCGTTATCACATCAAAGAGGCATTAAAAGGATTATGAAAATCAAACGATCTTTGAAAATTACATTTACCTTAACGCTTTTTGCCCTGTTCACAACAGGCTGTTCCGTTAAAGAAGTGAAACCATGGCAACGTGGCAATCTTGCCAAATCTGAAATGGCATGGGATGTCAACCAGCAAGCTGCTGCACTGAATGATCACATTTATTACAGTAAAGAAGCGGCAAGCGGTGGAAAAGGAAGCGGTGGAGGCGGTTGCGGTTGTAATTAATCAATTACGCAGGCACGACCTACCCCTTGATAAAACCATGTAATGGACATAAAAATTGGTACTCTCATGAATGACTCATATGCTAAAAACACATTTTCTGAACAGCCTAAATTGGATAATCCAGCACCTAAAAATAAAAAACAAAGCAGGACAAAAAACACCTCTCATTCTCTAGCAGCGTTAACGGCAGCAGCATTGGCTTTACCCGGAATGGATAATTGCCTTGCTATTGAGCCAACAGAAGGAACAACCGTTGCGTTCCAGCAAAGCCGTTACGTTGAAGGGGATCAAAAAAATTACGTTAACAGTGTAGGTGAGAATATTAGTGAAGGCGGTCGCATGTCCATTGACATCAGTCAACTGGATATGACTACCCGCATTAATGACAACCTTGATCTTTCGATTAAAACCAGTCACGAAGTGCTTTCGGGAGCCAGCCCCTGGTTTATTGCCCCAGGAGCAGATGGAGAAGCGATCCAAGTCATGAGCGGTGCCAGCATTGAAGAACAACGTACCGACATCAGCTCAACGGTTGGCATCTATAATGGGCGAACCAAAACGGCCATTGGCGTCGCCTATTCCCAAGAAGACGACTACACTTCTCGCACCCTCAGTTCCAGTTTTGATATTGAATCAAAGAATAAAATGCGTACCTTCAGCATCGGTGTCGGTTACTCTGACGATACGGTAGAGCCCGTTGACACAGATCAGTTTTCTTATCGAATTGAATCCGATGACCGAAGCAGCATTAAATCTCATATTGGCTGGACAGAGATTTTAAGCAAAAACACGGTGATTCAGGCCAACTTAGGTTATACCCATAATGCAGGTTTTTTATCTGACCCCTATAAATTAGTCTGGGTCGGTAATGCCCCCGTTGCCGATTCAAGGCCGGAGAAAAGAGATCAATTCACGCAATCTTTGCGCTTACGCCATCATTTGGCCAATACAAACTCCACCCTTCATGCGGACTATCGTTATTTTTCCGATGACTGGGGTATTGATGCCCACACATTTAACCTCGGTTTATATCAAAACCTACCTAACGAATGGCAAGTGTCTGGGAATGTTCGGCTTTACAGCCAGAGTCGGGCGGATTTCTACAGTATTTATTTCACGGATGACTCTACAGAACATCATTCCAGTGATTATCGACTCTCCGCGTTTGGCTCTATCTCAACCACACTTTCTGTCCAAAAAACCTGGCAGAATTGGCTATTAAATATAAGCGCCGAACATTATGAATCAGATCGCAACTGGTCACACAAACGAACACGTTCGGAAAATCCAGGATTGGTTAACTTTCAAGTGATCTCAGCCGGGCTTAACTATCAATGGTAAACCAAAAAAATAGGATCAAACAGTTGCAAATTTTTGCCATTTCTTCTTTTTTTCGTCTCTAAATTATATTTTAGGATACGACAAAAAACTCTAAAATCAGACGCCCAAAAATACCGGATTAATATTTAATTCGTTATATTAACAATACACACACTTCAGGAAGATTAATTTATGTACTCGAAATACCTATTACCCATTCTTTGCCTACTCACATTAGCAGGTTGTATGTCTGCCTCTATCAATACAGAACAAGTTAATAGTATTAATAGAGTCGCTATCGTGGGTTTTGACACTTTCAAAATGTCCTCAGGTGAAGGATTATCCATAGGCGCAATTATGGATATGACAAAATCAAAAGAGTCCATCTCTAATCTTGGTGAAAAATTCTACATCGCACTAGGTGATCAACTAGGCAAAGAGATGGGTTGGCAAGTGCTTTCAATTGACAGCGTGAAAGGTAACCCCTATTACCAAGAATTATATCAATCTGCTCGAGGAAAAACCAAAACTCGACTGATTAATGGCCGTAGTGTCACCACCGAAGGTATTGCCCCAGCAAAGCCAATGCGTGAGTTAACCAAAGCTCAAAAAGATAAATTGATAAAAAGCTTGAATGTAGACTCCATTATCTTTATGGACTCATTGTTAGCCCCAGGTAAAACATCCAGCATCATGGGAACGTTCAGCTTCGAAAAATACCGTGTCACGGTAGACACCTTCACAATGCACAATATTGCTTCAAACACTCCAATTATCGAGATCAAACGCAAAGTAGGTGATACCCCAGACAAGGTCAGAAGCAATTTCTCTATTGCGGGCTTTAGCACAAACCCCTCTCAAAAAGAAATTGGCCTAGTGTATGCCATTAAAGAGGTAGCCAAAGCACTTGCCGAAGAAATTAAGAAAGGCGGAAATCAATAATTCTCCATTTCTATAGCGTCGGTAGTCATACCGACTCTATAAAAACCAGAAAGTGATAAACTCTATGTTCAGAGTTGACCCTTGTTACTCCCTATTGAATTCATGTTCATGAACTCAAAAGCAATAAACCATTAAAGAAAGGAAAAGACTATGTTTAAAAAGGCATTGATGGCCGCAACCATTGCAATGGCAACCAGTATCACTCATGCAGAAGGCATGTATTTCGGATTATCTGCTGGACAATCCAGCATTGATATCAGTGAATTCGACGATGAGACGTCATTCACTCTAAGCCTTGGAAAAAAATTCTCAGATTATTTTGCTGTTGAGGTTGCCTATTCTGACCTAGGTGAATTTGAAGCTTCTTTCTCTGACGAAAACTTTGAGGAAGAAGCCCAAATCGATGTCAGATTGATTAACCTCTCTGCGGTAGGAATTTTGCCTCTATCTGATTCATTTGAATTATTTGCTAAAGCTGGCGTTACCCACTGGCGAACTTCATTAGACAGTCGCTCCATTGATGGCAACTTTATGTCAAGTATTGAAATCGATAACAGCGGCTCAGATCTTAGCCTAGGTGCTGGCGCCACTGCCCATCTAAGCGATAATTTTTCTTTGTCATTTGAATATATGCTAACGGAAATGAATCCGGCTGAAACGGATGACTATGATGTATCCAATGTGTCCTTAGGTGCTCGTTGGAATTTTTAAAAGCAGTGTTGCGCAAGCCTATAGCGTAAAAGAGACGGCCAACCCTCCCGTTGGCCGGTTCTCTAACTGTAAACGCCCATCATGAGCCTCAATAATTTCCTTGCATAAAGCCAAGCCAATACCAGAACCCAGCGCCTTCGTTGAATAAAAAGGCGTTAACGCATTTTTCATCACATCTGCGGTCATTCCTGGCCCCTTATCTAACACTTCCACTTTAACACCGCCCTGTGCCTCAACCTCATTGCCGTTAGCTTGACTAACATCGAGCAAGGTCTTCCCAGTATTTTTTAAAATTACAGATACCGAACTTTCATCGGCACAGGATTCATAGGCATTTTTTAACAGGTTAATCATAACTTGCTGAATCTGTATTGGATCAGCGTTTATTTCAGGTAAATCATCTTCTACCGTGAGCGAAAATGAGTACTGCTCTTGCAATACAGCCATCATTGCAAGCCAATCGATATTGGTTTTTTGTGGAATAGGCAAACGAGAAAATTCAGCGTATTTTTGAATAAACTCATGCAAATTTTTAACATTATCCTCAATGCGGATCAGTACTTTTTGAAGCATTTCCATTCGCTGCTTATCCGCCAACACTTTGGCAGAATGGGCCATCGATGAAATCGGTGCAAGCGAATTATTTAACTCATGAGTAATCACTCTAATAACTTTCTTCCAAGTCGCGGCTTCTTGTCGATTTAACTCTCTCGAAATATCATTAAACAAATGCAAAGTATGCCTCTGCCCCTGCAATTCAAAGCGAGACATTGTGTAGTGATAAGAGCAAAGCTCATCCCCATACCCCACTTGAAAAAATGTCTCTTTTTGATTTTTGACACAATCATAAAAAACACTTGGCACACACTTTAAGCTTTCGAAAAATTCACAACCATTAAGTGATTGACCAGAATTCAGTAACCGACTAGCAGCATGATTGCTGTAAATCACGCGGCCATTACTGTTCACCAATACAGCAGCCATGGGAGAACTTTGCATTAGCTTATCGAGCATTAACTCTTTTTGATAAATTCTTTGCCGCTCCACTCGAAGTTCAGAGAAGGTTTCATTCATTTTCTCAACAACTCGGGTAAATTCACCGAGACTCGGTGGCGCAAGAGACACACTGAAGTTTTGATCACTAAGATTAAATAACGCCACTTCAAGCGCTTTGATATTTTTGCTTAATATACCCGCCAGCCATACTCCTAAAACAGAACTGATCAACATGCCAAAAGATATTGCCGCAATAAGCAAGACCATAGAGTGACGGGTGAATAAATCCATACTGAGATCAGAAAAAGTAAAAAAAATGAAGGCTGTAATCAACGATGACAGTAAAGAAAGGGCCAGAAAAAGGATCGCAAAGCGACGCTGAAGGGATGTAGAAGCAGTCACTCACTCTCTCCTTCGTATTTGGCGAGACGACGATAAAGCGCTTGGCGACTAATCCCTAATTGGCGTGCCGCACGCGCCACTACCCCACCATTTTGATCCAAGGCGTGTTGAATGTCTTCAAGTGTCACGTCCTGTTTTTCTTCTTTTGAGCATTTACCTTTAGCTGAGTTGACTTTAGGTGAATTACCTTTAGCTAAATTGCCTTTAAATAAAAGGTCTTTAGATGGACTGTGACCAGAAGATAAATGGAGATTAGAAGACGCAGCATTATCAGAGCTGCGTTTAAGAGAATTATGGCTTGCCTCCTCTCTGGTTATACCGTCAACACAAAAAGAAGGTGACTCCAATAAGGTGAGCCCCAAGTCCTCACTGGAGATTTCATTGGCTTGGCTTAATAAACAGGCTCGTTGTATGCAATTGTGTAGCTCTCGCACATTTCCAGGCCAATGATATGCCTCCATTTTCAATATTGCTTGACGACTTAATGATTTAGCGGGTGCGTTCACAGAAGACTTCTCCGATGCGCCTTTCGGTGCCGAAGAAGATTGAGATAGAAAAAATTCAGCCAAAGGCAATATATCTTCCGGGCGATCTTTTAAAGGTGGAACATTTAATTCAATGACATTTAGGCGATAATATAAATCTTCTCGAAACCGCTGCTCAGCAATCGCTTTTGGTAGGTTTTCATTGGTTGCAGCAATAATTCTCACATCCACTTTTTGGGTTTGTGAGCTACCAACACGCTCAAATTCACCGGATTGCAAAACTCGCAGTAATTTATGCTGCCCCTCAAGGGACAGATTTCCCATTTCATCAAGAAATAAAGTACCTCCGTTAGCCGCTTCAAATCGACCGACTCTCCGTTTATCACTCCCGGTAAATGCACCCTTTTCTGCTCCAAACAGTTCTGCTTCCAGTAAATCCGCCGGCAATGCACCCACATTCACTTTAATAAAGGGCTGACTTTTTCGACGTGAATTAGCTTGGATAATTTCGGCTATTTTTTCTTTACCTGCACCATTAGGGCCTGTTATTAACACCGGTACATCCGCAGGAGCGACATGCACCGCCATATCCACCACTCGCTGCATCATCGGGCTCAAAAAAACCGTATTACAGAGGTCGTAATTGGCTTCCGTTGAAAACTTCATGGCCAATCGGCGAGATTCCACATGTTGTAACCGCTGATTTTCTGTACTTAATTCACCCAGCGATAACAAATTTTGAACAGCAATAAGTAATTTTTGATCTTCCCAAGGTTTCGAAAGATAATCCGCCGCACCGGATTTGACCAATTCCACAGCCATTTCTAAATTTGCCCAAGCCGTCATCAAAATAATAGGCAAATTCGGGTTTAATTCTCTCAATTGATAGAATAATTGACGCCCTTCACGACCAGAAGTCGTTTCAGATTGAAAATTCATATCTGAAATCACTAAATGAATTTCCTGGCTCTGAACCCGCTTAAGCGCAGACTCAGGCCCTGAAGCGGTACACACTTCATAACCATGAATTTCCAATAATAAGCTCAACGCCTCTAATATAGCCGGATTATCATCAACCAACAGTATCACAAAGAAATCGCTCCATTACTGTTCACCCTTTTACCTCTGCTTTATATGCCTATTTTATAGGCTTGTTTTATATACCGATGTTTATTTGTGCAAAAGCAGCCCAATAGGCTGCTTATTTTCACTCTACACGGTACGTGTCGCAATTGCGGGTGAAATTCGACTGGCTTTCAATGCCGGGAAGAAGGTTGCCAATTGAGCAATCATCAAGACCAAAAGAGCACTAGCGAGCACAAAAACACCCTCAAGCTTAGACAGCTCATAGAATGTCATCAACTGTTGATTCAAGACATAAGACAATGCAAACCCCAATATAATACCAACGATAACAATAAGGCCATTCTCTAATAAGAAATGACATAACACATCCACCTTGCGCGCACCCAATGCCCGACGAATGCCGATTTGCTTAGTACGGCTGCCAACACTAAAACTCACCAAGCCGGTAATTCCCAACGCCGTCACAATAACCAATAAGACAATCGTTAGAGATAAAATTAATGTCATAGCAAAATCATCGCCATACCCTTGTTTACGTTGTTCTTTCATGGTGATCACATGATTAATGAGCCGCCCTGAATTCTCGGCTTCTAATACGCTTTTTACCGTAGACGCCAGTTCAGGTATCGACTCAGCCTCTGCACGAACCACAAGCGGCGCATAAGATGACGGCTTCATCGGTAAAATGGCAGAAAATTCAAACTCATCGTCATCAATTAATGCTCCCGGCCGCTGTAATCTTTCCACAACTCCAACAATGGTTTGAGCCTTTTCAGACATATACACCACTTTCCCAATGGCACTTTCACCTGGGAATAAAGCCTCCGCTAATGCTTTGGTAATAATCAAGGTACTGGTTTTCAGCCCCCCCATTAAACGGCCATCTTCGATTTCTTCTTCAAAAAATTCACGCCCCTCAAGCAAGGTTAATCCATAAGACTGAATGACTTTCCCCCCACCCATAAATAAACTGGCATCCGTGTGACAAGTCGATGTACTTTCTATTTCTGACTCACAAATGGTATTACTATTGTTGCTACCACCTAATGGTGAAGCATTTATTTGCATGACTGACTTCACACCAGGCAAAGCACGCAGTGCCGCTAAATCTTCATCTCTTTGAAACAATCGATCTTGTTTCTCACCCAAATACAAAGGGTGAACAAATAAAAGTTCGTCCTCTACCACACCGGTAGGTCGATTCATTTTTTCAATTCTTGCATCAATAATAAATAAGCTATTACTGACAATGGATAAGGTGAGCGCCACCTGAAGAATAATCAGAATAGCGCTGACCGGATTTTTAAGAAGACTGCGAGAAATAGGGCCAACAGACCAACTGAAGCCTTGCTTATTCATACTTAATGATTCTTGTGGTGATGTCATACTTCCCCCCTATTGCGCTTTTAAAAATAGAGATGGCTGTGCTTTACATACCCGATATGCGGGGTATATTCCCGAAATAATGGCTGCTCCCATGGATACGGCTAAGGTAACTAGAGCCATGCCGAAGTCCAAGTGGGCAATATTCTGAAACTCTGGATATAGCACTCTTAATGCCCATAAGCCCAGTACCGAAAGCATTAACCCAGCAATACCTCCAATACCCCCCAAGACAGAGACATCCGATAAAAATTGCTGAAAAATATCGATTCTGCGTGCTCCCAGCGCACGACGTACTCCAGCTTCGTTTGCTTTTCGCATAAATTTTGCCAGCAACAATGCAACGGCATTGACCATACACACCAGCAAAAACAACAGACTAAGTCCAACAAGAATTCGATTATCTTCATTGACTACGGCCTTGTAGGACAACCATTCGGCAACATCTCGTAAACGACCACGGGCTTGTGGGTGGGTAAATCGCCCTAGAGATTGTTGTTCGGATACGTATGCTGATAGAAAATTTTGATAATCACTCACGGCATCTTTGGTGGGTAACTCAACCCAGTAGGCCATCCAGATTAATTCTGACTGAAGAAAGTCCTTAAACTCTACAATGGATTCTGACTTCCAACCATTAATACTTCCTTGACCATACAACTCTAACTCCGGCACCAAGCTAAAGGGTAAGAAATAATTATCAAAGTTACGTGAAAAAGCGCTACGACTGCCTAGATGATGAAATTGAGGCAAAGGCCGCCACTCTTTTACCACTCCCACTACGGTAAATTGATTTTCTTTGACGCGTAACGTTTCTCCCACACTATTCTTGCCATTAAATGCCCACTGATTAAGATTTTCATCAATCACAATCAAACGCTCTGGGTGCTCATCAACAGAAGAAGACCAAGGCTGGCCATAAATAAACTCCAATTCGAACATAGAGAAAAAATCTGAATCGATAAACCTCCCTTTATAGTGATTACTTAACCGCTTTGTACCTGTACTCTTTTCTATTACTTCACCGATTGCATACATCGGTGAACTTTTAAACGGTAAATCCGCATTTCGTAAATTTTTGGCATCCTGATACGTAATTTGATCGGGCAAACCATCATGCCCCCCCCACGTCTCCAGCTCGGCCCCATAAGCCGCCAACTGCACATTGAATAACACTGAGCTTTTATCTCCAGCCGGATTATGGCTCAATGCTTGGTAGAGCGTCATCATCGTCATCGATACACCAATACCTAAGGCAATGGCCAATGCGATAAACCCATTCAATACCGGCATAGCCCGCAGCTGCCGTAGGCTTAAATGAATATAATATGCAAACATGTTCACCCCTTATTTCTGAAATCAAATCATGAAATTAAGCCAATGTGGATTCTTTCTGTGTGGCTATAGATGTCGACGAAACTGAATAAGAATTCATATCACACACCTGACCATCCACAATTTGGATATTTCTCTTCGAGCGAGCGGCCAATTCAGGATCATGAGTCACCATCACAATCGTTGTGCCTTCAGTATTAATTTCTTCCAGTAATTCCATGACCTGTCGTGCCATAAGGGAATCTAAGTTACCCGTAGGCTCATCCGCCAAAAGGAATTTTGGTTTTCCGGCCAGTGCACGCGCAATGGCAACTCGCTGCTGTTGTCCACCGGAAAGCTGTGAAGGAACGTGTTTGGCTCGGGCCGCTAAACCCACCCTCGCCAATGCTTCCTCAATACGTGCTTTTCTTTCTTTCGCCGAAAGGCCACGATAACGCAGAGGCACATCCACATTATCAAATAAGTTTAAATCTGGAATTAAATTAAACCCCTGAAAAATAAACCCGACTTTTTGATTTCTTAATACCGAACGCTGACTGTCACTGAGCCCTAAAATATCAACTCCATCTAATTCATAGCTACCAGAGGTTGCTGTTTCCAATAATCCTGCAATATTTAAAAACGTGGTTTTACCCGAACCCGATGGCCCCGTCACAGTAACAAACTCACCAGATTCAACCGAAAGATCAAACTCACGTAACGCATGTGTTTCAATCATATCTGTGGTATAGACTTTATTCACACCCTTCATTTTTAACATCGAAAACTCTCCTGTTTTTAGCCGCATTGTTAGCTACATTGTAATATTCTAAAAAAATCATTCAGGCAAAAATTAATTATTTATACGAACAAATTCGCGGCCATTAAAATCTGACATATCGGAGATTACAATTTCATCCCCCAAAGACAGACCCGAAACCACTTCAATTTGATTAATACTCTGACTTCCAAATTCAACATGATGTCTTTTGGCCATACCGTCAATCACACGATATATCTCATTTTGAGAATTCGTATTACGCCCTCGATTCACAAACAACACGTTGTCTTTTTCATCCAATAAAATACGAACGGATAAATTCTGCTTTTGTCGTAGTGATATTCCCTCTGGAGCTTCAAACGCAATACGCCCGCGCACGATATTACCATCCACCTCTGGAGACACCGATTTTAGAACACCTGAAAAATGTTCAGTACCCAGGCGAATAGCGACGGACATACCAGAAGCCAACTCATTGGCGTAAGACTGAGGAATATCTACCTCACCTTCAAACGCATTCAAATCCACTACTACCAGCAATGCGGTGTTTTCTTCTACCGAACTATCTTGCTCAATCAACCAATTACCCATAATGCCCTCCACCGGAGAGACGATATCCAACTGTTCAAATTTTCGCTGAAGTTCATTCACAATTAATTGTTGTCGGGCAATAGCGACTTGTTTGGTTTTTACTTCAAAATCCGCCATTCGTAGGGCAAGGGAACGCTCTTGCTCAGCATTATCCAACTCCAGTTCAGCGGTGGTTAAATCGTCTTTTGCCTTAGCAAAGTCCAAATCAGAGATGACTTTCATGGCAAACGATTGCTGAGCTCGCCGTAATTCTCGCTGTGCAGCCAAATGATTCACTCGAGCCATATCGGCACTTTTTTTCAAACTTAATGCTTGTTGCTCACCTTGTAATTTCAAACGAGATAACTCCAACTCCTCGCTTTGTAGTACTGTTTGGGCTTGCTGAAGTTGATTTTCTAATTCAGGGCTATGGAGCGCTGCAATTTTTTCCCCTTCCAATACGGTTTCACCCGGTTGTTTTAAAATATGCACCGTCCCTTTTGCAGCGCTATATACTCTGGGCGCATTGGCGGCAACAACTCTACCGGTGACATTCACATCTCGGACAAACAACCCCCTTTCCACTACAGCGGTTCGCAGATTAGTACGATTAATCGAAGCCTCCGCATCGAAACCAACAATACCAATGATGGACATTACAGAGACGGCAACCAAAGCCACACCAGCAACACGCCACCAGCGCTTGGAACTTTTTTGAGTTATCACAGTGTCCTGAGCGGACGTATCGCGAATGGACATAACTTCCTCATTTTATTGTTAAACACCCATGACTTTCGTCAACAATCCCATTCTAATCAAAAGCCATGCCAAAACTCTAAGCCATTGATATAAAAAGATTTTTTAATAAGTGTCCGATTTACTGGGAGGAAAAACAAAAGAAAAGTGTCCGGCGGACAAAAAAGTGTCCGCTTAAAGAAAGAGTGTCCGGTTAATAAAATGCTTTTCTTCTGTACGAACAATCGACTGTTTTCACGTTATCTACACCTTTAGTACTAGGCATAAACACCGTGGAAAAATAAAAAGTGGCCACTAGGATTATGTACACCGCTGCGGGAATAAAGCGATAATGATTTCCATCGATACAGCAATCGATGAACGCAAGCAATCAGACCAGGATTTGTGAGTTGCTATCTCTCCAGTTAACTCACTACGCCCAAGGACTGGGCAGTATTGATTGCCATGTATTCATTGAGAAAGGATCGATATTCTCTGACGTTAAATTTGAATTTGCTTTTAGTGCCTAGCTTATACCACTCTCGATGAAAGCCCTTCATGAGAGTGGTATTTTTTATTTGGCAGATTTAAAGGGGCCTGGGAAGAACTGGTTGGTGGTTTGTTGATAGGTTTTGTATTTTGGCCTCTTTTGAACCGAAAAATATTCAGCAGGTTTCGCGCCCGTATAGTCTACCAAAGTAACATACATCACTCTCGAAGCATTAAGCACCCCCAAGCCAATAAGTAACCACAACACGGTATTTATTTGTGCTTGAAGCACCCACCATGACGGCAACGCGGCAATAACTAAAGCGTTCCATACCATCCATTCTGCGAAATAGTTGGGGTGACGACTGTAACGCCACAAGCCAACATTGCACACCTGATTTTTTAAGCCCTGCTTTTTCATCTCCTTTAAAAAGACACGTTTTTGATTGTCCGCGATGGTTTCCATAGCAAAAGCACCCACCCAAATCAAAAGTCCAAACATTTCCAACATATGAATTTGGCTTACAGGGTTCACGGCAATCACAAACGCCGGAAATGCCAGAAATGACATATTCGCCACCCCTTGCAACACGGCTTCCACCTGTATCATTAGGGGAATGTTTTTGATGCCCTTTTCTTGCCAACGCAAACGCTGGTACTGATAACGGGGAAATTCATTTTGAAATACACCCAATCGCCATAATTTGATGGCCACCAACCCCATGCGCAAACCAATAAAGACATACACCAACCCAATGATAGATTGGCGTAAGATATTTCCTTCAGCCAACAAGAGAGCCACTAAACCAATAATAGCCAACCCCAATGGCCACCCGATATCTACATAAGATAATCGTCCTGTTTTCCAGGCAGGTAGGCACACCACAAACGCGAATAAGGTCAATTGTCCGACCCCATTCACCCACCCCAATTCAAAAAATGGAGGCGTAAACATCAACAATAACCAACCTGCCAAGTACGGCAATAAAGGCGTTATATATCCCATAACCCAGCGCCTCTTTGCTAAATGGCCAATGTCGTCATTTCAGCTTCTACTACCTCAATAGCAACCGGCGTACCATTGAACGCGGCATTTCCGGTAAGCGGATCTACTCGACGATCATCCGTTAAACTATTAATGCTAATACCAGGTTGTTTAGCCGCCACACTCATGGCCGTCTTTTTATGATTGTGCCCCCACCCTTGAGGAATACTCACTACACCAGGAAAAATATCATCATTAATTTCCACCTCGATATCAACTTGGCCTGTAGCAGAACGCACAATCACTGTTTGACCCGCTTCCACTCCCAGCGCTTTGGCATCACTGGAATGCAATTGTAAAGTAACAGGGTTTTTTCCTTTAATTAATCGATAAGAATTATGAGTCCAGGTGTTATGGTTTCTGACCAAACGACGACTGATCATATCGAAAGGAAATTGTTTTTTAATCTCGGCATCGTCATTAATTGCCGCTTGTAAACGAGGAATATCTTGTAGGTAAATATCTGGTGCCAACTGAATTCTGCCATCTCCTGTACGCAGCCGTTCACTAATACAAGGTTGAAGCGGGCCCAAATCCACACCATGAGGATTATCCAATAGCCTTTGCAAGCTCATACCCTGTTTTTTGTAATGCCCAGAGCGTAAGGTGTCATCCAATATGGATTGAGGGGTGATGCCATTATCGGGCTTGCCAGTAAGCGCACTGATTAACCCTTTTAAAATCTCCCAATCGTGTTTTTGATATTCTTTTTTCTCAAACAAGGGGGAAGAATATTTAGCGGTATTGCTCACGGCAAAACTGTTAAAAAACACATCGTAATGGGCGACTTCTAACCCGGTCGTTGCCGGTAAAATAATATCCGCGTGTTTGGTGGTTTCATTAAGGTAAATGTCCACCGATACCATAAAATCCAGTTGCTCAAATGCCTTATCCAACCGATCACCGTTGGGAGCCGACAACACCGGGTTGCCCGCAATGGTGAACATGGCTCTAATTTGGCCCTCACCTTCTGTTTCAATTTCATCGGCTAAGGTGGCAATGGGAAATTCGCCATTAAAAAACGGGAGGTCGCTGACACGAGATTCAAAGCGTCCATAAGAACTCGGTTTACCGGGCTGCACAGTGCGTAATAAATCAAAGGCCGGCTGCGGAAACATCGCCCCACCCTCGCGATCAAAATTGCCCGTGAGAATATTCAGCACCAACATTAACCACTGACACAAACCGCCAAAAGATTGCGTTGAAACCCCCATGCGTCCATAACACACCGCCGACGGCGCGTTCGCAAAATCTAAAGCTAACTGGCGGATATCCGAAGCCATAATGCCCACGGCTTCCGATACCGTTTCCGGTGAAAAGTGTTCCGCGACACTCACCACCGCTTCAACGCCATCGATCATCTCGGCAAGATGGCCTAGCTTAATCTGCCCTTCTTTGATCACCGTATGAATCATCGCCATCAAGAATAAAGCGTCTTTTTCTGGCCGAATAAAATAATGGTCACTGGCGATTTTTGCCGTCTCGGTACGACGGGGATCTACCACCACTACTCGTCCACCGCGTTTTTGAATATCTTTAATACGACCGGGCATACCCGCGCCGCTCATCATGCTGCCATTGGAGACCACCGGATTACCGCCGATGATCAACATGAAATCAGTGCGATTAATGTCTGGAACAGAAATGGCCATACCAGCACCAAACATATAATTGGCCGCAACATGATGGGGTAACTGATCTGCGGAGGCAGAGCTAAAGCGACTCTTACTGCCAAGGGCTTTAAAAAATTGCGGTAAAAAAATTGCGTTGCCAAAATTATGGGCATTCGGGTTGCCCAAATAAATACCGACACTGTCTGAGCCATACTGGGTTTGTACTTGACGCATTTTGGCGCCAATTTCGTCAAACGCTTCTACCCAGCTGATTTCTTCCCAGCCCTCACCCTTTTTACGCAAAGGTTTTTTCAGGCGCTCTGGGTCTTGATAAAAATCTTGCAGTGCAACGGCTTTAGGGCAAATGTGTCCTCGGCTGAAGGGGTCTTCCTTATCTGGCTTGATGGAAATCACCTCTTCACCTTGGTATTTCACTTCAATGCCACACATGGCTTCACAGATATTACAGGTTCTGTAATGGGTTTTAATCTCACTCATGCCCGAACTCTCTTATTAAACGGTTGTTACATCAAATTATTGTTATTAGACAGAAAATTCTGGCAGCTTGCGGCACGATGTGTAATTGTAACAAAAGACATAAAATTGGTGATTTACGCCATTTCACTTCGTTAACCTAGCCATATACTGTTCTTATTCTTTCACGAAAGGTGAATCAGCATGATTAACGTGACAATTTTAGTCTACGACTACGTATTGGCTGCAGCCGTCATGAGTATTAATGATCTCTTATACTTCGCCGGTCACATCTACCAACGAGCTCGACCGAACGAGTCCGCCCCTCGCTTTCGCATACAACTGGCCAGTAAAGACAGCAAACCCGTCAACACCATGAACCAACTGACCATTACCCCCCACTGTGGCATTAACGATATCCAAAGCAGTGACATCTATCTGGTCCCCACCATCGCCGGGGATGTAGAACAAACATTGGCAGACAATCTCTGGTTAATCCGCACATTACAACAAGCCAACCAAACTAACAGTTTAATTGGCAGTAACAGCAACGGTTCCTTTTTCTTGGCTGAAGCAGGACTATTACAAAATAAAAAAGCCACTACATTTTGGAACAATGCCAATTTATTTCGCGCTCGTTACCCGGATATTGATTTACAAACGGACCAATTATTTATTCATGACGGAAATATTTTATGTGATGCAGGAGGAACATCTTGGTTTGATTTAGGATTATATTTAATTGAATTATTTTGCGACCACCAAACCGCAATGGATACAGCAAAATATTTTATGGTCGACCTAGAGCGCTCATCACAACGCTCTTTTACCCCTTTGGCCAGTAAAAAGCATCATAGTGATCGCGTTATTTTAGCGGTACAACACTGGATGGAAACTCACTACAGCGATGAAATATCCATCGTAGCAATGAGCACGCAATTTAGTTTATCTCATCGTTCGCTGGTTAGACGCTTTAAACTTGCCACCGGCATCACACCTTTAAATTATCTACAAGAAGTGCGCCTGGATGCAGCCAGTCAACTATTAATTAAAACCAACAAAACCATCGAAGAAATTACCCATGCTGTCGGCTATGAAGACATTAGCTCATTCATTCGATTATTTAAACGAAAAACCAATTTCTCACCCAATAGTTATCGAGCACGATTTCGGGCGGTGCATGTGACGCGCTAATTCTCAAAAATGCACAAACAAGAACAGCTACTAACGGTGACAGGCCCTAATCTGGCCTTACCAAACGTAACGCATACAGCGTCCACGTCACTATGGATATGAGCGTGCAGACAATAATCACCGCAATTGCGAATACACCTCGCATGATGTCATTGCCCAATTCATATTTCTTGTGCGTATTCGTATCTCGTGCCTGTATGCAGTGACCTGGTCCTTCAACTGGATAAAACGAAAAGTCTATTATCCACTCTAACAACTTCCAGTATGCTCGATATCTGAAGCCATCTAGATTAGCAAAATGCCCGATACGGGCTGAGACAGTGACTTCATGACTGCCCCGGCATAAAGTGTTACACAACTTATCGATAGCAACTAATATATTGAATATCCATTCTTTTAAGCTCATTGATAGACTCCCTTGAATCCGAATACCTACACCCCTGCGTAAACCAAATCAATGTGTAGCTTCCACAGAAAACTCCCCATTGACGCCGCTCTTACGTATAAGAGTGGCTTTTTTAATTTAGCTCTGGCAGCCCCTAATTTCATAAACTTCAAAATTCGTGGGTTTTAAGAAGATGCGCCCCAAATTAGGCTTATCACCTATCTACTCTGCAGTACTGCCTATTTGTTTATACTGGAATTCAGATATGAAAGTTGCAGGTATAATTCCGTTTCAGTAGGGTTTAAGTGTGATAAGAGATTACATCTGAGGCAGGCTATAAAATGGAAGTCTGACGAGTACCGCTGCCGGTTAACACTAACCCTATTGGCATTAGTGTTAACCGGCACCAAGACGTTAAACCATAAACTTTTCCCATGGTCCACGAATTGCCAAAGTCTTTGCCGGAGAATACACATTCACAAATAACGTAGAACCATCAGGAGAAAAACACGCGCCAGCCAATTCCGTTTGCTCATGCAATCGTGCAAAGGCATACACCTCACCGCTCGGCGTTACGCCACGCAAGTAGTTATCGACCACGTCCGTGTATTGATCTTCGCAGACCAAAAGATGATTTTGGGGAGTCACTGTTAAATTATCACCAAAATTGTATAACGATGGATCGGTACTCTCCAAAAACAACTGAAGCTGCCCCGGCCCCTTCGCTTCATTATTGCTACCTTCGTATTTAGATGGCCTATACCGCATAATTTGGCCAAGCTTTTTCTTCCCGCCACTGGTACAACAAAAGTACAGCTCATCATCGGCCCAATGAATGCCCTCTCCCCGCGCAAATACCGCCGCACCTTTTTGATAACCACGCAAGCGCAAATCATCTTCAGGGCTTTCTGGGTTACTCAAATCCACCCACTCGGTTTCATACCATTGAGAAACCGCCATCTTAACGACAGACCAATTGCGAGTATCGAATTGTGGGGTATTTTTAATCACCAAAGCTTGCAATTGGCCACCTAACGACAACTTTCCGTTCTCTTTAGGGATAAACCGATACAATAAACTGTCATTTCGATCTTCCGTCAAATACGCAATGCCAGTCCGAGGGTCTACCACTACTGCTTCATGATTAAAACGACCCATGGCTTTTAACGGAACCGGTTTAACCGGGCCAGAAGCATCGGCGGGCACCTCAAAAACATAACCGTGCGACTTACCAATCTTGCCTTTAGTCGTCTTTGATGTCTCCACCGACTCCTCACAAGTCAGCCAAGAGCCCCAAGGCGTAACACCACCAGAACAGTTACGAATCGTGCCCGTTAAACTCACAAACTCCTTCTCTCGTTTTTGATCCTTAGTATTGTAAACAATGGTGGTTGTTCCTCCGGGCAACGCCACCCTCTGATGAGATTCAGAATCCGACTGAGAGCGATGCTGGAAGGAATCGAACGCATGTTCGGAGGTAAAGGTTTGCCAATCTTTTGAAATCTTCGAAAAATGGGATGGATCAAGCTCGTGATTTCGCACCAACGCAACACGATGCTCATCCAATGCGAAACACCCCATACCATCGGCCCGATTCGGCACCGTTAAACCATCGTCCATCTTATCGCCCAATTGCGAAATCACGTCATACTGAAAACCTGCAGGAAGGTCTAACAGTTTATTCGGGTCAGCAATAAGCGATCCATAACCCTGCACTGAACGTAAAGGAGGGCCTTTGGCATCCAACGCCTGCGTTTTACTCAATGTGCTTTTACCAGGTGTTTTACCCAATGTACTCTGAGCCAAACCAATAAATGCCAGCGCAGCCGAACTCTTAACCAATTGTCGCCGTGTAACCATAAAATACCTCTCTACTCTCTATCCAAGCGTTCAACAACCTGGACAATTCATTTTCCCCACATCAATATCGATATTTTACCATTGTTGTCAAACTAACGGACTGCCGTTCTCTTACTATCTTCCTACACGAGCCAATACTCAATATTGATCCAGCACAACAAGAAAATGAATAGGAGGGGAAAAGTCGGCTTAAATAGGCCTAGGAGGTAGCAGGAAGGGCTATGACCAACAAACGCCCTCAGGTAATGCATAACTGCTGTACTCTAGATGCAGTATACGTCGTTGAAAAGGTTTTTTGGCTTTGCGAGAAGCATGTAATTCCTCTTCCGAAACTATCTGTTCAAGATATTGGAAACCATTACCTAACACTTTTTATCTGCCAAATAATACAATTTTATTAAATTCCATTACACAGCCGCCTGCCTAAGCGCTGTAACAACAGGCTCATCCAAGGCAATAGAGTCACTCATCAAACGTCCAAGGGCTTGAATGAGCTGAAGTTGCTGAGCACTAAATCCCCCTAGCTGGCTAGTGGTAAACAGTAACACATAATATTGGTTATTTTCTCCTTTAAACGGATAACCCACTAAATGTGTCGCAACTGTAATACGTTGTAGTTCCCGCAAAAAACGCTCATCAAAACGAGTCAGAGAAAGATCTCTCATGTTATCTAACTCAAACCACCCCTCATCAAAACTTTGTTTTAATGCTTTTCCTAAACTTTTTTGTGTTGGGAAATCTTTGTGGCGAAACTGTTTATGCAATGCACTCGGTGCTGAATGCGTCAATACAATGCTTTCTCGTTCGACCCTCATCAAACCAACCCAACCCAGCGCGAGCGCTTTTTGTCCACTATTCAGAATTGCCTGTAATTTATCGTCTGTTTTATCTAACTGGCTAATGTACCCAAGCGTATCCATAATTAACTGAGAGCGACCAGATAATTCATTAAACGCTTGTTGCAAACGTCGAGTTTCACCTGCGCCATTTAAATCAATAGTAAGGCCATAATCCCCTGCCGCAATTTTCTCGCAAGCTTTCGTCGTAATCACAACCGGCCGTATCACTTTCACCACAATCAACGTAATCGCAGCAACAATATAGATGCCTATCAACCCTAATAAACACCATAAGCCTCTCTCTATCAATTGTTGAGATTGCACTTTAGCAAAAGCTAACTCAGAGCGAAGTTGCTCAGCCAATATGGCGATTTCTGGTTGTTCCTTAATGATATATTCTGCCCCCCATTCCAATCGAGGCTCTTTGGGGTCGCCTAACGTATCCCTCAATGCTTGGCTAAAAGAGCTCCAAGCGGCAACAACCCCATCTTGAGCGGTAAGCGCCTCAGTTAATGAAGGGTTAGATTGTAACAGCAACAAATCGCCACCAAAATTTGTATTGACGTTCTGAGCAGAAACGGCGCTATTGGAAATTTCTTTATCAATTTGCTCCAATAACTCCTGAAACTGCGTATAAAAAACCGCTAAATCACGATTATAACTTTCGAAGTCTCTGGGGGCGTTCAGCTTATAATGCTGGGCTTGTTGATTGAGTGAATCGAAATCCTTTTGAACTTTACTGACACTGGCCTGCCAATTGGCGTAGCGCAATTGCAAATTGCTGGAAAAATCCAATGAAACAGCCAGCAAAACCACCAGCAGCAAAAGAACAACAGCCCCTGCGGAAAACAACGTCATTAAGCTTCGGAAGATATTCATTATAGTACCATTCCAATCAAGAGTGAGTAGCCTGCGGCAAGACACCGCCTTAAACTTTTAATAAACTCTTGACACTATATGTGACACATTTCCGCAAGTATTCACAATTCTATGTCATTTTTCTCATAATTTAATATCAAATGAAACAGACCTTCAATAGGTGTTTGGTGCAGTCATTCAAACTAAATTCTGAAATTATCGTAAGCATTCAGCAAAAAAATGGAATGGAAAATTGAAATGTGCCATTTAAAATAAGTGGCATTGTACTTTATTGTTCTTTTACAATTCCGATCATATAGCTATTATATGATTACCCGCAAATTAACCTATTACTAAAATACCGAGTTTCTCTTCCGTGACTTTACCAAGCCAACACCATACGTGCTCAGAGGTACTTAAAATGTCTGCTGATTTAAACCGCCATTCGCTAGGCTTTTCATCTGCGTCGTAAAATGCTACAACGTCACTTTCTGAAAGGCTTAGTTTATAGATACAGTCTAAAATATTTTGGGCAATTTCATGATTTACAATAGCAGCACTACCGCCACAATAGCCCGAATATAGATCTGATTCCGGCAGAGCTTTATCAAATATTGAAGAGGACGACTCTCGCAGAATAAGATCAAAATCCGTCATTACCATACCTGAATAGTTGTATTCTATTTCTTTCTGTGCATTAGCTTCTAGATATTCATACCAAGGATATACTGTTTCATACTTCTGTTTGATAAAAGGTAAAATGGGCGGTTTCCCAATTTTCTTTTCGTGAGGCTTACTGCTTTCCAGAAGCTCAGTTAACTTACTCTGATGAATTGTCCAAAAATTAGAAATAAGACTCATACCTTGCCCCTCACCTAAAAAGACTGTAGAAAAACCCAAATCACACTTCCCCTACATCTCTCAAAACTTGTTTATTTTTGCGCCAAAAAAGTCAAGCACTACTAAAATTCTGGCACCACTTTACAAACTGATCAACAAACAAGCTATTCAATCGGTCAATTTGTCGAAATGACGGCAATTTGGGCCGTTAGGGCTTAAGATTCCCATAATTTACCAGCTTCTCCATATTATGCACCAGACAAAAGAGCTGCCACTGGCCATTCACTTTGGTTTTTCCACGTAAGCTAAATTTCTTTTGCATTGGCCTATTTCTATGATGAGCTTGTCCAAGGGCTGGGGCTGTGTGGGTTCTTTATGGGGTTGTACGACCACGGTTGCAAAAGCTTGCTTTGCTTGAGCTTTCTTTCG
>NZ_JAJQVM010000017.1 GCF_021234875.1 Marinibactrum halimedae | reverse complement strand
CGATTTGTCACGCTATGCGGCCAACGTGCGTCTGGAATATACAAATAGGGAGAAAAAATCATCAAAAGAACGAATTTTTATCCAATATTTTTGTAAATAAATGCGTAATGATAATTATTTTCGGTAAGTGTTCCGGTAGAAAAAATTAGAAAATTATCGCGCTAAAAAAACGAATTTATAGAGGTTCCCTAAAAGGATAAAAACACCCAACCTATTTATTTTTAAAATTAAACAAAAAGCGTCACCACACCCAAAAGAACGCCTTTTACTTCTTTCTTCCACAATCAATATTATTCAAAAAAGTATTATCAAGAACCGACGAGAGATAAAGCATCTTCCTGTTGACGACTTTCACGCATTCTTTCTTGTATACAATAAAACAGCTCAAGAACTTCTTTTGTCATCCAACAAGTAGCATTTTCTCGGCGAAGAATAAACGGCGCCCTTTTACCGTGGTAATCAACAACAGGGCCAACCTGTTCGAAGCGCAAACCGTATATGTGCAGCATACGAGAAAGCCGTGTTTCCATCATTGCCACACCCACCGCTGCACCACTTTCTAAAAATAAACTAATAGAGGCAAGAAATAGAGAAACCGGTACAATGGGGAATGGATGACGTTTCTTATTTAACGATTGAGACGAAACAGGCTTGGTATAGAACATACCCTGATCACTACAGCGCCGCCGAAATTGACGAGTCACCGACAAACGTGAAAACTCCACTATTTCATTAAAGGCATAATCATCTGGATTGAATAATTGATAATTAATAGATTCTTTGCAATATCTTAAAAAAGGAAGTGATAAACCATTAGCGGGGTCAATATGAATCAGGCGCGAGCAACCCGCCGCTTGATTACTCGGTCTATGAATAAACAAACAATGGTCGGATTGATCATCGTATTCGTCTCGTTCCATTGCATCGGGGAATTGGTTTCGATTTTCAAACCGAAATTCCTCACAATAGACCTGATAGCGAATGCGATAAGCACAATTACGCAGAGTTTCGCTCTCTGCTTGTAAGACGTCAAAATATTCCAAGAATAATTCTACTGCACGTTTCATTTGGCTTTCCCTGAGAAACACCGTCGTCTACCTTAAAAGCAGTACCCAACAACAAAATGGGTATCACAATTAAAGGAGTCCGCATCATGTTAAAAGTCGAACCAGGCTATGTTGATCATCAATATCTGGCCACAGCCAATGATTATTTCAACCAAATCAAAAACCATAGCTATAGATTGATGAACATCACCCCCGATGCCCATGTCCTCGATATTGGATGTGGCAGTGGCATCGATACTCATAAGCTAGCGAATCTCGACACACCGCCACGGTCAATTATCGGTGTTGACCACGACCCAGATATGATTGCAGTGGCTCAGGAAACAGCTCACTCAATGGATTATTATCAAATAGAATACTTCACCGCCAGCGCCTATCAATTGCCTTTCGCTAATAATCGCTTTAATGCTGTCCGATGCGAGCGAGTTTTTATGCATCTCGAAAACCCTGAACTCGCACTGGCAGAAGCCATCCGCATTACTGCGCCTGGCGGCCATATCGTTATTGTGGACACGGATTGGGGCAGTCTCTCTACCCACAATACTTGTCCATCAACGGAATTCCGCCTTAAGCAGTTTTCCGCAGAAAAAATACTAAAGAATGGTTATTCCGGCCGCCAACTAAAAAGCCTCTTCTCTGAGCTAATGGTCATTCCAACTAAGGAGCATGATAATTCAACGAAGGTGGCAGCATCGAGTAATTTTTCGCTATCTTTGAGTACATCAATTACTCAAAACACATTTAATCAACACCCATCCGAGCAAACCACACCGACACAAGACAAAATTGAGAATCAAACATCCTCAGATTTATCAGACCACCACAAGATTTCTTCTTTGGCGTGTACAAAAACACTTTTCAACTTACAGTTGTTCACTCATGCGGTAGTGGTTAACGACTATGATACTTGGAAATACCTCACACAATCAGACATGATCGAAGAGGCGGCCGTCAATAACGGAATACTTTCTAGACAAGAACTTAATCAATGGCGTACAAATCTGCAAGTACTACAAGAAAAAAATCAATTTTTCTCGACAATATCGGTGACTACCGCACATGCTCAAAAAGCCTTTGATACATAAATTCCATGATTGTAAAACCTTCTTTTATTGATTAGTTTTACATCTTCACATTAATTTACATTTCGGCGCAAAAATCATCTAGAAACTTTACACGCCTTTTTGAGCATGAAAATTTTGGTTAACTTAATCAACTAGGCAGAAAATTTATGAATAATCATCAGGCCGATTACTATAATCAGTAATGTCGTTCACATATGGTGCTATATCCTTGACATTGACCGAAGATAAACGCAAAAACTTTTTAAGCCTAAAATGGCAGGCCGTCATCGTTGTCAGTGTTGTTCTGTTCAGCGCAATCAGTCTATTAACGTACTTTGGAAAAAAGAACCTCGATATCACTCATATCAATGAGCGTAATCGCGTGTTTGAAGACCGACAGCAAGCCGTTAACGGTGCCCTTGCAGGTATTCAATTACAGCTTCTTCGCCTTGCCAGCCACATGCAAGATCAGGCACAGCAAGACTCTGACACCACAATGTCCACCCAGGCCCGCCTGATTTCCGTACTGGAAAAAAATTGGGGACAATTAAACTTTGATTGGGGAGTCGACTCACTATTATTGGTCGACGACCACAATGCCAGTTTAGCCTCTTGGGGCAACAAGGTTGATCCGGCTCAAATCCCAGAGCAATGGAAATCTACCGTAAAGTCCTCCGAATCCCCCGTAACACGCGTATGGTGCCCCACTACATGCTTACAAGTAGTCATTGTTCCTGTTTTACTTGATAATTTAGAGCTTGGTCTGCTGATTTTGACGAGTTCATTAGCCGATGCTGTATTGCAGTTCCAAGCCAATACGAATGCCGATATTGGATTATTGGTGCCATCTCAAGCAAGCCAAACACGCAGTGGCCGCCGCAGTTTAGAACGCTGGTCACACGATGTCGTGGCCCTGACAGGCATCCCACTCACTCATAACCTCCTATTGTCAGTTGCCAGCAACTGGAGCCTCGAAGAATTACTAGAGCAGAAAAAAGTTACTCGTGTTTGGGATGGTAATACCTATGAGATCGGTATTATCCCGCTTTCAGACAACAAGGAGTCTTCTTCAGCCAATTTGGTTGTTTTGGACGACATTACCAGCGATATTCAAAACCTCACCAATACATTGCGCACCTTTATTGCTGCTGCAATCGCAACCCTAATTTTAACCGAAGCCGTCGTGCTGGCCTCTCTATGGGTTCCCATGGTTCGTCTTCAAGTGTTATCCAAAGGCCTCCCACAGCTAGCCAGTAGCGGTCGTACCAAAACAGCAGAGAGACTGGACAAGCCCAGCGGACGATTTTTACGCAATGAAATTCATGAGTTGTTTGATGCCGCCACCTTATTGGCTGGCACATTGGATAGACTGGATGAGACCGTCAAATCTCGAACCAAACGATTAAAAACACGAAGTCGTGAATTACTGGAAGAGCGAAATTTTGTCACCAGCCTCCTGAATAATGTACATGTTGTCATCTTTACTCAAAGCCCAGACGGAGATATTCAACTCATCAACTCCGAAGGGAGAGCGTTATTGGGGTTGAAAGAAGATCAAGAACACCACGAAAATTTTTTATCGCGATTAGATGATGTGACCCAGCAATTGATTCGTGATGGTATTCGCCAGCTGATTAATGGTGATTTACATGAATTTCACCATGAGTTGGACTTTAAATCGCCCCACGGACGGCAACTCCATATGGATTGGTACCATAGCTGCCTAAACCCTGCTGACCCTAAGCGATCTGCCATTTTATCAGTGGGGCTTGATCTAACAGAACGAAAACAAGCCGAAAAGAATTTGGCGTGGCTTGCCGAACACGATCCACTAACTGAATTACTCAATCGTCGCCGTTTTCAATTAGAATTCGAACGTGCACTTAAACAGCATCAACGTAACCAAGAGCCTGGCGCATTAATCTTCTTTGATATTGACCAATTCAAGTCCATCAATGATACCAGTGGCCATATGGCAGGCGATTACCTATTGCAAGAAATCTCCCAAAAACTAAGGCACGATATTCAAGAAACGGATGTTATTGCTCGTTTAGGCGGAGATGAATTTGCCATTCTGCTAGAACAATCCGACCGTAGCAGCGCCATTGCCTTTGCCACCAAACTGTCAGAAATTATTCGTCATACCAAAATCAGTGCCAACGGTTCCACTCACAAAATTAGCGTCAGCATTGGTATTTCATTGTACCCAGACCATGGTATTGCCGCCGAAGACCTTATGGCCAATGCTGATTTGGCTATGTTTAAAGCCAAAGCCTCCAGTAATGCTCGTACTAATTGGCAAATTTTTTCACCGGAAGATCGTGAAAGAAATAAACTTCGCAATACCGTTAACTGGAAATCGCGACTACAAGAAGCATTAGATGCTGACCGTTTGATTCTCCACTACCAACCCATCTACGACATAGCACGTGGAAGAATCTCTCACTTTGAAGCCTTAGTGCGGATGATAGATGAAAAAGATGAAATCATTTCTCCCGGCGTGTTTATTCCAATTGCTGAAAAAACCGGACTAATTTGTGAGATAGACAGTCGAGTCGTTACGCTAGCCTGCAAAGCCCTCCATAAATTCAAAAAACAAGGCTTTCAAGAGGTAACATTAGCTGTGAACCTCTCTGCAAGGGCTATTGCAGACCGTAACTTCATTGATCACATTGAATATGAAGTGGGGAAATACAACATTGACCGATCTAATCTAATATTCGAACTAACCGAAACCTCTGCCGTAGAAGATATTAATACCGCCGCTCATGTCATAGGAGACTTCCGAGCACTCGGTTATCGCTTTGCACTGGATGACTTCGGCGTCGGCTTTGCGTCTTGGTACTATTTGCGCCAATTACCGGTTGATTTTGTCAAAATTGACGGATCATTTGTAAGAAATCTCGCCTCTGATAGAGAAGACAAACTTTTTGTAAAAGCCCTCACGGATGTAGTCCATGGGTTAGGAAAGCAATCTATCGCAGAATTTGTAGAAACGCCATTCCAACTCTCTCTGCTCAAAGAGCTTGGCGTTGGTTATGCACAGGGATATTACATTGGTAAACCAAAGCCACACTTGGTTACTGTTATTGAAAATCAAACGCCATATTTGGAACCCGTGAGTGGGATAGCCAAACGATAATCCTTTCCACAATCAGATAGTACTTTCCAAAATCAGATAGTACTTTCCACAAAAAGTGCAGAATGAATCAGGGATAATACTTTGACGAGAGGTCTTTATTGAGAATAAAATCAGATAAACCTCTGCCAAAAAATGGGGATATCGAAATCAAATAAAAATACGATTAATAAAATTAAAAGAAAGGCTAGAAATGTATAAAAAGTACGGAAGGACCCAATACGAATACTCGCATTAACTAGCCCAGCATAATCACACCACCTGTTACCACACTTGATTTATTTATAAGGCGTTCATACGCATGTTTTACTTTCCCACTCTCGAAATACACGCTATCTTTTTTATTCGAGAGGGCTTTATTTCCACTCTGATAGAGCACTCATCAAAACAAGCGAAAAAAGATCCTGCTCGAACAATGAGAATGTGTAAAGTCAACCTTGACCGCATTACTATCGGATTAAAGAAATTGCACAAAAAAATGGTCGAGGCTACAGACCTTTGCTTTCATATTTTTAAGGGCACTAATTACCTAGAGCAAAATATGAAAAACACTCTCAACCACAACATCTGCTTTGTAACCGGGATACATTACTCATGCTTGAACGGTTAACCTATACAATCGTTACTCTGCTCATACTGCTTTTCTGTGCCAGTACTCTTGCATCAACTGATACCAACAAAGGTGGTGTTATTGTTATTGTGAACAAGAGCGTTGAACCAAGTCATTTAAAATCCCATGAATTACGTTCCATTTTTGCCATGCGAAAACGTTCATGGCCTAATGGTGAGGCCATACAAGTTTTTGTGCTGACAGATAACGACCCCACACATGAACTGTTTGCCAAGAAAGTACTGCAAACCTTCCCTTATAATTTAAGGCGAATATGGGATCGCCGTGTCTACTCTGGTGTCGGACAATCTCCCTCTGTTGTTCAATCTGAAAAGGAGATGATAGAGCATATATCTAAAACGCAAGATGCCATTGGCTATATCCTCTCTGACAATGCCAACGATCAAGTGAAAATAATTACGCTGGAATCACTATGAAGCTCAACATAAGATCAATCATCACCTCAAGCATAGCGAGCATCATAAGCATGCCGGCGATGGTATTGGCTGCCAGCCCCCAAGAGTTTCAGTTACACGGTTTTGCAGCAATCAGTTATTTACACAGTGACGATAATAACTTCTTTGGCGATAGTGAAAACGGCAGTTTTGAGTTTTACGAACTCGGCTTAAATGGCCTATGGGAACCACATAAGCGCTTTCACTTCGCCACCCAAGCTGTTGCCCGTGATGCTGGAGAAACAGACGACGGCAACATACGCATCGATTTTGCATTTGCCAACATCAAACTTCTGATTGATGAGCATTATGAAACCAGTGTTCGCTTAGGGCGCGTCGTCAATCCTTATGGTTTTTATAATGATACACGCGACGTAGCCGCCACTCGCCCCAGCATTCTTTTACCTCAATCGGTTTACTTTGATGTGAATCGAAATTTGGCACTATCATCCGATGGCGCCCACCTCATTCATCAACATCGATTAGAAAAATCCGATATTACGTTCCAAATCGGTGTTTTTGAACCTCGGACGGAAGACCCAGATTTAGAGCCTGCCACATTTTTTCAATCTGTTCCTGGTGAATTTGAAGGGGCAAGAAGTTGGATGGCTCGACTAAATTACGATTATGATTTTGGACGTTTTCGAGCAGCATTGACTGCCGCTGATATTGAGCTTGATTACAAACCAAGTAGAGATGACTTATTGAGCCCTGGCTTTCTTGACCTACGCCCATTAATTTTTTCAGTTCAGTACCAACAAGAGCAATGGACATTAACCGCCGAATACGTCATCCGAAAAACGGCGTTAAAAGACTTTGGCCCACCACTAGAAGGTGATATTGAAGGTCATAACTTCTTTATCCAAGGCGAATATCGCCTGAGCAACAAGTGGCGTTGGTTTCTACGATACGACGAGTTAGTGTGGAATAATGATGATCCGAAAGGCGAAGACTTTGAAGCAGCGACAGGCATTCAGGGTCACATTCGCTATGCCAAAGATTGGACTCTAGGTACTCGTTGGGATTTTAATCAACATTACATGGTCAGCGCCGAAATTCACTCTATTGAAGGAACTGGATGGCTATCAATTCTAGAAAACCCCCTAACCGAACCTACCGATAAAGACTGGTCTTTATTTGCTGTCACTTTTTCTGCGCGTTTTTGATGCACAGAAATTAAAAAAATCTTAGGAGTTTATCAATTCTTCCAAATTCAACTCCTAAGAAAATCATACAGTGAGCAAGCTACGATCTAGGTATTACAGTGCTACCAAATTGGAGCAGCCTTACCAAGCAAATCGTAGTGCCTCTCAACAATTAAGAAAGTGATGAGTTTTTAATAGCCATTAAAATGGACTGGTTGGCAGCAGGAAACTCATAATGATCAAGCTCTTCGATCGGCACCCAACGAACTAATTGACCTTCCTCTCCTAATGTATCCGCCTCTGTCGGCCCCCCAATAAAGTGACGAACCATGTGCACCTGTAATAACACAGACTTATCAATGTAATCGTGTTTGACATCCATTAGCGATTCACTTCGAATGACTTGAACCCCTAGCTCTTCCGCCAGCTCTCTCCCTAAAGCATCTTCTACTGTTTCATTATTTTCTATTTTACCGCCAGGAAACTCCCATAAACCACCTTGATGAAGATGGTCAGGACGCTTAGATAATAGAATTTTTTGATCACGGATAATCACACCCACCGCCACTTTTACCATTTTTTTCTCATTCAACATGATTACTCAAATCTGCTTCATTCATAAACATTCAATACGTTTATACTAACCATACAGAGTTTGGCATTACGTCCGGTATTCTGCATTGATCTTGACATACTCATGTGAAAGATCCGTTGTCCAAACGGTTTCTGACTTCTGACCTCTCCCTAATGCAATTCGCAAAGTAATAAATTCGTGGTCAAAAATACGCTGTCCTACCTCTTCCCGGTAACCCTTTGCACAGCCGCCCTGCTCTACAATAAGAACCTCATTCGCAATATTCACTGCGGACGCGCTAGCACCTTTAACAACATCGGAGACAATACCCATTCCTAGGTATACCCGAACGGCATTGGCATCCAACCCTTTTACTCCGGCATAACCAATTGCAGCAACAATCCTCCCCCAATTCGGGTCACTGGCAAACAAAGCTGTTTTAATCAAAGGAGATTGCGCTACTGCATAAGCGACTCGTAAACACTCCTGAGTACTTTCCCCCTCCTGCACCAGCACCGAGAGAAACTTCGTAGCGCCTTCTCCATCTGCGACAATACTTTGTGCAGAGTGTAATAACACTTCGAACACAGCTGTTTTTAGTTTCTCATAAAGGTCACCGGAAGCCTCTTGGATTTCTGGCAAAGATGTTTTTCCCGTTGCGACCAACATGCAGGAGTCATTGGTGGACGTATCGCCATCCACAGTGATTCGGTTAAAACTCTTCTCGGTACATTCAACAAGGAGTGCCTGCAATATTGGTGTCGCGACCTTGGCATTGGTCCCGACATAGGCAAGCATGGTTGCCATATTCGGTTTAATCATCCCTGAGCCTTTGGCGATACCCGTAACAATAACGGCCTCTCCCTCATGCACAAACTGAACAGAGTGACCTTTTGGACGGGTATCTGTGGTCATAATGGCGTGCGCAGCCTGCTCCCAATGTTGCTCATCCAGATTGTCTACGCATCCTTGAATCCCGTCTAAAAGACGGGGCATGGGCAACGGCACCCCAATAACCCCCGTCGAAAACGGCATGACAGACTGCGCTGAAATACCCAATGACGTCGCTAGGTATTCACAGGACTGCTCAGCATCTGACAATCCTGCTTCACCAGTACAAGCGTTAGCATTACCAGCATTAATAACGAATGCTCGTATATTTTCACCAAGGTGACGTCGACAGATTTCAACAGGAGCGGCACAAAATGCATTTTGAGTGAAAACCCCCGCAACACTCGCGCCTTCATCAAAAGCCATTACAGCCATATCGTCCCTGGATTTTTTATCAGGATTTTTACCTTTTATATCGGCAAATGCCGTACCAAGACGGATGCCAGGGACAGGGCTTAAGGGCGAAAAATCGAAACCAGAGACAGACATAAATAAACTCTCTACAGTGTATTTTCATCAGGCTGCACCATAACAAAAATAAAAAAGGCCGCAAACGCGGCCCTTAATTTTTAGTGTATACCTTTACTACAGAATTGAAACAATATTAGGTAAGCTTGCCACAGCATTGCTTATATTTTTTACCAGACCCACACGGACAAGGGTCATTTCGTCCAACTTTGGGCTCCATACGTCGAACAGATTCCGGGACATCCCTAGTCGCTTCTGTATTTTCTGGCTGCAACGCATTAGCTTCTGCATGCTCCATTTTCATGCGCATGTTTTCTTGAGCTTCCCGTTGACGGCGCTCCATTTCTTCAATTTGTTCTTGAGAAATCGGTTCTACACGCGCTAAAACTTTGGTCACTTCATGCTTGATGTTATTCAACATCGACTGAAACAACTCAAATGATTCACGCTTATATTCCTGTTTGGGATTTCGCTGAGCGTATGCACGTAAGCCGATACCTTGACGCAAGTGATCCATATTGGATAAATGCTCTTTCCAAAGCATATCCAATACCTGCAAGAAAATTTGTTTTTCAACATCTTTAATTACGTCACCAAAACGCTCACATTTCGCTACCCAGAAGGCATTCACTTCGGCAGTGACCTTCTCCAGCAAGGTTTCTTCGTGTAACGACTTATCTTCTTTCAGCCATTGCTGGATCGGTAGACGCAATCCAAATTCCGCCTCTAAATATTGCTCCAACCCCGGAACATCCCACTGCTCTTCCACACTTTGTGGTGGAACATAATTACCGAAAACATCTGCTACAGCATCTGCACGAATAGCATCAACCGTATCAGAAATGGTTTCTGCCTCTAAAATTTCACGGCGCTGCTGATAAATAACTTGGCGCTGGTCATTAGCCACATCATCGTATTCCAACAGCTGCTTACGCATGTCAAAGTTTCTGCCTTCAACTTTACGCTGTGCTTTTTCAATGGCATTACTGACCATTCGATGCTCAATAGCTTCACCTTTTTCCATACCCAGCGCTTTCATAAAGTTACGCACTCGGTCTGAGGCAAAGATTCTCATCAAGTTATCTTCAAGTGATAAATAAAAGCGCGTAATCCCGGGATCACCTTGACGACCAGAACGGCCACGCAGCTGATTATCAATCCGACGAGATTCATGACGCTCCGTACCGATAATGTGTAATCCACCTGCGGCAAGTACCACTTCGTTACGCTTCTTCCATTCCGCTTTAATCTCATCCACTTGTGCCGTGCTAGGGTTGTCCACTGCCGCAACTTCTGCTTCCCAGTTACCTCCAAGCACAATATCCGTACCACGACCCGCCATATTGGTTGCAATTGTCACGGTACCTGGGCGACCCGCTTGGGCAATAATATCCGCTTCTTTTTCATGATACTTAGCATTTAACACTTGGTGCTTAATGCCCGCTTTGTGAAGGCGATTGGACATAATCTCAGACGTCTCAATAGACGCCGTACCCACCAACACCGGTGCTTTCTTTTCTTGGCAGTCTTTAATGTCCGCCACGATAGCGTCGTATTTTTCTTCTAGCGACAAATAAACCAAATCATTCAAATCGTCACGCTGAATAGGCTTATTCGTTGGGATAACGACTACATCCAACCCGTATATTTGATGGAATTCTACCGCTTCAGTATCTGCCGTACCCGTCATACCACTAAGCTTAGAGTACAAACGGAAATAGTTTTGAAAGGTTGTGGATGCCAATGTTTGGCTTTCATTTTGAATGTGGAGGCCTTCTTTGGCTTCTAAGGCCTGATGCAATCCTTCAGACAAACGGCGACCAGGCATGGTACGCCCTGTATGTTCATCAATCAGGAGTACTTGATTATTCTGAACAATATAATCCACGTCTTTATGGAAGAGGGTATGCGCTCTTAATGCAGCGTGGACATGATGCAATAAACCCAAATTGGCCGCCGCATATAAGCTATCGCCTTCTGACAACAATCCGTTACCGCTTAAAATTTCTTCAACATATTGGTGGCCAGATTCGGTCAGCTCAACTTGGCGCGCTTTTTCATCGACAACATAGTGCCCATCTTCTTCTTCGAGCTGCGCTTTCAGCAAGGAAATTAAGCTATTGATTTTCTTATACAACGCTGATGAGTCTTGCGCTGCGCCAGAAATGATTAATGGTGTCCGTGCCTCGTCAATTAAGATGGAGTCCACCTCATCCACAATCGCAAAATTTAATGGACGTTGATTTCGATCATCCAAGCGCAAGGCCATATTGTCACGAAGGTAGTCAAAACCAAATTCGTTATTCGTGCCATAGGTAATATCGGCTTGATAGGCAGCACGCTTATCACCTGGGTCCTGCATCGAATGAATCACTCCAACAGTCAAACCTAAGGCTTCAAACAGCGGGCGGTTCCAATTGGCATCTCGACGAGCCAGATAGTCATTCACGGTAACAATATGAACACCCTTACCAGACAGGGCATTTAAGTACGAGGGCAACGTCGCCATCAAGGTTTTACCCTCACCAGTACGCATCTCAGCAATACGCCCTTCATGCAAGGTGATGCCCCCAATAACTTGCACATCAAAGTGGCGCATATTCAGCACACGTTTACTGGCTTCACGCGCCAGCGCAAAGGCTTCTGGTAATAATGCATCAAGAGTTTCCCCCTCTTGATAGCGCTTTTTAAACTCCGCTGTTTTTTCTTTTATCTGTTCATCTGAGAGCGCTTGATAGGTTTCTTCGAGTGCGTTGACCTTCCCAACCAACTTGCGCATTCGCTTCAACTCTCGATCATTTTTTGTCCCAAAAACCGCTCTAAAAATTTTGCCTATCATTTTGTTATCCGTGAAAAAATGTCGTATTGCACTGTGCCCTACCAATGTGGGGGCACAGTAAACAGGAAGGCGCTCAATCGCGCAAGTTCGAAAGGGGGAGTATTATCGGTGAGTGCGATGAATATAGGAAGACGGATCGACAGCACGACCGTTTTTATAAACTTCAAAGTGAACGTGTGGGCCTGTGGAACGTCCACTACTTCCCATTAAAGCGATAACTTGTCCTTTTTTAACTACATCACCCACCTTAACAAGGTTTTCGCTATTGTGAGCATAACGGGTTGAAAAGCCACCACCATGGCTCACCTCAACCATTTGGCCATAACCGCTACGCTTGTCTGACCAAGTCACAACACCTGATGCAACAGAAATGATGTCTGAACCAAATTTTCCAGCGAAATCAACACCACCATGCCATGCAATCTTGCCGTTAAATGGGTCTGTTCGACGACCAAAACGGGATGACATCCACCCTTTCTTGATAGGGCGGCCTGCGATAAAAAGGTCGCTTTGAATTTTTCGATTCGCCATTAAAATTTCGAGCGTTTCTAACTGCTGCTCGCGATCTGCTATTTGATCTGCTAACTGATCAATGACTTCGATAAAAGTAGGAGGAATGTATGTACTTTGAGCTTCTAACGACTCAGGACCACCAAGGGCGGGAGTTTGACTAAAATCGAACTCACCAGAATCCAGTTTTGCTATCGTGGTAAGACGCTCGCCCAATGCATCCAGTCTGACCAATCGAGCTTGCAACTCAGCCATACGCAAAGTAAGAGCTGCTAAATGCTCTTCTGTTTCACGGCGGGTTTGTTCGACGGTCCGTTTCTGTGTGTCGATTGCTTGCTTCAGGGCTTGGGCCGAATCATCCGCCAAAACATCTGTTTGTTCATCACGGCCAGCACCAAGCTGATAGCCAATGAGTGTCGCACCAAGAGGAATGCCCAGCAAACAAATAGACAACAAAGCACGCGCCCAACTCGATATGTTGAAGCTTCGCGTGCGAGAATGATTTTTTCCGACAACAATGACTTTCATAACAACACTTGAATCAAGAACGTTTCAGCGGCTCTGCTGCTGGTCATAAACGACCAAATCAAAAAACAATACAGTCGCGCTTTTGAACCCGAAGCCCACCATTACGATGTGTTCAAAGTAAAGTGTCTACCTATATGCCTATGTGTGATACGTGCGTACTGCATGCATATCAACCAATGTTTACACCTTCAATGGCGTAACATCCATCCCTGCATACACTATGAATCATTGGAGTGGCTGTAAAAAGTACCAACTTAGCTCGATATTTAATTTGACTCCACATCCATGACCATCTTTCTTGCACAAAGATGGTCATTATGTAAGCCAAATCGGCACCCAAATTTTTTACAGAATAGACGCTAATTAAAAGACTAGGTCTTTATCAGCCGCTGATAATGCCAAATGACGGTAGGATATACAACACTGGCGCACACCCATTTAGTTAAATGGGTCACACCATTCGAGAGAAATGAACAAAATCAGATCAAAACGAGGAGAGTAACACAAAAAAAATTGTGAGTGCTTACATACTCCTTATAACCTATATTAAGGAGCTATCTTAAGAAACTGCCATAACCGGTTTAACATAGGAAATCGGTGCTTCCTGTTCATCTTCAAAAGTAACCACTTCCCACGCATCTTCACGCTGAATTAAAGATCTCAACAATTTGTTATTCAATGCATGGCCAGATTTATGGGCTTTGAACTCACCGATCAGGCTATTTCCCAGCAGGTACAAATCACCAATGGCATCTAAGATTTTGTGCTTCACGAACTCATCTTCGTAGCGAAGACCATCTTCATTCAAAATGCGATAGTCATCGACCACAATGGCGTTATCAACACTTCCACCTTTAACCAAGCCTTTGGAGCGCAAGTACTCAATATCTTGCATAAAACCAAATGTTCTCGCACGACTCACTTCTTTGACAAAGGAGGTACTGGAAAAATCAACTTCAGACTCCAGTTTTCTATCTCGAAATACAGGGTGATCAAAGTCGATACTGAAACAGACTTTAAAACCGTTAAAGGGTAAAAAGTCGGCCTTTTTGTCTCCTTCTTGAACACTGATCGGTTTTTTAATTCTGATGAATTTCTTTGGTGCTGTTTGTTCTTCGATACCCGCTGACTGAATTAAAAAAACGAAAGGTCCCGCAGAACCATCCATAATCGGCACTTCAGCCGCGCTAACCTCAACAATCGCATTGTCAATTCCAAGACCCGCCATGGCAGACAGTAAATGCTCAACGGTGGATACACGCACATCACCTTTCATCAGGGTAGTGGAGAGTGTCGTATCACCAACGTTTTCCGCTTTTGCTTCTATCTCAACAACCGGGTTCAAATCTGTTCGTCTGAACAAAATACCCGTATCCACCGGGGCGGGCTTTAAGGTGAGATAGACTTTGTCACCAGTGTGTAAACCAACACCAGTTGCCCGGATTGCATTTTTTAGTGTCCGCTGCCTAATCATTAACTGAACGAGTCTCCGAAAATATTCGCCTGATCAAATTTTAACCAAGCACAAAAATGTGCAAAGTGTAACAGGAAGCACACAGCAAACCAACGAGATTCGCATTTAGTCACTTCGCTCATTACGTCACAGACATTACGCTCAACAAACAATCAAAAAACACACCATTAAAATTGCCGTTTAGCCATTACTAACATCCAGATTAGCGCTTGGATACTGAATACAAACTTAATCTGCCTGACGACGTAAGAACGCAGGAATATCTAAATATTCCATATCCTTATCATCGAGTGCAGCTTGAGCAGTCTGTGTACCACCACGGCTTGCTTGTTTACGCATGACAGTTGGCTTATCCAAGCTGCTGTAGTCAGGCTGCCCATTTGCACGCAATGCTGAATTATCAATCACTTTACTGACTGGAGCATTAGGCTTTTTCTCTTCGCGGTTAATGGCAGAGCCCAATCCGGTTGCAACGACTGTTACACGTAATTCTCCGCTCATATCTGGGTCAATCACGGTACCAACTACCACCGTCGCATCACCTGAAGCAAATTCTTCAACGGTATCACCCACCTCGGAGAACTCACCCAAAGATAAGTCCATACCTGCGGTGATATTCACTAGAATACCGCGAGCACCTTGAAGATTAATGTCATCCAGCAAAGGACTACGAATTGCCGCTTCAGCCGCTTCACGGGCACGATTCTCACCACTAGCAAAACCAGTACCCATCATCGCCATACCCATCTCAGACATGACTGTACGTACATCAGCGAAATCGACATTGATCATTCCAGGACGGATGATCAAATCAGCAATACCTTGCACCGCTCCCAATAACACATCGTTTGCTGCTTTAAAGGCATCGAGCAATGACGTTGCACTGCCCAATACGGAGAGCAATTTTTCATTGGGAATAGTGATGAGTGAATCGACCGATTCTTCTAATTCAGTAATACCACGATCCGCAATAGCCATGCGCTTTTTCCCTTCAAATGGGAATGGCTTGGTAACGACTGCAACGGTAAGAATACCCATTTCACGAGCGACTTCTGCCACAACCGGTGCCCCACCGGTGCCAGTACCGCCGCCCATACCAGCCGTAATAAAGACCATATCTGCACCGCTGAGCACTTCTGCGATACGATCCCGATCTTCCATGGCCGCTTGGCGACCAATTTCTGGATTCGCCCCAGCACCCAAGCCTTTGGTCATACCTTGACCTAACTGTAATACGGTACGTGCATCAATATCTTTCAGCGCCTGCGCATCGGTGTTTGCGCAAATAAACTCAACGCCGTCTACCTGATTGGCAATCATGTGTTTGACGGCATTGCCTCCTCCGCCACCCACACCAATTACTTTAATGACCGCATTTTGCGGTACGCTATCTACAAGCTCAAACATTATGGTTACCCTCTTTTTCCCTGATGAAATACGATAAATTTTTTATTGATTCGTTTTACATGTTGGACTCAAACCACGACTTAACTCGGCTCCACCAACCTTCCCCTGTTTCAGGTATTATTCCCCGACGCAACCCCTCCATTTGCTGTTGAGCACCATATTGCAGAAGACCGACACCCGTTGAATAAATCGGGTTGTTGACGATATCCGATAACCCTCTCACGTTTTGCGGCGCACCTAAGCGCACTGGCATGTGAAATATTTCCTCGGCCAAATCCACAACACCTTCCATTTTTGACGTACCGCCTGTTAAAACAATGCCAGCGGCAATTAAGTCTTCGTAGCCACTGCGGCGCAGTTCGGCTTGTACCAATGTAAATAATTCGTCATAACGTGGTTCCACTACTTCCGCTAATGCTTGACGAGATAAGTCTCTTGCCTCGCGATCACCCACACTGGGAACCTTAATACTTTCATCTGCGCCCGTGAGTTTTGCTAATGCGCAGGCGTATTTAATTTTAATTTCTTCGGCATGAGGCGTTGGTGTACGTAATGCCATGGCAATGTCGTTGGTCACCTGATCACCCGCGATGGGAATAACACCGGTATGACGAATTGCCCCTTCAGTGAAAATAGCAATATCCGTTGTACCCCCACCAATATCGACCATGCACACACCCAATTCTTTTTCGTCATCGGTGAGTACGGAGTAGCTGGAAGCCAACTGCTCCAAAATAATATCTTCAACCTCCAACCCACAACGTCGAATACACTTCTCAATATTTTGTGCGGCATTCACTGCGCAAGTCACTAAGTGCACTTTCGCTTCCAAGCGAACTCCCGACATACCAAGCGGTTCTTTCACGCCTTCCTGGTCATCAATCAAATACTCCTGCGGTAAAATATGGAGTATTTTTTGGTCAGCAGGAATGGCCACCGCTTGCGCTGCATCAATGACTCGCTCAAGGTCTTGTTCAAGCACCTCGCGGTCTTTTATGGCAACAATGCCATGCGAGTTCAAACTGCTGATGTGGCTGCCCGCAATGCCGGCATACACCGAATGAATTTGGCAACCTGCCATTAATTCTGCTTCTTCAACTGCACGCTGAATGGTTTGCACTGTGGATTCAATATTGACAACAACTCCTTTTTTCAAACCCGAAGATCGATGAGAACCGATACCAATAATTTCCAATTCATCACTGGAAGACAGCTCTGCAACAATTGCCACTACTTTGGATGTTCCAATATCCAAGCCAACAATCATTCTATTGTCGTTTGTATTTGCCATTATCCACCTGCCTCTACGAGGCGTTTACTTAAAAACGCAAAACTGAAAACGCCATAGTTATTATGCGTTTTTCTATACTTCCTTTCCCGCGAATCATTGCGAGTGTTTTTATCATTAAGCTGCTCTAGCATCATGCCGGATCATCACTCTGGGTTAACGTTGCTCTGAGTTAACAGAGTATTAACGGTTTGTTCTCGCCATTGTACAGCGACACCGTTGTCGTAGCGGACATCAATGACCGCGATATTTTCTTTTTTCTCATCCAATACTTGTTGATAAATCAGTAAAAAGCGTTCCATTTTTTCAATGGGTCTCTCTCTACCAATCTTAATGACGAGATCATTATGAGTTCGTAAACGCCATGCTCTATCGTCACTTAACACTAACTCTGCCACCAATAAATTAATTGGCCGCAAGATAGCCACCATTTGTTGATACAAATAAGCCACTTCCAATGCAGAGCCTTCTGGCCCATGCAGTAAGGGTAAATGCGCTAACGACCGATTTGTATCGACTTCTTTCCTCTCTCCACGAGAGTTCAAATAACCGGTTTTTCCCCATCGAGCAATGGGCGTCTCTTCAACTACTTGTACCGCAAGCTGATCTGGCCAGCGCCGGTAAAGAGAAACTTCACTAACCCACGGGTTGGACTCTAGTGCCTCTTTAATACTCATCAAATCCAAGCTAAAAAAACTGCGATCTACCAAAGGCTCAAGCAACTGCTGTATTTCTACTTGTGATGCGTAATCAAACGAACCTTCAATAGCAATACTGGAAACAGGACGCTCAAAAAAGTAACGTGCTTTTTCAAGAATAATCCAACCACTGACTGAGAAAACCGCCGCAACGGTAAGCACAATACTGACTACACCCATCTTTCGTAACCATCGGTGAGTGGGGTGGCCTTGTCGACGCATCGTCGATGCTTTACGCAAGGCTGGTTGTTTTGAAACCGCTATTCCCATATCGCTATTGAGTAAAACCTATTTACTTTTTTACTGTAATTTTCACACACACTTTCAATAAAGAATTTTCTCTTTCTAAAATAGACCATTTTCAGTTGCTATAAGGTTTCTGTAAGAATTTTCAAACACAATGTTTGAAAATTAACCCCATTTTCTTTAGCGGCCATAGGCACCAAACTATGACTGGTCATTCCAGGGACAGAATTCACCTCTAATAAATAAAAGTTTCCTTCTTCGTCTGCCATAAAATCCACTCGCCCCCAACCACTGCAACCTACTGAGGTAAACGCTTTTTTCGCTAACAACGATAATCGATCCACATCCTCGGTCGCTAAGCCACAAGGGCATAAATATCGAGTGTCTTCCGATACATACTTTGCATCGTAATCATAAAAAATATTATCGGTCTCTAATTTTATTGGGGGCAATACCTCTTCGCCCACAATCGCTACTGTATATTCCGCGCCTGTGACTAAAGCTTCAGCAAAAACCGTCTCATCATATTGTGTTGCATGATGAAATGCCGCTGCAAAATCCTTAGCATTACGCACCATTGCCATACCAATACTGGAACCTTCATGAGCCGGTTTCACCATCACCGCCCCCCCTAATTCGAGCAGCGTTCGCTCCCAATCGGTTTTCTCCGATAACACTCGAAAATCCGGTGTTGGCAAACCAATCCCTTGCCATAGCCATTTAGTACGTAATTTATCCATCGCCAAGCTACACGCTTGTACACGACTACCGGTATAGGGTATGCCCATAAATTCCAACAGCGCCTGAATTCGACCGTCTTCCCCATGGGCACCATGCAAAATAATAAAGGCACGATCAATATTGGCCTCTTTTATTTGCTCGATTGCCTTTTCATTAATATCAATATCGACAACATCCACACCGGACTGTTTCAATGCCAATGAAACAGCCTTACCGCTGTTCATCGACACTTCACGCTCTGCAGAAATTCCGCCGTACAACACCCCTACGCGTCCAAATTGTTTACTCTCTGTAGAGGTTAATTCAGTCAACACCCTTCAACTCCAACCTATTTCATTTCACGTCACTTCATTGGCGTGATTTATTGATCATTGTTATTTTTTCAAGAGATATTATTTCAATTGACGCCGAGCTAATTCGGCAGCCAATTTACCTACATTACCCGCGCCTTGGGTGATTAAAATATCACCGGGTTTCACAACATCGCGCACGACTTCAGGTACGCTATCAATGCCTTCCACAAAAATAGGATCTACTTGGCCTCGGTTACGAATACTGCGACTTAAATGGCGACCATCAGCTCCGTTAATTGGGTCTTCGCCCGCGCTGTAAACTTCCAGTAAAACCAATTGATCCACACTGGATAACACTTCCACAAAGTCTTCAAATAAATCTCGTGTTCGAGTGTAACGATGAGGTTGATACACCATGACCAAACGGCGTTCTGGCCAACCTTTTCGCACGGCATTAATTGTTGCCGATACTTCTCTCGGATGGTGACCATAGTCATCTACCAACATGACTGCTCCACCATCTACTGGAAAATCACCGTACACTTGGAAGCGTCGACCAACGCCTAAAAATCCAGCCAAACCCGATTGAATCGCATCGTCGTCCACGCCTTCATCGGTGGCCACAGCAATTGCCGCCAGTGCATTTAACACATTATGAGTACCGGGCATATTTAAAAAGATATCCAATAACTCATCGTGATCAGGCCGCTTCACTTTAAAACGACTGTGCATGCCCTCTTGTCGAATCTCTACCGCTTGATAATCACATTCATCACCCAAGCCATACGTTAATGTTGGGCGTGCAATATCGGGGATCATTTGCGTAATAATAGGGTCATCACCACAGACCACCGCTAAACCATAAAACGGTAAATTGTGTAAAAACTCCAAAAAGGTTTTTTGCAGTCGAGCAAAATCGCCTTCATACGTATCCATATGATCAGCGTCCACATTCGTCACCACCGCACTCATTGGCTGTAAGTGTAAAAATGACGCATCACTTTCATCGGCTTCTGCAATTAAATACCGACTTTTCCCTAATTGCGCGTTCGACCCTGCACTGTTTAATAAGCCACCAATAACAAAAGTTGGATCGCGCTCTGCGGCTGCGAATATAGAGGCCAAGAAGCTGGTGGTGGTGGTTTTACCGTGCGTTCCCGCCACGGCAATGCCATGGCGATAGCGCATTAACTCACCCAACATTTCCGCACGACGCACGATAGGAATACGTAAATCCCGTGCTGAAATCATTTCTGGGTTATATTCGTTCACCGCACTGGAATTCACGACAACATCTGCACCAACGACATTAGAGCCGTGATGTCCGATAAATATTTTTGAACCTAAATCCGTTAAACGGCGGGTAGTGGCCGACTCTTTTAAATCCGAGCCGGTAATTTGATACCCCTGATTCAACAAGACTTCTGCAATTCCACTCATGCCAGCACCACCAATACCGATAAAGTGGATGCGACGAATTCGACGCATCTCCGGTATTTGAATCGCTCCTCTGGCGTACGCATTATCCACGACGACAAACCTCTCTACAGACATTGACCACTTCGGTGGCAGCACCGGGCATAGCCAACGCTTTTGCATTCACTGCCATCGCCAATAACTCACTGCGATGACACCATTTATGTTCTATTTCTTCGCACAAGCGCTCAGCATTTAATTGCGACTGAGGAATTAACATCCCCGCTTTATTGTCCACTAGCCACTGTGCATTTTTGGTTTGGTGATCATCAATCGCATGCGGAAACGGCACCATTAATGCCGCACACCCGGCTGCGGTGATTTCTGCCACCGTTAAAGCTCCAGCGCGACAAATAATAAAATCCGCCCAACCGTATGCTTCTGCCATATCGGCAATAAAAGGCATGACATCAATCGTTTTGCCATCAACGTCTATGTCCTGCTGCTGATAATACTCACACGTGGCCGACACATGTTTTTCACCCACTTGGTGACGAACAAGCACGGGCATCGACGCTTGTACTCGTGTTTTTAATAATGCCAACGCCTCTGGCAGTAATTGATTTATCGCTGTGGCACCCAAGCTGCCACCTAGAACCAAAATTTTTAAAGGAGCATTTTCCTCTGTCGTTAACTGTGCCAGTCTTACCTTAGGCGATGGCAGTGCAGAAATTTCTGGCCGAACCGGATTACCCACCCATTTCCCTTGAGAAAACGCCTTAGGAAACGCCACCAAAACACGCTGGGCAATACGTGCTAATAATTTATTGGTGGTACCCGCTGCCGCATTTTGCTCGTGTATTACCACGGGAATATTCATTAGGCGTGCGGCAACACCACCCGGCCCAGAAGCAAACCCTCCTAAGCCCAATACAACTTGCGCACGACGCTGACGCAAAACGGACATCGACTGCCTCACTGCTTTAGCAATGAGAAATGGCGCTTTTAATAATGACGACATGCCCTTTCCACGTACGCCTTCAATGGTGATGTAATCAATATCGATTCCTGCCTCGGGCACCAACCGAGACTCAATACCACGACGTGTCCCCAACCAAGACACAAAAGCACCTTGGGCAATCAATTCTTTCGCTACCGCCAGCGCGGGAAAGACATGCCCACCCGTACCCCCTGCCATAATCAACACACGTAAAGGCTCAGAACCGGTATTCACCTTTGGATTTTTTATGGTGTGCTCAACAACCGCATTCATGTTTTTGCCCCCAATACAGGGGTTAACGTAGGCTGTAATTCTTTTTGAATACGCAATAGCAGCCCCACAAACAAACAACACACCACCAAGCTACTGCCACCGTAACTGATAAAAGGCAGAGTTAACCCTTTTGTGGGTAGAAACCCAGAGGCCACGCCAACATTAATAATGACTTGCGCGGCGAACATGACACCAATACCAAATGCCGCATAGCTAGCAAAACTATTGTCTCGATTAATCGCCTGTCGCGATAACACAAAGGCTTTCACGATGAAGACAACAAATAATCCCATTACCAAAAGAGAACCAATCAAACCAAATTCTTCAGCGATAATAGAGAAAATAAAATCAGTATGCGCTTCCGGCAAAAAGAACAATTTTTGAATACTGTTACCCAGCCCCATTCCGAACCACTCACCACGACCAAATCCAATGAGCGATTGGGTTAACTGATAACCGCTATCAAACTGATCTGCCCACGGATTTAAAAACGTTTGCAATCGCTTTAATCGCCAAGGGGTTAAGACGGCCAATGCCGCAAAACCACCGCCGGCCATTAACCCCAATAGCAAGCATTGCCACAATTTAATGCCCGCAATAAACATCATCGCCAATACGGTAGTGACTAAAACAAATGTCGAACCAAAATCCGGCTCCAATAAAATTAAAAATGCCACTACCATTAATACGCCAAGGGGTTTGACGACACCACGCCAGTTTTGACTGACCTTAAATTGCCATTTCGAGAAGTAGCTGGCAAAAAAGATCACACAACAAAATTTCGCCACTTCTGAAGCTTGAATATTAATCGGGCCTAACCTTAACCACCGCTGACTTCCATTGACACTTTTTCCAAGCCCCGGCACTAATACCAATGCCAGTAATATCACGGCACCCACGAGCATAACCCAGCCATACTGACGCCATAGTGACAATGGAATTGCGCCAATCACAACGGCACCGGTAAGCCCAATCAGTAAATACACCAAATGTTTTCGCAAAAAAAACCATGGGTCTCCGTACGCATGATCCGCAAAACTGATGGATGAAGATGCCACCATCACAATACCGAATGACACCAATGCACTAATGACAATCACCAACATTGGATCAACACTTAATGCATCGTAAACATCACCGATACGACGCAAAAAATATCCCTGTTCCACTGCCGGTGCCGTTCGATCTATTTTCATCGGTGCAGAAGGAAAATTCATATTTCCTCTCCTGGTGATGAAAACGAATCGTTATTTTTTACAAGGGCATTCACCGCATCAACAAAAGCATCTCCACGGATCATAAAATTTTCAAACCATCCAAAACTTGCCGCCGCAGGAGACAGCAAAACAATATCGCCATCCTGCGCCTGCTCACTTCCAATGCATACGGCTTGCTCAAGAGAGTGTGCGATGGCTATTTGGGATTCGGGATAGGCGACTTTCTGTAACGTTTGTAATAACACACCATTGCTTTTTTCCGCCGGTGTTAACGCTGCCTGAGAAGGTTGGGCAACCCCACCAATCACAACAATAAATTTGGCGAAACACTGTAATGCTTTTACTAAAGGAAGAAAGTCAGCACCCTTACCCTCTCCACCTACTAACACCACCAAATTGGGCTGTTGAAGATTGCCTAAACCATTCACCGCAGCCAGTGCCGCACCGACATTGGTGGCTTTGGAATCATTAATAAAAGTTGTGTTATTCACACGAGCAACGGTCTCACAACGATGACGTAAGCCTGTGAAGGTTTTTAATGTCTCCAACATGGGAGGCCAATCAAGTCCCGCCGCATGCCCCAGTGCTAGCGCGGCTAACGCATTAGCAACGTTGTGCTGTCCAACCATTGCCATTTCACTGACAGGCATCAGAGGCGTAAACTCAAACGCCAAATACGGCTCACCATTCTGCTCTATCAGCCCCACACCGTGACGATCGGGTATACCCAGCCCAAACGAATAACGTGCAACACCTTCTGCTAACGGCGGATTCGTCAGGGGGTCATCACGATTGGCGATGACCCTCTCCGCACCAAAACAAATACGCATTTTTGCCGCATGGTAAGCGGGCAACCCGCTGTAACGATCCATATGGTCAGCACTGATGTTCAATACCGTAACCACTTTTGCACCGAGTTTTTCCGTGGTTTCTAACTGAAAACTGGATAGCTCCAGTACATAAAAATCCGGAGACTCGGTATTCGCGTCGGCCAATAAATTCAACGCAGGTACACCAATATTGCCACCAACAGCAACGTGTAAACCGGCGTTTTTGGCCATCTCACCCACTAGAGTTGTGACCGTACTTTTTCCATTTGATCCAGTGATCGCAATAATGGGAGCATCGGCATAACGGGCAAATAATTCGATGTCGCCAATCGCCTGAGCTCCTTGATTCAGTGCTTGCTGAATTTCCGGTGTTGCCAATGCAATACCAGGGCTAACAATCAATTCGTCCGCACTCAATAAAGCCGCCATAGATGACGTCTGTGAAAGTGGCCCGGTTAATACCTCTACCGTTGGAAACTCATTTTGAAACGCAGCCAACTCCGGTGGTTCAGTGCGGGTATCCAAAACACTAAACGGTTTGCCCTCACGCTTTAAAAAACGCGCAACAGAGAGCCCGGTTACACCGAGCCCAACAATGACGCGCTTTGTCGTGGAAGCAATCACAACCGACATGGAAATACCCTAAACCTCAAAACCTTTCATTATTGATTTCACGCCTATCTCAACTTCAACGTAGCCAACCCAAACAACACCAGCATGACAGTGATAATCCAAAAACGAACAATCACCCGAGGCTCTGGCCAACCCTTTAATTCAAAATGGTGATGCAGTGGTGCCATACGAAAAATACGTCGCTTGGTTAATTTGTAAGATCCCACCTGCAAAATCACCGACACGGTTTCCATCACGAATACGCCGCCCATAATGAAAAAGACAATTTCGTGTCGCACAATAACCGCCATAATGCCCAGTGCAGCCCCCAGCGCGAGCGCCCCCACATCACCCATAAATACTTGTGCGGGGTAGGTGTTAAACCACAAAAACCCAAGCCCTGCTCCAGCAAGCCCCGCACAAAACACCACCAATTCACCGGCACCGGGGATATTGGCGATGTGCAAATAGTTAGCAAATTCCGCATGACCCACGGCGTAAGCCAAAATACCCAACGCTGAGCCCACCATGACCGATGGCATAATGGCCAAGCCATCCAACCCATCGGTTAAATTCACCGCATTACTGGAGCCAACCACCACGAAATAGGTGAGCACGATGTAAAACGGCCCCAAATCCCATGCGACATTTTTGAAAAACGGAACAAACAATTGTGTTTCAGCGGGAACCTCAGCGGTGTAATACAAAAAAAACGCCGCACCAATACCACCGATGGATTGCCAAAAGTATTTCCATTTTGCTGGTAAACCTCTGGAGTTTCGTTCAACCACCTTACGGTAATCATCCACCCAACCAACGGCCCCAAAAATGGCCGTCACGATTAAAACCACCCACACATAACGGTTGGATAAGTCTGACCACAGCAGCGCACTGATAAAAATGGCCGCCAAAATTAAAGTGCCACCCATGGTGGGAGTACCGGACTTACTCAGATGACTTTGTGGGCCGTCATCTCTTACCGCCTGCCCAATTTGTAATTGGTTTAATCGACGAATCATCCACGGGCCCAGCATTAATGAAATACTCAGTGCCGTTAATACGCCCAAAATGGCCCTCAGCGTTAAGTACTGAAAGACCGAAAAACCATTAATGTATTGTTCTAAAAACTCAGCCAGCCAAAGCAGCATGCTCAGTTACCCTCACTCGATGTGATCGCCTGCACAACTGCGTCCATCTGTGCACTTCGAGACCCCTTTACTAACACAACAACGTCTTCACTGAGTTGCTCTTTTAACGCTGTAATTAACGTTGTTTGATCGTCAAAATGCGTACTCTCAGAGCCAAACTCTTGAGCAGTGAAGGCAGTGAGTTCACCCACCGTAAACAACTGACTGATTCCGACTTCTAACGCATGACGACCGACCTCGCGGTGCATCTCTTCAGCCTGGTCGCCCAACTCACCCATATCTCCGAGCACGAAAATGCGTCTCTTTTTAAATTCTGACAACACATCCACGGCGGCCTTCACACTACCGGGGTTGGCGTTGTAAGCATCATCAATAACCTCTGCCCCAGACAAACCTGGTAAAACCGATAATCGGCCTTTTACTTCTGAAACGGTTTCAAGCCCTTTCACGATGGCCTCAAGCGATGCACCAATAGCATGGGCGCACGCCGCTGCCGCCAGTGCATTAGCGACATTCTGACTACCTAATAACGGAAGCTTTACTCGAGCACGCCCCGCCACTCCCATTAATTGAAAGGTGGGCCTACCCATCTCATCTAGTTCGATATCATTGGCATAAAAGTGAGCCTTTGAATCCTCTAGGCTGAAGCCCAGCCAACTCTTTTCACCCAATTTTTCCAGCCACTGCCCGGCGTAATGGTCATCCAAGTTCACTACGGCAATACCATCATCACTTAGGCCGTCATAAATCTGCCCTTTCGCAACCGCAATGGCATCAACCGAACCAAAACCTTCCATATGGGCGGGTACTACATTGTTCACCATGGCCACCTGTGGCTCGGCTAAATTCACGAGATAACCGATTTCCCCCCCGGCGCTGGCGCCCATTTCTACTACGGCAAATTCGTGATGCTCGCAGAGATTGAGGAGGGTTTTAGGCACACCGATGTGGTTATTAAAATTCCCCTCTGTCGCCAATGTCTCTCCACACTGGCGAAAGATACTGGCCAATAACGTTTTCACTGTGGTTTTCCCACAGCTACCGGTAATTGCGACAAGAGCGTGAGGCCATTGACGCCGATGCCACTGAGCAATCTTTCCATAGGCCTCAACGGTGTTATCCACCAAAATTTGTGGGAGCGAGCAAGTGGATTGATGCTCACTGACAATCGCTACAACCGCGCCTTTTTCTGCCGCCACATTCACATATTGATGACCATCAAAGTGCTCACCAGTTATGGCAACAAAAGCATTGCCTGATTCAATAGCACGAGTATCGGTACTCACACCGGTAACCGTTTTGGAAGCCACTTCTGTACTGTCTACGACTTCCGGTGCCAATAAACGGCCCTGCAATACGGTAGATAACTCCAATAAAGTGATAGGCCTAATCATGACTCTGGCTTCCATTGGCAAACCTTGAAGATAAGGCGTTCATCACTTGGGTTGCGACTTCGACATCATTAAAATGAGTGCGCACACCAGCAACCTCCTGATAGGTTTCATGTCCTTTGCCCGCAATTAAAACAATGTCTTTTTCATTCGCCTGACGAATTGCTTCCTCAATTGCTTTGGCACGATTTAACTCTATTTTTAATTGAACAGATGAATTAATGACGCCCGACTCAATATCCTGAGCAATGACCTCGGGTGATTCAGACCGAGGGTTGTCATTGGTAATCACCACATGATCGGCCAACTCAGAAGCAATCTTCCCCATTTGCGGACGCTTGCCGGTATCTCTGTCTCCGCCACAACCAAAGACACACCAAAGTTTGCCCTCGGTATGGACGCGTATGGCTTTTAGCGCTTGCGCTAAAGCATCAGGGGTATGGGCATAATCCACCACCACTCCAGGTAGCCTCTTTTCAGACAGCCCTTTCGAAGCCGAACTCAATTCATGATTCAGCACTTGCATTCGACCAGATACAGGTTTGAGCGACGGTATCAACGACATAACATGATGAAAATCAGCGCCATCACAGACAAGGCTTGCGATAACACCCACCAAATTGCTCAAGTTGAATGGGCCAATCAATTTTGTGACTAACTGGCCATTACCCCAAGGGGTCATCAATTCTGCCGTAATACCCTGGTCGGTGAACCGTGCTGCCTTCACACGTACATCCGTTTTTTCTGTTGATGCAGAAACAGCCGCATCATCGACAATGCTAAAGCGCACCACCTTATCGAGCTGCCCGACAGCAGACAGCATATTGGCTAAACTCGCTCCGAATCGGTCATCCACATTGATGACGGCATGACGCACCGACGGCAACATAAATAACCGGGCTTTGGCATCACCGTAGGTATTCATATCACCGTGATAATCCAAGTGATCGCGGGTAAGATTGGTGAATAACGCTGTGGAAATCGGCATCCCATCCAACCGATGCTGAGCCAAACTATGGGAAGACGCCTCCACGCTCACCACATTCGCACCTTGGTCGATCAACTCACGTACCAGCGCTTGGCTAGTGATGGCATCCGGGGTGGTAAAGCCCGTCTCCACAGCTGGTTGACCTGCCATGCCATAGCCAATCGTGCCTATAACACCACAAGGCATACCCAATGCTTGTTGTAACGTCGAGTACAACTGACTGCAGGTGGTTTTACCGTTGGTGCCGGTAACCGCAAACATTCGAAACCCATTTTGTTGTCCCGATCCCGACAAATCAGCCACGGGATTACCGTAAAATCGGGCAGCAATGGCGGATAAACGCTGACTCAACGCTGGGTATTGAATTTCCACATAGTCAGAATGCTGAACTACAGCCAAAGACTCACCTTTGGGCACCTCTGACAATACCGCCACCGCTCCGGCAGACACGGCTTGACTAATGAAGTCACGGCCATCCACTTTCAGCCCTGGTAATGCCACAAATACGGCGCCGGGTTGAACACAGCGACTGTCGCTCACCAACTGATTCACTTGCAAAACACCCGCAAGCTCCGGCAGCGATTCAGTAAACAACGCTTGCAATGGCCGATAACTCAGGCTTAATGCGGCATTCATAGCACTACCTCCGGCTGCAAGCGATCAATGTCTACTTTCGTATCTTGAATGAAAGGGGGCTGTTGAAAGAAAGAGGGCTGGCCAGAAGGTTGTGAGCGCTTTGCGGTTCGATGTTCTTCTACCACCTGGGCATCTGGCGCGACATTCAATACTCGCAATGCACCCTCGGCAATTTTTCCGAAGACCGGCGCAGCCACTTCACCCCCGAAATATTTACCCGAACGGGGTTCTTGAATCGTCACAACCACCACAATTCTTGGATCATCCAGCGGGGCAAAACCCGCAAAAAAGGAACGATATCGATCATCAGCGTAACCGCCCTTCCCGACCATGTGGGCCGTGCCCGATTTACCTGCCGTTTTATAGTGCTCCAACGCAGCACGAGTGCCGGTGCCACCTTTTTCCGTGACGGTAGCCAGCATAGATTTCATATCTTGTGTCACAGGGCGAGGAATAACTTGGTCACCGCTGGGTTCGCTCTCCACCTGCAACAAAGACACAGGCTTTTTCACTCCATCATTGGCAATTACGCTGTAGGCTTGCGCCAGCTGCAATGCCGACGCCGTAAAGCCATAGCCAAAGGAATAATTAGCGTGGACGACTTTCGCCCAACGGTTGTAAGAAGGCAGCTGACCCACGGCTTCACCCGGAAACCCAGTTCCTGGTGATTGACCCAACCCCACTCTGAAATACATATCCCGAATATCATTGGGATCCATCTTCATCGCCACTTTGGTGGTACCCACCTGACTGGATTTAGTAATGATTTTGGTCAAGTCCATCACGCCATAATTCACTGGGTCTAAGAAGGTTTTACCGCCAATATGCACATACCCTGGTGTGGTATCGATCGTCGTCGATCTCGTCACCACACCGGCCTCCATTGCCGCCATCACACTAAATGGCTTCATGGTCGAACCAGGCTCAAACTGGTCGGTAATGGCCCGGTTACGAGTGGCGGAAACCTCAATATTGCGGCGATTATTCGGGTTATAAGAGGGTTGATTGACCATCGCCAACACCTCACCGGTGCGGGTATCCAACACCACAGCAGATGCCGACTTCGCGTTCTCATCAGCCACCGCCTGCTTTAGGGCACGATAGGCTAGATACTGCAGGCGCATATCCACACTCAAACGCAGACTCTTGCCTGGCTCTGCCGATTTCACTAACCCCACCTCTTTGATGGTGTGGCCCTTCTGATCTTTCACTACATGCTTGGCACCGCTTTCACCCGATAACCAGTCATCAAAGGCCAACTCCACCCCTTCCTGACCCTGATCATCCACATCGGTAAAACCAACCAAATGCGCACTCACCTCGGCAGAGGGGTAAAAGCGGCGATACTCCTCTTGGGCATAAACACCAGGGATTCTGAGATCCAATACCTGTGCAGCCTCTGCAGGCGGAAGATGACGAGACAGGTACATGAAGCTTTTGCTTTGGTAACGACGCAGCTTATCGGCTAGGGCTGCGGGCTTCATTCTCACATTCTTGGCAAGCTCACCCCAGCGATCCTGGTAGTTATTCAAAATCTGAGGATTGACCCAAAGTGATGACAATGGCGTACTCACAGCCATTGGAACACCATTGCGGTCGGTAATAAGTCCTCGATAAGCATTGATTTTTTCTGAGCGCAATGTACGCGCCTGACCTTGATGCTGAAGAAACTCATAGCCCCGCTCAGTACCGGGCAATACCTGTATGCTGGCCAAATGCCAACCGATTACGCACCCTAATGCCGCCAACACCACAGCCACACTGTAAAAACGCCAACGAGGTACACGCACCGGATCAGGCAAACGCGAGCGAGCAGAACCCCCAAGGGCTCCGCTCGCGTTTTCAACTTTCGATTTGCGTTCGCGCTTAGCGCTCGTCGCTTGTTTTGTCACTGGGTGCTCTCTGTCACTAAATACTCTCTATCGTTGTATTTCCTATCGTTGTATTTCCTATCGCCGTACTTTCCACAACTGGATGCCATAACCACTGGATGCCACAACCAGATGCGCTCTTTCACTGGTGCTATCTGGCTCTCCCTAGAAACCGTTTTTCGAAACAATAACAATGCTGTCGTTAGATGGCAGTGCCATATCCAGCTCTTCCGTTGCCAACTTCTCCACTCGGCTGTAGGCCGCCCAGGTACTGCGCTCCAGTAGATATTGCCCCCACATCACTTGCAGCTCTGCATTGTGACGTCTTGAGGTTTCCAGCTCATTCAATAACAAACGACTACGGTGGGTAGTGCTGACAACCGTTAAGGCCGACACCAACATACCCACCCACACAAGAGAGGCCAGCGCGAGTAAGCCATAGCGTCTTTTTTCCGGCTCTGTCGTCATATGTTTTTTACCGTCCACTACGTCAAAATGCCCTCTCAAACAACGATAAATTGGTTCAAGCCAATTTCTCGGCAACCCGCATTACCGCACTGCGTGACCGGACGTTTTCCGCCAGCTCTTCATCGCTAGCCTTAACTGCTCGCGTCAATGTTTTCAAACGTTTGTTCAATTGCGAATCCATAACCGGCAAGCCTTTTGGCAATGGGTCACCTTTCTCCTGTCGCCGCATAAAGCGCTTCACCATGCGGTCTTCCAACGAGTGGAAACTAATCACCACTAAGCGCCCCCCCACCTTCAGTGATTCGATGGACTGGCTCAGAACACTTTCTAAATCCGTCAACTCGCCATTCACCTGAATCCGAATGGCCTGAAAGGCACGAGTCGCCGGATGCTTGCCCTTTTCCCATGCCGGATTAGCTTTAGCGATGACCTCTGCCAGCGCTTTCGTGTGAGTGAAAGGTCGCTTCGCCCGTGTTTCAACAATGGCTCTCGCCATTCGCTTGGCAAAGCGTTCTTCCCCATATTGCTTAAGTACCCAGCTAATGTCTGACTCTTCGGCGCTATTTACCCACTCTGCTGCACTCATGCCACGAGTGGTGTCCATGCGCATATCCAAAGGGCCATCATTTAAAAAACTGAACCCACGCTCTGCCTGATCCAACTGAGGGGAAGACACCCCTAAGTCCAACAACACACCAGAAACCTTCCCGCTCCACTCTCTTTTGGAAAGAAAGGTGTCCAATTGCGCAAAAGATCCATGCTCGATCTCAAAACGCTCATCACCGGAAAACCGAGCCTTAGCGACTGCAATCGCTTCTGGGTCTTTATCGATGGCCAACAGCCGCCCTTTTTCAGACAACTGCTCTAAAATAAGGCCACTATGACCACCACGACCAAATGTGCCATCCACATAAAAACCATCTGGGTCTTGCACCAAGGCCTGAACGGACTCTGTCAGCAATACTGAGTAGTGCTGCTCTTGAGACATGTTTTCTCCTACTGCCATCGCTGTTACTCAGCGTTCACGTACCAGCGGCAGCATTCAAATCAAACGCATACAGCCTGTTTCACTCCCCCCACATTACGCATCAAGGAAAGGAGCATTTATCAAAAATTAACAAAGATGTGATTGCTCATTACGCAAAGTTCCCTAAACTTCGCCGAACAAACGATTCGTTAACAAACAAAAGTTACCCCACACACGTCCCACCTCCCCAAAAGGTGGAACAGATATCCCTTTCAGCTCAGCAATGAAACACCAAGCTAACCCATCGGTATGGGGCACCTCACAAAAACAACGACTCACAAAAACAACGACTCACAAAAATAACGACTCACAAAGATAACGACTGCATTTCTTCTGGAATGACATCGTCATCATCTGACTCATCGAGCCAGTTCACCCAACGGTCTTCGCTCCATAATTCGAGCTTTTTACCTTGTCCGACTAACATCAATTTTTTCTCTAGGCCGGCATACTCACGCAATGTCGGCGGCAGCAATACTCTGCCATTGCCATCCATTTGCAGTGGGCAGGCATAACCGATCAATAAGCGTTGCGTTCTTCTGGCCACTTTATTGAAACTGGGTAATGCCTCGATTTTGGGAAGAATTTCTAACCACTGAGGTTCGGGATACACCAACAAACAGCGCTCTTCGGTATGGGCGGTAATCACTAAATTACCTTCGCAACAATCCACCAACGATTCGCGGATGCGCGTCGGTATCGCCAGACGCCCTTTGGCATCCATGTTGATGGCGTGACTTCCGAGAAACATTCGTTTAAACCAAGCCCCCTGCGGAATTTAGCCACTGCGAACCATACGCATTGAGTCAAATACCGAGAGATTTCGAAGTTAAATTACCCCTAGGCAGGTCTGTTTGTTAAAACACTTGCCCCACCCCAAAAACCACAAACTTCCACATTCACCCACTTTTTACCACTATTGCACACTATATGTGGCATTGGAGAGAAGTCAAGTTGGCCCAATCCTTTTGTCTCAGTGACTTCGGGAGCTGGTCGTAAAAAAACCTTAAAATTATTGAATCAAGATATGTTTTGGTTGTTAACTAACACACAAAAACAAGGTAATAGGGACTGGACTTAATTAATCACATTAAGTTAAAGACAGATTTAATCTAAGAATTCTTATGATTAATGACTATTCAGTTATATAAGATGACAGAAAGAATATTCTGACGAAAGCTCGTACCCTTAAGTTTACTCACGTCTACTATGATCTTCTTCGCCCTTTTATGATCTTCTTCGCCCTTTGAAAAGGAGAGCCACCTTTGCCCAGAGTCGCCGTTCGAGCCATTGTTATAGAAAATAACCACTTACTTCTGTGCCGCTACGAAGACTCTTACGGCGTATGGCACACCACGCCAGGAGGTGGGGTGGAAGAAAATGAAACAATAGAAGAAGCCTTTAGGCGTGAAATGCAAGAAGAGCTTGGCTACCAACTTCCCTTTGGGGACATTATTTTGGTGCGTGAGATTTTGTCTGACCGATACGAATCTCAACGGCTTCCCTCGGGATTTCATCAAATTGAAATCTACGTACAATCCTATTGGCCGAAAACCCACCCCCCAAAAACAGACTGGGCAAAAGCGCTCACCACCAGTACACCACTCTGTCCAGATAAACACCAAATTGGCTTAACTTGGCACCCCCTAAACGAACTCCACAACATCGAGTTTTACCCCAAAACGCTGAAAGCGCACTTTCAACAACAACAGTGGGAGAAAATTTACCAAGGAAGCGCTCAATAGAAAGGGAGACAAGAGAGGAAACTCAAAAAGATAGGGTAGACCGTGTGCGCTAAGGTAATACAGAGTGAAAATTACTCAAGGTTTCCACTGGTCGAGTGTAATAGCTCAAATCATACCCATATTTGTCTAAAAGTTCGGCGTACAATCCACTTTGCTGAATAAGAGACAATCCCTCATTAAATTTCATTAGATAATGCAAAGACAGGTCGTCTTCCTTGCGAAACATCAAACTCAATGGGTTAACACTGTACGGTGCTTCTAGTGCAACAAAATCATCAGTAGATTCTGGATACACTTTGTGAATCATCGACCACGTAATTAAATCATTCGCTAAAAACAAATCGATACGACGGGTTTTTAGCTTATGCAAATTATAAATATCTTTCGTTGCGTAAAAAGCATTTATACCAAATATATCTAACTCTTCTTGGTAAAAATAACCTAACACCCCCCCCAAGCGGTAAGCGGAAAGATCTTTTAATGTCTTTATTTGAACATCATGGCGTGATCTAAGTTTAAAAAATTGTGTTTTCGAAAAAATGATCGGATCACCAAAGAGAAACTTTTCCTTACGCCCCACCGTTGGTGCATAAGGAAAAACAGCCTCCACCTTTTGATTTTGCAATTCAATTTCTGCACGGCGCCAAGGCATAAACTTAATGTCTACCGCAATACCCACCGCCGCAAAAGCGGCTATCATAACATCAGACGCCAATCCTTTATCTGAACCAGATTTAGCAGTTATCGGTGGCCAATCCCCTGTGGCGACGATAATTTTATCCTGGACTAAATATCGATTTGATCCAGAAGCCACATCTTGCCCCTTAGTAAACAAAGTAATGATACTCAGCACTAAGACCACAACAACTTTCAACATCATTGATTTACCGATAAATAACAAACCCTACAACCTATTTCACCCTGTTTACAATTGACACCATGCGATCATTCAGCACTCAAGCCGCCGGCACTAAATCCATCTCAGCATTATTGAAGGATGAAATCGTTAAAAAGTAACACCTCAATAATAAAAATGAACAATGCTCTAAACTGAAAACACTAACCACTTAGCAACATAATAAAAAGTCGGAATACTTTCTTACAAAAAATGAATGTATTCTAATTATAGCATCACACTAATCACACGCTGACGTTATTTAAACGCACCCCTCCCAAAACCCAGAAAAGAAAATACGCGCCAAATTTTACTAAAAATGAGAAGCAAGAAAACCCAAAATTCAAAGTAACACATCACAAAAAAAAGCCAGCATTTTCTGGCTTTTTTATTTTTACATTAAAATTTGAACTGTAAAATATTTTCCGATTTAAGAAACGTAAATCGGAAACATTATGGCATTTAAAACCGCTTAATGAGTGCGACGCTTTTCAAATTGAAGATTCTCTCTTTCATCCAATGTGAGTACAATGCAATCACCAGAAACATATTCTCCAGCGAGCACCTTTTCCGCCAAGGGATTTTCAAGTAACTGCTGCATCGCACGTTTTAGCGGACGAGCACCAAATACTGGATCAAAACCAGCTGCGCCAATTTTATCCATCACTGCCTCACTCACCTCCAGCGTCAATTCTCTATCTGCCAAACGTTGATGCAAACGCTTAAGCTGAATCTCAGCAATACCTCGAATTTGCGACTGTGCTAACGGATCAAAAACAACTACTTCATCAATACGATTAATAAACTCTGGACGAAAATGACGCCCAACCACTTCCATTACAGCCGCTTTAATAGCCTCATTTACCGGTGCCTGCCCCTCTTCCTGGAAGGACTCGTCATTCGCCGACGCCTTAGACAACTCTTGAATAGCTTCCGACCCTAAATTGGACGTCATAATAACCACTGTATTACGAAAATCCACTGTACGGCCCTGACCATCTGTTAAGCGGCCATCTTCTAACACTTGCAGTAAAATATTAAATACATCCGGGTGGGCCTTTTCCACCTCGTCCAACAATAAGACCGAATAGGGCTTACGCCGAACCGCTTCCGTTAAATACCCCCCCTCTTCATAACCCACATACCCTGGAGGTGCACCAATGAGACGTGCAACAGAATGCTTTTCCATAAACTCAGACATATCAATGCGCACCATCGCCTCTTCGGTGTCAAACAAAAACTCCGCGAGCGCTTTACACAATTCGGTTTTCCCTACACCGGTTGGCCCTAAAAACAAAAACGAGCCATTAGGGCGGTTGGGGTCTGCCAAACCGGCTCGTGAACGCCGTACGGCATTAGCCACCGCAACCACTGCCTGACGCTGACCAATCACGCGTTTATGTAATCCCTCTTCCATACGCAATAGCTTTTCCCTTTCACCTTCAAGCATTTTAGCCACCGGAATGCCCGTCCATTTTGAAACCACTTCTGCAATTTCTTCATCCGTCACTTTATTGCGCAACAACGTCATTTCCTGCATTTCCACTTGGGCGGCCATATCCAATTGCTTTTCCAAATCTGGAATGATGCCATATTGCAACTCTGACATTCTGCCCAAATCGCCCGCCCGACGTGCTGCCTCCAAATCAAATCGCGCTTGCTCTAATGTACTTTTAATTTCATGAGAGCCATGCAATGCAGCTTTTTCTGCACGCCAAATTTCATCTAAGTCGGCGTATTCACGCTCGACGGTATTAATGTCTTCATCGATTTTAATCAGGTGCTTTCTTGATGCCTCGTCATCGTCTTTTTTTACCGCCTCTCTTTCAATTTTTAACTGAATTAAACGGCGCTCCAGACGATCCATGGTTTCGGGCTTAGAATCGATTTCCATTCGAATACGACTAGCCGCTTCATCAATTAAATCGATGGCTTTATCCGGCAATTGGCGATCAGTAATATAGCGCTGTGACAACTTCGCAGCAGCAATAATGGCGCTATCGGTAATATCCACACCGTGGTGCACTTCGTATTTTTCTTTTAACCCGCGTAAAATGGCAATGGTATCTTCTTCACTCGGCTCATCCACCACCACTTTTTGGAAACGACGTTCAAGAGCAGCATCTTTTTCAATATATTGCCGATATTCATCTAAAGTGGTTGCACCCACACAATGCAACTCACCACGAGCCAAGGCAGGCTTTAACATATTCCCTGCATCCATTGCACCTTCGGCTTTACCGGCGCCCACCATGGTATGCAATTCATCAATAAATAAAATGATGCGCCCTTCCTGTTTGGACAATTCCTTTAGCACCGATTTTAATCGCTCTTCAAATTCTCCGCGAAATTTAGCGCCCGCCAATAGTGAGCCCAAATCCAACGACAACAATCGTTTGTTCTTAAGCCCCTCAGGAACTTCACCATTCACAATACGCTGTGCCAAACCTTCCACTATGGCGGTTTTACCTACGCCAGGCTCACCAATTAAAACGGGATTATTTTTTGTTCGGCGTTGCAGTACTTGTACTGTTCGACGAATTTCATCATCCCGACCAATCACCGGGTCTAATTTCCCCGCCTCAGCGCGCGCCGTTAAATCAATCGTAAATTTCTCCAAAGCCTGCCGGCTGCCTTCGGCATCGGCATTATCAACAGTCTCGCCCCCTCGCACTTTTTCAATGGCTTCTTTTAAACGATTTTCGTCTCCAAATTTTTTCAGTAACGCTCCCAATACATTATTCGAATCGTTAAAGCTGGCCATTAAGACCGACTCACTGGAAATAAATTTATCCCCACTGGCTTGAGCTTGCTTATCGGCTAAATTTAATAACCGACCAAGTTCAGGCGACATATGTACCTCACCTGTCGGGCTTTGCACGCGGGCAAATGACTCTAACTTTTTATTTAATTCATTGCGCAGTCCTGTGACATCAAAGCCCGCCTGAGCCAGCAACGGTCTTACCGACCCACCTTGCTGATCAAGCATGGCCAATAATAAATGGGCCGGTTCAATTTGATTGTGATCACGACCTACAGCAGTAGATTGTGCATCGGCTAATGCCACTTGCAGTTGATTCGTTAAACGATCGATTCTCATTGGCCACTCCAATAGAGACGCTGTGTGTGCCGCACAAAGACACACCAGCCGGTGTTATTGAAACGTGTTTCACTGTCTATTGAAAATGAAATGGGGATGGACGGTTCAAAATACAAGCGACTAATTTGAACTGATATCAATGCGAGTGAGAGGAAAAACCTGGCATAAAAGTCGGCCACAAAACGCTTTTTATGACCGACCAACAACTATAACCGATTAACAACTATAGCCGACTAACAACTATAACGAACTAAATATGACCAGCTGACGACATGTGTTTTATTGATATCGTAAATAAACACCAGCCGTTATGCACACCGTATTTTTAATGCACCTTCTCTATAAACAATTGGCACTGGCCGCCTGATGCTCATCCGTAAAACAACGATTACAGGTGTTTGAATATAAAGGGTGACTTGCCGGACAAAAGTTATCGGGCACCTCAAACGGCTCCTCCATTGGCATAGAATGAAAAATTAATTGATCAACATTCATGGCCACATCACCATTTTCATAGACCATCTCTACTGTAGCACCTGCAGGCACCTCGACGTCAATAATGGCAGTGGTGTAGTTATTCACCCAAGAGCCTGTGCTAAAAAACCGTACATTGTGGTCTTCACCATTGACCTTTAAGGACAATGCTCCAGTCATGATAGACGCAAACACCACCGAAATACTTCTTGCTTGAGGCGCATTGGCTATTCGAAACCCAGATCCAATGGCACTGATGTAAGCCACCCCTGCTCCCTCTGATGCACTTTCATCCGAATACACCATAGCATGACCTAACAATTCCTGATCTTCAGCCTCAAAAATGACATCTGCCGGTGGTGGTGGTGGCATTATGCCCACAATCGGACGTTGCACTCGGCCATTAATGATAAGCCCTGGCAATTGCGTGCTATTACCAAAATCCCAAATGGACTCATCCCAACCTACGTACAGGTCTGTCGACGCACAATCGGTATTATCTGGTGCCTCTGGGCAAGAAAGCTGCGATACCAAATGCCCAGACAGTTCATCAGGCGTCGGGTCAGAAGAGGGAAAATCCTCGTCTGAGAATTGCGCACCAATACCCGGGAGAGTCGCCGTATTAGTCTGGTAATAATTGAACCTTTTACGTAAAGGAAAATCCGCCGCGCCAATAAACTGCCCAATGCGATCAATCTCATTGGTGTTTGCTTGCACAAAACTCACAGAATAACTGTTGGAAATAGAGCCACCGGTAAAATAGCCATAAGATAAAGGATCAACCGTGTATAAACCAACTAACCCACCCACATTATCATCACCCCGCACCACGCCTGCGGCATACGCATTGTTAATTCTCGGAATAAAACCACCCCCCTCCACTTCCGGGCTGGTACTCACCGTTCCAATTAATCCCCCCACTTGAGATTGACCAATCACTCGTGCCGTTGAAAAAACCTTTGTTAATTCAAGTTTACTTTGGTCAAGATTATTGGTGATGGTTTCTGCAATACCCACTAAACCACCAACGGAGTTGACTCCCGAGACAAAACCCACTGATGAACTATTACTGACTATGCTCTCACTATTCCCACCTCGAGGTGGAACGATTGCGACCAATTCCCCAACTAACCCTCCAACAGAATTCTCTCCACGAATATTAACGATGGCACGGCTATTCGACAATTTACTGTCAGTGTTAGTATACAAACCGCCGATAATACCTCCCGCTCGCGATGCGTTCCTTAATGAAGCGTTGGTGGTCAATTCCGTTAGCTGGCAATCCGTTCCTCCGCCACAATTAAATTGCCCCACAATACCGGCAATATTCGTGTTTCCTGTGACCATTGCTTTCGAATGATTTCTTTCTAACAGTATTTCATTGGCCTCAACTAATACATACCCCACTATTCCCCCAAGATAACTGTATCCACTTAATACCACATCGGTTTCATTGTCGATTAAATGGTAGCGATGATAATTCCCCCCCAAAAACCACGAATCGTAAATAGACCCCACAATACCGCCGATATCATTTTGCCCTTGCGCCGTTAAATTTACGTTATTTTGGCGAAACGTTACCAGACCACTGGCCGATCCTTCATCCGTGGTTGACGTAACACTGCCAGCCAAACCACCCAGCTTTCTCACTCCTTCCAAGCGACCCTTTACATCCATTTGTTTCAGAGTAATAACACCACCCTGAAGGATATGTATATTCCCTGTGAGAATACCCACATTATCTTTTCCTATAACACCTTGCTCGGCCGTTTCAATAAATAAGTCTGAAATGACCGTAATATTCGACTCTGCAACCCCTTCACTTTCCAAACGTGCAAATAGACCAACAAACGATTGCTCTGGCCGATTAATATAAAGCCCTTCGATAGTATGATTATTACCATGAAAAACCGTCGAAAACCCACGAGCTTCAGAACCAATGGGAAGCCACCCTCGCATTGAGTTATCGCCTTCATAGTCAAAATAATCGTCATTTTCATCAACCACACCATCTTGATTGGTATCAAACGACAAATCATTTACCAACTCATAGCCTGTACAGACAAATTGACAATGATACTCAACCCCGGAGTGTGAAATTAAACTTGTGCCCGCCAGGTTATTTCTCACCCAGTCCAATTGTTCAAGAGTAGAGATATCAATCAGCCCATCAGAATCCTGATCGATATTCATATCTAAAGGGGTAGAAGTCAGTGAATTTTCAAGTTGAAAGGTGTCCGATAGAGGAATATTTCCTAGAAGATTTTCACCTAATTCGGAATCGGCCGCTTGCAAATAGGAGGAAAGACTCAATAAGGCAATGGATACTATTTGCCGTGGGGAAAAACCAAAATTTCTATTCATTACAACGCTCCTTGCTTTTTAATTCTTGTTGCTTTTACAAAAAACACCCAAACACTCAGCAATAAAAAGCTGAAGGAGCACCATATCACAATAACAGCAATTCTATTTTACAATTTAATGATTAACCCACCCAAACTTATATCTTCAAAAGCAAACAACTGTATTAATCATACCATCAAATAAAATTGAACTTTTTAAATCTATTTACAACCAGTCTCACTCACCAACCAAATTTACGTCATTAATACGCATTTATGTAATATTAAAAACGGCACATTAAGCACAAAAAAACCCGCCTTAAGGCGGGTTACTCAAAAAACGCGCTATTATACCAATCTATCCCACCAACCACTTCTGGCAATATTGCATACTACTCCCTTAAAAAGTGCCGTTATTAAGTACATTAATGGGAGCCGCTTCGATGTAATCTACTGCCGCCTCAGTTGCACCGGCTGTGGTATTTTCGCTGCGTTTGTAACCCCACAAAGTGTCAAACAATCCTGGCATATCCATCATCGCGGGTTGAGATAACTCATCAATCATGTGGAAAGTTTCGTTAAAACTTGGGTCATTGTGGTACTCCGCAAGGTTCGCTTGTGGTGCATAAGCCACGCCATTTACTGAGATAAAATCTTTGTAAGTTTCAGTCGATTTAGTGTGATCTTTTGCATTGGAAACATCTTTAAAATCAACCCAGTTAATTCTTCCATTCGCTCCACGCGTATCGTTAGATAAATTGATGATCGTATTGTTGTAAACCTCTACTGGTAATTGGAAATTAACAGGGTCTGCACCATTACCTGCGTTGTATGCTTCCCAGAAGAGAATGCCCACATCGTATCCGTTAGTAATGGTTTCTACATTGGGCTGCTGAACAACGTTATTACGCATGGTCATGTTACCGTAAGCCGAGCGCACACCGTAATAAGTTGCATGCGTACCGGTGAAAATATTACGCTCCACCATGGCTTTACCTGTTTGTGGCCCAATGCGGGTGTTGGCAGGCTCGAAGACCGCCGCCATAGTGCCACCTTGAATTAAGTTCTCAACAATGACGCCACTGTGGTTTGCTTCGCCGTCAGTGTTGTAGCGTAGCGCAGGATTATGATGCTCACCTTGTACACCAAACCACCCTACGTTGTTAAACAAATCGTTCTTTGCAACAACCAAGTTACGAGCATCCGCAATTCGTAATGAACCGTGATCTGCCCAAAGACGGTGATACACTCGCACCAAATCACCAGACTTTGGCACCGATGCCAAAGCAACCGTTTTATTACTCATATTCAAGGTATAACCACTGCCTAATGTCAATTCAGTAATGCTGCCATTGGCATCTTCAATTTGAACTGCCATGTCATTTTCGGCCAATACATTAAATGTGTAGGAAAACGTACGTTGGGTTCCGTTCGCTGTGTGCTCTGTTTTAGAATCATTTTTCTGATCACCACCACTGAATGCTTCTGGGTTTTGACGAATACTGTTACCAACAAACGCTAAGCGATAAGTGTAATCAGATAATGAGCCATAATCTTGCCAATCGGTACAGACGTTATCAGCAAATACTTGGCCTTCTCCGCCACGAGGTGAGAAGCACATTCCCAACCCTTTAATGCTGGTACGATGAACCGTAACGTTATTAGTTTGGAAGCTATCGCCTTGTCCGAAATACAAACCTTTTGAGCCATAGGAATTACCAATACCAATTTTTGGATCATAATCTCCAACAAGCTGCCAATTCGCCACTGAAATGGCTTTTACATCTTGCGCGATAACTGGGGTTTTTGAATTCAAAATATGAATGACAGGATCTTCACCTTCACCAAAGCGATCAAACACATAATCCCCTGTACGCAGAATCATGTTGTTGTTCATATCGAATTCGTCACCTGCACGCAAGACAACGTAAGCTCGACTCATGCGTTTTACGGCATCGGTCATCGCATCCCAATTTCTATAATGCGCTGCGCCTGTCGGGCAACCTTCAAAGTCACTGGAAGAAGAAACACAAATGGTTTCTGATGCTGAATATTTTTCTTCCGGCGCTTGTACCGTAATTGTAATGGTAGAATTACTGTAACGACCATTTTTCGCCGCTGTATATAATGTCACTTCGTATTCGCCTGGCTCTGCAAACACATGGGCAGCGTACATGCCTTGGGCACGATTTGCTTCACCGCCAAAGGCAAAGTCTGCATCCAATGAACGGAAAAACGATTTCGCATCACCAAAATCCCAGTGATAAGACAAGTGATGGAAATTAGATTCAACACCGTAATCGCCGTTTGCTTCTGCAATAAAGTGAACACCACAAGGAGCCGTGCAAGTTGTTTGAGAAGCATCAATACTCACAGGATTTGAAACCACTTGTTGCGCCCCTGGGAAATCCGTAGCACATTGCATATGGTGCGCAGCCAATTTAATACAACCCGTCGTACAAGTATCCGGGCAACTTTGCGTATTCACTACTACTTTACGTTCAGCAGTGACGAGATTATTGCCATTTTCAAATTCGTAATTAACAGTATAAACACCGGCTTGATTGGTATTTACATTATCCGACACACGAACACGATTAGTGACATCTTCGCCTGTGGAATTCATAGCAACATAACCGGGGTCATAAAAAACATCACCGATTTCCATATCAATAATTTCAGAACCGAGTAAAGCCAATGTTGCAGGCTGAGGGTCCACTAATACGATAGTACGACTAATAGAGGCCGATGCACCATCCAAATCATTCGCCGTATATACCACCGTATATTCACCTGCTTGAGTGGTATCGACCGCACTGTAATCTGCAAAAACTTGCAATTCACCATCTTCAACATCATTGGCAATTGCACCAAAATCAAGCTCCTCAATATTGGAATGAGTAACAAAATTCAAAATCTCATCACCTTGTAAAGCAATAGTTGGTGTCGTATTTTCTCCAACAATCACTTGGCGAGTGGCTTGTGTTTGATTGCCAGCAGAATCTTGTGCTGTATAAGTAATGGTAAAATGACCGGAAGCAACCTGAGTATTAACCGCACCTTGTGCTGAAACGGCCACAGTGCCATCTTCTTTATCCGTTGCCGTTGCACCAGGGTCAGCAAATTCTCCTTTATAGGAAACATACAGTGGGTTTGCACCAGAAATTGCAATTTGAGGAGCATCGTTGCTCGGAATGGTGGTTTCTGAATCAGTACCATTGTTATCGATGTAATCTTGCACTTCGGCAATAGCCACTTCACAAGAGTCGTATTGTGCACTTAACACGTTGTAGTGTTCATACAATTCACGGCGAGCAGGGTCTGTTTTAGGCGTATTAATCATTGCCTCCATCGTATCGCTCATTTCTGTGCGTAACGCAGGTAAATCACAATTCTCTTCCACCCACTGAGCTTGTTGAATGATCGCTCTACAAGATTGATATTCCGCTTTTGTTTCGAAATACAAATCCAGTAACTCTGCACGTCTTGGATCTGTTTTAGGTGTCGCCTTAACTTCAGCTATTAAACTGCCCATTTGATTGCGCAACGCATCTATGTCGCAAATCTCACTTGCAAAAACTTGAGAAGTGGCGCTTAAGGATAGCGCGGCCATCGCCGTATAAAGTGGAAGCTTTTTCATAGTGATCAACCTGTCAGTGAGTTAAAAGAGGCTTACTTGAAAATCGGTATGGCTGAATATTCTAGAGATGATCGAATTTTGAACTGTGAGGATGATCACGCTAAATAGAGGGATAAAGACGGATTTGTTGTATACTTAAACGATAAGTGCGAAATTAGTTTTGCGCTATTACGAAATATAGAGGATATATGTGCCAACTCTAATTTTGACACATATTACATTAATGACAGCTATGACAGGTTTAAGATTGGGGAAATGTAGAACTGTCACGAAGAAGATTTATTTGGCACACAATACATTCAAATAAAATAAACTTGGCGCCAATTAAATAGTGATTTAATGCCATTTAACATGATCTTCAAATAAATTGAACTACCCATAAAATAACAATCACTTGAACGGGTTTTCACCAATACTAAGCACGCTTATTTAGAATAAAATCAAGTGTCTTAAAAGCACATGTGCTTCACTTTTAACACTGTCGATACATTATTTGATTCTACTCAAAAAACATTTAGTGATATTCCAACCAACAATCACAGTTGACCTTCATCAAGTTTTGAATTTTTCATATTGGCACAATCACTTCATCAAACACCGATGATGTAGAGGAAATTATGCCCAGTTACACAAACAGACACATCACTTCTTACATTTTAAACCTCCTTAGAAAAGTGAGCCCCGCCATTGGACTTGCCGCTATTCTTTACCCATCTATAGCATGGTCAGATTCAGATCAGTGGCAATTGCGTTTTGGGGCCGCGACCGTTGCGCCTTCGTCTGATAGTGATATTTTAAGCTTAGACGTAGAAGATGACACTCAACTGGGGTTATCCGTTGTTTATAAATTCTCACAACATTTCGGCGTAGAATTACTGCTTGCCACACCATTCAAGCATCAAATAGATTCAGAGGATTTGGGCATCACTATCGGAGAAACTCAACATTTACCTCCAACCCTCTCTGCACAGTATTATTTCGATCTCAAAAATGACGCCATTCAGCCTTATATCGGACTGGGACTAAATTACACAACCTTTTTTGAAGAAGATACCACTTCAGAGTTTGAAGCCATTGCGGGCGATAGTGATTTATCACTTGATGACTCTTTTGGTTTAACGGCCCAACTTGGTGTTGATATTCGATTAAACCATCACTGGAAACTCAATGCGGCCGTATGGCAAATGGATATTGATAGCTCCGCTACTGCAGAAACGGCCAATTTAGGAAATGTAAATATTGATGTTGAAATTGACCCTATCGTATATATGATTGGTGCTAGCTATACTTTTTAAAACGATAAAAATCGGGGTAGAAATGAGGTCTCACGGCCTCTTTCCTCGTAAACTATCAGGCATAAAATACGCAAATCAAACTGTCCCATTAATACTTTCTACACAATCCAAGCTCATCAATTTACTTAAAAGATTGCATTCTTATTTTTAGATTTTTCTGGAACAGGCTGTCCTACTCCCCAATGCTCCACAAAATTTTCGGCGTAACACTCACTCCGTAAAATATCAATCCTTTGTAAAGGCTTAAGATCGTTTCTGCTTTCTAATATCTCCATACAATATATCGCTTTTTTAGGTTTGAACGCTCTATTCCTATATCCCTACTGCACAGACGGCAAATTCAGGGTTCGACGCATCCATAAAAAAGCGATGCCTCCCACAAGCAAATTACACGCAGCCGTGGCAATAAAAACACCATTAACGCCCCACAACTGTAGCCCCAACCAAGCCAACGGCATGTAAAGAATGAGTACTCGACAGGCAGAAATAACCACGCCAGGCATTGGTTTTGCCAACCCATTAAACGCAGCGTTTACGGACATCACAATCCCGTAAGCCCCATAACTGATGGGAACGAGCATGAGATAAGACAACGCCACCGACCTTACCTCTGGAATATCGGAGAAAAATCCAACCAACCACCCTCCCAACACCCAAAATAATACCGCTAACCCAACCCCCCAGCCGAGACAAAACCACGAAAGCTGACGCAGGGCTTCTTGCAATCGATCGTAACGACCCGCGCCTTGGTTTTGACCAAAAAATGGCCCCACCACACTGGATAAAGCGTAAAACACCACCAATGCAATAGGCTCTAAGCGTGTTGCCACACCCAAGCCCGCTACCGCCGATTCCCCTTCACGGGCAACCAGCGCGACCACAAAACCACTAGAGAGGGGAATGATGACATTGGTGGCCATGGCTGGAACACCTACATGCAATATTGAACGCCATGACTGCCATAGCACCCGAAATGAGCAGAACGGACTGGTGAGCAGGTGCAAGCGATACCCCACTAACCATAACGCCACGAACAAAGTGATCCACCGGGTAATAAAAGAAGCCCAAGCCGCACCGGCAAGCTCCATGCGAGGTATCGGGCCCAACCCAAAAATCAATAACGGGTCCAAGACAACATTCACAAGCCCCGAAATAATCATGATTTTACTTTGGGTACTGGTCATCCCCATGGCTCTCAATGCCGACATACTCACCATGACCAAGACAAGCGCAGGGGCGCCTAATAACCAAGGCCCCATATAGGCACGAATGTCTGTCAACAGTGATTTTGGCGCACCGAGCTGGAGAAAAATCCAATCGTTAAAACCGTACAACAGTACTGCAAATGCAACCGAGATGAGGCAACTCAGGCTAATGGCATCCGTTGCAAGACGGCGGGCAGTAGCCTCATCCCCAGAGCCAATAGAACGAGCCAATACTGATGATGCACCGGCACCTAAACCAATGGCCACACTGGTTAACACCATGACAACAGGGAAGGTAAAACTCATTGCCGCCAAGGGGGTTTCCCCCAATTGCGCCACAAAATATGTATCTACGGCACTGAATGACATCATTGCCAATATGGCCCATGTCATTGGGATCGCCATACGACGTAGTTGCTCGGATACCGATCCTTCCACTAATTTCGCGGAAATTGTTGTAGTCATGAAAAAGCCTTAATGTTTGAATGGCATGCTATATCGACTCAAGTTCTTACTTGCTCACGCCTTCGATGTATCGACATCTTGATCTGTTGGGTTGTGTTTTACTCATGTTTCCCTGCAAAACGACCGAAATAAGCCCCTTACGGTGACATCCAGGCAAGCAATGAAACGGACAACGAAATAAAAAAGAGGTTCTTTAGAAAGGTTAGCATTTAGTTAAATTGCAGATAATGTCGCCAAAATCAACTCAAATAAAACATAAATATTAAGCGACATGAAATGATGTTGATGGTCATTGCAAATCTTTACGTATCCTTTGGCCCTATATCCTTTGGCCCTATTTACATAGGTAGACTAAGCTGATCATGACTAGACTGGGTATAGACTAAAAAGTGTTTTCTCGATTTATTCAAGGCAAACCCGATGCACAAAAAAATTATTCAAATCTCATCTCACTTTAACCCTCGATCAGATATCCATGCCCAAACAACACACAAAGATAATATGACTAATTGGGACGTTAAAAAAATACCCCTAACGCTCAGCCTCTTCTACCTTCCGCCTTCAGTGCAATAAACACAACGCCATCACCTATACTTGTTCAGACGCGTTTATTGCAGACCAAAATTATGAGTTCATCATGAGTATACGTTATCTTGCTTCGCTATTTTTTATCATTACTGTTTTCACCATCTCCCACAGTGCCGCCAATAACCTTGTACTCAACGGAGGCTATACCTTACAACAACTTAACGAACCCCTATATACCGCCGCTTTATACGTGGATAAAAAATCCGACGATGTAAATTACATTCTGGAAAGCTCCACACACAAAAAAATAGTACTGGTGGTGGCAAAAAAAAATTGGAAGCGAAGAGCATGGACACGCTATTGGAAAGAACTTCTCACCATCAACAATACTAGAGAAATCGACCAGCAGTCTGCAAGCGCACTTAGCCAGTTTTTCAATCTCGCCAAAGAGTCATTACATGAAGGGGATGTTGTTAGTTTAACCTACACACCACAACTTACCACGTTACAACTCAATGAAGATACCGTTTACACAGGCACGAAAAGCAACTTTTTTTATTATGTGGTAAAAGGCTGGCTAGGCGATGTACCACCGTCCAAGGCATTCAAAAATAGTTTATTAAATGGCGAGCAGGATTCTGACTGGCTTACAACAAAAAATATTTTATCTTCAAACCGCATTGCTCAAGGCAGAGAGAATATTTATTCAGTTTGGCAAAAAGCAGAACAACAATCAAAACGAGAATCAGAGAGAAAGTTAAAAGAAGTTAAACGTCGCCAACAAGAAAGGTTGGCTCAAGAAAAGGCTCTGAAAGAAGAAAGACAACAGCAATTGGCAATTCAAAAGAAAAGACAAGCTGAACAAAAACGATTGGCTGAAACGGAAAAAACTCAACAAAAAGCCATCAGACAAGACAACGAAGAACACAAAGCCGCCACTCTGATTTACATGAGAAAATTAGTCCAATGGCAAGTACAACGCTATGTTAATCATCACACTGAATTTCCTTTCTGGGCAAAAAACCTTCCTGAGAAAGGCCAAGTAGATGCCCAAGTTATTTTAGAAAAAAGCGAAGGGTTTACTGCAATCCCCCAAACAGGAAAAGAAGATATTTTCTTTCAGGAGCTGAAAAAAACCATTCATGAATCCATTGATCATATTTGGATTCCAAAAGATATCGATATCAATGACCTGTTTTTTGACATCCAATTTTTATTTTCAAAAAACAACAAACCTCAACCGACACTCATTCGCCCCAGTGCGCCTGAGAAAATCATCATAGACCCAGCAGGAGAGACAGAACAAGCAAGATTACTTGGAATTTATCAAGAAGACCTGAAATCACTGGTGATAGAACAGATAAAATATCCGCCTCAAGCGGCGATGATGAGAGAAAGAGGAAAGGTGTCAGTTGAATTTACCGTTAACAAATGGGGAGAAGTGATCAAAGTCGACTTTGTTAAGTCTGCTAGAAAACCTTATTTCAACTCCGCTATAGAGAAAGCCATTGAGAATGCCGCCCCTTTTAAAATGCTTCCACTACAAGTCAACACAGATAACATAAGTATTCAACTTCAATACCAGTTTAAATCTTGATAGGGCATTACTTTATTAATTCGGCGAAAACTACGAAGCAATGTAATAAACCCCTCTATGACAACAAATACAAGCTGTACTAAGAGGGGCTTACACTCCTACACATTCATTCAACAATGAGTCAATTTGGTGAACGAATAATTAATGCACTAAACGAATGCACTAAACGAATGTACTAAACGAATGCACTAAACGATTAGTTGCTACAACCAGAGCGTGCCACACCACTTCCTACGGCAACACCGGTTTCAGTCGTAATACACTGCCCTGGTGCTTGGGCATCTTGTATTTTTACGGTGATATTGTAGGTTTGGCTTGGGTCAACGGAGAAATTATGAGACCAACGTCCGTTGCTGGTATCGCTCGGCGCACGGCAATCATCATTCAGACATAAATAAACCCAGTCTGCCGTATGATTTGTTTGTAGATGATATACCGTACCATCTTGCTCAATACCAAAAGCATAAGGTGTATTACCTGCTCCAGAGCCACCGTTACCGCCAGAACCATTTCCTGAACCTGAGTTGCCATCACCTGGATCTGTATTCCCAGGGTCATCATTAGCCCCACCCGGATCACCATCACCAACTGACGGATCGCTATCGGTTGTTGATAACACAACTTCATCCAGTGCGATATCGCCTCTCCAGCCGCCATCAGCCGTTGCTAAGAATCGAACCTGAACCTCATCCCTATAAGCACTTAAGTCAACACTTTCAGAAAACCAACGGTCACCTTGCCCGCCAGACTCACTCCACACGGTTTGCCAAGCGCCATAGGATTCTCTTACTTGCACCTCCAAGGTTCCAATATTTCTGCCTCTCATGTGGTAAGAAAAGCTCAGGTTCAAGTTGTCGGCGGTAAAGAGGTTAGTCGTCTCTAATGTAGCGGTTTCACCTGCATAGAAAGCGCCACGGCCATCAGAGGTTTCCAGGTAAGCGTAGTAATTGCCATCTACCGCACCGCTTGGACCAGTACTACTGGAAGGCGTCGTACCAGAAGTAAGAGTAAAGTCGAAATCATCGTCCGCACCTTGGGACCAGTCGCCAGTCGATGCCCCTTCAAAGCTGGTCGCGGCTAATATATTAGTGGAGCCATTACCACCACCGTTGCTCCCGCCACCATCATTACCACCGCCATTATTACCGCCACCATCACTAGGCTGGTCATCCAGATATGGGGCCACTAGGCTATAAAACTGATCAACACGAACACCGTTATTGGTACAGCCGCCATAATGGTGAAGACCAATGACTTTATTGGTAGAAGAAGCGATAACAGGCGAACCAGATGACCCTCCTTCGGTATCACAGTAATACCCGATATCACGGCCACCAAAATCGTTGGTGCTATCAATTTCGCACAATCCATTATTCTGATCACTGAAAATAGATAAGCGCTTAGGAATACCACCCGGATGTTGTGGAATGTAGATGTTCTCACCCAAAACTGGGGCACGATTGTCTAATTCATACGCACCAAACTGCGCAATGGTATCGGCATTATTTAACGTCACTAAAGCCATATCATGGTATTCGCTGACCGCCAAAAGACGATCTGCTGTCACCACAACGCGACCGCTGTATGGGCTCCCTGAACCTTCACAGTTGTTGTATTGATAATTAAACCAAATTTCTGCTGTATCTGTGATAGCTTGATTACTGAGGCAGTGCTCATTGGTAATTAAGGTATCGGGATTCGGCCCCACGCGCCAACCAGTACAGGTATAGGTTGAACCACCTTCTTGATAAATCACTCTGGCGGTTGCTGTCGAATTCGCATATTCGGTTGGATTCGAGTTGGAATAGCAGGCAACATTCACATGATCTTCTGCGCCACAAATGGATTTTGTGACAAACTGATTCTCTTGCAACGCTTTCTGGCTTAAACCATAGCTGTATTGATCTATCACAACCAAATCAGAATGGTCTGCGTCTTTCGTTTTTCCAGAAGGGCCACGCAAACGAACCACAGCGGTATCCCCTAAAACGGAAATGGCCCAAAAACCATCCACTGGAGCTGAAGTGTTTGTTCCACTCGGGTACCGAAATGTTTCATTGCCTTGCGAATCCGAAATAGTGATAAAATCACCATTGGCTAAATTAATTTCTGATATATGCAATTTTATGAAGGTGGCGCCCGGGTGCTTAATAGTTTTGTCCCGGCGAGGTGAGGAAGGGTCAATGACACGAGTGATCTCTTCCGTCTTGCCAATAAGCTGCGCTTGTTTTTTTACAGAAACATCCACTTTTTCAACAGCTGCATTTTTTTTAATCGCAGAATGTTTTGGAGTCACCGCAGTGATCTCTGCAATCGCTTTTTCGTCAGCAGCAGTGCTTTTATTGACAACAGGTGAATCCGCAAAACTACTCACACTGGCGATACTCGCAATGATACCCATCAAAATAGGTTTTCGTGGCATTTTTACGGTCTTAGTGAAAGACATAACCCCTCCGACAATGAAAAGCCTTTTTAAACTGGCTTTAGTTGAGTTTAATAAGTGTTTCTCATTGCAGAAGGTGTATCACTTAAATCAACAATTAACATTTCTTTAAAGCGGCTTCAAAAGTAACACACACTACAAGTAAGAAGACAGCTTACCTATATCGGAGTAAATATCTCGCCAGACATTGTCTTTCGCAACCGAAAAAAGCACGAAATAGGCAACCCAAGGCCCTCTTCATCAAATGGTGAGATCCGGCTCTCAAATTAATAAAGACCTACTACTCATACTGCTCTATCAATGGTGATTAAATAGTCAAATCAATCCCCATCTCAAAGGTTGAAATCTGTATTAAAAATAATCGCACCTTCATTATTTTTATTCTTTTCACGACAACACGCTTGTCATAAATTAGTTTATGTAAGGATACGTGCTCATTTTTAAGATGTGCAGTTGATTGAAAATATGCAAATAAAGAGAGAACACCAGAGGAATAAAAGTTACTTAAGAAGCATGTTCAGAATTCTCTTCCAAATTCATCAGCTCTTTAAAAGGTGCGAAATCCATCAATGGCTTCAATGCAAGATCGGAAAGAATATCGTCTCGATAAGATTCTGATTGTGCTAATGCGTCCTTTAAACAACGCACAGCATCATCAAAAAAGCCCAATGTCGTATACGCACAAGCTAACTGATAAAACGCATGGCTGTTATTGGGATCAATCGAGAGGGCTTGACGACATAAGTTCGCTGCCCATTGTGGCTCATTTAATTCCAGTACCGCATCAGCTTTATAAGTTAACGCCTCACAATCATCGCTGCGAATGTTCAAAATTTCATCATAAATACCAATTCTTGAAACAATGTTATTGTCTTGAGCGGCTCGTAGCCAAAGGGATTGCACCTCTCTAGCTTTCTCAATTTCTTCACGGTTTTCTTCAATTTGGACTGTTTCTCGATGCAATTGCGCTTCAATATTGGCAAGACGAGTTTCATACTCGCTGATAATGCGATTAATTTCGTTATCCGCATAGGTATGTAAACGCTCTTTTACATCTCGAATGGATGTCCATCCAACAATCACCAAAACGGAACTGGCAGCGGCAATCACATAGAAAAAATAAGTGACCGTATCCGTAGCATAAGTAATCGCCCTATCCACCGCATGCATTTCACGATCAACCACTTCCCGAACCAACTCATTTTTTTGAGCCGCCATATCAATACGAACCTGTCGCAGTTCATCCAATAGGTAACGCTCAATAAAAGGAGAATAAAGGGGTTCTTTCAGCTGCCCTACAACGTGTTCCAGCTTAGCCTCTGTTGTATTCGGCTCTGTAGACAATGCCATGGCACTCGATGACTCACCTCGTGCAACAACCACAGATGAATCAATCAGGGTAGTGGTTGATGGGGTAGTGGTTGATGGGGTAGTGGTTGATGGGGTAGTACTTGATGGAATAGTGCTTGATTGACTAGCGCTCACCTGCCCCAATACTGGCGAGAATACAGCCATGCCTAAAAAAAGCCCAACAACCCACCGAGACAAAGAAGATAGAAACATCACTGCACCTTTGATAACCAAACACAATTATTAACTAACATGTTGTTTTTCTAACATATTACCCGCTAAACATTAGCACAGAATGTTATTATTATTGGCGCTAAATGCACTTATGGCTGGATATTTGCGGCTGTCAAAGTGCATAAAATAAAAGCAAAAAAGAGGCAGACAGTGCAGTAGCAGGGTAACAGAAGAGTAAGAGTAAGAAAGAGGCTAACCCACCCAGCAAAGTCATAAGAAGACGAACTGGACAATGAAAGGCGGGCAAACTTGTCGAGTCGTACCGACGAAGGTACTCTCTCAGTTCAAGCTAGGTGGGAACTGATGGGGTTGATGCATATGATATTTCTCAGCAGGCTGAGTCAACGTTAAACGTAAACGCTCATACAAATCATTTTGTGGATTATAATTTCGAGCCACATATTGATGACCAAAAAAATTGGCAATAGTATTAGTATAACGCCAACAAATTGGACGCCCCTTAGCAAAGTCTTGTAGGTACTTTCGGCTTGGTATTTGGCTTTTCATATGAGCCTCCAGTTCGCAGCTGGAAATCAACCCCTCTTCCACCAAATATTCACCTTGAGCATATTGGCGACGAACTGAGGCGGCAACATGCTCTGCCAAATCACGCCAACTATAGACTTTCACATAATCTGCAATGAGTTTTTGTAGTGTATGATCCAATTGAGCAGGAGAACTCGAAATTGGAAAGTCATGAGGTGATGCTTGCATACCAAAATCCTTTTACTCTCGATTGAAACAACTATCAGCGTTGTTAATGAACAATCTTAGTTAATAAATAATTTTAGTTAATAAACCATTTTAGTTAATAAACAACCTCAGCAACAAACGGTATCAATAAGTGAACGGCCTTTGTGTGCGAGCCAGTTACGTTTACCATCCTAAATTAATCAGTAGGCGCTTGCTTACTTAGTTTATTGTAGCTGTTTTTCACGCTTGTGTGGCTACTTTTGTAGCCACACACTAACTATGGCAATGGCAAGACACTAAGGTCAATTCTTTTTTAAGAAAAAATAAGCTTTGGCATCATTACCCTTAAAGCCGACACCTATTTCATCATTATCTGGAATTTTTGCTGTTCCAAAAATCGAATCCCAAAAGATCGTGGAATAGTTGTGCCTATGAACGTCTACTTCATGGTGAACTAAATGCATAGACGGTGTTTGAATAAAGTACCCTAACCATTTAAATCGCTTGTTTAAACGAATATTGCTGTGATGAAAGGCCTCCAAACAGCCTTCAATCGTTAACGCCACACAGATTACTTCAAAAGAGGCTCCAAATAGATAGCCTAATGGTAAGATATAGGCAGAATTCACAAACATTTCCAAGGGATGTCGGTACATTGACACCCGAGACTCCATGTGTTTCGGGCTGTGATGGAAACGGTGAATATACTTCCAAAGGAATCGATTAGAATGCTTAAACCGATGCAACCAATAACCTCCAAATGAATACAAAAAGAAAAAAATCACTCCCGCCGCAACAGGGTTATCAATTTCATTTTGAGGTGACGGATAATAAAGCATTACACAGCGTAACCACACTGCACCAAATAAACAAACCAACACCCATAAATGATCGTAGTGTTTTTGACGATCAAATATTTGGTTAGGAAAAAACTTTTCCAGGATTGTAAAAATCAGCAATACAAAAAACTGAACAATTGCTAAATCCATCAACATAAATCAAACCTCTTATTTATCGAGTGAAAAGGAGCACACATTGTGCGCTAATTTACTCAATTAAGGCTTGCTTAATAGATGATTTAGGCGCCATTAAAATTATTTAATCTCAAAAACACTTCAAATAAATTTACGAATTAACACCTCATAAAAAAAACAACATCCATACCTCAAACAATTAAAAATAAAAACAATGGCGACAATTGTAGCCAATAATTTTCAAAACAATCAAAAGCCTTTGTTTCTTAAAAAATCCAAAAGCCAAATCAAGGAAGATCAAAAAACAACCAAACAGTATTCAGACTTTTAATAAAAGCAACAACTATACTTAAATCAGAATAATGATAATGAACACCCTTTTCTTATCACGCCTTCACAACATCCTAAGAGTTAATTAATAAAATAATGCCTTTGCCTTTATTAATAAATCAAGGCAACAATAAAAATATTTAAAAATAAAAATCTTGAAAAGGCTTAATATCTGAAAAACAAAAAATCAATTTTTATCAAGTTCAAAAAAAATTAAATGTAAAAAGCATACTATTTTGGACAAATCCAATAACAGGGAGGCATTTGCACACACTCAATGTGATTTCAACCCTAATTCACATTGAGTACACGCAAAGCAGAAAGAAGAGTTCTAAAATAGGGGGCGATAGTAAGAGGCCATGGCATCATGATAACCAATCTCACGACCGTGGGAGGCTTGAGCTTTTTTAATATCATTCAAGGCATTGCCAAATAATGATTCAAATGTTGAATTCACACCGCCATCAGCAATACCGGAAGAAACACCGAACTGAACACGATCCGTATGAGACACCAATGTTTCCTGATCAAGAGCATGTTGCAAACGTGCAACAATAACACGGCCCAACGGCAGATCAACTTCAGCTAAGAATAGGCCAAAGCGAGTATCTCCCACGCGAGCCAAGATATCATAGGGACGAATATGGTCTTGAAGAAGTTGCCCAATTAATACCAGAACAGCATCCCCACCACCCCGACCATGCTTGTCGACAATGCGTGAGAAATCATTCAACTCAAATAGTGCCAAGCAAGCCGGTACTTTCGCCCTTGTACAACGGTTAAGCTCTGCTTCTACATCTGTCGAAAACGCATTAATATTGGGTAAGCGTGTTAAATCATCAACCATAGACAACTGCGATAATTTACGAAGCTCATACCCCATATGCTTCTCTCGGTTCTTATGCTGAGAAATGTCTTTCAATTGAATCAAAACACATCCATCAGCATGAGTTTGCTCCGATACTAAATAACAACGGTCATCCTTAAATTGCAGCTCATACCACCGAAAGGGTCTACTACGACGACTCTTGTGAGAAAACTCAAGCCATTCGTCTACACTAAGGTTATCCAGCTTAAGGCCATGTTCATCCAAAAAAGAGGCGCGCATAAGCTCACTAAATGTCAAACCCACCGTCGTATTTTGAGGCTTCTTAAAGACATGCGCAAATGCTGGATTGCAAAAAACCAGAGTGTCATTCGTATCGTAAAAGGCATACCCGTCCAAACTTTTTACGATGAATTGATCCAGCACTTTTCCAGCATCCGGCCCATAGTGCCTTTCAAGGGTGGTAATTAAAGATGGCGTCGAGGCACCCACCTTACGAGAGGTAAGGGGTAAACTTGATTTAAGGTGAGAAGGCTTTGTGTGTTCCGGTACCGAGGGTTGCATATGCACCTCCTTGCATGCACCAATACTGCGTTTATTTTCCTTCAAGAGTATAGCAGTAACTATCTGCCATTCATGGTCAATTCACAACCTTTCAATCCACCCATAACATTTCACCCATCTATCATTGGTAACCTACCTGTGAATCCTTCCTACTGCCGTTCAGTGCTAGCCACAAAAAGTGTAATCCATATGACTTTAGAGCAAAGGAAGATCCTCAATTAATTTGAAAGCATTTCAGATTAATATCCGCCCAAAAATAAATTAAAATAATTTTTTTAACTTCTAAAATTATTATGCTATTTGCATATGCTCTTCTGACGTTAGAGAAACCACCCGATTTTTACCCTGCCGTTTGGCCAAATACATAGCAGCATCCGCTCTTGCTACCAACAATTGCGGTAAATCTTCTTCCGTCAGCTCTGCCACACCAATACTCACACTTTTTTTTACTACCTCTCCTGGCTTGGGCTCAAATTCAATGGCTAATACGGCTTTTCGTATTCGCTCTGCAATTGTATAAGTGGTATAAAGATTGGTTCTGGGTAAAAGAATTACAAATTCTTCACCGCCATATCGAAAGGGTTTATCTATTTCACGCAACACGGCTTTAATTTCATGCCCCATTGCCGCAATAACTTTATCACCTTCAATATGCCCATAGCGGTCATTGTGACTTTTAAAATCATCAATATCCATCACAATCAGGCTTAAAGATAATTGATAGCGACGAGCCAAAGCGATTTCGCTCGACAGCACATTAAAGAAATATCCACTATTATATAGCCCCGTTAAAGAGTCAGTGATACTGAGTTGTTTGTATTTTTTTTCGCTCTGCAACAAGCGATGATTGGCCAAACGGTATTCTTCCCCCCACAGGTAAAACCCCAAGGTCATCATCAACATCCCTAAAATGTAACCGATATTTTCCTGTGCACTTAGAAATAATGAATCTATCTGAGTAATTTCATCAATAAGATCTGGAACACCTGAAAAAAACAATAAAACAAATCCTAGAAATAACGGCCAAAAGACTAAATCAGACAACCGAGCTCGCAGAATGACAACAATCAAGACGATATTAAACAGTAAAATAAACGACTCACTGATGATATCAGTCCATGAAAGGTCCACCTTGAATTTAAAGTCCAAACTAAACCAATACACTAATTCTAAAAGTGTTATTACAATACATAGAATAATCGCAGTGTATCGGTAGCGCATACAGAATCTCGCGTTAAATCTGGATAAAATTCTAAAATATCAAATATATGGATGACGTATTTCTTTAGTATTGAATAAAACCATCAGAGCTGCCACCGATAGAATGCTACTGAAAGTACCTAAGGGTAGGGTAATGAAACACCTTCTTTTCGCCTCACAAGATTTTCAAGCACTAACCTTGACGAAAGCACACATTGACCCGCACTCACATTCTCCAATCCCAATAAAAAAGCCAGAGGATAACCCCTGGCTTTTTATGTATTTAAAGATGCCTGTATAAGACAGAAAAGCTCAAAGCCTATTAATCAAAACTTGCCTCATCTCGATCAAAACGCGTATCGGCCATGGCGGCCATGTAGATAAAAGCTGCATAGGCTGCCACATTCTGATTCAGCTCATCGGGGTTAATTTTATCGAGCGTATCATTGGGAGTATGATGAAGATCAAAATAATCCCACCCATTTTGCATCAAACCCACAACAGGTACCCCCGCCTCACGCATTGGAATCATATCTGGCCCACCACTGGCCTGATTACTGCCAGGCGCAATACCCAGTGGTGCTAAAACAGCCTGCATTTGTGCAATCGCCTCAAGCCCCCCCTGGCCAACACGACTGTCAAAACGCCAGATTTTCCCAGCACCAAAATCAGATTCAGCAATCAGCACATGATTTTTAAGCTCCGCTTTATGCTGCTTAGCGTACGCCCGTGCCCCAACAAGCCCCACTTCTTCAGAGCCAAACAAAACCACTCGAATGGTACGATCAGGGGCTTTTCTCACATTGTCCATCAATAACTTCGCTGCTCCCATGACGATGCCTACGCCAGCACCGTCGTCTACAGCACCCGTACCCAAATCCCAGGAATCCAGATGGGCCCCAATCAATACAATTTCTTCCGGTTTTGTACGCCCCGGAATTTCTGCAATGACGTTTCCAGACTGTGCGCGGGGCCGAGACTCGGTTTTGATGGTCATTTTGACTTTAACGGGTTTGCCTCGTGAGGCAACACGAACCAACTGATCAGCATCCGGAGCCGATAGTGCAGCGGTAGGCACACTCGGTTCGGTACGATTTTCACCACTACGCATTTGCCCTGTATGAGGGAATCGTTGCGCATTGGTTCCTACAGAGCGAATGAGCGCCCCCACAGCACCCACCCTTGCACTTTCATAGGCTGTTTCACGACGCTTAGCTACGGCAACACGGTAACCTGAGCCATCTTGTGTACGAGTCATCAACTCATCGATGAATACGACTTTTCCTTTAAGACCACCATCTTTAACGGCTTTCAAGGCTGCCAGATTGGGAAAAATCGCTACCTCTCCGGTTACACCACCATCAGGTGTAGACACACTACCGCCGAGAGCAGTGACATATAAGGGCTGAGGAAAGGGAGACACTATCTCAGCGGATTCAACCTGACGCTCCCACCAAGGAACATCAAACGGATCCACTCGAACATTTTTAAACCCCATTTTCTTGAATTTCTTAACCGCCCAATCCCTCGCTCTGGCTTCTGCTTCACTGCCCGCTAATCTGGGCCCGACTTCCGTCGTTAAAGACTCCACTATAGAGTACGCCTGTGATTGTGACGCCTTATCCATTAAGTCATTAGCGATGGCCTTCGTCTTTTCATCAATCGCTTGCGCTCCAACCAAAGTGGCAAATGAATACAACGCCGCTCCAATTAGAAACTTATTTATTCCCATACCCTCTCTCCTAACTACTTTATAATATTTTTATTTAGATCGACTCTTTCTTACAAAACTGCCTGAATCAAGAGTTTACTTTTTCTAATTCACTCGTCTTTAATTTTTCACCTGCAGCATGAGCAGAAGCATTACGATGCTCCCAAAAATCTGCATTGCTAATACCCAACTTCTTAGGATCAAAGGAATACCTGTCTTTTCCTGAACGCTGCTGAGATTCATAGTCTTTAAGCGCTTTGATAGCGGGCTTTGCCATGAAGAAAATAATGATAATGCCAATGATGTTAAGCCAAGCCATTAAACCAACACCAATGTCACCAAGTCCCCAGGCCAGATTAGCGGTTTTAACAGCCCCATAGAATGTAGAGCCAATCAAACCCACTTTAAGCAATAACGTTAAGCCTGGAACTTTAATAGAACGTTGTAGGTAGGTCACGTTCGTTTCAGCGATATAGTAATACGCCAAAATCGTAGTGAATGAAAAGAAGGTTAAAGCGATGGCAACAAAGATGGTTCCCAAACCTGGAAAAACACTTTCAATAGCAAACTGAGTAAAGGCAGGGCTATTAGCAGCCACCGATGGGTCTAGGTTTTGAACCAGCCAAACACCTTCTCCGCCCCCTTGCACATTATAGGTTCCAACGATCAGAATCATGAATGCTGTAGCAGTACAAACAAACAACGTATCCACATAAACCGCAAAAGCCTGCACTAGCCCCTGCTGCGCAGGATGATCCACTTCAGCGGCAGCACTGGACTGCGGCCCCATGCCCTGACCCGCTTCGTTAGAATAAACCCCACGCTTCACTCCCCAACCAATCGCCGCACCGAAGCCCGCCATAGGGGTAAAAGCATCATTGAAAATCATCGCAACAATACCAGGCAATTTATCGATATTTAAACCGATAATGACAAAAGCAACGATGATGTAACTTACCGCCATAAACGGCACAACAATTTGAGTGAAATTAGCGATGCGTTTAACACCACCAAAAATGATGCACGAGAGCGCAATCACAATACCGGTAGCCGCAACCAACTTAGCAGTACTAATATCACCGCCATTGGTACTCGCTCCAAAGGCCAGCTCTACAGCATTACCGATACTATTGGACTGAGCACCAGGCAATAACAAACCCGTTGCAATAATGGTTGCAATAGCAAATACCCAGGCATACCACTTCTGCCCCATGGCTTTCTCAATGTAGTAAGCAGGGCCACCACGATATTGCCCTTCGTGATTTTCTTTGTAGATTTGACCAAGCGTACACTCAATGTAAGAGGTCGCCGCTCCTAAAAACGCCACCACCCACATCCAAAAGATTGCACCGGGCCCACCAAATCCGATGGCGGCTGCCACACCTGCAATATTACCCGTACCAACACGACCGGAGAGGGAAATCGTTAATGCCTGAAATGACGATACCCCCGCACTGGAACTTTGAGAAGATCCAATGAGGCGTAACATTTCTTTGAAATGACGCACTTGGACAAAGCGCGTTAACACCGAGAAAAATAAACCCGCCCCCAAGCACAGATAAACCAATGCCGGGCTCCAAATAATACCGTTCAAAAAATTTACTGCATCTTGCATAAAAACGCCTACATAGTTTTTATTGGTTACATGAGTGATTGGAATCGTTTATAAAAAGGCTATTCCAAGCGACTCAGCATCTTGAAGGATCTTATTTTGATTGCTTGCGGGTTTCAAAGCTACCGAATATTTTCCTAGTGAATATCTTGCTCAGTTCACAGCTCAATAAGAAGGCAATCAGGTCAACAAGAGGCCAACACTGCACTCAAAACACACCTTATGTCATCTCAAACGTTTCACAGTACAAACACCACAAAAGACCACGACGATAATCATCAAGCAGACACCACCGCTAATCTTATGAAAAGCGTCTGCCGGTGCACCACAGAACAAACCCGTGTACTCAAAGTGATCATTTCGGGAGGATGGCCATCTAGCCACAAACCTTGGGCACTCAATTCAGAAAAACCGTATTTAAAAGAATGAATACCAAAAAAGGGATAAAATTGATCGCCTAAAACAACATTTTTTCAGTAAAGAGCACTTTTTGTACCAAATAGAGCGCTTGTGAACGAAATTTTCACTTTAGTCTCGAAAAAATAAAGATTTCACTTGTTTATAGCCGGACTTAGCAATAAAGTAGTCGCGTTGTGTTTAAATTTCGGTCAAGCTTTGTAATACTGCAACACGTTACACCTCGCTTAGCCGTGCCATGCATCGGGGAAGCAGTGCCACGTCCTGTGTTAACGATAAGCCGTATTTAAAACCAGCACCAACGCCTTAGGGCAAAACAAATACAGTTACAGGATAATCTCCATGTCAAGAACAACCGGTACCGTTAAGTGGTTCAACGAAACTAAAGGCTTCGGATTTATTTCTCAAGAAAATGGCGCAGACGTTTTCGTTCATTTCAGCGCTATCTCTGGCGATGGCTTCAAGACCCTTGCAGAAGGTCAACGTGTCGAAATGACCGTGACTGATGGCAAGAAAGGCCCTCAAGCCGAGAATGTTATTGCAATCTAATCAGATTGGTTAACGACTCTCAAAAAGCCCGCTAGGCTTAAATCTGGCGGGCTTTTTTGTTTTTAAGACCAAAAAAACTAACTATTTAGTTAATAATTTATGCACACTTCTTAATCGTGCGCACTAAGCTATAAACAATAAGACATAAAACGACAAATACACGGTAGAGAAGAGAAACGACAGAAGTGCTTACACCGCCGAAGCACCTAATTTAGAGGCACCCAACTTGTCAGTGCCACCACATCGCGACTGATTATTTAAACAAGGGCAATTAATCATTACAAAACAGTAAAGACGGAGACCAGCTATGATTCGTGCGATCTTTAATCGTAAAGGGGGTGTTGGGAAGTCAACCATTACGTGTAACTTAGCGGCAGTGGCGGCACATTCCGGGAAAAAAACCATCGTCGTGGATCTCGATCCACAAGGTAATAGTACGAGCTATCTCGGTCACGATGGAAACGATGACATTGTTGGTATGTCCGAATTTTTTTCATCACAAATTAGCTACTGTTTTCGCGATTTTGAGCCTGACGATTACGTTCGCAAAACAGACTTTGAGAAATTGTTTCTGATTTCCGCCAGCAGCGAATTGATCGATCTCGAATCTAAGCTCTCAGCCAGACATAAAATTTATAAACTGCGTGAATTTCTCCATAAATTGACCCCAATTTACGATGAAATCTACTTAGATACCCCACCGGTATTAAACTTCTACTCTCTGTCTGCCTTGATTGCCTGCGACGCCTGTTTAATTCCCTTTGACTGCGACGTCTTTTCACGAGATGCGCTGTTCGACTTAATTAAAAATATTGAAGAAGTCAAAGAAGATCACAACGATAACCTCCAAGTAGAAGGCATTATCATTAACCACTTTAACGCTCAGGCACGTTTGCCCAGTGAATCGGTAGAAGAATTGGCTAACGCTGGGCTACCGATTCTGACGCCCTACATTTCCACATCGGTCAAAATTCGAGAGTCCCATCGTGATCACACCCCAATGATATTTATGGCGCCTAAGCACAAAGTGAGTTTGGAATTTTTATCGCTTTATCAACGTATCTCTGGCATGAAAGAAGAGGATATAGGCATCCCCCCCACCGATGAAAAAATCAGCGAGGGAGCGAAAGTTGAACATGAAAGAAACATAGAGATTGCAAGCGTATAAACGCCAATATTCTACAAAGGTTTTTTCATCAATGATTGCTTAACCAACAATGACTTACCAACAATAACTTCACCAACGCTTACTCTACGAGCGTTCGCCTTATTAACGTTGAAGTAACTCTGCTACCAGCGGTGCGTAATAGGTCAAGATGCCATCCGCACCCGCTCGCTTAAACGCCAGCATAGATTCCATAACGGTTTTATCTAAATCTAACCACCCATTCTCTGCGGCGGCTTTAATCATGGCATACTCACCACTGACCTGATAAACAAAGGTAGGTACGGCAAACTCCTGTTTCACACGGTGCACAATATCCAAATACGGCATCCCCGGTTTCACCATGACCATGTCTGCCCCTTCAGAAATATCTAGGGCCACTTCATGCAACGCTTCGTCTGAATTTGCCGGATCCATCTGGTAAGTTTCTTTGCTACCGCCTTTCAAATTTGCTGCAGACCCAACCGCATCTCTAAAAGGGCCATAATAGGCAGAAGCGTATTTGGCAGAGTACGCCATAATTCGCGTGTTGATAAACGACTCTTCCTCCAATACCGATCGTATCTCACCAATCCGGCCGTCCATCATGTCTGACGGAGCCACCACATCGGCACCAGCCTTAGCATGAGACAAAGCTTGCCGTACCAAGGTTTCCACCGTGCGATCATTAAGAACATACCCAGATTCATCAATAATGCCGTCTTGACCGTGGGTGGTGAACGGATCTAAGGCCACATCCGTCATCACACCCAATTGCGGATAGGCCTCTTTCAGCGCAGCCACAGCACGTTGCGCCAACCCGTCAGGGTTATAAGCCTCCTCTGCCAATTCACTCTTTAACTCAAGAGGCGTAACTGGGAAAACCGCCAACATGGGAATGCCCAACTCAACCCAGCGGGAAGCCGCTTCGACCAGTAAATCAATACTCATTCGCTCAACACCCGGCATCGACACTACTGGCTCACGACGCTGTGTGCCCTCAAGCACGAAGACGGGATAAATTAAATCGTTGGTGGTTAGGGTATTTTCGCGCATTAAACGGCGAGAGAAATCATCGGCTCGCATACGGCGCAACCGAGTTATAGGAAAATCACGCATAAATGACTCTTTTTACTTTCATGATAAATGCTTTACTGGGGGCTTTCTGACAACGCTTTTCGAAAAGCGTTTTTAAAACCCTACGTTCAATAGTCTTTAAAAGCTATCACCTTAGACTTTTCTGGGCAAAAAACACTCAGAAATAATCAATAATCAGAGATTTTTGTCAGTAGCTTGTTCGCTTGTATGAGGAATATAAACTCGGAAGCAACTCCCTTTTCCAAACTCCGATTCAACCGATATGCTTCCTCCATGAAGCGTAACCATTTCATTCGTAATCGCAAGACCCAACCCCGTGCCATGTCCCACTTTAGACTCACTGTTTTGATCAAATTGTTCAAAACGTCGAAATAAACGGGAAAGGTCATGTTCTTGAATTCCGATACCAGAATCGGAGATAGAAAGAGTAATGCCCGAACTAACCTCACTCAATCTGACTTTTACAAAACCTGCCTCAGTATATTTAATCGCATTACTGATTAAGTTAATCGCAATTTGCTTAAAGCGCAGTGGATCAACCATACAATAGATGAAGGGGTCTAGCTCTGTTGTCACTTTTAATGATTTCTGTTCTATATGCTCGGCAAAACTTTCAACCACTTCTTGTACGATCATCGTCACATTGGTTTTTTCTTTTTTCAATTCAAACTTATTGGCATCTATTTTCGATAAATCTAAAATATCATTAATCAGCTGCAATAAATGATGGCCATTATTATTGATAATTTTCAAAGATTCTTCTAAACGCCCTGTCAGCGACTGATGACTTCTTAATAAACGCTGAGAAAAACCAATGATTGAGTTTAAAGGCGTCCGTAATTCATGAGACATATTAGAAATAAAAATAGACTTGGCTTGACTCATCTCTTCAGCCAATTGCCGCTGTTGTTGCAACTCTGACTTGTACTGCTCTTCTTCCGTCACATCCATGTTGACCCCTAACATACGAATGGGCTCACCATTGCCATTACGAAAGACGCTTGCACCGGCAGCAATGTAACGAACAACACCGCCTGGTGTGATAATACGAAACCGAATTGAGAATTCTTTTTCCCCCTTCAATGCCAAATAATATTCATTCACCGCTCGATCTTTGTCGTCGGGGTGCAAACAGGTCTGCCACATTGAATATGTTTTTTCTGTGCTCTTCGCATCGACACCATAAATGGCATACATGCGCTCATCCCAAATTAAATGATTGGCAGGTACATCGAAATCCCAAACACCAATATTACCGGCTTCACAGGCAAGCTCTAAGCGCTCTTTCAAGGCCTCAACGGCTCTCAACTCTTCCACTTTTTTGGTAATATCTTCAAAAGAGCCGTACAAACGAACGGCCTTTCCATTTTGCGTTTCCGAATTTGACATGGTCCGCACCCAGCGATGATTTCCCTTCGCGGTAATAAAACGTAACTCCAAGTCATAAGCTTCCCCTGTTTGCAATTGTCGATCAATCGCTTCCGTTAAAATAGGGATGGATTCAGGATGATAAAAACTTAACCCCTCCTCTAACCGTGGGTGATAAGTTTTGGGGTCGGTCTCGTGAATACGATGAACCATTTCACTCCAGTACAGCTCTTTCGTGTCTAGGTCGACTTCCCAGAACCCCATATTCGTTGCCAAACTCAGCTTATCTAAGTAAGAATCTTTACGGATAAATTCGGTCACATCCGTTGCCACAAGGTAGGCATGGATAGCCTCTTTTGAATTAGAACTTACCGTCGATTTTGAACAAACCACATCTGCATAAGCACGACATTCCAACCAACGATAATTCCCATAGGCTGAACGGATACGTGCCGAAAAAGACCGCTGTTGACCCACACATTGAAAGAGTAACGTCAATACCTCTTGAACCCGAGCTTGATCATCTGGATGAATGAACCTAATAAAAAGGGTTGCCTGGGGGCTTTGGTTATCAACCCCTAAAGCCGCCTGCCATGACTTATTTAACCTAACGATCTCTTGAGCTGATGATAATTCACACAACAGCTCAGAAGACAATTCAAAGAAAGGATCATGTTCTAGCGACATTTCAATAAGCGCCCAAGGGCTACCTCATTCAACTAACGTTTAGGTCTTACTAAATTCAATCCATACAACAGGATATAGTCAAGAAAACTGTGCGTTCGGGCAGCAGCTAGAACACATTGAATAACCAGAGCGATAAAAGCGCCATCTTATGCACATCTTGATGGAACAACTCATCCGTTTTAAAAGTAATTCACAATTTCTCTGCACAGACCTGACAATAAACTGTGGATGAAATCATACAACCGTCATATTCACGAGCTCATAACAATAAGGCTGTTTTTTATACAAATTTAAAACCATACGCTCTATTAAGATGATCTCAGTGCCAATCATTTACGTATTATTACCATATTAGGTAATACTTCATTAAAAAGGGCATCGATCTTACTGTAGATACGCTATGATGGGGTCGCCGTTAAAACAAACCAAAACATTCGGCAAGCCTTGGCTATTCAATAAGGTCATTTAGAACTGAATTGCGTAGCGAAGTGTGTGGCTTGGCTCGTGCCACACTTTTTTGAATAACTATTTTTGAATAACGGTTTGTGATTTGTTCCTAACAAGTGGTTCTTAACTGAGGTTTCAGTATTCATCAGTTATTGGCCATTTCAACCGAACTTAAGATCAAACACCTTGTGTATCCACTGAAAGCGAGGGACGCTGTTTTTATGATGGAGTTATATCAATTCCCACTTTCCCATTATTGTGAAAAAGTCCGTTGGGCACTGGACTATAAAGGTATCCCTTACCACGCGGTGAACCTACTGCCCGGTTTTCATCTGAAAATGGTGAAATCCATTAGCCAGCAAACTTCCGTCCCCGTTCTCACTCACGAAACCAAAGTCGTGAATGGTTCTGGACGCATTGTCAGCTATTTGGATGATCATAATTTTCCCCCTAGACTCACCCCGGAGAACTCCGAGAAAAAAAGAGAGGCATTGGAATGGGAGCGGCTTGCCGACAATAATATTGGCCCGCATGTTCGCCGCATTTGTTACTTTATACTTTTAAACCACCCCTCTAGCGTCATACGTATGCTGACCTACAACCAACCATGGTATAAGGCTTTCTTTTTACGACTGATTTTTCCAAGGTTAAAAGCCAAAATGCAAAAATACATGGCCATTAACCTGGAAGAAACGGAGAAATCGCGTTTAATCTTAATCGAACAATTGGAAAAGCTTCGCGAAGCGCTAAAGGAGCAATCTTTTTTAGTAGACAATACCTTCACCCGTGCTGACCTTGCGGTGGCGGCGTTACTGGCACCACTGGCAATGCCCTATAACTATGATATTCCTTGGCCAAACAAAAACGTTAGCGAAGAACTTCAACATTATATTCACGGGTATGAAGACATCATGGAGTGGGTGAGAGAAATCTACGATCAACATCGACCTTAATTAAACAAGGTTGTGCTTAAAAACGCCGCTTGCGGCGTTTCAACAAACTTGATGAAGCACTTTCTTAAAGAAACATTTCTGCTAAACGCGAACCTGGGTCATCCGCTCGCATGAACGCCTCTCCCACCAAGAAACTGTGCACATTGTGGCCTCGCATGGCAGCAATATCGTCCGTAGTATGGATACCACTCTCTGTCACAATGATTTTTTCTTCTGGAATCTGGCTCAGCAAATCAAAAGTGGTGTCTAAGGTCACCTCAAAGGTGTGTAAGTTACGATTATTAATGCCAATCAAACGGTTGGGCAACGCCAAAGCATGTTGTAACTCTTCCCCATTGTGCACTTCAACCAAAACATCCATGCCCAGCTCTGTTGCCAAATGATTCAGTGAAGCCAGCTTCTCTGGGCTAAGACAAGCCACAATTAATAATATACAATCGGCCCCAATCGCTCTGGCTTCGTAAATTTGATACTCATCAATAATAAAATCTTTACGAATAACTGGTAAAGATACAGCTTTACGTGCATTGATTAAATACTCATCACCGCCCTGGAAAAAATCCACATCAGTGAGTACAGACAAACACGCCGCACCACCTTTTTCATAACTTTGCGCAATAGCAACAGGATCAAAATCTTCACGAATCACCCCTTTACTGGGTGACGCTTTTTTCACCTCTGCAATCACTGCCGCTCTTCCCTCGGCAATTCGATCTGAAATAGCATTGACAAAACCACGTGGGGTTTCCTGTTCTGCCATCTTTACCTTAAGCGCCTCAACAGAAACGCGATGTTTTCGCTCTTCAATTTCTTGCCATTTTCGATCGACAATTTTACGTAATACCGTGGGTGTGTTCATGGTTTATCCGATTTCTTAAACTGATGGCACAAAAGCTACCAAATAATTTACTCAAAACAATCTATAAAAAATAATGTATAAAAAACAATGATCATCAAAAAAGTAGCCCTATTTATGCTGTTTTCAACAATCCAGTAAAACTGACCAATTCATTCAGTTTACTTTTTGCTAAGCCGCTGCCAATCGCATCTTGTGCCATCAATACGCCTTCTTTCAGTGAACTTGCCACACCCCCAACGTAAATAGCCGCTCCAGCATTCAATGCAATAATGTCCGCAGCTCGTTGCGAACGTTCATCTTGTCCTTTTGTTAACGCCGATTTAATCAGAGACAAGGACTCTTGGGCATTTTCTACGCTTAAACCATCTAATGTTGATGAAGACATCCCGAAATCTTCTGGCGTAACGGAATACTCAGTAATCTCTCCGTTTTTCAACTCAGCAATGTGCGAGGGAGAAGCTATGGATATTTCATCCAGTCCATCTTGGGCGTGCACAACCAACACGTGTTCACTTCCCAAACGCTTTAAGACCTCTGCCATGGGTTTGCACCAAACGGCATCAAAGACACCTATAACCTGGTGCTTTACCCCTGCTGGATTTGTCATCGGCCCCAATAAATTAAAAATAGTACGCAAACCAAGTTCTCTACGCGGCCCAATCGCATGTTTCATGGCGCTATGGTGGGCGGGGGCGAACATAAAACCAACACCCAATTCCTCTACACACCGCCCCACTTGCTCAGGCGTAAGAGACAGGTCCACACCTGCAGCCTCTAGTACATCTGCACTGCCAGTTGAACTTGAAACAGAGCGGTTACCGTGTTTTGCCACACTCCCACCGGCCGCCGCTACAACAAACGCCGCTGCAGTGGACACATTGAATAAATTGGCACCGTCACCACCGGTACCACAGGTATCCACAAGGCAGGTATCAATGACATTGTCGTTCCCTATAGAGACTTTCGCCGCCAGTGTCCGCATCACTGTTGCCGCTCCGGTGAGCTCATCGATTGTTTCGCCTTTCAGTCGCAAGGCAATCAACAACGCTCCGATTTGTGCCGGTGTGGCCTTGCCTGTCATCACTTGTTGCATCACAGCGATCATGTCGTCAGTAGACAGTGATTGACCACTCACAAGATGATTAAGCGCTTCTTTAATTTCCATACTGATCTCCAAATGACACAGGCAACATAAGTGACAAGAAACATAAGTGACAAAAAACATTTCAGGCGATTCACGCCCTTTGATGACAAACGACCTTACCTAAGATGCGGTTAAAAAGTTATTTAACAAGTCATGACCATGTTCCGTCAGTATTGACTCTGGATGAAATTGCACGCCTTCTATCGCCAGGGATTTATGGCGTACCCCCATGATTTCATCCATTTCCCCTTCTTCGGTCTCAGTCCAAGCGGTGATTTCTAAACACTCAGGCAACGTGGTTTTATCGATCACCAACGAGTGGTAACGGGTCGCCCTGTAGGCATTGGTTAACCCTTTGAAAACGCCTTGGTCAATATGATGAATTTGAGAAGTTTTACCGTGCATCACAGATTTCGCGCGCACCACTTTTCCTCCAAAGGCTTGTCCAATGCTTTGGTGTCCCAAACAAATACCAAGAATAGGGATTTTTCCGGCAAATTCATGAATCACACTGATGGACACTCCAGCTTCATTTGGAGTACAGGGGCCGGGTGAAATGACAATTTTTTCTGGCTGCAACGCAATGATTTCATCCAATGTCAGTTCATCATTGCGAATCACTTTCACATCCGCCTTCAGCTCGGCCAGATATTGCACGACGTTGTAAGTGAAAGAATCGTAGTTATCAATCATTAATATCATGGTGTTTTCCCCCCTCAGGCGCTTACGACAAAACCATATCCACTGCACGAAACATCGCGCGTGCTTTGTTCATGGTTTCTTTCCACTCCAACTCAGGTTTAGAGTCGGCCACCACACCGGCACCGGCCTGCACATACAACATATTATCTTTAATAACGGCTGTACGAATGGCAATAGCGGTATCCATATTGCCACACCAGCCGATATACCCTACGGCGCCACCGTAAATGCCACGTTTTTGAGATTCGAGTTCATCAATGATTTCCATCGCGCGAATTTTTGGGGCCCCCGACAAAGTGCCGGCCGGTAAGGTCGCACGCAGTACATCCATCGCGCCCAATTCAGGCTTGATTTGTCCCGTGACATTGGAAGTAATGTGCATCACATGAGAATAACGCTCCACCACCATTTGCTCGGTCAATTGAACCGTACCCACTTGGGAAATACGCCCGGCATCGTTACGACCAAGATCAATCAACATTAAATGCTCGGCAATTTCTTTCGGATCTTGCAGCATCTCTTGCTCAAGCGCCTTGTCCTCTTCCTCGGTTTTCCCCCGGCGACGTGTGCCCGCAATCGGCCGGACGGTAACTTCTCCGTTTTCGAGGCGGGCTAAAATCTCGGGGCTGGAACCCACAACGTGATGATCGCCCAAATCCAGAAAATACATATAAGGGGAAGGATTCAAGCACCGTAGTGCACGATACAAATTCAGAGGTTCGGCTTCAAAAGGAATGGACAATCGCTGAGACAACACCACCTGCATGGTATCGCCCGATAAAACATAAGATTTGACAGCCTCTACAGCATCAAAAAAATTCTCTTTCCCAAAACTTGAATGAAATTCCTCCTCGCGGGCAGCTTCACCACTTAGCTTCATGGGGGCAGTGGCAGGTACCGCTAATCGAAGCTTGCTTTCTAACGCATCCAATCGTTGCAGTGCTTTCTGATAAGCGTCTTCCTGTGCCGCATCCGCATGAACAATCAGTACCAACTTGCCTGATAAGTTATCGAACACCAGAATTTCATCCGATACCATCAGTAAAATGTCCGGCGTCCCCAATACGTCTTCATTCACACCTGCTTTTAACTTTGGCTCGACATAGCGTACACAGTCATAACCAAAATAGCCTACTAAACCGCCACTGAAGTTAGGAAGGTCAGCTAGCGCTGGTACGTTAAAACGGGATTTAAACGCCTCAACAAACGCCAATGGATCTGACACCGATTCAGATTCAACCACCATACCATCAGTTTCGATCACCACGTGATCGCCAAATGCCTTGAGTACGGTCGTGGCCGGCAAGCCAATAATGGAGTAGCGCCCCCACTTTTCTCCCCCTTGCACGGACTCAAATAAATAAGAATACGGGCCTTGGGCAATTTTTAAATAACTGGACAAGGGGGTATCCAAATCAGCAAGCACTTCTCGCTGAACAGGAATGCGATTGTAGCCTTCGGCGCACAACTGCAAAAAAAGTTCTGGCGTCATAGTTACACCTTAATTTAGTTACACCTTAATTTAGTTACACCTTATTTGATTGTTACCTTTCACAAACAGTGTGGGTATCGATAACAACACTTATTGGTAACAACATTTAATGGCGTATCAATGAATTTTCACTGTGCCATGCCAACACTTGAATGTGTAAGCCGACACAAAATACATTTCTAGGGAGAATCAGGCAGTAAGAGAGGAAAAACCAAGGGGGGAATATGCAGTGCAAACCAGAAAAGACAAAACGTTTTTCGTTACTGCAACCGTATGAATCTTCCATTCATAACGTTTTGCTTCTGCGTAACACTCACTATCAACCACCACACAGCCTCGCTCACCCGAAGGTTTAGCGTTGCCATCGCCATCGGCGTGCACGCCATGTGTCATGAAGCGGCTTTGTGGTGATCATGAAAAAACCTTTATGTATAAAAACGATTGCCTATAAAAAAGATTGCTTAGCAACCAATGCGTTAAGCACTGAACCAGCGTAGTGTAACGATTGGGTGTTGCAACGTCTAGGTCACTCAAACGTCTAGGTCACTGAAACACCCAATGAATCGTATTGTGAGCCAAAGGCGTCTGCCAGACTATCGCCCAACCAAATTGGCCCAAACGCCTGGAGATCTTGTCCTTGATGATAGCCATAAGTCAGCGCCAGTGATGCAACCCCTGCTTCGCGAGCAGCGATTAAATCATTGGCTGAATCACCCACCATTAAGGCCTGCGCGGGTGTTACAGCAAGTTTTTCTAAACACCGATGAATCGGTAAAGGGTGAGGTTTTTTCTCTGGCAAACACTCACCTCCTAACACAACCGTGAAAAACCCGGTTAACTGCAACGGCGCCAAAATAGACGGCACAAATTCCACAGGTTTGTTTGTTACTATCGCCATTACCACTTGCTGCGCTTGCAAATGCTCAAGGGTTTCACGTACCCCTCCAAACAAAGCACACTCGTGCGCACTTTCTTGGTAATGTCGACGAAACAAATCCAATCCTTTTCGAACTTCGGATTGGGTTAATTGCCCTAGTTCAGGACCACTATGACAACCACTCAAGGCTCGTCGTACTAAAGTCTCCTGTCCATTACCAATCCATTGGCGTACCGAACTCAAGTCGACTTCTGGCCGTTTAAGTTCACGCAACATAGCGTTTACCGCCGACGCTAACCCTGGAGCGCTGTCCACCAATGTACCATCCAGGTCGAACAGGACGGCTTTGGGCAGCCCCGAAAAATGCGCTTCAATTGCTGAAATCATCTATTCTCCGCTCTCGTTACACTCATCACCCCTAACACACGCCCCTCTTTTCAATACGCTCTTAACCCATTACACATATGATCAAAACCCTAAACTACCTATGATTAAAACCTTAAACCATCGCCAACTGGTCTCTCATTGCCTTAATCACCGTACGATAATCGTCAGCACCAAAGATGGCAGAGCCAGCAACAAAGGTATCCGCTCCGGCTTTGGCGGCTTCCGCAATATTGTTGACCGTAATTCCACCATCCACTTCTAAACGTGTCGATAGCCCCATTTCATCAATCATGACACGTGCCATTTTGAGTTTATCAAGTGTATAAGGAATAAATTTCTGCCCACCAAAACCTGGGTTAACGGACATCAATAGCACCATATCCAACTGAGGCAATACGTGTTTGATCACCTCTAACGGTGTCGCTGGGTTTAAAACCAAACCCGCTTTACAGCCTAGGTCTCTGATCAGGCCAACAGATCGATCCACATGTCGTGATGCCTCTGGATGAAAGGTAATGTAAGTCGCCCCTGCTTTCGCAAATTCAGTAATCATCGTATCCACAGGCTCAACCATGAGGTGCACATCAATGGGGGCCGTGATGCCGTAGTCACGTAAGGCCTTGGCGACCATCGGGCCGACGCTTAAATTGGGTACATAATGATTGTCCATTACATCGAAATGTACGATATCGGCTCCCGCCTCAAGAACGTCACTCACCTCTTCCCCAAGTCGCGCAAAATCGGCAGCAAGAATAGAGGGCGCTATTTTGAAATCTGACATGCTTATTTCTCGTAGGTGTTTTATTGGTCTAGGTGTTGTATTGATTTAGATGTTGTATCGATAAAGTCGAAGAAGCACTGTGGTCTACACTCTTATCTTACTTTTTAAAATGCATTTTCAAGCTTTTTGTCATCACTTGCATGGATAATTTCGGAGGTAGACACCCTTGTTCGCATCGGTCATCAGCGCTACTTGGGCGCGTATTGTAGCGCTATCAACAGAATTAACCCAAAAGATTGAACAAGCCTCCATCAATATACCCCCCTCTTTTTTTCATTTGTGGCGCCATGTTTCTATAAAACCGCTATTCAGTGGAATTTTTCTTTGTGTCTGGGCAACAGTGGGTTTAGCACAATCTTCAGAAGACACCCCAATGACCTCAGAGAACTCAACACCTCCACCAACGCTTCCAGCAAATTCCGAAAGTGATAACGAAGATGTCAATTCATCTTCAACCTCAGAAAAACCGGACTCTGTATTTCATGGCCCACGAGCGGAAATTTTATATAACGAAGAAATGCAAATGATGGCGGTTGCGGAAAGCATCCAAGATGCAGAGGTAGTCTGGCTGGAAGCTGCTGAACAGAAGTTTTTGAGCCTTTATGATGCTGATCGCAGTGGCAACCCACAAGGCGCGGTCATTTTACTGCACGACAGTGGTCACCACGCCAACTGGCCTCGTAGCAGTTCAAAATTAAGACGGCATTTAGCCTATTATGGCTGGTCTAGTTTGGCCATTAATCTGCCTACAGCAGAGCACCCCAAACCCCCTCCACGCCCAAAGCCTATCCAACCCCCATCACCACCCAGTGACCAAAAAGAGAAGGAAAATGGAGACTCAAGCACATCCAAAGTGGATCGCCTACCGGAAACAGAAGTCATTTACGACAGCGAAACCGGAGAGTTAAGCGACGGACAATTGGGGGCTAACGCTATGCCAGATGCTGACACTATGACCGATGAAAATGTCGACGACGGCAACAACAATATTGACGAAGCAATGACGGCCACCGAAGCAGTGAGCCCTGAGAACAAATCAGAAACCACACCCAAATATAGCCATGATGCCATCATAGACCTTCGATTAAAGATGGCTTTGGATTTTCTGCACTCAAAAGGACAATTCAATGTTGCAGTCATTGGATTTGGTGAAGGGGCTTTTTATGCGGCACGATTTGCCGCTGATATGAACAGATCAAGCTCAGCCCAAAGTGCACCACCTAAAAGCATGGGAGAAAATGAAAATACCGCAGAAGAATCTAACCTTGCTATTGGCGCATTGGTGATGATCGACCCGAAGCATCAAGCCATTGGAGTGCCGACGCCGTTGCTGGATTACCTCACAGATCCCAAATTACAAGTCCTAGATATCATCACTGAAGACAACGAGCTGCAAACCTTACTGGCAGAATCTCGGCTGACCAAAAGCAAACGAAGCGGATTTGAAACGTATCGACAAACTACCCTCACTTCTGCGCTGGATGCAACTAACTCTACGTTTTTAGAACGTCGAGTTCGAGGCTTTTTACAACGGCATATGTCCGGGACGACATTAGAAAATGCAACCGTGATTCAACAACCCTGAGCGCTTAAACCTTAGCCTCTCGTACTAATCGTACTAAAACACCTCAGGTGATTTTCAAACTACTCGGCCTGTCATCATAGCTAACACTGCCATAACGCATATCACCGTAAAGGACACCATCGTTCGAGGCCAAATTTAAAGCCACATCCTCACCGGGTATAAACCAGCGCTCTGCCGGGGCGGGTTTCCCCAAAAAGTAACCTTGGAAAAGTGCACAGGGCGTATTCGTTAGATACTCCCATTGACCTTGAGTTTCAACGCCTTCTGCAACCGTTTGAATATTCAGGTGCTTGGCCAAGGATAAAAGTGCATCCACAATGGTACGGCTGTCCTCATTGGATTCAATTGATCGAATGAAAGATCGATCAATCTTTAACTCATCCACATCCAATTCATTCAAATACGCTAAGGACGAATACCCTGTACCAAAGTCATCGATAGAGACTTTGATCCCCCACCCTTTCATGATTTGAATTTTAGAGCGCGCATCTTGAAAGTCTTCCAATAATGAGCTTTCGGTGATCTCAATAATTAAATACTTAGGATCGAGATCATGACTCAGCAAGATGGTTTGCAGTTCGTCAGTAAAAAATTCCCCTCGAAACTGTTCAGGGCTAACATTCACAGCAAGACGAAAGCCCTCGGGCAGCATTCCCATACGTTGCCATGATTTGCATTGCCCTACCGCTTCCCACAATACCCATCGCCCAAGCTCTTCAATAATACCGCTATCTTCTGCTACTGGAATGAAAATTTCAGGTGAAACAGAGCCTAATGTAGGGTGGTGCCAGCGTAATAATGCTTCCGCGCCTCGAAGTTTTTTCTGACCATCAAACTTCGGTTGGTAATGCAAGTGCAGTTGGTTATTACCTGCTGCAGCGGCTAACTCTTCCTCCAAAACCATACGCTCTGTGAGCGACTTATGCATATGGGGCTCGAAGAAAGCAAAACGACTGCGTCCGCCCAATTTCGCCTGATACATCGCAGCATCTGCGTATTTCAAAATATCTTCTGGGTTAGTGGCATCGGATGGGTACATAGCGATTCCCACACTCACCGATACTCGGAAAGTCTTATCACCCACCTCTAACGGCGACAAGGTAGCCGCCATGATATTCTGAGCAAGCATGGCCGCCGCCAGTCGAGCATGAGCAATAGAAGGGCTAAGGCTGTTACTGATAATGACAAATTCATCGCCACCAAATCGGGTAATGCTGTCTACTTGGCGTAACGTATCGGTTAACCGCTCAGCCAACGCCTGTATAAGAAGATCTCCGCAATCGTGTCCCTGACTATCATTGATGTCTTTAAAGCGATCAATATCCACAAACATCACCGCAATATTGTGAGAAGCGGCATCTCCCACGTCTTCGGTCACATCCTGCAGCTTTTCCAATAACCATTTACGATTGGGTAGGCCCGTCAAATCGTCAAAGAAACGCTGCTGCTCTAACCGTAACTGGGAACGCTTGTGGCGAATAATTTCGTGCTCTAGCTCACGAGAAGTATCAACCAACTGACGCCCCATCAAGCGCATTCGCCTTTGCACAAACCAAAGTTTCACCAAGGCCATCAACACGAGCACAGCAATAAAAAAACCTTTCTGCCATAAAAACCCTTGATGCTGATCTGTCACATCAAAAATCGCAACATATCGGCCAAGCTCGTTGGTATTTTTTCCAACCACAGGCAATGTCGTCGTTATGAATTGCTTTTGATCTTTTTCAAATTCAATAGGGTTAGCAGTCAAAAACAACGAATGCAGATTTTGCTCTGGCAATAAAGGCTTTGATGAATAAACAACCGATTGAATGGCTTTGTCATAAAAATTCGGGTTACTGCCATCGACCATAACGTACATTGCATCAAGACTTGGATGTGTATTGGCGAACAACATTTCTCTGTTTGCAGAAAGCACAGAATCGATCGGACGCTGAGCAACTACAAAACCCAGTAGCTCCCCTTGGCTCTCCCAAGGAAAAATCACCTGTATCTCAATTTCAGAGTATCGACTCCCCCCAATAGAATGCTCCAGTCTTTTTTGAGGAATAAGATTTTTCTGTGGCAATGAATCTAACTCAGCCTGCTGCATCAACCGGATTAACTCCCCACCACTCATATCGTGCAAAGAAGATAATTGCGAGTCGGCCTGACTTTTATGGGCCGTACTCAACAGCAGTGAATAAGTATTACTGTAGAAGCTCAAGGATCTTGATTGATTCAATCCAAAAAAGTGTAACGCCGTTTCTGCCGTTTTCTTTAAGCCAACAACATCCTCATTTACCATGGCTTTTTCTGCACCATCGCTAGAGGAAATGGCTCGGGCTAACTGGAGTAAATGTTGATATTCATGGTATATGTGGGCATCAATTTGCGAACCTAACGTTCGTGTCCGTTGTTCGACCAATTGGTTTAAATGCTTGTGTTGAAAAAGCCCAATAGCGATCAAACCGACAAGAAAACAAATGGAAAAGCCCACCACAATAGGCATCCACAACGTTTTCCTAGACGAAGCCTTACGATGCCACGCAGTAAAATTTACGGGTTTGAATACCCCTGTACTACTCGATTCAGCCGTCACAAACACACCACATAAGAAGATATTTACTGTGCAAGCTCATCGAACAGTCAATACTGCACCAACTATCTGCACCAACAATCACTCGCTACCGAAGTAGCCAGCGACATGTGGTCACCAGCAGCTCGCCATCAAAAATTGGAAAAATAAGTTTTAATAGGTTGATCAAGAGGGGAGCGCTAAAGAGTCAGAAACAGACCTATCCATTCCCGTGTGAACTGAGGCAGCACTTTCTATGTAACTTGATCACAAATTAATTTTAACGAGCGCGTTTGGCTATTCCAATGCTCTTTTTGAGGAGACGGATTTGATGCTTATACCGCCTTGGTGATATATCGACGTAAAATGGCAACAATGTTTAAATTGCAACCAACAAGACTCTCAATTAAAACATTAAAGCATAGATTTTAAAATAATTATTAAAAATAAATCTAAAAACTAATTTGCCAGTTGGCAAATAAAGTACATCACTTTTACAGTTGATTCATACAAAATGGCTAAATCACCTTATTTTTCGGCAATATCAACACACCAAGAAAAAATCAACTCAAAAATCAAACCAGCCAAAAAAGGGGAAAATAAATAATATAAAACATAAAGGGAATTAAATAAGTGATAGGTACTCATGAGTACTAAAGGTTTTTTAACCTAAAGCTGACTGACCTACCACTCACAAAATCACTACAATGTTTTTAAATATTCCACCAAATCCCAACGCTCTTTCTCAGAAAGATGTATTCCGTATTCATGGCCGGTGTTCCAATTTCCTTTAATCGAGGTATCCATCAAAGAACTGAACGGTGTTTGCTCAGTCACATAACCCACATTAACAGGATCATATTCTCGACTACCTACATAAAAAGAGCGAGATCGCTCAGATTGCGGTAATAACACTTCATACAAATTAGGCACTGAACCATTATGCAAATAAGGAGAAGACGCCCAAATACCATCCAAGGGGCGAGCTTTGTAATGATTGTAATTCTTTTCTTCTTCTTTGGAGGGTGCAAATACATTGCTATAACTGAGAACAGCCGCCGCCGCACTGGCTAACGGCGATTCCAATAACTCGCCCACCGCCGCACGAGCAACCAACGAAATTGTAGGCTCTTGTGACGAAATTTTCCCACCTAGCATGCCAAATGCTTTACTCCCTTCCAACACCCCGGATTCAGAAACAGACTCTGAAAAATTCATCGCCATAGTCGGATCCGTGCCAATTTCCTTAAGAGGTATCAAAGCCGTTTGTACGGATGCCGCCGGTTTTGGCATCAGCGCATGACACTCCACACAATGACGCTCATACAAAGCCTCGCCTCGATTCGCTTTCTCCATATTGATCGGGCCAAGCATTTCAGCAGGCCAAAGTGGGGACTCCAAGTTTTTAATAGCCCCTTGTAACCGTCCTAAATTACGGATTTGTGCGGAAGACTGAAAACCGCCAAGCCAATTTTGATTATTCAAATCAATGCGGCCATAAACGGCTATTACGGTTGTTGCGTTCTGAACCAAAGATCCAATCAATTTATTCGGTGCAGAACCATTCCATTGAACTACGTCTAAGTGGGCCGCATTCCAAAAAACAGGGAAGCTCACCGGCGCATTTGGCTCAATACGATTTCGATCAATACCTAACGCTTCCGTTGCCACTGCATTGAAAATTTGACCGAACGCATCCAGCCGACCATAACCATATTCAATGTTCGTCGCATTCACAGCAAGACGCTTATCTAAAAAAGCCTGTTCTTTCCTTAAGGCATTATAAAAAGCATCATAATTATCATATCTTTGACCTACACGCTCAAACATGGCTTTTGTGAGAGCCGGCTTATAGAGCGTTGCATCCAACGCCGCTTTTAATTCTGCTTCAAATAAACTGTAATTAAGTAGCGCAGCCCCTCCAGGTAAAATTTGGCTCTTGTTTTTGAAGGTGACCTCACCCGTATGACAGGCCGCACACGTTAACCCCATCCACTCTTGACCTTGATCATCACTATATTTGGCAAATCCTACCGGCAATCCATCAGGATTATGCTCAGAAGACTCTGACAAAATAAAACCGTAACGAGATAAATTTTGGTCACTGCTAAAGTGGTTCCCCTCGGCGGTTTGCAAATTCATAAACCAATCATAAGGAATCATTGCAGAGCCGAAACTAAGGTGAAACATTTCATCTCGGATTTCCGCAGACCAGCCCTGAGATAAATCTTGATAATTAGCATTTGCCATAGGGCCATTGGTTTTCACCACGCCCACAAACACAAGACCAATAAAGACAATGCCAAAAACGCATTTGAAAATAAAAGGAAGATAACGACGAAAGAATGCAAAAAGTGTAGTTACAATAGATTTGAATAAAGACATGTTTTTGTGCTCCCTGCTGTTTTGGCGAACAACGTTATAGCATCCAGACAACCCGTATTCCGTCACCGGCTTGTATTTGAAAACACCTTAATTTACAGAATATTTTACTGACGCAAGACTTTTAAATCTATACATACTCGCCCCACCATAAATTCTAGATATCGACCAGTATTGTAAATATTTTGAACATTAGAGGTGCATATATTATGCTCTAATGAAAACTCACGGCTATTGCAAATCGGATTAAAAATACGCAGAAATACTTGAAGCTGACAAAATGATTATAGAACAGACACCCTAATAATTTTATGTGAAAAGGTTATCACTTTTCGTGGGCTACACGCAATCAATAACCAAGTAGAAAAGCGCTTAAGACGCCATTAATTGCCTAAAAATGTCTTTCCTGTTGAATAAATTTAGGCGGTAGCAGGTAACTACCACTACCCAATAACAGGGTTTTGACACCTGTAAGCGTGCCGTAACTGATCTAACCTCTCGGGTGTCCCTATGTCACGCCAATCACCAGTATGCATTTCTGCCGTCAGTTGTTTTCGACCCAAAAAATAATCGAATACCTCCCTCAATCCAAAATACGCTCGACGTTCAGGGTATTCTGAAATCAACCGTGTTCTCAATAATGCAAGGCCGCTATACGTACCTGAGTTGTATGTCCCTAAATCTGGGGTGCTTAAAGGAGCACCGGTATTTGGTGCAGTACGATTATTCTGTAACTTGTGATTCAGACAAGTTAAATAACCTTCGCTGTTAACGTAGAAATCCCCTGTTTGATTGTGTTCAGGATTAGGCACCATAATCAAATGACCACAAACTTCCTCAGGCAACTCTCGCTGCGTTAGCAATTGCAAAGGATAGTCAGACCAAATATCAGCATTCACCAACACAAACCGGCCGTCACTACTGAATTTTTCCAACAGAGGGAGCGCTTTAGAAATACCTCCCCCGGTTTCCAATGGCTCATTTTCTTCAGAAAACATAATCGATAATCCATACTGCCGACCATCTCCCAAACTCGATTTTATTTGATCACCGAGGTAAGCAATATTGACCACGACACTCTCGATACCGGCCTGCTTCAAACGGAATAATTGGTGCTCGATGAGAGAGTACTCGCCTACTTTTAATAATGGTTTCGGCGTATTCTCTGTTAGTGGTCGCATCCGCCGACCCTCACCTGCCGCCAACAACATTGCCGTGGTCACTTGCCCCATTTGATATGCTCTCCCACCTCTTTAATTCTTTTTAATTCTTTCCTGCCCCACCACTTTATCTCACTATTACAACTCGCTATGACTTGAGACTTTGTATTTTAAACAAATGACTCTCTGTCAAATACGTATTTTTGAGTTGGTTATTGGGTTGGCGAATCCCCGGCTTTACTCACTTCTTGGTACCAAGGCTGTTCGGTCATTTTCGGTAGTATTGTTGCTTTAAACCATGTCAGAAATGGACGGCATTCCTCATGCTGTTCACACGCCTCCATGATATAACGGGTTACCAACGGTAAATCATCAAGATAAGAAGGTTTACCATCACGTAATGACAGGCGCGCAAAAATTCCCAATACTTTGATATGACGCTGCACCCCCATCAAATCAAACCAACGCTGGAAGGTAGACTGAACGACGGGTTTCATGACACCCACCTCAATAGCCATGTTGGCGTAACCACAAGCCCATCGACGCACCTGCTCCGGCGACCATCGAATATAACAATCCCGCAATAAAGAAACTAAGTCGTAAGTGACGGGGCCCCATACCGCATCTTGAAAATCAATCACACCGTGTGACTGGCTGCCTCTCACAATCAAATTGCGGCTGTGAAAATCACGATGCACGAGCACTCGTGGCTGAGACAAGGCAGAAGCAATCACGCTTTCAAAAAACGCATCCAACAATATGTGTTCATCAGAAGACAGCTCGTAATTCAGCAGAGAAATCACAAACCATTGACGAAACAATTCCATTTCTCGCCACAACAATTCTCGTTCATAAATAGGAATAGGCGGCTCAAGAGGTCCACACTGCTGCAGAGCCAATAAGCTCATTAAGGCTTCACCATATTGCTCTTGCGCAGATTCTCGATCCCGCTCCAGCACGCTGAGCAATAACTCATCACCGAAGTCTTCGACAAGCAACCACCCTTGATCATAATCAACACCAACCACCTGCGGAGCATGAACGCCATTCTTACGTAAATGCTTCGCTAAAGAGACAAAAGACCGGGAGTTCTCAGTCTCTACAGGCGCTTTTACGGCAAGTAAAGGAGGAGTGGTGCTAACTCTAAAATACTCTCGGAAGCCAGCATCGCCGGACAACGAATTTAATTGAAGTGGTTGGGTATGTTCCCAACCCAGTGTTTCTAATTGCGCACTTATCCATCGTTTAAACTGTTCCATTGATACCTCAGTGTTTTCAGACTTTATATGACGGTTATTGTAATGATTGTTGTAATGGCACCTTTTGTAATGTTTCCAATTCAATGAACTTGATAATTGCGAAAGTTCACAAATTAAAGAATATCAGCAACTTAAGAAGAATTCCGAGGATTTCTCGGATGAGAATGAATCTGCATTTATTGTGCGCACTGATTCGCGTAGAATCGCGCCTTACGATGAACTTTGTGTCCTAATCACACGCCCAAAAGCTTCTAAACATGCCTAAATTACTGAAACAACGGCCTCATTTTCTCCTCCACTCTTTCTACTTGCACTTTAAAATGCCTAAGAAGTCCTACTCGCCTATCTATAGAGCTCTGTCTTTTTCGACCAGTTTTTTATGCGCCATCAGTGTTGCACCTTTTACCGCAGCTCAGGAAGACGAGAAAGAAACACTGACCGATCGTCAACGTACAGAAGCTTTTGTTCGCTCTCAAACACAGCGTATCGATTGGATTCCTGTAGATGAACTTTCTCCTGAGCAAAAAGAAAAGCTTCGTCCAGGGTGTTGCGGTCGGTACGTAGAACCTCAACGAACCGATTCAGACGCTCATCTCGATCCAAATCAATCCGAATTAAAAATTGATGCTGACCATTCTCGTATTGAAGACCAATCTCTGTACGTCATCGAAGGAGACGTCCTACTCACACGAGGCTCACAACAAGTAGAAGCCGACCGACTGACCTACGACACCGTTACAGGTGAAGCGATTGCAGAAGGCAACGTGTTGTTACGAGAACCCGGCTTACGGATATGCAGCAATAGAGCAAACGTCAAAACACAACTGAATACCGTTGAAGTTCAGGATGCAGAAATCGTCCTATACGAAGCACAACTTCGGGCTCAAGCGGATCGAGCCTATCGTCACAGTAATGCCAATTTAAACTTATCCCGTGTTAATCTCACTAGCTGTGACCCAGGACGAAATGACTGGTCTGTGGATGCAGAATCTGTGAGCGTCACTCAAGAATCCATTTGGGGTGTGGCCAAAGATGTGAAAATGCGCCTCTACGGCGTCCCAATACTATACTCTCCCTTTCTCACCTTTCCCGTCACAGACGATCGACTCTCTGGCTTCCTCTACCCCACTCTGCGGCAGAGTGAAAGTGGCGGGCTAGATTTATCACTACCTTATTATTTCAACTTGGCGCCGAACTACGACTTGATTCTCACCCCTCGTTACATTCGAGGCCGAGGCAAAATGCTCGAAGGCTTGGGACGGCATATGTCAACACAGTTTTATACTGAGGTAAGTGCGGCGTATCTACCCAACGACGAGGGCGCAAATGAAAACAGCAACGCCTTGGTTGATGCTGGAGTAATTGAAGAGGACGACCCCAACCCCTTTATTGGAACCGATCGTTGGGTACTGGATATCAATCAGCAAGGACGAGCTACGGCCGACAGTCCCATTAATTGGTACTCACGTGTTGATTTTATCCGCGCCAGTGATAAAGAATATTTTCGAGAGCTCGACAACACCAGTATTGAAGTCAGCAGCCAAACCCACCTCCGCCAATTTGGGGAAGTTGGAGTAGGCGTAGACCACTGGAATTTCTCAGCCAGCGCAACGGGGTACCAAACCCTGGTGTACGACATCTTCGAGCCTTACCGAGAGCTACCAAAACTATCGGCATTGGGAAATTACACGTTAGATGACAATTGGCAACTGACACTGGATCACGAGTGGGTACGATTTGAGCACAGCGACGAGTTTGATCGTTCTGGGGTCACAGACCCTGATGCACCCGGGCGAGACATCGTCATTGGCGACCGCAGCAGCCTTAACTATGAACTGCTGTGGGATAACCAATGGGTTTGGGGATTTTTCACTCCGGGTATGTATTTAAAGCATCGCCAATTCGACTTAGATGAGAAAAATCTCAGCGAGACCGCAGAGACCAACCAGGAATACACCATTCCCCAAGGCAGCCTACACACCGGATTGTTTTTTGAGCGAGAAGGTACAGCGTTCTCACAAGGCTATATCCAAACCTTCGAGCCCGAATTATTTTACTTTTACAGCGATTTCCAAGATCAATCGGATCTCCTACGTGTTACCGACGGAGGTCAAATCGTTGACTTTGATACGGCAGAACTTACCTTCAGCTACAATCAGCTATTCCAGCCCCAACGCTTTTCCGGTGGAGATCGTGTTGGCGACGATAACCGACTCTCCGTCGGGCTAACCACTCGCTTTCTGAATGCCGAAACCGGTGCCGAGTGGTTAAGAGCCAGCATCGGGCAAATCTATTACGGATCAGAACGCCGAGTTCAGCTTAATTCAAATACCCCCGAAAACCACACAAAATCCGAAATTGCCGGCGAACTCTCGTTTTCCATTACTGACAACTTTACTTCTACATGGAGCGCTCTCTATGACGAGGAAGAGCAGTTAATGGAACGAGGAACCGTCTCATTCAGCTATCAAAATGATGACTTTCTAACCATAAATGTTGGTTACAACTACCAGCGCATGAATGACCGCATTACCATACTTACCGATGAAGAAACTGATGAACCGTTAAGGGATGAGAGCGGAGCCGTTATCCGAGAAATCACCCAAACTCATACCCAACAAAGCGATATTTCCGTCATACTACCTCTAAATGATCGATGGACGCTGTTTTTAAAGAATATTCATGACTTCACATTTGATCGGGAACTCGATAGCTTTGGCGGCATCGAATACGGCAGTTGCTGCTTTAGAAGCCGAATCATCTGGCGTCGATGGCTAGACAATGAATTCGTCAATATTATTGACGACGAAGATTTAGAGTTTGATAACGGCGTCTTCTTCGAAATTGAATTACGAGGGCTGGGTGGCAGTGGCGGCCAATTACAACGGGTGTTAAGCGAAAATATTCGTGGTTATAGCGCCCGGGCAGCAAATTTGGCACGATAGCCTCTCCACAACAGTAGCAACAAGCGCCATAGCGCCCGCTATAGGATGTAGAAGTACGCTTAGAAGTACATTGACAGAGACTGAAACAATAATGATCAAAGCCATTAGTAAAACCTGTTTTCACACTTTCAACGCAGTACCTTTTTTCAAGAAACGGGTTTCCCACAGCCTCGCTGCCGTGAGTGCTATCACTTTGATCACACTCTCCCCCCTGGGACTAACTCCCCCCGCTCATAGTAAAACCGTTGATCTCGACAAAGTGGTGGCGATTGTCGATGACGATGTTGTTATGGAGAGCGAATTAAAGTCGCAAATGCGCCAAGTCTTAGGCCAATTGAAACAACGGGCCTCATTACCCCCCGAAGAAGTTCTACGAGAACAAGTGCTTGAACACCTTATCGTCAAACGACTACAACTGGCTATGGCCTACCGTGTAGGGATGGACATCAGCAGCTCTGAAGTCGAGCAAACCATTGCTCGTATGCAGCAAACCAATGGCCTCAGCGCAGACCAATTTACTCAACAGCTTTCTCAAGATGGCCTAACCATCGGCGGCTTAAAACAGCAAATTAGAGAAGAAATGCTTGTTCAGCGAGTGCAACAAGCGCGAGTCAATTCGCGCATTCAAGTATCCGAACAAGAAGTGGATAATTTTTTAAGCTCTGAAGAGGGTAAATTCTGGCTATCACCACAATACCAACTTGGCCACATCCTCATTCCTTTTAGCGGTAACGGCCTAGGCCAAGATCTTGCCAACACTCAAGTTCAGGCACAAAGCATTTACAACTCTCTAACAAAAGGGGAGAACTTTCGAGAATTGGCCGTTGCCCACTCCGGTGGCCAAAATGCATTGCAAGGTGGCGACCTTGGATGGCGTAAAGGCGTTGAATTACCAGAGTTATTTTCTGAACAACTTACGAGTATGGAAGCCGGTGATGTATCAAAACCCTTCAAGAGTGGGGCGGGCATTCACATACTGAAAGTCTACGATAAACGCGGAAGCTCAGAAACTGTCATCCGCCAGTCTAAAGTCCGACACATCTTATTAAAGCCCTCAGAAATCCTCAGCGAAGCCCAGGCGAAACAACAACTGATGGATTTTCGTCAACAAGTGTTGAATGGTGGTGATTTTGGTGAGCTTGCCAAAGAGCACTCTGAAGACATAGGCTCTATGCTCGGTGGAGGCGATTTAGGCTGGTCTTTGCCAGGTAAATTTGTTCCTGAATTCGAACAAACCATGGAAGCAACCGCTATTGGAGAAATGAGTGAACCATTCCGTTCACAATTTGGCTGGCATTTATTAATGGTTGATGATCGTCGCGATGAAAATATGACCGAAACCGTCATTCGTAATCAAGCCGTTAATCTGTTACGTAATCGTCGCTTTTCCGAAGAATTGGAAATCTGGCTGCAAGAAATCCGCAGCCAAGCTTACGTTGATATCAAAATGTAAGGGCAGCTTGTGCAAGGCTCATCAACATCACCTATTCGGCTCGCCATTACTCCAGGGGAGCCGGCAGGCATTGGGCCTGATATTGTCATTCAGCTGGCACAATCTTCCTACCCTCATGAACTGATTATTGTGGGTGACCCACTCCTTTTTGCTCAACGAGCAAAACAACTGCAACTTCCCCTCTCAATCAAGCAAACGTCAATTGAAGAGCTTCGTAACACAGCTCCAATGGCGACAAAGGCACAACAGCTCACCGTTTTACCGATTACGCTTGCTCAACCCAGTCAAGCAGGACAACTCAATCCGAGCAACGCACCTTACATATTAAATACCCTCGACACCGCCATAAATGGATGTTTGCAAGGAACCTTTTCCGCTTTAATCACAGGCCCAATTCACAAGGGCGTGATCAACGATTATGGCATTCCGTTCAGTGGCCATACGGAATACCTTGCAGAAAAGACGAACACAGAAAAAGTCGTTATGCTCTTAGCCACAAAAGGCTTGAGGGTAGCATTGGCAACAACGCACCTGCCGCTCAAAGAGGTCAGTAGCCATTTAACTCAAAGCAGCCTGGAAGAAATACTCCGAATCCTTCACACCGATTTACAACAAAAATTTGGCCTTCGCTCCCCCCACATCCTCGTTGCCGGGCTCAACCCGCATGCGGGTGAAAACGGGCATCTGGGTATGGAAGAAATCACTATCATCAGCCCAGTGCTAAATCGTTTACGTGAAGAAGGCTTTAACCTCACCGGCCCTCTTCCCGCCGATACGCTGTTTACCCCCAAGTATTTAGAACACGCAGATGCAGTACTGGCCATGTACCATGACCAGGGTTTACCTGTTCTTAAATATTTAGGATTTGGGCAAGCGGTTAACATTACCCTTGGCCTTCCTATCGTCAGAACCTCCGTCGATCACGGCACAGCACTGGATATGGCCGGGACAGGAAAAGCCGATACCGGCAGCCTACTTACTGCTCTAAACACAGCATCCAACATGGCTCAAGTGCATATAAAAGAAGCTGAGTGAACATCAAACATATCGATATAAAGATGCTTGCTTCAATTACGTGATAGCTCTATACGATATGCTCCGAATCAGTCAGAATAGCTTCCCTAATTGTGACTCTTGAAGCAACTCTCGACGCCACTTATGAAGACAAACAAACCTTTGATTGGCCTTTCGCCAAATAACTGAGCCAATACTCAAGTGACACCCTACCCCCAGACCTCTGAAGAACACTTTTATCTCGGATAGCACCACCAAAGAATGACTAAAAAGACTATTTTGCCCACAGGGCTTCAACATAAGGCACGAAAACGCTTCGGGCAGAATTTCCTGCACGACTACGGCGTCATATCCAGTATTGTCAGAGCCATAGGGCCAAGAGAGTCTGATAACCTCGTTGAAATTGGCCCAGGAAAAGGGGCTATTACCGCCCTGCTCCTAGAACAATGCCCAAACCTTAATGTTATTGAACTAGACCGCGACTTAGTACCGATCTTACTGGCACAATTTGTGAAATATCCCGGCTTTAAAATTCACCAAATTGACGCTTTAAAATTCGACTTTGCCTCACTCGCGACAACCGATAATCCGTTGAGAGTTGTCGGTAACTTGCCTTACAACATTTCAACACCATTGATTTTCCACTTACTGAGTTTTCATCAACGTATCAAAGACATGCACTTCATGCTGCAAAAAGAAGTCGTTGAACGCTTAGCCGCGCAACCAGGGGATAAAGCCTATGGGCGTTTAAGTGTGATGACACAGTATTATTGCGATGTTGAAAATCTATTTTTAGTGCCGCCCGAATGTTTTGACCCGGCTCCCAAGGTGGACTCGGCCATCGTGAGATTGACGCCCCATACCAATATACCTTGCCCAACGAAGGATATTGATATCCTTCACAAAGTTGTCAATGTAGCATTTCAGCAACGGCGTAAAACATTGCGTAATGCGTTAAAGGGTATAGTCACCTCAGAACAATGTGAACAACTGGGTATTGATGCCAGTGTAAGACCGGAAATGCTCAGCTTGAGAGACTACGTTGCGATTGCCGATTTTGCCGTCGATCAAAACGATTAAACCAACAACCTGATTTTACACAAGCAAAAAAGACCAGAAAAACACCTTCAAGCAACTTAAACACACCTAAATCGTATAAGTTGCCGGACCTTAGATACACATGAAAGAATCGAAATCATGAGTGACCAAAATACAGAACGATCAATCGAGTCAAGCACAACTCTTCCCACTTCAGAAAACGCCATTAATGTGAGCGTGAAAACAAAGTTTGTCGAAGAACAATCGAACGCCGATGACAACCGATTTGTGTACGCCTATACCATTACGTTACGAAATACCGGAAAAGTCACCGCTCAACTGGTCAGTCGCCATTGGGTCATCACAAATGGGAATGACGACATCCAAGAAGTGCGTGGTGACGGTGTAGTGGGCGAACAACCATGGCTGGCCCCTGGAGAAGAATACACTTACACCAGCGGTGTCGCATTAGAGACCGAATTTGGCACAATGGAAGGTTCCTACACCATGAAAAATAGCGCAGGATTGCCCTTCGAAGCAGAAATCCCCATGTTTGCGCTGGTGCCGCCTCACGCACTGCACTAACGCATCCAGTAGATACTTGCCCCCACCTGTACCAATGAAAAACACTTACGCGCTCAGGCTTATAAAGCGCATTGCTTAAAACGCCCACTTAAGAGCAAATGTGAAAAGACCGATACTTAAGCTTCATTGGTGCAGACCTATCGCCCCATTGCCTGGAGTTAAATATGGCAACCTATGTTGTTGGAGATTTACAAGGCTGCTTGTCACCACTGCTTGCATTGCTAGAAAGCGTGAATTTTAACGAAAAACACGATGAGCTTTGGGTGACAGGCGATATCGTTAATCGAGGGCCACAATCCCTTCAAACATTACAATTTCTATACCGTCTACGCCATTGTGTTACTGCCGTGCTAGGAAATCATGACCTCCACCTATTGGCCGTTGCCGCTGGAGTAAAACAAGCCTCTCGCAGTGATACATTGGACAATATTCTAGTGGCCCACGATCGCGAAGAATTACTCAGGTGGCTCCGACAACTTCCACTGGTACATCACTGCCCTGATCGAGCCATCACCATGGTTCATGCTGGTCTCCCACCACAATGGAGCCTCTCGACTGCACTGTCATTGAGTGCCGAAATAGAAAAAGTACTCAAAGACGAGTCCAGCGCCCTTACTTTTTATCAAAACATGTACGGCAACACACCTAACCGCTGGGACCCCACTCTGGAGGGCTTTGAACGATTGCGATTAATCACCAACTATTGCACCCGCATGCGGTTTTGTGCCTCAGACGGCACGCTAGAACTGACGGCCAAAGGCTCGCCCATAAATCCACCTGAAGGTTATCAACCATGGTATGCCCACGATAATCGCATGACTCAAGACGATACTCTATTATTCGGCCACTGGGCGGCATTAGAAGGCAAGACAGGCGTGAAAAACGCCATAGGGCTCGACACAGGATGCGTGTGGGGTGGCTGCCTCACATTGTTGCGCTTAGAAGACCGTCAACGTTTTGTGCATCCCTGCTCGAAGAAGGCGTAACGACTTTATCGAAATTCCATATCACCTCTTACCCTTCATAACCGTTCGGATTATTAGATTGCCAGCGCCAAGTATCTTCCACCATCGTCTCAAGCCCCAGCTCAGCCTTCCAACCCAACTCCTCTAGTGCGCGGGTAGGGTCTGCGAAAAATTCAGGCAAATCGCCTTCCCTACGGGGCATAACTTCATAAGGAATCGCTTTACCTGCCGCATTCTCGAAGGCTTTAACCACTTCCAGTACGCTATAACCCACGCCCGCACCGAGATTATAAGCTCGCCAGCCAGGCGCCAACGAGAGTAGCTTTTGCACCGCTTTCACATGCCCTTTAGCCAAATCTACCACGTGGATGTAATCTCTAACCCCGGTACCATCACGAGTGTCGTAATCATCACCAAATATTCGTAAAAACGGACGTTTACCAACAGCTACTTGAGCGACGTAAGGAAGAAGATTGTTTGGAATACCCTGAGGATCCTCCCCAATACGACCACTTTCGTGAGCACCAATCGGATTAAAATAGCGCAATAAAGATACCCGCCATGGCGAACTTGGTTTTGCACAACAATCTTTCAGAAGCTCCTCTACCATAAGCTTGGTTCGACCATACACATTACTGGCCGCAGTCGGTAAAGTCTCTACATAAGGAATGGGTGCTTTTTCGCCATACACCGTAGCAGAAGAGCTAAACACGATTGACTCACAACCAAACTCTTCCATCACTTGTGCCAAATAAACCGTACCCCCAACATTATTTTCATAGTAATTCAAAGGTAACTCTGCGGATTCACCAACCGCTTTCAAGCCGGCGAAGTGAATCACTGCATCAATGTTGTAGGATACAAATACCTCTCTTAGTTGAGATTTATTACAAATATCCCCTTCCACAAATGGAATCGAGCGGCCAGTAAGCGTTTCTACACGAGTGATGGCCTCTCGGTTACTGTTACAAAGGTTATCAAAAACCACCACATCGAAATTGGCGTTTAACAACTCCAGGCAAGTGTGGCTTCCTATATAACCTGCGCCACCGGTAACCAAAATCGTTGACATTAAGTATTTCCTTTCAGTAATTAGCGCTTCGCGCATGAATGTTGAATTAAATGTTGCAACCTACGGGAATCTCATCAAATAATAAAGGCAATCATTTCCCAAAAATAGTGTCCAATAAATGATTAATATTGCGATGCTTCACAATGCTCTTAACTCACTGCTTTACAAAACAGTCGTAAATCCGCAGCCTAAGGAAAGACCGTAATTGAGAGATATATCATAAGAAATTGCGATCAAATGTTGAATTTACATCTCTCATCCTGAACAAAATTGGCCTATGCTGAAAACAAGGTTGTTTTTTTGCATAGCCACCACAACCGAGCCAAGTTTGGCACGGAAGATTGCAGCACTTATCCAGATGCCATGAGGAGGCGATTGATGAGTATTTTCAATCATTATCAGGAACGTTATGTAGCAACTCAGGAAGAGGAAATGAGCATTCAGGAATATCTGGAGCTCTGTAAACAAAAGCCAAGCGTCTATGCCACTGCTGCCGAACGGATGCTCATGGCGATAGGCGAACCCGAATTAGTGGACACCTCCAGAGACTCCCGTCTCAGCCGAATTTTCTCCAACAAAGTCATTAAACGCTATAAAGCTTTTGGGGATTTTTATGGCATGGAGGAATGTATCGAGCAAATCGTCTCATTTTTCAAACATGCCGCCCAAGGCTTGGAAGAAAAGAAACAAATTCTCTATTTACTCGGCCCTGTTGGCGGAGGAAAGTCTTCTTTAGCAGAAAAACTTAAAGCGCTAATGGAGAAAGAGCCTATTTACTGCATAAAAGGCTCACCTGTATTTGAATCACCCTTGGGTTTGTTTGATCCAGATGAAGATGGACATATTCTTCAAGAAGATTATGGTATTCCTACTCGTTATGTAAAAACCATTATGTCGCCATGGGCCGTGAAACGTTTACATGAATTTAACGGCGACATCAGTAAGTTTCGTGTGGTAAAAGTCTACCCCTCCATGCTTGATCAAATCGCCATTTCCAAAACAGAACCTGGCGATGAAAACAATCAAGACATATCCTCACTGGTCGGAAAAGTCGACATTCGAAAATTGGAAGAATTTCCACAAAATGACCCAGACGCCTACAGTTTTTCTGGAGGGTTATGCCGTTCAAACCAAGGCATTATGGAATTTGTGGAAATGTTTAAAGCGCCCATAAAAGTACTGCACCCGCTATTAACGGCAACGCAAGAAGGCAACTACAACAGTACAGAAGGGCTAGGCGCTATTCCTTTTGAGGGAATCATTCTGGCTCACTCAAATGAAAGCGAATGGCAAACCTTCCGTAACAATAAAAACAACGAAGCCTTTATTGATCGAGTTTACATCGTCAAAGTCCCCTATTGTCTTCGCGTTTCGGAAGAAATTAAAATTTACGAAAAACTCCTCCAAAATTCCTCTCTTTATCAATCTCCTTGCGCACCCGACACTCTAAATATGCTCGCGCAATTTACCGTATTATCACGCATCAAAACACCCGAGAACTCTAACGTCTTCTCCAAAATGAGGATTTATGACGGAGAGAATTTAAAAGACACCGACCCTAAGGCAAAATCCATACAAGAATATCGGGATATGGCGGGTGTTGACGAAGGAATGTCTGGCTTATCCACTCGATTTGCCTTCAAAATTTTATCAAAAGTTTTCAATTTTGATCCGACAGAAGTCTCTGCCAACCCTGTACACCTACTTTATGTCTTGGAACAGCAAATAGAGCAAGAGCAATATTCACAAGAAATTCAAGATCGATATTTGGGTTTCATAAAAGAGTTCATGGCACCAAAGTATGTCGAATTTATTGGAAAAGAAATTCAAACTGCGTACTTAGAGTCCTATGCCGAATACGGACAAAATATCTTCGATCGCTACGTCACTTATGCAGACTTTTGGATTCAAGATCAAGAATACAGAGACCCTGAGACAGGAGAAATTTTAGATCGAGCTTCGCTCAATGAAGAACTTGAAAAAATTGAAAAACCCGCTGGCATCAGCAATCCAAAAGATTTTCGTAACGAAATTGTTAATTTTGTGTTACGCGCACGAGCAAACAATGGCGGTAAAAATCCTGCCTGGAACAGTTATGAAAAACTTCGCACTGTGATAGAGAAAAAAATGTTCTCCAACACAGAAGATTTACTGCCCGTTATTTCATTCAATGCCAAAGCTTCTCATGATGACCAACAAAAACACCAAGACTTTGTAAAAAGAATGGTAGAGCGCGGCTACACAGAAAAACAAGTGCGTTTGTTATCTGAATGGTATCTACGTGTTCGCAAGTCACAATAAAACCTGTTTGAGGCAGTCTCACTAAGGAGATTGAATGAGTTATATTATTGATCGACGGTTGAATGCGAAGAACAAAAGCACGGTCAATCGACAACGTTTTTTACGCCGCTATCGTGCACACATCAAGAAAGCGGTTTCAGAGGCGGTCGGTCGCCGCTCCATCAAAGACATGGATAAAGGAGAACAAATCGGTATTCCAACCCGGGATATTTCAGAACCTCAACTTCACCATGGCCAAGGCGGGCGTCAAACTCGAGTACTTCCCGGTAATGATCAATTCATTTCTGGGGATAAAATTCCACGCCCTCCTGGAGGGGGCGGTGGTGGTGGCTCTGGCGAGGGTAATGCTAGCAACTCTGGGGAAGGCATGGATGAATTTGTCTTTCAGATTACCCAAGAAGAATTTCTAGACTTCATGTTTGAAGACCTCGCCTTACCTAACATGGTAAAGCGGCAACTCTCTGGAAATGAAGAGTTTAAAACACGACGTGCCGGCTTTTCCAATTATGGCACCCCCGGCCAAATCAATATTATTCGTTCACTACGTTCAGCCAATGCCCGACGCATTGCTTTAACCAGCTCTAAGCGCCGACAAATCAGAGCATTAGAAACTGAACTTGAGCAAGAACAAGAAAAAGACAACATCCTCAAAGACCCGAATAAAATCGAAGCTCTCACGTCCGAAATTCTTTCGCTGAAAAACCGAATCAAACGTGTTCCTTGGCTAGATGATTTCGATATCAAATACAATCTACACGCAAAATACCCAGTACCCCATTCCAAAGCAGTTATGTTTTGTTTAATGGATGTATCCGGCTCAATGAGCCAAGCCACCAAAGACATGGCCAAACGCTTTTTCATTCTTCTCTATTTATTTTTGCAACGCAATTATGAGCATACAGAGGTTGTCTTTATTCGACATCACACCAGTGCTAAAGAAGTCGACGAAGAAGAATTTTTTTATTCAAGAGAAACTGGCGGCACCATTGTTTCTAGCGCACTTTATTTAATGAAAGACATATTGTCTGATCGATATCCATTAAGTGAGTGGAATGTCTATGGTGCACAGGCGTCCGATGGTGACAACTGGAATGATGATTCCACAACCTGCTCAAAACTTCTTATCGATGAAATCATGCCCAAAGTTCAATATTACTCTTATATTGAGATTACACCTCGACAACATCAAGCGCTATGGGAAGAATACGAAAGTGTTGCCAAAACCTTCAGTGACACATTCGCAATGCAACAAATTGTTGATGTAACGGACATCTACCCAGTATTTCGCCAGCTATTTCAGAAGAGGACGGCATGAGTAAACAAAAACCGATATCAACTTCTTCTGAATGGACATTTGAATTAATACAAACTTATGACAAAGAAATTTCAGACATAGCCAAAGAGTTCAAACTCGACACCTACCCTAATCAGATTGAAGTCATCAGTTCAGAGCAAATGATGGATGCTTACGCTTCCGCAGGTATGCCAATTGGGTACAGTCATTGGTCTTACGGAAAGCAATTTCTTAATATTGAGCGGTCCTATAGCAGAGGGCAAATGGGTCTTGCTTATGAAATTGTAATTAACTCCAGCCCTTGTATTGCTTATCTCATGGAAGAAAACACAATGACAATGCAGGCGCTGGTGATTGCACATGCGTGTTATGGCCACAATTCTTTTTTTAAAGGGAATTATTTATTTAGAGCATGGACAGATGCAGAATCCATCATTGACTATCTCGTTTTCGCAAAAAACTACATTGCCAAATGCGAGGAACGCTATGGCATATCTGAAGTAGAAAAAATCGTGGACTCTTGCCACGCTCTTATGAATTATGGAGTAGACCGTTATCAACGACCTTATCCTATTTCAAACGCTGAAGAAGAAGCACGCCAAAAAGAGCGCGAAGAATACTTACAACGTCAAGTGAATGACCTATGGAGAACCATTCCCAAAGGGGAAAGTCATGACGACAGTGCCGAGAAACCCAAATTTCCTTCTGAGCCTCAAGAAAATTTGCTCTATTTTTTTGAAAAAAATGCTCCACTGCTGGAATCATGGCAACGCGAAATTATTCGAATCGTCAGAAAAATTTCACAATATTTTTATCCTCAACGTCAAACTCAAGTGATGAATGAAGGGTGGGCAACATTTTGGCATTACACTCTACTCAACACACTCTATGATCGGGGAAAATTGAGTGATGGCTTTATGATGGAATTTTTGCAATCACACACCAGCGTCATTTATCAACCTCCTTACAATAGCCCTTACTTTTCAGGCATCAATCCCTATACGTTAGGATTCAGCATATTTTGTGATATTCGTCGAATGTGTGAACACCCAACTGATGAAGATCGAGAATGGTTTCCTGACATTGCAGGAAAAGACTGGTTGGAAACCTTACACTTTGCCATGCAAAACTTTAAAGATGAGAGCTTTATTCTTCAGTACCTTTCACCCAAAGTCATTCGAGATTTAAAGTTATTTAATATTATGGATGACAATTTGGAAGAAGAAATATTGGTGAGCGCCATCCATGACCAAAGTGGATATCAATCCATCCGTGAAGCATTAGCCGGACAATACAATTTGGGGAATCGAGAGCCTAACATACAAGTAACCAGTGTAAACGTAAGAGGAGACCGCTCATTGACCTTAGAACACGTTAGATACAATCGTGTTCCCCTGGGGGATTCAACCGAAGAAGTCTTACGACATGTTCATCGACTTTGGGGGTTTGATGTTCACTTGCATTCTACTGACAACGGTGTTTTATGCGAGACCTACCATTGCCCACCTAAACCGGAGCATACCGAATTAAATTAAACACACGCACTACACGCTGAAAAAATAAAAAGTCTACGTTATGTTGTGTGGCCAAACGGATTGTTACCATTATTATTGTTATAGCAACATTGCTCCCGAGAGACTCATACCCACTGAACTTGCCACACCCTTGGGTAGCATCGACTCTCTGTAGTTCATTATGAAGAAAGGAGGCTTTCCACCCGTTCCAATAACTCTTCATTACGGAAAGGCTTGGAAAGTACAGAGTTGGCCCCGGTCTCTGTTGCACGTACCAAACTGGCCTGAGTTTCTGCTGACACTACCAGCACTTTGATTTGAGAAAACTCGTCAGAAGAACGAATAAAGCGGAGAACTTCGAACCCATCCATTCCGGGCATTTTAAGGTCTAGTGTTACTAAGCTAGGTTTCATTTGTGCCAATAATGTACCGGCCATAAACCCATCACGGGCCACCTCTACCTCATACCCCGCACGCTTCAATACACGTCGAATCGCGGCGGCCATTTCAGGCTGATCCTCAATAACCAAAACACTTCGCTTAACCTCTAACTCATCAGGAACTGGCATTGAGTTTTCTCGAAGAAACTCAACAAAGTCCTCCTGCTTGATTCGATGGTCTCCACGACCTGGCAACTTGTAGGCTTTCAAACGGCCTCTTTCTATCCAACGTATGATGGTGCGAAAGTTCACACCGCAATACTTTGCCGCCTCACCAGTAGTGAAAACTTTAAGCTCTGTCATTCAAACCTCTCATTCGATCAAATCGAGGAGCACCCAGCCTACCGTCCCAATTTAACAGCTATTTTCGATTACTACTGCCCTTCAAAATAGCGTGCTATCAACACGAATAGCCGAATTGTCCCTAAATATGGCCCATCTATCTAATAAATGACACCAAAATCAACCAAAGTAATTACAATAAATAATTAATGCGGCATTGATTTTGGCACTCAAATCTCTAGACCACTAATGTACTCCATAATATAGCCTGCCTTAAATGACATTTGTATATATCTTGATCTTTATCTCATAAGAAATGGTATAAATGTCATTATTGACAGGTTGGACAGTTTGTATACAATAGTAATTATTGAATAGTTAAGCAGAGAGCACTATACAAAAGCGGTAGCCAAATTACCCCAGAGAAAAACTAAAAAAAAACTCTTTATTCTCTGCAAATCGAACACCCTAAGACCCTTGTCCCTAGCAGTAACGGGGACTTTTTTGAACACAGACTGGTGGCATAGGCGGCCAGCATGAACACCCTAAGACCTTTGTCCTCCGATGTAACGAGGACTTTTTTGAACACAGTCTGGCGGCATAAGCGGCCAGCATGAACACCCTAAGACCTTTGTCCTCCGATGTAACGAGGACTTTTTTGAACACAGTCTGGCGGCACAAGCGCGGCCAGCATGAACACCCTAAGACCCTTGTCCTCCGATGTAACGAGGACTTTTTTGAACACAGTCTGGCGGCTAAGCGACCAGCACGAACACCCTAAGACCCTTGTCCTCCGATGTAACGAGGACTTTTTTGAACACAGTCTGGCGGCATAAGCGGCCAGCACGAACACCCTAAGACCCTTGTCCTCCGATGTAACGAGGACTTTTTTGAACACAGTCTGGCGGCACAAGCGCGGCCAGCACGAACACCCTAAGACCTTATCCCCGATTATCGGGGATTTTTTTTGTCTTCATAAAAGTTCTATCCTCTATACACTCTCCAACAAGGCCATTACCTCTGTCTGAGTAAGCTTGATAAATATGAAAAAAAGTTGTTAGCTTATTTATGACCACGTATTCATTTCAAGCAACTCAGTAATCAATACAAACGTTGAAGCCTCTATGACCACATCTCTCGACATGAATGAAGCCATCAACACAAGTCACCCTCATCCAGCCATACTGCTGGTGGACGACAACCCCGTAAATTTACAGCTGATATCCAAAATTTTGGAAAATGAGAAAATGGAAATCAACCAAGCAATCAATGGCGCCCAGTGCTTGTCGATGATGTCAACGCAAGAATTTGATCTCGTGCTATTAGATTTGAATATGCCCGAAATAGATGGATTGGAAGTCCTGAGAAGAGTCAAAGAATGGACCCAGGTTACTTTGCCAACTTTTGTTGTCGTCTCGGCAGATAATTCACCGGAATCTATTAGCCAAGCCTTTAAACTCGGAGCAGCCGACTACATAACCACACCATTCAAAAAAGAGGAAATGCTGGCAAGAATTAACACACAACTTCATCTTAGAAGCCGTGAGCGACACTTGGAAAGCTTGGTGCAACGCCGTACTGTTGAACTCGTAGAAGCCAATAAACGTGTTCAAGATACTTATCATCAATTGGTTCAAGCGGAAAAAATGGCATCATTAGGGCAACTTGCTGCTGGCGTAGCGCATGAGATCAATAACCCTGTGGGCTACATCAGCTCTAACTTAGACACATTAAATGCCTATCTCGACGATATACTGGATATGGTTCAGTTTTATGAAGGGGCTATGGTACACATCAAACACGAACCGACCAAAACATTAATTAAGAACAAGAGAGCTCAATTAGATATTGAGTTTATCGAAGAAGATATTAAACACATCATTTCAGAATCCCAGACCGGAGTAGAGAGAGTCATCCAAATTGTTTCGGATCTGAAGAATTTCTCTCACCCCGAACAAAAAGCATGGCAAACTGCTGATATTAATCAATGTATCGATTCAGCTCTGAATATTGTTCACAATCAACTAAAATACAAAGCCAATATCCACAAACACTATGAAAATCACTTACCTCAAGTAGAATGCATCATCCCTCAAATAAGCCAGGTTTTAGTGAACTTATTTGTTAACGCCGGGCAGGCCATGAAACAATTTGGTGATATCCATATTACTAGCCGATGCGTTAATGAAAATAACATTGAAATTGTTATTGAAGACAACGGCTGTGGTATTGAATCCGCATTACTAACCAATATTTTTAACCCTTTTTTTACCACCAAACCTGTAGGGGAAGGTACAGGGCTCGGATTATCGGTCTCCTATGGCATCATCCAAAATCATGGGGGCGATATTGATGTTCATAGCAAAGTGGGAGAAGGAAGCCGATTTACCATTAGGCTCCCCATCAAGCAAGGCATGCCACCGAGCCATTAAACCTATTGATAAAGGGTAATGAACAATGAAAGAGAATGAGGTGAAGAATGATAAAATTAATGAGCATGTCTTTATTTCAATATCGCCTTGCCGATGCCTGAGTAAACACTCAACCCTAACAATACCAAACCAGTTCCAACAAAATAATGAGTACTGAAAGATTCTTCCGCCACTGCAACCCCCAACCCCATTGCCAATATAGGAGAGAGCATACTAATCAATGCTGTAGTGCTTGCCTGTAAATGACGCAATAAAAAATAGTAGGCACTAAAGCCAATTACTGACCCCATAATCACCAAATACATTCCCGCACTCGCCGGGACAATACCTACTGAACTTGGCCAGCTCGCCCCTAGTAACCACCAACATAACCAAAGGCCCGGTAGAGCAAACAACATAGACCCACATGCCTGCTGTAACGGACTGATTTCTGCACCTATTTTTTTAATCCACACACTGCTGATGCTGAACAATAATGTGGACAAAATAACAGCACCAATGCCTTTTCCAGCCTCATCATTCAATTGCAGCTGATCCCAAAACACCACGCTCAACCCACAAAACGCAACCATCAATCCAATAATGCGATTTTGACCAAGTCGCTCCCCCAAAATAAATTTACCAAACATGCCCATAAAAAAGGGCACCGATGAAAATACCAAAGACAATAAACCAGAAGGAATAAATTGAGCACCCCAGTAAACTAGCGGCATATTAGGAAACACGCCGATAGACGCAATTGCATACACCCTCCAATCACTTGCTGAAGAAAATAACGATTGTCCACGAAGCAACAATATCAGCCACACCAAAGACGCTCCCAATGTCATTCGAGCAGATACCGCAAGAGCAAAGCCAAAATCTTGGTTACTTAACTGAATAGCCAGTGGTGTTGTTGACCAAATCACCACCACTAATAAGAAAATACTGGGTACAACAAAAGGTTTCATATGAACTCTCTAAAAAGGAGAAATACTCATGGCACACCACTGGACTTCCTTTTTAAACAGATATCATCTTAGGGAGGTCCTCTCCAAAGCGTGGCATACTATGAACGACTCAATACCATTGAACAATGCAAATGTTTCGGAGCATCAATTGGACGTTTATTTAGTGGGTGGCGCTGTACGCGATAAATTACTTGGGTTTCCGTTTCACGAAAAGGACTGGGTCATTGTCGGTGCCACACCCTCAACACTTATAGAACAAGGTTACACTCCGGTCGGCAAAGATTTTCCCGTGTTTTTACACCCTACAACAAAAGAAGAATATGCCCTAGCCCGAACAGAACGTAAAACAGCACCTGGATATACCGGCTTTGAATTTAATACTTCTAAGGATGTGACACTTGAGGAAGATTTACTCCGTAGAGACCTAACCATTAACGCCATCGCCCAAAAATCAGACGGCAGCATTATTGATCCTTACGGCGGCCAACATGACTTAGAAAAAAAAATATTACGCCATGTCTCCCCGGCGTTTGCTGAAGACCCTGTCAGAATTCTGCGAGTCGCCCGATTCGCAGCACGCTATCACCACCTTGGGTTCCACGTTCATGAGGATACATTAACATTAATGAAATCGATGGTCGCTCACGGTGAAGCACAATACCTCGTCAAAGAACGGGTATGGAAAGAGTTTGAACGTGCACTCAAGGAGAAAAATGCTCATATTTTCTTAGAAGTACTCAGAGGCTGTGGAGCATTAGTATCGGTATGCCCCACCCTGTCAAAAAACATACAATTGGGTGCCCCCTGTATTCACTACTTAAAAGAAATATCGAGCCTAAGCATTGATGGCGCCGATCAACTCCACCCACATGAATACACTAATGCGATTTGGGGCGATCAAAGCAGTCTACTTTCTGTCAGTGTATTGAGATTCACCATCACTTTACTGGCACTAGCATCACTTAAAAATAATGACACCGAGTCACTCATTGATAACGCCAACAAAATTTGCCAAGAATTACTCGTCCCAAAGCATTACAACATATTGATTATTGATGCTCTTACCCATACTAAGCTGCTGTCCATCTCAGAAATAACTGGCAATGATTCTGCTTGGTTATTTGATACGTTTAAACGCTTGGATGGGTTTCGACGACCCAATAAAGTCATTGATTTACTTCAAATCAAAGAGGCTTATCAACACATTTGTCAAAATTTTCTCTCAACGGGTGCAAAGCGTATTTCTTACGCACTAAAAAGCAGTTGTGAGGTTTCAGCAAGTTTTCTCATCCAGCAAGGTTTTTCTGGAAAAGCACTAGGATCCGCTATCGAAGCTCAGCGTATAAAGATCATTAAGCAATGCTTAGACAACTCTCTTTAGATCCTAAGAAAAGGCCAACTTATGTCCAACAACCCTACACCCAACAACAGTCATCAACATAAGAACCACCAACATAAAGTTGCCCTGATTACCGGTGCAGCTCGCAGGATTGGTAAAACGACTGCTGAACACCTTCACACATTAGGATGGAATGTCATCATTCACTACCATCACAGTGCAGATGAAGCACATAAAGTGGCTTCTGAACTCAATCAACAAAGAGAGCATTCTGCCACCTCAATTCAAGGTGATTTATGCTCTACCCAAGAAATTAATAACATCGTAGAAAAAGCGATCAAGCCATGGGGGAGAATGGATGCATTAATAAATAATGCGTCGACGTTTTACCCAACGCCACTGGAAACACCCACAACGCAAAATGATAACCAGCAGACTCAACGCCAACGAGAGCAATCACTAGAGAGTGCTTGGGAAGACTTGTTCGCAACAAACCTCAAAGCGCCCTTTTTCTTGTGTCAAAAGTTGGCACCTTTTTTACGACAGCATCAAGGTTGTATCGTGAATATTGCCGATATTCATGGAATAAGACCTATGAAAAACTACCCCATTTACAGCATGGCAAAAGCCGGCAATATCATGATGACCCAATCATTGGCCAAAGAATTCGCCCCAGAAATTCGCGTCAATGGCGTTGCACCTGGGGCAATATTATGGCCAGAAGATACGGCTGAATTATCATCAGAAAAAAAATCAGAGATTCTATCTCGTATTCCATTAGGAACACCGGGTGCCGCGAAAGACATTGCCAATACCATTGCCTTTCTCTTAGACGAGGCACACTACATCACCGGGCAAATATTGCCTGTTGATGGCGGCAGGACACTCACCACCTAGACAAGAAGAAGTGAAGCAAAGTAAACCAAACAAAAAAGCGAGTTTCCCTTAAGAACTCGCTTTTTTATTGGAGATTAATTTCCCTTGCCATACAAAATCGACGGGCCACAACTTTTGCGTATCTTTATTAAAGGACTGCCACAACGCCTGATAACTCAACCCCAAACTCGGGTGGCCATCTTTTGCGGCCACATCCACCATAGGTAATAAGACAAACGCATGAAAGGCAATTTCTTCTCTGGGTAGGGTAATTCCATCAAAGGTTCCCACACAATCACCGTAAGTAAGAATATCCACATCCAGTGTTCTTCCACTGAATTTGGGGGAGCTTCGATCACGTCCGTATTGATCTTCCAAGTGTTTCAAATACTGATTTAATTCGAACAGTGGTCGATCTGTGTGAATACCCACAACCAAATTATAAAAATTATCCCCTGCAAAACCCACTGCCTCACTTTCATATACAGAAGAAATGATCAACTCACCGAAGGCTAAGAAAAGTTCATCCAATGCTTTTTGTATGTGAAATTCAGGGTTTTGATTACTACCAATACTCAAATATGCCTTGGGCATTAAAACAATCTCCCTTGGTCATCCATTGGACTTGAAAACGTCCGTTCAATCACCACACCCACATCACGCGCTTCTTTTACTGCACCGGGTTTATGAACCGTAAGGCGAACCCACGACAAACCAAATTTTTCATTCAACTTCATTGATAAATGTTCCACTAACGATTCAATCAACTGAAATTCACTGTGGCTCACAAACTCAATCAACTCATCAGCAACCGCTCGGTAATTGATGGCATATTCAAGGTTATCGGTCTTAGCTGCTTTCACAATGTTCGTTGCCATTTCTACATCAAAGACCAGCCTCTGCTTAACTCGCCTCTCCCAATCAAAGACGCCAATTACAGCTTCAACTTCTAAATCCCGAATAAAAACGATGTCACGGTTTGGAGAGTTATCACCCATATTGCGGTGTGCCTTGTTAACGTCAAGTAAGTTCTGAAAAAAGAAATAATGAAAAACACAGTGGCATTAACCACACTCACCAGCTTAACTTTGCATCACAAAAGCGGTGATAACGTATCCATAGGCCAGCGAGGCTTCACATTCACGGCTAATTTGTCTTGCTGCCCCGCTAGTAATCTCTGGCAGCCTGCATACGCAATCATGGCGCCGTTATCGGTACAAAACTGATGACGAGCGTAGAAAACACTTCCACCCACTCTCGCCAGCTCTTTCACTAATACATCCCTCAAACGTATATTTGCAGACACCCCACCGGCAATCACTAAGGTTTTATAGCCTGTTTCTGACAACGCACGTCGACATTTAATCGCCAACGTTTGCACTACTGCCTCTTGAAACGCGTGGGCAATATCGGCACAGGTTTGATCGTCCGGCAAACCATCATCCAAAGCATGAGCAGCAACGGTATTCAGGGTGAACGTTTTTAAACCACTAAAACTAAAATCCAATCCGGGACGATCCACCATGGGACGAGGAAAGGTAAACCGTCCTGAAGTTCCAGATTCTGCCAGCCTCGCAATGTGTGGCCCACCGGGATAATCCAAGTCCAGCATTTTGGCGGCTTTATCGAACGCCTCACCTGCAGCATCATCGAGCGACTCTCCAAGCAATCGGTACTGTCCGATGGCCTCCACTTGCACCAATTGTGTATGTCCGCCCGACACCAACAAGGCCACAAAAGGAAATTCTGGAGGGTTGTCTTCCAACATGGGAGCCAGTAGGTGCCCTTCCATATGATGGACACCAATAGCGGGTTTCCCCCAGGCATAAGCCAGCGAGCGGCCAAAACAGGCCCCAACCATTAGAGCACCAATCAGCCCTGGGCCAGATGTATAGGCAATACCGTCAATATGCCCAGTGGTGAGATCAGCCTGCTTCAAAACTGATTCAATCATCGGCAATAATTTACGAACATGGTCACGAGAAGCCAATTCAGGGACCACGCCACCATACTCGGCATGCAATTTGACTTGGCTATATAAGGCATCGGCAAGCAGGCCTTGCTCACTGTCATAGATGGCAACACCTGTTTCATCACAGGACGTTTCAATACCTAAGACACGCATGCTACCCCCTTAAACTACGTATTCATGGTCTCAGAAGACGATCGTAGAGGCACCTTTTTTCGGTGACTCACTCTATCGGTGACTCACTCTGAAAATACGAGCACCGACTTTGAAGGCGGCACATGTTATCGATTCAGCTCCTCAAGCTCCAGTATTACTGCCAAAAACCCAACCCCCATGGAAAATAGACTTAACATTCACCACCCTTTTAAGCCCTATGTTTCTGTCCATCCCTTCAAAATCGCAGTTTCTAATGGTCATTCAAAAAAATTGCGCAAATAAACGCACAATCAACACCGTCATGATGTTGCAGAGGTTGCCATCAACGTATAGAATTTGCGCCCCTAAGAATTGAATATACTTTAGTCAGTGGGCAACAGCCCATCTACTCTTAACCAAACACAGGTAAACTTATGCCTTCAGTAAAGATCAAAGAAAACGAGCCATTCGATATTGCCTTGCGTCGCTTCAAGCGTTCGTGTGAAAAGGCAGGCATCTTGGCGGAAGTTCGTCGTCGTGAACATTATGAAAAACCAACTTCTGTACGCAAGCGCCAAGCAGCGGCTGCCGTAAAGCGTCACGCTAAGAAGTTGCAACGCGAAACTCGCAAGTTCCAACGTCTTTACTAATCGCGATTAAAGGTCATTTATTGACGGCCTTTTCAAGGCAACCTTGTTGCCTATCGCCTACAAGCGCAGCTTTTATTGGTGACCGCCTTTTCAACGCTCTCGAAAAGGCATCTTTCCTTTGCCTGTCACCCTCAATTCTACAGAGCTGTGCTTTTACTTCTGGCTAAGTCATACTTTCCTAACTAATTTGCTAAAACTCCCTGAGTTTCATCAGCATTTCAAACCCAATAACAATTATACGAATGAGTGAGATTTCTCATGGCCGACTCAGAGTTGAAACCTCGTATTCAAAATGCCGTCAAACAAGCAATGCGAGCAAAAGAAAAAGAACGTTTAGCCACACTGCGAATGATGCAAGCGGAATTTAAACGCATCGAAGTGGATGAGCGTATTGAACTGGACGATGCCCGCGTACTGGCCGTGTTGGACAAAATGATCAAGCAACGTCGCGACTCCCAAACCCAATACGAAGATGCCGGACGCCCTGAACTTGCCGAGCAAGAACAAAAAGAAGCGGCCATCATCGCCGAGTTTCTTCCTGCCGCTCTCACCGCTGAAGAAATAGAGGCCATCATAACAAAGGCTATTTCCGATGCCGGTGCCAGCTCAGCCCAAGAAATGGGTAAAGTCATGGCCATTGTGAAACCACAAATTCAAGGGCGTGGTGATATGGGTCAAGTGAGTAAACTCGTTAAAGAACGTTTGTCGTAATTCCTGCTCACCCCTAAAGCGCCCCTGCAGACATCGAATCAGTAAGCGACGCACTATGTTGTTACTAAATTCGCTCCGTCATACTCTTTAAGAGCACTAAGAGCACTGGAGCAATAGGGCTGAATAATAGGACTGAACCAGAATGCCGGGGCAAATACCACAACCGTTTATCGACGACTTGCTGGAAAGGCTAGACATCGTCGATATCATCGACTCTCGTGTTAAGCTCAAACGTACAGGCAAGAACTACTCCGCCTGCTGCCCCTTTCACGAAGAAAAAACCCCTTCTTTCACCGTTAGTCCAGATAAACAGTTTTATTACTGCTTTGGTTGTGGGGCCAGTGGCAATGCCGTTGGCTTTGTCATGGATTATGACAAAATGGCCTTTCCTGAAGCAGTGGAGTCTCTCGCAAAACTTGCCGGTGTTGACGTCCCTAAAGAAAGACATGCATCCCCACAGCAAGCGGAACGAGAGAAAAAACGTAAGCTCATTTATCGATTACTAGACCAAGCTTCCAACTACTATCAACAGCAACTCAGGAAACACAAAGCTCGCCGAGAAGCTGCCGAATACTTACGCCAGCGAGGGCTCACCGGCCACATTGCGAAAAGCTTTGAGCTGGGCTTCGCTCCACCTGGGTGGAACAATCTCATTGACCATCTACGCCAAGAAAACCCAGAATTGAAAGACTCTATTGAATCCCTTTCACTGGAAGCCGGTTTACTGGTAGAGCACGCTGAGACCAAGCGGCGTTATGACCGCTTTCGTCATCGAATTGTTTTCCCAATTAAAGACGTAAGAGGCAGAACCATTGGTTTTGGCGGCCGAGTACTGGGTAATGACAAGCCCAAATACCTCAATTCCCCCGAAACACCCGTATTCCATAAAGGAAAAGAACTCTACGGGCTGCACAGAGCTAAGCAGAACGGCAAGCAAACACGTCTTGTCGTTGTAGAAGGTTACATGGATGTGGTGGCTTTAGCCCAATTTGGTATCGATAACGCAATCGCCACTTTGGGTACCGCCTGCGGAGAAGACCATCTAAACCTAGCCTTCAAACACACAAGCGAAATAGTCTTTTGTTTTGATGGTGATGCAGCTGGTCGACAAGCCGCTAAACGGGCATTGGAAAACTGCCTCCCTACAATGACGGATGGGCGACAAGTCAAATTTCTCTTTCTGCCCAATGGCGAGGACCCAGATACTATCGTAAGAAGCCTTGGCGCTGAATCCTTCACTAATATGGTAGAAAATGCAGTACCGCTAGAAGACTATCTGTTTGACGCTGCCGGTGAAGACCTCAATGTCAACTCAATGGAAGGTAGAGCAAGACTCAGTAAAGCTGTCGTACCCATGCTAAACCGGCTGCCTACTGGTGTGTATCGAGAGCTAATGTTTGACAATTTGGCAAAGCGCACCGGGCTCAGTCGAGATACTCTAAGTGAACTCATCAATATTGCAGCACCCGACAATCAACCTTCCCTTAGCACCACTCATGCAGATAGTATCACTCATGCGGAACTGCCTACCTCACTAGAAGCCGCACAGGAGTTTATTACCGAAGCCAATACAGCATACTTCCCCCCTAACGACACCACAAATCATGAAGAACATTCTCACTTTTCAGCGCAAAACCTCGATACTCACGGAGCTCACACACGTCACCATCACCTTACCTCTTGCAAGCAAACACCGGAGAAAAGACTGTGCACACTTCTCCTACAGCACTCGGAGTTGGTCAGCGTTACCACCGAATTTGACTTAGCCGAGTTAAACGAGTCGTCCAACCCTGACACTGTAAGATTTCTTGAACTCCTTGAACTTCTAAAGCAACGCCCCCATTACAGCCTCAGTAAAATACTCGGTTACTGGCGAGCAGCAAAAGGCGCTGAAGACACTGAACAACTGGCCAGCCTCATTGCTTCAGATCTACTGGCTAACGCCAACAAGACCTTAACCTATGATGTGGAAGGGGAATATCGAGCCTGCTTTGCTCAACTCATAGAGCGATACACAAAACAAAAACGACAAAAAGCACTGGAAAAACTGAAGGTTAGCACCTTAACTGGTCTTACTAGGGAAGAAAAACAACAGCTGTTGAACGAGGTGTTAAAGGGCCGCCTAAATTAACTGCACACTATTCACTATAAGCAGATGTCCAATATATCAGATGTCCAATATATCAGTGGTAGAAAGAAGAAAAGTTCGTTGATACCAACAGCCAAGCACAAACGTGATGAGCACAAAAAGTACAGTATAAAAAATACAAAGATCAGAAGTGCAATTTCAGAAGTACATCTAAAAAAGTACATTTAGAAGCACAACTATAAAGAGATCAAAATTAATACAGCAACGATTTGAATCACCTCTGACGAGAGCCAACACTTGCAAATCGACAAAAATGAGACTCAGTGCCACTGAACCAAATGAAGAGAGCATGCTCTTACTCGTTACCTAATGCATGGCAAGCTTGTAACAAAATAAGTTATAATTGACCGTTTTTACGCCCACCACTTTCGAAAGGTTTTACAAGGCTTAGAATGACCGACACCGCCCAGCAACAATCACGAATCAAAGAATTGATCGCACGAGGGAAAGAGCAAGGGTATCTTACATACGCCGAGGTCAACGACCACCTTCCCGATGACATTTCCGACCCAGATCAGGTCGAAGAAATTATTCAAATGATCAACGACTTGGGTATCCAGGTTTTTGAGTCTGCCCCTGATTCTGACCAGCTCATGATGTCCGACAGCGAATCTCCCGACGAGATCGCTGCCGCCGAAGCAGCTGCGGCACTTGCTGCAGTCGAGACTGAAGCAGGTCGCACCACTGACCCCGTACGTATGTACATGCGCGAAATGGGCACCGTCGAGTTATTAACTCGAGAAGGTGAAATTGCCATCGCCAAGCGTATCGAAGAAGGCGTACGGGAATTAATGCACGCGATCGCCTACTGGCCAAATGCGGTATCAGGCCTCATCGACGAGTATGACCTAGTCGAAAAAGAAGAGCGACGCCTACCAGATGTCATTAGCGGCTGGCTCGACCCCGCTGAAGATGTACCCGCAGCCACAGCAGTTGACAATACTGCAACAGAAGAGGTCAAAGAAGACCTCGACGATGATGACGAAGATGAAGAAAACGCAGGCGGCGTAGACCCAGAAGAAGCCAAAGCGCGTTTTAATGAACTTCGTGCTCAGTGTGAAACCGTGCAATCCGTTTTGGAATCCCATAGTCGCGACTCCAAAGAAGTGCAAAAAGCACTCAGCGGTCTAGGAGATATTTTCAAGTTCTTTAAACTGCCACCAAGACAGTTTGACCCACTATACATATACATCCGTAGCGTCTTAGATCGTATCCGCAGAGAAGAGCGGAACATCATGAACTTGTGTGTACGCAAAGCACGCATGCCACGTAAAGCCTTTATGAAGGAATTTCCGGGCAACGAAACAGCAGAAGAGTGGATTCCTGGTATTATCGAAAAAAATCGAGACTACTCTACTCGCCTGAAACCCTATGTAATGGACATCATGCGTTCTCAACGCAAGCTAGCCCAAGTTGAAGAAGAAACCGGCTTATCCTTAGCGGCGGTGAAAGATATCAACCGCCGCATGTCCATCGGCGAAGCCCGCGCCCGTCGTGCGAAAAAAGAAATGGTTGAGGCAAACCTACGCTTAGTTATTTCAATTGCGAAAAAATACACCAATCGTGGCCTACAATTTTTGGATCTTATTCAAGAGGGCAACATTGGCTTAATGAAAGCTGTGGACAAATTTGAATACCGTCGTGGTTACAAATTCTCCACCTATGCTACTTGGTGGATTCGCCAGGCCATTACCCGATCCATCGCAGACCAAGCTCGTACGATTCGTATTCCGGTTCACATGATAGAGACCATCAATAAACTGAACCGAATTTCGCGTCAAATGCTCCAGGAAATGGGTCGAGAGCCGACACCAGAAGAGCTGGGCGAACGCATGGATATGCCAGAGGATAAAATTCGCAAAGTCTTAAAAATTGCGAAAGAGCCCATCTCCATGGAAACCCCCATCGGTGATGATGAAGATTCACACCTAGGCGATTTCATCGAAGATACCGCAATTACCTCTCCGGTAGAAGTTGCCACAGGCCAAGGCCTCACCGAAGCCACAAAAGAAGTACTGGCAGGGCTCACTGCTCGTGAAGCAAAAGTCCTGAGAATGCGCTTTGGCATCGATATGAATACCGACCACACTCTTGAAGAAGTTGGTAAGCAATTCGACGTTACCCGTGAGCGTATTCGCCAGATTGAAGCAAAAGCATTACGAAAATTACGCCATCCATCGCGTTCTGATCACCTCAGAAGCTTTTTGGACGAATAATTCATTACCAAAAAACTTTCGCTTCAGTACTTTTCAGAAAACTTGCGGGGCTATATAATGCCCCGCACTTACCAACGGCAGCCTGCTTTGCCGTTAAGAAGGGCCCTTAGCTCAGCTGGTTAGAGCACTCGACTCATAATCGATAGGTCCACGGTTCAAGTCCGTGAGGGCCCACCATTTTCCCCACCTTTGTAGCCTACTGTTCTTGACACCATAGTTTGGCCGCTTTGGCCAATGTATGGTGTCTTAGGACACCAATGATGGCCATTCTTCACTATATATATCCTTAGAGCACTTCAAAGTGAAGTGTTTTTTACTCTAGCCGGCCGGCTTAACTATGAATATTCTAGAAGCTTTTTATGCTTATTTTTTAAACTCCGACAAATACTTTTCGGATAGCTATCTGCGGCATGATCGAAAGTTCTAGCGGCTAAATCCATTATTATTTTATTGTTTTCCACCAGTCCTTCCCATGGCGTTAAAGATTCGAGAGATCTGTTTAGTGGTGCCAAAATTGAATTTTTTAATGATCGAATACTATTCGTCGAATTTCGTTCAAATGGCCAAACTCCACCTTTAAATTGATAATTTATCTCTCCTCGTAGAATTGGTGGGTTGAAATGCCCAACCGATCTTTGTACGAAACTCTTATGCAGGCTAAGAAGAAGAGCTTCAGATGCATACTCGCTCATATCTTTCTCCAAGTGAGCCACGAGCCTATCTATAAATTCAACCCAGAGCCTCCAAGCGTCAACGTGAGATCCTCCTGATCTTGCTTGAGGTTTTCTCATCGTTAGAACTTGAGTATCAACATTGTATTTAATAGTATATAAGCCCCGCACGGGAGCTCCATTTATTCCTGCACTAGCCCCATAACAACATTGTTCGATCCTTGAAACTGAGCTGCTATCAAGATTACACAAACCAATTCCAGAGATGCGAATGAGATAATGTATTGCGTAGTAAGCTGCATAGTAATGTTCAATTACTTGCCAAGCTGCATTATCTTCTTGTTGTTGAAAAGACCTTTGTTTACTAACGGCTGACGCTAACAAAAATCGATGCGCCTCGCCTGCTAGAAGTTGAAAAAATGGAGGTTCGGAAAGAATCTGTAGCTCTACAGTGCAAGACTGATCAACATTATCAATCTTTCGAGTAATAAACTCCAAATCATTTAGACTCTCAAAAAGCCGGTCATGGGCCGAACGTCTTGCCGACACAATACCAGACACGATATGTGGCAGTACAAGCCTTGAAAGCTTTTGCAATTCTCAAATCCTAACCGTTCTTTTAAGAAGCTTTCTATCCAAAGCCTCGGTTGTTCTAGCGTATGCTCGAGATGCGGCAATATCATCAAATGAACCTGGAAGAGACCTAGATAAATACTTCTTATACTCGCTTATCTTTTCAATATTCTCAGGGTTGTAATCAAATATCATAGATATAACAGACCTCAGGGCTCCCTAGTAATAAACAATCAAAATGATCCAGATCCAACCCAAAGGATCATTGTTTGACCTAATTTTAAATTCAAAAAGATATATTTGGGGTCTCAGGCAATTTGCCTGATGAAATTTTTCTCTTATGAATCTTTCTTTTGATTAATAAAGGTTCATATGGATCAAGCTTTAACCTTAAGCATTGATCAATTATTACTAGGGAGCCCTGTAACAGACCTAGAGTGAGATACTAAAATTTTGAAAACTGTTGCCTTGGTAATTATTTTCGACAGATTTAATCCGTTATCCTCATATAGGTCACCGGCAGCATGAAAATATGCATTCATGATTTGATAAAGCTTATCTACATTTTCAATTTCAAATTCCTTGACAATTGCTTTCATTGAGTGTAGTGGTCTAATAGCACCGGACACTTAATTAAGAGACAATTACCGTCAAATAGTTAAGGGGTCATCATGAGTCAGAAACGAACTCACAAACAATATACAAAAGAATTCAAAGAAGAAGCTGTGGCTTTAGTGGTAGATCAGTGGCTCAGGCCGCAAAGTCACTGGGTATTGGAACCAGCCTGATCTATAAATGGAAAGAAAAAATAGAAGCTCAGTCAGAGGGTATTACCTTGGTCGAAGATGAGCGAGCAGAGCTAAAACGCCTACGTAAAGAAAACAAAGAACTGCGCATGG
>NZ_JAJQVM010000016.1 GCF_021234875.1 Marinibactrum halimedae | reverse complement strand
GAATAGCGGTCCCGTATTTGGTACTCTATCTGATCATCGGATACATTGTATAAGTGCTGAAGTACGAGTACTTTGAACATCAGAAGCTCGTCATAGGCTTTACGACCCGCATTGCTTTTTCGGTTTGACTTTCGTATTTCCTTTAAGGTCGGACGAAAGGCTTCCCAAAATATCAGTTTGTTGAGATGAACTAATGGATCTTTTTCATCTAACTTGCGATACCTGTCATCTAAATCAAAAAAGCCGGGCTGAGACATAGAAGGAAACTCTTGAAATTTTTGAACAGTGAGATTATATCAAAGTTGGGCTATTTTTAGAGGTGCCCTGAAACTAATCGGTATTAACAACATTTTTGCTGATACACGATATTAAAAATCTGGTAAATTAGTAGCTGAGAACCCTATCTGTTTTAAATGTCGCCATTTTGATAAGTTAACTGATTGACTATTTTATTTTTTGATTGTCTTGAAAGATGGCGCCTGAGCTTTGGTGTTGTGGAATTTTTTGGCGTAAAGTTGTACAAGTTATAAGGGTGGTAGTGGGGCTTGGTTTTATGCAATTTTATTAATTAAAAAATTAATCAAAAGGAGTTGATTTATGAAAGCTATCAAAATTGTTGGTTTGTTTGTCTTGTGCATAATGCACAACTTTGTTCTTGCTCTTAATTTGAGTGATATTCGTGTGGGTGGTATTTATTATCATAACGAGTGGAATAATAATAACAGAGTGAAAGCGCTTTCCATTCACGGAACTCGAGTGGAGATACAATATTTGGAGGGGCCTCATAGTGGTGAAATTGATAGAGTTTACCCTGGGGATCTTTTAACTAAGTCAGACAGTGACAAGGAGGCAGCAGAGGACTTTGGTGAAGGTGTAGCCATTACTGCAATTGGTATTGCAGCTTTAGTTTGTGTTTTTAATCCGGATGCTTGCAAAACCAATGAGACAAAAAGCACTTATCGTTCTTCGGCAACAACAAGTAAAGGTAAATATATTACCTGCTTAAATAATGGATACTAACTCTGATGTCTATTTTAGTTATCGTTGGGGAAGTTACGGAAATTGGAAAAGAGTCACCCTTCAACCCAATGATAATGAATGGTTTTCTATTCACTCTGACACTGATTTCAACCTTAGGTTCGACGATAATATCAAAGAAGGCTACCAAGAAGCTTTGTATACTTTAGATAAAAAATATTCTTATAGTGCAAGTTGTCATACAGCAAAGAAATATACATTTAGATGGAGCAATGGAGAACTAAAGCTATATAAATAGTCTTTTTTATAGGGTCAGAATTGCTTTAGGTTTGTCGGAGGTTAACCTTGTTGAGAGAGTTAGCCTTCGACAAGCTTGGATTTGGAGTGGCGGAATACCTTGATAAAAAAGAAATAAAAAATTACCCAGCTTTTAAAATTTATTCAGCCAGCGTAATGCCTCTAAACTGTATTGGCCCTCCTTTCGTTTTAACTTCCAAAGCGGCTATTTTATTTGATTCTATATTGGATGCCTTAAAGTGCAGTGAGGCTTTGACAGGAATTCCGCTTATTAGATTGACACTGACATATTGTTTACTTTCAGATGCGCCAAGTTGTGACTTCACTGACAGCACCTCATCACCTGATGCAAGAAAAAGTCTTGAACTAGAGGCACCGTAGTTGCCATATATTCCTAGGCTTCTATCTTGGCCCACATTGGTCACGATAAAGTAGCACCGAATGGCGCTGCCGGAACCTTTACACTGCTTTAACTCAAACACAAATTCGTCTAGCTCTGCGATATATTGGTTTTTTTCTTTTTGAGAGGTGGGTTTATCTGTTGCAGTAGGAGTGCCAATTAAGAGTGACATGAAATTATTGAGTTTTTCTAATTTGTCCGAAGGCTTCATGTCTTTTGCATCGTTTAAAGCGGTGCAAAAGGTGTATATTAACTTTCCTTGAATAACGATTCTGTCTGCATTGGGGTAGCTTTGGTAAAGGTTATTGATCTCTTCTTGAGTTTTGTTCTTGTAATTAATTTCACCTTTTGCCACTTTAAATAAGGCTTTTGCACTCCCTTCAATGCTGTGCTCGGCTTTCTTTCCTACGTGTTGTCTCGGGTCAAGAGGCTCACAATTCAATGCTTGGCTTAATGATGAAAAAGGAGCAAACATTATAACGACAACGATCAAGCGCAATAGAAAAAACACCAAAGGCAGAATATTAAACATACTAAGAATCCTTTTAGTCAATGTTATTACGGATGTTTGGTTTATATTATGATCAGTTTAACTTAAATACAATTCAATACGGGTAAAGAATAACGACTTTCATCGATGTTGACGCTTATTTGCTCTTTAATGATCCTATAAAGAGGAAGTCATGCAAGAGCTCTTGCACATGAAGGCGCGATAATTGTTAAATGTTATTTTGCACGTCAAAACCTTAATAAAACCTTCACATTTAAAACCTCAAGTGAATATTATAGTGAGTCAGCTTATTGGGGTATAGGAATCTCTGATTAATTACATTAATAAAGTGGATAGAGACTGAATTGCCCTGGGCTTGCTGGAAGATAACTTTTTAGAGGGCTGGTCTGTTGACAAAAGCAATGGGGTTTTCCCCAATTATCATATCGAGCGAAGTAATAGAACAGCAAAGGCGAGCATCATATGATACTCCACGACATATAATAGAAAATAAAAATATTGGTTTCTTGAGCTTGAGGCTGGTGAAGTGAAAAAACCTCTATTTTTAACCAACACACTCATGCTATACAGAATCAGTTTCGTTAGGTGTTTCACTTGCTCGCACAATTAGGTGGATTATGGAATTCTCCCCTTTAATGATTATCCATAGTTTGGCTGGGCTAATAGGGCTTTTTTCAGGAGTGGCAGCCTTAATTTTTATTAAAGGTTCCTATAAGCATCGTTATGCAGGGAAAGTGTTTGGTATTTCTATGCCGTTGATGTGTGTGAGTGCGGTGTACATAGCCTATAGGGAAAACATTTTGGATTCTTTATTTGTTGGTCTTCTTACTTTGTATTTGGTTGCGACAGCTTGGATAACAGTGGTTCGCAAAACTCAAATAACAGGATGGTTTGAATTCGTTGCATTTATTTATGTGATAGTTGTTGGAGGGGCTGCTTTATTCATCGAGTTGCATGACGAGGGTAAGGATGTTCCATCTTTGTATGGAATGGTTGTTGCGTCTCTCATTTTTGCTATTGGTGATTTGCGAGTCCTAATACTAGGTGGGCTTTCTGGTGCACAACGCCTTGCTAGGCATCTTTGGCGCATGTGTTTTGCATTCTTATTTTCTGCTCTTTCTTTTGGGTTTCAGCTTCAAAAGAATATTCCTTCTTTAGATGAAAATATTGTACTTTTGGGGATAGCGGTTTTAGTGTGCTGTATCACTCTTTATTGGATAATCCGTATATTTAAAAATAGTTACAGTAGCAACTATTGAGGCGGTATGCCTAAATCAGGTAACGGAGAAGTCTTAACTCCCATAATGGTGTTTTTTCAATAGCAGTTCGCGCCATCGAAAAAAGGAAATCCTTTTTTAACGATTACTTTTATTTATCTTCAAAGACTAAACTGAGCGAACTTGTCTTGGTGTCGGTGCTTTTTTGAATGATGCTCCCCACAAACTTTGCCGCCAATAAAAGCGTTTTTTGGCGGCAAAGTTTTGATTTCTTTATAAATATATTATCTACCTCTACCAAATGCTTGAGCTATTGCTCAGAACCTTGTTTTATATGCTCCGTCAATACGAGTCCCTCGTATTTCAACACATATTTAAGAACATAAGATGTCTCCAGCAAAAACTAAATTCAACAACAATAAGGTTTTTATAATGGGTGATCAAAAATCAAAAGAGAATAATCCGATCGAAAATAATAATGCTGCCTCTAACACAAAAGCGTCAGAAAGCGCTCAGACAAAAAAAGGCGGAATGGATCGCCGAACGTTTTCAAAGCGGGCGATACAATTAGGTGGGTTAGCCGCAGCCTCTTCAAGTGTTGCCGCGTCTTCTTTTTCAACAATGCAATCGAATACTTTTTACGATGAATACGAATACGTTATTGTGGGGTCTGGGGCCGGTGGTGGGCCGTTGGCGGCCAATTTAGCCAAGGCGGGTTACTCTGTCTTAGTGCTGGAAGCCGGAGATAATGACCCGAGTGATAATACCCATGATATTCCCGCTTGGCACCCGTTTGCCTCGGAAGATCGAAAATTAAGTTGGGATTTTTTTGTTAATCATTACAAAGACCCACAACGTCAACAGCAAGACAGCAAATATGTGCCGGGTAAGGGCATTTTGTATCCTCGTTCAAGCACGGTGGGGGGGTGTACCACACACCATGCTTTGATTACCGTTTACCCCCACAATAATGACTTTGATAAAATTGCCGAATTAACCGGCGATGACTCGTGGGATAGCGCCAACATGCGCCGTTACTTTGAACGGCTAGAGCGTTGTGAATACGTACCGCGTCCGTTGTCTGCTAATAACAACCCTTCACGTCATGGCTTTGATGGCTGGCTGCCCACCAATAAAGTGGATTTGGGTTTGTTACTGGAAGACCCGGCTATTTTAAAAATTGTGCTGGCGACGTTGTCTCGTTATGGTCTTGATGGTGCCTTAGATCGAATTTTATCAGGCAATTTAGCATTGGATATTAACCATTGGGATGTGGCCAGAGGCCGTGAAGGGCCGTTTTTGGTGCCGATGGCGGCCAATGGCAGAGGTCGCCGCGAAAGTGTTCGAGAATATTTATTTGATACACAAGATAAGTACCCAGATCGCTTACATATTCGTACTAATGCGCTAGCAACCCAAGTGCTTTTTGATGGCAATCGTGCGATTGGTGTCGAGTTTATCGAAGGGCAGGGGTTGTATCGTGCCGATCCGTTGCATAATAACAATGCGAATGCTGGTGAGCGCAAACAGGTGATTGCGCGTCGAGAAGTGATTTTGGCTGGTGGTGCGTTTAATAGCCCGCAATTATTGAAGCTATCCGGTATTGGGCCGGCGGATGAATTAAGACGCCACGGTATTACACCGAGATTAAACCGCCCTGGCGTCGGTGAAAACTTGCAGGACCGTTACGAAGTGGGTGTGGTCAGTGAGTTGGATGATGACTTGGCGTTGCTTGAGCGCTGTACCTGGGGGGAGGAGGGTGACCCTTGTTTGCGGCGCTATCGGAACCGTTGGTGGAGTCGTGGCCCTTATGCCACGAATGGTGCAACACTGTCTGTGGTGAAGCGCTCCTTTGAAGAACGTCTTGATCCTGATTTATTTATTTTTGGGTTGCCCAGTGAGTTTCGTGGTTATTATCCCGGTTATTCTGAGAGTTTAAAAACGGTGAAAAACCGTTTCTCTTGGTTGGTGTTAAAAGGGCACACTAACAACAGTGCGGGGCGTGTAACGCTTCGATCATCAGACCCACAAGACACTCCTGAAATTAATTTTAATTATTTTGATGAAGGGAATGATACCAATGGCGATGATCTACGCTCGGTTGTAGAAGGCGTGAAAGCGGCTCGGGATATTATGGATTCCTCTTGGACGCGAGATCAAATTACCCGTGAAGTTTATCCGGGTGATGACAAGCAATCAGACCAAGAGATTGAGGAGTATGTCAAAAATGAAGCCTGGGGGCACCATGCCTCTTGTACCAATAAAATGGGCAGCCCAGAAGATCCGATGGCTGTGGTAGACAGTAAATTCCGCGTGATTGGTACGGAAAATTTACGGGTGGTTGATGCTTCTGTGTTCCCGTACATTCCTGGTTTCTTTATTGTGGTGCCGATTTACATGATCAGCGAAAAAGCCAGTGATGAAATTATTGCGACGGCTCAGGGGACAACCGTCTAATTCGACCGGTTAATTTGTTTAAAAAAATACCCCGCTAGCATGACGCTACCGGGGTATTGGTTGGGTAAGCAGACATTGGGTAAGCAGAATTTCTGCCTTACCTATCGATTATTAACCATCGATTATCAACCATCGATCACCAACTAACGAGCATCTTCATAACGCTGATGCTTAAAGAAAATGCCTTCATCACTGAATGCGGAACTGATAAACGGAGACGTCAATACAAGCTCCCCAATTTTCACCGCATCCTCACGGCGTTCTTCGGCAAACCGGCGAGATTTTCTTGGAATCAAACTGGTTTTGATAGCCATTGACGTCCCATATACATCATACACTTTGGTTCCTTCTGGAAGGGTCAATAAGTCTTCGCGGAAATCGTGGGCAGCGGTTTCAAAGCGATGTTTCACTTCTTCACTCGGTACGAAATAAATTTGCGTTGGCGCAGTCATTTCAGTGGCTTCGGTGCCTTGTTGATTCACTTGTGCCAGGTTCTCTGTCATTAAGCGAGTAGGGCGCGTGGTTACCAATGAGAAAATAGTGGTGGTGCCTAACGTTTCATTGACTTCCGGTAAGACATACTGAGACAGCTCGTTGGCAAAGATATCGTAGTCGTCCCCTTGGCCAGAAAGTGTATATAAAGCAGAGACATTGGCAGAAGGTTGACCATCAATAAAGGTTTTCCATGCAAGCCCTGGAGCGAATCCTCGATCTGCAGGGTCACCGGTGACGGATAAACGAAGGAAGCCACAGTCACTGCCTTCAAAGATACCGGTGTATGGAGAATCTTCCGTTGCGTTAAAAGCAACTTTGGCCATGGCCGCGCGAGCATGAATGGGTTTTTCATATCCTGCGGGTGCCACGTCTTTTTTATCTTTCACTTTTTCGCGCAAGATGCGGTCAATCAACCCTAGCACGTCAATTTCTTTTAACGCCGGTAATGCATCGGCATCATATTGAGTGCGCATCGCACCGTTTACCCACAAGTGTTGCTGTTTGGTGCAGGCCGACCAGCTTTCATATTCCTCAGGCATGTTTAGCCCCCAAGGTTTGAACGCATTTTCCTGTCCAACTAGGCTGGCTGCCAATTGCGGGAAATGACGTTCGATCACATCGACCATGGTGGTTTCTTCTACCCAATCGATCCCTTCGGCGGTGTACACTTCAGGAGTGTAATCCTTAGTATAGAAACGGTCTGTCATTAAGCGACGTGAGGCATTTAAAATGAAAATCTGGAAAGCCGTTTCACCAAAAGCAAATCCTTCTGGTCGTACGGTTTCGGCAAGCTGACCAACCAACGCATCAATTTTTTCAACGTCGTTATCATAGATACGTTTTAAATTGGCGAGTGTGGTAGGGTCTTGCGTTAAATCTTCAAATTCACGGATTGGGGTTAAACCAATTTGGCGACGGAATTCATTGTAGCGAGGTACGCCCCGCTCGCGATCACGAATCACATCAATGGTGGCTAAGTCGATATCGCCAACAAGAGGTAACGACAGGTTTCGTAAAAATTCTGGATAGTTATTGAGTGTTAAGGAGCCAGGGTTGGTGATACCAAAAGAATACCAAAGACGATCAGCGCCTTCGTCATCCATAATATCTTCGGCATCGCCATCGCGTGTATCCTGAATGGGAATGGTGTTGGCAACAATATTAGAGCCAATATCATACACCTCAACGTTATCTCTCATGAGTGGATGCATACGATACACGGCCACAAATTCTTCAGTAAGAGTATAAGGCACACCGCTGTTTTGAGAATCTCTGGCGCCGACCAGTCCGCCTAAGCCAAACTCAACAAATCCGGGTGAGTCGAGTTTATCCGCCAAATCAGGATTATTTTCCAGTAAAAACTTAATTATCCACGAATCAGAATTTTGAATGGCGTTGATAAATTTTTCGAAGTCTTCCTGAATGTCATCACGACCATCTCGATCCCCTTTTAACCCCCACCAATTGGCATACAGTGAGCGTTCGGTGACTGGGTTGGCAATAATCGCAGGCGTCCATTCAACGGTGTGAATTTTTGCCATCAGTGCTGAATTAATCAGGCGTGCTTTGTCGTACAGCCATTGGTCGGACTTCTCTGGATACAGTGCCTGTAGCTTTTCTGCAATGGCATTATGTTCCAAAGTAAACAGTTGATGCATCATGCTCAACCCTAGCCACCAGTTGTCGGTAAAGCCGGTAATGGGCACACCACTGAAAAAGTCTGTTGGAAGTGTATTATCTTCGGTTACTGTTAAGCGCCCCCCTGAAAACTCTCGGACTTTTTCCGTGACTGAGGCATCACTACCGTACAATTGTGAACCATCCCACCAGTGGGTATTCACATTACGATAGGTTGCCGGTAAGTTTGCGTCTTCCTCGCTTCGTTGCGGATCGGGTGTAGTGCGTTCAATTTCCATCACGCCCGTTCCTAAAGGGTCACCAGCGGGTAAAGGCACTTCAATGGGGTTGTCTTGTTTATTGGGCCCGTGGCTGACCCAATCGTGAATCATAAATTGAATCCAGGCAGCGGCAATAAAGTTGACAGACGTGGCAGGTTTAAACTCACCACGAGACATTAATACATTACTCACTTCACGAGGGTTAGGAGACAACAGTGTATCGGCTTCGGTTTCTCCGCTTGCTGCGTCCAAGGCGACGTTGCGACCAAAGCGACGATAAACCGATCCTTCTGCCGGGTTATCGAGTTGATTGCAGGTTCCGTCTTCAAGGCGAGCAGTGTGACTGCGTTCATCACAGGTAATACTTGCATTTAAGGTTTCTAGGTTTTCAACATCAATAAGATTGTTTTCTAATAAATCTTCTCGCTCTCCGGCTAGAATCAAAACTCCGGTTAACACTCCGAGAGTGCCAAATTTCGTGAGCGCAGGCCAGGTGACCCAAATTGAATTGGCCATTTTAATATCCCCATTCTGTTTTTTTTAATCGTTAAACGTAGCTATCACAGCGAATACTGACATTTAGCGGATGAAGGTTTTACATCAAAAAGCCTATCCTTGGAGTACATCTTCTCATTGTTGCTTACTGTGCATTAAAAGCAGATAGCCCTATATATGAAGTTAGGGTAAGTGCCTTAAACCACAGGAAGTATGCAAAAAATTAAAATGTTTTTGTGATTGGTATATATTGAATATTAATTTCCTCCTTTCTTTTTTGCTGCTGTTGTTATGGCTGTTGTTGTGGTTTTTGCTTTATTGTTTTCTTTAAAACAATAAAGTTAAGGCTTTATAAAAATAGACTGCTGTTTAATGTGCGTAAAAATGAATGGCAAGTGGCACTCAAAATTCTTTTTGTACATGCTTTTAATGCTTTCGGTATCATGTTGCTTGATACGATATATTTATCGCACAAGGCATCCTTAGGTTTGTTTTAAGTGTAGGGAGGTGACTGATGTAGCTTGTGCGCCATAGTTTATGTAACGGTATTTCGTTTGTGGTTTGCCGCAAGTGTCACAGGTCTGCCTATTGTGATAAAGGTTTTTTCTATGTGCAATACATAGTGTGTGAATTTGTTTTTTTATTTTATTAAATGTCTTCGACTGGTTGGTCATTGTTTCGATTCTTTTTTCTTGCGCCGCTTTTTTGTGAGCATAAACACGTTTGTTCTAGAGATGATTTTTACTCAATGTTTTAAAGGGGGTGCCATAGATCAGTAAGTCATAGAAAACGATTTCAAAAAACACCTATAGTGAAGAAGGGAATAGAAAAAATTGTGAAGTTCAAGCCGTTTGTCAGTATCTGATTGAGCAGAGAGTTTGGACGGCGTTGCAGATATTAACGGATATAAGAACCCACTAATTCGATGATTTCATCTGCTTCAAAAGGTTTGCCTAAATGCCCATTCATACCGGCTTTTTCGTAGCTACGGACTTCATCCTCAAGCACGTTGGCTGTTAAGGCATAAATCGGGAGTTGGTGAGGGGAGAAGTGTTCACGAATTTTTATTGTTGCTTCGATGCCATCCATCTCAGGCATCTGTATGTCCATCAAAACCAAATCGAAGGCGTTGTTCAATATTCTCTCAACGGCAATCTTTCCATTTTCGGCTGTGGTCACCTCGACGTTGAGTTCCATTAAAATCTCTTGTGCAACAAACAAATTAATGTCGTTGTCATCTGCAATCAATACTTTCAACGTTGAAGAAATATTATTGGGTTCGTCGCTATGAATGGGGCTGTCTAATTTAATGGCTGTGCTCTCGGCCTCGTTGTCCGATTGAGAGTCAATGTCGAGCTCTGTATTGATGTCATTATGTTTTCCGTTTTCTTTCCGTACTTGGCTTTCTTTCAGGGCATGAATCAAATCCTCTCTTAATATTGGTTTTGTTAAGATGGCGATCTCTTTTTCAACTTCAATGTTTTCTTTGTCGTAACTGGTAAAAACAAGGATGTGCGAGTTGGGGCTATGGTGTCGTGCATATTCAACAACTTCATATCCGTGCATATCGGGCAATACCCAATCGATTAATATAAATGAATAGAATGATTCATCCAGTTTGCTAAGCCCTTCTTTTGCCAAGGAGGCCACGGTTACATTCAGGCCTGCGTCTTCGGCAAATTTCTGCGTAATTTCTTGTGTGATTATATTATCTTCAATAATCAATAATTGCTCACCTTTAAAGGAAGCTGGGCTGCTTTCTATCAGGTTGCCCTGAGAATGCGATAAAGGCAATGTCACACAAAATTCAGATCCTTTGCCCAATTCACTTTTTGCTACAATATTGCCGCCCATTAACTCGGTTAACATTTTGCAAATAGAAAGCCCCAGCCCCGTACCGCCATACTTCCGTGTTGTTGATGATTCAGCCTGGGTAAAGCGCTGAAATAAGGTGTCTATTTGATCTTGAGCAATACCAATACCGGTATCGATAACAGAAAAAGCCACAATATCTTGATGGCTTTGTTGCTCCACAGGCACAAGCTGTAAGATTACCGAACCTTTTGGGGTAAATTTGATGGCGTTAGAGGTTAAGTTGAGCAATATTTGCCCGATTCTAACCGGATCCCCTTGGTAGGTTGGTTGGAGTTTTTTATCGCAATCAATAACAAACTCTAATCCTTTTTCCGATGCGCTATTGGACAGCATCGCTTTGATATTATCCAACAAATCACTTAAATCAAACTCTACAATCTCTAGGTTCAAATTTTCCGATTCAATTTTAGAAAAATCCAAAATGTCATTAATGATTGTTGTTAAGGATTTTACTGAAAATTTAATTTTTTCAAGGTGTGAGCGTTGGCGAGAAGTTAATTCTGTATTAAGCAGAATATCACTTAACCCCATAATGCCATTCATGGGGGTTCGAATTTCATGAGACATATTAGCAAGAAACCTGGCTTTGGCTTGAGCAGACTTTCTCGCCTTATGATTGGCAAGGTGTAACTGAAATGATTGTCGTAAAATTGAAGTCAGTAATAACCCAAATATCGAAGCGACAAAAGAGAATCCATAAAAGACCATGTTCCAATAATGATGCTCTTGAAATGAATTCAACCTACTCAACTCATTAGTTAAGACAGTATTAAATTCCGTTTTTTGAATAGGGTCTAGAAACTGATCGGATCTGAGTAGGTTGTCTGCAATAAATTTTGTGTGAATTTTAAACATATACCATAGGGCATTGTTAGTGTGGTGGATATCCGGTAATGTTTCTAACTTCAGTAGTAACTGTTTTTTTATCTGTTCTTTTTTGTCGATACTAATGGAGTTTTCTAAAGCACTTACAGTTGCTATTATATCAAGCGTTTGTGTTCGTTGTGCATTGGACATTCCTGTGTTTTCTAAGTCGAATTGTGCTACAAACTTTAATGATGTTTTTAACATCGTGGAGAGTTGAATATAGTTGGTGACATTTTCCATGAATTGTTTTAGAAGCGGGTTTAGTTTTGACTCTCGTTGGTCAGTTGTCGGCAATTTTTGCAGAATTTGTTCAAATTCAAACTGTTTTTCTGCGTAGCGATCAAGATGGTGAGTACGCTGTGATCTTGAGGAAACCGCTTCAATGGCAAGCTCTACGGCAAGTTCGTTTAATGTTGATTTTAGCTTGAAGTCTTCTTGGTGGTTTCTTAGGTGGGCATAAGCGTCAACAAATCGAAGGCCTGAAACAAGGATTGTGGTTAGAAACAATACTTCAATTCCATAGCTGATGACGTGTTTGTTCAACATAAACAATAAAACGCTACTGTAAGGAAGCTGGCATTTCACCAGTAAATGCCGTTAAAGCTGCGCGTAAATCCGAGACGTCATTATCCTCTAATTCTAACCCCAGTTGTCCTCGTGCCATAATGCGAATAGCCTGATTTAAATCCGCCACTGAACCATCGTGAAAGTAGGGGGCAGTCTTTTCTATGTTACGCAAACTGGGCACTTTAAATACATGCTCATCGAATTTATTCTCCGTAATCAAGTATCGGCCTTTATCCTTTAATAAATGTTTTGGAACACGGTCAATACGACCAATTTTTTGAAAGACATTACCACCAATATTTCGTCCTTGGTGGCACGTCACGCAGCCGTAGTCAATAAATTTTTGTAGGCCTCGTTCTTGGTCTGGGGAAAGGGCGTGCTTATCTCCCAGTAGATAACGATCAACGGGGGCATTGGGCGTAATAAGAGATTCTTCAAAAATAGTAATGGCTTTAATGATATTGGCTTGGGTAACACCCTCTTCACTTAATGCTTTAAAAGCGTGAGAAAAATAGTCGTCCTTTGAAAGCTTATTGATGACTTCCTCCCAATTGCTGCCCATTTCAAGAGGGTTATGAATAGGGCCTGCAATCTGATCACTTAAGTCATGACTTCGGCCATCCCAAAATTGGCGGAAGTTAAATACCGCATTAAACACACTCGGGGCATTTCGCGTGCCTTTTAATCCGCCAATGCCGGTTGACACTGCCATACTATCTTCTCCGCCATTGGCTAGATCATGACAGGTCGCGCAGGAAACTGAACTATCTTTAGACAGTAGAGGGCTTGTGAACAATGCTTGGCCTAACACCACCCACTGGCTTTCAATGCGGCGGATGCTCGGGATCGGCTGAATGGGCCCGTCAATAACGGTCATGTCATAGAGCGTGGAGGTGGAATCAACATTGTATAATTGATGTATTTCCTTTTGGGAATAATAAAGTCCAACCACTATTAAAATCAGTAAAAATGACCCACCGACAATGAATAAATATCGTGCGTTCATCAATACAACCAGTTTTTACTGTTCATTATTGTGAGTGTAACGCACGATGCTTATATCGCCAGCAAATGATATTTAAAGCATGATGGCTTAATTCATTAATTTTTATTGAACTGACTGTCGCTGGAAAATATTTAATTTTGCATAGATGAAATAAGTGTCACTTCGTCATTATAGTTTCATAAGAAATTCATAATATATGTCACTTTGTTCATTTATGTTATGCATGGATGTCAACTTTAATCATATTGTAGGAGTGAAATTCGGTTTATGAAAAAGAATCATTTTCTAGGGTCTGTTGTTATTGCGTTGAGCATATTATGGACGTCATCGGCTTTTTCAACCATTATTTCCACAGAAATAAATAATATAATTTACTCTCATGAAAACATTGAGTTAAATTGGGGTAATCTGCTTTGTGGCGGTTGCTCAAATTGGTATGCTTCATATATTAATATTGATTTGTACCAAAATGACCTTCCTTTTTACCGTATCTCCAGTAATTATCCCTATAACAAAATTCATAATCCTGACGGGATACCAAGTTACTGGTGGCTCGTGCCATCGATGATTGAGGGTGATAACTTTTCAATTAGAATTACAAATGCTCAAAACGAAAGCGAATTTGCCGCCACTAATACATTCAGTATTGAAAATACAGAAGCACATTTAAACATATTGCCAAATAGTGAATTTGATACATCAGAATACTGGGCTTTAAAGGATGAAGGGTGTCATAGCAATAACGCCAAACGATGTCGTATTGAATCGGAAACTTATAGTGCTATTTATGATGGGAAGTTGGATACAGGGAATATGAGCGATGGTCTGTATTTTATTGGAGAAAGTGCTCCGATTTCGGTAAATGGTAACTATTGGATTATACTGCCTAAGAATGTAAAAGGCACAATAGTGAGAGTGGTTAACGCTTCAGATAACAGTGTTGAAAAAGCTTTTTCACGCTCTATGGTGACTCCGCAAAGCCCTTATCGGCGTGAATCGGACGTTTACCTCTATTTCTCTGCAAATGAGCCGGTGTATATTCAACTAGAGGTTGATGGAGCTTATTTTGCTGATTCCCCAGAAGAGGCTGATGGATTACAACTTGATTACGTGAGAGTGCTTTCAGCGGATTAACCGGTTAATTGCCCACATCAGATTCACATCGTAGGTGTGGGCTCTATAGTGAAATGATTTATGAGGGAGAGCCATGATTTTCATGAATAATACGTACTTCACGCTGTGGGAAAGGTATTTCAATATCGTGCTGACGGAGTGTTTCGAAAATCAGTAATAACAGATCTCCGCCAACTCGATTTTTTCCATCATCAATGCCCTCCATCCAGAATTCAACAAACATATTCACACCTGAATCACCAAAGTTATCGATTTCACAGTCTGGGCGAAGTTCGATAGGGTATTGCTCGCCACTGAGTACAGAGGGGTGGCTGGCCACAGCGTCTTTGATAATGTCAACCATAGCACGAATATCTGTTTTATAGGCGACAGAGAAGTCCACACGATAGCGTTGTTTAGGATCTTTATGGGACCAGTTAATAAAGGTGGTTGTAATAAACTTTTCGTTGGGCACCATGATGTCTTTGCCATCATAGGTTTCCAGTGTGGTGTATCGCATATTGAATTCGCGAACGAAGCCGGTTTTCCCATCCTCCATTTCCACATAATCGCCTACTGTAAGTGAGCGATCTAACAGGATGATGATGCCGGAAATAAAGTTGGATGCGATAGACTGCAAACCAAACCCCAGCCCCACACCCAACGCGCCACCAAATACCGCCAATGCAGTGAGGTTGATACCCATAACATTGAGTAGTAACAATAAGATAATGCAGTAGAGTACCACTTCGAATAGTTTGGCAAAGACCTCCCTTGTACGAATGTCGAGGGAGGCTTGTTTGCGGATTATATCTTTTCCAACAGAATTAGACGCACGCCCTAACCAGAACAATAAAGAACCGAAAATCAGTACTCGTGCCAACCCATAGGCTGAAAGATTGATATTGCCAACTGTCACTGAAATACTTTCCAGTATTTCAGTAATCCCACTTAATAAGCCGGTAAAATGAAGAAAAAGAATAGGCAAGCCAATTACTTTAAACCATGTACTTAATATAGGATTGGCCACCCCGTTACTGATGAGCGAGTTACAGAAAAGTAGTACGGCAGTGGTCAGTGCAATGGTAAAAATCCAATTGTGTTCAAGTAATACTTTTCCTGCTTCTACTCCAAACTTGAGCAATATAATCACAACGAGCGGGAACAATACTCGGTCGGCACGAAACAGTAATTTGCGCAAAGGGTGGTTCCTTGCGTCAATAGGCTGTGTTATCTCAGGGACCCATTTTTTTGCTTTTATAGACAATAAATAGGCTGAACTATAGATTAGGATAATGCATCCAAATTGAATATAGCTGTCAACTTTAAAAATATCTTCACTAATGTTATGAGCATTTTTTAACAGAGTTTGCAACAATTCATCGTATTGCATGTAAATTCCTGAGGTGAGTATTAATGTTATTCTTAACACCTTAAATAGAGAGGTGCCGACGCTCAGCATCAAAAGAATTTGGATTTTTATGCCTTGTATAAGGTAAAGACGCCTATGATGATAAATCCGATTCCTGCGAGGTAATTTAAATATCGCTCATTGATATATTCCGATAATGTACTTCCTGCAATCACGCCCAGTAGAGAGGTAAAAACCAAGGCGGCGGATACTGCCAAGAAAACAGTTAATTCACTTGCCTCTTTATCAGCCGCGAAGAGCATGGTGGCGAGTTGACTTTTATCGCCTAATTCAGCGATAAATACCGCTGTAAAAATCGTTGCGAAAATTTTCCAGTCCATGTTCATGCCTTACAAAAAACAGTGACTTCTATCAGGGTTGCAAAGTGTTAGGTTCAAACCGTTCCTGAAATTCCTCCACCTGATCCAGTACGGTATCCGTTTTTCTTTTGTAATACGCAAGATGGAAGAGGGCGTCACCTTCGTGAGTGAGAGGTAAATTGGTGCGGCCTATGACGATGGCATCTTCTGGAGCGATAACCGGGTATTCACCATCGCCGAGGGGGTCGGCTATCACGCCCAGTGTGCTGCCTTTTTCTGCTTTGGCTCCTAATGGTAATAGTGCTCTTAGCACACCGCTATGGGTCGCTCGGACCCAAGCGGTACTGTTGGAGATAATGGGAGGGTGGCGTGGCTCTTTGTTTTTGAGCCTTGGGAGCATTCCCAGATGCCGCATTACATTCAAAATGCCTCGAACACCTGCACGTATTGAAATTTCATCAAAGCGCAATGCTTCACCAGCCTCATAAAGTAAAACGGGTATGCCGGCTTCTTCAGTGACGGCACGCAAAGAGCCATCCCGTATTTTTGAATCAATAATCGCGGGTACACCAAAGGCAGTGGCTAAATTTCGAGTTTCTTCTTGGCTCATATCAGCGCGTATTTGTGGCAAGTTTTCACGGTGCCTAGCGCCGGTATGTAAATCAATACCCTGTGTGCATTGTGCAATCACCTCGTTAAAAAAAGTGTGCGCCATTCTGCCTGCCAGTGAGCCCTTCTCGCTGCCCGGAAAGCTGCGGTTCAGGTCGCGACCATCTGGCAGGTATCTTGATTGGGTAATAAAACCATGGATATTCACGATGGGTATCGCAATCAATGTACCGTTAAGCCGTGCTATTTGTTTTTGTTTGAGTAAACGCCGAATAATTTCGACACCGTTAATCTCATCCCCGTGTATGGCGGCACTCACAAAAAGCGTCGGACCAGTACTTTTGCCATTAATCACATGTGCCGTCATGTCCGTGGTTTCGTGGGTTGCCATGGCTACGATGGGAATCTTTATGGCTTTGCGCTCACCAGGGTTAATTCGCTCGCCGCCAATCTCGATGGACGAATTTCTTGACGACACTTTTGTGTTCATTAACTTAGCCTTTACCTTTTGTCCGCGTTTGATTTGGCTTCGCGTTTGCCTCTATAAATTCGATAATCGAACCGGCGACATCTTTATGTGTTGCCTTTTCAATACCTTCAAGCCCAGGTGATGAGTTGACCTCCATTACGAGCGGGCCACGTTCTGCACGAAGTATGTCAACTCCCGATACTCTCAACCCCAGTGTTTGTGCAGCACTGATGGCGGTTTTTCTCTCCAGTGGTGTTAGCTTGGTTAGTTGAGCGCTACCCCCACGATGGAGATTTGAGCGAAATTCTCCTGCTTGAGCGGTTCTTTCCATTGCGGCAACCACTTTATTGCCGATGACTAAACATCGAACATCACTGCCCCCGGCTTCTTTAATAAATTCTTGTACCAGAAAATCAGCTCGTAACTCTCGAAATGCATCAATCACGCTTTCGGCCGCTTTGGCGGTTTCAGCGAGCACGACTCCACGACCTTGTGTGCCTTCCAACAGTTTAACCACTAATGGGGCGCCACCCACAAGCTTGATCAAGTCTTTGGTATTATCAAGAAAATGCGCAAACCCGGTAATGGGCATACCAATATCCTTTCTTGATAATAGCTGTAAGGCTCGTAATTTATCTCTTGATCGGCCAAGGGCGACGGATTCGGTCAGGCAGAATACACCCATCATTTCAAATTGCCGGATGACTGCCATGCCATAGCTTGTAATGGAAGCGCCGATGCGTGGAATGACCGCATCAAACCCCTCCAATTTTTCGCCCTTGTACCAAATTGCCGGTTTTGTTGAGGTAATGTCCATGTAACATTTAAGCGTATCGATGACTCGAACTTCATGGCCACGCGCTTCACCGGCTTCCACTAATCGGGTTGTGGAGTAAAGTTTGCTATTCCTCGATAGAATTGCAATCTTCATTGTTCATCTCCTGAGTATCTACTGTCATTTGTCCGAGTAAATAGGATGCTTCGGAGTCCACAATAAAACGCCCATCCAAAGCACTTCTGCCTAATAGCATCCGAAAGCGCATAGACTCTCGATCTGTTAGGGTAATTTCAGTATGAAACTGCTGATCTCCAATCATGATCGGTGTGGAAATGACATAACGTTGTTCTGAATGCCCACCAGAGTCTGTGACCTTACGCTGGTCAATCAATGGGGCAGAGCATTCAATGGTGGTTATGGTTTCATCTTGATTCGGATGCATGCGAAAGCGAACCCAACGCGCCCCATTATTCTCAAAAGGCTCAACAAAATAGGCGTGTAATGCACTGGTTTTTGCACCGGTATCCACCTTGGCTTTGATGGCCGGAATATTCAGGTCTGGTAAACTCACCCATTCGCGCCAGCCAACCCGACGTTTTGATTCGCTCATCATGATTGCCCTTACGTTGCTTGAATAAATGCTCTCTTAAGAGAGTACTTAAAGAGTGATCTCTAAGAGATTAATTAAAGAGAATGTCAGATATCACAAACACTGAATTGATAGCAAGATATTTTTACACTGGTAAACACAAACCCAATCTTGTTTACTTACATGCTTGTCACCGAGAGGATATTCCATTGCAATTATCAGGAATACACCATGTTGCTATCATCTGCTCCGACTACAAAAAATCAAAAGTTTTTTATACGGAAATTCTTGGGCTAAAAATTATTGCAGAAAATTTTCGTCAGCAACGAAATTCATACAAATTGGATTTGGCGCTACCGAATGGTGGGCAAATTGAGCTGTTTTCATTTCCAAGCCCACCGGCAAGAGCCAACCACCCTGAAGCAGCGGGCTTACGACATTTGGCCTTTGTTGTTCAGTCAGTAGAGCAATACTCTGCTTATTTGGCATCACAGGGAGTGGATGTTGAGCCGGTAAGAGTAGATGAATACACTGGCAGGAAATACACTTTTTTTGCAGATCCAGATGGTCTACCTTTAGAATTGTATGAAGATGACAGCGGAGAGTTTTTTAATGAACGGCTTTTTAATGAACAATAAATTACAACAGTGGGCAGGGGTTTTTGCCATTTTTGAGGCGCTGATTTACATTGCCGCCTTTGTTTATTTTGGTGCATTTTGGTCATATCCTTTTGATGGTACTTCAGCAGAAAAAATGACTTACCTGGCAGAAAATCAGGTTGTGTTTTCATTAATTTTGTTCCTGATGTATGTCGTATTTGGGGTTTTTCTCGCGGTACTTGTTGTTGGTTTGCATGAAAAACTAAAACAGTCAAATCATCCCGCTGTGTTAATCGGCTCTTTATTTGGTGTGATTTGGGTTGGCCTAGTGATCGCGAGCGGAATGATTTCTCATATCGGGCTTGGAAGTGCCATCGATCTTATGGAAACTAGCCCAGAAAAAGCCCTAGAGATGTGGCTTATTATTTCAGTGATTACAGAAAGTATTGGCGGAGGAAATGAGTTGGTGGGTGGCCTTTGGGTTTTGTTGATGAGCCTAGCGGCGTTATCTGCAGGCGTGTTCCCGCGTTTTTTGAATTACTTTGGTTTGTTTGTTGGTGTTGCGGGTGTTGCGACGATCTACCCTGACGATATATTTACTGAAATATTTGGCATTACCCAAATCGTTTGGTTTATCTGGCTGGGTGTATGCTTGTTAACTCAAGACTATGTGAAAAAGGCCACTGGTGTGAAAAAGCCAATGATTGCCAACTAACATGTAGGGTGGTGTACAAGGGAGTGTATGTCAGTGGGGTAAGCTCATTATTACCCCACATTAAAAATGGTATTAATTATTTTTAAACCATTATTCTGCTTCTGGCATCGCTGAAGAGTGATGGCTAACAATCAACCATTCGCCATCAATATTTTGGTAAGCAAAGCTGTAACGTGCTTTGACTTTTTGCCCGGTTTTTCCAAAAGTGAATGTGTATAAACCTGAATCTATGGCTAAATCGCCATTCATGGTGATTTGTCTCATATCAATGACGCCGGAAGGTTCATTGGTAAGAAAATGTACGAAGTAATCTTCTTTTTCTTCAGCGGTTAAGCGTGGCACATTGGATACGGTTGGTAAAAGAATGGATCGTTCGGCATAGTTTTTAACCACCGCTTTTGGGTCCCCGGTTTGAAGTGAGGCGTTCCAACGATCAAACAATGCCTCAATGGCTGCAGTGTCAGTTGAATTCATAGTTAGCTTACCCTTGTAATTGATTCTTATTGGACTCACAAAAGTTATAACACAACCCCAAAAGGAAGCATAGCTTTGAACCTTGCTAAGAATAGTGGAAAAAATAAAGTCGGGGTTAATGAATGTTTTTTGGAGGTTAGAAGTAGAATTTTCGGAAGTAATTGAGTTTTATACTTTTAAAACTTAGAAAAGAAGGGACTTTTTTACTTCTATTTTTGGGCTACATCTGGGAAAGGTCTAATCCACTAAAAGTATCGTCATCAGTAATGTTACCGTACCCAACACTTTGCTTGTTTGGCTATCTACTATAGTTAATGTCATTAAAAACGTTATACATCCGATGTTGATCTGAATTTTTTCTCTTTACATTGGTGATCAATTATTAGTTAAGATAAGTCAATGAGCGAGTTTTTCATCGCTTTTATACTTTTTTAATTAGTCCGTTTATTTGAGGCTGACATCAAACGTTGGTAGGATTCCGCCCCCACTATATTAAGTGGTTCGCTGTACATTTCTTGTTTAGCATTTCCAGTTTATTTATTTATTTTGTAATAGTTATACCGCTTTTATACAAATGGAGTTATATCTGTGAAGAGTAATTTGGGAGTTGTGTTGTTGGGTTTGGCTGCATTATCCGGATGTGGCAGTGATTCTGGCGGGGGGGGTAATGAAAATCAGGCTCCTTCCGTGACGATAGCCAGTGTGGATGTAAATGAAAAGAGTGAGGTCACACTGGAGGCGAATGCGGTTGATACGGATGGATCTATTGTATCTTATCAGTGGGAAGTTACTTCCGATCATGTCATCGAGCTTTCTGACACGACCTCAAGCACCCTCAGTTTTGTTGCTCCCGAGGTGTTTGAAGATACTGAAATGACCTTTCAGGTAACGGTAACCGATGCTCAAGGAGCATCGGCAACAAGTCAAGCCACGGTGGTCGTTAATCAATTAACTATCCCCCTTACTATTAAAGGCTTGGCAACCGATGAGCCCTTACGCAATGCAGAAGTTAATTTGTTCATCAACGGACAGGAAGCGGGCTTTAGCGCAGTTACCGATATGGATGGTGTTTATGAGTTAGCAGTTGAGCTAGATGACTCTCAGATAGACAGTTTTTTATCTCTGCAAGTGAAAGGGGTTGAAGCCCAAAGTGCAGCGGAGTTGATGTCTTTGATGGGTACTGTTGATTTTTTGGTTCAGCTGGCTGGAAGCGATACTGTTCTTGATAGAGATGAGTCGGCCAGTGTCAATATCACCAATGTTACTACTGCAATATACGGGCTAATTTATCGTGATAATGAAGGTAGCCTTCCAGTAACAAATGAAGCGCTGGAAGAGGCTATGCAAGCACTTGACTTTGATGAAGTATTAGAGCTTGCCACCTTGATTAAAGTTGCCATCGACCACGGGCCTTTAGATGAAGACTTGGCACTGCCTGCTTCTATTGACTCCACATTAAGCCTTGTCACCGATCTAGATTCTTTAGTGCTGTATTCAACGCAAGTTCAAGGTAACCCAGAAGTGGCGACATCTTACGAAGCGCTCTTTGAAGATGAAAATCTATTACCCGCAAGTAATGTGATGCTTGAAGGGCGGGTATACATGCTTCCACCCTGTGAGGAGTGTTTTTCACGAGGCAGCTTTTCCTTAGAGGAAGATGGTACGGGTACTTTCTATGGGTACAATGGTATTGCTCAGTTAAACTGGAGCGAGGAGAATGGTGAGATCACTATGGTGCTTGATTCTGGTGATGATTTTGAGAGATACAGTCATTATGACTATGAATTAATGACCTCTATATATGATAATTATCATTATGATTACCGTTTTTCAGTCATCTCCAGTGTGAATCATTCGCATGTATTGAATGTCACATCCATTCGCACGGTGAGTGCCTTTGACAGAGATAACCCCAATAACCACATAGCTCCCCCTGAAATATCAGAAAGTAGTCGAGTGATGCCTGCTCTGGAGGAAGCTAATATAGAGCCCATTGAATTTGAAATGGGAGATCAAATAGCCATTGAGCATGATGAAAAATCAATTGAAAATTACCAGAGTATTCAGTCAGCGTCAGATACATTTATGCATTATAGTGCAGATATTTTTGCTTTAAATGAAGGTGGTGTTGCCGAGAGTAGGGTTGTTGGACAGGACATGAATTGGTCGCTAGAAGGAGGCTCTTTATTTTTAGAAGAGGGCTCTTCGCAAATGCGCGTTTCTGTATTGACGTCTAACGGTGCAACAGAAAACTTTTTTGTTAATGATATTTATGTTGATGGCGAGTTATCCAATAGCGTTGTTTACAAAGGGAGTATTTCAACATCATTCCCAAGCTTTGTTGGCGAAGCTATACCTGGTGTGTATCGTTATAATAAAGTTAGCTCGATTGAGGAGAATAACTTAAACCATTTTTGGCTTGAGCTATCGGAGAGTGGTCGTGCCTATACAATATCCACGAGAGACGTTGATGGAAATGGGCAACTTGAAAGCAGTGAAGTGCGCATCATGTATGGGCAATGGTCAATCGATGACGGACAGCTAGAAATAACGCGTTATTTTGATGAAAACGGAGACTATAACCCTCTCTGCTTTGATGGAAGTATGGCCGGTTGTTGGTTGTATAATACTCGTACTTGGCAGCTGCTTGAGCAAAAAAATAATGCCCTTTTGGTTTATCATGAGCATAACTTCCCTGCAGACGACGTAAATAGATTTAATGCATCTATTAGGCGTGATACGAGAACACTTTATAAAGCGGAAAGGCCAGTAGAGATTGATTTAACGATAGAGTAACCTTTCATACTGCTAAGTCGTTGGTGGGTGCCCGAAGGCCCCACCAACCAACCGCAGATGCCGCAAATCACTTTTTCTCTTTTCTCTCGACTTAATGAAGTGCGCGCCAAGGCCGACCACGAAATAGACCGTAGGGGACTTAGCCACTTCTGACGAACAGATCCGATACTTAAAAGGACACGCTCTCGCTTAGTTGTTCCATGGACTTGCGGGCCCGGAGGCCATGTTAACACCGCAGCAGATAACCTTTAAAAATTTACGGTAGCTGGAGCGCTAGGTCAATCATCCTGCTTGATCGATTTGTAATGTAAAGATTAAAAATCGATACCTGTTTCGTCTGAAAAAGACGAATCTTTGCTTAATCAATCTTTTGTAAACATAAACCCTGCCCAAGAAATACCACCGCCTACCATACGAATGACCAAACAATCACCCGGTTGAAATTAGAGGGGGTGGCGTTTAACCCATTGATGATAATTTATAAAAACGGTCGGAGAGTCCACATTACCATAGTGATAAAAATGACGGGCAACAGACGTTTCTTTAATTTCTGATTTATCTAATCTGTACGGAAGGGCTAAAAATAATTGGATAAATCAGAATTTATTTAAAATCATTATGGGTTTAGCCAACAAGCCTAACCACCTTAAAACTCTTGTCTCGCTTAATCACTTCCACAGTTTTGAATGGCTTAGTTGAATAGCGTTGTGCTCGGGTTTCTAGGCCAATAAATTGATTCACTACCACAAAGGCTTGTCCGCTCGGGCGAAGGTGTTGTGCGATGGCGTGAATGAATTTTTCGGTGAGGTCGGTATGGGTGTCAAACCCTTGGTGGAATGGGGGGTTGCACACTAGCCAGTCATAGCCCTTTTTATCTTGCGTGTTATAGAGCCCGCAATCGTCTACCCAGCCCGTTATCGGTAAGGCATTGGCTGTTGCGGTTTCTTGTAACGCCTGGATGGCCGTAAAGTTGTTGTCCGTTGCGTGAATTTCACCAAAACCTAAGTCGGCGGCAATCACGCTGAGATAACCGTAACCACAGCCTAAATCCAATATTCTGGTATTGGATAAGTCACTATTTGCGTTGTTTGTCAGCCATTCTTGTAACGCTAAGGCCAGGAATTCACTGCCGCGATCCAGCTTTTGCCAACCGAAGATGCCGGGCTTGCTGACTAAAGAGTAGGTTTTCTCATGTTGCGATACAGAGTGAATATCGCCAATCGAGCGAAGTTGGGCGTAATCCTTGGTGTCTAAATGAACGGAGTTATTCGGATGGGTTTTGACTAACGTTGCCAAATAATCTTTTCCGTGTTTTTCAATATGACCTTCGCCAAAGCCTTTTTTACCGTTGGTGAAGTAGCTTTTAATCCCTTCATTTTTTTCACCGGCAAGATGCAGCTTGCCTCTTGGGGGTAAAAAAGACAGAGCTTGATTAATGATGTGGTTGGTGACGGGCTTTTCTTTGGAGATACGAAACCACAGTGAATTAATGGCGCTTGTTGAAAACACAGATAAATCCATGTCATTTAAAATGACCTGTTTTTTCGGCTGTGTTTTGCACACTTTGGTGAGGTTTGAAAAAATGTCCCATCGATTGGTGAGAAAATAATTCGCTGAATGAGCGAGGGCTGCAACACTGGCGGCGCTGCCTTCATCTAAAATCCAAAGAGAGGCGTCGGCAAAGTCAGTGGCGTGGGCATGTAACAGTAGATCAATACAAGAGTCGGTCATAATGGTTAGATCAATATTTATAAAATCTGTTGTGATGATATTTTAGTCAATGCATTTTCATGGGCGGGGGGCTTCATGAAGGGGTAACACTGTCTATTTCGGCCTGTGTGAGAGGTCGGTATTCTCCGGGAGCCAAGAACTCATCCAATTGAATCGTGCCAATACTTTCTCTGTGCAAGGCTTCCACATGATTGCCAACGGCGGCCAGCATACGTTTGACTTGATGATAGCGGCCTTCGGAAATAGTCAGTCGAATTTCATTGGTAAATAAAACCTCGACTTTGGCGGGCTTGGTGGGGTAGGGCTCGTTGGCAAGTTTCACACCGTTTTCCAATTGCTGAATCGCTTCCGTGGAGATGTTGTCGGTTAGGGTCACTAAATAGCGCTTTTCGCATTGATATTTGGGGGAGGTTACCCAGTGATTCCATTGCCCATTGGTGGTTAATAGCACCAGGCCGGTGGTGTCGATGTCCAACCGCCCGACAATTTGTAATGCTTTTTTGAGGGGTAAGTCTTCGTCTGCGAAAAAATCCAACACCGTCGGGTGATCGGAATCCTGATTGGCACACACACAATCCAGAGGTTTATGAAACATCCAATAGTGTTCTTCAAACGGGTTTAATACGGTGTTGTCCAGTGCGATGATGTCATCGGCAGTGAGTTTTTGTGCCGCATTGGTGGCTATTTCACCATTAATGGTAATTCGGCCTTGCTTAAGGGCTGGTCGCACTTGCGAGCGGCTCAACGGGGAACGGTGACTGATAAATTTGTCCAAACGCATATTGGTGTTCTTCTTGATGTTCTTTGAGTACTTGTGTTTTTGGTGGATATGTAGGGTGTTTTTACAGTGCACCGGGAAATAAATGCTCCACGACAGTCTGAAAATAGTGATCCAGTGGCGCAGTAACGGTAATTTCTGCACTCGTGTAGGGGTGACAAAACGTTAATTGGTGAGCATGCAGCATCAGCCGGCCTTCTTCAACAGACCGATATGGGCTTTCACAAGCGGTATTTTGACACGTCTCGACGGTTAAAAAATAATCCCGAAAGCCACGGTTGTGTATACCTTTACCATGTTTGGCATCCCCAATAATGGGGTAGCCGATGTGTTTCATGTGCCGACGAATTTGGTGTTTTCTCCCCGTCACGGGTTGGCAACGGATGAAAGAATAGCGTGTGGTGGGAAAGCGATCGACAGAAATGGGTAATTCTGCGGAGGCGAGCCGTCGATAATGCGTTACCGCAGACTGCGCGGGTTTGTTTTGGTTTGTGTGCTTATCAGCGATTTTATCCAGCTTTTCTTTCAGTGGGTGATCAATGCACCCTGACTCCGGTGCCCAGCCTCGAACGATGGTCAAATAGCGTTTCTGCCAATGCCGCTGCTCTTGGCTTTCACCCAACTGGCGGGCCACGTCGGCAGATAAGCCGAACAATAGCGCACCGGAAGTGGGCTTATCCAAACGGTGTATGGGGTACACCCACTGACCCAGTTGATCCCGCAGGATTTTCATGGCAAAGCGCGTTTCGTGTCGATCAATGGGGCTTTTATGCACTAACAATCCAGAAGGCTTGTTAATGACCACGCAATGTTCATCTTGATATAAAATGGGTAAAGGTGGCTCGCCGCTGGGGGCGACGAGTTTTTCACGAGGCGTTTCCATTGGCACGGCGATTAGTCGCCCAGCATGGATTTTTCGCCAGAATCCACAGATTGGTAAATCAGAGTATTAATGGTCATTGGGCCAACCCCACCGGGTACGGGAGTATAGGCACTGACTCGGTCCAATAAGGGAGCCAGTTCTACATCACCTACGCCGGGTTGTCCGTCTACGCCTGGGTGGTAACCGGCATCGACGACAACCGCGCCGTCTTTAATCCATTCTGCTTTGACAAATTCACGTCGGCCCACTGCTGCCACGATGATGTCCGCTTGTTTCACATGCTCGGCTAGGTTTTGGGTTCTAGAGTGGCAAATGGTCACGGTAGCATCGGCGTTTAACAGCATCATCGCCATGGGTTTTCCCAGAATGGGGCTTCGACCAATTACAACAGCGTGCTTGCCAGAGAGCGGGATATCATAAGCTTCTAGTAATCGCATAATGCCTTTCGGCGTGGCACAACCATAGGCACTTTCGCCCATACTCATGCGCCCGAATCCGAGACAGGTCACACCGTCCACGTCTTTTTCCAGAGCGATGGCATCAAAACAGGCGCGTTCGTCGATCTGAGCCGGTACAGGGTGTTGTAATAAAATGCCGTGCACATTGGGGTCGTTGTTGAGCTGATTGATCGTATCGAGAAGCGCTTCGGTCGAGGTGCTTTCGGGGAGCTCGACTTTTAATGAGTCCATACCGATGCGTTGGCAGGCATTGCCTTTCATCTTTACATAGGTGGCGGAGGCTGGGTCACTGCCGACTAATATGGTGGCGAGAATAGGGGTTTTACCCTCGGCTTTTGCTTTCAGGGTGTTAACCCGTTGGCTGAGTTCGGATTCTGTTTTTTTAGCAAGGCTTTTTCCGTCGAGTACCAGTGCAGGCATGATGGCTTGGGTTCCTAGCGTTAGAGGTGGATGTTCGGATATCACATTGGGTGTAGGGTGGTGATTCCGTTTATTTAGGGGAGGATTGAGGTTACTAACCTTTAGGTTACTCGTACCCTTAGGTTATTCGTCCCCTGTCTGCGGGCGCGTATTCTCCCATAGTGAGTTCATAAGGCAATAACCTGTTTCAAGGGGGCGTTGCTATGATATGAATTATGTCATTGTAGTTTATGGGGGCTGGTGGAAGATTGGCCATTTTGCTCGGTTTAAGGCGAATGTTCTACAAAGGCACCGAAATGTTCAGAAATACACCTAAGTGATTGGTTTACCTTACAAAAACCCTGAATTAACGTTTACAAAGCGTTGACGAGCATGAGGGGCATCGGTATTATGCGCACCACTTGAGACGAAGGGGCGGGTTAAGCCAAGGTGAAATCCAAACAAAACGTTTCAATATGATCGGAGTGTAGCGCAGCTTGGTAGCGCATCTGGTTTGGGACCAGAGGGTCGGGGGTTCGAATCCCTCCACTCCGACCATTCATTCAACTCAGTGTTGACGCCTTAGGCGGTAATCTGGGCGCTCGTAGCTCAGCTGGATAGAGCAACGGCCTTCTAAGCCGTGGGTCGCAGGTTCGAGTCCTGCCGGGCGTGCCATACATGCTGTTTGGTGAGAAGACGCAGTGTTGGAAGACGCAGTGTTGAATGTAATTCTTTCACGAGTTCATGCCGTGAATATCAATGGTGACTGTAGCTCAGTTGGTAGAGCCCCGGATTGTGATTCCGGTGGTCGCGGGTTCGATCCCCGTCAGTCACCCCATTATCAAAGCATTTCCCGGTTAACATCTACTAACAAAACCCCATTTCCTAATATTTTTCCTAATATAATTATTTTACATCTCCCATTCATGATGCTTGATTGCAGGTTTCTCTTTGCTCTGCATGAATTGAGATACTTCCTATTATCGTCATTTTGTGGTGCTCCCGATTCCGGGTAGTCACTTATAAACCCTCAAATATGCGAACGGCCATGGTGAACTACCATTGATTTTGTGAAAAATTTCATATTTTTTATCCTATGGTTTAGCACTTAGTCTACGGCTGAAAAATCTTCACCCATTGCCATGACCCTCATTTCCCAAGCAGCACAAAAAAAGCCACTTCCTGAAGGAAGTGGCTCAAGCTCATGATGCTAAAACAAACTAAATATCACTTAAGATATTCGTCTCCACCCAATTCAAAAATAACAAATTAGGCATTGACGATAAAATTATGCGCCTGGTGTGAAGGTGTGTATATAAAACGAACGGTCTATTTCTTGGTATTTTAGGTTGTGCAGGCTACAACTTAAGGCTTAGGTCTTAGGGGGTACAGTAATAATAGTTTGGCTCCTGTACATTTTGAGCACGTTGAGGGAGTGCAGTATTTCTGTGTTGGTTATCTCTGGCTCGCCGATAGTGCTTTAAGGGAATGTAAAAATAATGTGGAACGAAAAGGTCATTGCTATGTTTAATGTCACACCCATCTTCGCAAGACAATGGTTTTATTGTAGTCAAACTATAGAGGCGTTTTCACTCTCTAGTCGCTCTCTCAGTGATGATTTTCTGCATGATTTGCATAGGCGCTATAAGAGTAAGTTTGATACTGAAAAAGCTGAAATTGCTCGAGTCATTAATTGTTGTGATGATGAGTATGTAAAACAGTGGTTGACGTTGGCTCAGGTGAGTTCCGTAATTTTTGCGCCTTATGTGACCCATGGCTTTCGATATAATAAAGACTACTCAAAGCGTTATTTTACGGTGATATTTGGTGACAAACGTATTGATGTGAAATCCCATGAAGTGGTGCATATTTATGAAGATGGCCAAGTGGAGTTTATTGCGGCATCGATTCATTCTGGGCTCAAATGTTTGCAGGCGGTGGATTTTACGTTGGCAGCTTAAGGCTTGTTGCTGTTGTTTTCCTAAACAATGACACCCCCCTCAAAAAAGGACTTCCATTTTATGCCAAAATTTTCTACCATGCGTCTCCGCTGTTGAGGCAAGAGTTAAGAGTTCTTCTTACTTTACCGCCTCTTAGCTTAAGATGTTTTTATCGTCTTAGTTTTCAGTGTATCGGAGTGTAGCGCAGCTTGGTAGCGCATCTGGTTTGGGACCAGAGGGTCGGGGGTTCGAATCCCTCCACTCCGACCATTCTATTTTTCCTTTCCTATTCTTTTATTCTTAGTGTTTACATTCTCATGATACCCGTGTTTATCATCGGTTCGTTGGCAATTGTATTGTAATATTGACTGAGTCCCGTTATTTTCCGAAGCAGATAGGTTGTGTGGCGCGAGCTTCAGTTTGGGCTCGTCAATCTGGGTTATTGTCATCTGAGTTCATTAATATGAGGTTTGCATGAAGGAATTCGACTTAGAGCAGTCGATGAAAGAAGGTATGCGTCGTTTGGCGTCAGGTGTTTGTGTGGTATCGACGGTTGAGAAGGGTGGCGCTCGTCAAGCGATGACGGCGTCATCTGTCACATCGGTATCCATGGAGCCTCCATCGCTTTTGGTTTGCGTGAATCGCAGTGCGGCCATTTATTCGTCGTTAATGGGGGGGCAACCTTTTAGCATCAGTGTTTTAGGAGCCGATCAGCAAGATGTATCCAATCGCTGTGCCGGCTTAGAAGATGGTGAGGCTCGATTTGAAATTGGAGATTGGCAGCAGTGTACCGAGACTGGAGTTTGGTATTTGGGTGACGCTCAGTCGGTCTTTGTGTGCCAAAGGGCGAAAGACATCGAGTTTGGCACTCATTTAATTATGATAGGGGAAGTTTCTCGTGTTTTGGTTTCCGAGGCGCCAATATCCTCACTGATTTATGTGGATGGCGGCTATTTATAGGTGCTTATTGTCTTATGCTACCCGTCCTCTAATAAGGGAAGGTGAATGGAAAAGCACGTGCCTTCACCTTCATGAGACTCTACTTCAATCGTGCCATCGTGGTGTTCGGTAATAATAAAATACGACACAGATAGGCCTAGCCCAGTCCCTTGCCCGACGCCTTTGGTTGTGAAAAACGGCTCAAAAATATGGCTGATCACATCGTCAGGAATACCTGGTCCGTTGTCTTTGATGTCAATGATGAGTTGATCAAGTTCGGTTCGCGTGGTTAGGGTGATTTCAGGGGGAATGCCGGCTTCTTCGCAGGCTTGGCAGCCATTTCGTATGAGATTTAAAATGACCTGCTGAATTTCTGTGGGGGCACAAAGACAAATATCCTGCTCTGCTTTCAACTCTAATATCAAATTGCTTGAGTGCGCTTCTTTTGATTCGCCGGTTTCAAAGCCTCGTTTGGCGAGTTCGACAGCGTGTTCAATAAGTTGGTTAATGGCTTCTGGCCCCCTCGACTCGGCACCGCCATGAGAAAAATCCAGCATGTTTTTTACAATCAATGCCGCACGTTCTGCACCTTCTCTCAGTGTTTCTATTGAGCGTTTAACGCCGCGCTGTTCAAAATAGTGTTGCAAGTTTTCAAGGTCGAGGTTGCATTGTTCGGCAATGTTGCGGTTGGCTGGTAACGATAGGCTGGTGCGGCGCTCAATGTTTTGAATACTATTAATAACGGCAGCAAGAGGGTTGTTAATTTCGTGAGCTAAACCGGCGGCCATCTCACCCAATGACATCAGTTTTTCGTTCTGCACCATCATATTTTCAACTTGCACTTTTTGAGTCACATCATCTATGCGAACCACCGCGCCATTGTGATCTCCTTTCAGTGGGTAAATGGTGAGATCAACATAGCGTCGGTGGCTACCATGTCCTTGGGCGAGGCACTCAAAACTCATCGGGTCGTCACCGCCTAATGCCGCTTTTAAAATTTCCGGTTTAATATTGAGGTACGGGTACATGTTGTCGATGGTCTGCCCAACGGCATCTTTTTCACTAATGGCGGTAGAAAGCACGGCAGCATTATTCCAGTGAGTAATGGTACCGTCTTCGGCCAAGCCAATAATAATGGAGGGCATAGAGTGAATGATGCTGTGATAGTAAGCTTGGGTCTTTTTTAGAAGTGCTTCTGTGGCTTTGTGTTGAACAATTTCATTGCTTAATTTTTCATTGAGATCATTTAATGTTTCTGTACGTTTGGAGACCCGGTCTTCCAGTTGATGTTGATCTCGGAGTAGGGCGGATTGACGTTTTTCATGCTGGGCTTTACTCAGTAATAGAGTGATTAGCAGTAGCGTTGTTACGCCACTCAACAACCATTCTGTTTGAGATAGGGCGTTGTTGCTGAGTGGAGAGGCTAGGCAGAAAGTGGGAAGGGTGGTTAAGGAAATAGCTGCTGTGGCGGTAAGACTGGCAAGGGGTGTGCTCATAGAGAGTCTCTGGATCAGGCAGTGTCAGTATTGTGGGTAACTATAGATACCTGTTATGTATATCTTTATTATGAGTATTGTCGCTGGTTGGTGCATTTTGTCCAATGCTGTTTATGTGTTCTCAGCAATTATGGCCAGCAGAGTATGGTGTTGAGACTGTTTGGTTAATTGATCGTTTGTTGATTGATAGGGCAGAAGCTAAGTACAGAGGTTGATATAAGTGCAGAGGTTGATAATTGTATCGGTACAGGCATTTAAAAGTGTTTGACAGTCAGAGGAAATTCTGTAGAATGCGCCCTCACCTGAACGGGGGTGGTTAGCTCAGTTGGGAGAGCGACGGCCTTACAAGCCGTAGGTCACAGGTTCGACCCCTGTACCACCCACCACTTAGATTCTTCTAAGTTTTCCAATGTTAATTGGACGGTTTTTGCGGACCGGTAGTTCAGTTGGTTAGAATGCCGGCCTGTCACGCCGGAGGTCGCGGGTTCGAGTCCCGTCCGGTCCGCCATTGAATTCAAAAAGCCCCTCTAAAAGAGGGGCTTTTTTTATGCCTGCGATTTACCCTAGTGCATTTCCGTAAATACTTTTTCTTAAATATTTCTACGTTGACTGCGACAGTAGTGGGGAAGGGCGAAATGAGCGGTGATGTGAAAGCGCTCAATTGAGCCATTGGGGGCAGCATGAATAATAGTTGTTGTATTGAATGCTTATCCAATGGCTCGTCAAAAGCAATGAATAAAGATTTACTGATTAGACGCAACTCTATGCATAAAAACAGTGTCTATTTATCATTTCCTAGCTTGTTTTGCGCTGTATGCATTTCCTTGATATGTCATTTTTATTTTTATGTGCTCGCAGCTCCGGTGATTTTGATTCAATCTGGTGTAAAAAAAGCCAGTATTTATCAAAGCTCTCCACAAATTAATTCGCCATAAATTGGCCGCCATTAATTGATAACGTCGCACCTGTCATAAAGCTATTACGTTCATCTGCTAGGAAAGCAACTGCCCTTGCAATATCGTCTGGATTGCCAAGGCGACCCACAGGAATTTTGCGAATAATTTTTTCGAGTACTTCGGGGGGGACGGCTCTTACCATGTCTGTATCCACATAACCTGGAGCGATGGCATTAACGGTCACACCATATTTTGCCGTTTCAAGAGCTAGAGCCTTAGTGAAGCCTAAGATACCGGCTTTGGCCGCAGCATAGTTGACCTGTCCATACTGGCCTTGTTGTCCATTAATAGAACTGATATTGATGATGCGGCCAAAGCCTCGCTCTCTCATGCCAGGAACAACCGTATGACAGGTGTTGTAGCAAGACTTAAGGTTGGTCTGTAATACGGCATCCCAATTTTCGCAATTCATTTTAGCCAGCACCCCATCTCGTGTAATTCCGGCATTATTAACAAGAACTGATACTGGGCCAAAGTCTGCCTCGACTTTTTGAATGCCATCCTCTACCGCATCGTAATCGGCTACATCAAATTTTAATGCAGGAATACCCGTTGCTTCAGTAAACGCTTTGGCTCGCTCGTCATTACCTGCGTAATTAGCAACAACTTGCATGCCCATTTCTTTTAAGTGAACAGAAATTGCTTCACCAATACCACGAGTACCGCCTGTAACTATTGCAACATTGCCCATGAGAAAGTCTCCTATGGAGTGATTGTTGAGGTGGGAAGGTGCAAACACAACAGTGCATAAATTCAGATTGTCTAGATTTATGGAGGAGTGCTGTGTTTGTGAAAATAAAGATTCTTTTAAATCGCAATGTGTTGTCCGTGAGCTTTCGATGGATCAATCGTGTTTGAATTAAATTGGCAATAAGATGCAGGTTGCCCAAAATCACAGTCATTAATAATTGACGTATTGGTGTTGAATATAATTCAGTAGCCAATAGATGCATTATTTTGAGGCCCATGGTCGTGCGGATGTCACGTTAATCTTAAAATAAAAATAAGGGTGTTAAATTAAGCGCTAATATAAAGTGCGCGGTGGTTTAATGGCGGCTCCTGTTAACGCTGTATATTCTTTTGATACCTTACAATTGCTAAATGTTTGCATTTAGGATTAAGGGCTGAGGAGCTGCTAACTGTTCTCTTTGTGCTTATGGCAATTTATAAGTGATTGTAATATTAATAATTAAAGTATAGAGCTTTAATAATGACACCTTTGTGTCAAGTGGTAATTTTAGTGCATCAGGGTTGTGATTTTACAGGGTAGTTTCATAGTTCATCTTAATGTGTGCTTCAATGTAAGGCACTTTGGCTTTGATTGCACGATTTTCTAGCTTTCTTTCGTTGCGTGCGCAGCCTAATAAAGCATGGCAACACTATGCACTTAGTTATTTCGGTTTCGATTAATACAAGTGTTTTATGTTTTCTCTAGATATTTTTCTTTTCTTTTTACGTGGTATAAAAAAGAAAATTTATTAATGATATAAGCTTGCTTTTTACATATGTAAAATTATTTTATCAATGTCATATGATTTTGGTTCGTAGAGTCATTGTAAAAGGGTGATATGAAAATTAAGGCGCCGTTTCTATTAAAGCGATTTTCTTAAGCGTGCCTTGCTAACCATAGAAATTTAGTCAGTTCAAACATGCGTTTTTCTATTGGCCCAAAATACTCCCTCTGATTTTATGGCTGAAAACCAACACAAATAACCATATTGCCCTTTTTTGGTTGCGGGAGCTGGTTCTTTGTGAGTGTTACATAAGATGACTTTGTTAATATCCATCAAAAATGATGCCATCATTGCCACATTGGTTGAGTTAGTGTCCGGTTGGCGCTATAAACACACCTTGCCGCCATTGCAATCCACATTGATGCCCCCATTTGTTTTTTGAATTTCTCGGAGTAAAACGTAATGACAGAAGAATGCATTGTCGATATCGATCAAAATAATGCGCAAGCACAGTTAATTGATGAATCTTTTAAGCGCCCTGTGATGATTGATTTTTGGGCAGAATGGTGTGGGCCATGCAAATCATTGATGCCCTTGTTGGAGTCCTTGGCTAACGAATACGCAGGCCAGTTCCTCCTTGCTAAGGTTAATGCGGATGATCAGCAAATGATCGCAGCACAGTTTGGTGTACGTAGTTTGCCGACTGTGATGATTATGAAAGAGGGGCAGCCTGTTGATGGCTTTGCGGGTGCGCAAACAGAGGCGGCAATACGGGAAATTTTGGATAAGTATTTGCCTAAGGCATGGGAGTTGGCATTAGCGGAAGCTCAAGCATTATTAGAGGAAGAAAACTTCACCGAGGCGATGGAGAAAGCGCAGCAAGCGGTATCTGAATCGAGCAATAATCCACAGGCGTTAAAGGTACTGGCGGATACATTGGTGGAGCTTAACCGACTTGATGATGCTCAATCCTATTTGGATAAAATTACGCTTGTAGATCAAGAGGAATACTTTGTCCAGATTCAAGCGAAATTAAACTTACGTCGTGAGTCTGCAAAGAGTCCTGAATTGTCTGCGTTGGAGGAAGAAATGCGTGCTCAACCAGATAATTTGAGCTTGCATTTAACTGCGGCTGTTCAGTATCACGACAATGGATTTACGCAAGAGGCATTGGAATTGCTCATCAAAGTTTTGAGAAAAGACCTTGATTTTAATGAGGGTGAAGCTAAAAAAACATTTTTGGATGTGATTGCTTCATTGGGTAAGGCGGATCCATTAGCTGTGAAATATCAACGTCAGTTTTACACGTTGCTCTATTAATTTGCGGAAAATCTTCACATCCATTTTTAGGCTCCGGGGACGGCCTTTTTTATTATTACGCTGTCTTCAAATATAGCCTCTTTTGAAATAGGCATGGTAGGGTAGCTGTGCAAATCTTTTTTGGCTGCCATAATACCCGCATTGCCTTACTTAAAAGTCGATTAAAATTAAGGCGATTTGGCCACAATAAAGAAGTGGTGTTGTATAGAAGTATTTCAATGTGTGTTTGTATGAGGGTGCTATGACGATCAATGAGCTTTCTCAGCCTTTACGGCCTGAGCAAAAACCGAACAACCCTAATTTTTCTTCTGGCCCGTGTTCTAAACGCCCCGGGTATGACATTAATTTACTCGATCTTTCCACTCAGGGGCGGTCTCATCGAGCTCCCATTGGAAAACAGGCTTTAGAGAGGTGTTGTACCGAAACGGCGGAGCTGTTGGGGTTACCGGATGGCTATCGAGTGGGCGTTGTGCCTGCTTCTGATACGGGGGCGGTTGAAATGGCCATGTGGTCGCTATTGGGTGAACGCCCCATCGATATGTTGGCTTGGGAGTCTTTCGGTGCGGGTTGGGTGACCGATGTTAAACAACAATTAAAGCTGGAAAATGTTCGTCTTTTGGAAGCTCCGTATGGTGAATTACCCAATTTAAAAAGTGTTAATTTTAATCACGATGTGGTTTTCACTTGGAATGGTACTACCTCGGGTGTCCGAGTACCTAGTGGTGATTGGATTCCTGATGATCGTAGTGGATTAACCATTTGCGATGCAACCTCAGCCGTGTTTGCTATGGCGTTACCCTGGGAGAAATTAGACGTCGTTACTTTCTCGTGGCAAAAAGTATTAGGCGGCGAGGGTGCGCACGGTATGTTGATACTCAGCCCTAGAGCGGTAGCGCGTTTAGAAAATTACGTTCCACCATGGCCATTACCTAAAATTTTTCGGATGACAAAAAACGGGAAATTAATCGAAGGAATTTTTAAAGGCGCAACCATTAATACCCCTTCTATGCTTTGTGTTGCTGATTATCTTGATGCATTGAGTTGGGTTCGTCAAATTGGAGGGGTGAAAGAAACCATTCGTCGAACGAGTGCCAATGTCAAGGTCATCGAAGACTTCGTAGAAAAAACGCCGTGGTTAGAATTTCTTGCGCGAAAACCTGATGAAGTTTCTTCAACTAGCGTCTGCCTTGTCCTAAAAACGCCTGATGGATGTGCTGAAAAAGAAGTGGTATCGAAAATGTTGAGTCTGCTTGAACAAGAGCAAGTCGCTTACGATATCGGCTCTTATCGTGATGCACCAAACGGTCTTCGTATTTGGTGTGGTGCAACCATTGAAACGGCCGATGTAGAAGCGCTTATACCATGGATCCAGTGGGCATACGATACGGCTGTCTCTTAACACGCGCATTGATATGATTAATGCGGGGCAAGCGTGTTTTTAATTGATCAAAATTGGCGTCTATTTAATAATCAAATGGGCGCATTAATCATATAGATATGTAATCGCTTACATTCTATATATCAGATTATTGACGTTTCTTTACACTCCTTTCTTGATGCATTTCTCACTTTGTGAACCTTCTAACCGCTTATTCCATTTGGTATACCGTTTATCTTCACTGCGATAGTGTTTGGTTGGGAAAAATCGATAGACTTTCATTAACCCTTCATTTTTATTGCTAGAAGTTATCTAAAATGCGCCAAAAATTCGTCGGTTTCACTTTATTGGAGTTGCTCGTTACATTAACGATTGTCGCCATTTTGGCAGCGATTGCTGCTCCTTCCTTTTCCAATCTCATCGCCAATAGCCGAATGAACAGCGCTGAAACCCGTATGGTGAATGCCATTCAAATGGCTCGAAGCGAAGCGTCCGCAAGAAATCAAGAAGTGTTTGTCAATGCAGCAGATGGCTGGGGTGGGCGAATTATCGTTGCTGCTGATACGAACGCGGATGGTGAATTTGATGCCGATGATGCCATTGTTAAAATCTTTAATCCCGCAGAAGCGGGTGTCACCATTGCCACTGAACCTGCAGACAGAACGCAGTTGTCTTATCTCGGCACGGGCCGTTTAAATAATCCAGCCACTTCTGCTAGCGAATTTGTGATGTGTTCAGAAGAGTCTGCTCAAGGGCGACGTATTACTTTAAATGCAGTGGGCCGCTTAGGAGTGGCTAACGAAGATTGTTCTGGCTCATAAAATACGTTTTCACAAACCTTAAGTATAAATGCTTAGCGGCTCATTTTTTCGGATCAATATATTAATGGCGATAAATGGCCATTTTAAAACAGGGATTTAAATCAATGAAAATTTCCCCTCTTAATAGCAGTGTTTCATCACCCTTAAAACATCATCAGACCGGTGCCTCACTGATTGAAGTGTTGGTTGCTTTTTTAATTATGAGTGTCGGTTTCGCGGGCATTATCAGTCTGCAAGCCAATGTGGTTAAAGAATCTTTTGATACAAACCAGCGCTCCCATGCTATGTGGGTGGCGCAAGAATTGATTGAGCGAATAAAGGCGAATACAGCAGGGGTGGATAGCTATGTTAGCGCCTCTGAAGCAGTAAGTTGTGATGACGAACCAGAGATTATGTGTGCAACCTATTACGATGGTTCAGAAATAAAAAAATCAACACAATGTAATTCTGCTGAAATTGCAATTTATGATGTGTGGGAATTAACTTGTGGCCACTCTAGCGATGACACTGATCAATCTTCATTAAGCTCAATTTTATTGACAGGAGTTTCTGTTGAAAGGGGGGGGAAACCCAGGAGTTTAAATGTTGAGGTTTCTTGGTCAGCAAAAAGTGTTTTGGATCAAGTTCGTAAGGAAAATCGCAACATTACCGATGAAGATGCTGAGCAGAGCATACAAAGCGTTATGTATTTTTAATTAACACAGTCTATCTTAATTTTTCATACTTTATAGGGTTTTATTGGATATGAAATTGCAAAGACAAAAGGGTTTGTCACTCATTGAGCTGCTTATTGCGATGACTTTAGGGCTTACTATTTTGGCGGCTGCAGTACAGATGCTAATGGCATCTCGTAACTCTTCTGTTGTAAATAACGAATTGTCGAGAATGCAAGAAAATGCACGCTTTGCATTGGATATTATCACTGATGATGTGCGCAAAGCAGGATTTCAAATGATAGGTGCGAGTCCTTTACAGTCGTTCCTTGATGGACCTTGCGGCAGTTGGAATCCCTGTACTCTAAATAATTCAAATGGCGATAGTGATAGATTTGCCGTCATATATGAACCTCATATCGATGAGCCACAGACGGATTGCACGGGGGCTGAGGTTGATCTCAACAATGAAGAGTCCAAAGGAATGGCAAATGTGTATTTTATTGAAGACGGGAGTCTTAGGTGTAGAGGCTACAATCTTGATTTATCTACATGGAATGGTGAATCCGTAAATTTAGTTGATGGCATCGATAATATGCAAGTGCTTTATGGTGTAGTGGATGAAGTAGGCCAGTGGCAAAACTCAACGCAGTATGTAACGGCTAATGAGGTGGATAATTGGACTACTGTCAACTCGCTTCGTGTCGCTCTCTTAGTAAATGGTGGCTTTGCAAGTTCATCTAGATCAAACGAAGAAAGTCAATTTGCTGTATTTGATTCAGGGGAGCTTGTTTTTGAAACGGGTGAAAATCGTGAGTTGTACACAGCAACCATTTATTTAGAAAATACTGACTTTGACCCCAAGGTATCAAATTTAGGACCAAAAGAGCAAGATGATGAGGATAGTGAGAGCGAAGATGATTAATAAAGAATACAAGTTGAAAAAAGGAGTGGCATGATGAATTCTAACTTTTCAAAAAGCAATCAGCGAGGGGCAACGTTGATTGTTTGCATGATTCTTTTGTTAATCATCACCGTTATTGGTTCTTCTATGGTTAGAGATGTTGGCATGCAAACCAGTATGGTTCGTAATAGCCAGTTAAGTAAGGCTGCATTTAATCAGGCCAACTCAGAAATCAATGCTTATTTTGCTAATGGCGATAAAGTTTGGGAGGATATCGATGATTTGCTGAGCGATGAAAATCTAACAGTAAAAGAATATTCTGAAGAATTAGAAGATAAGCCTTTATCTGCTGATGAAACCGATGCTTTTTCTCAGTCTAGTCGAGTGGAAGTTATCGTTGATAAAAGCACGGGCAAACCGCTTACCTCTGTTTGCGCTTCTGGATTCCCAGTACAAAATGGATGTTACCAATTTATTATGACCTCTGAAGCTTCTATTGATGGTACTGGTAGTCGTTCGAGGCAGGTTGTGACTTTTACGCATATCTCTGCAACTTCTATCTAAATAAATTTTCTTGTCTACTAGCACTGAGGTTTTTATGAAGTTTTTTGTTGGCTTTCTTTTCCTTATATTTTTTGTTATCCCTAATAGTTGGGCAGCCCCTATTGTTAGTTTGCAAACCCCTTATGAAGGGGTGCGTGTAGAAATCTTTCCAGACGCAAGTAAGAAGGGAGGTATCGTGGTAGCTCATTTTTTATATTGTAAGGAATGTGAAGCGAAAACCTTTAAATACAGTAATGGAAGTTTTGAGGTTGTTTATAGCAGTGGAGAAGTAATGGAGGATTTTCTGAAATATTCAGGGGCTGTCGGCACACTTTTAGTAAGCAACTCAGAAGGTGTTGCTGAAAAATTTTTATTAGACGCCACTTATTAAGTAAATGGAGAATGCGAGATGCGTGTTAGACATATAAAAGAAGTATTGGCGTTGCTGACGACCTTTGCGGCATTTTCTTTATCATCACAGGTATTGGGTGATGATACCGATATTTATGTAACTAAATTGGATGATGAAGCGACCGAGTTTAAGTCAAATGTAATGTTTATATTGGACTCATCAGGAAGTATGGCTGCTCAAGTTCTTGTCGCCGATGGTGGATATGATCCTAGCTTTCAATATGGGTCATCTACGGATGACAGAATATATGTTTATCGTGGAAGTGGTAAGGATGACTTAGTATATACAGATTATTCTTTTTCTAAAGATCAAAATCAATGTGAAAACATCACAGATACGTTCACTAACACGCCGGCGTCGCCATATTATGCAGATTTTGCAGGCTTTAGGGATACTGAACTTGTATGGAGGTGCGGTTTTTTCGGCTGTCATTGGGTAGAGCGTGAAATTTTCTCAGATTTATGTGAATCTGGGAATGAAAATTGTGAAGACGCAGACAGTAAAGATGTTTTTTGTCGAAGAAATTCAGAAGAGCTTGAAAGTTATCGAGATAATAATAGAGGTGATTTTCAGTTTAGATATTTTGTTTCTTCAAATTATCACGATTATTTGCAGAGTAGTGTATCACAAACCAAGATTAGTACACGCCTAGAAGTGATGAAAAAAGCTCTAGGAGATATGGTTGATAGAAATGACAGTATTAATTTAGGGCTAATGATGTTTGATGAAGGGGGGTATATTATAAATACGCCTTGTGCCCCTGGTAGTTGTATACGTGAAGGTTATGATGGGGGGTTTGTGCTTCATGAGTTTGCTGACATTGGTAACGATAGCGCCAAAGATGGTGTAAAAGAGGCAATATCTGAAATTGAAGCAGGAGGTAATACACCTTTAGCGGAAACATTGTCTGAAGCCTATAGGGTGTTTCGTGGTGACAATCCATTCTTTGGTCGACAAGCTTACCGAGATACTACAACAAGTGTCCCAGAATCTGTTGGGGAAGATGGAAAATATAGTTCACCACTGGTGAATTCCTGTCAAAATAATTTTGTTGTTTATTTGACTGATGGAGAGCCTACAGATGACGATCAAGCAGATAATTATATAAATGGTTTAACAAATGCAGAAGGAAATGCAAAATGTGATCATGGAAGTGGCAGAAGTTCTGAAAATACATGTTTAGATGAGTTGGCCGGCTATATGTATGAAACAGATTTTTCATCTATGCCTGGAACACAAACGATTAAAACTTACACCATTGGTTTGGAAACGGACATGGAATTACTGGCAACTACAGCCAGTAAGGGTGGTGGTGAATATTTTGTTGCGCAAAACGCAACTCAACTATCGGGCATCATTAATCAAATCGGCGATATTATTGAAACCTCTCAGTCAACATTTACCTCTCCTGCCGTATCCGTGAGTGCATACAATAATTTAACCAATGGTGACGATTTATTTTATGCCTTATTTGAACCCGGTGGTACTCATCGGTGGCATGGAAATGTAAAGCGCTTCGAAATTAAACCTGACGGAACCATTGTTGATAGAAATGGTATTGCTGCAGTTGACGAAGCATCGGGCTTTTTTAAATCAACTGCACAAAGTTGGTGGTCATCTGAACCAGATGGCGGTTCAGTACGTAAGGGTGGCGTTGCAGAGCAAATCACAACCGAGCGTACTGTTTATACCTACACAGGTGATGCGGCACCGAATAATACTGCCCTGAATGTGGAATCTAATCGCTTTGAATCAGACAATGACCAAATAACAAAAGCATTTTTAGGTCTTCCAGAAAATACACATAATGATTACCTAACCCGTCTTTTTGCTTGGACCTCTGGTCAGCAAGTCAGTGGTGCGGGAGATGTCACATATAATGAACCTAATCGTTTCATGGGAGACCCTCTACACAGTCAGCCGGTTGTTGTGGCTTATGGGCAAGATCGTTACACCACATCTGATTCAGAAGGCGACGATAACAGCGACTCGGAAGAAGATAGCGGCCAAGTCTTATTTGTAACAACCAACCAAGGGCTGTTACATGCGGTTGATATCGATAATGGTAAACAGATTTTTTCTTTCTTACCTCCTGAAGTGGCTCCAGTATTAGTGGATTATTTTAATAATAATACCAGTGATACTCGATCTTATGGCTTAGATGGTCAAATAACCGTTTGGATAGAGGAAAACCCAGGTGATGGTGACAATATTATTACGCCTTCTGAAGATAAAGTTATTTTGTACTTTGGTATGCGCAGAGGTGGAAATAGCTTATATGCCTTAGATGTTACTGATTTAGATAATCCGAAATATTTATGGACGATTAATAATGACATGCCGGGTTTTGGCGATTTAGGACAAACTTGGTCTAAACCACAGCTAACGAAGTTTAGAGTAGGGTGTTCTGACTCTGGGTGCGAGGCAAAAGATGCATTAGTGTTCACGGGTGGATACGACACAGTTAACGATAGCCCGGTCACAAATCCTGCGGGTGCGAAGGGAGCTGCCATCTTTATTGTTGATGCCAATACTGGTGACCTATTATGGTCTGCAGGTAATGGGGCTGAACACGATCTAAACCTTCCAAGAATGCAGTACAGTATCCCCGCTGATATTGTGCCAATTGATATTTTGGGTAGTGCAGACTCCAATTATTTCTCAGATGGTTTTGCTGATACCTTCATTACAATTGATATTGCTGGGCAGGTTTGGCGTTTTGACGTTGTGCCTAATGAGAATGACTTTGAGGTGAAAGGTGGGGTAATCGCTGATCTAAGAGAGCCCTCAATTGGGAACGATTGGTCTACCGCGCGTCGCTTCTTTAATGCACCCAGTGTGGCATTCTTTAGTTTCGCGGGTAATCCGAGTTTTTACTCTATTTCGGTAGGTTCTGGTTATCGGGCCAATCCATTGGATGGTGAAATTCAGGATCGCTTTTATGTGATGTTCGATGAAAATGTGTATACCCCACCGGAAGAGTATGAGGGAAATACTTCGATTTATGCACGTTATGCAGAGTACGAAATCAATGAAGAGGGAAACCGTGTAAGGCTGGATTCTCCAAGACTATTGACTAGCCAAGATCTGCTTGATGTTACAGATGAATCTGTTGTGGCCAGAAAAAATGTCAATGCGCCTTATGGTTTTTATTTGGATATGGGTAAAAACCTTCGTGAGAAGGTGCTTAACAGCCCCAATACCTTTGATGGAAGTGTTTATTTCACAAGTTATTTACCCGCCAATGGTGCTCGCTCAGAGGATGATACTAGCTGTGGTGGCGATATCGGATCTGGACGCCTCTACAGTATTGATATTTTAACAGGGCAGCCAACGGAAGAGGATCGTCCACGATTTGTCACACTAACTCAGCAGGGTATTCCGGCCGGAGTTACTTTCCTGACAATTGACAATGGAGATGGAGATGGAGATGGAGATGGAGATGGAGATGGAGATGGATCTAGTGGAGGTCTGCCACCTCCACCTAAGCCTCTTGAGTGTAAGACGTCTACCATTATTTGCTCCGGTGCTGAATGCAGTGAAATGGGGGGCTGCAGTCTGACAAAGAAACAATTTTGGCGTGAAGATAAATCATAGGTTAGTGGCAATATGAACATTTTAAGATCGAATTCACGAAGTGAACCTGCGAAGGGCTTCACCCTAATCGAAGTCATGATCGTCGTGGCCATCATCGCCATCTTGGCTTCAATTGCCTATCCGGCTTACCAAAACCAAATGCAAAGGGGGCGTCAGGCGGATGGTATTGCGTTGATAACTCAGGTGATGCAGGCTCAGGAACGTCGTTTTATTAATGAGCTTTCCTATACGGTGGATTTAACCGAAGTGGGATTTAACGCAGAAAACCAAATTCCTTCAGAAGATGGTTTCTATCAGGTTTCTGCTCGTGCGTGTCCATCAGAAAATGATACTGCTCGTTGTATCGAGGCCATTGCGGTTCCTCAAGGCCCTCAAGTGGGAAGCGGCATTTTAGGTTTAAGTAGCTTTGGTGAGCAAAACATCTATAAGGAGGCTGATAATGACAGTGTTATTCAGACGTGGTAGTAACGCCCAACAATAAGCTAGATCGATCTTAATAAGGCGCCAGAAATGGCGCCTTTTCTTTTCTGTAACATTGCCCGCCATTATTTCAAATAATGGAATCATTGCGTAATTTAATAGTCTACTCTTCTCATTCTATCTAATAGTCTCTTTTTAATAGAAATAGCCTTTTCTTGCTTTAAGTTAAAGTGAGGGTCAAAAATTACGTTTAAGATACAAATTAAAGTAAGTTTTTATTTTTTATTTCCACCATTAAGGCTTTACATTTTTTAGATATAGTAATCATAAAAATTAGGGTGAAACGGAATGGATGATTATATTGAAGAGTTACTCGATGTATTGGCGTCTGATGAACTTGATGATTTAGACGCCGATTCGGATGAGATGTAACCCTTAAAAAGGGTGTTTAGAGTTAAAATGTGTACAGCTACTCGAATTAATTGAGATTTATATCACTATTGAGTGTGTTTTGACGATTTGTTCACATTCGGATTACCGCAATCTCTCCCATAATGACGTTGTTACTGACGACGACTTTTCTTACCGTTTTTAGCCAAACGAGAGCATTCTAAATATTGCCCGATTCAGCAAGGATGGCTATGGGTACGGTGACCAATAATGAACCAAGTCATTTACGAGTTGAGTGAAGCTGTTGTATTTTTCGATGGGTATCGAGTATTACGAGAAATGCTTTTCAGTGAGTTTGAAGCTGTACTCGACGGTTTTATTCCGCTATCTGATATGGCCAGTGAATGTGCAACAGCGGTTTATGTACGAATAGACGAACAGTTGCAAGTACGAGCTGCGGTGTTTTTTCTTATTCCCTTTGACTCGCAAGGCTTTCCTAAAAAATGTTGGAATATTCCTCTGCAACGAATAGCCGATGAAGCTTCTATTGGCCCTGATCTGGGTGGCGGCCCCATTCGATTAGCGTGTTACACGCAATGCCCGATTAGTTTGCAACAACCAAACCTTTGGGACCCAGAGATGTCTCCGGGTCGGAATCATTTTGTTTTACTTAAGAAGTGTGCAGAACGCAATCGTTTAGGATTAACGTTTGAGGAAGAGCCTCCCACGATTACGGAGTTGGCGAATGTCGATATCAATTACATTGATGCGAGAAAGCTCGAGAAAGCTCGTCATCAAGAAGAAGTAGACGCTTTAAAAGCACACTATCAGCAGGCATTTCGCAATCGGTTAGCCGGTACGCTGCGTAAGCAACGCTTGCGGGCGGCAACCTTAAGAAATCGACACCAGCGTGAACTGGAGAAAGAGCGTAAAGACTATCAGCAGCATATCGAAGCATTGGAAGCGTCGTTGAAGAAATCAGATGAGGCATTGGAGTCGCAGTTATTACTGAATCAATCGTTTCAGGAAAAGGTCACGGGCCAGGAGCAAAAGATTGAAGGGATACGTTCGTACTTTGAAGAAAAATTGCGAACGTTTAAAAATGGTGAAGATGAGCGCATCAATACACTGAAGTTTCACTTAGAGCAAGAAAAAACAGAGGCAATAGAAGAGGCCTTGGAGCAGGCTACTCAGGCGTTAATGCAACAGTTGCAATTACGAGATGTTGAATTGATGTATCGTAAGGAACAAGAAGCCTATATTCGACAAGAGTTGCAACAATTAAGAGAAGAACATGGTTTATTGCTAAAGGCTTCTGATCATGACGTAGTGGAATCTTTGCATAAGGTTGGAGTGGATTTTGTTGTGTACCAGCCGGGGCTTGGGCCGCTCTCTATTCCAAAATCCGATATCTCTCATTTTTTAATCAATCCTGCGGCGTTTTTAGCGGAAAAGTGCGGTATAGATTTAGCAGTATATCGCAGCTGGCAAGAGCATTATGAATCGCCCTGTTGTAAAGGGGTAAATGAAGACGGTACGCTTTGTGGTCAAACGATTAAGAAAATTATTTCTCCTTTGGAATTTCACCCCGGGCAAAGCGATCGCTGCGACGTCCATCAAGAACCTCGGCATCTGCCATTAAATGTGATTAAACTGTAAAGTAGTCGTTATTAAATAATAACGCACATTATTGAATAAACTTTGAGTACAGTTTAATCGCTGTTTGCATAAATGAAATTTTCGACACAACTCTTTCCCGAAACACCTCTGCAGCGTGTACGCTGGCCTATTACAGACGCTGCCGGAGTCCATTTTTTTGTAAAGCGTGAAGACTTAATTAACCCGTATTGGTCTGGCAATAAATGGTATAAGTTACGTGGTAATGTTGACGCCATGAAGTCTCAGAATAAAATCGGCATGGTGTCTTTTGGTGGGGGTTATTCTAATCATTTGCATGCGCTGGCTTATTGTGGAAAAGCATTGCAGATTCCCACTGTGGGTATTGTGCGAGGAGATTACCGCCATCAACTGACGCCCACCTTACGAGATTGTGAAGCGGCCGGTATGACTTTACGATTTGTGGACCGAAAAACCTACGCTCAGCGTTATCATCCTACTTTTGCGGCTCAGCTAGATCCAAATTTGGCAGACTACTGGGTGATTCCTGAAGGTGGGGCTAATCGAGAAGGGGTGTTAGGTTGCCAAGTGATAGCACAGTCTATCCAGCATCAGCTCGATCAACATCTGCGTTGCTTTGATCTATCCAGCTCCAGCCATAAGTCGTCGATTCCTACCCCTTTTCAAGTCTTTGTGCCTTGCGGTACGGCAACAACATTAATGGGCTTAATCAGTTCGCTACCAGAGTGGGCGAATGTTCATGGAGTCAGTGTGCTAAAAGGGGAGGATACGCTTACAGAGAGGGTGAAGCAGTTACTGCTGGATTATGGTATTAAGCCTCACTGCCAATGGTCGATTTTAACCGGATACCACAGCGGTGGATACGGTAAATTTCCCCCTGACTTGAAGGCATTTATGCAGGCGTTCGAAGCAGAATGCGGCTTTTTACTTGACCCAATCTATACTGTCAAAATGATGCGCGCCATTGCGGCGGGAGTTGAATCAGGACGATGGTCAAAAGGTGATGTCGTGGTTGCGATTCACACAGGTGGGCTACAAGGGAGGCGAGGGTATGATTTACCCATGTAAGCCTTGATAATGTGTGTAAATAGAATTTAACAACGACCCATCCATTCCCTTTTTACATTGATGAATTCATTATTGATGGGCTTATTTTGGTCAGTTATCGAGATTTATGAAGCATTTCGAAGTCGAACACATTCGTACACTCATTCCTTTTAATGCCATTCCCGATGCCCAGCTTGCGTTTTTATTGGAGGGAATTGAACCGCAGTATTTATTCAGTGGCCGGCGGCGAGACCTGTGTGCATCAGATACGAATGATTATTTTTTGTTGTACGGTGATCTTGAGCTGGCTTTTTCAAATGGTGAACGCAGAATGGTCAGTGGGCGCGATAGTTTGTACCCATTGGCTTACCAAGAAACCGGTTTGCAATCATTAAAAGCGCTGAGCGATTGTGAATTATTAGTCTTGCCCGCTCAGGATTTGAAAAACCAGTTATGCTGGAGCCAGATGGCGGAATTTCAGCGTCTGCAGTTTGCCATGAATCCAGATCTAGACGAAGACGCGCAATGGATTGATGCTGTGTTGGATTCCAATTTATTTCTCAAAGTGCCACCGACGAATGTGGGTGATATTTTTAAAAAAATGCGCACATTATTGGTCAACCATGGAGACGATATTGTCCAACAAGGTGAAGTGGGTGATGGATGTTATTTTATTAAGGAAGGCACGGCTCAAGTTTGGGTAAAAAAACACGGCACAGAATTAAATTGTGTGGCGGAGATTGGCCCAGGGCGTTGTTTTGGGGAAGATGCATTGGTGAGCTCATTACCTCGTAATGCCACCGTAAGAATGAGCAGCGATGGTGTGTTAGTGAAATTGGACAAAAATGATTTTTTACCTTTATTGCAAGCTCCACAAGTAGAGCATCTTTCTTGCTCAGAGTGTTTATCCATTTTGAAACAAGCTTTTACTTGTGATACCTCAGCTCAGATGGAGCCTCATTCAGAAGAAGATAAAGCCTCAGAGAAAACTCCACTAAAAGAGACAAAAATAATAGACACAACCACAATAAATACAACCACAACAGATACAACAAAAAAAAGTACAGCAAATTGTACCATGCCAACCGTGATAGTAGATGTTCGCACCAGTGACGAATATCGTTTTGGACATTTAAAGGGTGCCGTGAATATTCCGCTGAGTATGCTTGCGCTGCAATTACGTAGGCTCCATAAAAATCAACGTTATATCTTGTACAGTGACCACGGTTTTCGCAGCGATGCGGCAGCCTGTGTGCTTTCTCGTTTGGGTTACCAAGTGGTTTCCATCAAGGGTGGGTTAAAAGCGTTGCGTGGTGGACAAAAAAATATTGATCAGGGGCTCTTGGCATTAAGTGATGCGCCCTACGTACTGCGAGATTATAAAGTGATTCTTGGGTATTAGTGTAATGCTCATTGTGTTAATGCGGGATTTGTGTAATGCGGAATTAGGTAAGGGGTAATACTCCGTTGGATTTGACTTTTCGAATGGAAAACGCACTGTCAATTTGGCTGACAACCGAAAGCCTGTGAAGTGACTTCATCCATAATTCATAAGACTCTAGATCTTTGACTAACACTTCTAATAAGTAATCGAATTTTCCTGATGTGACGGTACAATTGAGCACTTCATCCATCGATTGTATGGCTTCCTCGAATTCAAGAATAACCGCTTCATGGTGTGCACTTAAACGAACGTGAACAAAAACGGTTAAGTGAAAACCCAATTGCTTTGTATTTAATCGGGCATACACCCCTTCAATAAAACCCTGTTCCTCAAGTTGTCGAATGCGTCGTGCGCAAGGAGAGGGAGAGAGCCCGACCTGTTCGCCGAGTTGAGCAGCGCTTTGGCGGGCATCGCGTTGTAATTGTGATAACAAAAATCGATCAATTTTGTCCATATAGTTGTTTTGGCTAATATGAATGAATTTGTTAGCATAATTTGCCAAAAATAATGGTTTGAATCAAAAAAAAATCACATATTGCTATATCGACTGGCTTAGCATAGCGAGATAAGGCTACGACGATGGTGTTTCAGAATTCTCGTCGTATTTTTTACTCACGTTTTTCACTCACGTTCTTACTCTCTGTTTTTAATGAGCGAATGTCATGCTAAATACCCTTGCTACCCCCAGGGCTTGCCCCATTTTGTCCTTGTTTAATGAATATCTTGCCGACGCTCGCCATCAGAAGTTGAATTTAGGTGTGGGGGTTTATCAAGATGAAACCGGATTAACGCCTATTATGGCTGCTGTGAAAGCGGCAGAAGCTCGTTTGCTGGGCAACCAAACCACCAAGGTTTATGAAGGCATTTTTGGTAATGAAACCTTCAACCAGGCTATTCAAACCATGATGTTAGGCGGTTTGAACGCGGATGGCCGCGCGTCGACCTTGCAAACCCCTGGGGGAACCGGGGCATTAAATTTGATGGCTTATCTGATCGCGTCGGCCCGGCCTAATGCCACCATATGGCTCAGCGACCCTAGCTATGTGAATCATCGCCCGGTATTTGAGATGGCCGGTCTTACCGTCAAGACTTATCGCTATTTGGATTGGGAAAGTCAATGTGTTGATGAAGATGCGGTGATTGATCTGGCGTCGCAATTGGGGGCAGGTGATGTTTTTCTTCTGCACGGTTGTGCTCACAACCCTTCTGGTGCGGACTTATCGTTGGCTGCTTGGCAAGCGTTGGCAGAATTGGCGCCTGAGCGTGGTTTTTTGCCTCTAATTGATATTGCCTACCATGGGTTGGGTGATGGTTTGGAACCAGATATTCATGGTGCACGATTGTTGGTGGACGCGGTCGAAGAAGCGTTAATGTCTGTTTCGTGTTCCAAAAACTTCGGTTTGTATCGTGAGCGCACCGGTGCGGCGATTGTAATTGCAGAATCTGAGCGGCAAGCGAAACGTTATCGTGAGGCCATGTGTGAAATGGCCCGAAGTGCGTACTCCATGCCGCCGGCCCATGGCGCGGCGATTGTGGCGGAGATTTTAGGCGATGGAGGATTAACGTCGCAGTGGAAGAGTGAGCTGCTCACCATGTCCAATCGTTTAATATCCTTACGCCATGAGCTGGCGGCGGCCCTCAAAGAACAAACCCAGACGTCGCGTTTTGATTTTCTTATTCGTCACAAGGGGATGTTCTCTATAATGGGGTTGTCAGAAGAGGCAATTAATACCATAAAAACTCAGTATGGAATTTATTTGTTGCCGAGCGGACGCATCAATATTGCCGGCTTAACCTCGCATGATATTCCTCGCTTGGTTGAAGCGATCATTGCTTCAGGGGGTTAACCTCAAAGGAGTCAAACTCCCCAATCGTCTGGCGTAACGAAATATCGTCGTTGCTCTACCCACTGAGTGTCATCCTGAGCATCATTGGTCAGAAGTGCAATCAATATAGGTCGATGAAAGGTGCTGAAATATTTGCTGATGTGTTCGCACAGCGCTGAGTGAGTGGCTTTCGCGTCATCCGTGGCTGAGACCCACTCAATACCCGATGAGTGAGAAACGGATGGCGTTGAGTCCAGAGACAGTGTACAGACCGCCGTACTCATCCATCCTTGTCTGGTTAATACGGCCCAACGATTACCGGTTGCGGCTTCATTCATCACAGACGACAACTCGGAAAATCGTAACCAGAAACCCAGTTCGGCATCAGAAGCAATGATGTCCGGTAAAACGCAGGTGCATTCTTCTCGTGTGGCGAGATGCCATCGCCAAGGCAGGAATAAACGACCCTTCAGTTGCAGGTATGTGCGCAATACCTCAATGCCCAGTGCCGATATGACAGCCTGAGCACAGTCATGGTGAGAAAGCCGTAATTGGTGATCAAACAACTTATTCAGTTTTAATGCTAAGCGATCGTTACGATTGGGGCCTACCCATTGATAAGGGTCTTGCAGGTCAACGTCTCGTTTTCCGTTCCCCATGTAAAATTTTACAGCGGCCTCAACGTGGCTTCCGGTTTTGTAAATTTCAGGGGCTATGCGTTGTTCAGGAGATTGGCACCGCCATAAAAAATCCAATTCGCCGATGGTCTTCGGCGTCCGAGAATGTGATTGATGGATTTGAACCCGCTGTCGAAAATCGGCAATCGTGTTTGCTTCAGGCCCATACTGAAAATAAAAAGCCAATAGTTGTTCGAATTGGACGCCGATTCGACGAGAGCCTTGCGTCAATAAATGACTTTCGAGTGTTTGGGGACGCTCATCTAGGGCTTTTAACCACGTCCATATTTTATGGTATTGGGTGTCGTGGCAGTCAGGCACTTTTGTGGGGAGTAAATCTGTGGGGAATAAATCTGTGGGGAATAAATCTGTAGGGAATAAAAAGGAAATACCTTCTGGCAACGCGTGGGCGCTTAGTAGGTTTGGTGACAATAATGCCCATGCCAAGTCACGAACGAGAGGATGTCGGAAAGGGCTAGAATGCATCGTAAGGGCACCTGTCATGATTTTTGGGTGTTGGTTTTTGACTTCTTCGTTGATTAAATGACTCAATATCGTGAAAGAATGAGTATACTTGAGGCCGTACTCGCCTAAATGAGTGCGCACCGTACACCGATAAGAGAGCACTGTAAAATTCATGTCCACTTCGTCTGACGTCTCATCCAAAGACAGCCTATCAAGCAGCACTCCCGTTAGCCCGGCTGTGTTCAAAAAAATCGGGTTAGTTGGACGCTTGGGCAGCGACCGGGCCATTTACACCATCAAACGATTGATGCGTTTTTTAGACAGTTGCGGTTTGACCGTAGTCTTAGAGGCCGATACCGCCTCTGCCTTGCCAGGCCATGAGCACGGGGAGTTCAGCGCCGCTGAGTTGGGCAGTAAGTGTGATTTGGTTATCGTGGTCGGGGGAGATGGCAGCTTATTGGGGGCAGGGCGAGAAGTCTCCAATCATGGCGTGCCGTTATTGGGCGTTAACCGGGGTCGGTTAGGCTTTTTAACCGATATCGCACCTGATGAAATCGAACAAAAAGTCGCGGATGTATTGGCAGGTCATTATGTGAGTGAAGAGCGGTTTTTGTTGTCGATGGAAGTACGTCGGGAGGGTGAGGCCATTGCCGGTGGCGATGCACTGAATGACGTGGTTGTGCACCCCGGTAAATTCATTCGAATGATTGAGTTTGAGCTCTACATTGATGATCAATTCGTGTATGGACAGCGTTCTGACGGCATTATTATTTCTACTCCAACGGGCTCTACCGCCTACGCGCTCAGTGCCGGAGGACCGATTATGCACCCTAAACTGGACGCCATTGAGTTGGTTCCCCTTAATCCGCACACGTTGAGCAGCCGGCCTATTTTATTGAATGGAAATGTGGAGATTCGCTTGGTAGTGGGTTCTCATAACACGGCTTACCCCCATGTGACCTGCGATGGGCAAACTCATGTGGTGACCCAGCCAGGAGATGAAGTTTTTATTAAGAAAAAATCCACCGCAATGACGCTGATTCACCCCACAGACCATAATTTTTATGAAACGTGTCGTCGTAAACTGGGTTGGGCTTCCCATTTGGTGGAATAGAGTGGCCAAAATATAAAGTGCGTTTGTCTAAATCCTGTTATAGGCCGATAAGGGTTTGATCTATCCTAAGTGAGAGGGTACGCATTAACTTCTGAGGGAAAATTAAGTATTACGGGGTTAGGTTGACACAAACGGCTGGTGGTAAATAAACGGTTACGATGTTAGATCAGGGCGAGTTGGAGCACTTTACAGGTTATGACATTATTGGTGACGTACATGGGTGTGCGGATACCCTTGTCAATTTACTCACGCGATTAGGCTATCATAAGCAACGAGGTGTATGGCGCCATCCTAAACGCCTAGCGGTTTTTTTGGGAGACATCATCGACCGAGGCCCTCACATTCGCGAAGCCCTACAAATTGTTCATGATATGGCCGAGCATAACGCCGCCACTATGATTATGGGCAACCATGAATACAATGCCATTGGCTATGAAACCCCTGCGCCGGACTGGCTTTCAGATCGAGACTACCTCCGTCCTCATAATCACCATCACAATCGATTGATTGCCGAAACCAAAGCCCAATTTGAAGCCCACCCCGGTGACTGGAAAGATTACCTTGCCTGGTTTAAAACCCTGCCGTTGTTTATTGAATTTAATGATTTCCGAGTGGTGCACGCTTGTTGGGATGAGTCGCTGATTCACCGTTACTTGGCCGAATTTGGTACTAATCAGGTCGATGATCGCTTCATCATCAATTCGGTTAATCGAGACAGTTTTGAAGGTCAAGTGATGGATCGCCTTACCCGAGGCACCTGTTTAAAGTTGCCGGACGAGCGGGTGATTACCAGTCGTGATGGTTATCAACGTCGATTTTTTCGCACCAAATTTTGGGCAAAAACCCCAATCACCTATGCAGACGTTGTGTATCAGCCTGATCCGTTACCTGAAGATTTGATGGACAGACCATTGAGCGAAGCGGAGAGGGCGCAACTGCTGTACTACGGTCCTGAACATAAGCCGTTGTTTGTGGGACACTATTGGCTGCAAGGTCGGCCACGTCCCATTCGAAACAACATCGCCTGCCTGGATTACAGTGCGGTTAAATTTGGTCGCTTGGCGGCCTATCGTTACGATGGGGAGCCACAGCTTTGCCCAGAAAAATTTGCATGGGTGTATGTGAATCCGCCCGAATGGCGGCAACCTGAAGCTGATTGAGTTAAACGAAGATTGGGGTAAACGAAGTGGGTTGAGGCGGCCTAGCTGTTGAAGGGTGGGTGGGACTTGTCGTTGAAAACGGCGATCAGTAGCCTTAAGTAGTGTAATAACGTTAATTGACAAAGGCTCACCTGATTGTGAATTGGTATCCGCTGGCGCAACTCCCCCTCACGGATGATTATTCTGAGCTGAGCCAAATTTTATGGCAGGCCGGTTTAGCTCATCGGTTCACAGAAGAAAAGGGTCATCAATGTCTGTGGCTTCCTGAATCCACCGATGCCGAGCACGTTAAGGCGTTGGCAGAACAGTGGAAAGCCGGGTTAATCGTTCCCAAATCAACCTCGAGCCAACGTTTCTCTGAACGTTTCTCTGAAAGTGTCCAACGTTTTTTGACCGGTCCCGCCAAAAATGCCCCCTTAACGATCATGACCTTAGTATTGGGATTCTTGGGTGCCATGGTAGTGTGGTTGGATGCCACAGGCACGAAAGGGTGGCTCTCGCTATTGACCTTCACGGGGTTTATCCCCTACGGCGATCGAATTGCGTTTATTCGATGGCAGTATACCTTGTCTCAGTTTGAAGTATGGCGGCTGGTCTCGCCGGCGTTTTTGCATTTCGGCGCTCTGCATTATCTCTCTAATAGTGTGTGGATATGGGTGTTCGGCGCACGTTTGGAGGCTAAATTCGGTTCACTGGCCATGGGCAGTGCGCTGTTGTTTCTGATGTTGATCTCTAATATGGCTCAATATTGGTGGAGTGGCCCCTCGTTGTTTGGGGGCTTATCGGGCGTGGTGTACGGCTTATTAGGCTTCATTTTAGTGTACCAGCGTGTTGTCGAAGAACCTGCGGTGAAGGTGCCAAACGTATTGGCGATGTTTATGTTGTTGTGGCTAGTGTTAGGTATGGTCGGTGGCATTGATTTATTCATTGAGGGTTCTATTGCCAATGGTGCTCATTTAGGTGGGTTATTGGCGGGAGTGGCTTTAGGGCTGGCCACACGCCGTTTCCAGACCTAAACTGCATACTTTTATCGAAGGGCTCCATTATCGAAGGACCCCATTATCGAAGGACTCCATTATCAGAGTACGACATTAAAGAGGTGCGTTATTAAAGGAGTACATCATTAAACGGGTACATCATTAAAGGAGTACGCTGAACAGCCAAAAACACGCCAGCCGGAGAAAAAATAATCAAAATTGTCAGGCTAACCGTAGACACTCTAATTTCAAAGACACTCTAATGTCATAGACAAAAAATTTCATAGACAAAAACGACGACAAAGACGAAGAAGTGACCCATCCAGTATGAATTACCAACAACTCCTTGAGAGTATTGATCCGACCATTTACCAAAATTTAAAGCGCGCCGTGGAATTGGGAAAATGGCCCAATGGGCAGGTGCTGTCCCAAGCGCAACGTGAGACCTGTATGCAAGCGATCATCGCCTATGAGATGAAGCACCTCTCCCCTGAAGCACGTACCGGCTACGTTCCACCAAAATCTCACACTCATTGTGGTGGAGAAGGCGAGGTGGCGGATCATCAAGAAGAACAGCCCCTCAAATGGAGTGATCAATGAGTCAAGCGGTGGTGGAGGCTCAGGCCATTGAGCATTTGAACCAAGGTGAGTCAGTGGTTGGATTTATTGAAAAAATGGCGGTGTCACTGGATGAAAGCAACAACGCCACTTACGCCTTACGAGTGAATGATCGTCATATCGATGCCAATACGCTGATTGGACAGCACATCACCTTGGAATTTATGGGGGCGATTGAGTGCGTTGCTTGTGGTCGAAAGACCAAAAAGAGCTTCAGCCAAGGGCATTGTTATCCCTGCATGAAAAAACTGGCCCGATGTGACCAATGTATAGTGAGCCCAGAAAAGTGCCATTACCATCTGGGCACCTGTCGTGAGCCAGAGTGGGGGGAACAATTCTGTATGACCGACCATATCGTCTATCTTGCCAATACGTCCGGGGCCAAGGTTGGCATCACCCGCGCTTCGCAAATTCCCACCCGTTGGATTGATCAAGGTGCTACCCAGGCCTTGCCGATATTGCGTGTGGCGACTCGTCAACTTTCTGGTCTGATTGAAACCGCACTCAAAGCGGATATTGCCGATAAAACCAATTGGCGCACCATGCTGAAAGGCAATGGGGAGGATGTCGATTTATTGGCCCTAAAACAGCAATTGCTGGAAAAACATCGCGATGTGCTTGCGCAGTTGCGATCTGAGCACGGGGATCTGGCCGTAGTGGAATTAGAGGTGATGCCGGTGTCGATTCATTATCCAGTGAAAGCCTTCCCTAAAACCATCAAAAGCTTCAACCTCGATAAAGATCCGGTAGCGACAGGCTGTATACAAGGGATTAAAGGCCAATACCTATTGCTCGATACGGGCGTCATCAATTTGAGAAAATACACCGGCTATCAATTAAAAGTCGCAGCAGGTTGATTCTGATAACAACCGTTTAATACAAATCACTTTATGGGCTGTCTTATGCCATTGGCGAATCGAAAACGACAGTCACCGATTGTTAATTAGGGCTTCAGAGAATGAAAGACGCGCAACCGAAAACCATTTTTTTAAAAGAGTATCAGGTCCCGGACTTTTTGATCGATCGTACCCACTTGAAGGTCGAGATATTTGATGGTCATACCATCGTGACCAGTACTCTGGCTATTCGCCGAAATCCAGAAAGCCAGAACTCTGCAGCGCCATTGCTGATGCAGGGTCAAGAGATTGATATTCAGAGCATTACCCTAAATGGCGAGCCGCTCTCTTCTGGCCAGTATACGGTGGGGGATGAATCGCTGTTGGTGAATACGGTCCCCGATACTTTTGAGTGGGTGTGTGTCGGTAAAATTACCCCAGAAAGCAACACCTCTCTGGAGGGGCTGTATCGCTCGAAAACCATGTATTGCACTCAGTGCGAAGCAGAAGGGTTTCGTAAAATCACCTATTATCTGGATCGCCCGGATGTCATGAGTGAATTTACCACCACCATTGTGGCCGATAAGGCCCATTGTCCAGTGCTGTTAAGCAACGGTAATTTAGTGGAAGAGGGGGATGATGCCACTGATCACACACGGCATTTTGCGACCTGGCATGACCCCCATAAAAAACCCGCGTATTTGTTTGCTTTAGTGGCCGGGGAACTGTCGGTGATTGATGACGGTTTTACTACTCAGTCTGGGCGTGAGGTGCAACTGCGTATCTTTGTTGAACCCAAAGATCTTGAGAAGTGCGATCATGCCATGACCGCATTGAAAAATTCCATGCGCTGGGATGAAGAAGTGTATGGCCGTGAATACGATCTGGATATTTTTATGATCGTAGCCGTGGACGATTTCAATATGGGCGCCATGGAAAACAAAGGGCTGAATATCTTCAATACGTCCTGTGTTTTGGCCCACCCGCAAACCACCACCGACAGCGGTTTCCAACGAGTGGAAGGCGTAGTAGCCCATGAATATTTTCATAATTGGAGCGGCAACCGAGTCACTTGTCGGGATTGGTTCCAGTTAAGCTTGAAAGAAGGGTTTACCGTTTTTCGTGACAGTGAATTTTCGGCCGATATGGGATCGCGTACCGTAAAGCGTATTGAAGACGTCAATCTATTGAAAAATGCGCAGTTCGCCGAAGACGCCGGCCCCATGGCTCATCCAGTGCAACCTTCTTCTTTTATCGAAATCTCGAACTTCTATACCTTGACGGTTTACGAGAAAGGCGCCGAAGTGGTGAGAATGCTTCACACATTATTGGGGCCTGAGGTATTCCGTAAAGGCTCCGACCTTTACTTTGAGCGCCATGATGGCCAAGCGGTGACCATTGAAGATTTTGTCGCGGCGATGTCTGAGGTATCTGGCCGTGACTTCACGCAGTTTATGAATTGGTATCGTCAGGCAGGCACTCCCGAAGTGACGGTGACCAGTCATTACAATGCCGAGGATCAAACCTATGCCTTAACCTTCACTCAATCTTGCCCAACTACCCCAGAAGCCACGTCTGAAGAGAAAAAACCGTATTTAATCCCCATTGGTTTGGGGCTGGTTGGCGATGCCGGTGAGTTGAGGCTACAGGTGAAAAGTGAGCCGGTGACAGGTGAACCGGCTGATGTGGAACAGAGTGACAATACTCATCGCGTGCTGGAGATCACCGAGCCGACTCAAACGGTTGTATTTGAAGGCGTCCCCGAAGCACCGGTTCCTTCGTTACTGAGAAACTTTTCGGCGCCGGTCAAATTGCACTATGAATATGGTCGCGAAGAATTGGTTGCATTGATGGAACGCGACAGCGATGGCTACAACCGTTGGGATGCCAGTCAAAAATTGGCCATTGCCGTCATTCAAGATGTGGTGGCGGCTCGTCAAAATAACGCCTCACCGGAAATGGATGCCACCCTCATCACCGCTTATGGACATTTATTGGCTCAAGTGCAAGAGTCGAATAGCTTACTGGACCCGGCGATGGTGGCGGCGATGTTAACCTTGCCTACAGAAAATTATCTTGCGCAAATTGCAGAAGTGGCCGATGTGGATGCCATTCATTTCGCGCGTCATTTTGTTCGCATATCTGTTGCCAATGCCCTTACTGCGGAGTTGGAGGCGACGTATCACGCACTTCACACTACCGAGGCCTACGCTCCCAGTGCCAAGCAAATTGCTGCACGTAGTTTAAAAAACGTGTGCTTAGGCTACCGTGCATTGGCAGACGATGACATGGGCATTACCCTTGCCCACCAGCAGTTTGTTCAGGCTGAAAACATGACGGATGGCTTTGAAGCGTTGAAAGTCTTGGTACACAGCGACAAACCCAGTGCAGCACCACTAGCAAAACAAGCTTTGGCGGATTTTTATGCGCGCTGGCAAGAGGAGTCTTTGGTCGTGAATCAATGGTTTACCGTACAGGCGACCCGCCCCAGCCAAGATGCGTTGGATCATGTGAAGGCGTTACAAGCTCACCCGGCTTATACCCTGAAAAATCCAAATAAGGTGCGTGCGTTAGTCGGTGCATTTTGTGGGTTTAACCCCGTTAATTTTCATCGGGCCGATGGTGAAGGTTACGCTTTTTTAGCGGATCAAATCATCGCGTTAAATACTCTAAACCCGCAAATGGCTGCACGTATGCTTACGCCATTGACCAAATGGAAGCTGTACGATGAAAACCGACAAGTCCTGATTCGGGCGCAGTTGGAACGAATCCGTAAAGTGCCTACGTTGTCAAAAGACGTTTATGAGGTCGTGAATAAAAGTTTGAAGTAGTCCATTATTTTACACCCAATGATGCCCGTTTTTTCGTTCCGTATTTTTTAGCCTGAATTGAATGGGCATCATTAAAGACGGCTTTGCCGTGATATTTTTTGGCAGCGGTTTTGACGGCTGCTTTTACCGCTGTTTGGAATTACGCAATGATGTTGACCTCCGTACAAGAAGAGTTTGTCTTTTCCACACTTTCTGCCCATGGTTGCCTGCCCCAAAGTGCTGTTCAATCTTTGCTTAAAGACACGCAATTACCCACCGATGACTTGTTGGTGGCGTTATTGCCTTTGGCTGCACGTTATTCGAGAGCGCCGATTTCCTCTTTTGCGGTGGGGGCGGTGATATTGGCTCAAGGCGGTGAGGGAGGCGATGAAGCGATTGGCAATGTCTATTTTGGGGCGAATCTAGAGTGTGCGGGCCAGTCGCTTAATTTTAGTGTTCATGCAGAGCAAGCGGCCATCAATAATGCGTGGCTACACGGTGAGACGCAATTGTCTACCTTAGCGATTAATGCGGCCCCTTGCGGGCATTGCCGACAGTTTTTAAATGAGCTGCAAAAAATACCTGGGGCACCATTACACATTCTTTTACCTTCGAATGAAGAGCAAGGGGAAGAGCGTGTAAAAATGACGCTGAGTGAATTTCTTCCCCATGATTTTGGTCCGTCAGACTTGGGGGTGACTCACGGGTTGTTAGCCCATGAATTCAGTCATTCTTTGAGCGAATCTTCGTCGGATATGCCCATTTCAGTCTCGTCGATGGCAACATTATTGGATGAGGTTGCTCACAGTTACGCTCCTTATAGCGGTGTGTATGCGGCGGTTGAAATAGAATTCAATTCTGGGGAGTGTTTTATGGGTCGCTATGCAGAAAATGCCGCTTATAACCCCAGTTTATCGCCTGTGGCTTCTGCGTTGTCTATTGCAGCCATGTCGTTACCCATCGGTCATCCAATGATCGTTACTCGTGCAACTCTGGCGGAAGTGGAAGGCCCCATTAGCCATCGAGTGAATACAGAAACGGCGTTAAAGGCGTTTCGTCATGAAGGTGGCATTGAAGGGGAGGGTAATATGCGTTTTGAGTACATAGCGTTAAATACCTAGTACTGGGTAGGTGGAACTGGGTAGGTGGAATTACTGGGTAGGCAGAATTCAGTTTGAGGGGTCAAAGTGCTCGTTCCGATTGGAGAAAACCTGTACGGACTAAACCTGTATGGACTAAACAGTAACAGCGTCGTGACTAACCGGCGCGTTGTTCCCCCCAGCTAGAAGGGTCAATACGGACGGGAGGCGCGCCTTGGGGTTTGGCAAATAAAAAACCTTGACATAATTTGACCCCTAAACGTCTTATTACCTGCAGTTCTTGAGGGAGCTCAATTCCCTCTGCAATCAATGTGGCCCCCATTTTATAGGAGAGGTCCACCATCATTTTCACAAAGAGCTCTTTGGAAGGGTCTTTGTGGATACCGTCAATGAAATAACGATCTATTTTCACGAAGTCTGGCTTGAGTCGTGACCACAACTGTAAATCAGCATACCCGGCTCCCATATCGTCAATGGCGATACGAATCCCTAATGACCGGTACGTTTCCAGAATGGGTAAGAGGATACCCATATCGTCATAGGGATACTGCTCGGATAGCTCCAATACGACGGTTTCCGGTTTTTGCCCTACCTCTTGGAGGATATGTTCAGGGTGGATGCCACGAGAGTGGAAGTCAATTAAAGCGATCGGGCTCAGATTGAGGAAGAGCAATCCGGGTAATTTTTGCTGCGAAAATTTACGAATCGAGCTGTCACTGCATAAGCTTTCAAGTAAAGGCAGCTGCTTAGACTGGTATGCCGTTTTAAACAATTCTATGGGGGAGTAGAGAGGGCTTTTTAATGGCCCCCGCGTTAACGCTTCGTAACCGAAGACTAATCCATTCTGAATGTCCACAATGGGCTGAAAGATTGGGCAAATGGTTTTGTTGTCAAGAATGTGTTGCAGAAGGTCGAACTTGGTGTTGCTTTTGGGTGAAGAGTTGGTGAGATGTGCCTGGGTATCACTGGGCGGCATGTCAGCTTGAGAAGAATCCGTTCGAGAAGAGATAGATACGACGCTTTCACCTTGATAAGCGATACTGGCAATACGTTGATTCATAACGTTTTGTCTCAATTGCTGGCAATACTTGGAGTCAGTAGTACGCGACAGTGTAAATTTTCAAAGCCTAAAAAACGCCACGTTTCTTTTCTCGTCGTACGCTTTTCAAGGCTTTATTGCGTGTTCGCAGTCCTTCTGCGATGTCCTCACCCAACTAAACACACTGCCCAATTGAAACTGGGCGAAACGAAGCTTTTTATAATCGTTTTACTGCTTGGTTTAACCGTTACCGTTGTGATGCAAGGGTTGAATCAGTCAATAAAACGCCCGCCTTATAAATGGCTATATGCAACTTTCGATTTTATTAGTGAATAGTTTCAGAAAATGCCATGACTGACAAGTCGTAATTAATAAATCCATCAGTATTGCAAATATGTACAAAAAAAGTGTGATATGCAACGATTGATTTACATTGGTAATGCGGATGTCGCTATTTGATGTTTTTTATGATGTTTCCTTCATAACCTTTTGTTTATAAACAATGTTTTATTAAATTTTAAAAACGAAATGATTGAAGTTGTGTGGCCAGAGAGCGATTTTTAAATGTATTTTTATAAGAATATTATTTTTAAGAGTATTATTTCTAATAATATTTTTATTGAGAATACTTGTTTAAGCGTTTTTATTTTAAGAATGTGTTTTTTAAGAGCATGAGGTTCAGGAACATGATGTTTAGGAGCATTGGGGGTTCACACGCTCCAAATAACGATACAAATTCAGTGCTGGGATAATAGGGTGAGGCTCAATTTTTCGGTCAGAGCGCTCTAGCCTGGATTGAGCCTGTTCTGGTGGGTCTGGCCATTTAAGCCGTGGCAGGGACGCATCTTGGCATAAGACAACGGTTGGCGTAATGATGAGTTTACGTTGCTTCTCTTGGTCTTCTTCCCAAACAATATTGGCCCTTAATTGCTGGGCAATGGGTTTAATGTAGGCCAATGGTTGAGAACTGTCTTCGTGTTGAAGTTGTTGGAGAGTCGATTCGCGGGTGATGGGGTCTTCCAGTTTTAGCGCCAGTTTCATGGCGTCGTCCACCGATAGGCGTGTAATTTCACGGTGTTTTTTCATCCATGTCCAACTAATGGATTGCAGTTTGGGTGGCAGAATCAAAATTTGACGGTAGCACCATATCAAGTGTAAACGGCTTAGCCCTGAAATATTCAGCGACGACGCCAACTCCGCTTCGCGCGCGCCCTCGGTGCTAATGATTTGATCCAATACTCGAGTAATTTTGTCTTTTTGAATCCCGGCCACGGTTTTGAAGTGAGTCACAGAGGCTTTAAATTGCTGTTTTGCTGCATTGACGGCCAAGGCGCACTCGATGGCTTGGGGTGACGCACAACAAATTCCAGAAAGAGGAAAGTCTTCTTGTTCATAACGCCACAATGAGGTTAGTGCTCGAATCACGCGGTCTCGAGACGACAGAATGGCATTGGCGTTCTCTTGTTCATGTTCTGGGGGTAGCCAAAAAGGAAGCTCGGCAGGGTCTTGCTGCAAGCGCCCTTTTAATTGTTCGATAGACAGGCGCAATTGGTCAAACGACGATAGGAGCGATTCAGTGGCAGAGGTGATGGTTTCATTTTGGGGTGTGTGAGATTTAACCGGCGTATTCACAGATGAGACTCGCTCTCCATATGTGTGATGATGTCAGTAATGAACTGTGCGGTGAATTCTGGAGCTTGCAGAGGAAACATATGCTCGAGGCCTGTGACAACACGATGTTTTATAGTGGTGTTGCGTTTTAAAAAAGGGCGGTACATGGATGGCATACAGGCATGAGAGTGCTCAGCTGCCAATAGCATCCCAGGCACGGTAAGCTGACCATAAAACGACGGTAAGTTTAATGGCAGATTTCGAAAAATGGCGGTCTCCACGTCTTTGGAAAAGTTCAGTTTTCGGTACTCTCCGACGATGTCTGTACTGGCCTCGACATAATCTGCAATCACCTCGTGCGACATACCATTGAACAACGCCCGTTGAGAAAAGTACTTCACTAAGTCTGTTTTGAGTGGCCAGTGTGTATTGCGTATTTTCGATTTCCCAGCAGGGGTGATTTTATCGATTACCGGTGTTGGCATCAGTTTTAACAGCCAGCGGGTTGGGCCGGTGATCAGCGGTGGGTCAAGCAGGATAATCCCTCGAAACAAATCGGGTGCTCGACAGGCGGCCATGTAAGTTACCAGCCCTCCAAACGAATGGCCCACACCATACACAGGCCCATTATTTTGGGTGAGGATGTCCTCGATGAGCTCATCGATTTGATTACCCCAATACTGGCTGATGGGGTAGGCAGGATTATGGCCAAAGCGCTCCAAACCTTGTACTTGATAATGTGTGGGCAGCGCCTGAAACAATTTCTGGTATGACCCAAAGGGAAAACCATTCGCGTGTGAAAATTGCAGTGTGGTCGTCGTGCTCGAAGGCGATGATGATAACGCTGCCTTTTCACCTAGATAAGTCATACCTTTCACCTAGATAGGTCATGCTTCGTCAAGCTCATCAACCGGCACAACACGGACCACAATGCCAAACAGAGGGTGGTCAATGTAATGGACTTCTCCGCTGCGCATACGGCGGCTTTCTTCCATTAATACCACCCGTGAGACCAGATAGCCGCTTTCGCCCAGGCTGCCAAAGGTGCTGAAACCACTATTGAAGCCACGGTTAATGTCTTGGTCCCACAGGGTGGCGTCTTTGTTATCTGAAACTTCCATCATAGTGTTGCCGAAGGGGGCTTTCTGCTCGGTGGGCAGGGTGGGTAAATCAGGCCAAATACTGAACTCTTGGTCTTGCCCGTAGTTTGGGTAAAACTCGGTGAGCCATAAGTTGGCTTTGGCGTGAACATAGCGAGAGGCCCAAAGCGTAATGGTGCCTTCTAACTCATGATGGTTGCCGAAGGCATCGCCACCGGTAACCACAATCGAGGCGGCTTGAGATTTGTTGGTGAGTGGTTGACGCCAAGCATTGTGTGCCAGAAGGCGGTAGCGGTTGTTTCGTCGAATGTGGGCTGCTGTGTTTGTGAGTGTGAAGACGTCCGGTGACAGGAGCGCGTAGGCAGGGGGGAGGGTTGATGTCTCATCCCCTGTGCTTTCTGCCTCAATAGTTTCTCCCTCGATGCTTTTTGCTTCGGAGTGAGAGGGCGCAATAGCCGATGAAAGCTCACCCATTGTGGTGTCGGTCGTCGCGGCCTCTGCTTCAAGCGCCTCTGCGGTTTTCAGTACCATCGTCCCAGGGGGGTAGGCCAGAGCGATGTCATTTGGCCATACTTCACGGGCATCCATGCTGCTGGGCGTTTGGGTAAACGCAATGATTTCAATTTGGTAAAGGTCGTCCTCTGCCCAGCTCAGAGAGGTACTTAATAGACAAGTACTTAATAAAGAAGTACTTAATAAAGAAGTATTTATCAGGCCCACTGACACAAAATTTTTACAGAAATTCTTCATAAATCAATACGTTATTGAAGTTAAACATAAGTGAAAATGCGTGAGCATCAGTATAACCCTACTCGGTTTTTGCGACAGGGGCTTTGCCGAAGAAAGCCCGATTTTGTGCAGGGTGCCTGATAATACAGACCACGATTCTCTTTTATTGGGATTTGCCTTCGTTGAGTTCATGATGCGCTTAAACGTTCCAGCAGTTGTTCGGCATGGTTCAAGCGTTCTTCGGCCGAGTCAGATTGGGCAACCATGGTTAGCCGGTTGGCGCCAGACATTTTATAGGTATCGGCCTGGGTTTGAACCAATTGGACAATGGTAAGGGGTTCAACGTTCGGCTTTGCCCCAAATTCAATCTTGATGCTGGCTGCGCTGCCTTCGAGTTTTTCGATGCCCATGGCCTCGGCTTGAATTCGCAGCTGCGTCACCCTAAATAGCCATTTAATGTTGTCGGGCAATAAGCCAAAGCGATCAATCATTTCCACTTGTAATGCTTCCAGTGCTTTGTCGTTCTGGGCGCTGGCTAAACGCTTGTAGAGTGTTAACCGCAAGTGCACATCCGGCAAGTAGTCATTGGGAATCAATGCCGGTACTCGTAAATTCACTTCAGTATTGGATGGGCGCAGTTCTTTCTCAGGCGTTTCGCCGGATTTTAATGATTTCACGGCACGATCAAGCATATCCATGTAGAGGGAAAAGCCCACATGCTGTATTTGGCCGCTTTGCTCATCCCCGAGTAATTCGCCAGCGCCTCGAATTTCCAGGTCATGGGTGGCCAGAGTGAAACCTGCCCCTAAGTCCGTGGCAGAGCTGATGGCCTCCAACCGTTTTACTGCATCGGTAGTGATGGTTTTCGGTGGTGGCGTCAACAGATACGCATAAGCCTGATGATGTGACCGCCCAACGCGCCCACGCAATTGATGCAATTGTGCCAGGCCAAACTTGTCTGCACGATGAATGATGATGGTATTGGCGTTGGGGACATCAATCCCCGTTTCAATAATGGTGGTACACACGAGGACATCAAAGCGTTTATGGTAAAAGTCGGACATCACCCGCTCCAGTTCGCGCTCGCGCATTTGTCCGTGACCAATACCCACACGGGCTTCGGGCAGTAGCTCTTGTAATTCCCGGGCCACTTTCTCGATGGTTTTGACTTCGTTGTGCAGGTAATACACCTGACCACCACGGAGAACTTCCCGGAGAATGGCTTCTTTGATTAAGCTGGGTTTTTGCTCTTGAACAAAGGTTTTGACTGAAAGCCGTTTTGCTGGGGGTGTGGCGATGATGGAGAGGTCGCGCACACCTTGAATGGAAAGATTCAAGGTTCTTGGGATGGGGGTGGCCGTCAGTGCCAATACATCGACCTCTGAACGTATGGCTTTTAACTGATCTTTTTGGCGAACCCCAAAGCGATGTTCTTCGTCGATAATGACTAGGCCCAAATTGGCATAGCGGACGTCTTTTTGAATCAGTTTGTGCGTGCCAATAATGATGTCAACTTTGCCCTCATTGAGTTGCTCGAGGGTGTGATTCAGTTCGTTGGCATTTTTAAAACGAGATAAGACTTCGATATTGACCGGCCAATTGGCAAAGCGATCTTTAAAGTTGTCGTAGTGCTGTTGCGCCAACAGCGTGGTGGGCACCAGCACCGCCACTTGCTTGCCACCGGTGACGGCAATAAACGCCGAGCGCATAGCCACTTCGGTTTTTCCAAAACCCACATCACCACAGACCAAGCGATCCATCGGTTGTTGGCTCAACATATCTTTGCGCACAGCATCAATGGCCTGCTGTTGATCAGGGGTTTCTTCAAACGGGAAGCTAGCGGCGAATTGCTCGTAGGCAAGGCCTGGATCATCAAAAGCGTGTCCTTGACGAGCAGCTCGTCGTGCGTAGATGTCCAATAACTCGGCGGCTACGTCACGGGCTTTATCGGCCGCTTTTTGCTTCGCCTTAGACCAATTTTCTGTCCCTAATTTGTGCAATGGGGCCAGAGCCTCATCTGCCCCACTGTATCGACTAATTAAGTGCAAGTTTGCCACAGGCACATACAGCTTGGCTTCATTGGCGTATTCAAGGGTTAAAAACTCATTGGCTTCGTTGTCTAACTCGATGGTTTCTAATCCTCGATAACGACCCACGCCGTGATCAATGTGGACCACTGGGGCGCCCAAGGTTAATTCGGTGAGATTTTTAACGATGTGGTCGGTGTTGTCTGTGGCGTTTTTTCGACGACGACGGGGTTGTTGAACTTTTAAGCCAAATAAATCATTTTCACAGATCAAGGCGAGTGCTTGATCGTTATCTTGATGAATCAATACTCCGGCATCCAGTGGTGCCACTAAAATACCGAAGAGTTCGTTGTCGTTCAGAAAGCCCCAAAAGTCGTCGTAATAGGTAGGAACTACGCCGGCTTTTTTCAGCTGTTCTAAAACCACTTCGCGGCGGCCTAAAGTGTCCACACAAAACATCACTTTACCGCTGTGTTCTGTGCAAAACTCGGTGAGCTTTTGCAGGGGTTCTTCTTCGCGCACGTCTCCGGCCAAATCAGGCAGCCCAGTCAGGTTGGCGGTGTGGTTGGCGGCCTCGTTATTAAAGGTCACCGCCACCGCCTGCTTGAAACGAGCAAATACGGATTCAACAGGTTCAAAAATTGCGGCGGGTTCTAGCAGTGGACGCGTGGGGTCGACATTCAGGTTTTCAAAGCGGCTTTTCACTTCTTGCCAGAAAGCGCTAGCAGGGGTATGCAAATCGCCACATAAATACAACGTGGTCTCGGGCTTGAGGTAATCTAGAAGCCCATCCATACGTTCAAAAAACAATGGGATAAAATATTCCACCCCAGCGGGTGAAATTTGTCGGCTGATGTCTTCGTAAACGGGACATTGGCGATGATTAACATCGAATGTGCTGTGCCAGTTATTGCGAAAGGTACGGATTCCCTCATCATCCAACGGAAATTCTTTTGCTGGCAAAAGCGAAAACGTCTCGATTTTGTCGATGGTTAATTGGCTGTCTACATCAAAGGTACGAATAGAATCGATGTCTTCATCAAAAAAATCGATGCGTAGCGGCCATTCAGACCCCATGGGATAGACGTCTAAAATAGAGCCCCGCAATGCGTATTCACCGTGCTCATACACCGTATCTACACACCGGTAGCCGGCGGCGTTGAGCTGTTCTCGAAAGGCATTCACCTCCAGTGGCGCACCTACGGTGAGCTGCAAACAGCGGACGGCCACAAATTCTTTAGGGGCAAGCCGATGCATCAAGGTGGTAATGGGCACCACTAACACCCCATGGGTTACGTTGCCAATACGCGAAAGCACCTGTAAGCGATCGGAAATGATGTCTTCGTGGGGGGAAAAGTGGTCGTAGGGCAGGGTTTCCCAATCAGGGAAATGCAAAATTTCAGGCGGGTTTTCCAGCCCTTTGGCAAAAGCGGTTAATTGTTGTTCTAGCAGGATGGCTTTTTGGGTATCGGGTGTCACCGCCAAGTGCATACCAGGCTGAGACTGCGTTGCCGATAAAATCGCCAGTGCTTGGCACGAAGGCGGTAATCCGCTCCACGTTTGACTTTTCGATGGGGTTGGTGGTGCCAGTGGTGAAAAATTGCCCATGTATCCACTCTTAATACAGTTAGTACGGTAAAATGCAATTAGTACGGTAAAGCCGATCAGTACAGAAAACTCGTCAGTACAGAAAAGCGGCTAGTACATAAAGTTCGTTGAAATTGTTCTGGAAGAGGAGTCTACCGACCTTCCGTATAAAAAGAAAAACTTGATTGCTTAGAACTTTGATTTTTATTCGATTGTTGTTGCTTGTATGTAAAAACAGTGGTTGGCAAGGGACGTGTTTATACGTGGTCGCTTTTATTTGTTTTTTCTCTTTTTGTCTCGCTTGATCTCCTATTTAGACTTCTTTTTGAGCTTCTTTCATTTCACTTTTTAATGGGATAAATGTGAAATAAAAATTCATTGAACGGTATTAAATTGTAACGAAATTTCATTTATTTCGGAAAAATGATGGCAAAGTGATCGAGAATTCAAAAATGGTGAAAAAAGTGTTTTTTTTGGTTGCGACCCTTATTTCGATTCAAGATAATCGCTAATGCGAGAGACAAATGGCGTCGCATATGGCGGGAATATTCACCGTCTTGTTTCTAAAAATTATTATTTTGACGCCAGATTTCATTTGTCCGTTTCCAATAAAAATAACACACGAGTCAAATGAAATTGTTCACTTAATAGGGTGTTCTACACTTCATAACGGAACCTTCCATAAAGGGTCATCCTTTAAAAGTATCCCTATTAAAGTACCCCGCTTACCTCATTAACCTTTTTTAAAAACGCATGTTTAAAAACGAAAGGATCAAGCACGTGAATCGACCAAAACCCGATGATTTTTTTAAGGATTGGAAAGCCCGCGAAGCCCTCGCTGAATCCATGATTCCTATGGTGGGGAAGTTGTACCGGGAGCGTAATGTTTCCATCACGATTTATGGTAAACCATTAGTCAACCGCTCTGTCATCGACATTATGAAAGCCCATCGGTTTGTGCGCCAAGTAGAGCAAAACGAATTGTCAGAGTTTGAGAGTTTTCCCATGCTGGAAGCCATCTGCAACCTAGACATTGTTTCTGCGGAGATTGACCTTGGGAAGCTCACCGTGGCCTGCATGAACGCAGAACAAACGGCCAACATCACGGCGTTTGCCGAGCAGGAGCTGGCCGAGGTCATCAGCAACACCAATCAACCGTTAGAGGCGCCTCAAGATGTGGTGCTCTATGGCTTTGGGCGCATCGGTCGTTTAGTCGCTCGTTTGTTGGTGGAAAACGCTGGGGGTGGAGATTGCTTACGCCTGAAAGCCATTGTGGTGAGAAAAGGTGGGGCGGCGAACGATTTGGTGAAACGCGCCAGTTTACTGCGTCGTGACTCAGTACATGGCTCCTTTAAAGGCACCATTCGCGTAGATGAAGAGACCAATACCCTGGTGGTTAACGGCAATGAAGTCAAAGTGATTTATGCCAACAACCCCGCTGAGATCGACTACACCGAGTACGGTATTGATAACGCTATTGTGGTCGACAACACCGGCGTTTGGCGCGATGAAGACGGTTTAGGGCAGCATTTGCAAAGCAAGGGGGTGAAAAAAGTCATTTTAACCGCCCCTGGCAAAGGCAATTTGAAAAACATTGTTTACGGAATCAATAATAAAGACATTCTTCCCGAAGACACGATTGTTTCCGCTGCCTCATGCACCACCAACGCCATTGTGCCGGTATTGAAATCGTTGTTGGATAAATTCGGTGTTCGCCACGGACATGTCGAGACCGTACACGCGTTTACCAACGATCAGAACTTGATTGATAATTATCACAAAGGTGAGCGCCGAGGGCGTGCTGCGCCACTGAATATGGTGTTAACCGAGACAGGTGCCGCCAAAGCAGTGGCGAAAGCTCTGCCAGAATTGAAAGGCAAGCTCACCGGTAACGCCATTCGAGTGCCGACCCCTAATGTGTCTATGGCCATTTTAAACCTTCAGCTCGAAGAAGAGACCACTAAAGAAGGGTTGAATGAATACATGCGCGATGTGGCTTTGCATAGCTCTCTTAATCTGCAAATTGATTACACCAATTCACCGGAAGTGGTCTCGTCCGATTTTGTGGGGTCGCGCCATGCTTGTGTTTTTGATGCGAAAGCAACGATTGTGGATGGGCAAAGTGCGGTAATTTATTTGTGGTACGACAATGAGTTTGGTTATAGCTGCCAAGTGGTGCGTTGTTTGGAAGATATGGCGGGGCTTGCTTTGGCTCGATACCCCGCAAAAGCGGCACTGGCGGTTCAATAAACTTCACACAGAAAACTTCACATATAGTGTCATTCATTTCAAACCAGAGCCTGGGTGATCAACCTGTGGCTCGCCTCTCTTCTTTGTCTTTTTCTCCTTTATTTCATCCTTTAGTTTTCAAAACAAAGTGTGCCATAGGTGTTTTTTTGTACGCCATTTCTCGAAGTGGTTTTTGATCAAAAATAAACCAACAAACGCTTTTTTCTCCTATAAACCCTTGAGAATTCGAAGCTTTTTACCTCTACTTTAGTAAAAAAAGCGCTTCCTTAACTGGAAACAACACACAGTGCTCTTTATAATTGCGCGGATTTTTGGGGGGCGGGTGTACAAAAAATGCACCCGTCTAAACTTCAAAACACAACATTTACTCCTATCCTTTGCAAAGGTTAGGGGGCCTACGGTCTGTCCTACCGTAACGTGAATTGAGGTTCGTTGTCTTTACAGCGCACCCAGCCACAGCGGCAGGCGGTATTGTGGGTCATAGTTATTTATGCAATGTCTGACTAGCTTTTTGGTGTCATTTGTTTTCTTTTTACTCTCTTTCTTAGAGTTTCAAGAGAAAGTCAAAAAATATATGGCATTGAGCGCAAAGTCGGTTCGCACATAGGTGACGACAGGGCAGGGTGATCAACTTGATTTGATTGCCTACATAATCCAACCAGTGATTAGGCAAAGACGTATGATAAAAATCCGTCGGGGATTGGACTTACCTATATCCGGGGCGCCTGAACAAGTCATTGAAGATGGTAAAGCCGTCAGCAGCGTAGCTGTCGTCGGTTTTGACTATCACGGCATGAAGCCGACAATGGCGGTAAAAGAAGGCGACAACGTTAAACGCGGCCAGCTGCTATTTAGTGATAAAAAAAATGAGGGCGTTCGCTATACCGCCCCTGCAGCCGGTACCGTATCCACCATCAATCGCGGTGCCAAAAGGGCGTTGCAATCTGTTGTGATTACAATAGAGGGCGATGACGCCGAATCGTTCACTGCATACAACCAAAACGAGTTGGCCTCACTTGATCGTGAAAAAGTGAAAGAGAATCTCGTTCAATCCGGTCTTTGGACGGCATTACGCACTCGTCCTTACAGTAAAGTGCCAGCGATTGATTCTGTGCCAAGTTCGATTTTTGTCAGCGTGATGGATACCAATCCATTGGCCGCCGACCCTTCTGTTGTCATCAAAGAAAATGCAGAAAGCTTTACTCAAGGTCTTACCGTGTTATCGCGATTGACCGAAGGTAAAGTCTTTGTGGGTCATGACGCAAATACCAGCGTAGATACCGGCAATACTGATCGTGTAGAAGCGCACGGGTTTTCTGGTAAGCACCCTGCGGGTAATGTGGGTACGCACATCCACTTTATTGATCCGGTGGGCGTGAATAAGGTGGTCTGGACGATTGGTTACCAAGATGTCATTGCCGTGGGTAAGTTATTTACGACCGGTGAACTCTATGTTGACCGTGTTGTTGCTCTGGCTGGCCCACAAGTCAATAAGCCGCGCTTGTTGCGCACTCGCTTAGGGGCTGATTTGGTGGAACTGACCGCCGGTGAACTGGCCAGTGGCGATAACCGTATTATTTCCGGGTCGGTGTTTGGTGGGCGTACGGCAGAAGGGCCCTTTGGTTATCTAGGGCGTTATCACAACCAGATTTCTGTGTTGTCCGAAGGCCGTGACAGACCTTTCCTACACTATTTGCGTCCGGGGCTAGATTACTTCTCAGTCATGCGGATTTACGTGTCTAAATTATTTGGCGGTAAGCAATACGGCTTTACTACCACAACCAATGGTAGTGAGCGTGCTATGGTGCCAGTAGGCAATTATGAGCGCGTTATGCCGTTGGATATTTTGCCGACTCAGTTGCTGCGTGCGCTGATTGTGGGTGATACCGATACTGCACAGAAACTCGGCTGTCTTGAGTTGGATGAGGAAGACCTTGCTCTTTGTACGTACGTTTGTCCGGGCAAATACGAGTATGGCCCCATCTTGCGCGACAACCTGACTCGTATTGAGAAAGAGGGTTAATCGCTATGTCTTTACGTAATATTCTCGACAATATGGAGCCGCACTTCCATAAAGGCGGCAAATGGGAGTCTTGGTACGCCCTGTATGAAGCGGTAGACACTATCTTCTATCGTCCTAATTCGGTCACTAAAACCACAGCACACGTTCGTGATGGTGTTGACCTCAAACGCATCATGATTACGGTTTGGTTGTGTACTTTCCCGGCCATGTTCTATGGCATGTACAACGTCGGTTGGCAAGCCAATACCATTATGGCGCAAATGGGTGTCACTGAAATTGGTAACTGGCGTGATCTTTTCATTGGCAGCTTTGATGCCAATAGCCTGTGGGATTGTTTCTGGCACGGCGCATTGTACTTCTTACCTGTCTATGCCGTGACGTTCATCGTCGGTGGTTTCTGGGAAGTCTTGTTTGCCATGAAGCGTGGCCACGAGGTGAATGAAGGTTTCTTTGTTACCTCTATCCTCTTTGCCTTGATTTGCCCTCCTACCGTTCCTCTGTGGCAGGTGGCATTGGGTATTAGTTTCGGTGTGGTCATTGCCAAAGAAATCTTCGGTGGTACCGGCAAAAACTTCCTCAACCCTGCTTTGGCAGGTCGTGCGTTCTTGTTCTTCGCGTATCCGGCGAGCATGTCCGGCGATGCAGTTTGGACCGCCGTTGATGGTTATACCGGTGCAACGGCATTGTCTGTTGCTGCTTCAGAAGGCATGGCGGCACTGACTTCTCAGCTGAGCTGGTTTGATGCGTTCTTTGGTCATATGCAAGGCTCCATGGGTGAAGTGTCTACCCTCGCGATCTTAATTGGTGGTGCAGTACTGCTGATGACAGGCATTGCTTCTTGGCGAATCGTTGCCGGTGTCATGGTGGGTATGGTGGCAACGTCAATGCTGTTTAATGCAGTGGGCTCCGATGACAATCTGATGTTTGCTATGCCTTGGTACTGGCATTTGGTGTTGGGTGGTTTTGCGTTTGGCATGATGTTTATGGCCACCGACCCAGTCAGTTCGTCTATGACCAACGCGGGTAAGTGGTGGTTCGGTGCGCTTATCGGCTTTATGGTGGTGATGGTTCGTGTGGTGAACCCCGCTTTCCCAGAAGGCATGATGTTGGCCATTTTGTTTGCCAACTTATTTGCACCGCTCATCGATCACTTTGTCGTTCAATCGAACATTAAGCGGAGGTTGGCGCGTGTCTAATAAAGAATCGACCCTCAGTACCGTCACAGTCGCATTGGTATTGTGTATTGTCTGCTCCGTGGTGGTCTCCACCGCAGCGGTTGTACTTAAGCCTGCGCAAGTGGCAAACAAAGAAAAAGACTTTAAGCGCAATATTTTGGCTGCCGCAGGTATGCTGGAAGAGGGCGTGAGCATTGAGAAACAGTTCGAGCGAGTAGAAACACGCTTGGTGGATTTGAGTACCGGTAAGTTTACCGATCAATACGATCCAGACAGCTACGATCAGCGCAAAGTCTCTAAAGACCCGAAGTTTTCCTCTGCTCTGTCTAAAGAGCAAGATATCGCCAAGATCGGTCGTCGTGTTGATGTGGCTGAGATTTACCTCATCAATAACGGCTCTGGTCTGGATAAGGTGATTTTACCGGTCAAAGGTTACGGCCTTTGGTCCACGCTTTATGGCTTTTTGGCGCTAGAATCAGATTTAAACACCGTGGCCGGTCTTGGCTTTTACGAGCATGGTGAAACACCTGGGCTCGGCGGTGAAGTGGATAACCCGAAATGGAAAGGTTTGTGGATTGGAAAAGAAATCTACAGTGCCGGTGGTGATGTTGAAATCAGCGTGATCAAAGGCACGGCGCCTGCGGATTCTAAACACCAAATCGACGGGTTGTCTGGGGCAACCTTAACCAGTAAAGGTGTTCACAATCTCGTTCAATTCTGGATGGGGCAAGAAGGTTATGGTTCCTTCTTGAACAACCTTAAGCAAGGGGAGGCGTAATCGTGAAAGCGAAAGAACTGCTCTTTAAGCCTATTTTTGACAACAACCCCATTGCGTTGCAAATTTTGGGGATTTGTTCAGCACTTGCCGTCACCAGTAGCATGAAAGTGACCTTGGTCATGTGTATTGCACTAACTTCGGTTACGGCGTTTTCTAACTTGTTCGTATCCCTGGTACGTAATTTCGTTCCCAGCAGTATTCGGATTATCGTTCAAATGACCATCATTGCGTCATTGGTGATCGTGGTAGACCAAATTTTGAAGGCGGTCGCCTACGACATCAGTAAGCAATTGGCGGTTTTTGTTGGTTTGATTATCACCAACTGTATCGTGATGGGGCGCGCTGAAGCCTTTGCCATGAAAAACCCACCATTACCCAGCTTTTTAGACGGTATTGGTAACGGCTTGGGTTACAGTGCGATGCTAATTGCCTTGGCGTTTATTCGTGAGCTACTGGGCTCTGGTAAATTAATGGGCGTTGAGATTCTGCCGTTAGCCACTGAAGGTGGTTGGTATGTCTCTAATGGCTTGATGCTGTTGCCGCCAAGTGCCTTCTTCCTTATTGGTTTGATCATCTGGGGCATTCGCGCTTGGAAGAAAGATCAAGTGGAAGAACCTGAGTTCAAAATTACTGCTAACACCAAGCCGAAGGAGGCCTAATCATGGAACAATATTTAGGTCTTTTTGTAAGAGCCATCTTTATCGACAACATGGCGCTGACGTTCTTCTTGGGTATGTGTACTTTTCTTGCGGTTTCCAAAAAAGTAGAAGCAGCACTGGGTTTGGGCGTGGCGGTTGTAGTGGTGTTGGGCATTACAGTGCCAGTAAACAATCTCATTTACACCTATCTTCTTGCTGATGGCGCATTGGCGTGGGCCGGTTTGCCTGAAGTGGATTTAAGCTTTTTGGGTTTAATCAGCTACATCGGTGTGATTGCGGCATTGGTTCAGATTTTGGAAATGGTGCTCGATAAATACATCCCTGCGCTTTATAACGCATTGGGTGTATTCCTACCGTTAATCACCGTGAACTGCGCCATTATGGGTGCCTCTTTGTTCATGGTTGAGCGTGATTACAACCTGGCAGAAAGTACGGTATTTGGTATCGGTTCTGGTATTGGTTGGGCATTGGCGATTACTGCGCTAGCGGGTATTCGTGAAAAGCTCAAATACAGTGACGTGCCTGCTGGTTTACAAGGGTTGGGTATCACTTTCATCACCGTTGGCTTGATGTCGCTTGGCTTCCAGTCTTTCGGCGGCATCGACCTGTAAGAGCGGAGGTAAGGATAACGTATGAATATTGAGATACTTTTAGGCGTGGCGATGTTTACCGGTATCGTATTGGTACTGGTTGCAGTCATCCTCAGCGCCCGTTCCAAACTGGTTAACAGTGGCGACGTTAACATTATTGTTAATGATGAAAAAACCCTGACCGTTCCCGCTGGTGGCAAGCTTCTCCAAACATTGGCGGAGAGTGGTATGTTCTTACCCTCTGCCTGTGGTGGTGGCGGTAGTTGTGCTCAGTGTAAGTGTGTGATTAATGAAGGGGGCGGCTCAATGCTGCCTACGGAAGAGTCTCACTTTACCAAGCGTGAAGCCAATGAAGGGTGGCGCTTGTCGTGTCAGGTGCCCGTTAAACAAGACATGAAAATTCATGTTGAAGAAGACGTGTTCGGTGTGAAGCAATGGGAATGTACCGTTGAATCTAATCCGAATGTGGCTACTTTCATTAAAGAACTGACTCTACGTTTGCCAGAAGGTGAAAACGTGGATTTCCGTGCGGGTGGTTACGTACAACTTGAGGCGCCACCGCATCACGTGAAATATTCTGACTTCGATATTGAAGAGGAATACCGTGGCGACTGGAAACACTTCAAGTTCTTTGACCTGGAGTCCAAAGTGGATGAGCCAATCATCCGTGCTTACTCCATGGCGAATTATCCTGAAGAAAAAGGCGTGGTGAAGTTCAACATTCGTATTGCGACACCGCCACCTCGTTCTCAGGGTATTCCACCGGGTCAAATGTCGTCTTATGTCTTTAGCTTGAAGCCAGGCGATAAGATTACCGTTTACGGGCCTTTCGGTGAGTTCTTTGCGAAAGAAACCGAAGCCGAAATGGTCTTCATTGGTGGTGGTGCGGGTATGGCGCCAATGCGCTCTCATATCTTCGATCAGCTTCGTCGCTTGAAATCTTCTCGTAAGATGTCGTTCTGGTACGGTGCGCGCTCCTTGCGTGAGCTGTTCTACGAAGATGATTACAACATGCTTGCCGATGAAAACGAGAACTTCGATTGGCACATCGCGTTGTCTGACCCACAACCGGAAGATAACTGGGAAGGTTTAACCGGTTTCATCCATAACGTGTTGTACGAAAATTACTTGAAAGATCATCCGGCACCGGAAGATTGCGAGTACTACATGTGTGGACCCCCGATGATGAACGCAGCCGTCATTAAAATGCTGAAAGATCTCGGTGTGGAAGACGAAAACATCTTATTGGATGACTTTGGTGGCTAAGCAAAAACGCTTACCAACAAAAACAGGGCCATGTTATTGGGCCCTGTTTTTGTTTGGGCAGTTCAAAAATTGGTATTTGAAACGAGCCATATCTTGTTGTGCCGCGTTTCTTTTAAGTTGCATGATTATCGCGTGTGATTCAGACAGGCAGTCTAGTCATGCAAACACTCGGCTTATTTCTGGTCCAATCATGGGGACGCATTTTAATGTGACGGTGGTTGGACTTTATACAGATGCTGCATTGGATAAATTAGAGAAAGACATCATAGATCGATTAGCGTTTTTAAACTCAACCTACTCGACCTATATCCCTGATTCAGAATTAATGCGTTTTAACCGTTCACCGGTGAATGAATGGCAACCTGTCAGTGAGGAGCTCTACGGTGTTTTAACCTTGAGTCAATCTGTTTATGAAGTGACCCATGGGGCTTTTGATACCACGATTGGTCCATTGGTGAATTTATGGGGGTTTGGCCCTCAAAAGCGTAATGCCTTTCCTGAAGAGTCGGCCATTCTTTCCGCACTGGCGGAGATGGGTTTTGAGCATGTTGAATTACGTGAGAATCCCCGTGCGGCTCGTCGAACCAAAGATGTATTTGTGGATCTTTCGGCAATTGCCAAAGGTTTTTCCGTCGATGAAATCAGTGATCTTCTTACCCGTGATGGCTATCAAAATCATTTGGTTGAAATAGGGGGCGAGATTCGTACAAAAGGTCGCAATAAGCGACACCAACCTTGGCGACTGGGTATTGAATCCCCCAATGTGTTTCAAGGGGGAGTGCAGCGAGCGGTTAATGTTGAAAACGCTGCGATTGCTACCTCCGGTGATTACCGCAATTTTTTTATGAAAGACGGAGTGCGTTACTCTCATACTTTAGACCCCAGGACGGGTAGACCAATTACTCATAATTTGGCATCCGTGACTGTGATAGAATCTCGAGCAGGTTTTGTTGACGCCATCGCGACGGCATTCAGTGTTATGGGCGAGCAAGAGGCGATGCAAGTATGTGAGCAGCATCAATTGGCGTGCTTTTTTCTTACCCGTGAAGGGGAGGGGCAATTTGCAGAGAGTCAATCGTCCGCATTTTCTGCCTATATCGATTGACCCTTTAAAAACGGGTAGCTGAGTGCCAAGTAATTTTTATGTAAGGAGTAAATCATGACATTTTTGATTGCATTTATTGTATTGGCCTTGCTCATTGGCGGTATGGCCATTGGTGTCATTATGGGTCGTAAGCCTTTAGCGGGTTCGTGTGGCGGCGTTGGAAAGGCGCTTGGTGAAGACGATTATGTGTGCGAACTGTGCGGTGGCGATGAACAAAAATGCGAAGAACAAAAGTTGCAAGGTAATACAAAAGATCGTGTACAGAGTGCTCACTCGACAGCTCCAGAGGCGCTCGCCTACGACGCCTCACAATCAAAATAAGAACGAGTGCTTTAAGCGTTTGACGAATCAGGTTAGCGATTGCGGTTTACACTTCAGGGTCTCAGTTCAAGACTATACTTTACGTTCATTTTGGGAAGGAATATTGGGTTAATGGGTGAGTTATTTAAATACGATGTGCTGGTCATTGGTTCAGGACCGGCAGGTGAATCTGCGGCCATATCAGCTGCAAAAAATGGAAAACAAGTGGGTATTGTCGAAAGTCGTGCAATGGTTGGCGGCAATTGTGCTCATAAGGGCACAATCCCTTCTAAAGCGCTCCGGCACGCCGTTAAACAAATTATTCGTTTCAATAACAATTCGCTCTTTCGCCAATTGGGTGAAGTGCGGAAACTCAGCTTTCCTCAAGTCTTGGCATCGGCTTCTGAGGTGATTCCTAAGCAAGTGGAGATGCACACCAACCATTACTCTCGCAATCGCATTCATGTGCATATTGGTTTGGCGCGCTTTGAGGATGAGCACACCGTTAAGGTGGCCAATCAGGACGGCGGCACCGAAACCATCACCGCCGAAAAATTTATCATTACCACTGGTTCTAGGCCGTATCGCCCTGCCGATGTCGATTTTAACCACCCAAGGGTGTACGACAGCGATACCATTTTGGAAATGTCTCACACGCCCAATACCTTGGTGATTTATGGCGCTGGTGTGATTGGTTGCGAGTACGCTTCAATATTCGCAGGTCTTGGTGTGAAAGTGGATTTGATTAACAGTCGCGATCGTTTGTTATCATTTTTAGACGACGAAATTTCCGATGCCTTAAGCTACCACTTACGCGATACCGGTGTGATGGTTCGCCATAACGAAGAGTACAGTGAGGTAAAAGCGGACGCCAGTGGTGTCACTTTGCATTTGAAATCCGGCAAACGTCTGCGTGCGGATGCACTGTTGTGGTGTAATGGTCGCTCTGGTAATACGGAATCGTTAAACCTGGAGGCAGTAGGGTTGGGCGCTAATCATCGTGGCCAAATTGAGGTGAATGAGCATTATCAAACCGCTAATGAAAATATCTTTGCGGCTGGTGATGTGATTGGTTGGCCGAGCTTGGCCAGTGCGTCTTTCGACCAGGGTAGGGCTGCTGCCAAGGCTGTGTTGGGGATGCCAGAGCGGTATGAGGCCGATGCCCCAACGGGTATTTACACACTGCCAGAGATTAGTTCAATCGGGCAAACAGAGCGCGAATTAACGGCTGCGAAAATTCCTTATGAAGTGGGTCGGGCTTTCTTTAAGCATACGGCTCGTGGACAAATTTCGGGTGAAGATGTGGGTATGTTAAAATTACTTTTCCACGTTGATACCAATGAAATTTTGGGGATTCATTGCTTTGGAGCTGAAGCCTCTGAGATTGTGCATATTGGTCAAGCCATTCTGAAACAAACTGGCGAGGCCAATGACATTCATTATTTTGCCACCACTACGTTCAACTATCCCACCATGGCAGAAGCCTATCGCCAAGCGGCATTAAATGGTCTTAACCGTGTTAAACGGATGTATCGTTAATTGACGTGGTAAATTGATGTAGCTGTAGCTTATGCAGCTGTAACTAAAAAACCCTCTTCAACGAAGAGGGTTTTTTATTGGTGAGGTGTGTGGGTAGGTTAAATGAAGTAAGTTACCCCGGTTAACCCGACAATTAACAAAACGATGGTGTAAGGCAACGCCATCAGCACCATTCGCCCGTAAGATAAGCGAATGAGAGGCGCTAGCGCACTGGTGAGTAAAAATAAAAATGCAGCCTGACCGTTCGGGGTGGCAACGCTCGGAAGGTTAGTCCCTGTGTTAATGGCAATGGCTAATTTTTCGAAATGTTCTCGCGAAATTTGGCCTTGGGCCAAAGCGTCTGCCACTTCGTTAATGTAAACAGTTGCGACAAACACATTGTCACTGATCATCGATAAGATGCCATTGGCGAGAAACAACATAGGTGCTTGAGCTGATATCTCTAATGAGAGTACCGCATGGGTAATTGGGCTAAATAAATGTTGCTCATGAATGACCGCAACAACGGCAAAAAATACGACCAAAAGCGCCGTAAATGGAAGCGCTTCTTCAAACGCATGACCAATTTGATGCTCTTCAATAATGCCGTTAAATGCGGTTAATAGCACAATAATACTTAAGCCTATCAAGCCCACTTCGGCAACGTGGGTTGCAAGCGCCACGACCAACAGTAAGGCGATGATGCCTTGAACAATTAACTGAGCGACATCTCTCTTGGAGCGTTTACTGCGTTCGTGAGAGTCGAATTCTTCTAAAACCATTCTGACGGGTTTGGACAGCTTTGCCCCATAGCCGAACCACCCAGTTAACTCTAGGACAACACAGGTGATGAGGCCTACGGCTAAGGCTGGCATGGTGACAGGCGCCATCTTTTCGACAAAGGTGAGAAATTCCCAGCCGGCACGCTCAGCAATCAGAAGATTTTGTGGCTCACCCACTAGAGTACACACACCACCCAATGCGGTGCCAATAGCACCGTGCATAATTAAACTGCGCAAGAAAGCGCGGAAACTTTCTAAATCTTCACGATGGTATTCAATGACTGTGCTGTCATCGCCATGATCGTGGCTACTGTCATGATGAATCTGCTTACCGGAGGCGACCTTATGGTAAACCGAGTAAAAGCCAACAATAACGCTGATCAATACGGCGGTGACGGTGAGTGCATCTAAGAACGCCGACAATACCGCTGCAACGAAACAAAAGAGCGTACTAAGAACAACTTTTGAACGAATACCCAGCAAGATCTTCGTAAACGTAAACAGTAGCAGGTTCTTCATAAAGTAGATCCCTGCCACCATAAACATCAATAACAGAATCACTTCGAGGTTGGCGTCGATTTCGTGATAAACACTTTCCGGAGAGGTCATTCCCAGAATCACGGCTTCGATGGCCAGTAGGCCGCCTGGTTGAAGAGGGTAGCACTTAAGTGCCATGGCCAAAGTAAAAATAAATTCTGCGATGAGTATCCAGCCTGTGATAAAGGGGCCAGATTCACCGCCTAACAGCAGTAAAATAGGGTTGATGGCTAAAAAGGCAATGATGGTTTGTTTGTACCAGGTAGGCGCCTGGCCGAGAAAGTTCTTTCCCAAAGCGCGAGAAAGCGTCATATCCATACTTCTATCCTATGTTGCAGTGGTTGTAGGACGGTGTTTTGTATGAATCACACTCAAATAAAGAGAGTGTTATCGTGTTGTGATCGTCCCAGTAGCACACCGTCATGAATGCAGAGTCAATCATTGCGAAAAACTTCAACTATTTCAATTAGATCTAGTAACACTTTAAAGTAATGGCTACATTATAGGGGGTAAATCTGGCAGTATGAGCTTGGTAGGGAGATTTGGCACAAAAAGCCATGATATTGCTTTTTAAGAGTATCGGCCTAAAAGTATCAACCTTTAAAAATAGAATAGTCTTGAATTGCTATCTAATGCGCATCTATTAGGAGCTGTCTATACCCTCACTTGCAGAAAGTGATGTGTCACCATAGTCTTGATAATAGAAGCCAATAGAACTTTAACTGGTCGCGATTGGCTTATGTAAGAGCTTTGCTCTCACTGTACATTGATAGCTATAGGTAAAACCAGATTACGTTAAACCACAAACAGATTTCGTTGTTGAGTCTATGCAGAAAACCACTATTAGCTCTCTTGCATTAGTTCGAGATGAGCTCGTCGCCACTATTGAAGATTCCGCCAAGGGGCTTGAGCAATTCATCGGCGATAACAGTAATGCCGAAGCACTACAGTCGTGTGTCGACGGATTAACTCAAATTACGGGCACGTTAAAACTCATACAGCTGCAAGGTCCTTATGAGTTTTCAGATCATATTTTGGCCTTAGGCAAAGAGTTAACTCCAGGCGCAGACGGTGTGTCTGAAGAGGCTCTGAGCGTGTTGACCACCTCTTTTTTTGTACTTCCACGATATTTAGAATATTTGGAAACCACAAAAGTTGACCTTCCAGAGCTTTTAATTCCACCCATTAATGAAATTCGCGCCCTGTTAAATCGCCCCCACTTAAAAGAAAGCCACTATTTTTCTGTTCAACAAATTCCTCGTTGTTTGCCAGTCAGTAATACCAGTACTTTATTAGGTGAAGACTTCAGTCCTGTGGCACGTCGTTTAAGACACATGTATCAGGTAGGGTTGTTGGCGGTACTCCAAGGAAAACCACCGAAATCCGCTCTCGCAATGATGAAGCGTGCTTTAGAGCGTATTACAACAATCAGTGGTGAATATCCGTTAACCCTGCTATGGCAAACAGGGGCTGAAGGACTTCAGAGTCTTATTGAAAGTAACGCTGAAATTCATAAATCGCGTAAATTGGCGCTCAGTGCCATTGATCGCTATTTACGTAAAATTCAGCAAGAAGGTATGCCGGCCCTCGAAACGAAGCCACCGGAGGATTTGGTCACTGAATTCGTGTTTTGGGTAGCAATGTCGGGAGACATTAATGCACCGAAAGCGGATTTCCTCAGTAAGTTCGGTGTTGAGAAAATGCCGTTAACGGAGGAGGAGCTCCATACCCAAATGGAGGCCTTAAAAGGCCCTAGTGCCCAAACCGTTCAATCGGTGATGGCGGTGTTGAAAGAAGAGCTGAACACGTCAAAAGACATGCTAGAAACCTCAGCTCAGGCCGGGGCTTCCGAGTTTGGTGAATTACTCTCGGCGCTCGGTAAAATTGCTGAAATCTTAGCGGTGATTGGCCTAACGCAACACAGTCAAGACTTGAAGTCACAAATGAAAGTGATTCAATCCTGGGATGGAAAGGCCATCGAGTCGATGGACACCAAGGCATTAACCGCCGTTGCCGATACGCTCTTGCATGTTGAAAGCGCCATTAGCCGATTTGAAACCAGTGGCAGCTTTATACAGCCCACTCAGGCAGGTCAAACCGCTGTGCAAGACATTGCCGATACTCAGTTAATGGAGGCAGAAAACATCGTATTGAAAGAGGCTGAATCGGGCCTGGCACTGATCAAGCGTGCTTTGAGTTCATTCGTAGAATCTAACTACGATATTGGCCATATCAAGAATGTTTCTACTATCTTGCAAACCATTCGTGGTGGCATGACGGTCTTGCATCTTCATCGAGGTGCAAAAGTGATTGTTGCCTGTGAACGCTTTGTGCAAGACGTATTGATGACGGATGACCATCCTGCTGTGTTGCAACAATTACTGGAAACTTTTGCCGATACCATTATCAGTCTTGAATATTACATTGATGCCGTCAAAGCGGATCGTGAGGCGGATGATAATATTCTTCAAATTGCCGAAGAAAGTTTAATCGCATTAGGTATCTCGCCCTAATTAAGGAAAGCCGTTTTTATTGTTTTCAAAGAGCCTCTTGTGAGAAGGATAATCGCCCTCATATCAATTGACCCGACGCGTAACCCGCCTTAGCCTATCGCCAAGTCTTTATTTTTGAGCGGGTGACACCTGAGTTTCAATAACGACGGTTTTAACAAATACGATTTTAACAGCGACGGTTCTAACGATGATGTCTTTATTGGGCTTCTGTAAATAGGCAGTAAACCATGACAACACTGAGACACTGATATGTTCTACGAGGCAACAGGCGCGGTTTTTATTGCCATTGGAGCTGTGATTGGATTTTTTGCAGCTAAGTTATTACTAAAAGGTGATTGGATTTTAGGCTGGATTAAAGGCACTTTTGCATTAGCGTTGATTACGTGTGCCGCGATTGTGGCCCTTGTGGCGATGGATTTATTCAGTTACCAGCAGGTGATTGCAGAGAAATCCGTCGCTACACTGGAGTTTCGCCGGGTTAATAATCAAGAGTACGATGTTGTTTTAATGACAACAGAAGGGGAAGAAAAACGATTCCGCTTGTTAGGAGATCAATGGCAATTAGACGCACGAGTGATCAAATGGCCAAACGCTATGGCGGCAATGGGAGTCAAGCCTGCCTATCGGCTCGAACGGATTGGTGGGCGTTATTACTCATTGGAGAAGGAGCGCAATGCTGAGCGTACGGTTCATGGTATTTATGAGCAGCCTTACCGAATTGATTTGTGGGAATGGTTGCGTAAGTTGAACATGTCGGATGTGGGTATTGATGCTACCTATGGAAGTGCCGCATATCTGCCCATGGCCGACGGTGCGTTGTATGAAGTTACACTGGGTCATAGCGGTTTAATTGCAAGACCATTTAATGATGCTGCTGATCGAGCGGTTAGCCTTTGGGAATGATCGGTGCCTTCTTTAACTCTATTTTTTGAAACATTTTTAACTGTTCATTGTTCACTAATTGGCTTTTATTTCGTATCGCTTGTTTGCGTCTAAAGCCTCCTTTTTGGAAAGAGAAGCTTTGCTTTAAAGCTGCGCATTGTGAACAAAAGAAATCCAACTTTAATTCATATAGACGACTGACTAACTGTAATTTGGAGTAGATATTGGAATTTTTAATGGAGTACGGCCTCTTTTTGGCGAAAACGATCACCTTTGTTGTAGCTCTGGCGGTAATTGTAGGGTTGATTGCGTCATTGAGTCATCGCGGTAAGTCTTCTGCGAAAGGTGAAATTAAAATACAAAATATGAACGAATTTTACGATGACATGTTTGAGCGTGTTGAGCAAAATTTGTTAAGTGAAGAAGAGTATAAGTCTCAGAAAAAACAACAGCAAAAAGACGAAAAAGAAGCAGAAAAAAAGCGAAAAAAATTAGAAAAAGAGGGGGAGGCGCCACCCCCAGAGAAACGCTTATTTGTGATTGATTTTGATGGAGACATGAAAGCCAGTGCGGTTGAGCCGCTTAAGCATTGTGTCTCTGCGGTTTTACATGCCGCCAGTGCAGATGATGAGGTATTGGTGCGTTTAGAAAGCGGCGGCGGTATGGTCCATAGTTATGGCCTCGCATCCAGCCAATTGGATCGTATTACCAATGCCGGAATACCCCTGACCGTTTCTGTGGATAAAGTGGCTGCCAGTGGTGGTTATATGATGGCCTGTGTGGCGAAAAAAATCATCGCTGCACCTTTTGCCATTATTGGTTCTATTGGTGTGGTCGCACAGATGCCGAATTTTCACCGCTTACTGAAAAAGCACGATATTGATTTCGAGATGCTGACGGCAGGAGAATACAAACGCACGTTGACGTTATTTGGTGAAAATACCGACAAAGGTAGGCAAAAGTTTGTTGAGGATTTGGAAGACACTCATCAATTATTTAAAGCCTTCGTCACCGAACACAGGCCAAGCGTCGATATTGCATCCGTCGCAACGGGTGAGGTGTGGTATGGGCGTCAAGCCGTAGATAATGGCCTTGTGGATGAGTTGTGTACCAGTGATGAATACATTACTCGACAGCTGAAAGAAACCAAAATTTTGCGGGTGGATTTTGTTGAGCATAAAAATATTATGGATCGAATTGGTGGGGCAGTAGAGTCCTCTGTGGATCGCATGGCAACGCGTTGGTTATCACGCCTGACTCAGCACCGATTTTTTTAAGCATCCAATCTGCGTCTTACTTTGATGTTGTTGTGCATCGGTCTAGAACATAGGTCTAGAACAACGGTCTAGAAACGTCGGTTTAGTAATGGTCTGATAGTGGCAATCCAGTAAGACAAGGTTTATTTCTAACGGCAAAAGCCTATGGCGCTTTTGCCGTTTTCTTTTTTATACGATTAAGAAGATCATGACACCTGAGAGATATCAACGTTTACGCGAAGTATTAAATACTCGCCAGCCGGATTTAACGGTGATTGCGGATGAAGTGCACAAAGGGCGTAATTTATCCGCGATTGTGCGCACCTGTGATGCCGTGGGTATTGATACAATTCATTCTGTTGTGCCTGATAAAGGTTTTCGCGGTTACCGAGGTACGGCATCCGGCAGTCATAAATGGGTCCATGTGGAGTCGCATGAGGACGTAATGACGCCCCTTAACAACCTCAAATCGCAAGGTTTTCAAATTGTTACCACGAGCGTTGATGCGGATGCACGCAGTTATGTGGATGTGGACTATACCAAGCCAACTGCGTTGTTATTGGGCAGTGAAAAAGGTGGCGTGAGCCATTGTGCAGAACAGCAAGCCGATGTGAAAGTGACCATTCCTATGTTCGGTATGGTGGAGTCATTTAATGTTTCAGTGGCGGCCGCCATTATTTTATTGGAAGCGCAGCGTCAGCGAGTTACAGCAGGGCTTTATGAGTCACGGCGTCTTGATCAAGGCTTGTATGAAAAGCGACTGTTTCAATGGTCTCATCCGGTTATTGCACAATACTGCCATGATAACCATCTGGATTATCCAGAAACCCGAGAACACGATGGTGAAATTAAGCACCCATCGGTTTGGTATCAAACCATTCGACAGCAGAAAATATCAGATACATAAAGTGTTTTCCGTTTTTATGCCTTGAACTCTCGATGCTCATATTTTTCTTGAAGGTTGTAATAGATGAAGGGGGCAATAGAGCACTGCTTATAATGAAAATAAGTATGGGTTGTAGCAATATCGATTCATGTTACGCATAATACGGATCATTATAGCGCGGGAATTCTTCAGCAAGTTTTGAGGCATAATTGGTTGTGGCTGATAAAGGATTTTTGTCTTTTTATAGCAGATTATATCCCTAGGCAGAAAAGATTAGGTTGACGAACAAAAAAAGCCCGACGACTTGGGGGAGAGCGTCGGGCGAAGACCATTAGGAGTGAAACATTAAGGAACTACACCTTAATATCAGGTCGTTAGACCTCACTGGCGCCAATCACTTGGGGGATGAAAAGCGCCAGCTGCCTTTTAAGTATTGATCACGAGCCAAAAACATCCACAGCTCTAGCGCAATTTTTTAAATCATTTCGTAATAGTAATAATTTTCTCTAGTAATTTGCTGAATAGGTTTGGCCTCTGGTTTAATGTGCCCAAATAAAGTGCAAACATACGTTACACATTTACACAAATGAGTTAAGCGGTGTTTTGGATGGGCAATTAATGCGAGAGCACGCTAGCCTTAATAACATAGAGGGTGAATCAATAAAGTATTGCAAATAAGCCTATTTGACCAATGCCAGTCAGCGAATCTACCGAGTAATTCTAATGTCTTGACGGGATGAATGATTGGCACTTTAGCACTATAGTGAGTAGCGTGTCGAAGTGAGTGGCCTGCAGTTGGTATGGTTTTTATATCAACGATATCAGCGTATCAAGCGTCACATCTGCTTCAATTCGATGAATATTTGTGAGACCAAAGCATGGATAAAACACGATTAAAAGTTTTAAAGTTTCGTGAACGAGAGCAGGCCATTTTGGATACTGCACTGGATTTGCTCATCAAGCACGGTGAAGATGTCGTTACCGTCGAGCAAATTGCCAATGTTGTAGATATAGGTAAAGGGACTATTTACAAACACTTTTCATCGAAGACAGAAATTTATTTTCGTTTATTGTTTGATTATGAACGCAGTATTTCTGATAACTTGACTCAATCTTTAGAGGCGGCGAAAAACGGCGATTACCGCGCACCTGCTCGGGCATATTTTGAATCAAGAATGGCTGACCCCGTAAAAGATCGACTCTTTCAGCGCTTAGAAGAAAAACTGATTAAATCTCGCCAATCGCCAGAGAGCCTTGCGGAACTACATGCCTTAAGAAATGCCAGCAAAGAGGCATTGAATAATGTCTTTTCTGCGCGAATAGAACAGGGGGTGTTAAAACCGGTGCCGCCTTATTTTTATTATTGCGCTTATTGGGCATTAACGCAGGGAGCTGTAGAGCTTTTTCATTCTCAATCTTTCTCAGAAGTGATAGAGGACATGGATGGCTTGATGAAATTCATTAAGGAGGTGGGGATTCATATGGGAAATGAAATGACTCAATATGAGCCTAAAGAGCAGGAAGATGGCACTGGCCAAGCAAATGCTACGGAGTATACCCATAAAGAAGACGAAGCTGGCGAATGGTAAAGCCTAAGTCTGTATTCTCCTTTTTTTTTATCGGCGTTGTAGTCGTTTTAGAAGCCTGTTCCATTGCCGATTTAACCTCTTTGAGCCAAGAGGTTGGCGGTGATGCCGGTGTTATTAATCGTACGGAAATAACCCGTTCATCACCGTTTCGCTTTCCCTCAACGGCAACTGCTATCGTCTTTTCAATGGCGGAAGACTTATCTAAAAAAAGTACGTCTAAAAAAAGTACGTCTAAAAAAAGTGCGCCTAAAAAGAGTGATAGTAACGATATTGACGATGACCTAACTGTAGTGATGGCCGAATGCTTAACATCAGCGATGGAAAAACACTTTGCTTCCGTAAAAACACGGTTTGTAAAAGAAGATCCTCGTGTCAACCCAGGGATGGCCAATGATTATGGTGGAAGTGTGGGCATGTATGCGCAGTGGTTAGAGGGTAAGGCCCCCAACGATTTCACAATAAAAGTGACTTTATTTTCTCCGGTTTCGAAAAATATCTACAGTATTGATATTATTTCTTTTCATAAAGCCAATAACACTCAATTTCAGCCGGATACTTCAAGTGCTGCCATTCACGAGGCGATGGCAGCCTACGCTGAAACTCTTGCACCCATTTAAGCAGAAGTCTTGATCTGTCTGTTTTTTTGCATTGTGTTGATTGATAATTTTTTCGAGAAGACGCTATGAAACTGGATGATTTATCCCAGCATATCTTACATATACAGCAGAAAAGGGAGCAGGAGCTTCCGCCAGTACACTTGTGGAATCCACCTCTCAGCGGCGTTATGGATCTCGTTATAAAAACGAATGGCGAATGGATTCACGAAGGAGATAAAATTGAAAGAGAGAAGTTGATTCAATTATTTTCTCGAGTTCTTAAAAGAGAAGGTGATCATTATTATTTAATAACGCCAGTGGAAAAATGGCAAATTTCCGTTGAAAGCCATCCATTTTATTTTAATAAACTGGTGGAAAATGAACCGAATGTATTTACGGTTGAAGGGCTGCAAAATTATGCGGTAACGATTTCGGAACAAAATCCGTTGTGGGTAGAGGGAACGGACGATTTTCCATTACCGGTAATACGAGTGAGGCATAATTTAAATGGCGTGCTTAATCGTAATGTCTATTACGAGTTGTGCGATAGGGCAATACAAAATAAAGCAGGCCGTTACGGGATTGTCAGTGCAGGCATGTTTTTCTCTTTAGAAGTTAACTCTGAATCCCTCCAGTCAATTTAAAAGAAGTCAATTTTATAAGCTAATTTAAAGATGGAATTTTTAGGTAGCTGATAGAATGTAAAAAGCCGATGCAGTCTGCATCGGCTTTTTTATAGTGTGAGAATAATGATTACATGTTGGGGTAGTTCGGGCCACCCGTGCCTTCAGGTGCAACCCAACGTATATTTTGGGTTGGGTCTTTAATGTCACACGTTTTGCAATGTACGCAGTTTTGCGCATTAATCTGAAACGCCTTTTCACCACTTTCATTGGTCACCACTTCATACACGCCTGCAGGGCAATAGCGTTGTGCAGGTTCGTTGTATTTCGGTAAGTTGATGGCCAGTGGTACAGAAGGATCTTTCAGTTGCAAATGAATGGGCTGATCTTCTTCGTGATTGGTGTTGGACAAGAACACGGAAGACAACTTGTCAAAACTCAATTTGTTATCGGGTTTCGGATAAGTAATCGGCTGACAGCGGTCGGCCGTTTTTAAGCAATCATGATCAGCTATCGGATCGGATAACGTCCAAGGTAGGGCGCCATTGAAAAGGTTTAAATCAATAAAGCTGTATGCCGAACCAATTAAATTACCCCACCGGTGTTGAGCTGGGCCAAAGTTGCGCTGTTGATGTAGCTCTTTGTATGCCCATGAATCTTGATAAGCTTGTGCGTATTCGACCAAATCATCGCTTTGACGTTCCGCTTTCAAGGCTTCAGCAACCACTTCCGCACCGATCATGCCGGATTTCATGGCAGTATGGCTGCCTTTGATTTTGGCGAAGTTTAATGTGCCCGCGTCGCATCCAAGTAGTAAACCACCGGGGAAGCTCATTTTAGGTTGGCTTTGTAATCCACCTTTGGCAATGGCTCTCGCGCCATAGGCAATTCGCTCGCCTCCTTCAAGGTATTGCTTGATGACCGGATGGTGCTTATAACGCTGGAACTCATCAAATGGGCTGACGTGTGGATTGGTATAGCTTAAATCGGTAATTAGCCCTACAACTACTTGATTGTCTTCGATGTGGTATAAAAAACCGCCTCCGGTGCTGCTGGATTCAGACAGTGGCCAGCCGGCGCTGTGTACCACTAAACCTTGCTGGTGTTGTTCATCGCTGACTTTCCAAATTTCTTTAATACCAATGCCGTAATGCTGAGGGTCTTTGCCTTCATCAAGACTGTATTTGGCGATGAGTTCTTTTCCAAGATGGCCACGACAACCTTCACAGAATAGGGTGTATTTTGCGTGTAATTCCATACCGGGCATGTAGCTGTCTTTTTGCTCGCCTTCTCGGCTAATGCCCATGTCACCGGTGGCAATGCCTTTGACACTACCATCGTCGTGATACAGCACTTCAGCGGCAGCGAAACCTGGGAAAATCTCAACGCCCAGTCCTTCGGCTTGCTCGGCTAACCAGCGGCATAAATTGCCTAGGCTGATAATGTAATTGCCATGGTTATGCATGGTCTTCGGCGCAAGAAAGTTGGGGATACGAGAGCCTTTCTCACCGTTTTTCAAAAGATAAATATGATCTTCGGCAACTTCCGTGTTAAGGGGAGCCCCTTGAGATTTCCATTCGGGTAAGAGTTCATTGAGCGCAGTAGGTTCAAACACTGCACCCGATAAGATATGGGCACCAACTTCGGAGCCTTTCTCAACCACGCAAACACTGATTTCGGGGTTAATTTGACGTAAACGAATCGCAGCAGACAAACCAGCAGGGCCTGCACCGACGATAACGACGTCGTACTCCATATATTCTCTTTCCACGTTAATCTCCTGGGAAATCGGACTCAAACACGGTCTATTATTATGAATACCCTGCGTAAACGGATGAGAGTATTCGTTATGTAGTGGTGATGTTGTGGCGATGCAGTGTACGCACTTGAGCGTAAAAATGCACCGCAGACAATAGTCATGCGTAAACAATCATGTTTAAAAGTATATAAATGAGTAAGAATTTGCACCAATACCCAAAGGGATCAAATTGACGGTCATAAATCGCCAGTGAAGAAACGATTTATCCTAGAGAATCAAGGGGTTGCGCTGAATACTGACCAAATTCGTCGATTGAGTTACCAAAAAAGGCTCAAAATCTACAAACCCCCGGAATCGCAGCAATTTTGATCAGCGAAAGATTTGTTTTTACCAGATGAACCTTTAGACTCAGGTCAATATAAACTAACAACATCCTCTGGCAATTTATTGCTCGAATGTGCTCATCAATACAGTCACTCGACTACGCTGTGATTAGTTTTTGATGTAGAAGTGCTCAACAAGCTTACAAGAGGGAAAGCCATTCATGAAAATTCTCGTAGCTGTAAAACGCGTTGTCGATTACAACGTTAAAGTTCGTCCTAAAGCAGATGGAAGCGATGTCGATATTGATAACGCTAAGAAAGCCATCAACCCATTCTGTGAGATCGCCGTTGAAGAAGCGGTACGATTGAAAGAAAAGGGCATTGCAAGCGAAATTGTTGTGGTATCTATGGGTACCAAGCAATCTCAAGAACAAATCCGTACGGCCATGGCTTTGGGTGCTGATCGAGGCATCTTGGTTGAAACCGACGTGGAATTACAACCTTTGGCCGTATCAAAATGCCTGCAAAAATTGGTTGAAAAAGAGAATCCTGAATTGGTGATCTTAGGTAAGCAATCCATTGATGGTGATAACAACCAGACAGGTCAAATGCTCGGTGCATTGACGGGTATGCCGCAAGGGACTTTTGCCTCAGAAGTGGCCATTGCAGACGGCAAAGTTGCAGTAACCCGTGAAATCGATGGGGGCTTGCAAACGGTCAGCTTAAGCTTGCCCGCCATTGTTACCACCGATTTACGCTTGAATGAACCCCGCTACGCAACCTTGCCTAACATCATGAAAGCGAAGAAAAAACCACTTGAGACCATCAGCCCAGATGACTTAGGTGTCGCGGTAGAGCCCCGTGTCAAAACTTTGAAGGTTGAGCCACCAGCGACTCGTGAAGCGGGTGTTAAAGTGGGCAGCGTAGCAGAGCTTGTCGAGAAACTGAAAAACGAAGCGAAGGTGATCTAATGTCTATTCTAGTTGTTGCAGAACACGATAACGGCTCAATTAAAGGCGCAACGCTTAACACCATCGCCGCAGCGCAAAAATTGGGTGGTGATATTGACGTACTGGTTGCTGGCAGTGACTGCCAGGGTGCTGCACAAGCCGCAGCAAGCATTGCCGGCGTTGCCAAAGTAAAAGTGGCAGATAACGCTGCTTATGGGCACCAATTGGCCGAGAATACCGCTAAGCTGATTGCCGAAGTGGGTAAAGAGTACGGCTATATTTTGGCTCCGGCCACTACCACGGGCAAAAACGTCATGCCTCGCGCAGGCGCATTGCTGGATGTGCAACCCATTTCCGATATCATTGCTGTCGAATCTGAGAACGTCTTTAAGCGTCCTATCTATGCAGGCAATGTGATTGCGACCGTTGAGAGCAGCGATGCCATCAAAGTCATTACCGTACGGACCACCGCATTTGATCCTGTTGCGGCAGAGGGGGGCAGTGCCGAAGTGGTTACCCTGGATGCGGCACACGATGAAGGCAAATCCAGCTTTGTAGGCGAAGAGTTAGCCGAGTCTGATCGTCCAGAACTCACTGCAGCCGACATCGTCATTTCTGGTGGTCGTGGCATGCAAAATGGCGACAACTTTGAGTTGCTTTACAAAGTGGCTGATAAGCTTGGTGCGGCTGTGGGTGCCTCTCGTGCCGCTGTTGATGCAGGCTTTGTCCCGAATGACATGCAAGTTGGCCAAACCGGTAAAATTGTTGCGCCAAACCTGTACGTTGCTGTGGGTATTTCCGGTGCGATTCAGCATTTAGCGGGTATGAAAGACAGTAAGACCATTGTTGCCATCAATAAAGATGAAGAAGCACCAATCTTCCAGGTGGCAGACTACGGTCTGGTTGCTGATTTATTCGAAGCTCTGCCAGAGCTTGAGCAATCTGTATAAGCTATCGCTTCCCGCCGATAAGCTTGATAAAAGCGCCCTCTAACGATGGCGCTTTTTTTGTGCCTTTTTATCAAGCTATCACAAGAGAGAGACGCTCAATGGGGCTTTGTCCTAGTGCAATGAGTGATATACTTTTACTGTAAATGCCTGTTCTGTGAGTCAGTAAGTTTTATGAGTATTGAAGAATTTGAAACCATATCCTTATATCTTGGTATTGGCGGATTAATCGCGTTTATGACGTTCATCATGTGGGATTTGGCCAAGAAGTCCAATGCTGGAAAGTTTGGCACCATCATTTTATTTACCGCCCTAGGGCTCGGACTTCTGGGCTTTATCATCAAGACGGTATTGGTAGAGTATTTGGAAATCTAGTGGTGTAGAAGTTGACTGTTTAAATTAATGTTTGTTATTAGCTTTGATAGTTAAGTTATTGATTTTGTTTATTTTTACAAACTGAATGTCGTTTCTAATGTCGAGTTTATAGCACCCGGATAACTAAGAACCTAAGCCTCAAAGTAGAGATTTAACTAGAGACTGTCGGCCCTATGCTGCAACTGTTTGAACCGGTATCCAAAGTTCAACGTAACCGGAATATTATGCGCGAAACCGACGCGCGTGTCGCAAAGTACAGCCGTCGTGGGCTGCTTATGTCGGTCTCGGTTTTTATACTCACACTTGTGCTGGGCGACTTTTATGGTAAGGCCACCAACCTTGCGATTTTCTTAACGTCGGTTTTGTTTTTGATCACCATAGGTCGGGGTTATTTACTCTTCCGGTTTGAAACCTTATACCCCAAAGCACCGGCGCGCTGGCGAAATATGCATTTCTGTGCGGCTTTTGCCGGGTCTATGTGGTGGGGAGTGATCCTCTCATCGTTAACCATTGTGCTGGGTTTTCAACCTGAGACGAATTTTCTGTGGCTTTATACGGTGGTGTTTTACGCCAGCATTTGTAATGTGTTCGCCCCGTACCAACGCTTTCTTAATATTTACTTATTTATTGGGCTAATCCCCGTTGCCTTGTCCAGCTTTTCACTTTTTTCATTGGATGGCTACTTGTACGGCACTGTCATGCTGGCGTTGTTTTTGCTGTTAAGAAACCAGGGCAACTTAGTCAGTCGTACTTACTGGGAGCGGTTAGAAGCCAACTATGCGTTGCGCCAGAAAGCCAATATTCTTGAAATAGAAAAACGCGACTCTCAAGCGGCGGCTGACTTAAGCCACTCCTTTTTTGTTTCACTCAGTGATGAGTTCCGGGCCTCTCTTAATGACATTGTCGGCGCGCTTTCGGTGATTTCCCATGGTGATGATGTGACCTCTCGTCAGCGCACTTTGATCAATATCGCTGAAAAAGCCAGTGATCGACAGTTACAAGTCATGAACAGCGTCATGGATTACTCCAAGATAAAGGCCAATAAATTACTGGTCGAAAATACGGTGTTCAATTTACCGAAGCTGTTAGAAACCCTCTTTAATGAGAAAGAGCCGGAAGCCGAAGTACTGGGAAAAGAATTAGCCGTGAACTATTCGGCGTCCATTCCCACGCGGGTGCGAGGGGATTCCATTCGCCTGGCGCAATTGATTACCGCATTGCTCGACCGAGCATTGGGAATGAGCCGGGGTGTTGAATTGACGGTTAATATTAATTTCGATACCACCTCCGAAAACCAATCGAACTTACTCATCAACATTCAAGATGATGACGAAGAGCAAAGCCCCACTGACCAAGAAACCCAGGCCCACGATAATGCGTTTTCTTTCAATATGAGCAAACATTTGGCGGTGGCAATGGGGGGGGGCATGGGCATTAAAGATCTGGATAACTTTGTTTTCTGGATTCGAGTGCCGCTAGAGCCGGTGAGTAATCAGTCTTTTGTGAAGCAATACGAAAGCAAGTTTCATGGTGAGACCACTTTAGTGGTCAATCCACCGGCGAAAATCGAGGAAGAGTTGGTGGATGTACTCAAACAGTGGGGTTTAAAGCCACGCTTGGTTGGGACGAATGAATCCGTGAAAGATGTAATACAGCATTGTCAGGAAATGGCACAGCCGGCACAAATTGCTGTCGTCTTTTCACGTAAAGACAGCCTTACGGCAGTCGCGGTGTCTGAGCAAATTACGGATGCCGATACCCAGCAAGACATTTATCAATTCCTGGTGGTCAGTCATCTTCAGGCGCAATCGGATATTCTTAATGACCATTTGCAGCAACACCCTTTAACAGCCATGATTCAAAAGCCTGTAACCCAAGATAAACTGTATAACGCCATTGCAGATAAATTTAAAAATAACGCTGCCAATGTGGGGCATGTTGGTTCTCATGCTTTATTGATTGACGATAACTCGGTTGATCAGTTGGTGGTGTCTAAAATGCTGGAGAAAATGAACATCAGTGTGGATATTGCAGCCGGCGCCACAGACGGTTTAAAACGACTGCAATCAACCCATTATGATCTGATTTTCTTATCGTGCCACCTTAATGGCTGTTCTGAATGTGAAGACAGTTTTAACTTGGCGGGTAAAATCCATGCCGCCAACGATGCCGCACAGCGGCGTATTCCATTGCTGGGGATGACCACTCAAAAGAGTGATCAACAAGACCGTCTGTGTTTAACCTCAGGTATGGACGATACTATTGCGAAGCCCATTCGTAGAGAAGAATTGAAGAAGTCGATTGATCACTGGTTGGTGCAATAATATTTGAAAACGCCTAACGCTCTTTATACACAGATTGTCTACCGTTAGATTGCCTACGGTTAGCGCGAGAACGTATTCCGTTTTTGGAGAAAATTACTGAGTGATCGCGATGATGAAAGAATACAATTAAAAAAAACTGTCACAAAACCGACATAAGATACACTTGTGTGACTCGATGGTCGCACGATACGTTTGATGAACCGATCAGCAGGGGACTGAGCCATGGACATTGTGAGATTGCTCAAGGAAAAGCGACAAGAAATACAACTCAATAATGTGGAGTTTATCCGCAAAATTGAGCCGCAATTTCGAGAAATTTCAGCAACCATTAATCAGACGGTCATTAATTCATTACAAAGTGGCTTAATGTCGCGCTTTCGATTTATTCTGCCCGATGACAAACCTCAGCCATTGCCCATTAATCCACAAGTGGTGGAGGTGTATAACCGCTTGATGATGTTTAAAGGAACAGAAACGCACATTGGTGATTGGTTGACGATTGATCAAGACCGCATTAACCAGTTTGCTGAAGTGACCGGTGACCACCAATGGATTCACACCGACCCGGAGCGGGCAAAAAAAGAATCTCCTTTTCAAAGTACCGTTGCCCATGGGTTTTTATTAATTTCTTTATTGCCGACATTAAGTGAGTTGGATGCTTACGGTGAACAGTACTATCCAGAGGCCAGGATGGTCGTTAACTGTGGCGTAGATAAAGTGCGTTTTCTAAGTCCAGTAAAAACCGGTTCTGCCATTCGTGCTCGAACGTCGTTAAACGATGTATTAATTAATCGTCGTAGCCTCGATTTAATCAATGATGTTCACATTGAACTTCAACGAAATGGCAAGCTGGTTTGTACCGCTCAATTGAATTTACGCATCTATTTGTAATTTGTATATGTAATTTGCCAGGGCTTGCGATTCACTAAGGTCTATAATGTATTCAGGTTGAAAGGTGTTCCTTTGATTGATGTATTCATCTGGTCATTGAGGCAACTTAGCGTCTCGACCTAATGATCCAGTTGTTTCTGGTAAGCGTCGACGAAGCGGTTTTCATACTCAATTCTCACTTCGCGAGTAATCTCTGCTATGTCGGCTTGCTGGTAACAGCGATGAGACATTTCGTATGCCGCTGTGTGGATTTGACGGGAAGCCGTAATCGCTTCAACACTGGCGTTTTGGCTGAGTAACTGCGCCATTTCTTGGTCAGCCGCTGCAAGCAATGCCTGGGGTGATGAGTAGTAAAGCTGGGCATCACTCATGCATCGTGTCCATTGGTCGTTAGCAAGAGAAAGTCGATCATCTTGAAGGATGGCCAACTCCATTTGATCGATTTCCTCACGCAAGGCATTCCGTTTTTCATACACGCTAGGAATGATTGAAAATGCCTGATTTACACAGCTGTCACTAAAGCTTGCTGCTTCATGCTCAATGGCTTCTTGCGCATTAGGGTCTTTCATTCCCACTAACGCCAAATAATAGGCTTCTTGTTCTGTATGGGATAAACCTTGAAGGTATTTTTCATTAGGGTCACTTGCCGCTTCTTGCAACAACCGCTCAAACGCTTCCGGATCTTGTGCCGTTGCATCATCCACCACAATAGAGGGGGAGGGCGTATACTCAAAGCCCCTTTGCGCCATACAATCTGCGACGAAATGTTCTCGCGCCAATTCTTCTTCAGAAAACGTTTCTTCGTCTTGCTCACTGTTGTGCCCAAAGCCTGGGTACTCAGCAAGTTTAGATTCTCGATTAGAAAGAGACGCATCCGGAGTTGGTGTAGGCTCTTTTGCAGAAAATACTTCGTCCGATTTTTGATTGTTCATCGGTTTTGTATTCGAGACACTCGTCTTTTCTTTCACTAAAGGTGAGATTAATTGTGGGGTGCGCTTCAATTCTCTCTCTTGAAAGAGGGCTGAGTATATAGATACGCCAATAATACAAACTCCCACAACCACACTGAACGGAACGTATTTTTTCATCACTTCACTATTTTTCATAAGTCAACGATAGTGAATAAATTACCGTGGGTAACCCAAGAATTGATCAACAGCCCAACCCAAGCGCCAAGCATGGTATTGATCCGTTTCAATCCATTTCGCACCTCGATTCCACGTATGAAATTCTCTTTCTAAATACGCAGCTTTTGCCGAGGTTCGGCATAACTCTCCCAAACAATTAAATGCCGTGCAGTCACTACTGTTGTGGCAGATCAAATCATTGGTTCCAGGGCTAGAAACGCCAACGGTTTCTTTGATAAATCCAGACAACCCCTCGCCACCTGTTGCACCGTAAGATTGATAGATTACATGAGTCCCGTGGCGTTCAACACGAGTGTCACCACAAGTTTCTGGGCGAGCATTACTGTGAATAGGAATGTGTACCGTCGCACCCCAAGCGTTTGAATTGGCAATGGCGGAACTGATGGTGCCGCGCCCAATACGAATTTTATACCCCCGGCTACGAAGATTTCGGTAAGGGCTTGTGGAGATATCATTACCAACGTAATTCCCTGTCGCCGCATAATAGGCGTAACGATAGGCAGCTGTATTCTCATTTAACGAACCCATACCATTGGTACCGCTACACTCTCCTCGTGACCCTGCGTCTGAGTGGCGGGCCGGAGAAAGGTACACTTTTTTTCCATTCCATGTGGTAAAAGGTTCAAAGGTGTCATCTGGTGCGGCATGACTTTGAGAAATCACAACATGTAATAATGTTGTGATTACTGTAAAAAGAATGAGTTGTTTCTTTTTGGGTTTCATACTCTACCTGTTTATTTTTAATGAAAATGTTTGTAAAACACCAATCAAATAACAGCATACAAAACAATTAAATCATAAGAGCGGAAGACACTATCAGATGCTTTTTTCAGCGATGTGACATCAAATAAAACTACCATTTTTTAGTTGTCTTTTATCCTCTTTTCCTTCTTACCGCTTTTGTCTTGCCTCTTGAATTGCCTCCCTGTTCGATTTGGTTTATTTGAATTATGTCAAGAAGGGGTGTTAGAGGACGTATTTCTGCATGCCGGGGCTTCGCAAAAGGTGTACATTAAAGAAACATTGTAAAAATTCTGATAATCATTATCATTAGCAACCAAATTAACAAGAAAAGTGGGAAAGCGAATTATGACGACACGAGCGCTTGCATGTTTACTGGCCGTTCTTTCTGTTACCCAACTGACTGCCTGTGGTGGAGGCGGTGGTGGGGGTGGCTCTAGCGATAGCCCTTCAACGCCTACAGATAGTGGTTCAACGGGCGGTGGTTCAACCACTGCCGATGCTGATAGTGACGGCGTCGCCGATAGCACTGACAATTGCCCCAATAATGCCAATGCCGATCAAGCTGACAGCGATGTGGATGGCATGGGTGATGCTTGTGATCCGTTACCGACGACTTATATTTTCGAAAACGAAGCCGGTATTAGTACAGTTTCTTACACTGGGCAAACAGCACGTCACATACTTGTGAGTGATCTAGTTGATGCGATGAATGCGCTAACTCGTGATGCGTCTAATGTTCCCGCAAGCGTTGTGAAGGACTTAAACTTCTTTTATGGTTTTGAAGACAGTGACGCTCGTGATAGCAGCTATATCGCGACATTCGATGTTGGTGAAAATCAAAATATTATCGGTAGCGACGATGGCGTCCCTGCACTGACTATTGCGCCAGGGGATGTGTCTTCCGGTAAGGTTGTGAGAAGTAAACTTGCTGGCATAGACAGCGCAGATCACATCTTGGGAGACGGTTTTTTTGGTTGGGATTCTGTTGCGACTCCTGCTGACCTAATGGATCTGTATTTAGACATGTTGGGTGATGAAGCGGCTGACACCACAGACTCAATTACGATATCCGGTGGAACTGCCAACATTGGTGTTGCCACGGTCACCGAAGAAGGTCTAGACCTTCGTCAACTGGTACAAAAATTCTTATTAGGTGCCTTGACCTTTTCGCAAGGCACCGCCGATTACATGAGCATTGATTACGGCTCAGACGCAAATTTAACCCTCGCATCTGGTAAAACCTACACCGAAGGCGCTCATGATTTTGATGAAGCGTTTGGCTACTTTGGTGCCGCACGTAATTACAATGATTTAACCGACGACATCATCAGCTCACCTTCGTATGAAGACAGCTTCTTGGCTGATGGCTCCATTGATGTGCGCAGCGAGTTTAACTTTGGTAACTCCACCAATTGTGCCAAGCGTGATAGAGGTACGGCGGCTAACGCCAACCCAACGGATTTCACCAAAGAAGTGTTTGATGCTTTCTTACTAGGCCGTGAGATTTTGCAAAATGCCGCTACCGGTGCCACTGAAACATCACCTGGCAGTTTGTCTATGGAAGCGTCTGAAGCACTGGATGTTCAACTTGCCATCGCGGCTCAGACCTGGGAAAAATGCATCGCCGCTACCGTTGTTCACTATATTAATGATGTTCAAGGGGACATGGCGAACTTTATGAACAATGATTTTGCTGATCGACAAAATTTTATTGACTTAGCAAAACATTGGGGCGAAATGAAAGGCTTTGCATTGGGCCTGCAATTTAGTCCATATTCTCCATTCCGTACGGGTTCCGTTATGGTTAATGGTGAAGCGCAAGACGTCGCGGTTACTATTGAAGACCTCAAGAATATTCTTGAGTTAATGGGCACGGCTCCCGTATTAGCAGACGGTACGCAAAATGGCATGATGTTTAATAATGCGACTACGGCTGAGGCCGCAAAAAGCGCCTATTTAGAAAACTTGATGATGGCCCGCGACCTTTTGCAAACGGCTTATGCGTTTGATGCGGATAATGTTGCCGGTTGGTAAAACGATTTTAATTAAGACAGTTGCGAGATAGCACAAGAGCAGCAACACTATTGACAGTGTTAGAAGTAGTTGAGGTATTAAGGTTGAGTTATTAAGAAAGGCGCGTTAGCGCCTTTCTTTGTATTCAAAGGAAAATAAAGATGAATAAAAAACAAGCGTTTTTTCTTGGGGTTTCATTGTGTGGTGCCTTGCTTGCCGGTTGTGGAGCGGATAGCGGTTCCAGTTCAAGCTCAGATTCCACCGAAGTATCGGACGAAACCTTTGATTTCGCTGGTATGTTTGCAAACTACACCGATAATATTTTTCTTCCCAATTATCAAGCGATTGAAGCACAAGCAAAGTCATTGGCTGAGCCAGACGGCGCCATTGCGACCTATTGCGACACCATTGGCTCAGCCACCGCTGGGGCAGCATTAAGTGAAGTCACTGTAGCGTGGCAAGCATTGCAAGCGTCTATTCAGCGTTCTGAAGCTCACGCCATTGGCCCGGTTGCCGACAATAACGGTGCATTACGCAATCGTTTCACCTCATACGGTACGGGCTCATTAAGCCTTTGCGGTATTGATCAATCCGTGGTTCAAGCGAATACTCAAGCCGATTTTGATATCGCCATTAAAACAACCAATCAGCGGGGTATTGGCGCTCTTGAATATTTATTGTTCAACGAAACCTTAGTGCATACTTGCCCAAGCCAAATTACCGAAACGACCGATTGGAATGACCGCTCTATTAACGAACGAAGACAACTTCGGTGTGAGTATGCCCTTCATGTTGCCAACGATATTGCCGATGCTGCCACCACCGTTATTGCTCAGTGGGACAGTAATGGGGGTAACTACCGCAGTACATTTATCAACCCTAATAATGCGGCGGCCAGTTTAGAAAGTTTATCGGACGCGATGTTTTATGTAGACGTCGATGTGAAAGATACTAAATTAGGATTGCCCACGGGTATTAATGCCGATTGCCGGGGAACCAGTTGCCCTGAATTCGTAGAATCACCTTACGTAGAAAATTCATTGGTTAATATCCGAAATAATTTGGAAGGTTTTCAGACCATGTTAACCGGCGCAGACGGTTTAGGGTTTGATGACATTATTGCTCAAGCGGGAGTCGACAGTTTAAATGTTCGGTTTTTTGACAACATTCGATTGTCGATGAATGTCATCGATAACACGGTTGAATCATTAATTGATCAAAGTGAAAACATCAATGACAGTGTCAGTGAAGCGGCGTGTGCCAATGCGTTTTCCAATCCAGACACACCCAGTGATTTTTCTGCCTGTAACCTATCGGGCTTAGTGAAACGTATTACCGACGATTTAAAAGTGGGGTTCGTTGCCGCCGTCAACGTGGATTTACCCGATCGTGCTCAATCGGATAACGACTAGGACTCAAAGACTCGGTTTCAACGACTAGGATTCAGAAAAAACAATGAAGACTTCAAAAACAACACTGGCGTTATTGATTGGTTTATCTGCATCGGGAGCCCACGCATCCGATGCAGAAAAAGACAGCACCGATACTTTATTTGAAGAAATTTTAGTTACCGGCGGTAAAGAGAACATTAATACGTTATCGGGTTCGGCGCATTTATTGGATGAAGCCGCATTAGAGCAGTTTGATTCCGCCGATTTAACCCAAGTATTAAGCACATTACCCGGCGTGTATGTCCGGCAGGAAGACGGTTATGGCTTACGGCCGAATATTGGGTTACGCGGTGTGTCGAGCGATCGCAGCCAAAAAATTACGCTGATGGAAGACGGTGTATTAATTAAGCCTGCGCCGTATTCAGCGCCTTCTGCGTATTATGTGCCGAATATTTCTCGTATGAGTGCCGTGGAAGTGGTCAAGGGGCCAGCTTCCATAAAGCAGGGGCCAAATAATGTGGGCGGTGCGATTAATCTTGCCACACAACCTGTACCCAGTGCCTCTGAAGGATATGTAGACGCCGCTCTTGGCGAATACGGTTTTGAAAAATACCAAGTATTTTACGGCAATACTCATGACAATTTCGGTTATTGGGTAGACGCATTGCATTTTGGCAGTGATGGCTTTAAGGAATTGGACGGCGGGGGTGATACGGGTTTTGAGCGCACCGATATCAACTCCAAATTACAGTGGTCGTTTGATGACTTATTCGGTTACCAACAGCGTATGACGTTAAAGTTAGGGTACGCAGAAGAAGACGCTGACGAAACTTATTTAGGGTTAACGCCCGATGACTTTGACGATGACCCTAATCGTCGTTATGCGGCCAGCCAGTTAGATAAATTCACCTCTGAGCACAGCCAAATACATTTTGATCATTTTCTTCAGGCCGGTGATCAATTATCGTTAAATACAAAAATGTATTGGAATACCTTTGAGCGCTCTTGGAATAAATTGGATGGCTTTATTGGTGCGCCTTACGTAGAGGCATCTCAGGCTGGGGTGCCTGTTCGAGATATTTTGTCGCGCAGCGATAATGTATTTTCACGTGAGCTGGGTATTTTGCGGGGTGAAATTAACTCACGAGCCATACCTGCCGAAACGTTGGATGTCACCAATAATGATCGTGAATACGGTTCATACGGGCTTCAATTTAAAGCCGATTATGACGTATCCCTTGGGGATTGGTCACATCAATTAGAGGCGGGAATTCGCTTCCATCATGATTATATCGAAAGGCAGCACTCGACTCGTGGGTATTTAATGGTCGATGGCACCATGCAAAATGATGGCATTGCGTGGGGCAATAAAACGGAAAACGAAGCCGAAACCGATGCTATCGCCGTCTTTTTCCACGACACCGTTGCTTGGGGCGATTGGACCTTTAATGCCGGTGTGCGTTTTGAAGACATCGATGCCAGTGCCACTGACTTTCTGAATGAAACGGAATCGGAAAAATCGCAGTCTATTGTGGTTCCCGGTGTTGGGGTGCATTGGCAATTTTCTGAAAGCTTAGGTTTTCTCGCTGGGGTGAATAAAGGCTTTTCACCGGCTGGTGCCACCTCCGGTGAAGAGACAGACGCAGAAGAAGCAACGAATTTTGAATACGGCTTACGTTACCAAACCGCTTTGATTAACGCGGAAGTGATTGGTTTTTTCAGCGATTACACCAATTTGTTAGGCCGCTGCCGGGCCAGTGACACCGATTGCAATATTGGTGAAGAGTTTAACGGCGGTAGTGTCGAAGTAGCGGGGGTTGAGGTATACGGTGAAATTTTACTGCCACTCAGTGATACCATCGAATTCCCCATCAACGTGAATTACACCTATACGGAATCTGCTTTTCAATCGAGTTTCACCTCTTCGTTTTCACAGTGGGGCGATGTGCGTGAGGGCGATGAATTACCTTATTTACCAGAGCACGTAGGTAGAATTCAATTTGGTGCGCGCACGACGCAATGGGAGGCTTATCTGGCGTTAAATTATCAAAGTGAAATGCGGGATCAAGCGGGCAGTCTTAATATTGATGACGTGTTGCATACCGATGCTTACACCACAGCCGATGTGTCGGCCACCTGGAATGTCAATGCGCAATGGATGTTGCAATTAGCCGTGGATAATCTCACCAACGAAGAGGCCATTGTGTCGTGGCGTCCGTTTGGGGCTCGTCCGAATCGACCTCGCACTACCCGTGCCCGAGTGAAATACCGTTTTTAACGGTATTTCATCGCGTTTACCGTAATCTACGTTATTAGATCATTGTGAAAAGGCGTGACGATTTAGTAAAACAAAAAGGAGAAGCCCATTGGACATAATTATGGATCTTCTGCTCACGCCGTTTTCTTATTTTATTGAGCCCAGTAAACGTTTATTTTGGCTGTTTTTAATCAGTGCTTTGGTAATGGCATCGTTATCAGTAACGATTCAGTCAAAAAAATTCGATCTCATTCAACAGTTAAAATCATTATTGAATCGACGGTATTGGCTCAATATCTCTACTGCTACCGATGTTTTCTACGTCTTTATCAATAATACCGTACGTTTATTATTAATCACGCCCCTTATCGGTAGTCACTTAGCCGCCACCATTTTTTTTGGTTCCCTGTTGCAAACCACTTTTGGTGATGCCCCTACACTGGCTGTGCCTGCTGTTTGGGTTGGGCTGTTGTATGCGTGCGTCTTTTTTATTCTGGAGGATTTCAGCCGTTTTGGTGTGCATTACGCCATGCACAAATTACCGTGGTTATGGCGTTTTCATAAAGTACATCATTCCGCAACAGTACTTACACCACTAACAGTACACCGTGTGCATCCCATTGAAATGTCCTTGTATACCCTGCGAGGGTTTTTCGTCTTTGGTGTGGTCAGTGGTGTATTTGTCTATCTCTTTAAAGACAATATTCAAAGTTGGCAAATATTGGGGGTCGATATCCTCGGGTTTCTATTCAATGTCTTTGGGGCAAACCTTCGACACAGCCACATCAGACTGAGCTTTGGAAAATTAGAGCGGTGGCTGATTAGCCCTGCGCAACATCAAATTCACCACAGTAATGCCCCTGAGCACAGAGATAAGAACTTAGGGGTCGCACTGGCCTGTTGGGACCGGTGGTTTAATACCTGGGCCCCTAATAATACCAAAGAAAATTTAACCTTCGGTCTTGTGCGTCAGGGCTAGACTTATGGTTCTATTTATTTTAATCAGGCCAAACCGTAATCTACACATCCATCTCGACGGTATCTAACAGCAGGTCTGGCTTATTTAAGCTCTTTACCACTTTTCCCTGTGCTGGGTCGTACAGCATCGTAAAACTAGGGTGGCTAGAGGCATGCAAAAAATAGCCATTGGCTTTACAGGCAAACCTTTTAGGCTGAACGGCTGCAGAAGCAATAACATGCAAATGAGGTTTCTGGTTTCCACCGCTTGGGTCATTCACCCAATTGTATAAAGTGTCGCAGTCGTGGTCTAAGCACACTTCAATACCGATATTGACATAGCCCTTGTGAGTTTTAACTTGATGCAACCCAGGATAAGGGTCTGCAACGTGATACACATTGTCTTTGTTACTCTCATCGTAATCACTGGATTTGCTGTGCTCTCCGAGAAGTTTCCCTTGGTGAAAAATAAAAACCGTATTTTTCTGAAATTTGGCCTTAACATTATCTCCGGTGGCTTTTTTGCTGTCTAACGCAGAGGCTTTTGAGGATCCCAAGTCTTTTGCAAACCCCACTTTGTTGGCAACAGGGTTTTGCCAGTTTTGTTTTGCCTTGACAGCAGGAATCGCTTTTTTGGCTTGATCAACGGATAATGTTCCCCCCATGGAAATATTGGCAACACCTTGTCCTAGCGCAGAGGTTTGCCAACAGATAGACCCAGGGATAAATACGATATTGCTGTATTTCAATGACAGCTTTTTAAGTTTTTCGACGATTTTATCCTTCATATAATCGTCAACGCCGCGATTATTGGTCTTACCGTCACCAGCAGAAAACATGTACTCGGGTGCCACAAAGATACCTTGCACTCCAAATCCAGGTATCTTTGCGGCCTTAATATGATCCGTTAAGGCTTTTAACTGTTGGTCTAATGTAACAATAAGCTTGTCAACGTCGTCATCGCCTTTGATATAGCTCACGACACGGTTGTGATCAGAAGTAGGGCAAGAATAGAGGCCGATACCGAGTTTTATTTTAGACATAAGAGCTCCTTTTCACGAAAATTATTATAATTGAAGCGAATAAAAACATAACACCCATCATCAGTGAGTGGCACCCTGAATTATCAGTATAGAAATAAAACATAAAAATTTTACGCACTGCCATTACATACTATTACAGCACCATTGCTTAAAGAATCATCAGATTACACGACTTTCTTGTCATTCTTATCTGAAATAAAACGCGACACTTTTTAGAAATAACAATTTATTCTCTGCTTAAAAGACCGATTGAGATGACGCACCCTTCCATACGAAAACTTCCCTCATTTATGCACATTTCTTGCGCAGTGCAGAGTTATTCTATGGGGTATCCGATAGATAGAGAGGAGTTGGATTATGAGATTAGTAATATGCAATTGGGGTCTGGTTTTGACGTTAGTTTTAGGCGCTGTTAGTGCCTTCGCTGACGACCGTAACCCTGAAGCCAAACACAGGTTGAACCCTGAACGACATACACAATATTTAACAGAGAAATTAGCATTGGATACGCAACAACAGGAGCAGGTAAGGGCGATTCTGGAGGGTAGCCATGCACGGGTTGAATCGATTTTGGAAAACCACCGTCCTACTCGGGATAATGTAAGAACTGAGCTAAAAGCTGTGCGTAAGGATACCGATATTCAGTTAGCCTCTGTGCTCACATTGGAGCAAATGGAAAAAATGCAAGCCTTGCGCAAAGTGCATCGAGAGCACCGACGAGAACGTGCAGTTAAGCGCAGACACCATACTGAAAATACACATGATGAAGCAGAATATTAAAGCCCTTCAAATAAGGACTACTCAACATAGCTGATCACTTTTATGTCATGCTCATTGCATTATTGAATTACCGGGGCGGTGTTTTTCTCATTCCAAAGGTTAAGACCACCGTCTTGGATATGGCTATCGATGGAATAGTCGTTTAATAATTTTGCTTGCCAGCGTTGCGCAATGACCTCGAAGGTGCCATTTTCTTTGATGGTCTGTGCCGCTTTCTGCCACTTTTGAACGAGACGAAGAGGTGTCTTTTTGGAAATGGCCAGGTAAGCATCCCCTAAACGAAAGCTGTAACGGGCATTAAAGCGCACTTTCTCATGGTGGTTTTGCTTGCTCAATATCCTTAGACCGGAAGGGTAAAGTAATAGTGCATCCACTCGTTTTGAGCTGAGCATTTTGAGTGCTTGGCTATGATTACTGGTGGAAGTAAGGTTGGTAAAACCATGATCTTCTAAGAATTTTTCACGAACCCCGCCACGTAAAACGGCAATAGAGTTGATGTGGTGTAAATCATCTATTGTTTTAAGGTCTAAATCCGTTTCTTCTAGCGTGTAAAACGTGAGTAAGTTTCGACTGAGGAGGGTGATCCAATGAAATTTATTTTCGCGTTCTGGAGTTCTTGCAGCAGAGAATATGACCACATTGGGCTCTTTCAAGGCGGTTCGGTAGGCTCGTATCCAAGGGTGGTGAATAATAATGTCACTTTGATCACCCATTTCTTTTTGAATTGCCCTGACTACTTCAACCGAGTAACCCACTAGATTTTGGTGTTCATCCCAGTACGCCAGTGGAGGCTCTTCATTCGAAAAAATTCGAAAGGTATCGTCAGAAGTTGGGTTGCTCATTTTTAATGCTTGAGCAAAAGCTGAAGAGAAAGCACATTGGCTTGCAACGTAAACGAAAAAGAAAATACCGGTAACGGCTTTGCGTGAAAGAAAAGAGAGTGGATTTAAAAAAAGAAACCTCTGTGAGAAACGTGATGAAGGTTTTAAATAATATTGCCTCATATGCGATGTCTTTTCTTGTATCTTACTAAAATATAGTAATTAAGCGTATACACCTAAAATGACAGTATGAGGTTATTATATTCAAAATGATTGGTTGATACGACGTGTTTGGAACGTGTACTTTCGTCGTACATATGCTGATCTGTCGTATCATGGGATTTAGAGTAGGCCGGTTTTATTCTGCAAAAGTCGCCCAAACTGGGCAGTGGTCGGAAGATTTTTCCAGTGAGCGAATATCATAATCAATGCCCGCATCTAGGCACTGTTTTGCCAGTATTTCGGTTGCCATAATTAAGTCAATTCGTAAACCGCGTTTGGGCTCTCTATCGAATCCTTTTGAGCGATAATCGAACCAGCTGAATTGTTCCATGCCGGAATAGTGCAAACGGTATGTGTCACTTAACCCCCAATCTTTTAAGCGCTGTAACCATTCTCGCTCTTCTGGCAAAAAGCTGCATTTTCCGGTTCGCAGCCAACGCTTGCGATTGTCTTCACCAATACCAATATCAATATCTTCAGGAGAAATATTCATATCTCCCATTACAATAATGTGGTCATTGGGGGAATAGCGCTGCTCTAACAATGCTTGTAAATCTTCGTAAAACGCTTTTTTATTTGGGTATTTGGTAGGGTGATCGCGGTTTTCTCCTTGTGGGAAATAACCATTGGCCACCACCAGTTTTCCATAGGGGCGATCAAACTCACCTAATACAAAGCGACGTTGAGCGTCTTCGGCTTCGCCCTCAAAGCCTTTTTGTGAATGAGTGGGTGTTTCTTTAGAGAGTAAGGCAACACCGTAATGGGTTTTTTGGCCGTGATAAATAGGGTGGTAACCCAACGCTTCAATTTCCGCTAATGGGAATTCTTCATCGCGGACTTTGGTCTCTTGTAACCCGATAAAATCTGGCGAATGTTTGCGTATAACAGCTTCTAATTGATGCAAACGTGCACGAAGGCTGTTGACGTTAAAGGAAACAATTTTCACTTTTAACCCTTTTCTGTGTTGTTCTTTTTAGGTAAAAAAATCCCGCGATAACGCGGGATGTAATATCAAACGGTTACGAATAATAATGCTCAGCCGCCATTAACCGTCAATGGTGGCTGATAGGCCTTCATTAAATACCACCGGCTTTCGCTGTTTGGTTTTTCAACTGTAGGCGAATGTAGTCTGCCATAATATAACCGGCTTCCATCAGCAGCGGGTCTTTGGAGGGTTCGATTTTATTGGTGCCAACGGCGGAATTATTGTCTTCATCCTCTTCGGTGGCTTCATCGAAGGATTCAAACGCTTCCAACCCTTTCGCTTGTCGGCGCTTGTTTTCGATCGCCAATAATACCTTTTCGCGATCCTCTTTTTCCATTTCTCGTTGCTTACGGTTCAGCGATAATCGATCTTGATTACGATTTTCTTGAGCGAAAGAGAATTGATCCTTCAGGAACAATAAATCCGGGTCGGTGGAGACGCGTTTGTCGTGCAATGATTTCAGTTGCGGCACAATCGCACTAAAATCAATGTATTTATCGTGACGGACGGGGTGAATGCGGTCCCAGTCAAGAGCATGGTCGTAAGTACTTTCACCCACTTCTTCTGGGTCTACCATTGGAGGCATGGTGATGTCTGGCACAACGCCGCGATGTTGGGTACTGTCACCAGAAACCCGATAGAATTTCGATTCGGTGATTTTCAGTTGCCCTTCGTGTACCGGCGTTAAAGATTGCACGGTGCCTTTACCGAAAGATTGAGTACCGATGATCAGACCTCGATCATAGTCTTGAATGGCTCCAGCAAAAATTTCCGATGCACTGGCACTGAGGCGATTCATCAACACCACTAATGGCCCACGATAATGTGCCTTAGAGCGAGAACGGCTTTGGCGAGATATGGATTGATTGGTCTCGCGAATTTGTACCACGGGGCCTGCATCAATAAATAGATCGGTTAATTGAGTCGCTTCTTGTAATGAGCCGCCGCCGTTACTGCGAAGATCCAAAATGACACCGTCGACATTTTCGGCCATTAGCTCATTTAATAAGCGGTAAACGTCGCGCGTTGTACTTTTGTAATTGGGGTCGCGTTTGCGGTAGGCTTCAAAGTCTAAGTAAAAGGCAGGAACATCGATTACCCCCAGCTTGTACACTTCGCCACTGCCATCGTCCACATCAAAAACGGCCTTTTTCGCCGCTTGCTCTTCCAATTTGACCTTGTCACGCTTGATGGTGACCACTTTGGTGCCTTCTTCGGTTTTGCTTTCCGATGGAATCACTTGCAGGCGCACATAGGTGCCTTTTTTTCCGCGAATCAGGTCAACCACTTCGTCTAAGCGCCAGCCAATGACATCTTCAATCTCGCCATCTGTGCCTTGTCCGACGCCGGTAATGCGGTCTGCGGCTTTCAGTTCACCTTGTTTATCCGCAGGCCCGGCAGGCACCAAGCGAACAACTTTGGTAAATTCGTCTTCACTTTGTAACACCGCTCCAATGCCTTCTAATGAGAGAGACATATTGATGTTGAAATTTTCTTCGGTGCGAGGAGAGAGGTAACTGGTATGTGGGTCGTACAACTCAGCCAACGCATTGACCAACGTTTCGAAAACGTCTTCCTGATCTTGCTGTTCCACACGCTTGAGCTGATTGGAGTAGCGGCGCTCTAGGGTTTTCTTTGCCTCTGGTTGTGTTTTGCCTGACAGCACCAAGCTTAATACCGCTGATTTCAAGCGTTTGCGCCACAGTTCATCGTACTCTTTTTTGCTCTTTGGCCAGACCTCAACTTCATCTCGATCCAATGCCAAATCTTCATTTTTGGTGAAATCAAAAACGATGTTTTCGTCTTGCAGCAAGGAAATATTCTTGCCTAGCTGGTCTTGAAGGCGCTGACGAAAACGGTTGTAGATGGTGTAGGCCGGGTCTAGGTTGCCACGTTTAAAGCGATCATCAAACTCGTGACGATAGGTTTCAAAGTGGTCGATATCCGATTGGAAAAAGAACACCTTATTCGGATCTAGGCGCTCTAAGAGATTATCCAGGTATTTTGCAGAGAGCGAATCATCCACACCCTGAAGTCGATAGTGATTTTTAGAAAGAGTGTCGATAATTTCAATCAGCGTCTTAGACTGTGACGTTGACATCTTCAGGGGCTCGCTTGCAGCGAGGGTAAACTGGGAGGCTAAAGCCAGTGGCGCAACCGCAAGCGCCAAGGTTTTAAACGCTTTCATACATGGAATATCCTATTTTTGCTCAATTTCACTGGTGCATTCGCTCCAGTTGCTATCAATCGGTTGTCACTAAAGTTGTGTAAATGGCGCTTAATATGCGTCTTTTATAGAGTAAACCGTTTTCTGTGATTTACTCCGTCATTCTACTGGGTCGCTGTAGCAACACCTTCGGACAATATGACACAGAAATTCGAGTATCGTCCTCAAAAATGTATCTTATCGCAGTGAATACCGCAGAAAAATGCTTTATTTTTCAACACAGTACGCCGTTTGAGACATTTTTGTCATAACCACTGCTTGGACAAGTAACTCATTGTTTCAGTTCAATTGGGGACGGAAAATGTCTTATTCAATGATAGCGTGTATTGGACGAGGTCACAGTTTGTCGATCGTGTTATTTTCGGTGCCAGATTTCATCGCTTTGAGTTGGGTAAGCTCTGCCATGATGTTTTCCAGCCATTCCGTTTTAACCGCCATTTCCGATTCAAGCCGAGCGTGGCTTAGAGAGAGTGTTTCATGTGCCGATTTAACATTCTCTTGCTCTGTGAGTGCGATTTTCAGCTGTGAAACAAGTCGGTCTCTTTCGACCTGAAGGTGCTCTGAGGATTGGGCCAGGGTGGCGTGTTCGATTTGTAGAGATGCCAGAGTCTTGGCTTGAACGGTTAGCGTTTGAAGTTGTTGCTGAGCCGCTGATAACTCAGTTACAAGGCGTGCATTCTCCTGATTGAGTTGTGTCATTTCGGATTGCTTTACTGATAAGGTTTCGGCTAGTTGTCGTCGTTCACGGTGCAGCGTGTGTAATTGTTGCTCTTGTTGACGCGCGTCCTGCTCCCGTTGTGCTTTTACGGCTTCCCGGTAATGTTGTAATGCTTCACGAGCATGAACATGCTTCTCTTCTAATGATTCAATATGACTTTGCTTTTCCTCAATAACGGCCTGCAGCCGAGCCTGTTCTTCAGTGGAGACGGCCAAAGACTGCGTTAACGCTTGTCGTTTTTCTTCGGAGGCGTTCAGACGCAACTGTGTGGCATCCAATTGAGAGGTGAGGGCGTTGATCATCGTTGCGTGTTCGTCCCGCTCCTGACTTAAGCGCTCCGAATGGGCTGCCTGCTCGAGCAAAGCTGCTTCCATGGTTGCTACTTTATTATCAGCAACCTCTTGTGCTGAAGAGACGATAGTATCCGCCTCTTTCTTCAACTGTGACACCAGTTGTGTAATCAAAGTACGAATGGGTTCACTGAGTAAAGACTCATCGTCCATTCGTGTGGTTTCCGCTGCCTCAATCTCTTTCAAATAGCGATGAATGGTGGACTTAGAGCCCGTATTACCAAGTTCCACTCGCACCGCATCAATAGATGGGTTTTCCCCTCTGGCTAACAGAGCCTGCCGAGCCTTAAGTACAACCGCTTTGTTAATGCCGCCACGAGCCATTTTGCTGCCTATATAGGTTGGTTATTAGTTTTCTTTCGACTTTTGAGTGCTTTTTATACTTCGTTACTATTTCATACTGTATTACATACTATGTAAATATGTAGTATATTTTAACAAAATTAATTCATCAATAGTGTGTATTTAACACAATATAATATTGGATTATTTCAAGTTAGACTGGTTTTTGGGCGGGAGAATAAAGCATTTGGTGTACTCAGGGCGGGGCGGTGGTTCGATGCTGCTTTTGAAATACACCTGAGCATCAGGAGGGGGGGTAGAATGGCTTATAAGAGGTGATACTATTTCGATCGTTATCGCAGAGAGGAGAAAAACAGCAAGTGCAGTGTTATTCAGTCCCTTTTAGGAGTCTCAATGAAAAACGTCATGTTTTTCATGCAGTTACAGAGAAAAGTATTATTGGGAGTATGGTGGGTTAGGCTGCAAGAGGTTGTTTTTTATTCGCGTGATTAAATTTTGGTCGGTTGTTGTTCATTTTAAATTGATTTTGATGTCCTATAAAAATATTAATAAAATCATGATGTTAGCGCCCTGTGTAGCTGATGCGATATAGGGTAATATACTGCACATGCCGTATTATTACCTTAAATATAAAATAACACGGCATGTGCAGTATCATTTGAGATAATTCGGCAGGTGCCGTTTACTAAGCGTTAAGTGTAAATTTAAATATGGGCAGGGAAGATAATCGATGTGCCATAGTCGTTTTCAATATTGATGAAGTGGCTAGTGATGAAGCTAAGGCAATTGATATTTTCACCAGGATAGATGATGGCCTTGATATGTCCCTCGAGTTTAGAAAGACAGCAGCTAAATCTCTGTTTGATCGTATAGTCATCAATAATGAAGTTCATCTGCTAGCAGTAGAAGCTGACTTCGTTCGCAATCAGGCACCAGAATTTATATTAGGTATCAATTATTATGAATAACCTGCCGTGCCCAACACTTAACAAGCCGCATCAATCGCTCCCGTTGGTCGCTGGGACAGCCAAAACGCTGCGCTTATTTGTCTGCCCTTGTGCGGGGCGTTATGCGAAATCACCAAATGGATAGAATGACTGAAATAAAGGGCAGACTGTTATCAACATCCGTTACAGGTTGGAGAAACGCAGTTAGTACGGCGGCATTATTTATTATGTGTGGTGGTGGAGTAGCTGCGTTTGGTTACATCTTATTCACAATCCCAGAGCTGCAATGTCACGTTTCTTTCTTTTACCTATCTATAATTTGGTTGGTCTCAGAATTTGCCGTAATAGCGTATTTATATTGCTATAGAAATATCCCGAAATTTGCTAGAGATGCTGTTGTAATTTCACTGCTAATAGCAAATTTTTGGTTTATCCTGTTCATCTTTGGGTTGCAAGAATGCTCAGCATAGAGAAATCGCATAACAAGCCGCAGCAATCGCTCCCGTTGGTCGCTGGGACAGCCAAAACGCTGCGCTTTTTTGTCTGCCCCTGTGCGGGGCGTTAAGCACTATGGAAGATTTCACTACATTTAAAGATTTTCACTTAGAAGCGAACGTCTATTTAATAGAAACAGAATTTGGTGGTAGGTCATCTGCTGTCTTTGACGGATATTGCGGGCAATTCTTTTGGCATATTAATGACGTTGATTCTACCGATTGGGATGCTCACTACATTTTTGAAAGTGGTCAAGTTCATCCCGGTCAATGTGCAGCATGTAAAATTGTGCTATCTCCAAACTTACTAAAATGCTCAAAAGGTCGCTTTCCTATAGGTCAGCAATTCGGCATCCGAGAAGGTAGTAAAATAATTGGTGTTGGCACTATTGTTCTAAACAAGGTAAAAAATGCTTAATCGGGTAAGGGCTGGTATCTAGCCAGCCCTCCCCACACCACCCTGCATGCGGGTCCGCACAGGGCGGTTCATTTAACTACCCGTTAGGGTAATGAACTTTAATCCAACCCTCTTTTAACGATACA
>NZ_JAJQVM010000015.1 GCF_021234875.1 Marinibactrum halimedae | reverse complement strand
TCTCTTGGTTCTTCTTCGCCCAGCGGGCATCCGTATCTTTTTGAGCGCCAACGTTCGGATTCTTTTCAAAACGATCAGGCGTTTCACCGCGTTTTATCTGTTTGTTTTCTTCCTTTTTATTGCGCTGCCTGGGAACATCGACAAAACTCGCATCCACTATTTGACCTTTTCTTGCTTGAAAACCGTGTTCCTCTAATTGAACATCAAAAGTAAAAAACAAACGCTTCATTAAACCAGCTTTGACTAGGTTTTCTCTAAACAGCCACACTGTCTTGGCATCAGGCACCTTGTCCGATGGAGTCAGACCTAAAAACCGGCAAAAAGAATAGCGGTCCCGTATTTGGTACTCTATCTGATCATCGGATACATTGTATAAGTGCTGAAGTACGAGTACTTTGAACATCAGAAGCTCGTCATAGGCTTTACGACCCGCATTGCTTTTTCGGTTCGACTTTCGTATTTCCTTTAAGGTCGGACGAAAGGCTTCCCAAAATATCAGTTTGTTGAGATGAACTAATGGATCTTTTTCATCTAACTTGCGATACCTGTCATCTAAATCAAAAAAGCCGGGCTGAGACATAGAAGGAAACTCTTGAAATTTTTGAACAGTGAGATTATATCAAAGTTGGGCTATTTTTAGAGGTGCCCTTAATTTATTGAAATAGACTCAAATTGCTCCCGACAAACTGCTGAAAAGTCGTTGCTCTTTTACCCAATAATTTCTCCGTATCAGGCAGAATGTCGGCATATATCCCGGTAGCAAATAAATCTTGGATTTCTGCTAGTACATGCGCCGTCCATTCCGGCATTCCTTGAGCCATCATCGCCGCTCTCGCATCATATGCAGAAATAGGCACGTAGCTGACAGATTTACCACGCTGGTCGCCGATGATCTCGGCTACCTCATGAAAACTTAAACTCTCTGGCCCTGTTAAATCATAAATTTTGTTGTCATGCCCTGATTCGCTTATCACTTTGACTGTGATATCTGCAATATCTCTTACATCGATTGTGCTTTGTTTGGCTTGGCCCAGTGGTAAATAAAAAGTATCGGTCTGGGCAATACTTTGTGCTTGCAACAGCATGTTTTGATGAAAAGAATTGGGCCTTAAAATCGTATAATTTAATCCACTTTCAATGAGTTTTTGGTCAGATAATCCATGCTGTCGTATCACTTCTGAAGGCGAGTCAACAGAAGCACCTAGACCGGAAAATTTTACCAGCTGGGATACACCGGCTTCCTTGGCGGCTACAAAAAAATTGTAAAATAGTTCTACTGTATAGTTTTGAATCGCAGTGACAATATAGGCCTTTTGTACATCAACGAAGGCACGTTTCAAGCTTTTAATATCGGACAAGTCACCTTGTACTAAATCGATTTTATTTCCCAGTTGCTTACGTGCACTCTCGATATTACGCACCAAAGCTCGCGGCTTGATATTAGGATGATCAGACAGAGCGTGAACAAGCGCTTTGCCGTTTGTGCCTGTGGCACCGGCAATTAAAACGGTAGTAGTTGCTGCGTTAGTCATACTATTTCTCTTATAAAGTTTGTTGCTTTTTTTCTGGCACTTTGGTCTCCGTGAATCAAAGTGCCAGCCATATTGCTGAATGGTTTGCTAATAAAATCGGATTGTTGGTATTTTCAAAACGTCATTCACTCACGAGATAGCGGCTGGCTTTAATTCGAACTTCCCGGTCCGCTACAACAGCTGCAGCTACTGCAAATTGATCGTAAATACGGTGAGTAATTAACCACCGGTCATCTTTTTTGACTAGCTGGTCCCGAACGACCCCGTGAGCAAGAATGCGAGGTAAATCTCTTGCATCAGACTCCTTAGCGGGATGCAAATCCAACACAAGTAAATAACTGACGGCTTGCGCTTTACCTTGCCCGACGGCACTTGTCACAGTATTGAGTGCCATATGGCGGTAGCGATCAAAAGCCTGTGGATTACTCTTGAGCCAGTTGATAAACGTTTCGACTCCTTCTAGACGACCGTAAATGGAGTGTTGTTGCTGATAGTCTTTTGTTAACAAATGCCTGAATGCGTCGTAGTTGCGAGCGTCCTCCGCCAAATAGACGCGCTGTACCGTTTCGCGAACCTTATTAGCATCTTCCCCAGACAGGTAGCTAACTTGTGCTGGATTAACCAGGTTGTTTGGTAGGCTGGTTTGTGTGGGAAAGGTTTCACTGCTGGCGGTGCCAGAGACAATGACTGATGATAGTGAAAGTGAGATTAATAAATTTTTGATATTCATGATTTGTTACCTCTCTATGTATTTGAGAATTCAATAAGTTGTACGTGATTAGGCAGCTAATTCGGCTCTAAACTGCTGAGTGCGCTCGATCAGCTCGTTTTTTGTCAATACGACATTCCAGATGGGGCTAGGTGGATCGAGAGGGCGTGATTCGGCCAATGTGCCAAGAACAACAGGCACTAAGCCTGCATCTTTGATGAGTTCAGCCACTGTATCGCAATCATGCGCCTCATCGGCAGCCAAAGGCATAGCGATGGTGGGCTTGTCCACGTTACTGTGTTGTTCGACATAACCTGTCCACAACGACGTAAATGCCTTCGCAATACGCGCCTTGGGTAAACGTTTTGCCATTACCAACCCGGCAATTTCGTCGTCGTGAATCACCCGATCAGTGCCGCCGCTTTTGTTCCACACCAGTGGATTCGTGGCGTCAATCACCAATTTGCCGACTGTTGCTGTCCGGATAGCGTCAAGAGCGGCATCTACTGTGTTGTAGTTGACTGCCAGTAGAATGACTTCTCCAAAGCTCGCAGCCTCTTGAACTGTACCGAATGCGATGGAATTACTCTGAGAGCTATTAAGTTGAATACTTTCCGGATGACGCGAACTCAACATAACTTGATGTCCCGCGGTGCTCCAAAGAGATGCGTAAAGTTGTCCGATTGCGCCTGCGCCGATAATGCCTATTTTCATGATGGTATCTCCTGCTTGGTTGTCTAAATGTTGGAATCTATGATAAGAAGTCATCATAAAAAGAAAAATAGGGGTAAAATGGCTTCAGTAGTGACAAAAAGTCATCAATAACACAAGTAAATTGGCCTCTCGAAATGTCTTTGTTTCAACGTTGCCAAGCGAAAGTCAAGGTGCCAAAACGACTAGATTCTTTAACCTCCCTGTTGTCACCGCCCAATAAAAGATTTGTTTCCGTTAACGCTAAAGTGACCAAACAGTGTTTAGTTAAGGAAAAAGCAACTCCAGCAGTTACGCCGAGTCGCTCTCTGTCGTAACTCACTGATGGACCATCTCTAAATGCTGTTCCATCTGTATAGAGCCAGCGAGCGACGTAACCGCCTTGAATGCCAAAATATGCGTACCAACCGCCACTGGGTGCAACAGGGTTGGCAACTCGAGTGTTGGCGTAAAGAGGTGTGTGATAGGATTTATCCAGTAGGCGTCCGGTTCTCAACATTATTGCTGCATTGCCTGAGCTTTCTATCGTACCAAGGTTAATTTCTGCCTGAGTTAACAGATCCCAATGACTACTTTTGGACACCCAATTGCGCCACAGTCTTGCTCGAGAAAATTGGAAAACAAATTCATTTTCCATTTGCGTATCCCAGCCTTTTGCTCGGTCACTACCAATCAGGTCATGGACAAAATTTTGTGTTTGTTCTGCGCCTGAGGCGGGACCAACCACGCCAACGGTCGTACTAAATTTATCGGCCTTTTTGGGTGACACCATGACGTAGTTGTTTATTAAAAACAGAACGCCCGAATAGGGTAATTCATTCTCAGATGGTATCGGTTCTTGAGTATCGAGAGGCGTTACCATTGATTGACCCAATGTATAGCTATTAATCGCATAAAAGGCATCGTTACTTGGCCACAACCACAGAAGCGGTTTCACCCAAAAATCAGGCTTGGTCATTGATTCTTTTTGTCGGGGACCTACTTGATACAAGGAGATGTAAAGACCATTGGTATATCCATTGTCGTTGCCCACAAAGAGATCATTATCAATCGTGATCGATGCCCAATTAAAAGGCGTTTCGCCATAAGTTTTGGACACCAAAATCATGCTGACGACCAATATGCCTATGCTTGAGATAAAAATTCGTTGATACGTTCTTTTTGATGGTGAAATCAATAATTTGCGAATTGCATTCAATGAAACTTCCCCCGTTTCGTATTGGATTAGAACTCAGCAAAATTGGGTAAATTGTAGATGAATACCAGTTGATTTTATTTGGTGTTTTGAGTGATTTGCCAACCGCCGCCAAGTGCCTTATATAAGGCAACTAAGTCAAGTAATACTTTGGTTTCGCTAGTTGCTAGCTGACTTTGGGCATCCAATAAACTGCGCTCTGAGTCGAGTAAGTCAAGAAAATTATCACTACCCGCGTCGTACCTTTGACGAGCGAGTATTGACGCCTTAGCACTTGCGTTCGCTGCAGCAGCAAGTTTTGCTCGCCTTTTTTCTTCGTGAGAAAAGTTAACCATTCCAGTATCAACTTCTTCCAGTGCTACACGTACTGTTTTTTCAAATCGAGAAAGGTCAGCTTGAGCTTTAGCATCTGATGCTTTAATGCGAGATTTCACACGACCTAAATCAAACGCGGCCCACGAAATGCGAGGACCAAAAATAAAGTTGGATGCACCTCCAGTAAATGTGTTCGAAAATGATGTTGATAAAAATCCAATACTTCCTTCGAGGGTGAAGCGCGGATAAAGATTCGCAACTTCTATATCGTATTCTGCAATAGAACTTGCCAGTTCGTGTTCTGCTGCTCGGACATCGGGTCTTCGAGCAAGTAAACTTGGCGCATCTCCGACTGCTACAGTAATAGGAATGGAGGGAAGGTCTTTTGATTGTTTAAGTAGTTCACGCAGGGTATCTGGCGGTTGTCCCGTGAGGACCTCGAGCCGATTGATCGAGGCGTTTATTGCAGCTTGAAGGGATGGAATTTGTGATTCTGTAAAAAGTACTTGGCTTTTTGCGCGTTCTACATCAAGCGTGGAACCTCGACCTGCAGTCAATAGTTCATTCGTTAACTTTAATGTGGTGCGCTGGTTCTTTGCATTCTTTTCAGCTACGTTTAACTGTAATTGTGCGCCACGCAACTCAATATAGTTTTTTGCTACCTCCGCAGCAACTGTAACGTGCATAGCTTGAGCGTCGGCACGCCTCGCTTCTAGATTCGCTGATGAAGCACTAATACCTGAGTTCACTCGGCCAAATAGATCTAGCTCCCAAACAGCGTCAAACCCAGCATCGTATGTACTAAAGTTACGTTCAGCATTGATGCCGTTCACGCCTTCGTCACTCAAGCGTTGCCTTGCACTGCCGGCGTTCGCTTGGATAGTAGGATAACGGTCGAGTTTGCTTTCGCTTACTAGTGCTCTCGCAGCTGCAACATTAGAAAGAGCGATACGTATATCGTAATTGTGCTTGAAAGCATGATGAATTAGCTGGCCTAGCTCATTGTCTTTTAATGTCTGCCACCAACGTTGCTCTGGGTTTGATGCTCGGTACCGACCTTTCTCATGCTCTTGAAATTCAACTTTATTGGCTTGAAAATTATTCGACTCAATCTGATTTCTAAATTCAGGATTATGACTACAGTTAGCTAATAGAAAAGTGGCAGCAATACAACAAAGGACATTATGATAAGGTTTCATGCGACTACCTCATTTGCATTAGTTTCCCGGCTTCTACCCAAAGCCATTCCGAGCTTGCGGCACATGACATAAAAAATAGGAGTAAATATTAGCCCGAATAGGGTAACACCAAGCATGCCACTAAACACTGTAATACCTATTGCTTGCCGCATTTCAGCTCCAGGCCCAGAAGCTAATGCCAACGGAACAACACCTAGAATGAAAGCGAAAGATGTCATTAAAATAGGGCGAAGCCTTAGTCGAGCCGCTTCGGAAGCTGCGCTATAAATATCTCTTCCTTGCCCTTCGAGTTGTTTGGCAAACTCCACAATCAGAATAGCGTTTTTACTCGCCAAGCCCACTAAAATAACAAAACCAATCTGCGTAAGAATATTATTGTCCATTCCCGCGAGGCTCACGCCGGTGATAGCGGAGAGCAAGCACATGGGTACAATCAAAATAATTGCCAAGGGCAGGATGAGACTTTCGTAAGTTGCAGCAAGAAGAAGAAAGATAAATAAAACAGCTAAAACAAATGCAATCGCCGCGGTATTGCCCGCTAGTTTTTGTTGTAGTGCCAGTTCTGTCCATTCATAGCCAATACCCTCTGGCAGTATTTCCTCTGCTAACGCTTCCATCGTAGCCAAAGTCTCACCTGAGCTATAACCATAAGATGTCGCACCAAGTAAATCTGCAGAAGGATAGAGATTGTATCTGGGGACTCGAGAGGGACCCGTTGTGTCTTTGAAAACTGCAACGCTTCCTAGTGGAACCATCTTTCCGTCATTATTTCGCACACGAATTCTATCTACGTCCTCTCTACTCAATCGATACGGGTAATCAGCTTGAGCTGTGACTCTAAAAGTACGTCCTAAGAAGTTAAAATCATTAACGAACGCGGATCCAAGATAGATCTCTAAAGCCTCAAAAACGCGCTCTATTGGAACACCTAACCGCTGAGCTCGTTCGCGATCAATATCTAAATAAAGCTGCGGTGTAGAAGTCTCGAAAAAACTGAAAACATTGCTTGTAGCGGGTGCTTGATTGGCGGCCATCGCAAGTTGCCACATAGCATCTTCTAGCGCGGGAAGACCGTATCCGGCACGATCTTGTATCATCATTTTGAACCCCCCACCGTTACCCACGCCTGGCACTGAAGGGGGAGGTATTACAACGACAAAAGCATCCTCAATTTCAGCCATCGCATTCTGAATATTGGCGAAGATTTCGTGATAACTAAGACCAGCTGCTTTCCTGTTTTCAAATGAATCTAGTGTTGGAAAAATCGCGGCGGCGTTTGTTGCATTCGTAAATGTCGCACCGGCAAAACCGGTAAAACCCACAGTGTTTACAACACCATCAATGGCCATCAATTTGTCTGTCGCGGTTTGAACTATTTTATCGGTTCTTGAAAGAGAGGAACCTGGAGGTAGCTGAATACTTACAATAAAGTAGCCTTGATCTTGCGGAGGAATAAAACCGGAGGATACGCGGTTAAATTGCCACGCCGTTACCGACATAAGCACAATATAGACGATGCCAGCCAATGCGCTCATCTTCGTAAGTCTACTCACGAGATTGCCGTATTTTTTAGAAAAGTAATCCATAAATTGATTGAATTTGTGAAAGAAAGACGTAATGGGTCGCTTGGTCCAATGCTCTCGACTTTCCGTAGGTTGACTTTCGTTGGGGTGAAATATGAGTGCAGCTATGGCAGGGCTCAAAGTAAGAGACACGAATACCGAAACCATGGTTGCGATAGCAACCGTGATTCCAAACTGCTGGTAGAACTGACCCGATATTCCTTCGATAAATAAAGTTGGGAGAAACACCGCTGCAAGCACGAGCCCCATCGCAATTAGGGCGCCGCCGACCTCATCCATGGTGGCTCGCGCGGCTTCTAGAGCGTTCATACCTTCGTGCATTCTTCGCTCCATGTTTTCGACAACGACGATCGCGTCATCGACCACAATACCAATAGCTAAAACCAATCCGAAAAGTGTTAAGTTATTTAGCGAGTAACCCAAGATATTTAACAGTGCAAAAGTACCAATTAACGACACTGGAATGGCGAGTATCGGGATTATCGAAGCACGCCAGCTTTGGAGAAAAAGAATTATCACCAAAACAACCAGAAATACGGCTTCAATCATCGTGTAGATAACGGAATCTATTGAAGCTCTTACAAACTCGGTCGGGTTGTAGACAATTTCATACTCAAGATCTTTGGGAAAGTAAGCTGAGAGTTCCTCCATTTTTGCGATGATTGCATCGGATGTTTCTAATGCATTCGACCCTGGTCGCTGAAATACGGGTAGTGCGATGGCTTTTTTATCCCCCAGATACCCTTTTGTTGCATAACTCTCTGCTCCAATTTCTACGCGACCAATATCTTTTACACGGACTATGCCTCCTTGTTCACCTACCTTAACAACAATATTGCTAAATTCTTCTGCCGAACTCAGACGTCCCTGGGTTTGCACATTGAGTTCGAATGCCCGCTGATTGGGCATGGGTTCCTGATTTAATGTGCCGCTGGAAACCTGAACATTTTGCGATCGTAACGCCGCGAGCACATCGCCGGCCGTCATGTTCAAGGAGGCGATGCGGTCAGGGTCTAGCCATATCCTCATGGAATATTGAGAAGCGCCAAACATTTGCACCGACCCAATGCCGTCAATACGCGCAAGCTGATCTCTGATTTGCAAAGTGGCGTAGTTAGCAATATATGTTTGATCGTAAGTCGCATTGGGCGAGAATAAATTGACAACAAGCATCAAATTGGGCGAACTTTTGCGAGTTGTTATTCCCAGCCTTCTCACGGCATCAGGAAGACGGGGCGCCGCTATTGCTACACGGTTTTGAACCAGTACTTGGGCAACATCAAGATCTGTCCCCAATTTAAACGTCACGGAAATGGTGACCCTGCCGTCTCCCGTCGATTGTGAAAACATATACAGCATACCTTCAACACCATTTATTTCTTGTTCAATAGGTGTTGCTACGGTTTGAGCAATAACATCTGCGTTGGCACCAGGATAATACGCTATTACTTCTATTGTCGGAGGCGCTATTTCTGGATATTGAGTGACGGGAAGTTTGGTATAGGCGAGCCAGCCAACAATCATTATCAAAATAGAAAAGACGCTAGCAAAAATCGGCCGATCTATAAAAAATCGAGAGAATGTCATGATTTTTCTCCCTTTCTATTTTTTTCTTTTTTTGTTTTTTCATTCTCGACATATACATATTCGTCCTCAAGGTTAACTTTATATGGCGTCACTTTCATACCAGGGCGAATACGCTGAATACCTCTCGCAACAATCTGATCATCCGCTACCAAACCTTTTCGAACAATTCGCCACTTTTCCTGATAGGTTGGTCCAAGTTCAAGACTTCGCATTTCTACAATATTTTGATCGTTGATTACATAGACAAATTTTTGCGCTTGATCATTAGAGATAAGAACATCGGGAATTAATATGGCAGTGTATTCTGCGCTTCCCAATAATCTTGCACGCCCAAAAAGGCCGGGCTGAAGGAATCCGTCAGGATTGGGAATAATTGCACGACCTTGAATGGTTCCGGTACTCTGGTCCAAACGATTTTCAACAAAATCCATTTTGCCTTTATGTGGATAGCCTGTTTCGTCCTGCAGTTTTATTTCGATAGGATTAGCTTTGGTGCGAGATCCTTCTCGACCTCCGGATCTATCAAGTCGTGAGTATTTAAGAAAGTTACGTTCACTAGCTTCGAAATAAAAATGAATTGGATCGATAGCGACGATACTTGTCAGCAGCGTTGCATTAGAAACATTTCCACTTACTAAATTTCCGACATTGACATAATCACGGCTTACACGTCCAGAAATTGGCGCTTTGACTTGAGTAAATTCCATGTCGAGTTTAGCGCTATCTAGGGCTGATTGAGCAACTTTAAGTTCTTGTATTCTCCGGTCTAATTCTTCTTGCGATGTCGCGCCTGTTTGACGCAGCTTATTTGCGCGTTCGTATTCTTTTTGAGTTAATGAATATTGTGCTGACGCGCTGTCTAGCGCAATTTGAAAAGGTCTTTGGTCTATGACAAAAAGCGTATCTCCTTTCTCAACTAATTGTCCGTCTTTAAAGAGCACTTCGTTTAAATACCCGCTTACCCTCGCTCTAATCTCTACCTCTTTGACCGCTTTGAAACGACCGGTATATTCATCCCATTCGACAATACTCTTTTGCAAAGGATTGCCCACTTTTATTTCTATTGGTGGGGAGGTTGTTTTTTTTATTTCTTCTTTACATCCAGCAAGAGGGAAAGCGAAAAATACTAAGGTCGCTATACCTATCTTTAAATGATTCATAATTTTCACTATTAAGTTTTTGAATATGAGATGAGAAAGATTTGTATCGTCGTACCTAAATACGCATCCGCCAGAAAACAATATCGGATGTATAGATAAGAGGCAAAAGGTTAAAAGTGTTAGTTATTTCTACCTCTAAAGAGGTAGAAATAACTAACACTTGATATATTTACCCATTAACATTAATATTTTATTTGCCAGAATCGATTTCCAAAAATATACCAATGAATTTAGTTGCGACTACTCAATTAGAACGTTTACTGAAAGGTGTCGTTAAGGCGGCGCGTCAGATGCTGGTCGCGAGAGATTTGCAGTCAGGTTTCTCTCAAGTGTTAAATGCACTTTGCGAATCTATGGATCAAACAAGAGTTTTATTGTTTCAGTACGACGCTCAAAAAAAGGGCGCACAGCTTGTCACGGAGTCACTTTTTGTTGGTTGTCCATCTGTATTCGGCGACTTTCCTCAATTGCTGTTAGATAAAGACTTTCCCGAGGTGATCGAGCCATTACTTCGGGGCGAAATCTATACCAGTAAGACCTCCTCGAAATCGGGGAAAAATTATGAAATTAATTCCATCACCGCAACTACCTTTGATTTAATGCTGCCGATATTTGTGAATGGAGAATATTGGGGAAATATTTGTTTCGACCGTGTAGGTTGTGAGCATGCCTTTTCAAAAGCGGAAATAGAAGTATTAATTGGCGCTTCTGCAGTTTTAGCGAGCGCCATTGAAAAGGATACTCGCGAAAGGGAAATCCAGCTAGAGCATTTGCGCCGCGACGCGTTAAATAGTGCATTAGTGAAATGTAATACCGTTTTACTTGAAGGAAGTGATTTCTATCTTTCCGTAGAGAAAGCGCTAGATCATCTTCGCGAAGCGGCAGGATTACAATATGCCAAACTGATTCAAGTGTTGGACACTGACATTGAAAACGGCGAGTGGGAATTGATCTCTGAAGCAGTCGCAGACGGTTACACTAGACAAAAAGCAAGTTCGATTGTTCGTGGATCGAATACACTCGTTGCCAATCCTTTACAAAAGTTTTTAGATGGAGTCGATTGGCTCGATGGCGCTCCATCCTCTTTCGATTGCGAACTTTTTAATATAGCAAGTAGAGAATTAAATGTTCTTTACTCCGTTTGCTTTCGTATAGTTATAAAAGGTAAATTGTGGGGCCTGCTTGCACTAGACGACTGTCTATCTAACAGGACAAGGAGTGAGTCGGAAAAATACATTCTGGTGGACGCTGCCCGTTCATTTGGACTCGCTATTGATCGCTATAAAAAACAGCAAGAAAATATTGGCATCGAGCAGAGTCGTGCCGCGATTGCCGAACAGGCGCGCGCTACTGAAGAGAGGCGTCGAAAACTACTTGAAACTGTCACTGAAGTTTCCGATCAGCTTCTCTCCAGCGTTTCCTGGAAAGAACATGCTGATGATATTGTTGGGAATATTGGACTTTCATTAGGTGTCGACCGAGTGTGTTTGGGCAAATATCTTAAACCAAATGAACAGAGCAGACTTGGCTATTTGGATTTAGATGTAGAGTGGGTGCGTCCCCCCATCGAACGCCAAACTGATGACCCCGATCTTAAGATCTTCAACTTAGACTACTACGAAGAAATCTTTGTCAGTCTATCTCAAGGCAAACCGATCCAGATACATACTCAAAAGATCTCAACGCAGACAGCCAGGTCGGAGCAGGAGGCAACGGGTGCCAAATCACAGTTCCAATATCCTATTATGGTTGACGGGGAACTATGGGGCACTATCGGCGCCGATGATTGTACTAAATCGCGGGAATGGCCAGAGGAAGAAATATCGACGCTACAAATTTTAGCCTCAGCTTTTGCCAACGTTATTAAACGCGAAAAACTGACACACCAGCGTATAGAGATCGAGCGTCAGAGAGTCAAAGCGCTCAGCCTCACCAATGAAGTGTTGGGCAGTAGTATCAGCGCATTGAGTGAAAGTACTACACCTGATCAAGTCGTTCAGTGGATCACCACGTTGATGGCCAGAACAGTTGAAGGGGATACGGCGGCCATTTATAGGGTTAATGATAAGGAACGAACGCTCGAACTTGTAGAGAAAATTGATGGTGGCGATGGCGGACCTATCGAGTCTCACTTAAGTACGATCAGTCTTGATGCTATCAAAGACTGGGAGCATATTATCCAAAGTTCAGAGCCTACCTTGATTAGCCCGTCGGACACGACGCCATTTAGAGTATGCCCGACTGAAACCAAGCCCATTCCAGCTGAAAAATTAGATGAGTGGTTTATTAATTTCCCTCTAATGATGAACCATCAACCTCGCTGGTTTATCACTATATCAATTATGGACCGATCGAAACTTTCAGAAAGTAGCCTAGACCTATTTAAAACACTTTCTCACCAACTTGTGCTAGCACTAGAATTGAAACGTTTGGGAGATGCCTCTATCGAAGCACAGGTCGCGGAGGCCCGTACTCAAGCCGAAAATCAAGCTCTCGAGGAGCGTGCAAAGCTATCAGGACAGATTCACGATACTTTGGCACAGGGGTTTACCGGCACAATTCTGCATCTAGAGGCTCTTATTGTACGACTGAAACGTGGTGAATCGATCGAGCCAGATGCTCTGGATATAGTGCGAAAAATCGCTGCATTTGGTTTAGCAGAAGCACGACGTACCGCTGTAACTATGCGCCCACGTAAACTCGATGGGCGATCCTTTAGCGATGCATTACATCAATTGGTAGAGCGCTCAACTATTCCTGATCTACTCCAATGTACCATTCAGATTGAAGGGCGTCAGCGAAAACTACCCTATGTGATTGAAGAAATGTTTTTATCGATAGCGCATGAAGCCTTCAACAATGCAATAAGACATGCCCAGGCATCACGAATCGCAATTGATTTGTACTTTCGCACAAATGCTGTGGCGCTCGTTATTACAGACGATGGTAATGGATTTAACACATCAATACTGGAAACATCCGATCGTACATTTGGCCTTGTGGGAATTTCGAGGCGAGCTAGCGAAAACAATGCCGAATTCAACATAACATCTCAGTCTGAAAAAGGTACTACCATTTCAGTTGAATGGAAGGAGCCGGGGTGAACGACATGAGGAGATCCGAGCAAGATATCATTCGCATTGTGTTGGCAGATGATCACCTAGTTGTGAGGCAAGGGCTTATTGCGATACTAGAGCTCGAGAGTGATCTCAAGGTGGTTGGCGAAGCTAGTGATGGACACTATGCATGCGCGTTATATGAAGAACTAAATCCTGATGTCATGATTTTAGATCTTCGCATGCCTCAGATGGATGGTTTTGAAACGGTACAACAATTAATTCGCATGGATTCTAGTGCACGAATTCTCATTATGACCACCTATGATTCCGATGAGGATATTTGGCGATGTCTTAAAGCCGGAGCAAAGGGATATTTGCTCAAGGATGCAACACACGCTGAAATTGTCAGTGCAGTGCGTGCTGTCGCAAAGGGCGAACAGTATACCTCGCCAGGGCTCACTGAGAAGATAGTACGTCGTGTTGCAACTCCCGAACTTACGCGCCGCGAACGTGAGGTGATTCATTTTCTGGCAACAGGCAAAACTAACAAAGAAATTGCGCGACTATTGAACATAGAAGAAGGCACGGTAAAAACGCACCTCAAATCAATATTCTCGAAATTATCAACTTCCACTCGAACTGAAACTATTACCAAAGCACGTGAACGGGGCTTACTCCGCGATAGCTATTGACGCCTACCAGCCTATATTCGATAGATTGGATACATTCGAGCATCAGCTGATAATGTGCATATGAAGTCTAGAACCTGGGTCAAAGCTCTATACCGGCCAATTCACTGAGCACTAGTTGCATAGTAGATTGATTAATTGCCATCCCCAAGTGAGATACATCACTTTCAATAAAGCGTGTGTTCTGATCATTAGGGTCAACACTTGCTGACCAATCGACTATGCCATCGGAACGGCTGACAATAGCGCTGACTTTACAGGCAATAGGTGTTTTATTGCGACGTGCCACTTCTTTCTCAATCCAATCCAGGTTTAATCCGCGCTGACGAAGGTATGAAGCTGCACGCGTATACTTTGGGCCGCCAATAATTGGTGAGCCTAATGTCACTACTTGGTCAACTGCATCTGGCAGATCGCGCGCGACCTCTCTGGCGATGCTTCCTCCCAAACTCCATCCCACCAGGGTAACCGTTGTTTGCTCGCTGTTGGTGAACGATTCAATTTTTTTGACCATCAAATCGCAGAGATATGAAACTCCCGCTTCCCCACGATATTTTTCAGGCACAGAAAAGTCCCAGGAAATCTCACTGGGATCATGTTTTAAATTAAGACCTGCTTTATTCACGCCCAAGCCCCATCCAATCGGATTAAATCCATGCTGTTTTAAGAAAAAGCGAAGCGGAAACATAGATCTATCTCCTCCACCAAAGCCCGGCAGTACTATCACATATCGACCATGCCCATAATTCTCAGTTTTCTTAATCGCGACCGAAGAAAGTCTGAAAGGCAACGTAACGATATCTCTAATTACTCTAACCTCTAATAGCCCCATACTAGGCGGCGGTTCAGACAATGCATATAGATTTCGCATAGTTTTACTCTCGCAAAGATAGTATTCAAAAAACTTCTTTTAAAATACGACTAACATCCATTTGCTCAAGATGCTCACGCATCTGACGCATCAGCTTTCCTACATTTTCTATTTGCTGGTCCCCAAATGGAGATAACTGTTCACTGATAAAAGCTTTAGCCGCAATCTTTGCCCGATCAACCAGGTCTTGGCCCTGTGGAGTTAATTCGATCACAACTGATCTGGCATCTAGGCCATTTGCTTTTTGCGTTATGAGTTGTCGTTCAAACAGTCTCTTCGTGACATTCGTAATATTGCCCTTGGTGACTAGCAAACGACTGGCAATGTTCTTAGGCACCGCTTGCTCTCCTAAGCCATCGACAGCCAACAGCACATCGAACTGAGATGGAGTTAATTCAAAATAACTCATCAGTGACGTGTATTTTTGATTACACATCTGATAAGCCTCTATTACCGAACGCCAAGCTGCTAGCTTATCTGCCGCACTGAGTTTTTTTGCCATCTGGTTGCCCTCTCAACTTAGTTTAATATTAAATCATTTAGTTTAATGTTCAACTAAATGATTTAATATTTTCAGGACACTATCAATAAGTCTGACGTTCAAGATTGGGCCAAGAGAATTAAGAAGGTGTGATATAGAAAATGTACCTAGACCATCGGGCGATAAACCGACATGTAGATAATGGGGTTATTAGCGTTAGATGCTGTTCGACGATATCAATCTACAGCAACGCCTAATTTAACGACGGTATCCACTAGCTGATTAGCTTGATGTTATAAATAGTGATGCATGGTCATCAAAGTGAGAAAAATAGGGTTAAAATGATCTCACATTTGATTTTTTGTCATTAATTGATGGGAGACACTGTATGAAAGGCCTACCTCCACTTTCCGGGATTTCCGCATTTATACAGGTGGCTGAAGTGGGGGCTTTTAATGAGGCTGCGCGGCAGTTAGGGCTTTCATCGTCGGCCACATCCAAAGCTGTGTCGCGCCTTGAGGAACACCTGGGGATCAAGTTATTGCATCGCACGACTCGAAGTATTTCTCTCACCCCTGAAGGGGAACGTTATTTAGAGGCGATGCGAAAGATTGTCGATGAAATTGGCGTTGTTAGTGATGAGGTTGCCAATACCTCTGCAGCTCCCAAAGGCCGCTTGAGAGTGGCAGCGCCTTCAGCATTTGGGCGACTCTGGTTAGTTGACGCAATAAAAGTATTTCAGGATCGCTGGCCGCATGTCACTGTTGAGCTGACGCTTGAAGATCGCATTGTTGATCTCGCGGGCGAGTCGGTTGATATTGCCATTCGAGCCGGTGGTTTGGATGATACGAGCTACCTCATTGCGAGACACTTATTTGATACACCGCTTATTGTTTGCGCTCATCCGGAATATTGGGCGCAGCATGGCAAACCATCCCATCCAAGCGAGCTGGTGAATTTCAACTGTCTAAACTTTAGAAGCGCCGAGACAGGTCGAATTTACCCTTGGTATTTTGCAGAAAAAGATAAAACGGATTCGCTTGTATTACCTAGCTATCTGGAAGCTGATGATGGCGAAGCGGTTTTACAGGCGGCAAGAACGGGAATGGGTGTTAGTCAAATGCCAGGATACCTTGCCAAAAAAGCGATTGACGCTGGTGAGCTTGAGGAAGTGTTATCAGCTTTTCGCCCGGCAAGCAGTCAATTTCATGCTGTATATCTAGAGCGCCGCTTATTATCGCCACGTATTCGTGTGTTTATTGATTTTTTGGTGGAATATACTTTTCACGAAAAGCTGGTGGTCGATTAGCTTCCCTCCCTGAAACGTTGTGCTGCTCAGCGAGGAATCTATTTTAACGAGTTCAATTCCCGATATCGCACTCGAATTGGCGCTAGGTGTAGGATTGCCGTACACTGTCTAACGCCGGTATAAACCCCGGCATAATCCACTAGTAATTGCGATTATGGTGCGACTGAATCTCTCTAACGTATTGTTTTAATTAGGAATACCGTGTCCGGCCCCGAGCACCAATTTTTCCTTTCTTTACTGAATATACAAGCACTCTATTTCTTGATCGCATTCTATACTTTTATGCCATGTAGGTACTAAAGGCTTCACGTGGGTCTTTTTCGCTCTGGTTAAAAACTACAATCAAACTATTGATTTTGACACCAACGCCTTAAATTTTAAAAATCTTCTCTAGACCGAAAAGAATAAACATTGAACCACATTTGCCCCTGTAGGAGACAATAATTCCTGAAACACACTGTTGGCAAGGCCGACAGGAGTGAGCGAACGCTTTCATACGGTACACTAAAGTGACCAAACCAAACGTGTAACCGATAAATGAAAGACGTTCGATTGCGGGAGGCTGTTTTATGAATATCATTCAAGAGGTGGAGCGAGAAGATTTGATCTTGCAGTGTGTAAATACGGCAGATTACTTGGTCTTTGTTATGGAGAGTTTTTAAGAAACAGGTTGATTTTAAAAGTCCATGCAATGGAAGCAAATCCCGTTGATAACCCTATTTCAGGACAAATACTTGATATCACTCTTTATGCAGCTGACCTCTATGCCAAGATAAACACAACCCCAGAAATCTGGCTTTGTACTCTAGTTTCGCCTGCCCATGTCAGACTCTACGAGCAAAGAGGTTTTTCTCCTCATTATGATAGATTCGACGAGTGTGCACACTTGCTAAAGAGGCTTAAATAATGTTGACCGAAGATATACAAAGGCAAGTCACGGAAGCTGCAAAAAAAGCCCGTGAAAGAAAAAAAGAGTATGAGGTTCTAGGAGAGGAAATAGAGCAAGAGTTTGGCCCGCAAGGCCCTTATTTCGGCCCCAGAAATGACATTGAAAATAGAAGATTAATTGATGAAATAAGGAAGTCAGATGATGAAAAATAGATCAATTAACGATCAAAAAACCCCTGCTGAGATAACCCGCTCAATACAAGCAGTAAAGTCAAAAGCGAAGCTCTCGTCTAAAGATATGAGGAAAAAAGCTGAAGAATTTTTGAAAATTGCCAAGACCTAAAATCCTGTCAAAAGCTAGCTTAATGCTGGCTTTTTTATTACTTGAATTGTGACAGGACCATATGTGGACCACAGAAACGCACACCAAATAAAATCTAACTCTTCGAAATTCTAAGTTGCTGATAAATAAGGATTTTTTGGTCGGAGTGGCCGGATTTGAACCGACGACCACCACACCCCCAGTGTGGTGCGCTACCAGGCTGCGCTACACTCCGATAAGATCAAGAACGAAAAGCTAAGCTCTTGTTTTATTTAGGAAAAGCCCCTAAACGGGATTCGAATAATACTGAATTTATGAGGATTTGCAACTGGCAATTCTGCCTAACAAAAGATCAATTTTTCAGTACTTTTAGCACCTCTTCTAATTCAACAATCATTTGTTGAACCAGTTGTTTGAATTGAGTGAGATCATGCTCTGCATCTTCACCCGTCATTTTTTGTCGAGCCCCACCAATAGTAAAGCCTTGATCATATAACAAGCTGCGAATCTGCCTTATGGTAAGTACATCTTGGCGTTGATAATAGCGACGATTTCCGCGTCGTTTCACGGGCTTAAGCTGAGGAAATTCCTGTTCCCAATACCGTAAAACATGCGGTTTAACCGCGCAAAGTTCACTGACTTCACCAATGGTGAAGTAGCGCTTTGCAGGTATGGGCGGCAACTCATCATTGTGGCTTTGTTCCAGCATACGCCTCTACTCTTGCCTTAAGTTTCTGACCAGGTCGAAAAGTCACCACTCTACGTGCAGTGATTGGAATTTCTTCTCCAGTCTTGGGGTTCCGTCCCGGACGCTGACTTTTTTCACGCAAATCAAAGTTGCCAAACCCAGATAGCTTCACCTGTTCGTTACTTTCAAGTGCGGTTCGTATCTCTTCAAAGAAGATTTCAACAAGCTCTTTGGCTTCTCGCTTGTTGAGCCCCAAATCTTCGTAGAGTTTTTCTGCCAAATCGGCCTTGGTTAACGCACTCGACATTACATTAAAAATCCGATAACGACGCTACGTTTATCAAGCAAGAATGCGTAACCAAAAAACACGATTCAATATCTAGCACTACAATCTTGCGCCAACTAACGGAGCGTCGCGTTAAGTTTTTCATGAAGGTGCTCAACCACCGCACCTACATATCCATTAACTTGTTCGTCTTTAAGAGTGCTAGATGGATGCTGGAACGTCAAGCCCAAGGCGACACTTTTTCTTTGTTTATCAATACCTTTGCCAACATATACATCAAAAATCTTTAACTGTGTAAGGTATTGACCGGCACTGTCTCTTACTTCCTGAAGCAGCTCGTTAGCAGATACTGACTGATCAACCACAACGGCAATATCTCTTCTCATCTCTGGCTGCTTGGATAAAGGAGCAAAATCTGGCAAGGCAGCTTCAGTAACCACTTTTTGAGATAGCTCGAATAAGAAGACGCCGTTGGGAATGTCCATCGCTTTCTGCAATTGAGGATGAATTGCCCCCAAAATACCGACCTCAACTCCATCAATAATTATTTTGGCGGTCTGTCCTGGGTGAAGCGCGGAATGCTCACCAGAAACGAACTGCGCATTGGTTTTAGATAAGCCCAGCAAAGCTTCAACATCCGCTTTAAGATCGTAAAAGTCGACATTATCGGATTTACCATGCCACGTTTCCGGCTGACGAGGCCCATAAATTAGGCCTGCAATCATTGGCTCTTGCACTAGCTTTTCTAAGCTGCCGTCTGGGGAGCAGAAACGTAGGCCAGTTTCAAAGAGCCGGACTCGCGATTGCTGACGATTGATATTGCGCGTCAATGCAGGCAATAAACCAGCCCACAATGTCGTTCGCATAACGGACATATCGGCGCTAATGGGGTTTTGCAGCACAACCGGCACAGCATCAGGCTCAATCAGAGAAAGGATTTTAGGGTCGACAAAGCTGTAACATATAGCCTCTTGATACCCTCTCGCTGCTAACAAGCGACGCGCTGGAGACAAGCCAATCTGACGCTCCGAACTTTCTGGAATCGCAAGAGGAACCTCTAGGCTAGTTGTGGGGAGATTGTTGTACCCGTATACACGTGCTAATTCTTCAAGCAAATCTTCTTCGATAGAGATATCAAATCGGTAACTTGGAATCGTGAACGTCCAGCCAACATCAGATGAATCCAAGAGCTCTAAACCTAATCGCGTCAATATATCCAAAACTTCGTCATCAGGGAGGCTGAAACCCAAGCCCGACTCGATACGTTCACGACGAAGCTCCACTCTGCCCTCTTTCGGCAAGTACTCCTGGGAGGTTGCTTCCACTAACGGGCCAGGCTCCCCCCCCACAATATCAAGAAGCAACTGAGTTGCACGCTCAATGGCAAACGACTGTAAACGATAATCCACTCCGCGTTCGAACCTATGCGAAGAATCCGTATGCAAACCATAACGACGGGCACGCCCGGCAATGGCCAAGGGATTAAAAAATGCGCTTTCCAAGAAGATATCCTGAGTTTGATCACTCACGGCCGTCTCTGCCCCCCCCATAATACCCGCCATAGCAACCGCTTTTTTAGCATCAGCGATGACCAGCGTCTCTTCGTTGAGTTTGACCTCTTGACCATCCAACAGAGTTAAAGGTTCTTCTGCCGTGGCCAAACGAACGTCTATTCCACCCTCAAGCGTACTGAAATCAAATGCGTGCATTGGCTGACCCAACTCCAGTAGCACGTAATTGGTCACATCCACTACGGCATCGATACTGCGAATTCCACTACGACGTAACTTCTCTTGCATCCACAACGGTGATGGCTTTGACACATCCACATTTTTGATGATGCGACCAACATAATGGGCACAACCTTCTGGCGCATTCAAAGTGACACTGAAAGTCTCTTCATGAACGGGCTTTACCGCTGGAATATCGGCACCCTTGAAGGGTAAGCGATTGAGTACCGCGACTTCACGGGCAATACCTTTGACACTTAAACAATCGCTACGGTTTGGCGTTAGATCTACTTCAATGAGGGCATCATTTAAATTCAAATACGACTCTAGTGGTGCCCCTGTCGGAGCTTCATCAGGCAACTCCCACAAGCCATCATCATCATCACCTAATTGCAATTCAGTTTGCGCACACAACATCCCGAAGGATTCAACACCTCGAAGTTTGGCCTTTTTAATTTTAAATGGTTTGCCATCTTCGCCCGGTGGCAATTGAGCACCAACAGTAGCAAAGGGAATTTTGATACCTGGGCGAGCATTGGGTGCACCACAAACCACTTGTTTCAGCTCATCACCGTCGCCTTTTACGGAACAGACACGTAGTTTATCGGCATCGGGATGCTGATCAGCAGACACAATCTCTCCGACGACAACACCTGAAAACAAACCACCCAACTTCTCAATGGCATCAACTTCTAAGCCTGCCATTGTAATTTGCTCTGCCAATGACTCTGTGGTGAGCTCTGGGGATACCCACTCTCTTAACCATGCTTCTGAAAATTTCATGTTATTTATCTTTCCAATGAATTCACAATCTGCGCGTTAGTCGCGGCCTTAGAACTGATCAAGAAACTTCATATCATTCTCGAAGAACAGGCGAAGATCATTGACGCCATAACGAAGCATGGCCAAACGCTCTACCCCCAAACCGAACGCAAAGCCCGTGTACTGTTCGGGGTCTACTCCACTGGCTCGCAAAACATTGGGGTGTACCATTCCGCACCCCCCCACTTCTAACCAACCTGTTTTGCTGGAAGCCCATTCGATATCAAATTCTGCCGATGGCTCGGTAAAGGGGAAAAAAGAGGGACGAAAACGCACATTCAGGTCGGACTCGAAAAAAGACTGCAAAAACTGAACAATAGTGCCCTTTAGGTCAGCAAAACTGACACTCTTATCCACTACCAAACCTTCCACCTGATGAAACATCGGTGTGTGTGTCATATCCGAGTCACAACGGTAAACGCGCCCCGGACAAATAATGTGAATCGGTGGCTCTTGATTCTCCATTGTGCGCACTTGCACCGGAGAAGTATGAGTTCGCAGCACATGCTCACTGTTCAAATAAAACGTATCATGCATCGCTCGTGCTGGGTGGTGAGCCGGAATATTCAGTGCGTCAAAATTGTGGTAGTTATCCTCGATTTCTGGCCCATGCTCAACGGTATAACCGACAGAAGAAAAAATAGATTCGATACGCTCTAGGGTTCGAGTTACAGGATGAGCACTCGCTATTTCAGCATTACGCCCCGGCAAGGTAACATCAATGGTCTCTGATGCCAGCTTTTCAGCGATCGCCGAATCTTCTAAGGCTTGCTTACGCTCATTAATTTTTTCTTGCACCTGCTGTTTAGCACGGTTGATTTCCGCACCCGCTGCTGGGCGCTCAGAAGGATCGAGTTTTCCAAGATTCTTCAATAGAGCGGTAATTTGGCCTTTTTTACCTAAATACTCCACTCGAACATGATCTAAGGCTGCCAAATCATTGGCACCTACCACCAGTTGAAGCGCTTCATCTGTGAGCGCCGCCAGGTTTTCCATTATCGTTCTCCGGCAAATTATGCTTCACTCATTGCCTTTGGTTATTTTCCTTAAAGGTCAATCACCAAAGGTTCTCACCCAAACGGGCCACCCTGCAAAACGTTATGCGCTATGAAAACAGCGCAATGAACATCAACAGCAAGCGATTAAAAATAAACAAGATATATGACAACGTTCATGTATAGAAAACGTTCATATATAAAAAAAGGGAGAAGCCTTCGCCCCTCCCTTTTTGTTACAAATCATGGATTACCCACAATTTGTCATATTGGCATTACGCCAGGGCTGCTTTCGCTTTCTCAACGATTACAGCAAACGCCGCTTTATCATGTACGGCAAGGTCTGCCAATACGCGACGGTCTAACTCAATATTTGCTTTTTTCAAGCCAGCAATTAAACGGCTGTAGCTTAAACCTAACGCACGAGACTGAGCGTTAATACGTGTAATCCACAAAGCACGAAAATTGCGCTTTTTAACACGACGGTCACGGTAAGCGTACTGACCAGCCTTAATAACGGCTTGTTTTGCTACACGAAAAACACGAGAACGTGCTCCGTAGTAACCTTTTGCTGCTTTCAAAACTTTCTTGTGACGACGACGCGCCTCAACACCACGTTTTACACGGGCCATATTTCTATCCTCTTAATAATTCTAAAAAACCCGACCAATTACTTGGCGCGCAACATACGATCAACCAATGGCTTGTCAGCAGCGTTAAGCATGCTGGTACCACGTAATTGACGCTTACGTTTGGTGGTCATTTTAGTAAGGATATGGCTTTTGAAAGCGTGCTTGTGCTTATAGCCTTTAGCGGTCTTTTTGAAACGCTTGGCCGCACCACTATGTACTTTAGCTTTTGACATGGGTGAAACTCCATTATTTCTAAGCCGTAGAGCATCACCCCAATTGAGCACTTTCTCTCATAAAAACGCCTTAGAAAAGGGCTTTGTAAGAGGAGAACGCAAAATTAAGAGCTTAGCTTTCGGGCTCGCTGTTAATAAATCAAAGTAGGTCGGTAGCTAAAAACCTGGCTACTTTTTCTTTTTCGGGGCAATGACCATAAGCAGTTGGCGACCTTCCATTTTAGGACGCTGCTCTACTACACCGTATTCCTCAAGATCCTTCTCGATGCGTTGGAGCATTTCCATCCCCAACTCTTGGTGCGCCATTTCTCGACCACGATACCGCAGTGATACCTTAGCCTTGTCCCCGTCTTCTAGGAAACGTATAAGACTTTTCAATTTAATCTTATAGTCGCCAATATCGGTTCCGGGACGGAACTTCATTTCTTTTACTTGCTGCTGCTTTTGCTTCTTCTTAGCAGCAGCTTTTTGTTTCTTGATTTCAAACAAGTGCTTGCCGTAGTCCATCACTTTACAGACGGGAGGATCTGAGTCTGCGGACATTTCAACCAAGTCTAAAGATTGTCCTTGAGCGGTTTGCAGGGCTTGTGCGATGTCAACAATACCGACTTGCTCCCCATCAGCTCCAATAAGGCGGACTTTTTTTGCATCAATTTGATCGTTAATCCGGGCTTTTTTTGAACGTCCGGCGCTTGCTTCTCGTTTGATAATTGTTTCTCCTAATCATGAGGCTTATATGCCCCTTTGTCCCCCACAGGGTAATAACTTGGTGGCGGTTAAGCGTCTTGTAAACGGCTACGTGATTCAACATCTTCACGTAGCAACGCGATAAACGCCTCTACACTCATTGCCCCAAGATCTTCCCCCGTACGGGTTCGAACGGCTATGGTATTCTCTTTCACCTCATTATCACCGACGACAATGAGGTATGGAACCCTCTGCAGCGTGTGCTCGCGGATTTTAAAGCCGATTTTTTCGTTTCTCAAGTCAGAATTTGCACGAAATCCTTGTAAACGAAGGGTTTCTTCTACTTTTAGCACATAATCGGCCTGTTTATCGGTGATATTCAGTACAGCAACCTGCTCTGGGGCAAGCCAAGTTGGAAATGCTCCTTCACATTCTTCGATCAAAATACCGATAAAGCGCTCGAAAGACCCCAAAATAGCCCGATGTAACATTACGGGTGTTTGACGTGAACCATCCTCAGCCACATATTGAGCCCCTAGGCGACCAGGCATAGAGAAATCCACTTGAATCGTGCCACATTGCCATACACGGCCAAGACAATCTTTCAATGAAAACTCAATCTTCGGCCCGTAAAACGCACCTTCACCCGGTAATAGTTCGTAGTCTAAACCTTTGCTTTCTAACGCATCCGCCAGTGCTTTTTCGGATTTATCCCACACTTCATCGGAGCCGACTCTCTGCTCAGGGCGAGTGGACAATCGAATAATAACTTCATCAAATCCGAAATCTCGATAGACCTGATACAAAAGATCCGTAAAGACAGACACTTCATTCTGAATATCGTCCTCGGCACAGAAAATATGAGCATCATCTTGAGTGAACCCACGCACCCTCATAATACCCTGTAAGGTACCGGAGGCTTCATTACGATGACACGAGCCAAACTCTGCCAATCGTAACGGTAAATCTTTATAAGATTTCAAACCTTGGTTGAACACTTGAACATGGCAGGGACAATTCATGGGCTTTACAGCATAGTCGCGAGATTCAGACTCCACGGTGAACATATTTTCTCGGAACTTATCCCAATGACCAGACTTCTCCCACAAGGTGCGATCCACCACTTGAGGTGTTTTAATTTCTCGATAACCATTATCCCGTTGTACACGACGCATGTATTCTTCAATCGTGGTGTAAATCGACCAACCTTTTGGGTGCCAAAACACCATGCCAGGGGCTTCTTCCTGTAAATGAAATAACTCGAATTTTTTGCCCAATTTACGATGATCGCGTTTTACAGCCTCTTCCAAAAACTTAAGATGTGCCTTAAGTTGTTTTTTATCTGCCCAAGCGGTTCCATAAATCCGTTGCAGCATTTTATTGTTGGAGTCGCCTCGCCAATAGGCACCTGATACTCTTTGTAATTTAAAATGCTCACAGAACCCCATATTCGGAACATGCGGTCCTCGGCACATATCAATATATTCTTCGTGATGATAAAGGCCGGGTTGATCAGACTTATCGATGTCCCTTTCCAAAATTTCCATTTTGTAGGTTTCACCGCGTGCCTCAAAAGCATCATGAGCATCTTGCCAAGACACTTTCTTTTTCACCACACTGTATTTTCTCTTGACGAGCTCTTTCATACGACGCTCAAGCTTCTCAACATCTTCATCGGTCAGCTTATGATCAAGATCAATATCGTAGTAAAACCCATTCTCAATGGTAGGGCCGATGGCCATTTTAGCGTCTGGCCACAGTTGTTTAACCGCATGACCAATTAAGTGCGCGCAGGAATGACGTATAATTTCCAGCCCATCTTCATCTTTAGGCGTGAAGATCACAAGATCTGCATTATCGGTAATCAGATCGTGTGCATCCATTCGCACACCATTAACACGACCACCCAGGGTTGCTTTAGCAAGTCCAGGACCGATATCTGCTGCAACGTCAAAAATGGAAACAGGGCCATCAAACTCACGTTGAGAGCCATCGGGAAGGGTAACGACGATAGACATTAAGATTCCTTACATTCAGTGGTGACTCATACCAAGAGCCACATGACAGATGTTTGATTTGCAGGCACTTGCTCTGCAAGAATGAAATGGCTCTGCCGTCGTATAATTTTCAACAGCAGAGAAGCCGGATTATGCCACAGAGTCAGCCAAACTCTCCAGAGCCTGATATAACGCTTTTTCTTCTTAATAAGCTACACTGATCTAAAATACGGTACAAAACATAGTAGAACAAAAACATAGTAGAACAATAGTGATACTCGTTAGGAATGCGTACATTACAATTGCATTGTTGCTGCGGGAATACGCCAATCTACATCAACGAGAGACAAACTCAACAGATATATCAACGATTTTATGCAAACCTCCCGGCATACTTTAAGCGACACCAATGAAAAGCAACTCTTCAACGACTTTAATCAAATTACCAAACAACTCCCACCCTCGGATCAAAAAAAACTGCACGCGACATTGTGTCAAGAAATCCTTCGGAGAGTACTAGCCAAGCACCAATTTCATGATGATTTACACTCAACCCTCAACGATTTTGTCGCTGCTCTCCAAACCAGTCGCTTGATAGATGCCGAGTCATTAACCGATACCACCAGCCACCTTTCAGAGTTATTAAAATACGTCTATTGGCAATGCGCTATCTGGCACCCGGCTCCGGGAAGAACCGGTCGACAACTGCAAGACACCCTCGACAGTATCATCCGTACACTCAAGGACCTACAGCCTCCCCCCCTAGCCAATATTTTGGAAAAAATGGCTTCCATTAATGCGACAGCGACAAAACGTCAAACCGCATCGGAGCAAAGGCAACTTACCAGCCATCTTCACCAAGAAAAATTCGCGCACATGCAGCATGTGGTGTTCAGTACACTGAACAACTTATTTGAAAATGCGTATTTACCAGAAGAAATAGCCAGTTATCTTCGAGAAACCTTACCACCTGCACTAAATTATCTATTGATGAACGAAGGCGAGTCCTCTTCCGCATGGCGAACATGGCAGCAATTTTTAGCCCCCTTGGCCTGGGTGTTCCCCGGCCCAGATGTCGATAAAAAACAGCGGCTAAAAATTCAATCTCGTCTCTATGAGCAAGGCCCCCAACTATTAGAATTCATCACACCCGACTTATTAAATGGATTTAGCGATTACACAACACACCAACATTATTTGGAACTCTTATCCGCACTAATCGCTCAAAGAATAAGAACAGAAGAAATCCCGAATGTTGTGAGCTTTGAGCCATTCACATTGCAAAAAAACCCCCATAGTGGATTAAAAGTTGATACCACTTCAGATCACATCCTAGCGTCATTGAAAGTTAACCGCTGGTTTAGAAATAATAACAATACGGGGCCTTCAACAGCATTGAAAATTGCTCATATTGACGGTGATTTTGGCACCACTTACTTCTCTGATTACTATGGAAAAATTGCCCTTCAGCTCAACCCAGAAGAAGCACACATTGCGGTGGCCAGCGGCGCACTTGCCCCCATTATGGATTCAGTGTGCTTTTACCAACAAAGCGTGACACAAATTCTCTCTATATTGATTAAACGTACACAGCAATACCAAGAAAAGTATGAGGAAAAACGACAACAGGAAAAGAAAAAAGCCGAATACATCCGTCTTTCACAGGAGAAAGCGAAACAAGAAGCAGAAAAACTAGAACAACGCAGACGGTCTCGAAAATTTCTGCCCACGGAAGTATCGGAAGACAATTTAAAACCCGTTAAAATGATTATTTTAAAGCTTCAGTTGGGTGCATGGGTGGAATTTACCTTTGAAAGCGGCATGACAAGTATTGAAAAGCTCAGTCTAATTGTTCGCTCTTCTGATAAATATCTTTTTTGTAATGAGCTTGGGCAAAAAACACGCGAACTCAACATTGATGAATTTTCACGCTTACTGGCCACAAAGCAATCAAGAATCATTAATACAGGAGAGCACTTTGAGCATCAACTGGAAAAAATTGTCCGTGGTATTCGAAAAAATATGACATAAACCTATAATTCTTATACCCTCTCACTTAAGAAACTGGAACTCGCAAGCGAATGGCCATGATAACGTCTAACCATCATCACAATGCGGAAAAGCGCTCGGAAATGCGCATTGATGCTACAGAAACTGTCTATCTCGAACTAACTTCAGCCAGTTACGACGGAAAAGACCCCGCAAGAATCAGTATTACTGAAAGCATTGATATTTCAGCCAATGGCCTAAGAGCGACCACCAAAGAGCCTCTGAGCCAAGGGCGGTTATTGCAAATTGTGGTTCAATCTAGAGAATCCAGCCAACGGCTGAAATTAGTTGCTGAAGTAAAGTGGTGTACCGCTCTACTTCAAAATTCACACTATGAAGTTGGTCTTGAAGTCCTAGAGAGCGATGGTACGGATGTCGCAGAATGGAAGTCTTGGGTCGCCAATCGACTAAGTCATCTGGAATAGTGACCTTACTTCTGTACTGAAAAGTTAGTCTGTTTCAAAGAATGATTCGATAGACTCCCTCTCCCACATCGCGTCCTGATAACCCAGCTCAATCAACTCATTGCAAAAATGGTTCACAAATAAAAGGTAGCTGGCAGCTGCCGCCCCACCACTACGAGCAGTAGCGCCGGTTGTACGCATCAATAAACGTAAACTTTTAGGCAAATATCTCACGTTACGGCCTGCAATTTTATCCAATTCTTTAGAGGGAGAAATAACCAAAGTATCGACCTTTCTCAGCCCTAGACTCTGTTTTTCCTCATCTTCAGGAATCATTTCAAGTAAACGATTAATGAGCTCAAGATGCTCCAAGTCCCCATCTAGAGAGTCAATAAAAGCGCTGTTCAACAGATGCCCAAAGATTTGCCCCAACGAGGGACTATGACGAACTACTTTCTTCTTCCCCCAGTGGGCAGGGTTGCGATTACTGCCTACACCAATAACAAATATTTTCTTTGCCCCAAGGTGTAATGCGGTACTCAAAGGCGATAATTGCCGAATTGCCCCATCCCCATAATATTCTTTATCTATTTTCACAGTTGGAAAAATCCAGGGAATTGCCGCCGATGCCATCAGGTGTTGCATTGTTAACTCAGACTTCCGGCCAACACGATGAAATCGACGCCACTCTTTCAGCTCACAAGCCCCCTGAAAAAAACTCACAGACTCACCGCTGCTATAAGCCATCGCCGTTATAGCAACGGCCCGAAGATAACCATTACTAATCGCTTGATTGATATTTTGAAAATTGATGTGCTCTTCCAGTAGCACTTTCAGCGGTTCATTATTCAATAATGCTAGTGGCTGCTTTGCTCCAACGCCTTGATTAAAAAATGATTTACCCACGCGGGTAAAGCCGCCGGTTATATCTTTCCATCCCGTACGTATCACCTTATCCATGGAAAGATTTCCCCAGATATCGATGACATCATCCACCGCTTCCCGAAAACTTCCCGCATGGGAAGCCAGTGCCAATGCATTAATTGCCCCAGCAGACGTACCACAAATAATAGGAAAAGGGTTCGGGCCGGATTTCTGAGAGAGTATATCGTTAACAGCAGACAATACCCCTACTTGATAGGCGGCTCGTGCGCCCCCCCCGGAAAGAACCAGTGCTTTTGACATAATTTTTTCTGTTGATCGTTGAATAGAAAAGCCATAAATAAGCTTGGATTTATGTCCAATTCTGCCATACCTCACACTCAATTCGTATCTATTCGAACACAATACATAAAAGCATCAGTGGATAATGAGCACACAGAAAGGGATGACGAAAACAGCGAGAAAATACACCTATTGGTATAAATTAAGTAATTTCCCATAAAAAAACCCTTAAGGGTTTAAAACACCTTAAGGGTTTTATAAAAACAAAATTGGAAAGTACTATTTTCTTAACTCTTTACGCAGAACTTTACCTACATTGGACTTAGGCAAGTCATCTCGAAATTCAATCATTCGTGGAACTTTATAAGCAGTAAGCCTTTCTCGACAATAATCAATCACATCTTTATCCGTCAAACTGTCTTCTTCTTTCACCACAAAGACTTTTACCGCCTCACCACTTTTAGCATCAGGAACACCGATCGCTGCAGCCTCAAGCACTTTAGGGTGAGAAGAAATCACATCCTCAACTTCATTAGGATACACATTAAAACCGGAGACAATAATCATATCCTTTTTACGATCTACGATACGAACAAAATGCTTTTCATCAATCGTCGCCACATCCCCGGTTTTAAACCAGCCTTGTTCATCAATCACTTCTGCAGTAGCTTCTGGGCGCTTCCAATACCCCTTCATGACTTGTGGGCCACGGACACAAAGCTCACCAGGAGCACCCAATTCGGTTTCTGCTCCATTCTCATCAATGGTTTTAATTTCAGTTCCTGGTACAGGCGTTCCCACACTCCCAGGGCAAATCTCTGAGGGCTTATTCGCACAAACAACCGGCGATGTTTCCGTTAGACCATACCCTTCGGCAGGACGAATACCAGCAACTTTCTCCCAGCGTGTCGCCACCTCATTGGTTAAGGCCATGCCACCAGAAGAAGTGGTGCGCAATGAAGAAAAGTCCAATTGTTTAAAGTCTTCGTTATGGCACAACGCATTAAATAAAGTATTAAGGCCCACAAATCCGGTTATGCTTTTTCCTTTTAATTCCTTAACAAAGGCAGGAATATCGCGAGGATTAGGAATCAATAAACTTTCATTACCTCGACTATACAAACACATGCAATGGATGGTGAAAGCATAAATATGGTAAAGCGGCAAAGGACAAACATACAGCTCTTCGGCCTCTCTAAAAGCATCCCCTAAATGCTCACGCACCTGTTCCATATTGGCCACTAAATTGCTGTGCAATAACATTGCCCCTTTAGCAACACCTGTCGTACCACCAGTGTATTGTAATACGGCAATATCCTCATGATTCACCGTTACTGGCTGATAGGCTTTCTGCTCCCCAAGCTTAATCGCTTTGGTAAAGGCGATTTGATTTGGGAAAGAAAACTCTGGCACCATTTTTTTTACATATTTGACAACTGAATTAATCAATAACCGCTTAACAGGCGTATGTAAGTCAGCAATATTCGTAACAATAACGTGCTTTACCGGTGTTTTACTGATTACTTCAGCCGCAGCCGTAGCAATATTAGACAACACCACCAATGCTTTCGCACCAGAATCCTTCAGTTGATGCTCTAATTCACGCGGTGTATACAAGGGATTGGTATTAACGATGGTCATTCCAGCACGCATTGCACCGAAAACAACAACGGGGTACTGAAGTAAATTTGGTAGTTGAACCGCGATACGATCTCCCGGCTCCAAGGAAGTATGATTTTGTAGGTAACTGGCAAATTTTGCGCTTAACGCATCAATATCTTTGAAAGATAAAGTCCTGCCCATGCAAGTAAACGCAGGATTATTTTGATATTTTTGATTCGTCTCATTGAAGACATCAACGACAGATCTTTCGTAATTCACAGGGCTTTCCCCCAAACATATGCCGTCACAGCATTTATTGTTATTTATGGATGATTTTTTATTGTAGCAAGACCGATAATAATAACAGGCTTTCCCCTGCTAATATTACAAAAAAGTGACGTAATTATCGCACCTCAAAAGAAATAAATTCGAGCCTTTTAATGACTCAAAAAAGTGACCAAGAAGTCTAGCTTCATAGATAATTTAGCTCAGAACCTATTCCTAAACAGCTCACACCCATCCGACCATTCTTAATATTACTGAAAAATCATGGGTTAGAGGGTGGAGGAAATAACTCCCCTAGCTGCGTCGCTAGTTTCACATTGCCTTCTGCTCGAACTTTTCCAAACATGAACGCCTGCATACCTCCAAACTTTCCATTCATAATACCAATAAACGTATCTTGATCCATGGTCAATATGAGGGATGGCTTTGAGTGGTTGCCTTGAGCAACCTTTGCGGCGCCGCCACTGATTTCAACGAAATAATCGCCAGCATCAGGGAAGACAAATTGAATCACTTCATGTAAACGCGCAGAGCGGCTCAAATCGAGCCGCTCTGTGAGATTTGCAAACAAATCACTAAGATCACTCATGATATAGACACACAGATTGCTTAAAAAGCAAAGTGTTCCGCGTCCAATTCCATAAGATTACTCGCACCGGATTTTATCGTCACAACAAGGCTTGCTGTGCGAGGTAACAAACGATCAAAGTAGAATTTCGCTGTTTTGATTTTCGACTCATAGAAGTCTTTCTCTGAAGTTCCCGCTGCCAACTTCTCTTGAGACAATGCAGCCGCTGCCGCCCAGAAGTACGCCAAAGATGCATAACCTGAATACATTAGGTAATCCACTGCCGCTGCACCAACTTCATCGGCATTTTCCATTGCGGCCATACCAACATGCATAGTGAGGTCACCCCACTCTTTGTTGATTTCTTGAAGCTTGGCTACATAAGGCGCCATGGCTTCGTTATCCGCATGAGACTGGCAGAATTTGTGAACAATTTTAGTAAAGCGTTTCAGTAGCTCACCCTGTGAACCCAATACTTTACGGCCCAACAGATCTAAAGCCTGAATACCCGTTGTACCTTCATAAAGAGTAGAAATACGAGCGTCGCGCACATTTTGCTCAAGACCCCACTCGGCAATAAAACCATGACCACCGTAGCACTGTAATCCCAGGTTAGCGGATTCAAAGCCCGTTTCTGTCAAGAACGCCTTAGCAATGGGTGTTAAGAAGCCCAATAAATCATCGGCCGATTTGCGAGCCTCTTCGTCTTCTGCTTTTTCAACCAAATCCACTTGTTTGGCAATGAAATACGTCATCATACGACCACCTTCAGAGAAGGCTTTTTGAGTCAATAGCATACGACGAACATCAGGGTGAACAATGATTGGGTCTGCGGGACCTTCTGGGTTTTTAACGCCAGAAAGAGAACGCATTTGTAAACGCTCACGAGTGTATTCCAATGATTTTTGGAAGCCCACTTCAGCGTGCGCCAAACCTTGTAAAGCCGTACCCAAACGAGCTGTGTTCATGAAAGTGAACATGCAAGACAAGCCTTTGTTAGGAGGCCCAATCAAATACCCTTTTGCCCCATCAAAGTTCATGACACAAGTGGCATTTCCATGGATACCCATTTTGTGCTCGATCGAGCCACACTTCACATCGTTGCGGTCAAGGATATTGCCATCGCTATCAACATTCATTTTTGGCACGATAAACAGAGAAATACCTTTAGTACCTTGAGGTGCGTCTGGGAGGCGTGCCAATACAATATGAATGATGTTCTCAGACATGTCATGCTCACCGGCAGAGATGAAAATCTTGGTACCGCTGATACTGTATGAACCATCTGCATTAGGCTCTGCCTTGGTACGCAACATGCCCAAGTCAGTTCCGCAATGAGGCTCGGTTAAACACATGGTGCCAGTCCAAGTGCCTTCTACCAGTTTGGTCAAATAGGTCTGCTTTTGTTCTTCCGTACCGTGCTCATGCAAAGTACACATACAACCATGAGATAAACCTGGGTACATTCCCCAAGACCAGTTAGCAGAACCCAATAACTCGCTTAATACGGTTCCTAAGGAATGAGGTAAGCCCTGACCGCCGTATTCCGGGTCATGGGTCATGGAGGGCCAACCGGCTTCCACGTACTGTTGATAAGCTTCTTTGAAGCCAGAGGGTGTGGTCACTTCACCGTCATTCCATTGACACCCTTCCTGATCTCCAACTCGATTCAACGGGCCTACAACGTTCTCACAGAACTTAGCGGATTCTTCAATAATGGCGCTGACCACATCGGGCGTCGCGTCTTCACTGCCAGGTAATGTGGCGCAATGAGCCTCGTACTCATTCAATTCAAATAAAGCGAATTGAATATCGCGCAGTGGTGCTTTGTATTCACTCATGTTCTTGAGAACCTCTAGTAGTTAGTATGATCCGATTTTCATATCAGGATCGCTAAATCGCTGTAAGCCCTCAATGGCAAAATCAACCATTAAACTGGCAGAATCCTGACCCCTTTCGGAACCCGATTTTTATTTAGAATGGGCCGTGTATTATTACGCCAATAACGCAGAATGGGACTTCTTGGTGACAGGGAATTCGTCTATCGGTTGGTGAGTTGCTTGCGATATTCACCGGGAGTGACCCCCGTCCACTTCTTAAAAGCACGAAAGAAAGCGCTGCTCTCATCAAATCCCAGGCGCTCAGCGATGGTCGTGTTGGTAAAATCTGGGCAACTGAGATAATGGAAAGCCGCCTCCATTCGACATTCGTCTTTCAATTTCTGATAAGACGTCCCTTCATTTTGAAGATGGCGACGTAATGTCGTAACCGATAAATTGAGCCTTGAAGCCACCTCTTCCGCAGTCGGCATATTTTCACTGACATCCTTAGATAATATAGCCCGTACTTTCGCTTTTATGCTGCTTTTGAGACTGTCACTGATCACAAGGTGATAGGGTGCAGAACGCAAAAAATCCATGAGTGTTTCTTGATTCTGTACAACCGGGTAATCCAAAAAGCGGGCGGGAAATTCAAAACCATTAAAAGGTTGATTAAATTTCAGCTGTGCGGGGTAGCTTTCTGCGAGAACTTTGAAATCCTCTGGGCAAGAAAAGGTAAAACTTAATAATTCCAAGGGAATTTCCTGTCCAATCAACCAACAATTGAAACGGTGCCACACCGCTAAAGAAGTGCGGATTTGATGCGGATTGCCCTCGGAAAGCATGGAATCAAACTCGTTGTGCGCTAGCCCATGAATGGGGCCCATCTTGACACGAGCAATGTAGTCATCTTCCGCGAGATGCGCTTTGACTTTAAAGCCTCGGCAAATATCCGCAAAAGAGCCACTTCTCAATATGGATTCACGTAAATTACGACAATGCAGTACGGTCAAACACATAAGACGGAATGAGCCAAGCTTCACCTGACCTCCGCTGAACATACCAAAACACTCATCCTGGGTCAGCAACATGACCCGCTGGTAGAGTTTGCCGTATTTGATGGCAGAGAAATGAAGCCGGTTTTCGATCTCTTCCGGCTCAATATCTAAATCAGCGAGCAGTTGCTCAACATCACAACCGTGTGCCTGAGCGGATTGAATCAAGGAACGAGCGTATTCGCTCGGAACGCTAGTGGTATCTACTGTCATCAAAAAACCATGGGGGTTGCCCCCTTGTACCTCGTGATTACACAAGTGGTTGGAGATTAATATTGAAAATAAACGACCTGAGCCTTTACTAAGCGCATGAAGCTATAAAAACTTACGCACTAAGGCCCATAATAGGTCAACGCACTCAATATGCGGTTCTTATTGTATTTATAAATCCTTTGGGCCAAATATTTTCCGTATTCCTATCAACATCATGGCACCACATCCACCCAGCAAAACTAACCCCAGAAGTAGTAGAAGGCTAATCAGTGCAAAGCTACCCACTTTTTCAATCGGCATTCCCCAGCCATAGACAGCCAGGCCGATAAACCCAAGCCCGGCCACAAAGCTGACGAGAATACTCGAACGCCGTGAGCGCGCTTTTTTAAACAACATACTTTTCATCCTAGCCTGTTTCATTTTATGTGGCACACACCATACAACAAATCAACGATTCGACCTACTACCGATTCGTCGCACAGGCCTTTCCTGAAAAATCAAAAAATAAAGACATGATGATAGAGAAGATTTTTTATGGTCACCCGATAATTTTATGGCCACCCGATAAACAGGATGCCATCGCAATACTAACCACAAGGATTAGCTAGCACTGCGGCGTCCATAGGAAAAGAGCATAAGGAAAATATAAGCATCGACTGGAAACGGTTAAAACAAATCCTCTCTAGACCATTCACAATGCACTTGAATATCGGAAGAACCGGGGGTATGAAAACTATCAGAGGTTTCCCAAGTAAAGGTATGAGTGCCAGACAACAGCGTTTCCAAATGCACAGTGGCAGACACCCAAAACATAGAACTCAACAGTTTTTCAAATTGAGCAAGCCATTGATCCCATTCATACTCAACCCCCTTGTAGGACGCGCCGAAATGAATCACCTCAGTTTGGTAATTTGGAAAAACTTGCTCTACTGTTGGAATCGAAAACATTTCTTGTGCCAGGTAGGGCCATTCGTCTGCTTTAGGCAGTGCCATCATGGCATTACGATTTACCATTCGACGCTCTCTATTGCCCATCAGTGCTACAGAATCTTTAATACACCCATAGACAATGGATTCGTGTTCCATAGATTACTCTCATTACAATAACAATTAACAATGCGTTTACACAGGTGGATTTTTACTACTGAAGATAGGTGCTTTCTTCCCCTAACAACATAGTTTTTTAAAAAACACTGTTTTTATTTCTTTTTTGCAAGTCATGCAACTCGTTTTCAGAGAACTACTTAACAGCTTGTCAGGTCATATTCCGCTCAAAGAGCGTTAAAAGAACCACCATCCACTCTCTAAACGCTTCTGACAACCTGCCAATTGTTGTTTATAGCGACTCGCTCTAGCAGACACCTTTTTCGCTACATCCGTTAACCATCGTTTCTTCTTATACGAACCACGGTTATAGCCTCCATGGCCTTCGTGGTATGCCAGGTATAAGCGATAGGTATCCGACGGCGCAATGCGACTCTTCCTACCACTGATGTGGTTATACCACCCAATAAAATCAATGGCATCGTCAAAATCATCCCGATCGGCCCAACCATGACCGCTGGACTTTCGGTACCAATCCCATGTGCTGTCTTTAACTTGTGCATACCCATAAGCATCGCTTTTTCGAGGGCCAGGAAAGATCCATAAAATTTTGGTTCTCGGTGGTTTCGCTTTTGCCACAAAACGAGACTCTTGATGCATAATGGCCATCATAGTCGGAATCGGTGAACCCCAACGTTTACTGGCATCTTTTGCATCGTCATACCAATCGTCTTTTTCATCGAAAATATGACAGAGGTTATCCAAGTGCTTTGGTGGTGTAGACACACAACCCAGCATACTCACCATCAAGAACAGTAATACCAGAGACTTCATTCAACCCCCATAATGAATGGCCTGATTTATCGCCAGCCAATACTTACGCATATTGACTGTTATTTATTGAGTTATTCACCCCGAGCTATTCGCCATATTCAGAAAGCAGTGCCAACAAAGCCACCTCATCCATCACATCCACCTCCAATGACTGCGCCTTGGTCAATTTCGAACCTGCTCCTGGGCCAGCGACCAAGTGATCCGTTTTTTTGGAAACACTGCCCGACACTTTTGCGCCGAGTTTCTGAAGCTTATCTTTGGCCTCATCACGAGAAAAAGCCTCAAGAGAGCCGGAGATAACAAAGGTTCTTCCTGCAAGCGGCATGGCGGATTCCACCGTTAATTCAGACTCGTCTTGCCACTGAACGCCCACCTCCCTCAACGCTTGAACTACGTTCTGGTTATGGCTCTGTGCAAACCATTCCGCTACAAAATGGGCCACAACAGGCCCCACATCATCCACTGCCATTAATGATTCTTCATCCGCTGACTGAATCGCCTCCAAGGTGCGGAAATGCTGCACCAAGTTACGGGCTGTGGCCTCCCCCACTTCTCTAATACCCAGAGCGTAAATAAAACGTTCTTGGGTAGTCTGCTTGCTTTTTTCCAAAGCGGTGATCAAATTTTCTGCCGATTTAGGGCCCATACGTTCTAATTTAGCCACTTGTTCCGCACTTAAACGGTATAAGCCCTCTACAGAATCGATAAGTTCGGCATCCACCAATTGCTCGACGAGCTTATCGCCAAGACCATCAATATCCATGGCTTTACGAGAAGCAAAGTGCTTAATCGCCTCCTTAACTTGAGCACCACAAACCAGCCCCCCAGTACATCGAGCAACCGCTTCCCCCGGTATTGTCTCTATCGGAGACTCACATACCGGGCAACGCGTCGGAAACACAATCTCCTCAACGGTCTCTGGGCGCTGTTCCAATACCACCGAAACGATCTGGGGAATAACATCCCCTGCCCTGCGCACCATCACTCGGTCACCCACTTTCACCCCTAAACGCTCTATTTCATCACGGTTATGCAGTGTGGCGTTTGAAACCGTGACGCCCGCCACTTCCACTGGCTTTAAGCGTGCTACCGGGGTAATGGCTCCCGTGCGACCAACTTGAAATTCAACATCCAAAAGTTCCGTCAACTGCTCTTGAGCCGGAAATTTATAGGCAATAGCCCAACGGGGCGCCCGAGCCACAAAGCCCAACCGCTCTTGAATCGCTCGACTGTTGACCTTAAAGACAATCCCATCAATATCATAAGGAAGCGAATCGCGAAGCCCACTTAATTTGCGGTAATATGCCATGCACGCCTCAATGCCTTGCACCTCATCCATATGAGGGTTAATCCGAAATCCCCAAGCGTTCAACTGTCGCAATACATCGGTATGACGATCTGGTAATTCCGCACCCTCCACACGGCCCATACTGTAAGCACAGAGCTGTAATGGCCGCGTCTTTGTGATGCTCGGATCCAATTGCCGAAGACTGCCCGCTGCCGCATTTCTGGGATTGGCAAAGGTTTTTTCACCCGCCTCACGGGCTCGGGCGTTCAATGACTCAAAACCCGCTTTCGGCATGTATATTTCACCACGAACCTCTAACACTTCAGGAAAATCAGTGCCTTGTAACCGCAATGGAACAGAAGGAATTGTTCGAACATTACTGGTGATATCTTCACCATTCACACCATCCCCTCGTGTTGCCCCCAATACCAACCGTCCATTCTCGTAGATCAAACTAATGGCAATCCCATCCAGTTTTGGCTCGCAGGCATATTCCAATGTGTCGACCGCATTAAGGCGTTCGCGCACACGGTTATCGAAATCATTAAGCTCCTGATCATCAAAAGCATTGTCCAACGACAACATAGCGAGCTGATGGACTACTGCGTCAAAGCCATCAAGGGGCTTGGCACCAACGCGCTGCGTTGGCGAGTCCATCGTAATTAAATCCGGATGTGTTACCTCAAGACTTTGTAGCTCACGCATGAGCTTGTCGTAATCGGCATCAGGAATGATGGGATCATCCAGTACATAATATCGATAGTTATGATGATCTAAAGTCTGACGCAGCTGCTCGATGCGCTGTTGTGGGGTAGATGTTGTCATGAAAATCCGTTGAAAAGCAGAAACTAGAAAGGGGTAAAATAGAAAGCTACTCTTGCAGTTTCACAAGAGAACCCCCCTAACCAACGATCTGACAATCAAACTTGACTAGCCTTGGCTAAGAGGGTTCGATAAAAGCACGTTACGTTTTCGAAAGACGACGTTTACGCTCGTAATCAACAATGCGCTGTCGATAATGTTCAACCGTTTGCTGGGTCATCACACTGCGGTTTTCGTCTTTTAATTCACCGCCCAACTCCGAAACCAACAACTGTGCCGAGTCATACATCAGCTCAAACGCTTCTAAACTTTTACCTGGCACAGGAAGCGCTAAAAATAAACTGACGCCCGGTGTTTTGAAGCTGCCAATCTCCGGCAGATTAAAGGTACCCGGCATAACAATATTGGCCATGCTGAATAACATCGGCCCTTTGCCTTCGACATCTTGGTGACGATGAAAAATACTCATATCACCAAAGCGCATACCACACTCCAAAACCACATCCAGTAAAGCTGGCCCCTCGAAAAAAGTCCCTTTAGGCGCCATCACATTGATGACTAAGACTTCATCCGGGTCTGTAAATTCCTCTTGCGCCACCTGAGAGGTTGAAGGATGAGAGATTGAGGAATGAGCGTTCTCAGGCTCGCTATTGGTGAGTGTTGAATCGAGATCCGGAGTTACTACAGAGACATCTGCCCCTGCAGCCAAAAACGTTTCTTCTGCTAAAGGCTCACCCACCTTGGCATCGTCCAAAGTGGGTTCAGTGCGACCACCTTGACTCTCAGCGACAGAGTCCATCAGCATGGGCACCGATTCTTCCAAATTAAGGGTCACCTGCTCAGGGATACGATAACTGCTGGTGGTACGACTGGCACTGTAAGCCGCTTTAATAGATTGATTGAGCTTTTCCGCCTCTGTGCCATCACGCTGCTCTACCACACGAGCGCCACCCGACGGCAACTCACTGCCAAAGGGTTTGCCCCCGGCTTCTGATGGTTTTTCATCATGCTGCTGATTGTGAACACTGCGCGACATCTTGATCTCAGCACGCCGGGCTTGTCGCATACGACGCAACCCATCCAACACCACAACTAGGATGAGTAGGATAATAATAATGGTCAACCACTCACGCATTGCGAACTCCATTCGGTTTTGCCTTTTTCATTCTTTATTCTCACGTCGATTTGCCTATGACCGAAATCAGCTGGCAGCCAATTCAGCCGCTTCTTCGACATCCACCGTTACCAACCGAGACACACCGGGCTCGTGCATGGTAACCCCCAAGAGGTGGTGGGCCATCTCCATTGCCCCTTTGTTATGGGTAATATAAATAAATTGCACCTGTTCCGACATTTCTTCCACCATTCGAGCATAGCGCCCAACGTTGGCATCATCCAGCGGGGCATCTACCTCATCAAGCATACAAAATGGCGCCGGATTTAAACGGAAAATCGAGAAAACCAGCGCAATGGCGGTTAACGCTTTCTCTCCCCCAGACAACAAATGAATGGTGCTATTCCGCTTACCTGGAGGCCGCGCCATAATGGCAATCCCGGTGTCCAGCAAGTCATCGCCCGTCAACTCAAGGTAGGCATGTCCGCCACCAAATACTTTTGGAAACAACTCTTGCAAGCCTGAGTTCACCTGATCAAAGGTTTCTTTAAAGCGCGTCCGGGTTTCTTTGTCGATCTTACGGATGGCATTTTCGAGCATCTCTAAAGCTTCTCTCAGATCACCGTCCTGACGATCCAAATACTCTTTGCGCTCAGACTCCGATTGAAACTCATCAATAGCCGCCAGGTTGATGGCGCCAAGACGACTGATACGCTGCTCGATTTTCTCCAATGACTCCACCAAACCGGCTTCGGTCATTTCCTCGGTCAGCTCAGACAACACCGATTTCAACTCGAAATTTTCTTCTTGAAGCTGTTCCAATAAGTTAGCCCGTCGCGTTTCAAATTCTTTTGCCGCTAAGCGTGCTTGCTCAAGTTGCCCACGAACTCCTTGTAACTCTTGTTCCACTTTGCCACGAGATTGCTCAAGCTCCCGCATTTTTTGCTCAATCTCTTCCACCAGAGATCGTGCTTTTACTAACTCTTCTTCCACACTGAGTCGTTTTTGGAGCAACGCTTCCAGCTCCAGCTTATGATCTTCACCCGGCTCTCGGTGTTCGGCCAAACTGTCTTGCAACATGGCACGACGTTCGGTAAGACGAGTAACCTGTTCGGTGGCACGAGAGATATTGGTACGAATCGATTCTAATTGTGTTTTGACCGACTGGTAACGCATAGCCAATTGATGCGCGCGGTCTTTGTCTTGCCTCGCACGATTTCGAGCGTTATCCACTTCCGCTCGACATCGATCGCGCTCAGCCAACAAGGCATCTCGATCCTGAGTGTCTTTCTCCATGGCCTCAATGGCCTCTTCCAAAATGGCTCGAGCTTCCGCCAAGCTTTCTGCCTCTTGGGCTTGTTGACGCATGGATTCCCCGATTTCTTCATCGGCACGGGATCGACGCATCAAAATTTGTTCAATCTTCGCTTTTTTCGCACTTAACTCGGCACTGACTTCACTGCGACGGCGGCTGTCTTGGTCTAACTCAGAGCGTAACGTTTCACGCTGTTGCTCCGCCTCCTTCATCGATACTTTCAAAGCATCGAATACTTCCGACTGCGCTTCAAGTAATGCTTGGTTGTCAGTGATGGATTGCCCCAATGCTTCCAATTCTTGCTGGCGGGCAATAACACCGCCTGCCGCATCATCCCCTTTAGTGACACGCAACCAGCCTGAACCAAGCCAAATGCCATCTTGAGTCACTACAGACTCATGAGGTTTCAATGTACTGCGAAGGGCTAATGCTTCCGACAAAGACGCAACACCATAGATTCCATCCAACAACGACTCGACCGAGCCCGATGCATTAATGCACGCCAATAGCGGTCTCGCACCCTGCGCCACCGCATTCTCATTGGTGCTGGAGTTACTGGACGAATTGAGGCTGTCAAACAAGACAACCTGCCCCTGCTCTAATTGCTCAATCGTTTCTGCGACTGTATCAAACGCGTCTACACACACCGCTTGCAAGTGATCGCCAAGCACCGTTTCTACTGCTGTTTGCCAACGCTCTTCGACCTGTAACTGCTCAGCAAGCTGAGGATTCGCTTCAAGGTTATTCCCCGTCATCCACTCAATGACGGAATCCCCTTGATCTCCCAAAGCCGCCTGCTGCAACGCCTCTAATGAGGCATGACGACCACGTTGGGTTTGCAACTGCTCTTTAATGGTATCAAGCTCTGTACGCGTCGACTCTAAACGTTGCTGCTCGGCCTCCACTTGATCGTTTAAAGCCTCTAAACGCTCTCGCTTCTCTTCAGCGGTTAGGTCCAATTCGGCCAGAGATTCATTGAGTAATTCAATTTCTTCTTCTGCCTCTCCCGCACTGAGACTGTCTTTTTCAGTTCTCAAACGCTCGATCCGTTCATTTAATCGAGTTTGCACCTGCTCTAAGTGCTGAATACGAGACTGCTGAACCTCGGCTTGTTGACGAGGCGTTGAAGCACGCTGATTAAACTCATCCCATTTGGATTGCCATACTTGCAAGCGCTCTTCGGCAGTCAATAAAGCCTCACTGGAGCCTTCTTCCGATTCGGTCAATAACTCCAGCTCAGGCTCAATCTCCATGAGTTCAGCTTCAAAATTCTCAGATTTTTCTTGATCCAAGCCCAACACATCCTGAGCTTCTTTGTAGTCTCTTTCGGTTTGATCCAGATCGGCCTGCAGCTGACGCGAGCGCTCTTGAGAGTGCTGAATGGTTTGCTCAATTCGTGCAATATCGGCACCAAGAGAATAAAATCGGCCTTGCACCTCATTGTAGCGATCACCAGCATCCGTGTACTCACCTCGCAAGCGCTCCACTTCGGTATTGGCACTCACTTGGGACGTGACCATCGCCTCCACTTTCAGCTCCAAATCAGTGATGGTCGCTTTGGTTTCGGAAGATTTTTGATCGAGGGCTTGATAGCGTAAGGCTTGCAATAATGCCTTGTTCTGACGTTCTTCTGCTTTCAACTCTGTGTAACGCTTGGCGGCTTGCGCTTGACGCTCTAAGCGATTGAGCTGACGATCTAATTCTTCGCGAATATCCGTCAGACGCTCAAGGTTTTCTTGTGTACGACGCATGCGATTTTCGGTATCACGGCGACGCTCTTTGTATTTAGAAATACCCGCTGCTTCTTCAATATAAACGCGCAGATCTTCAGGCTTGGCTTCAATCAATTTAGAAATCATGCCCTGTTCGATGATGGCATAACTTCGTGGACCTAAACCCGTCCCCAAGAAGAGATCGGTGATATCACGGCGACGACACTTGGTCCCATTCAGGTAATAATTGTTCTGGCCGTCACGGGTTACTTTACGGCGCACCGAGATTTCATTGAAACTGGCGTACTCACCAACAATGGTGCCATCACTGTTATCAAAGACCAATTCAATAGACGCCTGCCCCACAGGTTTACGACCACCCGAGCCATTAAAAATGACATCAGTCATGGACTCCCCACGAAGGTTTTTCGCGGAAGACTCCCCCATTACCCAGCGCACTGCGTCGATAATATTGGATTTTCCACACCCATTTGGGCCAACCACGGCACCTAAATTACTGGGAAAGTACGCCGTTGTTGGGTCTACAAAGGATTTAAAACCGGCCAGTTTAATGCATTTAAGCCGCATAGATCTGTTTCACTCGCTGTTGGCCAGACGCACTGACCCACTTTATTTTGATTATGTTTATGGAAGGGAATACCCCTTTCTCGCCACCCTACATCCATATAGCTGATCAATAATACAATTTTATCACTCTCACAGAGAATCAAGCCCCCTCATAAATCGATATCAAACACGAACTATAGCTTCCAATGAAGCCTTAGCAACTGAAGCCTTAGCAACAATAAGACAGGTACGGCTAGCGGTAAGACATCGTCAGTAGGCGGCGGATTTTACCGATTTGAATAGGAATTTGCAGCCATAGTGAGACAAAGATAACAATAAGAAAGGGAAGATGGGATGTTATTTGATCACTCTGGTTGCAACCCCAACACCCTCATCAAATAAAAAGAACTCTGACACCCTCTTAGTTAACCGGGGTGTTAATGATCAGCTCAAAACCATCCGATAAATCATCATGGCTGACTGGCCCAACCGCCCCCTGAACATCCCCAGGTTTAGCCATCGGGCTACCATCCTGACTCAACCTGGCAACCAACTCTAACTTAGGAAACGATGCCATGCTCATCCCCTCCATCATCGCCATGGATTCATTCAAGGTGACGGCTTGCGGAAGGTCCTTCACTTTCAAACGGGTAATCGCCAATGGCATCTTGGCGCCATTCCACGCTCGGGCGTAAACAAAAACAGCCTGATCCGGGTTCGCTTGAACGGATTCGCCAAGGGACACATCCAGCACCACACTCAAACCCGCCTCAACGGCGCCTTCTTGGGTATCATCCACTGTGTTTGCTGCATCAACATCAGCCACTACCGACCCTGCCGATTCGCCCAGTGCTTTACGCGCACGATCGATACCCGCCTGTAACGATTCTGCGCCCGGCGCATTGCCCATAATGGTTTTCGCCCTCTGCCAAAAACCAATTGCAGCGGTGTACTCAGATTTACCAAACGCCGCAATACCCGCTAACCCCAACGCGGTGGTGTTCTGTGGGTCTTTCTCCAACACTCTTAATGCAAGGTTTTCAATTTCTGGAATCATACGATTACCAGAAGCAATGAATACCGCTTGGGCCAGCTCTGCCATAACGGTGGTTTCTTCCGGGTTAATCGTTAGCACCTGCTTATAAGCTTCAATGGCACTACGATACTCCTGAAGCTCCATCAAATTTTGCGCAAGATGATACCAAGCCTGAATATTTTCTGGATCATTCTCAACACGGGCCTCTAGGTTGGAGACCAAGTCACGAATCACTTTTTGATCCATCGGACTACCAGCGCGAAACGCTTGAATTGCCGCTTCTTCTTTTGCCTGTAACAGCGAGCGCAATTCCATATCTGGGAAAAAGCCTCTTTGACTGTACATAAACAGGCCTGCGACGGGCACGAGAAGCGCAATGGCTATCAATATAGGCCACCCTGATGCTCGAGCACGATCACTGCCCCCTTTAGCAGGTTGGTTGTCCTCTAAAAGTGAACGATCCAGCTCGTCTTTTAACTGGTTATACACATCATCTGTCAGTGCACCAGCTCGTTGGCTCTCATTCAATTCTGCCAAATGACTCTTATAGAGTTGCACATTGGCGCGCTCTTGATCGATTTCCGCCTTCGATCGTGTCGAATGCTTTAGCAACGGCCACAAAACAAACGCCATTGCAAACAGTGCTAAGCCAGCAGCACCCATCCATAATTCAGTCATTTATTCGAGACTCCATCATTATTTGCGGTTCACGGTAGGCGTTCAAAAAGACGCATCCATTAACGGCTATTTTCATCATTATCTTTTTTTAACATGGCCTCTAGAGCTGATCGGTCAATTGCCTCCGGCTCATGCGTCGAGACCGCTAAACGCCTTTTACGGGCAATCCACATGACTGCGGCAAAACCGATACAAAATAATGCCAGCGGGCCAAACCAAAGCATGGCCGTTGAATCTTGCAGCCTCGGCTTATACAAAACGTAATCGCCGTAACGGTTGACCATAAACTCCACAATGTCATCGTCATCACGGCCTTCGTTGATCATTCGATGCAATTCACGACGCAAATCCTGAGCAATCTGGGAGTCTGACCCAGCCAAGTTTTGGTTTTGACATTTTGGGCAGCGCAATTCCGCGACAAAGCGCTCAAAACGGGCTTCGTCTTGAGGAGATTTAAACTCATACACATCAATCGCCGCCTGCACTGACATGACCGAGCCCCAGAATGCCAATATTGCCAATGGAGCCCTCGCAACTTTAAAAAACAACAATATTCCTACATACAAAGAAACAGGGTGCATAGTTTTTAACTGCCCATTATTGTTCATAAATACACTGTTGATGAATACGCTTTTCAAACATCAATAAACGCACGCTCTTACTGACCATGATTATCTCATAATGTTTTATCGGAGGAGCCAATCTATGACGACTAAACGATGGTTTGGCGAGGTATAATAACGGATATCAGAACTGAGTGCCGTGGTTTGAAGTTTGCCCGTAGATTTTTGATTTTTCTGGATTTTTTTATTGACCCAACAAATTAAAACGGTACTATACGTCTCGCCTTCGGGTGGTTAGCTCAGTTGGGAGAGCGACGGCCTTACAAGCCGTAGGTCACAGGTTCGACCCCTGTACCACCCACCAAAAAGGCAAATTAAGCTCCTTGAAGCTTTAGTCGCGGACCGGTAGTTCAGTTGGTTAGAATGCCGGCCTGTCACGCCGGAGGTCGCGGGTTCGAGTCCCGTCCGGTCCGCCACTTTCAAATAAACCGCTTAACGGCGGTTTTTTTGTGCCTTAAATTCCCTATCACACAAAACCACCCACCCCAAAGCTCCTCCACCCCAAAAAAACAACTCAGTGAATTAAAAAAGCAGTACTGATAAACAAATCATAACCTTTCAAAAAGCAACACACTAAAATAAGTCGGAGCAACGAACTCGCGGAACAAATAAAAAAGGGCGACCCTAAGGCCGCCCCTTACCACTTCCGGTCAATACCAACAACCAGCCAATACCAACAATTAGACTACGATGTAATCTTAGTTAACAACTCTTCCGCTTCGGTCTTCTGCTGGTCAGTACCCTCTTGCACAACCTCATCCAGAATATCCTTAGCGCCCTCACTATCCCCCATATCAATATAGGCTCTAGCCAAATCTAACTTAGTTGCCGCCTCATCAGTGTCTGCTAAGAAGTCCATTTCCGCTTCTGGGTCATCGCCATCAAAGCCCAAATCATTTGCCAGAGAATCTTCGCTCATGTCAATGCCGGCAACCGCCTCTTCAAAGACATGGTCATCGCTCGACCCATCATTTGACTCTGCTACCGGCTCATCAAGAAGACCCATTTCCTTATCCAGCTCACCCAAATCAAGGCCTTCATCCAAACTCAAATCATCATCCAAATTCAAGTCTTCACCTAAGCCAAGGTCCGCCGCCAAATCTAACTCATCTAACTCCTCCGACGAAGAAGCCTGGCTGTCCTGCTCATTGATCGACACATCTAAATCGTCATCCAACGCCAAGATATCATCATCACCCATATCAAGATCACCAGCCGCCTCTTCAAGGCCCGCCAAATCATCATCAAGGGACATGTCATCCAAGTCTAAATCTTCATCTAAAGCTCCGCCTAGCTCACCCTCCATAGCAGACAGATTCGCCTCTACACCTTCATTTGAAACCGATTCATTTAAAGTATCTTCACCTAAATCAAGGCCAGCACTCAACTCTTCATCAAGGTCGAGCGATAATTCCTCACCCAGATCAGCTTCTTCTGCCTCTGACTCAAGCGAAAGATCATCGGATAAATCTAAATCAGCACCTAAATCAAGGTCGTCGCCCAAATCAAGATCACTATCTAGATCCAAACCCACATCAAGATCCAACCCCTCATCAAGCGCAAGGTCATTATTGACAGTATCAGCGGATTCTTCACTTGATGCATCTGAGACCGGAGCTTCAGTGCTATCACCCTCTAGGTCACCATCCAAACTTAAGCCACTATCAATGTCGTCACCCAAGCCCAAATCATCACTCAAATCAAAATCACCGCCCAGGTCTAAGTCACCATCAAGATCCAGTTCACTACCGATATCTAAGTCACTACCAATATCTAAGTCACTACCAATATCTAAGTCACTACCAATATCTAAGTCACTATCGAGACTCAAATCATCATCAAGAGAGAGGTCATCAGAAATATCAACATCAAGACCCAAGTCAGAACTGGAATCTTCCAGGAAAGACGCCGACGTCTCATCTAGATTACCCACATCATCCAAAGCGTAATCACTAGAACTTGTGTCCAAGTCGTCATCCGATGTCAATGGCTTAGCAGGGTCCGAATCCAGATCCAAATCCAAACCAAGGTCACCCATCAACTCATCAGTAGCCAACTCGTCAGTACTGGTCGACGCCTGCCCATCCAAATCTAAATCCAAGCCAGAAGCCGAATCAGACTCCAAATCCAGGCTAAAGCCGTCAGCAGCCTCCGATTCCGCACCCGAGGCCAACATAGCCTCATTACCCTCTTCCAGTAAATCAACGTCCAAGTCACCAAAATCATCTCCAGACGCTTGGTCGCCTAAAATACTGTCATCATCGTCACCAAAACCTAAAATTTGAGTTGCATCATCATCGGTAACGGCTGCAAAGCCAGCAACTGCACCGGCAAAGGCGGCCGCATCCGGGAAATGCTGACTGCGTAGCTGCATACCCCTCTGGGAAACAGAAGACTGCCCCCTCTCCCCCACCTCTGAAAGGTGCTGATCAAACTTATCCAGCTGTCCTGATTCTGCATAGACTTCCAGTAGCTTTTCTTGAGCAGCAACATGCTCTGGATCTCGCTTGATTGCGGTAAGCAACATCTCTTCCGCTTTATCAAACTTGCCATACGCAATATAAATGTCAGCTTCACCCACTGCATCGCCACTATCTGGCTCGGCCTCAGCACTGTCAGCAAAAGAAGAATCATCATCTTCAACCGACTGCTCAGCATCGAAATCCACATCACTAGAAGTAACAACGGTGGAATCATCTTCAATCGGCTCATCCCACTGCAGATCATCTACTTCATCATCAGTGGACAATACCTCTTCCGCAAGCTCATCATCCAAGTCTTCCTCAGACTTACGACGAGACAGGAAGAAAAATAATCCGCCCAAAATGGCAACCAAGCCCAAACCTATCCACAACAAGTTGCCCATAATGACATCTAGGAAACTGGGCTCAGGCGCTTGTGGCGCAACAACAACGCTACGACGATTGTCCACTTTCGGCTTTTCGGCTTCAGGCTGTTTAACAGCAGGCTGCTCCGCAACAGGTTCGTCGCCAACAGGCCCTGTTGCTATCTGGCCACTCGGTTCACCTGTTGATGCGGGCTCATCGGCAACGTCAGCAACCGGCTCATCACCAGCAACATCAGGCATTGGAACACTTATATCTGCCTCTGATTCAGATGCACCTAATTCAGGTGCACTGACTTCAGGTGTACCCACTTCAGAGGTGTCCGCAACCGCCGCTTCAAGGGCAGCTCGCTCCTCTGCCGACTTTTCTGCCGCCAACTGCAGTGCTCTTAACTCTTCATTGCTGACCTCAACCAACCTTTCCATCGTCGCGATTTGGTCTTCGAGGTCTGCAATGCGCCCTTTCAATTCAGAATTTTCACGACGTGAACGATCAAGCTGCTCCAACGTAATCGCCAAATCATTTTCTAAAACTTCGACGGCAGCCGAGTTCGCGCCCTTACCACTTTCAGAAACACCTTCGGTACTGTCACCTACACCCAGCACCACTCGCCCAGAAACATCACTAGAAGGCCTAGCTGATGGTGCAGACGCTGCACTGCCTGACAAAGCGGCACCAGTGACTTCTGAGCCATCAGCACCACCCCACTGGGTATTCTGATAAGCAACCTGGCTTACCGCCTCAGAACGACCGTAATTTTGAATATCGGCTTCGGTAGGTAGTCGCAATACCTGACCCCGTCGAAGCAGATTAATGTTGTTATTAATGAACGCTTCAGGGTTCAAGTTTTGAATCGCCAGCATCGTTTGCTGGACACTGACATTACTACTCGGCCTTACCTGTAGAGCGATTTCCCACAACGTATCGTTCGCGGCAACTGGACCATAAGTACCTCCTCCAGAAACGCCCGAAGTCGGAGGGGTTGCTGTTGAACGGATGGATGGGGCCGAAGCTGAAGGCTGTGAAGTAGGCGCAGGGGTTGGAACGCTTGCGCGTGGCTGCGTAGTAGATGGAGCTGTTCTCTGTGTCGGCGTTGAAACCGCTTTGGGTTTATCCGCACTGTAAATAGGCAGGTCTAACAGCACGGTGTATTCACGAAGAATACGACCACTCGGCCATTGGCTTTCAATCAAGAAATTAAGAAAAGGCTCATTGACCGGATCTTTGGTCGTGACTTTAACATAAGGACCATTCGGGCCATTTAGCTCAACGTCGAAAGTTAAGCCACTCAAAAAGTATTGCCTCTCAACCCCCACACGCTGAAAATCTTCATTAGACGCCAAGCCAACTAAAATCTCTTCTTCTGTGAGATCGCGAACTTGAACCAATCGAATTTCAGCATCCAACGGTTGATTAAGAGAAGAGTTGACCCGGATTTCTCCCAGGCCCAGTGCAGTCGCATATTCCGCACCAAAAATTGCCGCAAGCGCGACTGATACACCAAGTTTACGAAGACGCATGGGCGATCCTTTATGTTATCTCCGTGGGCACAGCGTGCATTTGCTATGCGCTGTCATCACCACCAGAGAGAAACCAGCTGCTCACATCAAAACATGCACGATAACGTTGTTAAATCAGGAAACTCACAGGCAAAACACCTCGAATTTCCATTCACTAATCCACGTAAGTATTCATTATAAATAGGATTTTCGCAATGAAAGGGCAAGAACTCGCCATTGATGTGGATCACGCCACAACAAATACATGACAAAACCATCAATTTACACTTTAAAAACTTGACTTTTACAAATTAAAAAAGAAAAGCATGACTTCAAAATGATCAACCTTATACCGTTATGTTCTTCACAGGAGGCCCATCATTACATATAAGTATAAGCTGAATGACATCAATGACCGAAAACGTTCTTCCATTGCAGAATTAAGATGATTAACCGACCAGGCACATTACCAGAAACGGTTAAAAGGTGTAGTCAGTCGCCAAAACCAGGCAAACCAACTCACACCTCCTACTAGCTATTTAACGCTCTACCAGTATTCTCAACATACGGCGAAGCGGTTCGGCCGCCCCCCACAAAAGTTGATCACCAACGGTAAACGCATTGAGGTATTCTGGCCCCATATTCATTTTACGAAGACGCCCAACGGGCACCGATAAGGTACCTGTGACCTTGGTGGGTGTCAGTTCGGACAATGTCGCTTCACGGTCATTCGGAATCACTTTTGCCCACGGGTTTGCCTCAGCAAGTAAAGCTTCGATATCAGACAAAGGCACCTCTTTTTTCAGTTTGATAGTCAAGGCTTGGCTATGGCAACGCATGGCGCCAATCCTTACACAGGTTCCATCGATGGGGGTAGGCGATGCGGACGTGCCTAAAATTTTATTGGTTTCAGACTGCCCTTTCCACTCTTCGCGGCTTTGTCCATTATCCAATTGTGTATCAATAAAAGGCAGCAAACTGCCCGCCAGTGGGTGACCGAATTGGTCGGAAGGGAAATCACCACTGCGCATGGCGTCTGTAATTTTTTGGTCGATCGATAAGATTGCGCTGGCAGGATTGGCTAACTCATCGGCCACGCTATCGCGAAGAAACCCCATTTGGGTAATCAGCTCTCGCATATTTTGCGCACCGGCACCGCTGGCGGCCTGGTAAGTCATGGAAGATACCCATTCGACCAAATCGTGCTGAAATAAGCCACCAATGGCCATGAGCATTAAACTGACCGTACAGTTGCCGCCAACATAATTTTTTATCCCTTGGCTCAACCCTTGATCCACCACTGCTCGGTTAACCGGATCCAAGACAATGATCGCATCATCGGCCATCCGTAAACTGGATGCAGCATCAATCCAATAGCCATCCCAACCGATATTGCGTAAAGCGCCAAAAACGGATTTTGTGTAATCGCCCCCTTGGCAGGACACAATGGCATCCATATTTTTGAGTTCGCTAATGTCAGTAGCGTCTTTTAAGGTTGGAGTGGACTTACCAATATTGGGGCCTGTACCGCCCACATTGGAGGTGGTAAAAAAAATCGGGTCAATATCATTAAAATCGCCCTCGGCAAGCATACGCTCCATTAGCACAGAACCCACCATGCCTCGCCAACCTACAAAACCTACACGCATTATGTATCTCACTTCTACTTTTATATTTTATGAATGGGCGAGGATCATACCACTTTGCAAAGTGGCATGTCATTTGCCCAATTCTTACTCAAATTTGGCTGCGATCACTCACTATACAGAGCAAACAAAGCGCTTATCCAAATAAACATTATTCGCCTTTCGGGGCAAAAGGATCGTGATTTTCGTCTTCATCTTCCTCAATCGCCTCAAGGGTTAAATTGAGTGACGATTCGGATGAAACTTCTTTATCCTCACCCTCTTTCGACGCTGAATCTTCGCCTTGCCCTTCCTTCGATTGAGACTTAGAAAGTTTAATACGAAGACGCAAATTATTGGGTGAATCGGAATTACGCAACGCGTCTTCTTCAGAAATACGCCCCTCTTGCAACAACTGGAACAAAGCCGAATCAAAAGTTTGCATTCCTAAATTTTCGGACTTCGCCATAATTTCTTTAATCGACTCAAATTCACCACGTAATATGAGCTCTTTAATGGTTTCTGTGCCCAGCAAAATTTCCACTGCAGCACAACGCTTACCATCCACAGTGGGTACTAAACGTTGCGACACAAAGGCGCGCAAATTCAACGCCAAATCCATCAATAATTGAGGACGACGCTCTTCGGGGAAGAAATTAATAATTCGATCCAACGCCTGGTTTGCGTTATTCGCATGCAGAGTGGAAATCGCTAAGTGCCCCGTCTCAGCAAACGCCAACGCATGTTCCATGGTTTCCCGATCTCGAATTTCTCCAATTAAAATGACATCGGGCGCTTGGCGTAACGTATTTTTCAGCGCATTGTGCCAATTACGTGTATCTACCCCCACTTCACGCTGATTCACAATGCATTTTTTATGCTTGTGCACATACTCAACCGGGTCTTCAATCGTAATAATATGACCACCACTAGAACTGTTTCGATGATCAATCAAGGCCGCTAAAGACGTTGATTTTCCAGAGCCTGTGCCCCCCACAAATAAAATTAAGCCACGCTTATTCAGAATAACCTCTTTTAATATGGGGGGTAATTTTAAATCATCAAAACGAGGAATCTCCGTCTTGATATTACGCGCCACAATAGAGACTTCATTACGTTGCTTAAAAATATTGATACGAAAGCGCCCTACCTGCGGAACCGAAATCGCCAAGTTCATCTCAAGCTCTTGCTCAAATTCTTTACGCTGCTCTGCATCCATAATGTTATTGGCAATAATTTCTACCTCACCTTGCTTCAGAGGCTCTTTCGCCAATGGCTTTAACACCCCTTGAAATTTTGCACATGGTGGTGCGCCCGTACTGAGGTATAAATCAGAGCCATCATTTTTAGAAAGGATGTTGAGATAGTCGTTAATGGTCATTCAGTTCCTCGCTGAGATCATTGCTACTGGCCAGTATAGACAGCAGAAAAGCGGTCAATGCTAAGGCGGAAATCAATTTCCCTCAAGCCAGACATCCCGCACCCAATACCAAATATTTTCCCACTCCTCTCCCAGAGGTTGTGCTCCTGCCCAGAGAGAAATTTCACCACTTTCAGTAATACAATAATATTGCCCTTGGTCTTCACAAATAGGGATAAGGTGGCGAGGCACGCCTTCCGACCATGCCTGTGCCGCCACCTCTGGTAAATAAGTATGTAAACCAGAGTCTGCTACGGTTGCAGGTTCAAGTCGCCCATAAATTACATCGCTGACCGTTAACAAAAACTCTCGGTAATCCGCTGGGATATGGATCAATATTTGTTCTTGCACTTCGATAATGTCGTCCAATGTGGGCAACGGCAATGGCACGACCGCACCCTGGTTCACTTCCCGCAATTGATCAATAATGTCTTCCACTTTGTATACCTATCGCTCGTTTATTTCCGTTTTTTGTTCATGTTCTTTTTATTTGCGCTCTTCTCGCACAAACACTACCTATTTAACGAAGGTAGTCTATCGTTATTAGACGTTGGACTATGCGGGTAACAGTGCGACGGATCAACAAAAACAATAATCAACAAAACAATAATCAACAAAAATCATAAAAGGGAAAACCACACTACTTCACCGAGATATTGAATAAACCAACAATTGAATAAATCTAATAATAGGTTGACTCCGTGAGGCTGACAAAAACACTCTGATAGACCGGCAATAATTTAAACGCCATATTTTTCGTTACCCAGTCGCCTGCGTGTTAAACAACAATGCCAATCATCACGACTCTAGATTACATTTTAATAAGAGAGCCCTCTCATGAACGCATCTTCAAGCCCTTACACACTAAACCCCGCTCTTGAAGCATCTCTGACACAACTCACCGAGACGGGTATGGAATCTTTCAATCGCGCCCAACAATTCCTAACGTCTTACGTGTTACCCACTTTACCTACCCAAAATATCAACGACCTCAGTGAGGATATGATCAATTTTTATCGCAATCTCAACTGGGAATCGTTTAGCCATAATTTACTGGACCCGGACCATTACACCCAAGCCGCCCAGCAATGGCTAGCATTGCAACAGGAGCTAATGGAAAAGTGCATAAAGCCTGAAAACAACTTGCTGCACGAGATGGCCGAAGCTCAGCTAGAAGGCATGAAAGAGTGCGCAGACAACCCCATAGGGTGGCCAACCATTGCTTCGAAAACCATGATGACGTTCAACCATGGTTTGATGGCCACTGCGGCACAACAAGCAAAAATGATCAGCGAATGCCAATTGACTTATTTAAAGTGGTGTAAAGACATGGTGACCGGATTTGGCCCCACCAGTAAAACCCCAAAAAACAAAGAAAAACGACGCGCCAATGGAAACGTACAAACCCATTAACGCCAACTCATGATTTTTTGTGTTAGCCAATGGATACTTAATCAAACCTTCACCAACAACTGATCTTCACAACACCCTCTACTTCTTAGAGTGTTGTGAAGTAGAAGGTGTTGTGAAGTTAGAATGTTGTGAAGTCGCCACACTCGGGGAGCTCCGTTATCGGAACGACGCAGGTAGGCCGCTCAACATTACTGCGCCTTCAATGCACTGACAACGGCATCGCCCATCTCTGAGCAAGAGACTTTTTTATGGCCTTGCGCTTCGCTGTCTTCTGACCAAATATCGCCGGTGCGAAAACCACGATCCAATACAGCACTGACTGCCGACTCCAAGCGCTCCGCTGCCGTGGGTGCCGCCAATGAGTATCGCAACATCATTGCGGCCGACATAATCGTCGCCAAGGGGTTGGCGATGTTTTTGCCGGCAATATCCGGCGCTGAACCGTGTATGGGCTCGTAAAATCCAGTACTTTTTTCATTTAACGATGCTGAAGGCAACATACCAATGGAGCCGGTAATCATAGAGGCCTCATCAGAGAGAATATCGCCAAATAGATTACCCGTTACAATCACATCGAATTGTTTTGGATTCACCACCAACTGCATCGCCGCGTTATCAACATACAAGTGGGTCAAGGTTACCTCTGGGTAGTCTTTTGCCACCGCTTCCATCATTTCTCGCCACAAGACCGTCACTTCAAGCACATTGGCTTTGTCTACCGAGCACACTCGCTTGTTACGTTTCATAGCCGCCTCAAAGGCCACTTTGGCAATGCGACGCACCTCAGACTCAGAATACACATCCGTATTAAAACCTTGACGCTCACCATTTTCGAGAGTGCGAATGCCACGAGGCTGACCGAAATAAATCCCGCCGGTTAATTCACGAATAATCAACAAATCAAGCCCCGCCACCTTCTCTGGCTTTAACGGTGAGGACGATACCAGCTGAGGAAACGCGATGGCCGGTCGGAAATTCGCAAACAAATCCAAGTCTGCGCGAATATCTAACAGGCCCTGCTCAGGACGCAAATGACGCTCAGTGGCACCGTCCCACTTAGGGCCACCACAAGCACCAAACAGAATGGCATCGGCAGCACGGGCTTTTTGCTGGGTCACCTCTGGATAAGGGTGACCATATTGATCGTAAGCACGACCACCCAACATGGCTTCTGAAAACGTCATATTTAACGATTCTTGTTGATTGAGCACATCCAATGCGTTTCGGGCCTGACCGATGATTTCTTGCCCAATACCATCCCCTTCAATGACTAATACATTGCTGCTCATGATTCATTCTCTGTTTTGTGTTTTCTGATGATTGTGTTTACTGATGGTTGTGTTTACTGATGATCGTGTTTTCTGATAATTGTATTTTTAGTGACCGTACTTCTTTTTACTTAGATGCCGTCGCCCCAAACAACCAAGGGCGCTGCGCTTTCACCCTTTCTTCATATTCGCGAATTGCGTCTGCCTCTTGCAGTGTCAAACCAATATCGTCCAATCCATTCAACAAACAATGTTTACGAAATTCATCCACTTCAAAGGTATACACCTGGCCAGCAGGTGTGGTGACCGTCTGGGCCGCCAAATCAATATTCAGTGTAAAACCTTCGTTGTCGTAGAGCGCTTGAAACAAACTGTCCAGCGCACTTGAGGGCAACTCAATGGGCAACAAGCCATTCTTGAAACAATTATTGTAAAAAATATCCGCAAAACTGGGGGCAATCACACATCGAAATCCGTAATCGTCCAGTGCCCAAGGGGCGTGCTCACGACTAGAACCACAACCAAAATTCTCACGCGCGAGTAGAATTTGCGCATTCTGGTAGCGCGGAAAATTCAATGGAAATTCTGGGTTGATGGGACGCCCACTGCAATCTTGGTCTGGCTGCCCTTCGTCTAAGTAACGTAATTCATCAAATAGATTTTTACCAAACCCTGAGCGCTTGATGGATTTTAAAAAGTTTTTGGGAATGATCATGTCAGTATCGACATTCGCACGATCCATGGGCGCGACAATTCCGCTTAGCTGCGTAAACGCTTTCATAATAGACTCTCCTAACACTCGTCATTGTGTCGACGGCGCAGTTTCATTCATGACCTCAGATTCATGATCTAAGTTTCATGATCTAAGTTTCATGATCTAAGTTTCATGATCTAAGGTTCATGGCCTAAGGTTCTTGACCCATTAACGACGCTATTTCAACCACTGGCGTACATCGACAAAATGACCAGCGATGGCCGCTGCCGCCGCCATTGCCGGGCTGACCAAATGGGTTCTACCACCGTACCCCTGCCGCCCTTCAAAATTGCGGTTAGAGGTGGATGCGCAATGCTCGCCATTGCCTAATTTGTCGGCATTCATGGCCAAACACATGGAGCATCCCGGCTCACGCCACTCAAAACCGGCCTCTACCAACACTTTGTCTAGCCCTTCTGCTTCGGCCTGAGCTTTCACAATACCCGACCCCGGCACTACCATGGCTTCCTTAATCGAATCCGCCACCTTTCTACCACGAGCCACCTCAGCAGCAGCGCGAATGTCCTCGATCCGAGAATTAGTACACGAGCCAATGAAAACACGATCTAAATGAATATCGGTGATCTTCTGACCCGCACTGAGCCCCATGTAGGCCAATGCCCGAGCCATACCCGATCTTTTCGTGGTATCCGCTTCGCCTTCTGGGTTGGGAACCGTATCACCAACCGGCACCACCATTTCTGGAGACGTTCCCCAACTGACTTGAGGCTCAATCTCGTCCCCACTCAGCGTAACCACCTGATCAAACTCAGCGCCCTCATCCGTCACTAAGGTTTTCCAGTACGCCACCGCCTCATCCCATTGGGCTTCATTTGGCGCGAAGGTTCTACCTTTCACATAATCAATGGTGATGTCGTCTACCGCGACCATACCCGCCCGAGCACCGGCCTCTATCGCCATGTTGCATACCGTCATGCGACCTTCCATGGACATATCGCGGAACACCTGACCACCAAATTCAATGGCATACCCCGTTCCACCCGCCGTCCCAATTTTGGCAATAATGGCCAATACCACATCTTTTGGCGTGACACCCACACCGAGCTTGCCGTCCACTCTCACGAGCATGTTTTTCATTTTTTTCGCGACCAGACATTGGGTCGCCAATACGTGCTCTACCTCCGACGTGCCAATGCCGTGAGCCAATGCGCCTAAAGCACCATTGGTGGCAGTATGAGAATCACCACAAACAATGGTCATACCGGGTAAACAAGCGCCACTTTCCGGGCCAATAACATGCACAATCCCCTGTCGTTGATCATTAATTTTGAATTCCAAAATACCGAATTCATCACAGTTATCATCCAAGGTTTGCACCTGTATACGGGACACCGGATCTTCAATACCCGCAACACCCGATGCCCTTTCGGTGACAGAAGTTGGCACATTGTGATCTGGAGTGGCAACGATGCTGTCGACTCGCCAAGGAGTACGACCCGCCAAACGCAGCCCTTCAAAGGCCTGCGGTGAAGTCACCTCGTGAACGATATGCCGATCAATGTAGATCAGCGCTGAACCATCCTCTCTGGCTTTTACCAAGTGGGCTTCCCACAACTTGTCGTACAATGTTTTAGAGATACCGTCTTTACTTGCCATAAATGACCTCTGGCCGGTGCTATCCGGCGCAAATACCCACCTCGAATCCCGAATTTTGGGTTCTGAATACAAAGGCAGCGCATGCTAATCACGAAATTAGGCACATATCTTGCCTAATCAATTTATTAAGTATTAGGTTTGGCTAATATTGTTTTTTCATATTAGGTTTTCACGATTAAGAAAACCCACAGCCATCGCCTCATCTCATGATTTCCCCACAAGATGACCTTGATAACGAAAAGTCAATAAGCGGGCCAATCAATATGGTGAAATACCCTACTACGACATCGATATAAACGATGACACTGTTTGCCAACAGAATGGGTTTTAACAATAAATATTCTAGATGCAGACACTTTATAAAACAAATTCATCTTTTTCATGTATTGAATAACCAACCGGAATGGTATTGAATGTGCCCTATGGATACACAACACCTTAAAGCGTTTGTCAGAGTTGCTGATTTAGGATCTTTCTCTGCCGCCGCAGACACCCTACACCTTACGCAACCGGCTGTGAGTAAGCGTATTGCTGCACTGGAACAACAACTCCAGTGCTCTTTGTTTGACCGCATTAGCCGAGTGGTCACACTAACCGAAGCGGGTCGGGCCCTGCTGCCCTATGCGCGCGATATTTTGCGTAATGTCTACGACGCCGAGAGAATGATTATTGAACTTTCTGGCGAAGTGCGTGGATCTTTAAAACTGTCAACCAGTCACCACATCGGGTTGCATCGACTTCCTAAAGTATTAAAGCGTTTCTGCCACAGCTACCCAGAGGTTGCTTTGGACTTAGCCTTTCAAGACTCCGAAAAAGCCAATGAAAGAGTGTTACACGGTGAAACGGAACTGGCCGTCATTACTTTGCCTCCCGAGCCCCACCCCAAGCTTGTGACCCAAGCCCTTTGGCGCGATCCGCTGTATTTTGTCGCCGCTCATAACCACCCATTATCTCAAATGCCTGAGCTAACACTCAAAGCACTCAGCGACTACGAGGCAATCCTGCCCGAAACCTCCACCTACACCACATCTTTGGTGAAAAGTATTTTCGAAAAACAAGGATTAAACTTACAATTAACTATGGCAACCAACTTTATGGAAACCATAAAGATGATGGTCGGTATAGGATTAGGATGGAGCTTGCTACCAGAATCTCTGGTAGATGCAGACGAGCATACGGTACTGAATATCAATGCTCCCGTAGAAAGAATATTGGGGAGCGTTTATCACAAAGAACGCAGCCTCAGCAATGCCAGCCAAGCCTTTCTGGAACTGCTCAAGCAGTACGCCGACTCGACACCTATTGTTCACAGCAACCAGGGCTGAGTTGGTCTACCCTAATCTGAAAAGCACAACAAAAAGATGAGGACAGAACCTCAAAACCAAGGGTAAAAATTCAGTCAAGATATAAAATAAATACGTCATAAATACCAAAACTAAGCGCCAAAGCATCATTAAACCGTTTGCATTAACGTTTTCATCATCGAGCCAAGCCCGTGCATCTCTCTTAGTCGATATAGATTTGGTCGATATAGATTTGGTCGATATAGATTTGGTCGATATAGATTTGGTCGATATAGATTTGGTCGATATAGATTTGGTCGATACAGATTTGGTCGATACAGATTTGGTCGATACAGATTTGGTCGATACAGATTTGGTCGATACAGATTGCTGCAGAGCTTCTTTCGGCATGGCTCGATCCCATTCACGATAGGAATTTCACCATGAAATCATCAACGTTATCTTTTGCGCTGGCAGGGGCATTATGCTCGCTGTCTTGGGTCAGCCAAGCAGACACCATTCTGGGTATCTACGCCGGAGTGGGTGCCTGGAATTCCGATTACAGCGGTAACACTGGTGTCCAAAGCATCGAAGTAGAAGATCTCGGATTAGACGACGAAACCAATAATTTTTTCTACGTGGCCCTGGAGCACCCGGTTCCCCTCCTTCCCAATGTTCGGCTTCAATACACCGACCTCACCATTGACGCTGACACCGTGCTCACTCAAACCTTCCAGTTGGATGATGTCACCTTTTCAGTGGATGAAAATGTCGCCACCAGCCTCGATTTCACCCATGCCGACGCCACGTTGTACTACGAAATCTTAGACAACTGGGTATCGCTGGACGTGGGCGTCACCTTCCGCGCTTTCACAGGAGAAGCCGAAGTCACAGGTGACACCGCCGGCACCGAAACCATTGATTTGGATGCGGTCATTCCGATGGCTTACGGCAAAGCGCAATTTGACCTCCCTTTCAGCGGCTTTTACGTTGGGGCGGACGCCAATCTGATCTCCTACAGTGGTCACAGCCTGAATGATTTTACGGCAAAAATTGGTTATGCCTATGAAAGTGTATTGGATGCCGGGGTGGAAATTGGCTACCGCCGGATGGCACTGGAGCTGGATGATCTGGACGACTTAAATGCAGATCTCACAATGGACGGTCCTTACGCTGCCTTCACCTTACATTTCTAATTCACGCTGAGTGTTCTTTTTAAAGAGCGATATTTAGGGAACTATGTTTAGTTTAGGGAACTATGCTTAGGAAACTATAAAGCCCCTATGAACCGAAGCGCTTCGAGCCGACAATTCCAAAAAGAGTTATCGGCTCGTTAATTTTTTCCATACTCCGCTAAACATCACATGGCCAGAACTGGACTCAGAGGCCATCTCATCCGGTGCCACCGGATCCCAATGCTCTCGCTCAACACCGTGCCAAGAACACCCAGTTTCCACCAGTCCATGTACCAATGCACCTTTAACAACAGCACGATTAAATTCAGAATTGATGATTTTGCCATAAATCAAGCACGCTCGAGTCAAGACGGAGTCCAGTGCAGACACCGTTTGCATGTCCACCGACTTAAGCCATGATTCCGTAAGATTGGCCCGATCCAACGAACTGTCTTGAACCGTCGCGCCATGAAAATTACTGTGCACCATGGACGCATCTGAAAAATTACAGTGTTTAATTTTGCTTTGTATAAACAAAGCTCGTGACAAGGAAGCTTTTGAAAAATCGCAACGTTCAAACTGACACTGACTGAAATTAGAATCATCCAACAAACTGCTGACGAAAGAGCAATTCTCAAACTGACTTTCACTACAGGTGCAATGAATAAACTGAAGTTGGTCAAACTGTTGATTGGCAAATTGGCTTTCCATCAGCATAACGCGATTAAAGTTACAATCTTTCACTGTGCAATGCCGAAAATCACCATTCATCCACGTTACATCGTAAAAATCCACTTCCTGTAAAGCCAAATTATGCGTATCCACATCCACAATCGTGGTGCGTTTTACATTCGATTGACAAAATAAAGCATCGGAGAGATCAGACTCACTGAACGTTATCCTATCCATAAAAGCCCGATAAAAGCGCACACCCACTAACTGAGAATTACAAAAAGACACGCCTACCAACTTCCCGGAAAACGTGGCGTTTTTGAGCTCACATTCAAAAAAACTGATGTCTTCCTTTTCACAATGAGAGAAATCACAGTCATTCAAATAGCACTGAGAAAACTTCGTACGACTCAACTCAGCATTATTAAAACACGCGCCTGAAAAATTGCAGTTAAGAAAAATTCCCCCTAACAGAGACACACCAGAGAAGTCCACCTCGGAGTAATTTTCTCCCATTAAAGGTGTACCCTGCTCTATAGCGGCCTTCACATGCTTAAGGTCCATATTTACATCCCTTCCTCTTAGGTTGCCTCATTCTCCTATCCTTATTCTCCTATCCTTTCGCTAGTGTAGAAGACCATATTTTTCACAAGAGAATATTTTGCGACAGGGAGAGGAATTTTAATGAAAAAATAATCGGCCCAGAAACCAATATCGATACATTTAAAATCTAAAAGGTCTGATGAAAAGAGACAAAAAGACGAAGAAAGCGCTTTTGGATAAATAAACAATTTAATCCAGATTGAAAGGCTATCGATAAAAAAGCCCAGCAGAGCCGGGCTAGGTACTACAAGCGCTACAACAAGCTGATGGATAAGTCCAAAAACTCTCAGTGAACCCAAAACACTGAAAGTGTTCGCTAGCGAACGCTGGGGCACCGAGAATACCAATATTGAAAACCAAAGGCATTGAACAGACCAAAGACGTAAAGCCCAAAGAAGTGCTCTCGGTACAAAACGAATAGACCTACAGAAATACGAAAATCTATAGTAATAAGAAAATCAACACAGTTGCCGCTTAACCTCCTTGTTTTAACACATTCCTCAATACAGCTATCAAACAACGATCAACCGAAATCAGTCAGCCTTAGCAGGTTCAGCGGCTTTTGCCGTTGCTGCTTTGGTTGTCTTGGCTTTGGTTGCGGTTGTTTTAGCAGATTTTGCAGGCGCTGAGGTTTGCGGCATAGCTGCCGCTTCAAACTTTTTTATTTCTGAAAAAGCTCCATTCAAGATTTCGCCTACTTTTTCAGAAGTGTCAGTCATTAAGCTGTAGCTGTCTTTGGCTGCGCTCATTACTTTTTCTTGAATATTTTCAGCATAACTCTTTTGAGTTTCGTAAATGCCTGCCAAATCTTTTTGAGCCGCCAAGTCTTTAGCGTAAGTGATGCCATCATTCATCATACCAGTGAACAATGTGGTGTTCTTTTCAGTCAGTTTTTCCATCGCTTCTGCATTGATGGTCATCATTTCACTCAGAGGCTTATAAGCGCTTTGAGCTTGTTCTACAATCTTGTCAAACATGTGTTATCTCCTAGTTGATATCCTTCCGGATCGTTATGCTGCATTGCACAATTTGTATAATACAGATAATAGAAACAACTAGATTAGTGGTCAAACCCTTTTTGCTGCATAGCAGCAAAATAATATACAGGTTTTTTATAACAAGATACTGCTCTTATTCTTTCGAGTTTTTATCTGAATTGGAAGGCGATGCAGAAGAGCCAATGTTGCGCCAGAAGTCCATGTTTTTTTCAAACATTTGGCCAAACATGCCCATCGGTGAGGAGTCGATGATGTTTTGCATGACACTTTGCATCGCATCTTGCTGGTCTAAGAAATTAGCCATGCTCTGCTCTAAGTACATGCGCAGGAACACTTGCATATCGGAATCGTAAAATCGAATTAACTGTTTCAGCAACTGATTGGTTAGCACCGATTGGTTTTCATTGGTTTCTTGCTCAGAAATAATTTGCAGCAGAATGCTTTTGGTGAGGTCTTCTTCTGTTTTGGAATCGATAATCTGGAATTCTTGGTGTTTCATCACCATGGTTTTAATGGCTTCCAAATTGACATATTGGCTTTGGGAGGTGTCATAGAGGCGTCGATTCGGATATTTTTTAATAATAATCACACTGTTTCTCGCGTTCATGTCCTGTAAGTGTTCCGATGGAACCAGTATAGCGAGATTCCTATCGTCAGCCAAAGATTCGCGCCACTTATCGTGGTTAGCCTCCAGCCCAATCTCAGTTGCGATTCCATGAGAGAAAAACCCGGCAAAAATGCACGCCGGGTTTCGTCTGCTCATACATTACTGGTCATACATTACTGGGTTTTTTCTGGCTCTTGCGTGCGCTTACGTCGTGTCCGCTTAGCCTTAGGTTTTACCGAACCACTGTCTGACTGGGATGACGAAGGGGCTGCAGCATTATCATCAGGGTTATCGCCCACATTGGCTTTATGCATCGCCTGGGCCTGAGCAATCACCTCTTCTGGGGCTTTTTCCAAGCGCACCTTTACATAACGCCCAGGGGCAGCCTCAATGGGTGGAAACTCGTCACTGCCTAATTGCGCGTTGGCCGATTGTTTCTCCCCCGAACGCGATGCCAACCACTGGTCCCAATCCTTCCACCAAGAGCCCGACACTTCTGTCGCTGACTCTAACCAATGCTCTGCACTCTCTGGTAAAGATTCATTCACCCAATGATCGTATTTGCCGCCGTCAGCCGGATTCACCACACCGGCCACATGACCAGAACCAGCCAAGACAAAACGAACATTACGGTTAGGCGTTGTCGTCATTTGACCAATCAATTTGGCACTCTCATAAGCTTGCTGCCATAGCACAATATGATCGCTCACGGTGGCCAATGCATAGGTGGGGACATCCAAACGCTGCAAATGAATAGACTCCCCATCCAAATGCAATGCGCCTGGTTCACGCAGGCGATTTTCCATGTACATATTGCGCAAATAATACAGAAAAGCATCGGTAGGGATATTCGTGGAATCACTGTTCCAATACAAAATATCAAATGGAGTCGGATCTTTACCCTTCAAATAATTATCAATAAAGAACGACCAAAAGAGGTTGTTCTCACGCAATAAACTAAAACTGAAGGCCAAAATACGACCATCAAAGTAACCATTGGCTTTGGCACTTTGCTCAATCATCGGGTAGGACTGTTCTGAAATATAATTACCAACTTCACCGGGTTCTGAAAAATCAAACAGCGTGGTTAAAAAGGTCGCTGAATTTATGCGTTTATCATTGCGTTTTTGCAATACGGAGGCGGCAATTCCCACCACCGTCCCACCAATACAATATCCCGCCACATTGATAGAAGGCGCATCGGCAATCTTTTCAATCACATCCAATGCCGTCACAACCCCTTCTGAAATGTAATGATCGAATTTTTTCTCCGCATGGTCTTCGGTAGGGTTGACCCAAGACATTAAAAAGACTTGATAGCCCTGCCCCACCAACCAACGAATAAGGGATTTTTTTTCGTCTAAATCAAGAATGTAGTATTTATTAATAAACGGCGGCACCACCAACAACGGTGTGGCATACACCTCTTTAGTGGTTGGGGCATATTGAATTAATTGAAATAAATCATTTTCGAACACGACTTCCCCAGGGGTCGTCGCTAAATGCTCTCCCAATTTAAATGCATTGATATCAACCTGCCCGATTTTAAACGCCTCCAGTGGGCTGTTCTCCAAATCGCGCATAAAATTATCAATGCCCTTCGCGAGACACTCCCCTTCCGATTCTAAAATGTCTCGACACACTTCTGGGTTGGTCAATAAATAATTGGTCGGAGAGAGCGAGTTAATGTATTGCCGCGTGAAAAATTTTACTTGTTCAGCGGTTTTATGATCTTCAAACTCCAGTATGTCCACAAAATTATTGAGAAAACTCGCATTTAATAAATAGGCTTGTTTAAAGTAGCTGAACATGGGATTGCTGTCCCACTGCTCATCTTTAAAACGACGGTCGCCGCGCTCCGGAGAAACCACAACCTCAGGATTATTACCACTGATAAACGCTTCTGCCGTGTGTTGCCACAAATGAATTTGCTGCTCAAGAAATTTCATTTGCTCCTGCATTAAACGGCTAGGGTCCACTTTCACACTGCGCGATAAAATCTTCATGACCTTATCGGTATTCATTAACGGATTGATTTCCGCCCTTGCACCACCTGACATCATTCGCTTCATCACTTCTTGGGCCATCGCATTAAACAACCCACGGTATTTATCCAAGTACTGCATGACTTGGGCTTGCTCACCTCTTTCCATCCAACACTCCTAATTACCCACACGAAAAGTCTAAACTTGCTACACAATACGTTTATTGATGGCGCCCACCTCTGATCTCAGCGCGCCGTCCAGCCACCATCAAGCACTATGGTTTGTGCGGTCATATTTCGGGCCGCCGGTGACAAAAAGAAATCAATGGAGCCACACAATTCCTCCAACGCAATAAACGATTTTTTGGCCATGGGTGCCAACATAATATCGTTGATGACCGCGTCTTCTGAAATACCGTTCTCTCGCGCTTGATCGGCGATTTGTTTTTCCACGAGCGGCGTTTTCACATACGCCGGGCAAAGGGTATTAATCGTGATGTCGTGCTCACCCAACTCCAAGGCAACGGTTTTGGCAAAACCAATCAAACCGTGTTTGGCTGCCACATAAGCACTTTTATAGGGGGATGCCACCAAGGCGTGAATGGAACCAATATTAATGATGCGCCCATAATTGCGGGCTTTCATGCCCGGTAGCACAGCCCGGGTTAACATGGCAGGCCCGGTTAACAACACATCAATTAACAACTTCCAGCGGTCGGCGGGAAAGTCTTCCAGCTTTGAGACATGCTGAATGCCAGCGTTATTAATGAGGACATCAATGTGGGGGAATTGCTCACAGACGGCATCAATATTGTCTTGTGAGGTCACATTCAGGACAAACGCCTCGGCGGAACCGCCCTGGCTTCGAATGTGCTCAACAGCACTCAATGCCGCATCTTCATTCATATCCGACACAATCACACGGTGGCCGGATGCCGCCAAACTCTCGCTGATAGACAAACCTATGCCACTGGCCGCCCCGGTTACCAATACTGTGCTGTTTTGACTTTTTGATTCAGAATCTGAATCAGATACCGCAGTCGATGAGCCCTTTTGTAAGGTCATTCGTCACTCCTCAGTGATGACAGTGGAATCATTACAGAGAAGCGTGACTGAACATTCTGTAATTAGCAACCCGTCAGCGGCGAGTTACAATCAACTTCTAGCGCCGCAATTTGCGTAAGTAACCACTCAGGATCATCCAGAGGTATATCGTGCCCAGCATTGTCATGCAGCTTCAACGTACTGTGGTAGAACTGGGCCAAACGCGCACTACAACGATAATCCACCAAACGGTCACCACGACTGGCCAAAAAGGTAAGCTGACAATGTTTCAATTGATCGAGCGCCGGCACCGAGGTGGCTCCGGCCAGAAGTAATTGTCGAAAGACTTGTGTGAGTGCAGCGGGCCGATGACGGGCAATTTCAGACCACAGTGGCGCCACTTGTTTGGCTCGGTGAGGCTTATTGCTGACCGCAGAAAGAATCCGCCTCTCCCGACGCTCTCGCGATTTATCCATCGCCAACGCCGCACTCAACAATTTCATTGCCCCCAAAGGCCGTAATCGATGATAAAAAGGGCTTAATCGACTACTGCTATTGACGACCACCAAACGCTCCACACGCCGATCGACACTGGCCCAATGCAACCCAACCAACCCTCCCAAGGACAAACCCAACACTTTAAATGACGACGAACTAAACGACGACGAACTCACGGCCACCGCCTTTGACGGAGGCCGTGCCTCGCTGGATTGAGTACTTCTAGATTGAGTACTTCTAGATTGAGTACTTCTGGATTGAGTACTGCTGGATTGAGCATCGTTCGATTGAAACGACATTGCTTGCGCACGATTCCCGATACTGACCAAGGCGTCATCCACATCACGCATCAGCTCTTGCACAATTGGCCCCATACTCAAAGGGCACGATTGATGACGCTTGCGCCCGCACCCCGGTATATCCAGAGTAATAATCGGCTCATTTAACAAAGATTCTGCGTGGTTTGGTAATCCACCCCAATGCCCGGCTTCGCGCCCTAATCCCCTTAACCAAATCCAGGTCATAATGTTGCCCGTTTACAGAAATGTGTTTGAAACGCCCATCTCTTGATCAAGTGCGTAATCTTCAAATGCGTAACCTTCAAGTACGTAGATTGGTTCGCACCGAAGCTTATTTTTACCGTAATTTGTTCTCACCCTATTTAGAGTAAATCCTGATACCAAAGATTCAATGCCGCTTGGTGAAGACTGTCGCGACTTTTTGAATCCGGTAGCCACGCGCTATAGCTGCTGGTGGCCTTCAACATAAAATGCAATAAAAGTTGATGATCTCGAAGTGCGCGTTGTTGACGATGGGGCACCATTGGGTGAAATAACCCCAATCGACTGAACATCTGCTGAGGTCGTTTGCGCACCCAATTCCATGACCCCAACTCCAAAGTCAACGGCAAAAACAATTGCTTGTAATCGTATTGCATCTCGATACACAAAAAATCCCACAAATCCCCGTGGGTTAAATAATGCTGAGATTGGGGTTCAAATTGGTACGCTTGACTGGGGTAGCTGCGCTCCCACAGGAGCTTAAGGGACATATATTCCGCCAACGTACTGATCGGGCGACGGCGATAAGCATAGGGAAACCAAAGCCGGTCTCGAAACCCAAAGCCAGAGTGTAAATCCAACACCAATGAGGCTGGCCGAGGGGTCAATTCTCGCAAGACGACCTTTTCCAACGCCTGAGCCTCGACTTCCATCTCTTTACCCGCTTTACCACGATACCACGGTAGGTAACGACTAAAGCGTTGACCACCACCGATAAGAGGGGTTGAGCGTCCTACATCGCAATCCACATCCACTGGCGCATTTCGATTAAGATCAACGCCATTAGGATTGGCCCGCCAGTTGTGATACATACCACCAGGGTTCACAATCGGCACCATGACCACATAGAGTTCATCAAGTAGTCTCGTCAGCGACGCATCCCAAGTCAGTCGCTCTACCAAAGAATGCAAAAAGCCCAGTATCACTTGAGTACCAATGCGCTCAACACCATGCACACCGCCGGTCAGCAAAATAGCAGGACACTCTCGGTTTGGGTTACCCAATGCCACGGAGTAAATCGGCAATTGCAAATCGTCTACCGCAACAGCGGCCTCGCTTCGACACACCATGCGCTCTGCGCCACGATGCATTAAACGTTCAAGTTCCAGTAATTCCGGCAATAAACGGCGTAGCTGTGACTGCTCAGCACGATCACGCTCAAGAACAGGACAATGCTCCGGCGCAGTTCGCGCAAGGTGAAGTGGGGGAGTAGCAACAGGGGGCAGCGCAACCACAAAAACCTCTCTGTAAACGAACAAACCTGTAAAAAAAGACAAGTAAGAAGAGACACACGCGACTGACAACTCACACTCAGCATAGTACACAACCATAGTACACAACCGTCGCAACACGCGGTTTTAAACGATACTCAATTTAATCCGTACCAATGGTGCTCACGAGTCAACGCCTGAGTCGTTCCTGTAAAAATCCATCAGAACTCAACGCATCGAAGTGACAAAATGATGCTAAATCCCTATCATCCGAACCCTTTTTACGGGAAGCGCAAATAGGCTTAAATTTCATACAAAACCGCCGTTTTTTTGCGCATTAAAGCATCAGATTGCACTGTGAGTGTCGTCAAAGGAATTCGAACCTTCAATAAAATGAATCACACTGCCGCTACACTATCGTGTGACCCATGAACGCTGATGGCATTCGTCATCAATCAGCATTAGCCTGATTGCACGGCACTCGACTGAACACCGTAAAATCGAACAACACAAGATTGAACAAAACCAGAATTAGGAGAAGTACCTTGACACAACCTACCTTCGCTTTGGGCCAGCGCTGGATCAGTAACGCAGAGACCGAGTTGGGTCTCGGCATGGTTGTCGATATCGAAGAGCGGCGTGTCACTCTCTCCTTCCCCGCCGCCGGTGAGAGACGCACCTATTTTGAAAACAACGCGCCTCTAACACGCGTTCGCTATGACATCGGCGACACCATTACCGACCTTGACGACCAGCGTTTTACTGTCATGGATGTTGTTGAGCACGAAGACCACTACTTGGTTTACAAAGGCCGCAACGACAATGGGGAAGACAAAGACATTATCGAACTGGAGTTGAATTCCTTCGTTCACTTCAGCGGACCACAAGAGCGCCTGTTTGCCGGCAACGTCGATAAGCCTCGTCGATTCCAATTGCGCCTAGACACCCTAAAAGAGGTGTCCCGTCTGCAACAATCCGGCGTCAACGGTTTACTTGGGCCACGTGTCGACACCCTACCCCATCAGCTCTTTATCGCCCAAGAAGTGGCAAATCGATTTGCACCACGAGTTTTATTGGCCGACGAAGTGGGCCTCGGTAAAACCATCGAAGCCGGTTTAATTATTCACCAGCAGCTGCACAGTGGCCGCGCCCAACGTATTTTGATTGCCGTGCCCGATAGCTTGGTTCACCAGTGGCTGGTGGAAATGCTGCGCCGTTTTAATTTGCAATTTACCTTACTAGACGAAGCCCGCTGCCAAGCCATTACCGAAAGCGAAAGTGATAACCCATTTGAGTCCACCCAGCTGGTGTTATGTAGCCTAAGCTTGCTGACCGAGAACCCCGAACGCGCCGATCAAGCGGCCGCCTGCGAGTGGGATATTTTCTGTGTGGATGAAGCCCATCACTTACAATGGAGCGAAGCCGAAGCCAGTATCGACTACCAAGTAGTTGAACGCCTAGCCGGTATCGCTCGCGGCCTACTCTTATTAACCGCCACACCAGAGCAACTGGGTATTGAAAGCCACTTCGCCCGATTGCGCCTGCTAGACCCCAATCGTTATCACAGCCTGAGTGCTTTCCAAGAAGAGGAAGCCAACTATCAACCCATCAACGATCTCATTCAAACGTTACTGAGTCACGATGGGCCGGCACAATTAAGTGCCACTGACGAGAGTGCAAAAGCCTTTCAGTCACACTTGCAGTCGGTCATTGGTGAAGAGCGCTTTAACCACCTGCTACAAACCTTAAGCGAAACCGATTGCGAAGACGCCACCAACAGCATTATTTTCAATCACGTCCGCGAATTGTTAGATCGCCACGGCACTGGCCGCGTGCTTTTCCGCAACACACGTTCCAGCGTTGAGGGCTTCCCAGAGCGGGTACTGAACCCTCACCCACTTGAGCTACCAGAAAACTACAGCGCCACGGATCTCTACCCAGAACAGCCTCACTCCGCTGACAACCCCATGGAAGCCGAATGGGTGAATACCGACCCTCGCGTGCAATGGCTATTGGGCTTCTTAAAACAACACAAAAAAGAAAAAGTCCTACTCATTACCGCCAATGCCAATACAGCCTTGGCACTGGAAATATTCCTGCGTTTACGCAACGGTATTCGCTCCAGTGTGTTCTATGAAGACCTTTCGCTTCTTGAGCGTGATCGCGCGGCAGCCTATTTCGCAGATCCAGAAGACGGTGCCCAAATTCTGCTGTGCTCGGAAATCGGCAGTGAAGGCCGAAACTTCCAGTTTGCCAGCCATTTGATCATGTTTGATTTGCCTCGCAACCCCGACTTACTGGAACAACGTATTGGCCGACTAGACCGCATCGGACAGAAAAACACCGTGAACATTCACGTGCCTTTCTTTGAAGACTCCGCCCAATCGGTCTTACTCGACTGGTTCCATGAGGGCATGAATGGATTTGAAATCACCAACCCTGCCGGTGCTGTGCTCGGTGAACGATTCAAAGAACAACTCGCCAATTGCTTAGAAAACCCAGCAGATCAAGAAACGCTGGATACGCTTATTCAGGAAACCGAAGACCTTAACGCCAGCACCTTAGAAACCTTACAACAAGGCCGCGACCGCTTGCTGGAAATGAACTCGTGTAACCCTGAAAAAGCCAACGAGATTATCGACGCCATTCATACCCACGGCGAAGAAGACGCCATCACTCAATACATGACACGGGTGTTCGATCAATTCTCTGTGGAACATCAATCTCACAGTGAATCCGCCATGGTATTGCGCCCCGGCGAAAACATGCATTCCCATTTCCCAGAATTGCCGGACGATGGCATCAGCGTGTGTTTCAATCGCGAGAAATCCCTAAGCCGAGAAGATCTCACCTTCTTAACCTGGGAGCATCCCATGGTCACCGGCGCGATGGAGATGATCACTGAGGGTGACCATGGCAACTGTAGCCTTTGCACCATCAAACTACCGCCACTCAAACCCGGTGGCATGTTAGTTGAGGTGGTGTACGTGATGCACTGCCCTGCCCCCAAGTCGTTACAAATTGGACGCTACCTGCCCACACAGCCAGTGCGCTTTTTAATCGACAACAAAAGCAAAGACCTCGGCCACATCATTACCAGTGAGCACATTACCAAGCTCGCCCAAAAAGTGGGAAGAGGCCCAGCAGACAAGTTGCTCAAGCACGTTCGCAACGACGTCGACGCCACGCTAAAACACGCGCAAAACTTAGCGGAAGAAAAACAAAAAACCCTAGTGAACGACGCCAAAGCCAACATGCTTAAACAACAACAATATGAAATTGATCGTATGGAAGCCTTGGCAAAAGTGAATCCGAATATTCGTCAGGAAGAAGTGGACCATTTAAAAGAGCAGTCTATGACATTGCTGTCTTATTTGGATCAAGTGCAGGCGAGATTGGATTCTGTGCGATTGGTGGTAACAACGTAATTTATTATTTCTTTTATTTTTTCAGTGCCCTTCTGGGGCACTGCACTCTTCTCAACATTCAGTAAAATATGCCTAACTAAAACGCCAAGAAACACCCGCCTCTAGGCTACACCAACCACATAACGAGCCAAAAAGAGCTTTGCACTTTCCTGTATCAACTTCATTTTCTGCTCTTCATCCAAAATGGGGGTAACTTTCGCCATCTGAGGCCAAAAACAACTTCCTTTTAGCAAGCTTTGAAGTTGAGAAAACGTGTAATCTAAATCAGAGATATCCAAGCGACCATCATCCGTAGCGGCCTTCATCCAGCGATACAAAGCGGTTTTTTTCGGATCCACATTTTCTAATTCTGACTGAATGATGCCCGGTTGAAATAGAAAATGTTCCATAGCGATGCGGGCCAACCCAATATACTCCTCACTACTTAAGGCCTCTACCTCCTCTTTAATCAATGACTCCAGCTGTAATTTTAATGACGCACTCGGGTCATAAGACACCTCTAGCTTCGTCATACCCACCGTCCACAACTGACCAAGCAATTGCATAAGCAAACTCTCTTTCGATTCAAAATGCTTATAAACGGTGCGCTTAGAAACCTGCGCTACTTCAGCAATTCGATTCATATGCGCTCTTTCCACGCCCAGCTCTAAAAAAACGCTTTTTGCTGCATCAATAATAGCCTCACGTTTTATTTCACTTAGCGTCTTTTTACGCTCTTTTGTAGCCACTTCAGTCAATTTAACACCTCATTTCCAGCTTCGAGTAAAATTGTACACTTTCGGGTTTACATTTTCAATTTCAGTGTTATAGTAAACCCATGAGTTTACAAATACAAACTCCTACATCACTTAATTTAACCTAGAGCCTTGGAGACATATGGTGAACCGAGATTTATATTTACACCGTACCCCAAAATATATTGCGTCATTAATAATAAGTTTTTTATTAGGCATGCCATTCGCAATGGCAGACCAATCACAGGAGAAAACTAAAATGAACGAACAATCACAACAAGCCATGAAAGCGATGTTACATGTTATGGGCGAAGCGTCTCGTACCCCTATCCTACGAAGACCCAGCGACTACGACATGAAATATGAGGACGTGTTTTTCCCAGCAATGGACGGCACCGTGATCGAGGGCTGGTTTATTCCCGGCTCATCTGACAACATCATCATCGTCAATCATTTTAAAGGCGCTAACCGTTATGGTTTACCCGGGCACTTAGAGCCCTGGAGTATCGGTGGCCCAGGGTTTGAAGTAAATTTTTTACCTTTATACAAAGCGCTCCATGAAGCCGGTTATAACATTCTGACTTATGACCTTCGAGGAAATGGCTTAAGTGCTCCTGGTCCTCACCCAATTATTGGCTCTGGCTTAATTGAGTACCGTGATGTCATTGGCGCTCTTCGTTATGTCCGCTCTCGCGAAGAGACAAAAAACATGGATATTTCTATTTACACACAATGTTATGGTGCCAACTCTACCTTCACAGCTATTCATAAACACCCAGAAGAATTTGAAGGCATAAAATCTATGATGGCTCTTCAGCCACTCTCCGCTAAAGCTTTCATTGATGGTGGGGTTACTGCAGCTGGCATTCCTGCAGAAACATGGGAAACCGAGTATGAAAAACTCACCAGTATTAGAACCAGTGATATCGATATGCCAACGTTCGCGAAATCTATCAATTTCCCTACTTTTTTAGTTCAAGTCCGAGATGATTTTTTAACAAAACCCTACGACATGGAAGATATTTTCGAGAGTATTCCCGTAGAAGAGAAAAAACTGTTTTGGATTGAAGACACAAATATTCGCACTGAAGCGTATCGTTATTTTTCTAATGACCCCTCTCAGGTAATTGAGTGGTTTGACAAACATATGAAATAAACCCGTTACTGCTTATATTCATCGTTAGGAATCCAAAATGGCTATTCAAACAAAATACTTCGACAATTGGCTAAGCAAGATACCCAATAGCCCTGATACTGTTATGGCTATTACAGGAACCACGTCCGGTACGGGCTACTGGGCATCGGTTTTTGCCATTAGAAAAAACGTAAAAGCACTTCTGCTTTTGAATAGAGAATCACCTCGAGTGGAAGAAGCGGTAACAAAACTGCAAACTGAAATAAAGAATAGTGGTAGCAGCACGCAATTACACACGATTGCCTGCGATTTAAAAAGTGTAGAATCTGTAAAAAAAGCCGCTGAGCAAGTTAATTTAATCGCTAAGAATTATGGCGGTCTCAACGTATTGGCAAATAATGCTGGGTTTGGCCCGGTCAATGACACCCGCTCTGCCTTAGGGTATGACATACAAATGCAAGTCAATTTTTATTCTCATTACCTTCTTGCTAAGCATGTCTTTCCCTCGTTTGATCTCGCGCTAGAAAATGGTAAAGAAGTGAGAATATGTCAGCAGACCTCTGGTGTTCGCTACATGTCTAAACTCCCCCAAGAAGAGACATTTTTTCTAACATCAAAAGCTGGCACCTTGGGCGGCGATTCTCCTAACGCAGGGCTTGAACGATACCGCCAAAGCAAGCTCGCCTGCATTACCTTCGCACTCAAGTTAGGACAGATGCTTGAGCAAAGAGGTTATGATACCAACAAGATCAAAAGCCTTTGCTCTGAACCTGGTTTTGCTGAAACTAACTTAGTGACCAATTCCACCGCCGACAATAGCCTTTTTATTAAGCTCTTGGCAAAAGTGGTCATTCGAGTTATGCAACTCAAAATGAAACGCCAATCGGCAGCAGATGGTTCACTGACGATCGCCCATGCCTCACTCGCTGAGAATATTTTGAATGGCGATTTTATACAACCAAATGAATTTGACGTCGGCACACCGGCCAAATCTCTTTCAGAAGGGAAGTTAGACCACGGTAAGCCCGAGCACGAAAAATTCTGTTTAGACCCACACAATCAAGAGTTGTGCTGGAAAATGTCAGAACAGGCTTTCGGCGATTTTTTTGAGTTCGCTAAAAAGTAATTTTTTAAAAAGTGATCCCATCAATAACATTAACGACGAAAGGCTAAGGGCTATACTAATCTGTGAAATGTATAATCTGAGAGTAAAGCCCTTAAGCCAATACAACACAAAACAATACAACACAAAAGTAAACTCAAAGGTTTACACAATAAAGATTCAAGCGTATAGTAAACCTATGAGTTTACAAGTTTGATCTGAAGGGTCTGGCTCCATAGACCAGCGCCACATCAATATTCAATAAAAGATCAATATTGGCCTTAAACAAACCAGAGTAAATTAAGCCTGAAGGAGGCGGAAAAATGTTTGGTAATATGATTGCAGATATGATGATTAAACCGGCTAGTTCGCCAGTTTTCGATACTCCAGCAAGCCGAGAGTTAGAGTATGAAGATGTCACCTTCAAAGCCAGTGACGGCGTAACAATCTCTGGATGGCTGATCAAAGGCGGTACCGACAAAATTATTATTCAATCCCATTTTGGGATTCAATGTTGCCGGGCCGGCTATACCCGCAAAGATAAGGGCATGATCAAAGGCTACCCCACCGATATCGAATTTCTTAATCAAGCGAAGTATCTGGTTGATGCCGGATACTCTGTTCTCATGTACGACTTCAGAAACCATGGCGATAGTGGTGAAGGCACATTACCTTGGATTAGCTGGGGGCCAGAAGAGAGTAAAGATGTTATTGCTGCAGTGGATTTCGTCAGTAAACACCCCGAGTACAAAGACAGTGATATCGGCTTATTCAGTATATGCATGGGGAACAGCGCCGCTACTATTGCCTTCGGCAGAGAAGATGGCCTAAAGAAATACAAGAATATTAAAGCGATGGTGACCATTCAGCCTGTCGATTATAAACACTTTATTACCGCCATGGGTATGCCAGGTTTTTTACGGAATAGTGCCAATAAAGTGATGGAAAAAAGAACCGGTATTGATTTCATGGAAAATACGTTTATCAATGATGTCAAAGACATCAACGTCCCGACCATGATTATTCAAAACACCAATGATCCTTTTACCAAGAAAGAATTTGTTGAACAAGTTTATCAAAATCTAACCGTTGAAAAAGAAATCCTTTGGCTTGACCTTCCCAAATTAAAATCTGCCGCTCACAACCGTGCTGCTGCTTATGACTGGATTGGCAAAAACCCAGAGCAGATTCTAGGTTGGTTTAATAAATACGTTGGTGTTTAACTTTTCGAAAATCAATGGAGGGGGTTGATAAACCTCCCCATACAATGAGAATTTTCATGAAGAAGATTATTTTAGGCTTAATTTCATTAGGATTAATTAGCTGCGCTTCTGTCAATAATGAAATTGTAATTGAAGCCTCCCCCAATGAAGTATGGGAAGTCCTGACCAATACCAGTGCTTATGCTGAATGGAACCCAGTCATTCTCGACCCCCAAGGGACATTTATTGAGGGAGGAAAAGTGGTCATGCAATTTAAAGAACCAAGTGGAAAGCAATATGAAATCAAAGCAAAAGTAAAACAAGTCGTACCCGAAAAGCTGCTTAATCAGTATGGCGGCACCTGGGGTATAATTACTTTTGACCACAGTTACACTCTCGAACAGGTTCCCGAAGGAACTAAAGTCACCATTCACGAAGACTACAAAGGCTTATATGTCCCATTCTGGGATCACAGCCAAATGGAAGTAAGCTACGCTAAAGTCAACGAAGCTCTGAAGAAAAGGGTTTTATTCTTAAAAAACGATAAATCATAGTCGTTGTAACTTTAAGCATCTGCCAAACGAGAAATATAGAAACAACAACTAAGAAAATTATAACCAATCATAAAAAAACACCCAGCTCAATGGCTGGGTGTTTTTTCATTCTTTTACTTGAAAGGCGATAAGCTAAACTTCTAGTCCGCCAATAAAACCACACCTAGTCGATCCAGCTCTGAACCGCTACGACCATGTAAACCCACAATATCCGCACCGTTTTCACCACCTAAGATCGTGACATCATTAGTAGTTGAGCCGTAAGGTCCGTACTCAGTGCCATCGTTTAAAACGAATTTTAATCCGAAAACACGAGTACGATTGCTGCGTTGACCATTGTAAGCATGAATCTCTTTAATGGTTTGCCCAGGGTTTAAGGTAAATCCACGACTCGAACCACCACTGCCACCATGGCGCGGTGCAGAGTAGTTATCATAATGGAACTGAATAGAATCCACTCGTCGACCTGCTCTGACCTCTACACGCACTGGCTGAGCCGATCTGCCCGCCTCTAACAATGCTTGAACATTGTAAAAATCGTCAAAGTCATCACCATGAGGGCCGCCAGACAGGGTATTTTGATGATACAAATGACCCGCTTTATGCAAATGGGTATTGCCTTCCGCTAACAGGGTTTGCATCGACCAATTGTCCCCCTGGAATGAAATCTCATCCAACCACTCGCCACGAATCACAGAAATTTTGTCACTACCGTTATAAAAAGCGTTTAAATCAGGCTCTTTATCGCGATAAGGATAAATGAGCGTAACAAAACCATCACGGCCATCACGACGTTCGGCTTTCAATTGCGTGAGACGATCACCCCACTCAGGCACATCGGCCAACGACGTTTCTCCAATTTCAAACTGAACACCTTTGTGATTTAAGAAAATCACTTTCAATTTAAAACCAGCATCGTGATTAAAGACCACTTCATTACCGCGACTGTCACGTTCACTGTATTGCGCCAACAGGTTCAAATAGTAATCGGCAACACCTTCATCACTGATGTCATCGCGAATGACGAAATAGTTAGGTTTCGCAAAAAAGAATTGTCTTGTGTAATTCTCTGGGCTAGAGAAAGGGAAGCCATTATGCCAGCCATCTTTTTCGGCTCGGCCAATGACCAAATCAAATTGATCATTGGTGGTAAAACTTTTGATTTCACCAGAAATAATGGTGTGCTCCATGTCTTCTTCAGACCAAATGGCAGTAAATAACGGATTCGGGTCCAAATGCTTTGCAAAATCTACAGTGCTGTGTACCGGTGCTGCACGGTAGTTGTTCGCGCCACCTTCGGTATAACGCGAAATACCTGGGTCTAGAACAACGGGGTAACCAAATGAAAACAAACTAAAACCATTGTGATCCGCATGTTCATGACGTGAGATAGGAATCACCGTTTGTGACGTTTCACCCGAGCGGAAAAAGACCCACTGTTGGTTATCGTCTCCACGGTCGCTCTGCATTACCACATGCCCTTTGCGCTGAGATAACACAAAGCTCTTATTCAACCTAGAATGAGGGACTGGGGCGATAGACAAATCGAAATCGGCGACAGTGAAAGCCTCACGACTGAGATTAGAGATGGTTGGTGAACCCGCTTGCTCCCATGCATACATAAGATTGCGTGCAAACTTTGGCGAAGTGTCTTTATAGTGTTTCGCCGCATACAAGCACCATAAATACCATTCGCGAGTCCAAATGGAATCACCAACCGCTGGAATACGCCCATAACCGTAGATTGAATCACCTGCTATCGAGTCATTCACCGTTTGAGTTTGCGCCAACATCAACCAACGCAGCATCGCTTTGAAATTGGTATTTTCAAATTGATCGATGCCAAATAACGCTTTCACATCTGCCAAAACAGGAATTAAGATTCTTAAAATTGCGCCTTGGTAGCGAGGAGATTCATTCCACGCTCCACCATCGTAAACCCCTTCTGCCATAAGATTTTCAAACTCACGCAAGCCAAACATTAAATACTCAGCAGCGTTAGGCGCATCAGGAAAAACCATGGCGTAATACATTAAAATGGCAATGTTTTCCGCATGGTAATTGTGTTTACTGTAATCGTTAATGCCGCCAATGTTAGACAAAGTACGAGGAATACCGGCGGTTGCGATACCATCGGAATTGTACAGAATTTCTGCAATTTCAGAGGTGTAGTCAAATAACTCATTTTTTTGATCTTCCGTTGAGTACCCGAAAGATGCAGTAAAGTGATAATTAATTAACCAGCGCCAGACTTCTCTGAGCGCCGCCCCTTGATAACGTCTTGCACGATCTAACGTTGCTCTCTCTTTCTGCTTATTGTAATTCGCCCAGAATTGAGAGGAAATGGCTTCTTTTTGACTTTCTGCAGGGTTAGTTAAATGAGCAAATATAGGAGCGTATAATCCATATTGTGCATCAGAAATCACTTTGGAACGTGTTTCTAACGTATCAAGATAACTGGGATCAAATTGCAGCGCTTTCTCAACAAATATTTCTTTGGGACCATCATGAAATAATAAATAAGGTTCACTTCGCTCAGAAAGCGCCTTAAGTTGTGACCGTATGGTCGCCTCATCAAGCGTCACGGCTGCATTGGATGAACTAAGATATAACAAAAAGAAAGGACAAATTAATAAATACTTTACTATTTTTCTATTCAAGAAAATCTCTCCCAATAAAATTAATTAACAGTAGACAACGCTGTGATTTTGCACATTTTTTTACACTGCACAGAGAATATTTTATCAAGATTTATCACGATAAAAAATATTTCATTGATAATACGGAGAGATAAAAAAATTATTTTGGTAAAATCAAATCACTCGGTCATGAAAAAATCACTTCACCCAACAACCACTCTCAAAAGAGATTATAATTACCACCAATAAACTCAAAAATAAAAAAACAAACCCTTTTTTAAATACATTGAGCAAATGCCATAATACCGAATTGAATAGCAATAAAAAAAGAGAAAAGAAAAGTAAAGAGGAGTAATTAAGTCGAACTACAAGAAAGGAGTAAAGGAAAAAGGAGAAAGGAGAAAGGAGAAAAAGTATTTCAAAAATGGACTGATCTCTTTGAAATCAGCCCTTTAAACGGCAGACCATTAAATGGCTTAGTAGAAAAAATTACCCTTTTCATAATCAATCAGTAAAAAGGCATTATTTGGTTATGTTTGATTTGGGCAGCGGTCCTTTAGCTACTTAATGTACCTGCTCTACCACCCAAGGAATTTCAAGCTCCATGGGCTCGATGGCATCTGAGCTTAATCCTATCATTTCTCCATAAGCAGAGTGATGCACCAATTTTACTTTTTCGGGTTTACAGCTATTTAATTTACGGCGTACATCTTCCACACTGGCAAAATGTAAGGGTCGACCATTACCACCGGCAATAAATTCTCTCTGGCTATCAAACTCCATTTCCACGAGGTAAATGCCTCCTTCATGGGAGTGAATGTGCAGACATTTAACACTCATGGGAACGCTTTTCAATTGTTCAATATGTAACATAGCAGGGTCCTTTTCAGACGAGGTTAACCGTACTCGACACCCCCTACATCGCCCAAAAAGTGCGAACAACTGTATTTGCTCAAGATACGGCATTTATCACAGTATAGGTAGCCTCTGTGACAGTTATGACTTTTACGCCTTCATTTAACAAGTAGATTCTTGGATAGGTTAAACTTTGATTTATTCCGATAATGTATAAAACGCTTTTACAGTGCGTTGTACACTATTCGCGTCCAAAGGTCTGGACTCAAAAAACCTTTACCCCATTTCGCATCCAACGGTTGGGTCGGTTTACGCTCAATTACTTCAGCCATCGATAGTCCCTGCTTTTTTAGAGGTTCAATCAACTGAACTGCTTTATTCAACATCTCACGATAATTCTGTAATTCTTTTTTTGAACTCAAAGGGCCATGGCCTGGGATGATGAGAGTCTTGTCATTACTGCGCGCTAATATAGCATCGACTGCTTTAATCATTCCCTTGATGCTGCCCCCATGCTCAGCGTCAATAAATGGGTAAAATCCATTAAAAAATACGTCACCAGTGTGTACTACATTGGCCTTTTCGAAAAAAATGACTCCATCACCATTGGTGTGGGCATTGGCATAATGCTGTAATACCACGGTGTCACCATTCCAATGGAAAGTCATGGCATCGTTATACGTAATTTTCGGTAACGCAACCGGCGGCAAACCTGGGTAATCCGTATTAAAGATTTCTAAGCGTGAGCCCGATTTCAATAGTGCTCTGACATTATCGTGGGCAACAATCGTGGCACCGGACTTTCCTATGTGTTCATTACCACCAGTATGATCACCATGCCAGTGGGTATTGACCAAATAAGAAACGGGTTGTGGAGTAATGGTTTGAATGGCAGACAAAATAGCTGGGCCGACCTCTTGATATCCGTCATCAATAACGAAAACCCCATCTTCACCGATAAAGACGCCAACATTTCCCCCTTTAGCTTGCAACATATACAACCCATCGCGGATTGACTCGACCTTAACACCTGACTTGGATTCTTGATGATTATCTGCTACCACAGAGCTCACGATAATAAAACCCACCAACACTAGAGCGAACTTTACCCCGAATGCACTTCTTTTAAATTTATTCATAATGATACCTAACCCTCTATTCAGTACTTTTTTGCATACTTTCATCAATGTTTTCTATTTTTATGGAGCGGCCATAAGTCCACTGTCACTAAAACGAGTAAAGCCGATCGCCACTCAATATCGACTCTGATTTTTCTAAAGTGTATTGGCTAAAAAGTGTATTGACCAATAAACGTATTAACCAACACTGGCATGAACTCTGCGCCATACTGTCATGAGAAACCAAGTACCCTCATACCCCTAACCCTGAGAGGGCAATACTATTGACCAAAACCACAACTAGAACAACAAACTGACCCAAAGGCCTATTTCTGTTACAGTTTTATAAACACTTTTTTATTATTGAATATACATATCGACCACTGAGGATTTTCTCTTGGCTCCTGAAGCCCCACTTTTTAGCGAAACTACTTTGCATGAACGCCTATTAAAAGCACTCGAAGCCGGCGGCCTGCAACGCCCAACCAACATTCAAGCTCACGCCTTGCCTCTAATTAAGGCAGGAAAAGACCTCTTGGCCAGCGCGGAAACCGGTAGCGGAAAAACCGCTGCTTACCTTTTGCCAATGCTGGATAAGATGCTCAACACACCCGCACCGAACAGTGGCGCACGAGGATTAATTGTGGTGCCAACACGAGAGTTGGCACAACAGGTAGGAAAACACATCAAGCAACTCGCCAGTTTTACCAAAATTCAATACTGTCAGATTACCGGCGGGGACGATTTTAAATTTCAGGCATCCCTACTGCGCAAAAACCCAGAAATTATTGTTGCCACCCCCGGAAGAATTATTGAACACTTAGGCCGCAATTCTACTGACCTCAATGATTTAGAATTTCTAGTACTGGACGAAGCAGACCGTATGCTGGATATGGGGTTTTCTGAGGATGTTGGCAAAATCGTTACCGCATCTAATGAAGAACGACAAACTCTGTTATTTTCAGCGACCTTATCTCACCCAGGGGTAATCAAAGTTGCCCAGCGCTATTTAAGTGAGCCCGAGACACTGGAAGTAGACGCCCCTCGTAGTGGTCATTCCAACATTCGCCATCAGTATCTTCTAAGCGATGATACGCACCACAAACAATTAGCCCTAAAAAAGCTGCTGAACGACAGATCATTCAATAAAGCGTTGATTTTCACCAACACCAAAAACGAGGCCAATCGACTAAGGGGGTTATTAGCCTATTACGGCTTTGAGGCAGGGACGTTGCACAGCGACCTCACCCAAGACCAACGCTTTAGTGTGATGAACGCTTTCCGCCAAGGCAAGGTGAAAGTATTGGTGGCCACCGACTTAGCAGGCCGTGGATTAGACGTCAAAGATCTGGAGTTGGTCATTCATTTTGATATGGCAAGAAGCCCAGACGATTACGTTCATCGCAGTGGTCGCACGGGTCGAGCTGGTAATGAAGGGGTATCCATTTGTTTTATCACCCCAGCGGATTGGAATAATAAAGCACGCTGCGAACGCTTTACCGGGAGCAATTTTGAAAGAATCAGCCTCAAAGGACTGGAGGCGAAATACAAAGGCCCAGACAAAGTGAAAAGCTCTGGGAAAGCCGCCGGAACCAAGAAAAAGACCAAAACAACTACGCGCCATCAAAAAAACGATGGCAAGAAAAAAGCCAAGGTTCGCGCACGGGATACCGTTAATAAAGGAAGACCCAAACGTTTTGGGCCCGCCAGCAATGCCAAGAAAGACGCTGCAGAACCTGGCAGTTTCGGAGACGGCTTTGCTCCTCTTAAGAAACCTAAAAAGTCTTAAGAAACCTAAAAAGTCTTAAGAAACCTAAAAAGTCTTAAGAAACCCCAAAAGCCTTAAGAAGCCCCAAGAAATCAAAAACTGAAAAGTCCTACTGAAAAGTCCTACTTAATAATGTCCTACTAAATAAAGTGACTGCCCATCAATAAAAAACCCTGCCATGCAGGGTTTTTTATTATTTTTTACTGCCGCTTTAAAAATGGTGCGACTTACAGCTCCGCTTGACTCTCATCCACTCCAATTAAAGGAAAGCTGTCTGGGAAAGTCGCTTGGTTATCACTATCAATAATCCAAGGGTCTAGGCATGCCCGATCCAACACACATGGGTCTGTCAATGACCGCATAAATGCCGTCATCGCCCCTAAGTGGTAATCACTGATATCAATGTTCTGCAACACCGCCGTTGAGCCACGAGCGACTACATCCATAAGTGCTTCACGGCTATTCTCGATAGCGTTCGGGTTTAATACATCATACACCTCTGCACAACTCAGCCCTGTTTTAGCCATGGCATTGGCAATTTGGGGAAGCTCGCAATAAGTGCCACTTTCATCAAAGGTGGCGGTCTGTGAGCGCACATTCACACCAAACAATCGCTGCATTTCAAACGCAGGGTCATTGTAGTGATCCATCACGGCATCCAATGAAGTGTAAACGCCAGTGTGCATATAAGGCGCAGTCACTTCCACGTTCAACAACGTGGGTGTACGAAATTTATATCGATCCGATGAATTACCGGTGACACGCTCACGACCAAAGTCCTCTGTTGTATTTTCACCGTCCCCTTTACCAGGGCCAATTTGCGGTGTGGCAATAACATGTGGCAATTCATTGGTAAAGAAGTCACCAGAATGGCACTCCGCACAACCTGCCCCACCATGCTGTACTTCGGTGTAAAACGTAATGGCTCCATCTTTTTGTTCAGCGGTTAAGGCATCGCTATTGCCCTCAAGGAAAGCCTTCCATGGGTTGTTAATAAACACCATAGATTCCTGATACGTCGCGATTGCCTCAGCGATACGATCAAAAGTAACTTGATTATCACCGTAGGCCGCTTCAAATAATGGCGCCCATGCTAACTCATCGCTGGCCAAGCGTGCTGCCAAGGTGGCACGGTACGTTTGATTGTCTTCACCGGCTGCAAATTCACCTCGCATCTCAGCAGCGTCAGTGACTGGAAATCGCGCCTGGGCATTGGCTAAACTGGCTCCAACGGGAATATTCGTATCGGGAGTGGCATTATCTGGGGAGTCTGGCGTGATGATTCCCGCTTCAGTGCCTCGTGCACCAATGGCCGCCAATTCTCCATCTTGGCTTTGAACACGAGAATCCCAGAATAAGCCCACATCGTACATCCCAATGTTAAAGACTGAATTAGCATTACGCCCTACGAGGGGATAACCACTGGAATGATGACGGCCAACCCCAAGTAAATTGGGTGTGCCATTGCCAAAAAGATCTTCCGCATTCGTACCCACACTGAACGACAAGTTATCACCACCACCCAATGCAGGATGATGACAACTGGCACAGGCCACTTCTTGTTCACCCCCAAGATTACGAGCGAAAAACAGGGCCTTCCCCAACTGTGCGAGAGGGCTGTCAATGCTGGGCAAATTACGCCCTGTTGTTGGATCACCCGTTAAGCCCATATTGGCAATCAAGCCTTGGATATGAGCATCACGTGGATCAAGCCCATCTGTACCTTCATTGCCCCCCGCATCAGTGGCAGGAGTCACATTGTCTTGCACGTCCGCTGCCGTCACTTGGGTTTCATCAATGCCAGAACGCACCAAACGTACTTTAAATGGCACACTTCTAAACTGGTAATCAACATAGCCTAAGTCAAAATCCACAAACCACGTTTCACCGGGAGATTGCACATTGGGTGATGATGTCCAAAAATCGTCAGAAGACGCATTCGGAAAGGCCTCTTCGTTAATCATTGGGGCCACTCGGTTGTAAGCCACCAACGATTGCAACTCCTTGACGTTTGGCAACCGCCAATCGTTGTATCCCGCAAGGTCACTGCTGCGGGCAGAACTTAATGCTGCCACCCAAGACTGGGACTGAGACGCTCCGGTATCACATAAGGCACCACTCAATCCCTCTTCACACTGGGCCCACATCAAACCGGTGACGGTATCCGTCACGGTGCCGTCACCATTCACCTCAAACCGGGAAACCGGGTGCTCTTCATCGATATAACTCACGACGGCTGCCTGCGCAGGCAAACTCAGCGCCAACGGTAACAGAGCTAAAGCAGCCGCTGCAGAAGAAGCAGAGCCTACACAGCCCGATAGCGGTTTTTTGATGAAACGAGTGAATAAGGTAGTACGTTTATCCGTAGTGGGCTGATGCTGAAACATGGTAGATTCACTCTCCGTTTTGGACGTTATCACATGCAGTTGTGTTGGTGTTTTACTGAATACTGGCATCGTTGATATCTTCATCCTTAATCCCTCTCTCTCACTAAACGCACCAATGCAGATTCATAACGAGGGAGGTTTTTATTGCTACCCAACCCTAAATCCACAACCCACGAATGAAACTCTAAGCTAGAGTAGGGTGTAGAAGTCCAATAACGTTCTGCTTGAGCATTAGGGAAATAGCCCGTATCCATCTTTAAACTCACTTGTCCAAAATCGATAACCGACATCAATTGACTCTGGGACGGCACTTTCCAATCGGAATAGCCACACAACTCATTATTATTGGCACTCTCTACCAATGCGTTCCAATCGTTGAAGAATAAGCCAGTACGCTCAACACTGTTTCTCCCTTGAGCAGTGAGCCCCCCCCAACGATAACGATGCTCTTGGCTATGGGTTCCACCGTCGGTTGTTTTTACTTCCCAGACAAGCCCCGTGCGGTTGTCTCGTACACAGGACCAGGGTTCAGAACCGTAGTTACCGTTACCGCTGTAGTCGGTGCCATCGGCATTTAAACGGGTAAAATCAAACCCTAAATCACCATCCCCCGTTTTACCCAGCGCCCCATTCACTGCAAGACTGTCACGATGAAAAGCACAATCTTGTCCGATAAGGTCTGTGGTATCGCAAGTATCGTTATTTCCAAACCCGGATCGACCACTGATCGTAATACCCGTATCATTCAAAGGCATGGGGATCATTGGAACTGAGTTACTGTTTCCATCACCTGCGCCACCACCTCCGGTACCGCCATCTCCAGTACCACCGTCTCCGGTACCGCCATCTCCTGTGCCACCATCTCCGGTACCGCCATCACCTGCGCCACCATCTCCGGTACCGCCATCTCCAGTACCACCGTCTCCGGTACCGCCATCTCCTGTGCCACCATCTCCTGTGCCACCATCTCCTGTGCCACCATCTCCGGTACCGCCATCTCCAGTACCATCGTCTCCGGTACCGCCATCTCCGGTACCGCCATCTCCTGTGCCACCATCTCCGGTACCGCCATCTCCAGTACCATCATCTCCGGTACCGCCATCTCCTGTGCCACCATCTCCGGTACCGCCATCTCCTGCACCACCATCTCCGGTACCGCCATCTCCTGCGCCACCATCACCTGCGCCACCATCTCCAGTACCGCCATCTCCAGTACCACCGTCTCCGGTACCGCCATCACCTGTGCCACCATCTCCGGTACCGCCATCTCCAGTACCATCGTCTCCGGTACCGCCATCTCCGGTACCGCCATCTCCAGTACCACTGCCTCCGGTACCCGAATTTGATCCATCATCCGATGCACCACCTGAATTGCTTGAACCACCGTTGTTTGAACCCGAGTTAACATCAGGAGCGCTATCCGAAGGGTTATTCGATCCACCGCCACCCCCACCGCCTCCACAAGCAGTAAGTGCAATGGTCATAAAAACAAGGGCGCAGCCACGCAGGACGCTGTTTGACATATTAGACTCCGAGGAATTTCCTTACTTGAACTGTTATTTTTCCAATGAGTGCTTTCCGCCAACAGCATCATTACAACGACACTATCGGCAAAGATATTGGTGTTTTTTGAGATTAAGCTACTAATAAACTTATCAATAGTATGGATTTAGTTATAAGAGCTTGTAGACACACTGAGTTTGAACGGGTCTGCAGAATGACCAGCTGGCCTTACAGAAAGAAAAATGCGTCACACTGAACAGGGGCTGTCCAGGTACATTTAAAAAATGTGAAAGGGTCTATATTTTTCTTTTTTTACTGATTAATAGGAGATGTATTAAAGACTTATACACTTAAAGAGGAAAAATCGAGAAGTGAAAAAATCGAGAAGTGAAACAAACCGGTCAAGAAAAGCACTTTTCAGAAAACAGAGAAGCCTTACAGCGGCTTCTCCCAAAATTCAGCACCACCAGCCTCGTCAGCTAGCTTGTATTGAGCAAAACCAAATTTTTGATAAGCCCGCTTAGCCACCTCATTACCATCAAGCACTTCTAACGTTATTTTGCAACAACCATGAGAACTGGCCATCGCTTCTGCCGCTCGCAATAGATACTGGCTCACTCCCAGCCCTCTAAATTCAGGCTCAACAACAATGTCGTGAATATTTAACAACGGTTTCGCTTTGAAAGTAGAAAATCCCCAAAAGCCGTTCAACAAACCCGCTGGTTGGCCATCGACTTCCGTGATAATGCTAATGGCGTAAGACAGCGCTCCCAACTTTTCGATCAGGCTATCACACACCTCTGGTAGCAAACCTTGCCCGCCCCCCATTGGGTCTCGTGCATAGCTATCCAGTAAGCCCAATATAATCTCTCCATGCCGAGGGTTTTGATAATCGGCGGTATACGTCTGAATGGATTGAACCGACATCATTCACCTCCATGCTCTTCGGTATCTTGACCGACATATTCCTTATAATTTTCAAGGTACTCATCAAAATTAGCCGTTAATAAACGGCGAAATTGATCCATGTAAAAATTACGCGCAGCTAGCTGATCTTCTTTAAAATCGTTACGGCTCTGGCTACTGCCTGCAACAATAAAAGCCCCAAAACGGGCACTGGCATACATCAACGCTTGATGAGCTTCACCGGCTGAGAGTGTATCGGTAGCCTCATTGACCACCTCAATTAGGCGATCCGCTAAATCAAAAATTTTCTCATCGGTGGTGTGTTGTTGGGTCGTATTGTCTTCTGTCATTCGGCGAGTACTGTCTAAGTTGAATCATCTACATTAATTAAATAGGTCTGGTGTAACGGCTAAATAAAGTGAGTAGATTAAATTGAATAGTGCATTTGATAAGTGCGTAATCGCACTTATCAAATGGGAAACAAACACAAGAAGCTAGAAACTGATGGTGGCAAATTACGCCACGATATCCAACAACTCGACATCAAAAATTAACGTAGCATAAGGACCAATCGCCCCACCCGCACCACGCTCACCATAGGCCAAGTTGTACGGAACAAACAAACGCCACTTTGAACCAACACCCATTAATTGAAGCGCTTCAGTCCAACCTGCAATCACACCATTAACAGGAAACTCCGCTGGCTGACCACGATCGACGGAAGAATCAAAAATGGTTCCGTCAATTAAAGTTCCGTGATAATGGGTACGCACAGTAGAGGTATTGGTTGGCTTTTCACCATCTCCTTCCACCAACACTTGATACTGGAGGCCGGAGTCTAATACCACTACACCGTCTTTCTTGGCGTTCTCAACCAAAAAAGCCTTGCCCTCTGCCCCTAAACGCTCTGCCTCTTCGTCCTTTTTGCTTTGCAAGTGCTCTTGAATTTCCTTGAAAGCAGCATTGATTAAATCTGCCTCTACGGCTAGTTCAGCGCCTTTCATTCCATCTACAAAGCCCGCTAACGCAGCGTCTTGATCAAACTGATCAAAAGGGGCTTTTGTTAATTGGTCACCCAATTGACGGCCAATACCGTAACTGGCTCGTTGTTCTGTTGAGGTATATTTATCGGTCATAGTGTTCTCAAAAATCAAATATCATCTCGATGCGCCAGAAAACAGACGCATCACATAGTGGCTTTTTTGCGCTTATCCCACAAATACGCGTGCGTTACGGAACATACGCAACCAAGGGCCATCCTCGCCCCATTCATCTGGGTGCCACGAGTTCGTTACCGTACGGAAAACGCGCTCTGGATGGGGCATCATAATCGTTGCACGACCATCGGCACTGGTCAGCGCTGTAATGCCTTCTGGCGAGCCATTGGGGTTGGCTGGGTACTGCTCTGTCACCTGGATACCGTTGTCCACATACTGCAATGCAACTGTGTTGGAAGCCAAACACGCGTCTAAATGAGACTGATCACGGAACTCTGCCCGCCCTTCCCCATGAGCCACCGCCACAGGGAGGTGGGAGCCTGACATGCCTTGCAAGAGAATGGAAGGCGACTCTTGAATTTGAACAAGGCTAAAACGTGCTTCAAATTGCTCTGAACGATTTCTCACAAAGCGCGGCCAATGCTCTGCACCGGGAATCAAGTCTTTCAGATTGGACATCATCTGACACCCGTTACAAACCCCAAGGCTGAACGTATCGGTACGGCGGAAAAAGTGTTCAAACGCTTGGCGAGCTTCTGGATTGAAAAGAATGGTCTTCGCCCAGCCTTCACCGGCTCCCAGTACATCTCCGTAAGAGAATCCACCACACGCCGCCAAACCTTTAAAGTCAGCAAAATTCATTCGGCCAGCCAAAATATCGCTCATGTGTACATCGATGGCCGCAAATCCCGCTCGATCAAATGCCGCTGCCATTTCCACATGGCCATTCACCCCTTGCTCTCGCAGCACAGCGACTTTGGGGCGTTCGCCAGTGTTGATCATAAGAGTGTTGATTATGGGAGCGACGATATTCTCGGCAGGGTCGAAGGTTAACTCCGCACTTAAGCCGGTATTTTTACCGAGGATTCGCTGAAATTCTTGTTCGGCGCACTCAGGATTATCCCGCATTGCTTGAATGCGGTAACTGGTTTCACTCCAGATTTGCTGTAAATAGGCGCGTGACTGCTCAAATAACACACCTCGCGTGCCCACGATATGGACTTGATCCGTCTTGTTTAAACGGCCAATGGTATAGATCGGTACCCCTCGAGTTTCAAACTCACCTCGCACTGCCACTACACGTTCGCTTTTTACCTGTAATACCGCACCCAGCTCTTCGTTAAATAACGCCCCCATAAGAGCGCCTGGCAGCGGACTCAAATCAATATCAATGCCCACATGCCCGGCAAACGCCATTTCCACCAATGTCGTGAAAAGCCCACCATCGGAGCGATCGTGATAAGCCAGCAGGTCGCCACTGTCCAAACTCGCTTGCATGGCCTCAAAGAACGCACGAAGCTGATCAGCATCGTTCACATCAGGCGCATCATCGCCCAATTGATTGTAGACCTGAGCCAAAATCGACGCCCCCATGCGATTACGCGCACCGCCTAAATCCACGTAGAGAATCTCGGTCTCACCTTTATCGGTTCGTAATTGAGGCGTGAGGGTTTTACGTACATCCAACACAGGCGCAAAAGCACTGATCACTAGCGACAGTGGTGCCGTCACCGCTTTGTTTTCTACTCCGCCGGGAGTCTCTTCTTGCCAAGCCGTGCGCATGGACATGGAATCTTTGCCGACAGGAATCGTCAGCCCCAGTTTCGGGCACAACTCCATTCCCACCGCTTCAACCGTTCGGAACAGCTTTTCATCCTCACCAGTATGCCCCGCCGCGCACATCCAATTGGCAGACAATTTAATGTCCCGCAAAGCGCCAATTCGAGTACCCGCAATATTGGTAATGGCCTCACCAATGGCCATACGGCCGGATGCAGGAGCATTGATCAATGCCGCCGGGGTACGCTCCCCCATGGACATGGCTTCACCGCAATAGGCATCATAAGCAGCCGTGGTCACGGCACAATCGGCCACAGGAATCTGCCATGGCCCCACCATTTGATCTCGCACCACTTGACCTGTCACACTGCGATCACCAATCGTGATTAAGAAACTTTTATTGGCCACCGCCGGGTGTTTTAACACACGCTCTGCGGCTTCGTTAATATCAACGGCTTCTGCATCAAAAGCCGAGGTAACGCCGGTGTGTTTATGAGCGCTGCGGTGCATTTTCGGCGGCTTACCGAATAACACCGACATCGGTAAATCTACTGGCTTCGCATCAAAGTGGCGATCATTGACGACCAAAATTTGCTCATCCGTTGACTCCCCCACCACCGCATACGGCGCTCTCTCCCGCTGGCAAATGGTCTCAAAGGTGACGAGGTCGGCCGGTTTCACCGCTAAGACATAACGCTCTTGAGATTCATTACACCAGATCTCCAAAGGGCTCATGCCAGGCTCATCATTGGGCACATTTCGCAACTCAAAGATGGCCCCACAACCGCCGTCTTTTGCCAATTCAGGGAAGGCATTCGACAACCCACCAGCACCTACGTCATGAATAAACGCAATAGGATTACTCGCCCCTAACTGCCAACAGGCATCGATCACTTCTTGGCAGCGACGCTCAATTTCAGGGTTTTGACGTTGCACAGAGGCAAAATCCAGATCTTCAGAAGAGCTGCCTGTGGTCATCGACGAGGCCGCACCACCGCCTAAACCGATGAGCATGGCCGGCCCACCCAGTACGATGAGCTTACAACCGGCGTCAAATTCACGCTGCTCGATATGTTCTTCTCGGATATTACCGTAGCCACCAGCCAGCATGATGGGTTTATGATACCCTCGACGCTCGCCGTCAAAATCCATTTCGAAGGTACGGAAATACCCGCATAAATTAGGACGCCCAAATTCATTATTGAACGCTGCACCTCCAATCGGGCCTTCTAACATAATGTCCAGTGCCGAAACGATTCGGCCAGGCTTACCGTAATGCACTTCCCAGGGCTGTTCAAAACCGGGGATTTGAAGGTTAGAGACGGTAAAGCCCGTCAAACCCACTTTCGGCTTAGAGCCTCGCCCGACGGCACCTTCATCACGAATCTCACCGCCAGACCCGGTGCCAGCACCAGGAAACGGTGCAATTGCAGTAGGATGATTGTGCGTTTCGACTTTCATCAATATATGGATCGGCTCCTGACTGAAGCCATACGCTTTGGTTTCTGGGTCAGGATAAAAACGCCCTGCTGTCGATCCGGTAATCACCGAAGCGTTATCCGCATAGGCTGATAGCACATTATCACCGGCCTGCTCATAAGTATTTTTGATCATTTTGAACAGGCTGCGTTCCTGCTTAAGGTCATCCACCGTCCAACTGGCATTAAAGATTTTGTGGCGACAATGTTCTGAATTCGCTTGCGCGAACATCATCAACTCCACATCCACCGGATTACGATCTAGCTCCGCAAAGCTGTCCAACAAATAATCAATTTCATCGTCTGCTAAGGCCAATCCTAAAGTTTGATTCGCCTGCTCTAAAGCACCTCGCCCATCGCTCTTGATGTCAATGCTGGACATAGGCATTGGTGTATTTTGGGCAAAGAGTGCTTGTGCGTCTTCCACACGCTCTAGTACCGCTTCCGTCATACGATCGTGCAGTAGCGGCGCCAAAGCCTCAGCGGTCAGATTCTCACCGAATACTTGGTAGCGCACTCCTCGCTCAATACGATGAATCATCGTAAGGCCAGCATTATGAGCAATATCCGTCGCCTTTGACGACCACGGGGAAATCGTCCCAGGGCGAGGCACCACAACACACTCAAGAGTAACAACACTGTCAAGAGTAACAACACTGTCAAGAGTAAAAATATCGGCCTGTTCTTCAGGCTCATGGGTTTGAGACGTTATTGAGGGGCCGTAAGTCAACAAACTTTCTAAGGTCGCTTTCTGAGGCTCCGACAAGGTTTCATCCGTATCAATGAAATGCCAGTAATCGGCGTGAATACCTGTGACGCCAGGTACAGTCTCTTGCAACTGAGAAAGAAGTTTGTGATTACGAAAAGGGGAAAGCGCCGGAGCACCGCGCAGTATCAACATATCCGGTCTGAAACCTCTGTTAGGTTGACGCCCTGTATTCTGCAAGGTTTTCACTCAGATTTTCACTACAGGCAATGTATTCTTTCAACGCCACTAGCGCCTGAAGATGCATCTACCTGAGTGCTTAACCCAAAGCGCAAATCAGCAGAAATACGAAGAGCGGCCTGGAAAAACCAGGTTAAGGCAATTTGTTAACCATTTGGACAGAAAATTATTTGAAGGGCAACAAAAGCGCTTGCCCGCGCAGGATAGGATAGAGGGAAAGCGCTTGGGCCACCCCCCTGATGAGCATTTTCTCTGAGCAATTTTTGGCCTAGAGATCAGGACTCATACAACATTTTATTCCAAGTGGGGGTCGAACGCGGCGCAATTGTACTTGATATCCCTCTTAAACGGCACCCATCATCATAAAATATTTAGCCAAACAAGATGACATAGTCGAGAAGGTTGTTAACGGGTGGTTGTTAACAGATGAGTTAACAAGAATTGAGAAAAGACGTTGTTAACGAGATTGAGCCCATGGTTGTGTGATGAATTTACTCTATCAACCTTAATCAAGTCATAAATTATGATATTTACCAACACATTTTAAGGCATTCCAGTACACTCCGCGCCACACCTCAAAGCCTCAACATAAGATGATTTTTGCGACAACAATGTGAACTTCATCAATAGCGTGAATTTATTGGCGAGACACTGGATGCTCGTACTATCATTTATCTTGTTTTCTCTACAGTATTTTTGAGTAATAAACAAGCTAGTCAGTCACGGTAATGATGAGTAGAATCCCCCGCCCGGTCACAGTTAGATCAAAATTGGGATACGCATTCAATAATGAGGTTGGTATAAGGCTGTTAAAACACTCTCATGACATGGCGACATACCCAGTGACCACATCGTGACAAACAGGAAGATAGTTTGAGGAGTGAAGACTCCAAAAGGAATCGCACATACTTGCTGAAAGGTAACAGGCAACACTGAGACAGCAAGTTCATAAGAATTCCCTAGGCACATTCAGCGGCCATTGCACAAACATGAAGAATCATACCCGTAGCCATCTATTGGTTAGCGTCTATTAAGAGGAAATAATAGGGCCAATCGATAAGATCAACGGCATCAATGGATAGGCCAAACTGGATAAACGACTGGTATTCTAGTGACGTAAACGCAACTGAGACGATCAATGGCAATTGAACACATCATCAAATGGATAAAAACCCTCACCAATACCAGCTTGGTTATACTGGCGTGCGGGTATTTGTCTGGAAGTCACTTGCCGACTTTATTAGAAAACGTTTACGAGCAAGGTGATCTGGTTGTCTTGTCCCGCAACGGGCCAACCACCTACTACGAAGGCCCTTATGGCACAACCGGCCTCGAATACGACCTAGCCAGCGCCTTTGCTCAAGAGCTGGGTGTTGAACTGATCATCAAAGAAGAAGAAAACCTGGATGAACTCATTCAAAAAGCCGGCACATCAAGCCATTTCAGCGCAGCAGGCTTAACCGTCACTCCAGAGAGAACCAAAGCCGTTCGCTTTACCGATAGCTACCTTCAAATCAAAGAATTCCTTCTTTATAACCGCGATCAAGAAAAGCCAGAATCCATTGACGATTTAATTGGAAAGAACATTCTGGTGATGGCCAACAGTGCCCATTCAGATTACCTCCACGCATTACAAGCAGAGCACCCCAAGTTGGAGTGGCGTGAACATAGCGAAGTCGAGATGCTGGACTTAATGGAAATGGTTCATAACGGCGAAATTGACTACACCATCATCGACTCTAACGCCTATGAAATGAATGTCTCTCTCTTTCCAAAAGCGAACATCGCCATGGAAGTAGGAAAACAGGAACAATTGGCCTGGGCGTTCCCTAAACAGGTGGACAGCAGCCTATACGACAAAGCCCAAGCATTCCTCACCGACTATATCGACACCGGCAAGATGGAAGCACTCGCCGAATCTTACCGCAACCCCGACAAGCTAGATCAAGGGGGAGCACTGTCTTTTGTCCAACGCATGGATACCCGCCTGCCTAAGTGGCGAGACTTTCTGATGGAAGCCGGTACGGAGAACCATTTAGATTGGCAGCTATTGGCCGCCATTAGCTATCAGGAGTCCCACTGGAATCATCGCGCCAAATCCAGAACTGGCGTACGTGGCTTGATGATGTTAACCCTAACCACCGCCAAGGAGGTGGGGGTAACCAACCGAATCGACCCCGCCCAAAGTATTGCGGGAGGAGCAAAATATTTTAAAGGGATTTTCGACCGCATACCTGAACAAATTCAAGGCGATGACCGCACCCATATGGCCCTTGCCGCTTATAATGTAGGTTTTGGTCACTTAGAAGATGCTCGCGTTCTTACGGAAAAAATGGGCGCTGACCCCAACGCCTGGAGCGATGTTAAAAAACACCTTCCCTTACTGGCAAAGCGTAAATATTACCGAGATACCAAGTACGGCTATGCCCGAGGCTGGGAACCCGTTGAATACGTCGAAAATGTACAAAAGTATTATAGTGTTCTGGCTTGGCATGAAGTCTTGAAAGACCGACGCATCGTAGTAAAAGAAGACGAAGTGGAAACCCGCGTTTTGCCGGTCACCTTCCTCAATGACGATGCCACACCCACCCAACTACCGGTGCTTTAACGCTTTCTTCTCTGCCCTACGGGCTTTGAAAAAATCACTGATGGCTTGAGAGCACTCCTGCGCTAACACCCCCGAAGTCACCTCAACACGATGGTTATAAAGGGGTTGTTCACATAATTGCAACTGACTCACCACCGCCCCCGCCTTAGGCTCAAACGCACCAAACACCAAACGGCGAATACGGGCATGAATAATCGCACCCACGCACATCGTACACGGCTCGATTGTCACGTACATATCGCATTCGGGTAGCCGATAGTTCGATACTTTTTTTGCGGCAGCCCGTAAAGCAATGACTTCCGCATGGGCAGTAGGGTCACAACCACTGATGGGCTGATTCCAACCCTCTCCAATGACCTCCCCTTTTTGTACTATTACTGCCGCCACAGGCACTTCACCGGCGTCACGGGCTCTTTCTGACAGCGCAAGGGCATATCGCATCCAACGCTCATCTTCGGGTAAATCACTCATGATGTAGAGACAGGGATAGAGGGTGCCGAGATAGGCGGTACAGGGGTCATACGATACACAGTGATAAGAAAATCCGCTTGCACAGCATCAATACGCCCACTTTTCAGTTCAGAGAGATTTTCAGGTGAAATTTTCCACGCCAGTGGTGTCATGGACAGCAGGTCTTCCACATCGGAGGGGCTGTTTAACGGAATCGAAAAAGACAGTGGGTGGGTAGACATGGCCTCAAACCCCTCCATCGCTTTAGGGGGCAAATGCTCTTTGGGGTGTTCATACACCAACGATTTTAGCTCCCACAAATGCCTTGGCCCTGGAGAGACGGCGATCATTTGCCCATGAGGCTTCAAGAATCGCCGTAACTCACTATCACTGTGTGGGGCAAACACCTGCACCACCACATCCACCGAGTGTGGAGCCACTGGCAGTGCATACACACTCGCGACAGCACTGTGATTCGGCCCAAAGCGCTTCGCACCTCTGCGCACCGCTTCCTTGGAGATATCCACACCAAAGAACGACAGTGGAAATAACCGGGTGATTTGCTGCGCTTTTTTAGCCAAAGCAGCTGAATAAAACCCCGTACCAGCACCGCAGTCTAAGATCGTATAAGGCTCCTGTGCTGGCAATGAAGGCAAGGCAACGTTAAAAAGCTGCTGACCGATCAACTCTACCAACGGCGTATAAGCACCGCTGGACAAAAAGCGTTCACGCGCGGCCACCATCGCTTTACTGTCACCGGGAGATTTCGAATGCCTATGATGGGCAGGGAGTAAATTCACATACCCCCCTTTCGCTCGGTCAAATTGATGACCATTGCAACAAGCAAGACCAGATTCAACGATGGCCAATGGGGACTGACACAGGGGGCAACTCCAAATCAAACGTCAATTTCCTAGGCAGACCAATGGGTAAACTTCGACGACAATTCGGCAACGTCTTCATGACTGAGCGCCTTCACAAATTCAAATCGCTCGACCGGCTCGCCATTCACTTCTACTGTTTCAGAAAATAGGCTCAATGGCCGAACGGATAAGACATAGTCCCCGTACAAGCACCGATAAACCACCATCAGCTCATCGGTTTCGCTGTGTTTTGCCAAATCCAGCACCAAGTAATCCTTTCCTTTGAAATGACGATACTGACCGTTTCGAACGATATGTTGCGTGTTTCGCACCCGAATATGACTCCCGCCTTTTGTAAAGGCCGTTTTATTGTTGCTGTCGGTATTCACCCACAGAGATGAAGCGCGGCATTGTACTCAGTCTGCCGAAAAAGAAAATACAGGTGCCGCTTTCAACACACCGCATTCAAAAATTGTGTACGAAAACGTCGTTTTTGCTTTACACACCAAAAACATGATTTAAGCGGCTGAGCACAGGACGATGCCCGGTATCGTCAGAAATAATACGCAGTCGAATCATTCCCGCATATGGCACTTCTAAGCGTGTCATGCTGGCAGAGGGCATCGCTAGAAAGTGCAACAGCAAACCACGAATTGACGCACCGTGTTGTATCAACAACAGATGTTGACCTTGATGAGATTCAAAGAGCTTTTCCCAAGCATTGACTAAACGCTCTCGAAACGCAACGAAGTTCTCGCCGCCAGGAGGCGCATTGTTTTCAGGGTCGCGATAAAACGCTCTAACGGCCTCTGGGGTTTCGGTGTAAACCTCTTTGACAATACGCCCCTCCCATTCGCCAAAACTGTACTCACGAAAATCCGGTTCAATACACAGCGGTATCGCCAACCGCTCTGAAGTTTGCTCGGCAAACACCCGGCATCGTGTTAACGGCGACGAGACGATTTTGTCCCAAGGTCCACGCTCCGATTCAAGATGTTGTTCAACCGAATCACGCATTTGTGCCCAACCGGTTTCCGATAATGCTACGTCCGTCGAACCACGATAAATCTCCCCCCCCTGACAATGACCATGTCGCAGCAAATCCACCGTAGTGATGGTTTGCGGATCCCCCAATGCTTTCATACTGATCTACCTTTTCCTGTTTCTATCCATCATTAAAGGCTCAAACAACAATTGCGGCTGCCCAGCCTTTCCGCTCACACGATGTGCCTTCACACCGAATACGTCCGCAATACAATCGGGGGTAAATATGTCAGTTGGTGTACCCTGTTCAACCACTTGCCCCCGATTCACCAAAATACACCGGCTGGCGTATTGCAAAGCCAGATTTAAATCATGCATCACCACCACAACGCCTACATGACGCGCATGCTGGCTGGCGGCTTGCATTAACGCATGTTGGTGAGACAAGTCCAAAGCAGAAGTGGGCTCATCCAACAAAAGATATTGACTGCCAACAGAGAATGCCGGGTTAACAAGGGCCGGCGGCATCACTTGAACCAGAACTCGTGCGAAATGGGTACGCTGCCGTTCCCCACCGGATAAAGACAAGTAATGACGTTGTTCAAACCCCAGTAAATCCGCTGAAATCAACGCTTGACGCACTACCTCATTCGCGTCTTTCACAGACAAACGCCAAGGAAATAACCCCAATCGCACCACTTCTTCAACGGTATAATCGAAAGGCAATGTGGACGCCTGCGGCAACACCGCGATTCTTTTCGCACGATCCTCTGCTGGCAACTCAGACAGCACCCGATCTCCCAAAGCAGCCACACCCGCCGAAGTCATTCCTCTAACCCCTCTTCGAAGCGAACGGCGAGGCACGGTATATTCCATAAACTCTCCACTCATTGCCTTCAACAAAGTGGACTTACCTGCGCCATTTGGCCCAACAATGGCCACAAATTCATTAGGGTGAACCGTAACGCTGACCTTATCCAGCAATCGTTTTTCAGAGTACCTTGTTTTCACCACCACACTCATCTCCGTCAGTGACAGTGGTTCAAATCTTTCAATATTGACTCTCGTCATTTACTGACCATAACGCTGAGGGTGGCGACTGACCAACCACAAAAATACCGGTGCCCCCAGCACGGCAGTGACCATACCAACAGGGATAACCAAGGGAGAAAGCACGGCCCTGGAAAGAATGTCAGACAACACCAATAACAATGCCCCCATAAGAGCACTGGCAGGCAACAAATAGCGATGATTCGGGCCAATCAACAAACGAACACCGTGAGGTGCTACCAACCCAAGAAAACCAATCATGCCCGTCAACGCCACAGAGACACCCACACCAAACGCTGACAACAGCACCAAGCGACGCTTTAACCTCGCCACATTCACCCCCAAATGACTGGCCTCCACCTCGCCTAACGCCAACGCATCTAACGCCTTGGCCTGCTGAGTGAGCAGGCTGCACACGATGACAGAAACGACGAAAGCCAGTATCGATACACCCCACCCGCTGGTTTCCAAACTGCCCATCTGCCAAAAACTGACCCGTCTCAGTTCGTTATCATCAGCAATCAGTGTTAAAACACCGGATACGGCACCGGCAAGCGACGCCACCGCAATACCGGCAAGCAACATCGCCGTAACCGAGGTTCCTCCGGCGGCTCCCATTAGCCCGTCCGCTCGTCGACAGGTGGCAATGATATAAATCAACCAAGCAACCAAGCCCGCACCAACAAAAGCACACAAAGCCACCAAATGCTGTACTGCCCAATGGGGCAATGAAAAAGACATGGATCGAAACAGCGTCTCCAACACCACAATAGCAAGGCCGGCACCAATAGAGGCACCGGCCGAGACACCAATAAGAGAAGGATCTGCCAGTGGGTTTCGAAACAACCCTTGGAGGCTCGCACCACACACCGCCAAACACGCTCCCACCGACATCGCCAAAACCAAACGCGGCCAGCGCAATTGACTGATGACTTGGGCCGTTGGGTTGGATCCCGCGCCATTATTCAATCGGTCATTACCCACATGAGCACCACCCAAACCGATATCATCGAAGAACAGCAACTTAAATGCTTCACAGACATCACCAAAATGGACTGTCATGACACCGCTGAACGATCCCACGATGCACGCCAAGAGCAGCCCAAGAATCAAAATAGAAATGAGAGAATAAGGAGAAAGCGGCCGATTGGCGGCTTGAAAATGTGAGCGCAAAGCGGTTTACCTTAAACGTCTTATCAGGCTATCCAAAAAAAGGCTTACCGCATTGGTGCCGTGGTGACAAACGGTGGAGGAAACAACAAATCCCACTTCAACCGACTTTCCAATACATCGGCAAGACGGTCAATTTGTTGTTCGCACAGCTCGCGGTAATCCACGTGCTCACCTTCCACTCGTAGGCCAGCCCAACCAAGCAGCATGTTCATGGTCTCAACATTATCGAATAAGCCGTGTACATAAGTCCCAGCAATATGGCCATCGGTACTCACCGCACCGTCATCGTAATCACGACCTTCATCATCTTGCAGTCGCCACATGGGACGAGCAAGTGCCTGCCCATAGGAAACCCCCATGTGAATTTCATAGCCGCTGACAAACACATCTTCCGGGTTCAAAAAGGGGCTACACACTCCACTGACGTTATGCAATGCCTTCTCTCTGTCCAAGTTGGTTTGCATATTGAAATACCCCAACCCTTCATTGACGCCCACATCACCTTCTACACCAAGGCTATCTCGCACTTGCTTTCCTAACATTTGAAAGCCACCACAAATGCCTAACACCTTGCCGCCGTATCGAAGATGCCTCTGAATATCCTGATCCCAACCCTGAGTCCGCAAGAACTCCAAATCACTGCGCACAGATTTGGAACCGGGCAAAATAATCAAATCGGCTCCGAATAAGGAGTCTCCTGGCCCGACATAACGAAAGTCCACCTGAGAATGCAAACGCAACGGATCAAAATCGGTGTGATTACTGATACGAGGAAACGCCGGAACCGCTACTTTAATGATATTGGTCTCTGCAAGCTGGGGCTGATTTAAGCTCAACGCGTCCTCCGCCTCCAAATGAAAGCCAGATAGATAAGGAATGACACCTAAAACCGGTTTACCGGTGCGCGCCTCCAACCATTCAATACCCGGTGTTAATAAACTTTCATCGCCACGAAATTTATTAATCACAAACCCCACCACTCTTTGCTGCTCAGATTCAGAGAGCAATTCCAACGTTCCAACAAGATGGGCAAACACACCGCCTTTATCGATATCAGCCACAATAATAACGGGGCAATCCACCGCTTCCGCAAAACCCATATTGGCGATGTCATTGTCTCGAAGATTGATTTCAGCAGGGCTACCAGCCCCTTCTACGATAATCACATCGTACTGGTGGCTAAGGCGCTCGTGGGATTCCAACACCCAAGGTAACGCTTGGGCTTTATAATCATGGAAGTCACGCGCATTCATGTTTTTTAACACTTTGCCATGAACAATCACCTGAGCTTGCGTATTAGAGCTGGGCTTGAGCAAAATCGGGTTCATATCCGAGTGAGGAGACAAAAAGCACGCCTGAGCCTGAACCGCCTGAGCCCGACCAATCTCTCCTCCATCGGTAGTTACCGCACTGTTCAAAGCCATATTTTGCGGCTTAAAAGGCACCACCGCATGACGCCGTCGAGCCAACACACGACAGATTCCCGTTGTCAGCAGACTTTTGCCTGCATCCGATGTCGTGCCCTGCACCATCAATGTATATGCCATGGCTAGCTTTCCCCTTCAAACCCTCAACCAGCATCAAACTGGCCTGCAAACGTTCAGTCTTATTGATACATTAATAACAGATACATTAATAACAGATGCATTAGTAACAGATACATTAGCAACAAATAGTCTTAAGTAATAAATAGACTGAATTGATCAATAATCCACACCCGGACGGGCTTTAATGCCAGCACGGAACGCGTGTTTCACGTCTTTGACTTCAGACACCGTATCGGCCAACGCCTGTAATGCACTACCGCCACCACGCCCGGTGACAATCAAACTTTGTTCAAAAGGACGATTTTGAAGGGTAGACAGAATCATTGCCTCATCAAGATATTGGTAGGCAATCATGTAGGTAAGCTCATCAAGCAACACTAAATCATAACTTGGGTCAGTTAACAGCTTAGTAGCATGTTCCCACGTTCGTTCGGCAGCGGCGATATCACCGCTGCGATCTTGTGTATTCCAGGTAAACCCGGTGCCCATTTGATGAAAATAGACTTCGGGAAAACGCTCACTGATAAACAGTTCTTCCCCCGATTTTTGAACACCTTTAATAAACTGCACAATGCCCACACGCTGGCCATAACCCAGCGCCCGCAGCACCATACCAAACCCCGAGCTGGTTTTGCCTTTCCCGTCCCCGGTTAACAAAACCATAATACCCTTCTCTTCCTGAGCCCGATCGATGTTGGCATCCACCTTGGCTTTTTGCTTTTCCATGGCCTTTTTGTGTTTGGTATTTTTAGCCGATTCTTTATCCACCTCAGACACGCCTTGAGGCGATTCATGATCAGTCACGCAGATCCCCTTTGTTTTCTGGGTATGTATTGAGATTATATATAGGATAAAGCGCCGATTCTTTTCTTCATTCTGAAAAAAGCTCACCGGCGCTCAAAGCACTGACATTATGGACAGCCAATACAGGCAATCAATAATAGAGGATTAATCAAAGGAATAACGAACGCCCGCGTAGGCACCTCGCCCAGCAGTATTAAAGCCCGCCGCTTCAACAAACTCTCTGTCGGTTAGGTTCTCGACTCGACCATAGACTTCTAGATTACGAACGACTTCGACGCTAGCAGTCAAATCCAGTACCGCATAATCATCAAGAGTATCTTCAATAAGGCCTTCGCGGTTTGCCACCCAACGGGCACTCGGGCTGACAGTAAAACGATCACCGAACCCGCGCCAAGTTAGCCCCGCGTTGACCATCCATTCTGGGCGACGAACACGCTGTAAACCTAATGACGTTTCTGTGTCGTTGTAAGTCGCATTACCCCAAACATTAAACGAGCCCGAAAGCGCAAAACTCGTGGATACTTCAACCCCTCTAGACTCAGACTCACCATCGCCATTGACATAGCCCGCAAAGGAGGTAGAACCAAAAGCAGGGTTGAAGGCAAAAATACCGTTAATTTCATTCTCGATAGTCTGGTCAAAGTAGGTGGCCTGAATGATCAGGCTATTCTCACCAAACCAGTCGATACCCACATCATAGCCTTCACTGGTTTCTTCTTCTAAAATAACACCCGCTGTCTCCCCAAACGCAAAAACACCGAGATTATAGGCCTGCTCAGACAAAGACGGTGCGCGAAAGCCAGTACCGTAGGAGCTGCGAAACTTGAGTGTACCGGCTCCAAATTCCTGAACGAACGCACCGGTTAATCGATAAGAATCGAAATCTCCAAAACGGTGGGTGCTGTCGTTACGGGCACCGGCACTGAAAAACCATTGATCATTGATATTCGTTTCCAGTAAGGCATACGCCCCCCACTGCTCACGCTCTAAATCTGAACGAGACGCGTCTTCCGCTTCAAAGTCCACACCATAAATCGCTTTAACGCTGTCAGAGAAAGACAACGAACCGTTGTACTCCACTCGATCTAGCTTACTTTCCAAAGTAAAGCTGCGTTGACCATTCGTGGCATAATCACTTTCAAAAGTAGACTGAGTAATGGAAAGCGATTGGGTAAAGGTATCCGACTCATAATCCGCGCCCACATTCGCAACGGTATAATTGTTTTCGGTGCGGCAAGTCATGCTTGGAGAAAAATCCGCAGCAAAGCAGCTATCGTATTCGTTATCCGCTTCTACTGAACGATAAACAGAGCGAAGGGTTAAACCATCAGCCACTTCATATTTTGCTTTAAGGTGTACGGTGGTATTGTCGTAACCGTCTTTTTCCCCTTCAGTATCGATTGTACGTGCATTAAAACCATCGGTTTTGATGCGGGCACCACTGATAACAACACCGCCTCTTTCATCACCAAATGAGACGCCACTAGACACTTGGTGGGTTCCGAAAGACCCGGCTTCAACACCCACATTGCCAACAAAACCCGCTGAAGGCTCAAGTGTTGTCACAGAAACCACACCACCAGCATCGGCGCCGTACACCATTCCTTGTGGTCCACGTAAAATTTCTACACGCTCCACATTCACACTGAGTAAATCATCAAATAAAGGCGAAACTTGAGGTGCAGACACATTGGCAATTTTCACCCCATCCACGCGCATTTGAGTACGGAAACCTTCCTCACCACGGACGCGAACCGAAGTTTGTTTACCAATCCCCCCTAAATTACTCACACCAATTCCAGCTTGTGTACGAAGTACCTCCGCTAAGTTTTGCTGCCCACGGTGCTGGATGTCATCGAACGACACCACAGAGACATCGCTGCCGACTTGAAATAAGGGGGTTTTCACTCGGTTTGAAATGACGATAACTTCTTCCAACTTCTCTCGCTTGTCGTTAGAAGCGCTGTTTGAAGCTGAGTTAAGGTCACTGGCGGTGGTGGTTGTGGTGACGGTTGCGGCACTGGCCAATACACACAAAGAAGCAAGTGCGGTTTTGTTGAAGGTCATGATTATCCTCAATCTCGGTTGGCACGATTGAGGGAGGGGCAGGGAAAAAGGCACGACAGGATAGGAAGCCTCTCTCAATAAGCACTTCCCACCCACTAACGAGCCATTCACCGATGAAGCCCTCCGCTACATCGAAAAAGTGCGATAAGGCCGGTATCGGGCTAAGAGAATGTAATATTCTCATCACCGTTGCGGGGGCAGCGCTGGATTTGAGCAAGTTAACTGAGGTATGCATACCTCGCTTACTACGCACCAAGCTTCCCGTTTACCCTGCGCCATTACTCTTGAGTAATCGCAGGCACCTTATTCACAGTGTTTTTAAGTTCACAATGTTTTTAAGTTCTGTTAAAGCATTGATATCTTAGAAGGCGCGAACCTTACGCAAGAATGCACAGTCGGTCAAACTTCATAACAAAAATAATGATAATTGCGCCAAATTCCCTTTTAAAGAAAAAATATCACCCTACTTTACGGACTCGAAGGTTAACATAACCTTGAGCTAACTCATCGTGGATTCGATTAAGCTACTCTTTCGCTAAACCAATCGCTCACTAAACCAATCGCTCACTAAACCAATCGTTCAAAACCAATAAACTATTGACTGAGCTTTTACGTATAAACCCTCTTAAATAAATAAGAGTCTATTTAATCATCACCAAAACTGTCATCACCAAGACTGTGCCAATGCCATTATCGAACCGGCACCGGCAACACCTCTGCAAACTGAGTCACTAAGGAAGTAAAATGAAAACACGCGCTGCTGTCGCCTTCGCCGCCGGAAAACCCTTAGAAGTCCTAGAAGTTGATTTGGAAGGGCCCAAAGCGGGCGAGGTCTTAATCGAGCTTAAGGCAACAGGCGTCTGCCACACCGATGCCTTTACCCTTTCTGGTGAAGATCCAGAGGGTGCCTTCCCCACCATTTTAGGCCACGAAGGCGCCGGTGTGGTGGTTGAAGTGGGCTCAGGTGTCACCAGTGTAAAACCCGGTGATAGCGTGATTCCCCTTTACACACCAGAATGCCGAGAGTGCGACTTCTGCTTGCACCCCAAAACCAATTTGTGCCAAAAAATTCGAAGCACTCAAGGGCAAGGGCTCATGCCCGATGGCACCAGCCGGTTCTCATTGGACGGCAAGCCGCTTCTGCATTACATGGGCTGCTCCACCTTCTCAAACTATACCGTTCTGCCCGAGATTGCCGTAGCCAAAATACGAGAAGACGCCCCTTTCGACAAAGCCTGTTACATCGGGTGCGGGGTCACCACCGGCGTAGGTGCGGTTATTTTTGATGCCAAAGTCGAAGTGGGCTCCACCGTTGCCGTATTTGGTTTGGGCGGCATTGGCTTGAATGTGATTCAAGGGGCAAAGCTTGCTGGCGCCAGTCGCATCATCGGTATTGATACCAACCCAGATAAAGCCGAAATGGCCACCCGATTTGGTATGACAGACTTCATCAACCCCAAAGATGTAGACATGAAGACCACCGAGGCCGTGATTGACCTCACCAATGGCGGTGTCGATTACAGCTTCGAATGCATCGGTAACGTCAATACCATGCGCCAAGCCTTAGAATGTGCCCACAAAGGCTGGGGAGAATCCTGGGTTATCGGTGTCGCCGGTGCAGGACAAGAAATTTCTACTCGCCCTTTCCAACTGGTTACCGGACGATCCTGGCGCGGCACCGCTTTTGGTGGTGCGCGTGGCCGGACCGATGTCCCGACGGTGGTCGACTGGTATATGGATGGCAAGATTCAAATCGACCCATTGATTACCCACACGCTTCCCCTGGAAGACATCAACACAGCATTTGATTTGATGCACGAAGGGAAAAGTATTCGTTCCGTTATTTTATTCTAATGAATACCCACCCATTTGATGTGAAGTACAGGTAATGTGAAATACAAGTAATGTGAAATACAAGACGCAAGGCCAAGCCCATGACTTTTGAACTCGTCAGTGAAAATAAATCTTTCGGTGGCCGCCAACAGCGGTTCAAACATTTTGCAAAAACACTCAATTGCGAAATGCACTTTTCGATTTATTTGCCTCCAGCGGCAGAAACTAAGCCCGTACCGGTGTTGTATTGGCTCTCAGGTTTAACCTGCACAGACGAAAACTTTGTCACCAAAGCGGGGGCTCAAGCCTATGCGGCCAAATACAACATCGCCATTGTCGCCCCCGATACCAGTCCAAGGGGCAGCGATGTGCCCGATGACCCAGAAGGCGCCTATGACTTGGGCCTCGGTGCCGGGTTTTACGTGGATGCCACTGAACCACCTTGGGACAAACACTATCGGATGTACGATTACATCGTTGACGAACTGCCAGAATGGCTGGATCAACACATTCCACACATTCTCACAGACCGAGCCAGCATTTTCGGCCATTCCATGGGCGGCCATGGCGCTCTTACCATCGCCCTTAAGCACCCACAAGATTACCGATCCGTCTCCGCCTTCGCCCCTATTGTGTCTCCCATTCGGTGCCCATGGGGGCAAAAAGCGCTCAAACACTACATTGGAAATGACCAGCAAGCGTGGCGCGAATACGATACCTGCGCACTCATTGAGGCGGGTGCCGTGCAAGTGCCCATGCTAATTGATCAAGGCACAAGCGATAGCTTCCTCGATACCGAACTAAAGACAGCATTATTAGAAGAAGCCTGTAAAAAGGCCGACTATGAAAGCCGTATTCGTTATCAGGAAGGGTACGACCACAGTTACTTTTTCATCTCGTCGTTTATTGAAGAGCACATTGGTTTTCATCATAAATATTTATTGGAGGAATAAAATAACTTCTCGCTCACTCGTCACTATTGGAAATTTCTTTATCAATCTGCGCTTGAAAAACAGCGTTAGAATTTATTTGTCACTTATATTGGTTGATGCAAAAACACATAATTTTTAAGGGAGGCGGATTCAACACCCAAATACATCCGTTTTCCGAAAAAATCGCATTAAATAGAATGATTATTTTTCGCCAAACGATAAATAGAAGTAATCCCCGCTTCCATTTTTTGACGTGCAGCACTGTTGGCAGAATGAACTTTAATGATGGGAGGCGTAAACGATTGAGCCACCACGGCTTCTTCTATCCAAAGAACGACGTCGTACCCGGTACCCCGATCATCATCACCTAAATCATGATCGAGACTAATTATTTCAACATTCCCGGTTTTAAGTAAGTCAATGGCTTCATCAGGCCAATAGACATGCATCCACCCTTCCGGTGTTGGACGAAGGTCGTCTAGATAAACTTTCATGTTCTTGTTTCTAGCTCAGCGTAAATTGTGCAATGGGCATTAGTTTAAGCCTCCAAACCTAGCCGTCACCAACTCATGAATCAAACGCGCAGCAAATTTTGCTGTGCGTTGGTCAATGTCGTACGTGGGATTCATTTCCGCTATATCCGCCAAACGCCACTGGAATTGACACGCCTCTTGCTGCTGTGCCAACCAATGGATAAATTCAATGGCGAACAGCGGATCAATTCCCATGGCACTGGGGGCACTGACACCGGGTGTGACAGAAGCCGGAAAGACATCTAAGCAAATAGTTAAATACAACTCATCAATCTTGTTTAAAAAACCTGTTAGTGAATCTTTTACGTTAGGTAGTGTGCATTGGGTATCCATTACGTAGGTCACCCCCAATCCTTTTGCCCGATGAAATAAAGCTTGGGTATTAGCAACTTGGGAGACCCCCAAGCAAGCGTAATGAAAAGGATTACCATGGGCTTTACAGTGCTCTGCCACCTGCCAAAAAGGCGTGCCCGAACTGGTTAGGGGTGCGGGTAAACGCAAATCAAAATGCGCATCCAAATTAATAATGCCGATGTGTTTTTTTTCCGATTGACCTTTATTTTGTGCCGCAAGAAAATTCGTCAACCCCAAATAACTGCCCCAGCCGATTTCATGACCACCCCCCAAACCGATCACAAAGGATGAATTCGTTAATTGCATTGAAAGTGCTTGAGCGTACTGCTGCTGAGCACGCTCTAGATTATTTTCCTGCGGGCTACTCTCCTGTGCACTACTCTCCTGCGCCACAACCGTTCCAGCATCACGCACTTGAATGGAGTGATGCCAGGCTAAATTCGCTAATGCATGGCGAATGGCTTCTGGCCCCGCCTTCGCACCGACGCGGCCTTTATTATTTTTCACGCCGATATCACAGGCAAACCCTAATAACGTGAGTTCCGCCTCTTGTAAACGTTGATTCACTTTATGATGCCAACGGACGCCCTGCGCACCGTCTTCATTATCGGTACGCCCTTGCCACTTTTCTGCGGCTTTAAAACTGGACACGATTGCCTCCTACCCAAATTCTTTCGGGTCGATGCATGTTTATGCCGTAGGCTAACTCACAAGGGTGCTGAAAAATCCAGAGCGAAAAATCGGCATCCATTCCCGCTTTAATTTGACCTTTGTGGGTTAACCCCAGTGCTTTTGCCGCATGAACGGTTGTGCCTTTTAAGGCTTCTTCGGGTGTCAGTGAAAAAAGCACACAGGCCATGTTCATGGAGGTTAATAGTGACGCCACCGGCGAACTGCCTGGGTTACAGTCTGTGGCAACCGCCATCGGAACACGATGTTGTCGCAGAGCATGAATCGGCGGTTTTTGCGTTTCATTCAAACTGTAAAAAGCACCCGGCAATAATACGGCAACGGTATCCGCCGTTTTTAATTTGGGCACATCGTCTTCTGCTAAATATTCGATATGCTCAACAGAATTGGCCTTAAATTCTGCGGCTAAACAAGCGCCTTTTAAATCGGACAGTTGTTCTACGTGAGCTTTAATGGGTAAATTTAACCCCTGAGCAGCTTGAAATACTTTTCGGCATTGCTCTGGGCTAAACCCGATGTGTTCACAAAAAACATCCACCGCATCAATAAGCCCTTCTTTATGCAAGGCAGGCATCATTTCTTTACAGACCAAATCAATATAGCACTCTGCACTAGAGGCTTCTTTAGGCACAGCGTGGGCGCCTAAAAAAGTCGTCGAAATGGTGATGGGCAGCTGCTCACCAATGGCTCTTGCCACACGGAGCATTTTCTTTTCTGTTTCTACATTCAGGCCATAACCGGATTTGATTTCTACGGTGGTCACCCCTTCTTCGAGCAATCGCAACACGCGACATTTGGCGCTATCGAACAAATCTTGTTCACAAGTGGCTCGGGTCGCGTTCACGGTACTTTGAATACCGCCCCCTTGTTTGGCGATGTCGGCGTAACTCACGCCTTGCAAACGTTGCTCAAATTCCTGTGCTCGATTGCCGCCATAAACAAGGTGGGTATGGCAATCAATTAGCCCAGGAATGCACCACTTTCCCTGCCCATCCACCTTGTTCTCACTGGAGTAATTGCATTCATCCATTGGCCCCGCGTAGGCAATTTTTCCGTCACAGACGGCAATCGCGGCATTCTCAATAATCCCGTAAGGCACGCCGTTGTCTTGCATCGAGGCCAATTGCACGGAGTGTATGAATAAGTCGCAAGGTTGCGGCATGGTGTGTTTTCCTGAATGTTTTTTCAAACGTCGATCAACCGTGACGGTCAATAACGACAATCAATAACAACGATCAATAACGAACGCCAATATCGACTCATAGTACTTGTACATACTTGTCTATACAAGTTAATAAAAATCACTTATTCTGCGTCCATTCCTGATGTTTGGAGCACGCCATGCAACCCCGTTTCGTCCAGATTAAGTCCGCCATTCTTGATGATATTGAGTCTGGAAAGATGAAGCCCGGCGATAAAGTCGCCTCGGAAAACCAGCTGGCTGAAACCCATTCCGTCAGCCGTATGACGGCTCGGCGTGCGCTTACCGAGCTGGTGGATGAAGGGATACTGCTGCGCTCACAGGGGTTGGGAACCTTTGTTTCCGACCACCGCCCCATGAGTTCTATGCTAACCATTCGCAGCATTCAAGAAGAAATTCTCCAGCGTGGGCACACTTACAGCAATCGCATACTGCAGCAGGCCGAAATCATCGCTGACGATACACAGGCGGCCTGGCTGGCTCTGCCACCAGGTGCTTCGCTTTATCAAACACAAATCATTCACCTAGAAAACCAATTACCTGTGCAACTGGAAAATCGATTGGTTAATCCGGCACTCGCGCCAGACTATTTGCAACAGAATTTTCAACACACCACCGCCAACGCGTATTTAAGCCGCATTGCTCCCTTAACCGAAGCCGACCATGTGGTGGAGGCCATCGCCGCAGAACCTGAGGTAGCAGCGCATTTATCCATGGCAGTGAATGCGCCCTGTTTAAAAGTCAGCCGTCGTACTTATTCCGCGAAAGGAATCGTGAGTTACGCGCAATTACTGCACCCCGGTGATCGTTACCGCCTGGGTGGGCACTTAGATTTCTAAAATGAGACAAATTCCATGACTCGTCACGACCCTAAACGCACGATTCGTGCCCCGCGAGGAACTACCCTCAATGCCAAAAGCTGGCAAACCGAAGCCCCCCTGCGCATGTTGATGAACAACCTCGACCCAGAGGTGGCCGAGCACCCCCAAGACCTAGTGGTGTATGGTGGAATTGGCCGTGCGGCACGGGATTGGGAGTGCTACGACACCATTGTTAAGGTACTAGAACGACTTGAAAACAATGAAACATTACTGGTGCAAAGCGGCAAACCTGTGGGGGTTTTTCCGACTCATGAGAATGCACCACGGGTATTAATTGCCAATTCCAACCTTGTCCCCCATTGGGCGAACTGGGAACACTTTAACGAGCTAGATAAACAAGGGTTGATGATGTACGGCCAAATGACGGCCGGCTCGTGGATTTACATCGGCTCTCAAGGTATTGTTCAAGGCACTTACGAGACCTTTGTTAGCGTGGCCAAAACTCATTTTAATGGCGAAGCCAAAGGCCGTTGGATTCTTACCGGTGGGCTCGGCGGTATGGGTGGCGCACAACCGCTGGCAGCGACCATGGCCGGTTTTAGTATGCTGGCGGTCGAGGTGGATGAAAGCCGCATCGACTTTCGCTTGCAAACCGGATACCTCGATAAGAAAGCCACCACGCTCGATGAGGCATTGACTTATTTGGCCGAAGCCAAACACGCTGGGCAACCAATTTCGGTAGGCTTGCTGGGCAATGCCGCCGATGTTTTCCCGGAATTCCTCAAGCCAGAACGACAACAACAAGGGCACATCCCCGATGTGGTCACCGACCAAACCAGTGCCCACGACCCACTCAATGGCTACCTACCACAAGGGTGGACGCTGGAACAGGCCCAAGCCGAGCGCCAAACCAACGAAGCCCGTGTGGTGAAAGCCGCGAAACAATCCATGGCCATCCAAGTGCAAGCCATGCTCGGCTTACAAGCCCAAGGCGCGGCCACCCTCGATTATGGCAACAATATTCGCCAAATGGCGATGGAAGAAGGGGTGAATAACGCCTTCGACTTCCCGGGTTTTGTGCCCACCTACATTCGCCCCTTATTTTGCCAAGGCATCGGCCCCTTCCGTTGGGCGGCGTTGTCTGGTGACCCAGAAGACATCTACAAAACCGACGCCAAAGTCAAAGCGCTGATTCCCGATAACCCACACCTCCATCATTGGCTCGATATGGCCCGAGAGCGCATTCAATTCCAAGGGCTTCCGGCACGCATTTGCTGGGTGGGTCTTGGCGAGCGCCAGAAGCTCGGGCTCGCCTTTAACGAAATGGTGCGAACCGGCGAGCTTTCCGCCCCGGTGGTGATTGGCCGCGATCACTTAGATTCCGGCTCCGTCGCCTCGCCGAATCGAGAAACCGAAAGCATGATGGATGGCTCCGATGCCGTTTCCGACTGGCCACTCTTAAACGCTTTACTCAATACCGCCGGTGGCGCCACTTGGGTGAGCTTGCACCACGGCGGTGGGGTGGGCATGGGCTTTAGTCAGCATTCGGGTGTGGTCATTGTGTGTGATGGCACCGATGAAGCCGCAGAGCGCATCGCCCGAGTCTTACACAACGACCCTGCCACCGGTGTGATGCGCCACGCCGACGCCGGTTACGACCTCGCCAAAGACTGCGCGCATCGCCATGATCTTGACCTGCCGATGCTGAAGAAGGATTAATTGAATGTCTATTTTCACCCTCACCCCAGGTCAGTTGACCTTAGAACAACTTCGGCAAGCCAATCGAACAGCAGAACCTCTTCAGCTCGATCCGGCCTGCCTCGATACCATTCATGCCGCCGAGCAGACCGTATTGAATGTGATTAAAGAAGGTCGCACGGTGTATGGCATTAACACCGGCTTTGGGCTGCTCGCCAATACCCGCATTAACGAAGATGAATTGGAAGTATTGCAGCGCAGTATCGTGCTGTCTCACGCCGCTGGCGTGGGCAATTTTATGGCCGAAAATACCGTGCGCTTGTTGATGCTACTCAAAATCAACTCTCTCGCACGAGGGTTTTCAGGAATTCGGCTGTCCGTTATCGAAGCCCTCATCGCGTTGTACAACGCCGAAGTGTACCCAGCCATCCCCGAGAAAGGTTCCGTCGGCGCCTCCGGTGATCTCGCCCCATTGGCTCACATGAGCGCCGTGTTGTTAGGCGAAGGTGAAGTGTTCCATCAGGGCAAGCGCCTTCCCGCTACCGAAGGGCTCACCCTCGCCGGGCTCACACCAATCGCACTCGCCCCCAAAGAAGGCCTCGCTCTGCTTAATGGCACACAAGCCTCCACCGCGTTTGCTCTGCAAGGGTTATTTCATGCCGAAAACGCCTTGCACTGTGGCATTGCCATCGGTGCACTGGCCGTGGAAGCAGCTCTCGGTTCTCGCGTTCCCTTTGATCATCGAATTCATGACGTCCGTGGCCACCAAGCGCAGATGGATGTGGCCTCCGCATTTCGTGAATTACTGGGCGAATCGCAAATTGGCGACTCCCACCGCAGTTGTGAAAAAGTGCAAGACCCTTACTCCCTGCGCTGCCAACCTCAAGTGATGGGGGCTTGCTTGCAACACATTCGTTTCGCCGCAAGCACCTTAGTCACCGAAGCCAATGGCGTTTCGGATAATCCACTGGTATTTGCCCACGAAGGCGATATTCTCTCTGGCGGAAATTTTCACGCCGAAACCGTCGCCATGGCGTCCGACATGCTCGCTATTGCGCTGTCTGAAATTGGGTCGTTGTCCGAGCGTCGTATGGCTTTATTAATCGACTCTAATTTGAGCGGGTTGCCGCCCTTTTTGGTGAACAACGGCGGCGTAAATTCGGGCTTTATGATTGCCCAAGTCACCTGTGCGGCCTTGGCGTCTGAAAATAAGACCCTCGCCCACCCCGCCTCCATCGATTCACTGCCCACCTCAGCCAACCAAGAAGACCACGTCTCCATGGCCACCTTTGCCGGGCGCCGGCTACGGGATATTTTTGATAATGTGGCCGGTATTTTGGCGGTGGAATGGCTAGCCACATGCCAAGGGTTGGATTTTCGTGCGCCGTTAATTTCCAGCGAACCATTAGAAAAAGTCCGAGCACTCTTGCGAAGCGAAGTCCCGTTTTACGATAAAGATCGGTATTTTGCACCGGATATTGAAGCGGCGAAGGGGCTTATTGGTGACTTAAAATTATGCAATTTACTTAGTAAATACTTATTTTTATAATTTTTGAGTATCTTAGCATCTTATAAAGTTACCCATCGAGTAAGTGGACATCCCTTGCTCGAGTCATCACAAATAAAAGCGTTTTATTAAAAGTAGGATCAAATCTTTACACTTTTTTGCTTTAGCAACTCATCCATCACCCCAATACATTTAAGCCATTAAAAAGTTTTGAAATTGCCGCCTCATATAAAAATTGGCACGCAAAAAAAATTTTGGCACAAAGAAAATGGAACAAAAAACAACCAGGGATTAATATACTAGGATCAACACAACACTCATGGAGGAGATCATGTCTAAAAAGATATCAGACACACCACTTCTTTTTTACTCAATATTCGAATCAAAAACAAATGCAAACTTAAAACAACTTCTTCACAGTTTTTTGTTTAATTTATCACCAGACGTACCTTATGATTTCTCAAAACAAATAAAAAAATTTAACTATAAACAAACAATGATCAACGGGTTTATAGTAGGGTTTATTGTAAACGCCAAACCAATTACACCTTGATATTCCAAGGCAACAAAGACTCCACCTGCTCAACATCATTGGCGTTTACTCTAAAAATAGCCCAACTTTGATATAATCTCACTGTTCAAAAATTTCAAGAGTTTCCTTCTATGTCTCAGCCCGGCTTTTTTGATTTAGATGACAGGTATCGCAAGTTAGATGAAAAAGATCCATTAGTTCATCTCAACAAACTGATATTTTGGGAAGCCTTTCGTCCGACCTTAAAGGAAATACGAAAGTCAAACCGAAAAAGCAATGCGGGTCGTAAAGCCTATGACGAGCTACTGATGTTCAAAGTACTCGTACTTCAGCACTTATACAATGTATCCGATGATCAGATAGAGTACCAAATACGGGACCGCTATTCGTTTTGCCGGTTTTTAGGTCTGACTCCATCGGACAAGGTGCCTGATGCCAAGACAGTGTGGCTGTTTAGAGAAAACCTAGTCAAAGCTGGTTTAATGAAGCGTTTGTTTTTTACTTTTGATGTTCAATTAGAGGAACACGGTTTTCAAGCAAGAAAAGGTCAAATAGTGGATGCGAGTTTTGTCGATGTTCCCAGGCAGCGCAATAAAAAGGAAGAAAACAAACAGATAAAACGCGGTGAAACGCCTGATCGTTTTGAAAAGAATCCGAACGTTGGCGCTCAAAAAGATACGGATGCCCGCTGGGCGAAGAAGAACCAAGAGA
>NZ_JAJQVM010000014.1 GCF_021234875.1 Marinibactrum halimedae | reverse complement strand
TCTCTTGGTTCTTCTTCGCCCAGCGGGCATCCGTATCTTTTTGAGCGCCAACGTTCGGATTCTTTTCAAAACGATCAGGCGTTTCACCGCGTTTTATCTGTTTGTTTTCTTCCTTTTTATTGCGCTGCCTGGGAACATCGACAAAACTCGCATCCACTATTTGACCTTTTCTTGCTTGAAAACCGTGTTCCTCTAATTGAACATCAAAAGTAAAAAACAAACGCTTCATTAAACCAGCTTTGACTAGGTTTTCTCTAAACAGCCACACTGTCTTGGCATCAGGCACCTTGTCCGATGGAGTCAGACCTAAAAACCGGCAAAAAGAATAGCGGTCCCGTATTTGGTACTCTATCTGATCATCGGATACATTGTATAAGTGCTGAAGTACGAGTACTTTGAACATCAGAAGCTCGTCATAGGCTTTACGACCCGCATTGCTTTTTCGGTTCGACTTTCGTATTTCCTTTAAGGTCGGACGAAAGGCTTCCCAAAATATCAGTTTGTTGAGATGAACTAATGGATCTTTTTCATCTAACTTGCGATACCTGTCATCTAAATCAAAAAAGCCGGGCTGAGACATAGAAGGAAACTCTTGAAATTTTTGAACAGTGAGATTATATCAAAGTTGGGCTATTTTTAGAGGTGCCCTCTATCTGATCATCGGATACATTGTATAAGTGCTGAAGTACGAGTACTTTGAACATCAGTAGCTCGTCATAGGCTTTACGACCCGCATTGCTTTTTCGGTTCGACTTTCGTATTTCCTTTAAGGTCGGACGAAAGGCTTCCCAAAATATCAGTTTGTTGAGATGAACTAATGGATCTTTTTCATCTAACTTGCGATACCTGTCATCTAAATCAAAAAAGCCGGGCTGAGACATAGAAGGAAACTCTTGAAATTTTTGAACAGTGAGATTATATCAAAGTTGGGCTATTTTTAGAGGTGCCCTTATGTTGAATATGGCTGAAATAGCACAAGAGTTTCGATACGAACATTAATTTTATTTTTTTATCCTAAGCTCTTGTAGTTGAATTAAATAGCTGTTTATAATCAACCAAAACCGATATAAAGAACTGAGACAATGACTTCACATAATTCGATTAAACCGATTTGCACGCGAAAGCTTGGGCTAATTATTAGCCGAGGCATTATCGTGTGTGCCATGGTTGTCGACTAGAAGTGTGAATTCTGGGAGGCAACAAGCCTTCCAGAGACAGTCGCAGATTCAGACGCGAAAACCCGGAAGGCGAAGAAGCCCTCCGGGTTTTTTTTCGCCTTAATAACGTGAATGGTTAAAACGTAAGGAAATCTCTTTAGACGATATTTTTATAAATGAAGCAACGATGTTTATCTTTAGGGAAGTAATGGGTTTTACTCAAAACTTCCTCGTATACGGCTATGCAAAATATCGCAAAAATACGTGATAGGGCTTCGTTCGGCTGTAAAAAAAGAAATGCTTTTGTCGGTATATAACGTAAGGTTATTTCTTTAAAAGTAGAGTCAAAATTTATCTTGCGGTTACTTTTCACAGGCGTTAATGTTTAAAACGCTCTTCGGTAATCGTATTGGATTGCCATGCATAATTTATTTTTAAGCGTGTCGGAAATCATACATTGAAAGCCTTTATTGAAAACATTTTTGGTTTGGTAATTAATTGCACTTCTTGTCAGTGTTGTTTATCGCCGGAATTGTATTTTGGAATCGATAAGCGTATTTCTTTTGTGTTGAATGATTTTTTTGTCACTAAAAAGACAATTATCATTTTCTAATTGCCTTCTGTGTGGGAAGGCAGTGTTGCCTTCCGGATCGAAAACCCCGGTTGGTAACAGCCGGGGTTTTTTATTTTTATTCACGGTATTGATGTATCAATTTCAATACGATGGAAAAACAAAAGGGGGTATGCCATGTACGATGACACTGATCTCGACAATGTTGCTGTTTTGAGTAACAACTAATTCTATGGAAAAGTAGAGGAAAGGTGATGATGCTGTATGGTGGTAAAATTACATCCCGATAATAATTTGTGTAGAGCGCTCCCAAATGGGAGCGTTTTTTATTTTGTTATTGCTTTTCCAAAGTTTCAAAAAAGAGTGTGATCATGAAAACCTATTTAGTGGGCGGTGCAGTACGAGATGAATTACTTGGCTTGCCCATAAAAGATCAAGATTGGGTGGTTGTTGGTTCGTCGCCGGAAGAATTGCTTCGATTAGGTTATGAGTCTGTTGGCAATGATTTCCCAGTTTTTCTACACCCAGAGACCAAAGAAGAATATGCACTGGCTCGCACTGAGCGAAAGTCGGGTAGTGGCTATCATGGATTTGTGTGTGATTTTGGTAAAGACGTGACTTTGGAAGAAGACCTCTCTCGCCGAGATTTAACCATCAATGCCATCGCAAAATCTCGTTCAGGTGAATACATCGACCCATATAACGGTCGAGCCGATTTAGAGGCAGGCGTGCTTCGTCATGTGTCCAGTGCGTTTGCAGAAGACCCTCTACGCGTTCTGCGTGTTGCACGATTTGCCGCGCGTTACGCAAGCCTAGGGTTTTCTGTCCATCGTGAAACATATGCCCTAATGGCTGAGATAACACAGAGAGGAGAGCTGACGTCTCTCACACCAGAAAGAGTATGGAAAGAGTTGTCTCGGGCACTGGAAGAACCCAAGCCCAGTGAGTTCTTTCATGTGTTACGGCGTTGTGGTGCCTTAGCCGTGTTATTTCCTGAAGTGGATTGTTTATTTGGCGTGCCACAGCCACCCGAGCATCATCCGGAAGTGGATACCGGGGAGCATGTCATGATGGCGGTGGATGTGGCTCGCGAGCGATTTAATAATCCATTAGTGACGTGGATGGCGTTAGTGCACGATTTAGGCAAAGGGGTAACGCCCAAAGAAAAATGGCCAAGTCATATTTGTCATGGAATTAAAGGCGTACCTTTAGTCGAGATGTTAAGTGAGCGTTTACGAGTGCCAAGAGATTATCTGCAAATGGGTAAGCTGGTTTCAGAGCATCATTTACGTTGCCATAAAGTCGGTGAAATGCAGGCTCGATCCATTATGCGTTTACTGGAAGCATTGGATGCTGTGCGTCGGCCAGAGCGGGTAACCTTATTTGCTCAAGCCTGTGAGGCGGATGCCTGTGGAAGGCTTGGTTACGATCGGCGTGACTATCCCCAGAAAGAAATATTGATTCGAGCTTGTAGTGCGATAAGGGAAGTCAGCAGTCAGCCATTTTTAGAGGCGGGTTACAAAGGCTTAAAACTTGCCGAACAAATTCGACGAGAACGAATACGTCGTATCGCAAAAAAAAGTTTGTCTTAATAAATGTACAGATAAAAAATACTAATAAAAGAGAAAGGATGTATCCATCATGGGCAGTAAAACACAAGAGTTCATCAAAAAAGGTTTACTGCAAGGCGCCCCCAAATTTTTAGATACTGCTGTTCAATATGAAGTGGTGATGGGGTCTATTGCGTATGGCGTGGCACAAGATCATTCTGATATGGATATTTATGGTTTTGCTATCCCCCCGCGAGATTGGGTGTTCCCTCATTTGAGAGGTGAAATACCGGGTTTTGATGAACCGGGAAAGCAGTTTGATCAAATTCAACAACATCACATGCTGGATAAATCTGCTTTAGGGGGTAAAGGTCGTGATTACGATGTGGTGATTTATTCCATCATTAAATATTTTCGTCTGCTGATGGAAAACAACCCGAACATCATTGATTCACTGTTTGTCCCTAGAAATTGCGTACTTTACAGCACGGCGATTGGTGAAATGGTGCGAGAGCAACGGCATATTTTTTTGCATAAAGCGTGCTGGCCAAAATTTAAAGGCTATGCCTACTCACAAGTTCATAAAATGCGAACGAAGGTTCCGACGGGGCATCGACAAAAAACCATAGAAACCTTTGGTTACGATGTGAAATTTGCTTATCACGTTGTGCGTCTATTGAATGAGGTGGAACAAATTTTAGTAGAACAAGATTTGGATTTGTTGAGAAACAAAGAACAACTCAAAGCAATACGTCGTGGTGAGTGGACGCAGCAGCAGGTGGAAGATTATTTTTCAGAAAAAGAGCGAGAGTTGGAGCGTTTGTATTTGCAAAGTTCGTTACCAGAAAAGCCGAGAGTTGCTGAAATTAAAACCCTATTGATGAATTGTTTAGAGCAACATTATGGTTCTTTATCCGAGTGTGTTGTTCAGGAAGACGCCGCAATGCGAGCGTTGCGCGAAATAGAATCCATTGTTTTGCGAGTAAATCGATAAATTTAAGAATGTTAAGTCAACACATATCCTAATTTTCTCTTTACGTTAAGTTGAAAAAGTCAGTATGATTTTTGGTGCTAAGTCTTTGTTTTTATTAGTGTAAATTACTTAGAGTTGCTGAAAAAAATGAAAATTAATTTCAGTGTTTGCCTTTTCGAAGAGCACTGATCAGCACAAACACCATCACAGACGAGAAGAGAATAATTATGGCTTTGATTAGCTTGCGCCAATTGTTGGATCATGCGGCGGAATACGGTTATGGGGTTCCTGCATTTAACGTGAATAACCTTGAGCAAATGCGGGCAATTATGGAGGCGGCGTCTTTAACGCAGTCTCCGGTTATTGTGCAAGCGTCTGCGGGCGCTCGTAAGTACGCTGGGGCACCTTTTTTACGACATTTAATGATGGCCGCTGTGGAGGAATTTCCCGATATTCCAGTGGTGATGCATCAAGATCATGGAACGTCACCGGCGGTGTGTCAGCGCTCTATTCAACTGGGGTTTAGTTCGGTGATGATGGACGGTTCACTGCGCGATGACGGTAAAACACCGTCGAGCTATGAGTACAATGTGGAAGTAACACGGCAGACCGTTGAAATGGCCCATGCTTGTGGTGTGTCAGTAGAGGGGGAATTGGGTTGTCTCGGGTCTCTTGAAACCGGTCAAGCAGGCGAAGAAGATGGCATCGGTGCAAGCGGGACACTGACTCATGAGCAAATGTTGACCGACCCTGCCGAAGCAGCGGATTTTGTCGCACAAACAGGAGTCGATGCACTGGCGATTGCCTGTGGCACCTCTCACGGCGCTTACAAATTTACTCGTCCCCCTACGGGGGATATTCTCGCCATTGATCGAATTAAAACCATTCACAAGCGCTTACCCAAAACCCACTTGGTAATGCATGGCTCGTCTTCGGTGCCTCAGGAGTGGTTACACATCATCAACGAGCACGGGGGCGACATCCCAGAAACCTACGGTGTGCCTGTGGATAACCTTATCGAGGGCATAAAGCATGGTGTGCGTAAAATTAATATCGATACGGATTTACGCTTGGCGTGTACCGGTTCCATTCGTCGTTTTCTCGCAGAAAACCCGTCTGAATTTGATCCACGTAAGTATTTGGCAAAATCTATTGTGGCAATGCGTGATATTTGTATTGCTCGCTATGAAGCTTTTGGGGCAGCGGGAATGTCGACCAAAATTCGCCCAATCTCTCTAGAGACTATGCAATTACATTATGCCAATGGTGGCTTATGAAACGGAATGGTATTGAGGTTTTGTATTTATCTTTGTAGGCATCCGCTTTTCAACAAAAGTGGGTGAGCTATTGTGAAATGCTCTGCCGTTTTAAGTGTTGGTATCTTTAATCGGCGGAGCAAGTTGCTCTGTGATCAACACCCTGTTTATACTCGCTGATAAATCCAAAAAAACCGGTAGTAGTCATTGATATGAGTGAACAAAAAACCACCACAGAAGCTGTGTCCGAAGCACCTGCTGCAGGTGCTCAACCACAAGGTCCAGAAGTCAATGTCCCACGACTGTTGGACTTGGGTCTTGGCGTGATTGCACGCACCGTTATGCGGTCACCGAAAGATAAATCGAAAGAGCTATTTCGTCGCTTAAAATCGGGTGAAAAAGTCCAGTTAGGTGAAATTACCATTCAGGAAAAGCTTAAGTTAAAGCTGAATATGTCTTTAGACCATAAAATGTTTAAAGGGCCTGGTTTTAATAATGACGTGTTTCGAGCCTCAGTCGATCAGTTATTGAAGAAAGTGGCTCCTCGATTAAAAGCACGGCAAGATTTAAACATTCGTACGAATCGTACCGGTGGCATTTTGTTTGATTTGCCAGCAGGTGTTCGAGTGAAAGGGCAAGTCAATGTGATGCTCATCATCATGCAGCTGGGAACCTCTGGAGAGGTCACTATGCAGTTGACTTATTTTGACCCTGATCAGTTTCAAGTAAAAGAATAAAGCGCACCCCCGCATATTGATGCTCTTTCTCAAACTGAGCGATTCAGTATGTGGGGTAAGCTTCTGTTTTTCAGTCGCCAGAGTGCGATAGTCGTCTCCTCGCTTTCTATTTTAATTCCAAATCACTTCATTACCGTTGCCATAGGGTGAATACCATGACATTCAAATCATTGAAATTGGCAAGCGCAGTGGCGCTTGCAACGTTATTAATCGCATGTAGTGATCAGTCTTCGACGCCAGTGTCACAAGACAATACAGCGAAAAGTGCAGAGGTTTCAATGGTAGATGCCTCGGTTGAACAGGTCAGTGAAGATCAGAAAAAATTTATTGCATTTGTTGATGAGCATGCAAAAAACGTATTACGACGTCAGCCATTATACGCAACCAGTCTTGGAGTGACGGAAGCGTATTTGGGAATGAAATTCAGTGATCAACTGGGTTCCTTTACTTTACAGGATGTTGAAAAAGAAAAAAGTGTGAATGCTGAAGCGATTGCTTTTTTAGAGACCATTAATCGCGATGAGCTTAAAGGTGTAGCACGTTCAACCTACGATGCGTTGTACAGCTCGTTAACGATGGCAAGTAAGTTTAAGCCTTATGTGCACGGTGCTTTTGGTGAGTTAGGTGTTTTTTCTCCCTTTGTTATTTCTCAATTGAGCGGTCCACATATTGATATTCCGCGCTCTTTACAAACAGAGCACCCCTTAAAAAGTGAGCCTGATGCACAAGACTATATTGCGCGTTTATCCCAGGTAAAAGGCTTGTTCGAAGGGGTAGCAATCGTTTTGGCTGAGGACACAAAAAACGGTATTTTGCCTCCGGCATTTGCCATTGAAGGTGCGCTTGGGTTTATAAAGCAAGTTATGGCGGCACCTCCTGCAAAGAATCCTTTGGTTACGTCATTTGAAACTCGATTGAAAGAAATAGAATCCCTGTCACAAGAAGAACAAAAGGCGTTTGTCGATGCAGCCACTCATGCTGTGAAGAGCAGTGTTTATCCTGGTTATGGCGCTTTAGAAAAGGCACTTACTGATATGCTGCCTAAAGCCTCTACCAACGCCGGTATTTGGGATTTGAAAGACGGCGCAACACGCTATCAATTGGCATTAGAAAATTTTGGGGCTGGAGGGAAAACGGCTGAAGAAATTCATCAATTAGGTTTGGCTGAAGTCGCTCGTATTCAAAAAGAAATGGATGTGATTTTGACATCACAAGGTTATAAAGATGGCGAAATCATGGAGCGTTATATTGCGTTGACCAAAGATGAAAAATTCATTTATCCCAATAATGATGAGGGTCGTACGGAGTTACTTTCTGATTTAAACAAACAAATGGATGAAATTTCTGGCCTGTTGCCGAATATTTTAATTACCCTGCCGAAAGCGGGCGTTGAGGTTCGTCGAATTGCAGAATACGAACAAGATGGCGCACCGGGTGGTTATTATACGAGCCCTTCTTTGGATGGTAGTCGCCCGGGAATTTACTGGATTAATTTAAAAAATACCGCAGATTGGCCAAAATTTACGTTGCCCACATTAACCTATCACGAGGCAAGCCCAGGCCATCATTTGCAAGTGGCGATTTCTCAGCAAATTGAGAACATGCCAATGATTCGCAATTTAATGTGGTACAGCGCTTACGGTGAAGGGTGGGCTTTGTATGCAGAAGTACTGGCGAAAGAATTGGGTTTGTATGATAACGACCCTTTGGGTGATCTTGGTCGTTTGCAGTCTGAATTATTCCGTGCGGCGCGTTTAGTGGTGGATACAGGATTACATCATAAACAGTGGTCGCGTGAAGAAGCCATTGAATATATGCACAATACCACTGGCGATACGGTGGCTGCAGTGACTCGTGAGGTGGAGCGCTACTCTGTATGGCCTGGTCAGGCGTGTTCCTATAAATTGGGGCAAATCAAGATTTTGGAGTTGCGTGAATTTGCGAAGCAAACGTTAGGTGATAACTTTGATTTGCGTGCTTTTAATGATCAAATCTTGATTCATGGTTCAGTGCCGTTACCTGTATTGGAAGCCAATATTAAAGAATGGGTGGCAAAGTCTAAGGTTTGATTTTTTCAAAGCAGAATTATCGAAACCTCTAATTGTTGAAATTAGAGGTTTTTTCGAATGGTTTTGAGTTTAATCTGAAATGGATTTTAAGTGACGATCGATAACCGCGAATACTTTGTTACGTAAGGCTGGGGTTTCATTTACAACATGGTGTTTGATGTCGGCCATTACGATCACTTCGGCATTAGGCATACGCTGAGTAATTTGTTCAACATTATATTCCCAATCTACCGTTGAATCCCCGTCGCCTTGTACGCAAATCACCTGGTTGTGATTGCTTTTAAATCTGGAAAAGCGTTCGATCCACTCCCCCATTGCCCCTATCCAATCAACCGATGCCCAATGGTACTGTAAGGGATCTTGTTTCAGAAACACACCAAACTGTTTGTCATGACTGCTGCCGGTAACACCCGAACGACGAACGCGTTTAAGGTACTTATGCAAAAAATTATAAGCAATTTTAATGGTTTGCCATTTTTGAGGCTTGATTAACGGAGCTAATAAAAATGAGCATTGGAGAGGGTTATCCGGGTTGGTAAATAAATAATCGAGCACAACCGCTCCACCTGTACTTTGGCCCGTTGCGAATAGAGGAGTTGTGATATAGGGCTGTGTGTACTTAATAATGTGCTCAAGGATACGAGTGTACGATTGAAAGCTACCAATGGAGGCTCGTTTACCACTACTGATGCCATGGCCCGGGGCGTCGTAAGCAATGACGGCATAGTTGTTCATTAAACAAAAACGGATTAGATGGTGGTATAGCCCTACATGATCCCAGTAACCGTGCAAAATAAACATGGTCCCCAATGGCGCTTTAGGGCTCCAATAATGCAATGCAATGTCAAACTCTAGAATGTCTAATGATCCAAAATGGTGAGTAATATTTTCCATTTCGGTTTCGAAATTAATCTTATAAAAATTTAAATATTCTATCAGTAATGAATTTTCACTGTTAATGCGACAAGAATCTGGAGAATCGAGGTTAAAACGTGGGATTGAATCCAAAAGAGAATGAAAATCTGGAGAGTGGCTCATAAGGTAAATCATTCCTTGTGGATATTGGCTACAGCAGAAAGCGATATTAATGTTTATGAGTGAGAAGGTTAGCTCACGTTTATTATAATTTAAGTCCGCAATTGATGCCGTTTCTTATCAATAAATAAAAGGTGACATTATATAGATAATCGTCAACTTCAGCTATGCGGGCTGATTACTTTATGACGCAATCGTTTTGTAGATTAATCGTCTCGCCATTGACGATTGGGAGTGAGTCATTAAGCGTGTGCTTGCCTGGTGATTCTTTAAAATAAAAAAACGGCGAAGTAAATAACTTCGCCGTTTTTGATGATGGGGAGAGAGTGTGAATACTTACAATCGATAAACTACATTCAATTTAAACTCATATTTACCGTTAGTTAGCAATGCTTTTGGTGGTGTAGGGAAGGGTTCGCTTTTTCGTACGGCACGAGTAGCGGCTCGGTTAAAGTAAGAGAAAGCGGAGCGCTCACGTAATGATACATCTACCAGTTCGCCTTTTGAGTTCACCACAATGTCTAATCCGACCGCCCCTTCACGACGTTGTGATAAAGCTTGTTTGGGGTATTCAACTTTGCTGAAAACCCGGGCTTTCAGTTCCTCGTAGTATTGCTTTTCCCGCAAGATATCGGCAGCGGTAAAAGCCAAGACTTCATCATCGTCGTCTTCTTCGATAGGTGGTGCTGCCTTGGCCACTTGTACTGGTTTAACTGGCGCGGGTTTTACGGGTTGTGCCGAGGCCTTTGGTTCAGCTTTAGGTGCTGTGGCAACTTCAACAGGTTTTGGCTTTGGTTTAGGCGCTGCAGGTTTTGGCTTAGGAGCGGCAGGTTTGGGTTTAGGGGTGGCAGCAATTTTGGGTGCAGAAGGCTTAATTTGAGGCGCGGAAGGTTTTGGTTTTGGTGCTGCCGCAACGGCGGCGGGTGCGCTAGCGGCTGCGACTTCAACCTCGGGTGGTGCTATCCACGCTTGAACAGCAGCAATACGATCAGAATCTGCATTGGCGGAGTTAACCGTTGAAAGAAGTGTACTGTCCACGTCTCCGGCGGCGAGAATTTGTGCGCGGAAGTCCGAAGAGGGTGGCACCTCTCCAATCCAAGTCTGCAATAAAAGATCGAAGATACCGCCTTTGGCAACCGTGCCAAGGTCGATGCCGTTGAGTGACACATCCAGACTACCGTTAGAAAATTCCAAGCGCAAACGGTCATTTTGTCGGAGTCGGCCTTTAATTAATCCGGTAAGACTGGCAAGGGCTTCGGCATTCTGAGTCAGTTCTTGTGTGCTGGCATTAATGGAGACGCCTTCGATCCACATACGTCCCAGTGCTCTTTGGCTCATAGAGCGACTTGTAATGACTAACTCCATTGCACGTGAGTTGTTACTGTAGAGAACATCAGCGGAGTTTTTGGTCGGACTATCAGTGTAGAGTACCGCAATAAATTGTTGTTTACCGAGCTTTTCATAGCTGGCAAGGCCATTAATCATGTTGCTGGCATAAGAAGACATTGCGCTGAAACTGCATAATAACGCCAGTACAAAATACACTGTCATGTTTCTATATAAGGGGTTTGACGACGGCTTTTTTCGATTCTGCTTAATCATAAACGGGGCTTCAATCCTAGAGTTCTTTTTGCCATGCACCATACAGGTACAAACGTGTAAAACTTGGTAAAGGGTAAAAAGTGAACTTTTGGGCGTAAATTACAGCAATTTTTACACCATAAGCCAAGTCACTTCACCATAAATCCCATTAGTTCTAGACCTCCTGGAGTAACTTTTCTCATATGAGTGAGTGTATTAGCGGTTTCTAAGCAAATCATTTCTTGGTAACTCTCATTTGGGAAATTAGACAACTGTTTTGATTTTTCAATCCATGGATTCCAAACTACCAAACTCTTTGCGTCAATTTGGTGAAGGTTGATGACTCGATTGTTGCTGGTGTCATGAATTTGTGCGACGCGTTGATATTTTTCGGATGTCACAGAATTCAACTGATAAATACGGTCGACTTCTTCATTAATGGAAAGCGTTCCATGTTGTTGGAAGCTTGCCCACTCTTTTAAGGCGTCTATGTAAGTAGCATCTTCTAATCCGGTAATAGAGGTTTGTTCTATATCGCCGACTGAAAAATAGCTGTGTAGCGCGCAGGTATGTACAAAAGATCGTTCACCGGTATTGTGAACTTCCAGCTTAACGGTCAGCTCTGCACCAATAGTGATCATCAATTTTAGTGTAGCTTGATATGGCCATTCTGGTATCTCTTCGTGTGGCAGTAGCATCAAACACAGATGGGTCTCGTTGTCTTGGGGTACGATGTCTTCTACCGTCCAGTTAATGGATCGCACCAGCCCATGAGCGCCCTTGGGTGTATCCAGCGCGTCTATTTGCACTTTCACGTCGTCTGGGTTGTGTGAGAGGTTTGCAAACCATGGCCAGCAGACCGGGATGCCGCCGCGAAGAGGCACTCCTGCTTTGTAATCGCAGGCATCACTTAACCACAGAATCGGTGGCTCGCAGTGACGTTCATAGTGGGTAACTTGGGCACCTTGGAGAAAAATGGTTCCTGACGCAACGTCATTGATGATGTTGATGGCGACCAATTCTTTATGAACTTCGATGGTAACACCGGGCAAATGTCCGAATCGTTCATAGAGGCTAGAGACGATATTGGGCAACGCTTGAGTCATGTTCAGCCTTTTTAAGGTGTCATTGCAGATGAGAAAGATGCGCTATAATGCTAAATCTGTGTTATCTCAGCAAGTTATGTGACCTAGTTAATAAAATTAGTGGCGCGTTTTTCAACAATGTTGTCTATTCATTGTTTATTGGATGCTTTATCTAAGTTGGTCATAATTTCTTCAATCGCTTGTCACTATGATTAAGCAAGTGATGTCTCCGTTATCTTTAATGACGTTTTCTTCTTGTCTCGCGTGAGTTGTGTGCTAACCCGCTTATCATCGCCTATTGTTGGAAGAAGGCTGCTTTATCGAAATTCTAGCCCAGCCTTTAGCGTGATGATTTTAGATGTGATGGCCTTAGGCGCATTTCAATTCGGGGTATGGCTGTGCAGCAAAAGGGCGGAGCTTAAGAAACCCATAGCGTGTGTTTATAACCTTCTAAACGATAGGCATAACGTTAAAGAAGTGAATGGTCTTAGAAAGTTCGTTGCCCAGTGGATTGGCAGCGCAGCATTAAGGGAAAGTTGATTATTAGGTTCATGGTGTCTGATTCAGATTCCCTGAATTTTTTCTAGTGACAAAGTGTTATGACGTTGTTTCACAATTTCTAGGAGACTTTAGATGATGTCGGCCTTTCAGCAGCAGCTAGAGAAAATGAGAACGCAAACGGGGTTTATTGCCGCACTAGACCAAAGTGGTGGCAGTACACCGAAGGCGTTGAAGTTATATGGCATAGATGAGAATGCCTATTCCAACGAAGAAGAAATGTTCGATTTGGTTCATGAAATGCGTACTCGGATTATTACGAATGCGTCATTCACTGGCGCCCGAGTGTTGGGGGCCATATTGTTTGAAAACACCATGGACAGAATGATCGAAGGTATACCGTCCTCTCGCTTTTTGTGGCAAAAAAAGTCAGTTGTACCCTTTTTAAAGGTGGATAAAGGCCTTCAGCAAGAAAATGATGGTGTTCAGCTGATGAAAGACATTCCCAAGCTGGGCGAACTGTTAGATCGAGCAAAAGAGATGGATGTATTTGGTACCAAAATGCGTTCAGTGATTAAGCACGCTAATGAAATGGGTATTGCGGCAATCGTGGAGCAACAGTTTTTTGTTGCGGAAGAGATCATGGCAAAAGGGCTGATACCTATTATTGAACCAGAAATAGATATTAATAGCCCGACTAAATCTGAAGCCGAAGCATTATTAAAGTCGCAAATATTGAATCGTTTGAACACGTTAGATGAAACGAAAAGCGTGATGTTGAAATTAACGCTTCCTGATGCTCCGGACTTTTATCGGGAATGCATAGAGCACCCTCGAGTAATAAAGGTGGTTGCGTTATCGGGCGGTTACTCAAGGGCCGATGCCAACATTAAGGTAGCAGAGAACCCCGGCATAATCGCCAGCTTTTCTCGTGCGCTGACGGAAGGTTTAAGTCATCAACAATCGGATGAGGCGTTTACCCAGTTATTAGAGGGGGCCATTGAGAGTATTTATCGCGCATCATCCACATAATCCACCTTGTGTTTTTCGACGAGAAGCCCATAGAGAGAGGATTTTTTGTTCTTTACTGTCTTCTACCCCCTGCTTCTATGGGGGTATCACCCGATTTGCAGTTGGCTAAACTATGAATATTGAGCGGTCTTACTAGGTTTATCAATTCGTGACATACCTCTATGAGATGAATAGAACTGATAGGCAGAGGTTAGGATGATGACTTTGTTATAGTTTTCCTGTAATTGCGTAATAAATTCTTGATCACACTGTTTTGAATGAAAGTGATTTCTCGGTCATTTTATTGGTGGATAAAACCTAGACCAAGCTTTCGGAACCTGTATTGGAAGCAAAGAGTCGGAGTAATGGTAGCTGAGTCGTAGCGATACGGAGTTGTAGCGGTAAGAGTTATCTCAGTGAATTCGGCTGACAGAGGTGCAACAAGCAGTGAACACCGGCGTTGGCTAAGAGTTTATGCGCTTAGAGGTTTCAACAAGAGGTTTCGAGCAACTGTGAGTAACGATTCATCTGTATTAGAACCCGTCATGGAGCCACATATTCATACCGATGGTTCTGTGCCCTTGCCCCCTTCTTTTTCCTCTACGTCCCCTGCTGGAGCACAGAGTCATCACATTGGAACGTCGATACTTATTGGGTTATTGGTCGTGTCTCTTGGGTTGAACGCCTACCTGTATCTCAACTATGTGCTAGAAGGCATCAGCGATACCTTCGCGGTAGTAGTTCAGTCGCCGGTTAACAAAACACAGAGAGGAATCAATAACCTTGGGGGGGCATCCTCTTCTCGTACTGCCCACCATGAAACCCCGGATCATGAATTGGCAATGGAGTATATTCGTCGACAGCAATTTGTGGCCGCTATTGATACGTATCAACATTTATTGAAAACCGACCCTGAAATCGCCGGTTGGGTGAAAGATCGATGGGTGGCGTATTTACGTAATTGGATGGCGGGTGGGAATTATGAGCCGTTGGACCGTTTCGTTGCTTTGTATTCATTGGAGTTCCCTTACGATGAAGATATACAAGCATTACAAGCGGATCGAATGATTCGTGTGGGGCAGGGACAAGCCGCTATAGATCAGTTGTATGAGTTAATCAGCGCTTCGTCGAATCCGGCTAGTGAGTCCAAGCTTCGTGATAAAGCCCATAGATTGGTTAAACAAGAAGTAGAAATTTTTAAAGCCGCCCGAGATTGGAAGGGATTGGAGGATTTTATTCAGCGTATGGTATGGATTGAGCCGGGAAATGCGTTTTATTCTTTGGTGTTGGCAGAGGCCAAGATTCGTCTAGGTGAAATTGAAGCGGCAAAAACACAAATTGCGCAAGTACCCACAACAGATTCTTATACCGATAAACTGGAAGATTTATCCAAGCTGATGGCGGAACAAGCATTGGGAGAGCGAGCTGTGCCGTTGCAACAACAGGGTGATCATTATGTTGTGGGTGCAGTATTTGATGATGGCCAAAGAGTCAATTTAATACTGGATACAGGTGCGTCGTTGTCGGTTATTTCAGAGTCTTCATTTAATTCGTTGAGCGGTACATTGGTGACGAAATTTATTCGTACCGTTGAAATGAATACCGCAGGTGGAGTAGTGAGTGCGCCAGTATATGAGGTTGAAGCATTTGCTGTTGATGAATACGCGGTGAAAAATATGCAATTTGCAGTAATGAGTCTTGAAAATATGGCCAGCAGCGATGGTTTGTTGGGCATGAATTATTTAAGGGAGTTTGCCTTCCGTATTGATCAAAAAAATAAGCACTTAGTACTCGCGCCCAATTGATTGCGGCTTTTTAATCTTCATTTCTTTTTCGTGCTTGAGATTGCTTTTTTATAATGAGTGATCTTAAGTGCCGATTCTTAATTTCATACCATCTTAGTGTCCTTGTTGTTAGAAGAAATTTGTCCAGTAGAATAAAGTTCGTTTTGTTCTTAGTGTTTGTTATTTTTATGGTGAAATTTTCTTATCCTTGGGTGCGGCTTTCTTTTCTATATGGTTTTTTTTAGATTCCAAAGAATGATTAAAAATTCTGGGCGTAAGTGTCTTTTTTTTCGTAAATTGATATTAAAAGAATTCGCCGTGTAATTTTAGAAAAATCAATATTGTCTTTGATTTTTCTAAATGTAAATGAACTTTGTTAAGAGTTTGTTTTTTAAAAGGGTTTGTTAAGAAATTCCGTTTTTACGGTTTCCCATTTTTTTCGTGGTGGTGAGGTGAAATAAATGAAAAGACATTTTTATATCACGAATGATTTACAGGAAATGCATCGGGTTCAAGAAGACCTTGAGGCATCCGGTGTGACGACTCCTCAAATTCATGTGCTGAGTAATGATGATGTCGAGTGTGAAAAAAATGAGTTAAACGACGTCGATAGCTTATTAAAAAAAGATGTCATACATTCAACGGAGGTTGGGTTTCTTGTGGGTATGGTGGTCGCTGTGGCAATTTTAGTGTCCGCACATCTCAGTGGCGTAACCGAGTACATTACCTGGGTGCCACCTTTGTTTTTATCTGTGGTGATTATTGGTTTTTGTTCATGGGAAGGAGGGTTAATTGGTATTCAAGCCCCTCATCATGACTTTCGGAAGTTTCAAAGTGAGCTGGCCAGCGGCAACCATGTCATGCTGGTGGATGTGAATGATAGACAAGAGTCGGTGCTTGAGAATGTGATGGGAATGCATCCAAAATTGCACGTAGCGGGAGTGGGTGAGGCCGCCCCAGGCTGGATTTTGTCATTGCAGCGGCGATTTCAACAGTTTGTTCACTGGGCGCCATGACAGGCGTTCAGTGAAAGGAGGCGTTTAAACCTCCTTAATCTTTAGTTGTCCAATGCGTTGTGTAGGCATACCAGCACCGCATCAATGTTTGCACTTAATGTATCCCGGCTTTTACTGATTCCACATACACGTTGTCCAGCTATCTTGGCTTGAATGAATGCAACCGCGTTTGCATTGCTGCCTTCTCCGATAGCATGTTGGTCGTAGTGAATCACTTGAATTGAATGGCCTGTGTTTTGTTCGATGGCATTGCACAGTGCTTCAATGACACCATCTCCCGTTCCTTGCCACTGCTGTTCGGCGTCTTCTTGATCTTGAATGGTGACGTTGAGAGCGTCTCCTGCCTGGGTGCGATTCACAGAATAATGCGACAAGTTGAAGTGTTTCGTATCGGGCATAAATTGTTTGCGTATGACTTCCCAGATATCAGTAGAACTCATTTCTTTGCTTAGGGTTTCTGCTTGAGATTGAATCACTTGGCTGGCTTCAATTTGCATCCAGCGCGGTAGATGTAAACCGTAATCTTGCTCCAAGATATACGCCACCCCTCCTTTCCCTGACTGACTGTTAACTCGAATAACGGATTGGTAGTCCCTCCCCAAATCTTTTGGGTCGATCGGTAAGTACGCTACATCCCAGGGTGAGTTTTCTTTTTGAACTGCCATACATTTTCGAATAGCGTCTTGGTGGCTGCCTGAGAAAGCGGTATACACCAATTCCCCTACCCATGGGTGGCGAGGGTGAGTGGCAATCTGTGTACACTCACTGACCACACGAACAATCTCATCGGCGTGCTGTAAATGAATATTCGGATCAATACCTTGGCTGTATAAGTTCATGGCCATGGTAACCAAATCCATGTTGCCAGTGCGCTCGCCATTGCCCATTAAAGTACCTTCAACACGATCCGCTCCGGCCATAACGGCCAATTCGGCGGCGGCCACTGCACAGCCCCTATCGTTATGGGTATGAACACTGATGATAACGCTGTCGCGTTGTTGAATATGGTCGCAGAACAACTCAATTTGATCTGCAAAGACATTAGGAGTAGACGACTCGACGGTAGCAGGAAGATTGAGAATGATCTTATGATCTTGGGTCGGCTTCCATACATCGACGACGGCATTACAGATTTCAACGGCAAAATCGACTTCAGTGCCGGAAAAGCTCTCCGGTGAGTACTGAAAGCGCCATTGAGTATTGGGGTGCTTTCGAGACTCTTCTAATACTTTTTGTGCTCCTTTACGGGCAATATCGATAATGCCGGCTTTATTTTGATTGAATACCTTAGTGCGCTGTGTGGGAGAGGTACTGTTATAGACGTGCACAATGGCTCGCTCTGCACCACAAAGCGCTTCATAGGTACGCTCGATTAATTCTTCTCTGGCTTGCACGAGTACCTGAATGGTGACGTCACTTGGAATTTGATTTTCTTCAATCAGCCAGCGACAAAAATCGTAATCTGGTTGTGAAGCTGCAGGAAAGCCAATTTCAATTTCTTTGAACCCCAGTTTGACTAACAATGCCCACATCTTCTGCTTTTGAGTAACCGTCATAGGCTCTATGAGTGCTTGATTACCATCCCGTAAATCCACGGCACACCATTGTGGAGCTGATTCAATACGGTTATTCGGCCAACGGCGATTGGGGTTGTGGATAGGAGTAAATGGGCGATATTTACGATGGTCAAACGAAGTCATAGCAATAACCTATAGAGCAAAAATCCGCTCTAGATGAGGTGTGATAGTTAGAGGGTGAGGCTTCAGTATCACTATGCCTGTATCAAGTCTCTTGTGAATCCTTGAAACAAAGGAGCCTTGTGGGTTCTTTGTCAATATCGCTTAGGGTAAAAGCAGTAAAGGGCATAGGCTAAGTGAGTGCATAAATTGTACTTGTGTCGAAAGAGTGATGGGTGCTAAATTCACCTATTTTTACGTTTATGTTAGCAATTAGGTATGAATTTTTGGCTTATTTGGGGTGAATGTTTGCTCTTTTTGTCGTTATGGAGCGATTACTCCTTCTTGGGTTTTATGGGCTGAATGGTGTGTTTGCATTGATTTGGTAAGAATAAGCGGAGGAAGGTGACGTGCAAAAGCAAGAGAGCAATGGGTTTGTGAAGCTAGACAGGATGGATCGACGCATTCTTACGGAATTGCAAAAAAATGGGGCCATTTCGAATCTGGAGTTGGCAGAAAAGATTGGGCTATCCCCTTCACCGTGCTCACGTCGTGTAAAAGCGCTCATGGATGCAGGCATCGTCGGTAAAACGGTGACTTTACTGAATGCCAAAACATTGGGGCTTAAACTAACAGCACTTATTCATATCAGTATGGATCGCCATACGCCAGAGCGCTTTGAAAACTTCGAATCTTCGGTGAAGACGTTTCCGGAAGTACAGGAGTGCTTTCAAATTACAGGGTCTTCGGCAGACTATATTTTAAAAGTCATTGTTGAAGACATGGATACCTACCAACAGTTTTTGCTTGGAAAGTTGACTCGTCTTGATGGTGTATTTGGTGTTCAATCCAGTTTTGTGATGCGCAGTGTTGTGAATACAACTGAGTTACCCATAAATGAGTAGTTTACACCCTCACATATGGCGTCGTTTACTCGTTTGCTTTCAGCTCTAAGCTTTCCCATTTTCTTGTGTGCTGCCCTATACACAAGCAAAGTTTTCTTCTTTGAGACTTTATTGTTGGATTTATTTCTGTCGCAATAAGCTATTTCAACAAAAAGAGGCTCTAAGTTCGGAGCCTCTTTGTTCAACTGTGCTCGGTATTGCTACCTCGAACCGTATCGTTAACGATTCTTAAAGACTAGAGTGCAGTGTGCTGTTCTATTTTTGAGGCATTTAAGGTTTCTTCACTGCTGTCGTTGGTGTTGATATCAACGGTTAAATCTTTTTCAGAGGCACGTGTGATCGTTTCTGCAGTGGCAATGCTTTCAGATTGATGAATGGTTTGGATGCGAGTTAAGACGTGCATCAGTAGGTCTCGCATTGCCTTTTCTGCAGTATCTGGGTCTCGGTTGAGAATACCCTGAGTCACTTTCTCATGGTATTCAAAATCAAGCGGTAATGAATCGCCGAGGGCATTTTGGAAACGGATGTGTAATTTTAATGCTGCTGCGATAAGTTCTTTGAGTTGGCAGAAGAAGCGGTTTTCACTGGATTCCAACACTGCAACATGGAATTCAAAATCACTTTGGAAGGGATCTCTTTCGCCACAAGAGGCTAATTTCATACGAGAAATGGACTGACTAATCTTGTCGATTCTGATCGGAGTTGCTCGTGTTGCCGCAAAATATGCCGCTTTTGGCTCAATGGCTAAACGAGTCTCTGTAAATTCAATTAAAAGGTCGATACTGGGTTTGTGGCTTACCATCCAGTTAAGAACATTTGAATCCAGTAAATTCCAATTCTTTTCTGGTTGAACCCATGTACCTTGGCGTGGCCGTGCGCTGAGTAATCCTTTCGAGGTGAGCATTTTAACCGCTTCGCGCAGTACTGAGCGGCTCACATTAAATTGCTTGCACAGTTCTGCTTCAATAGGGAAGGGATTCTCTGGTGTGTATACACCCGCGATAATGGCTTGACCGAGATCTTGAACAATAGTCTGAGTGAGACTTCGACTTGAATCTGCCATGAAATTTTATTCTCTCTACTAAGTTTGAGTGGCGGCTATTTAGTGTGACGGCATTCGCCATATATGTATTTAAAATTTATGCATTAATTCGAGTGCAATAGTGAACATGTATAAAAATACTTTGTAGTTTCAGCCTAATAGTATGCCTGAGCAACAGCGCCAAATTATGCGTAGAGTAAAAGTATGTAGTTGATCGAGCAACACGCACCTATAAATAAGAGACTTTTAAATACAAAGTTTGAATAAGTAATGGTTATCGAAAGATAGGAAGTTTTCCTAGAGCTTTGCCATCATAATTCAGTACTCTGCATCATCGTTTTAAATACCACTGCTTATATTGAGCAAGATGTGATATAATTTATATGATTAACGATGAGGTTATGCGTTATGTCGCCGTATATATGATCTTATTCATGATTTGATATTTTGCCACCCTACATACCATAGACTTTATATTTTTATAGTGTTGCGCTTTGCGCATTCCGTCGAAGATTTGTTTGTAGTAATTATTTCGACGTATTGTTCTGTAACCGAACTGTTACTAACCGTTACGTTTTATATATCGATAGTTTATCTGAAGCTTTGCAAACCTTTACAAAAAAGCGTTAACTCTTTCATGGTAAACATTTCATGTAACTACTTCTTAAATGACTCTTAATGCTAAGGTGACCGTCTTTATCCTCATAAACTGCATTTAAGGGGTATTATGCGAAAGTGTAGTTAATTCATGACTTAGGTATCCTGACCTTCCTATTACTCACAAGACTTCTCACTTATAAGTAAACCGCTCAATATTTATTATTATCTCCCGCTTTCGGAATAAATACACCCTCCACCTATGCGAGACTTAATTATGCGCCAATGTAATGTTCTGACAACCCCCTGAGCAACATTTATTATCAGTGATATTTCATTTGGGTGAGATTTGAGCGATTTAATACGAAAATAAAGCGTAATAATCGTATTGTGCAGAACATGCAGCTATTATCTCTAGCGAAATTATTAGTCTTTAACGAAAAAATGTCACTTTGTCGTAAATTAATAATGCTTTGGTAACTCGTTTTTTCACCCTGTTGAACATTTTATTTATATGATTAATTAATTTGATCAAGCGTTCACAGGTGCAGTGTGATGAAGTAAATTCGCTTTCACCTTATGAATGTTATCCCATTGTTTTTATGATTGTCTGTAGCTAATTCGGACTTGTGATAATTTCTTTATTATCTTCATGTTTTACTCATCTGAGCCAATGGTAATCCATTTGTTTGGCGGTTCTTTGTGCCAGCGCTAAATTAGTGAATTTAGTAACAATCTCAAGGGCCATATCAATACCGGCTGAAATTCCTGCGGAAGTCATCACTGTTTGTCCTGAATGGGTACTGTCTGAAACCCAGCGCACGTCTGAATTAACTTTTAGCATCGGAAACCTTTCGGCAAGCTCAGCAATATCATCCCAATGTGTTGTCACTTGTTGGGATTGAATTACATTCGCTTGCGCCAGTAAGAAAGCTCCAGTGCAAACGGAGGCAATGAGTTGGCAATCTGATGAGATGTGTTTGATCCATTCAATCACTTCAACATTGTTCATCTCAGGATCATGATGCCCACCGGAAATGAGGAGTATGTCCAGTTTGGGGTGATTATGAATATCGTAAGAGGGTGTGATGGCCAGTCCGCCACGAGCATGAATGGTGTGGGGGTGCTGACCAATGAGGTGGACATTAAATCGGGGGAGGGGTGAAGAGGAAATGCGATGAGAGGTGTCCACATCCTGGGCTGAAAGGGGGATTTGGAGCGATGGATGAGTCTTCCCGGTGAGGGCAGGGTTCACACGGTTTGCGGTTGTGAATACTTCGAATGGCCCCGCAAAATCTAAGACTTCCACTTGAGGGTAAACGTAAATACCCACGGTAATGACCGGAACAAGGTACCTTGAGGTACTCGATACATCATTTGGGCCTATGGAAGTGGGCATAGAGCAATCCTTTTCATTGATAATGTTTGAACCTCTTCTTTTCCCCAAACAATCGAAGGGCATGGGGTAACAGGGATGTTCAATGCTTATCTTAGTTGGTGTTTCTATCGATATTGGCGTCAAAAGGCAACTTTATACCGTACCTATCTCAATACACGCTGTGCTGTTGCTCTATTTCGTATCGGGGTGGGTATACTGGCGTAGTATTTGAAGAGGTCAGTAGTATGTCATCGCATCAGAATAAAAATCCAAAAATATCCGTTGCTTCTGTAGAGCATCATTCGCCACTTTCTCCGCCAGATATTTCAATCCAAGGCCAAGAGTGTACACAACTGGAAGGTCAGCGGTCAGACCATAAGCAGTTAGATCATGGGCAACATCAACCTGGAGGGAAACGATTCCCGCTTTGCCTATTGGTTCATGATATTCGTGTACCGGCGAATGTTGGCAGCTTATTTCGGTTGGCAGATGCATTAGGCATTGAACAATTATGGTTAACTGGCGACACCGCTGTTCCTCCCGATAATAAATTACGGAAAACAGCACGTTCGACCGAAAAATACGTAGCCTATGAAGTGGTAGAAGAGCCAGAACCTATTTTAAAAATGCTGCAAAAGAAAGGGTATCGTATTGTGAGTTTGGAATTAACGAACAACAGTACGCCATTAAATGAGTTCTGTATTTCTTGTGAGGAGCGAATATGCTTGGTTGTTGGGAGTGAAAATTATGGCGTGAATCCATCTCTATTGTCATTATCCGATACTGTCGTTCACATTCCTATGCAGGGAGTTAACTCGTCTATGAATTTGGCGACCGCTTGTGCCATTGTGTGTTATACCTTTGTTCAGCAGTTGCAAGAAACGCAGTCTTAATGAATGTTCGTTAAAAGGAAAGTCACAAAGAGAGAGTGTAAAAAGAAATTTCATACAAATTTATTTTTACATTTAGAGATAATTCTTTTCCTAAAAATAGAAAATGGCAAAGTGATTCGGGGAAAGTTTGTAATGAGTGATATTTTTTGGTGGTTTTGAGGGTTGAAATAACGCGCATTGATTTTGCGCGTTATTTGTCGTGATTCGTTATTTTTTTAGTGATTTTTTTGTGCTGTTATCCATGAGTCCATAATGTCCTCTAAAGCGGAAATGGGCACAGCCCCATGGCGTAAAAGTTCATCATGAAAGGAGCGAAGGTCGAATTTTTGTCCGAGTTTCTTTTCAGCACGTTGGCGAAGTTCACGAATTTTTAATTCGCCAATTTTGTAGGCGAGTGCTTGACCGGGCCAAGTAATGTAGCGATCAACCTCGGCGGTAATATTGTGCATGCTTAATGCGGAGTTTTCGGCCATAAAATCAATGGCTTGCTGACGACTCCAGCCTAAATAGTGAATTCCTGTATCCACCACTAGGCGAAGCGCGCGCCACATTTCATAACTCAGTCGTCCAAAATTGCTGTACGGATCTTGGTAAAAACCTGTCTCTAATCCTAACCGCTCAGAATACAATGCCCAGCCTTCAATAAAGACGGTGTAACCTCCATAGCGGCGGAAATTAGGTAGGTCGGTTTCGGCTTTTAATGCAATTTGCAAATGGTGACCGGGGACGGCCTCGTGTAGCGTCAGTGCCTCCATTGTGTAAAGTGGGCGTGAGTTTAGGGACGAGGTATTAATAAAATAAAATCCAGCGCGGCTACCATCTGGCGCGCCACTAGAATAATAGGCGGCGGTGGTTTTGGGTGCGATATCGGCAGGCACTTCTTTAATACCATAAGGCTGACGTGGTAAGTGGCCAAATAATTTTGGAAGTTGGCCATCCATTTTTTTGGCGATGGCACTGACGTAATTGACCAGTTCTTCTGGTGTTTTAGGGTAGAACTGCGAATCGGTGCGTAAGAAATGAATGAATTCTTGCAACGAACCTTCAAACTCCGCTTCTTCCATAACGGTCTGCATTTCGCCGAGAATTCGCTTAACCTCTGATAAACCCAGTTGGTGCACTTCCTCTGGGGTCATACTGGTGGTGGTGTATTGACGAACACGGTGCTCGTAATACGCCTTTCCATTTGGCCAGTGTAAAGCACCTGGTTTGGTTTGGCATTTAGGCGCGTAGTCGTTGGTATACAGTGCGTAAAATTCTTCAAAGGCGGGAATGACATTTTGTTCAATAGCCATGATGGCTTTTTTTCTGAGTCTTTTCTGTTTTTTTACCGAAAGGTTGGCAGGCAGATTCTTAAAGGGAGAATAAAAAATACTATCGGTCGTTTCTTTAACGATGTGTGCTTGAATGCTCTCTTCAAAGCCTTTCATGGAGTCACAAGCATGGGTGTACCCTTTCTTTATGGCTTCGCGCATTACCTCCATATTTTCATGATTATACCGGCGATAATCGATCAAACGTTGAATGTAATTTTCATAATCCTCCACAGAGTTCAATGTTAACCGTGTTGGCAGTTGTGTGAAATAACTGTGCCATCCCCAGCGGTTATTGACATTAAAAAGGTAGCTATGGTGTTCATTGGCTTCCATCGCTTGTTCAATTTCAGTGCGAAACAGCGCGTAATTGAGTTGATGCGCTTCACTCAATGAAGCAACGTTAATGTCGTTTAGGCGAGACAAAAACGCTTGATAGGTTTCGGTCTTCTTTTGGTGATCTTTTAACGAGGCTGGAGCTAACCGGTCATCGTAACGATGATCTCCAATATCGGTCGCTTCTATCGGGTGGTGTTTAAGATAATGCTCCCAACTATCGGCCAAGAGTGATTCAAATTTGGCATTGTCATCAGCCAGGCTATGAGTACTTGCGACTATTGAACTCAATAGCAATGTGATGGCTGCGATGGTGGTGTGATGAAAATATCGGAATAACATGAAGACCCTCATTGAATGTTTGTTTTTGAGTTGCTTTATGGTTTAAGTGGCAGGGTTCCTTAGAGTAAATGCAATGGGAGGTAGGGGGATAGTCCTGATAATGAGATAATCTGTCGATACTTCAAGCGCTTTTCTTGTTACGAAATACCTCTTTTTTGCTCGTTGTGGGCGAAAGTTAATCGCTACTGGTCAGTTGATTAAATGCCGCTCTGTGTCGCAAACCCCGTCAACTTCTGACTTCTATTAACTTATCCACAGTGTTATTAAAGTTTTCTGTGGGCTATCCGGCCAAAGAGTGAAATTGGGGCCTAAGATGAAATTAAACAGCAGCAGTGCTATAACCGGACTTCTAAACCAGCCCTTACAAATGTGTTGATAACACGGATATAAACCAAAAGAGAGAGTCATGGCGGATAGAATTTTAGAGTTGCGCACTTGCTTGGATGAGTTGGTCAAAGACGGTTTGTTAGGGAGAGGTGACGCCAACCTTCTAGCGGGAAGCCCTCGTAGTCGAGATCAGGCGCTGATGCATCCTCTGGCCTTTATTGCCTCTCAGAGTTTGGACAACCCTTCTACCCCCGGGCGCAAATTGAGTGATGATGTTTTGGCTGAGTGGTTATCCAAAAAATCCGGTTTGCCTTTGGTGACGATTGACCCGCTTAAGATTGACGTAGCGAATGTGACCGAGGTGATGTCTTATGCATTTGCCAAGCGTCATAACATTTTATGCGTTGAGGTAAAACCCGAAGATGTCGTGATTGCAACAACGCAACCGTTTGTGACGGATTGGGTTCCCCAGGTGGAGCATGTTTCACGTAAGCGTGTGGAGCGAGTGGTGGCAAGCCCCACTGATGTGGCGCGCTATTTGGTGGAGTTTTACAGTTTAAGTTCTTCCATTTCCGGGGCCAGTGGTATGGCTGGGCCGTCGTCCTCAGTCACCAATTTTGAACAGCTATTGGAGTTGGGCAATCTAAAAGACCCGGAAGCGAATGATCAGCATATTGTGAATATTGTTGATTGGTTATTGCAGTATGCGTTTGCTCAGCGTGCCAGTGATATTCACATTGAGCCACGGCGAGAGATTGGCAAAATTCGATTTCGAATTGACGGCATTTTGCATCAGGTTTATGAAATGCCTGCGGCCATTACGACGGCTGTGGTCAGCCGTTTAAAAGTACTATCGCGTATGAACGTAGCGGAAAAACGTAAGCCCCAAGACGGACGCATTAAAACTCGCCGGGGTGATGAAGGCGAAGTGGAATTACGATTGTCAACATTACCGACCGCTTTTGGTGAGAAATTGGTCATGCGAATCTTCGACCCGGAAGTGCTCCTTCGCAGTTTTCAGGATTTGGGACTGACCGGCGATGATTACAGTTTGTGGTCTGGGATGATGAGCAAGCCCCATGGCATTGTCTTGGTCACAGGTCCGACGGGTTCTGGTAAAACCACCACTTTATATTCCACGCTCAAACAACTCGCCACCCCTGAAGTAAACGTCAGTACCATTGAAGACCCTATCGAGATGGTGGAAGAGACATTCAACCAAACTCAAGTAAACCCTCAAATCGAATTGGACTTTGCAGCGGGGGTGCGCACATTATTACGACAAGACCCAGACATCATCATGGTGGGGGAAATTCGAGATTTGGAAACGGCGCAAATGGCGGTGCAAGCGGCTTTAACGGGGCATTTGGTGTTATCCACATTGCATACCAATGATGCGCCCAGTGCGGTCAGTCGACTATTGGATCTCGGCATCCCTAGCTTTTTAATTAAAAACACCGTTCTGGGTATTATGGCCCAGCGGTTGGTGCGAACACTCTGTCCAGATTGCAAAGAACCCGCTCAGATATCTGAGTCCGATTGGCAAGAGTTGGTAAGGCCTTGGAAAGCGCCGCCACCGAGACAAATCTACCAACCAGTGGGTTGTTTGAGTTGTCGAAACACGGGTTATCGTGGCCGACAAGGGATTTACGAGATTTTGCCCATTAATGAATCCCTCGAAAAACACATTCATGCGCAATGCGATGTTACTCAATTACGTCATGCCGCAATGCGCGCGGGTATGCGTACACTGCGTTTGTCTGGCGCCCAAAAAATTGCCGCAGGGCTAACAACCTTGGAAGAAGTGATGCGAGTGGCGCCACGTATGGAAAATGACGGATAATTTTTTGCGTAAAGACGCACTTAGCAGCTAGACTCATCCTATAAATGTACAGTTTAAACTGTCAAAATTTTAGTTGTATTGTTGAGATGCCACTGGTTGATTCGTCATTGTTAAGTGGCGTACAAATTAAGTGGCGCACAACGTTTCGACTGAAAAGTATTGAGTGAGGGAGTCGTTGCGATGACGTTGAATTAGCCCAATGGCTACCGGCGTCCGTAAGATCGTCATGTTTGCATTACAGAGTTTACCGGTGGTGCATCAAAAGCACTATCAGACCTTTATTGAGCACTTTGAAGAACGTGCCAGCCCCGCTATTTTAGGGCAACTTAAAGAGCGTCTTACCATTGAGAGAGCAGAGCAATTAGCGCACTGTGTGGTGGGAAGTCGTTTTTTATCAGATATTTTTATCAGTGACCCTTCTCTGCTTTTAAACCTTCTCGATCATGCCCGCCTAGACTCTGAGCTTGAATCGGGTTGTCATTATACTTGGATAGGCGAGCGCCTTTCCCACATTCATTGCGAGGATACCGCTGGGCTTGACCGGGTGTTGCGTCAGCATCGTCGCTGGTCCATGGCACGCATTATTTGGCGTGAATTAAATCACCTCGGTACTTTTGAATCCATTGCCGCAGAGCTAACAGAACTGGCCACAGCCTCAGTCCAAACCGTTCTGGATTTTCACTACGACTTACTCACCTTGAAACACGGCACGCCTATTGGGAAAGTATCAGGCCAGCCACAACCGTTGATGGTGTTGGGGATGGGGAAATTGGGTGCTTGGGAGCTGAATTTATCGTCTGATATTGATCTTATTTTTGCGTTTCCTGAATCAGGCGAGACCGCAATGATTGAGGACGTCTGTGCTCAACAGACGGAATTGCCATCCTCAGAGAAAAGAACGTCGGGCACAGGCGTTAAAAAAGCCACTTTTCAGCCACTTAGTAATCAGGAGTTTTTTGCTCGTCTTGGCCAGCGCATGATTAAAAGTTTGGATGCCACCACTGCCGATGGATTTGTTTTCCGTGTGGATATGCGGTTACGACCCTATGGGCAAAGTGGTGCGTTGGTGTCGAGCTTTGCCGCACTGGAAGAGTACTACCAAACCCAGGGGCGGGAGTGGGAGCGTTACGCGATGATTAAAGCGCGTGTCATTGCAGCTAACACTCGTGGCGTGGCTGCTGAACATGCAGTGGAGGCATCGATAGAATTAATGGAGTTGTTGCGCCCATTCAGTTATCGCCGCTATGTGGATTTCTCGGCGATTACGGCGTTGCGAGATATGAAGCGGTTGATACAGCGTGAGGTTAAACGTAAGGGCAAAGTCAATGACGTTAAGCTGGGTGAAGGCGGTATTCGAGAAATCGAATTTATTCTTCAGGCCTTTCAATTAATTCGGGGCGGACGAGAACCCGAATTGCAAGAACGTCGCGTGATGAAGTTATTGCCCATTTTAGCCAGAGAAGGGCATCTTCCTACAGAGATAACCAATGAGCTGACCGACGCTTATGTGTTCTTGCGCCGAGTTGAGCATTGCTTGCAGGCCTTTGCCGATCGGCAGACACAAGTCTTGCCCACAGATGAAGGCGATCGCGCCCGGTTGGCGTTTGTCATGAATTACCCAGATTGGCCTGCATTAGAACAGCGTCTCGATCAGGTTCGCGGGTTTGTTCATGCTCAATTTTTAGAGGTGGTTCAAGAAGACGAAGCGGCTACAGAGGCCATTGTGGAATCTCAGTGGGTGGATTGCTGGAATGGTGTCGCTACCCTTGCCGGAACCAATGAATTGTCATTGTCTCACGATGAAGTCAAAGGATTGTGTGACCAGGTGGGCCTGAGACCGGCAGAAGCAGCTTTTTCGGCGCTTAATGCGTTGGTATTTAGTTCGAATATGCAGCGAATTCAGGCGTCTGGCCGCAGTCGCTTTGACCAGTTAATGCCGCGACTGCTTTCGACTGTGGTGGCTGAATGCGGTAAACCGTGTGGTAAAGAAAGAGAGAGTCACCCAACCGCCGATATTCCATCTGGCGACCAACAGGCCAATGCCTTTTTGGATGAAATGGGACGTCCGGCGTCTTTGACCGAAACACTCAAACGCTTATTAGGGTTGGTCGAAGCGGTAGCTCGACGCAGTACCTATGCCGTGTTGTTGCTCGAAAACCCGGATGCGTTAACCCTGCTGGTGAAACTGTTTCGTGCCAGTGCCTGGATTGCCGATCAAATTACGCGTCACCCCGTACTACTAGAAGAACTACTTGACCCGAGAAACTTATATCAGGGGCCGGATCGCGCCCGTATTCGAGATGAGTTGCGCCAAACCATGTTGCGAATTGAACTGGGTGACCTTGAAGCGCAAATGGAAACACTGCGGTATTTTCGGATGGCCCAAGCGTTACGGATTGCCGCCAGTGAAGTTTCTGGCGCACTGCCATTAATGAAAGTCAGTGATTCATTGACTTGGTTGGCAGAAGCCATTTTAGAGCATGTATTGGATGTGGCCTGGCATGAAATGGTTCAGCGTCACGGCTACCCTGGTGTTGTGAATACGGATGCAACGGGTGCTCATGGCTCTGAGGCTCTTGAAGAGGAAGGCGATGATAAACGTTTTATTATCGTGGCCTATGGAAAACTCGGGGGAATAGAGCTGGGACATGGCTCGGACTTGGATTTAGTGTTTGTGCATGATGGCGATATCCAAGGCCAAGCCGATGGTGCGAAACCATTGGATAATCAGACTTTTTACACCCGCCTCGGACAAAAAATCATTCATATTTTAAATACGCGTACCCCTTCAGGTCAGTTATATGAGGTGGATATGCGGTTGCGACCTTCGGGCAATTCTGGGTTGCTGGTGTCCAGTGCAGCCGCGTTTTTGCGTTATCAGTTAAACGACGCTTGGACGTGGGAGCACCAGGCATTAGTGCGTGCCAGAGCGGTGGTGGGTAACCCTTTGCTTATGCAAAAGTTTGCCGAAATTCGCGCCCAAGTGTTGTGTCAGTCTCGGGATTTATCACGTCTAAAAGGCGATGTGTTATCGATGCGAAAAAAAATGCGGGATCATTTAGGTTCTGCAGCGAAGCAGACAAAATCGACTCGGCGAACACCCCAAAATCCGCCAGAAAAAGACGCCTCAGAATTTCACTTGAAGCAAGATAGTGGAGGTATCGTTGATATTGAATTTATGGTTCAATACGCCGCCTTAGCATGGGCACACCGAGATCACACACTTATTGAGTTTTCGGACAACATTCGGATTTTGGAGCGCTTAGCGGCCACCGAATTAATCCATGCCGACGATGCTCAACATCTTATTGAGATTTACCAACTTTACCGCGCAACAGGGCATCGTTTAGCACTGCAACAACAAGGCAGTGTCATTAGTGGAGACGCTTTTCGCGCACAACGCGATGAGGTCTCACGTTTATGGACGCAATTATTCACAGATGAATCATCCGCTCGACCGTGATATGGCGTCTACAGTGTGAAACGCAGATAAAAATACAGTGAGCCCTTTTACAACACCGTGCACCGCAACAGCGATGTCTACCTATTTTGGGAGCGGTGTCTAACTATTTGGAGAGTAGCTTATGTCCTTTGCCGATCGCGATGGCGTAATCTGGCTGGATGGTGAATTGGTGCCTTGGCGCGATGCTAAGGTCCACGTTTTAACGCATACCTTGCATTATGGCATGGGGGTCTTTGAAGGCGTCCGTGCTTATCATACTGAATCTCATGACACGGCCATTTTCCGGCTTCAAGCCCATACTGATCGTTTATTTCGTTCGGCGCATATCATGAATATGAAAATGCCTTGGGACAAAGACACGATCAACGAAGCGCATCGTTTGGTGGTGCGTGAAAACAGTTTGAAAGAAGCTTACCTAAGGCCAATGGTGTTTTACGGGGCTGAGGGCATGGGATTACGAGCGGACAATTTAAATGTTCATGCTATTGTGGCCGCTTGGGAGTGGCCGTCTTATATGAGCCCGGAAGCGAAAGAAATCGGCATTAAAGTTCGTACATCCAGTTACACTCGTCACCATGTGAACATTTCCATGTGCAAGGCGAAAGCCAATGGTCATTACATTAATTCTATGTTGGCGTTGCAAGAAGCATTAAGTTGCGGCTGCGAAGAAGCGTTATTATTGGACAACGAAGGCTATGTGGCAGAAGGCAGCGGTGAGAACTTTTTCTTGGTTTACAACGGTGTCATTTACACGCCTGAATTAACCTCGTGTTTGGATGGTATCACTCGTGCGACGGTGATTCAGTTAGCCGAAGAATTTGGCTACACCATAAAAGAAAAGCGCATTACCCGAGACGAAGTCTACGTGGCTGATGAAGCCTTCTTTACCGGAACTGCAGCAGAAGTCTTACCGATTCGTGAATTGGATGGCCGTGTTATTGGTGAAGGCAAGCGCGGCCCGGTGACCACGCAATTGCAAACCGCGTATTTTGATAGTGTGAAAGGTCGTGGTTCCAAACACCCAGAGTGGTTGGCACCGGTTTCCGAATAACCTAAAAGCACATTAAGAAAAGGCCCGTTGTGATCAGCAACGGGCCTTTTTTTGATTCTTTTTTCTATTGGCGCGTTTGTCGTCATTCGAGTGGCATAAAAGGCATAACCGGTTCGCAAAAATTGAATTTTCGATGAGCTGTTAAGTTTCGGTTACTGTGCAATTTGATTTGATGCAAAAGTACCAACACGACGCAATATCACTGCTAAATTTGGTCGTTATAAAAACCATTATAAGTAACTAATAGTTATAAAAATAGCAGCATTTAAAATTAATAGCTGTTAATAACACCAGTTGTTAAAAGCACCAGTTGTTAAAAACAAAAGCCATTACGAGAGAACAACAAAAGGCTAATGGGTATTTCTTTGGGGGTTCGAACATGCGTATTTTGGTTGTAAATACCGGTTCAATAGGAGATGTCGTGCAGATGTTGCCGGCTTTCACGGATGCGCAACGAGCAATGGCGCCATTGAAAATTGATTGTGTTGTTGAAGAGCGGTTTCAAGAGATTCCTGCTTGGCACAGTGCGGTTGATCGGGTGCTTCCGGTGAGCCGAGAAGCTTGGCACCGTCATCCGCTGCGAGCATTGACCAGCCGGCCTTGGCAACAACTTCGGTTACAGCTTAAAAAACATCATTACGATTGGGTGTTGGATCTTGATGGCTCTTTGGCCAGCGTGTGGTTAAGCCGGTGTTTGAATACCGCGAGTGTTGGGTTTGAGCAACAAAGGGAAGACGGGCCAAAACTGAGCCGTCTTTTGTATCGGAGTCGATTCGCTGGTGATGAAAACCGGCATTGGGCAGAGCAAGTCAGAGATTTATTTGCCTATGCCATGAAATACACTCGCCCAGTGCTAGCCACTTCCAAAAGCCCCGCTTGCCCGGACTCTTCCTGCATCTTACAAGCCCATCAGTTTTGCCATCAACCGGGACAAAGCAACGATATTGTGCTGCTGTGTTGTTCTCGATACGCTGGTCGGGTGTACCCGGCTGAGCAGGCGCGAGCGCTAATCGAGAGTCTCATCGAAAGTGGCTTTCGTATTCGAATGGCGTGGCGTGATGTAAAGTCTCGTGAATATGCTCGAGCAGTGGCAAAAGGGTTGGAGCAAGTGGATGTGTTACCGAAGCTGAAGCTGTCTGGTATTACCGCCGTGTTAGCGGAGGCAAGGGGCGTTATTACGGTAGACAATGGCTTAAGCCATTTAGGGGCAGCGGTGAATGTGCCGATGGTAACTTTGCTCAATCAAGACAGTGATCTGCGATATGTGGCCTATGGTGGAAAGCAGGCTGTATTGAATTCGGGCGATGAACCCCTCTCAAGTCTCTTACCTAGCCAGGTGATACAAGCACTGAACACGCTGCTTTCTGCCCATGGTTCTCAAGGGGATGGTTCTCAAGGGGATGGTTTTCAAGAACACGTTTCTAAAGAGTATGGTTCTCAAGAACATGGCCCTCAAGAGGTGAAGCCGATTAAAAAGCCAGCGCTTTCGCCCAGAGTTCAACTTTCTCCCCCCGTCCTGGCTGTGGAAGATGCTTAGTATTATTTTTGCCTCTCCCATTTGCTTGATATATTTGGCCAGTATCATTGACTGCAATAATGCAGTACGGGGGTAATTGTTCGATAATACGGGCAATGGGGTGCCTGCGATGTTATTGATGGCTTTGACTGTATGAATATCCGAGCGGGTTTATGTTGTAATTTAACAGTCTAATTTAACAATGTGATTTTACGTTGTGCAGACTTCCCCGATACCTAATGAATAAATAGAGATTCTACTTACTATACCGATACCCTACTTAAAGAGTGCCCCGCCAGAGTAGGTATCGTATTAACAATCAAGGTTTTAATGACAACTCCAGCTCCTGCTGACTCCACTATGGGTCAACCTTCGTCGTCTTCTCCATCTGTCAATCACAGTGGTTGGCAAGTCTATAAGCGCTTATTGTCTTATATTCGCCCTTATTCGTTCTTTTTTATATTCAGCATTGTGGGTTTTTTGGTGTACGGAGTTACCCAAGCTGCCTTGGCCCACATGATGGAAGAGTTTATTAATGCGCTGGAATCTCCCACTGATTCCGTGTTGTATTTTATTCCCGCCTTGGTCGTAGGTTTGGCGTTTACACGAGGGCTTAGTTATTTTGTGGCCAATTACAGTATGTCTCGTGTGGCGCTGGGGGTGGTGAATGATTTACGTAAGAACTTGTTTAACCATTTTTTGCATTTGCCCAGCGAATTTTTCGATCGGCGCAATTCCGCTGAGCTGGTTGCCATCATTACTTACAATATCAACCAGGTGAATAACTCAGCGTCTAATGCGGTAAAAACCGTCTTTCGTGAAGGATTTACCGTCATTGCCTTGTTGGCGTATTTGTTTTATCAAAATTGGTTACTGACGCTCATCTTCTTGGCGATTACACCGTTAATGGCGCTGGTGGTATCGGTGGCCAGTAAACGCTTTCGTACTTTGAGTAAAAAAATCCAGTCTTCTATGGGCAATTTGGCGCAAGTGGCGGATGAAAGTGTGGGGGGTTATCGTTTGGTTCGCAGTTACGGTGGCCAGCCCTACGAGCGTGAGCGATTTTTTCAATCCAGTAATAAAAATACCCGCGAAGGGGTTAAGTTTTCTGTGGTGCATTCGTTGCAAACGCCGGTGTTGCAGTTAATTTTATCCATGGTGTTGGCGTTGTTGATGTTTTTAGTACTGTTTTTAGGTAGCAAAGACGCAGGCTCAACGGTGGCCTACTTGGTTGCCGCAGGCTTACTGGCACGTCCGATTCGCGCTTTATCCCAAGTGAATGGAATGATTCAAAAAGGCATTGCCGCTGCAGAAAGTGTTTTCTCGGTATTGGATACGTCTGTGGAAGAAGATGTCGGCACCGTCGAGAAAACTCACATTGACGGAGAGATCGAATTAAATGGGGTGAGTTTTGCCTACAACGAACACGATGGGGCGGTGCTTGAAAATATCCACCTAACCATGAAAGCCGGACAAACCGTTGCTTTGGTTGGGCGTTCTGGCAGTGGAAAAACAACGCTGGCCAGCCTGATCAGTCGTTATTATGAACCCAGCAAAGGGGTTATCACCTTAGATGGTACGCCGCTCCAAGAGTATACCCTCACCAATTTACGTAGCCACCTGGCGTTAGTGAGTCAGCAAGTCACGTTATTTAATGGTACGGTGGCAGAAAATATTGCCTACGGCGATCTCGCGTCTAAATCTATGGAAGATATTCGCGAAGCGGCGAAAGCGGCGAATGCACTCACGTTTATTGAAGAGCAACTCCCCGATGGATTTGATACCCAAATTGGCGAAGGTGGCACCCGTCTATCGGGAGGGCAGCGTCAACGCATCGCTATTGCACGAGCGCTATTGAAAAACGCGCCATTACTGATTTTGGACGAGGCCACTTCCGCACTGGATACGGAATCAGAACGGCAAATCCAGACCGCGCTAGATACCCTAATGAGTGATCGAACGACCTTGGTCATTGCCCATCGTTTATCCACTATTGAAAAAGCCGATAACATTGTTGTATTGGATAAAGGCAAAATTGTTGAAATGGGTAACCATGAAACCTTGATTGCCCAGCAAGGCATTTATGCACAATTGCATGCCGTACAATTTGATGAGGCATCCGATTCGTGAAAAGCACTCTCGTGAAGGGTAAGTTCATTCGAGGTGTTTATAGCGGGATTTTTTACACCGCATTGCCTTTTATTTTGTGGCGATTAAAGCGTCGCGCCCGGTTGGCACCGGAGTATGGGAAGCGCTGGGGCGAACGTTTTGGAGGCATCTCGGCGGAGCAAAAAGCACAGCTCGTACAGTTGCATCAACAGGGTGAAAAAAAGCTAATTTGGCTACATGCGGTTTCGGTTGGGGAAACCATTGCCGCCGCCCCTTTAGTGAATGCGCTGTTAAATAATCCAGATATTGCCGTGTGGATTACCTCGACAACACCGACTGGCGCCGCACAAGTGCAGCAGCGGTGGGGGAGCCAAGTACTGCATTCTTACCTTCCTTATGATGTGCCTCTGTGTTTATCACGATTCCTCGATGTCGTGCGCCCCAATGCGTTGTTGATCATGGAAACCGAATTGTGGCCGAATTTATTGTCCATGTGTGAGTATCGTGACATTCCTACTTTGTTGATTAACGGTCGTATGTCCGAAAAGTCGGCGAGGGGTTATAAAAAGCTATCGTCACTTACGTACCCCATGTTTGCATCGATTACGGCAGCGGCTGTGCAAAATCATCGAGATGCGGAACGTTTTTATGATTTAGGATTGGCACGGGATCGAACCCAAGTGACGGGCAGTATTAAGTTTGATATTACCATTGATGCCTATCAGGAAAAGGTTCGACAATTACGTCGTGCGTTGGGTTTAAGCTTGCCCACTTTGGACTCGTCAGGTTCAGAAAAGCCGCTTGAATTAAACCCGCAGCGCTTCACCTTTATTGCGGCGTCCACCCATGAGGGAGAAGATGGCATTATTCTTCAAGCGTTTCTCCAGCTGAAACGAAAATACCCGCAGGCGTTATTGATTTTGGTACCGCGCCACCCAGAGCGATTTGATGAGGTCGCGGAGCTCATCCGTGGTTATGATCAGTGGCAGCTCCAACGGCTCAGCCATTTAAATGAACTCAATGAAGATGAGTATTCAGGTCGTGACGATTTAAAACATATGGATGTATTGCTCGGCGATACCATGGGTGAACTCATGACACTCTATGGATTGGCGGATGTGGCATTTGTGGGAGGGAGTTTTGTCGCCAATGGCGGACACAATACTATTGAGCCGGCTCATTGGGCACTGCCTATTGTTACGGGGCCGAGTGTTTTTAATTTCGCTGTGATCACTGAACAGCTCCAGTCGGCAGGTGGGTTAGTGGTAGTGGACTCTGCCAATGCCTTAGCTCATCAAGTGGACCAGTGGTTTAGTGATGATGATACTCGAATGCACGTTGGCTTAGCGGCAGAGCGTGTGGCGAAAGAAAATCGAGGTGCCCTGAACCGCGTTATTGCATTGGTAAATCAAACTGTCCATATAGCCGTCCATATATCCGTCCATATAACAACGCCGACCAAATGAGTTCGATTAGCTGAGATCGTAAAAATACCGACGACGATTTGGCCCGCAAAAATGTGAAGAAATTTTATTGGGGTCACGAACCTTTTGCCAATCAGTAATGGCCCCGTTTTGATTCAATAAGGGAAATTTCGCGTCAGGGAATAAATTTGTATTATACAGTTGATGACAATCCAGAAATTCGCTGAGTTTATGGAAATCTTCTTCAATCGTTAAATTGATAGTGAGTAGCCGTTCTTCTTTGTCTTGAAAAAAATCCACCACACTCTGTTTATGCTTTGCATAACGACTTCGTAAATACGGTGAGTCTGTAATTTGCTCGTTATGCAATGCACCAAATACTTTCTCAAAACAGCGTAAAAAAATAGGATGCAACGCATTAGCGTCCTGCTGTGTATAGCTTTGAACTTTCTGAATTAGTGTTGTGATGGAGGGTGTCCAGAGTGGAAGCTCTCGTTCTAGATAAATAAATTTACTGTTTGGGAACTTCTCATCAAAAAAGGGAAAGTCGCAGTAGACTGGAGTGTCAGCAATAACGCGAGCAGCGGTAAAGGTATCTTTTGTATAGGCCGTATGTGCAACTGTATAGCCGCATTGTAAAAGTGTATAAGACAGGCTGGTAGTGCCTGTGCGGGGAAGGCCGATAATGAAAATTTTATTCATTGCAACATCGTATAAGTTATCGATTTTACCGGTGCAGGTTTGATTGTACGGTGGTTTTTCTAAGGCTATTTACGTAGAAGAGTTCTGTTTTGAACCCTTGTTTTCGATTGTTCACGCTGTGAATCATGATCAAATAATACCATATCTTGATTTTAGTTTAATTGTATTTTATAGAAGTGTATTTTACAGAAGAGTTGCATAGAAAATGAGGAGACGATGCTCTTAAGTGAGAGGCTGTTCTCATTTGGTGAAAGCGACAAAGTGTCTATTCTTTTACTTTCTTTGTGAACCTTTACAGAAACTTTTTACGATTCTTTTTCATTTTTTCTGAGCGAATTCTCACTTTGTTTAAGACGACATAAAAAGCATTTTTATTAGGCCGATGTTTCGTTATAAACCCTAATAACCGCATCTCAATCCTGGTGAATTGCATGAACTATTCTCCCAGGGGGGTTATTTAACTGGGAAGTACACTTAGCTGAGAAGTACATTTAACTGGGAAGTACATCCAAATCCGCACATTCCTTGTGAGTGGATGTCCTGTCTTTTTATGGATTAATCAAATCTCTTTTAACGGAAATTCTTGTGTTGGCAAGGATTGCTCAAACCGTGTGCGCAAAAAAGGAAAGCAGTGTCTGTGTGATGCGTGTCTAGCAGTCAGCAGTGATGACGCTTTTGCACGATGGAATAAGGTATCGCGCATGTCTTTTAAGCGTTTTTCTTTCCTAATTTGAGGGTAAAAAGAGTGATAGATTCAATAATGAATGTCGATTCTCCATCCGCATCGCGCCGGAATATTCGTTCTTTACTACGGTCTACCTGTTGTGCAGTGGGTATTGTTGTGGCACTGACCGGCCAAGTGTTTTCTGAAAAGGCATTGGCAGAAGATGTAAAAGCTCAAGAGCTGGGTGCAGTGTCTGAATCCGTGCAGGCGCAATTGGATTCAGCCCGTTCAGAGCTAACACGTGTGGCAGGGGAGGCATCAACAAACCTTGTGCTGTCTTCCGGTGAAGGGGTGTCAACACAAGAGGTTTACCATCCCGGTGCTCAGTTCATTAAGGTGCACATTGACCAGTTGGCCTTAAGCAAAGGCGATAAAGTGGTTATCACCGGGAGTGAAGGACAAAAGCAAATTTTAAAGTTTCGCGATAATACGGCGGAAGGTGCCTGGGCAATTTCTGTGATGGGAGACACGGCAACTATTACGTTAAAACAGGCAAAACGGAATGCGGTGGCCGGTAAAGGCGCTTCGATTAATATTGATCGTTACGTACACGGTTACAGTAATTCAGAGATCGCACAACATAACCCACCAGTAGAAGAAACGGTGTGTGGTCGGGATGATCGTGAAGAGGCGGCTTGTTATCGTAATTCTGAATCTGCTGCATTTCAGGCGTCTCGTGCGGTGGCTAGGTTAGTGATGCCGTGTAACGAAAATGGTCGTGGTCAAATGTGTACTTGTACTGCATGGCGTGTTGGGCCTGACAGTAATACGATGATCACCAATAATCATTGCCTTGCGGATGCTCGTCAGATTTCCCGTGCCGAAGTACGATTTAATTTTCAAAACTCTTCCTGCAATGGCAATAATGCTAATTCTCGCCAAACCATTGTGACAGTGGATGATATTTTAGTGACGCATTACAACTTGGATATGACGCTATTCACCATTAATAATGCCAATAGTGTTGCGCGTTTTGGCTCGTTGAATTTGGAAGATCGCAGGCCACAGCGTGGCGAAGAGATTTACATTCCTCAGCATCCGGGTGGTCGTGATAAAGAAATTGCGATATTCAGTGATCAGAATGGCGGCGATTATTGCACTATTGCTAGGCCGGTGACCAATGGTCGTGGTCGTAATACGGATATGAACTATAACTGCGATACCGAAGGCGGTAGTTCTGGGTCTCCTGTGTTATTGCGTTCGACCAATACTGTAATTGGTCTTCATCATTTTGGACGTTGTAATAACCGCGCTGTCCGTATTGATCGTATTGCGGATGTGGTTGCACCTTACTTATAGGTTCATAACTGATAGATTCATAACTTATAGGTTCATATCGGCCTACAGACTAATGTCGGACTTTTTATATAAGTTGTTTTATATAGATTGTTTTGTATAAGTCGCGTTTTACCTATACCGCGTTTTACTTATCCTAGAGTAGAAAAAGAGCCGAAAGGCTCTTTTTCTATTTCTACTGTATGAGATTTATTGCGTACCAAACATTCTGTCACCGGCATCGCCAATACCGGGTACGATGTATTTCTTCTCGTTCAACCCTTCATCGATACTCGCTGTATAAATGGGGACATCCGGGTGTTCTTCATGCAAGTACTCAATCCCTTCTGGTGAAGCCAACAAACACATAAAGCGCATGGATTTCGGTTTAGTGGATTTAATTCGATCAATGGCAGACGCGGCGCTGTGGCCGGTGGCCAGCATAGGATCGACAACGATCGTATCGTAGTTCTCCATATTGGGCGGGATCTTGAAGTAATACTCTACTGATCGAAAGGTTTTGGGGTCACGGTACAATCCGATATGGCCGACGCGGGCATCAGGTAATAATTGCAACATACCATCCAGCAAGCCATTACCCGCTCGTAAAATGGAGACTAGGCACATTTCAGGGTTTTCTAGAAAAGGCGCATCCATTGTGGTAAGAGGAGTTTCGATGGTTCTTGTGGTCATTGGTAGGTCGCGTGTAATTTCATAGGCCAATAAAGCGCTGATGTCATTGAGAAGGTCACGAAAGAGTGAAGGTCCTGTTTCTTTCTTACGCAGTACGGATAATTTGTGCTGAACCAAAGGGTGATCGACCACATGGACATGGTTCGTCATGACGCTCTCCTCAATCAAATGTCAAATAGGTTAGTGGTATTTTAGCGGTATTCTGCGCACCCACTGTTTATTGTCGAGAACTATGTGTTGTTGGGAACTATGTGTCTTCGAGAAGATGCGCTCTTTTCCACGGAGTATAATCCTGTGTTAGCTAAAACGACAAAAAGGTAGAAGATGAGCGAACGATGTGAATTATGTGAAAGCGAACACTTTTTGACCTTCCACCATTTAATTCCTAAAACTTGTCATGGGAACAAGTGGTTTAAGAAGCACTTTGATAAACAGGATATGAGGGAGCGAGGTGTGTATTTGTGTCGCCGATGCCATTCATTTGTTCATAAAAAATTTCCCGAAAAGTATCTGGGACGACACTTAAATACGCTGGAAAAGCTGAAAGCGAATGACGTGATTATGACTTATGTTCAGTGGGTGAAAGGTAAGCGGTAGATTGTGAGATTGAGTAAAGTTCATTCTCTATCGAGAATTAAGTTGTCAGTTTTTGAGTGAATTTAATACAGTTTGAATCCTAAAATAACTTTAATAATAGATTTAATTGAATACCAAATTTGTCTAAATTAGAATCTCAATCCCTTCCTATATTGGTGTCACTTTTTATACAGTGGCGCCTATGAGAGCACATTAACGGAAGCATTAAATTTAATAAGGGAATTCTATGAATCACTTTAAATTACTGGTCTTAGCCGCAAGCGTTGCAACTATCACGGCATGTGGTGGAGGAGGTGGTGGCTCTTCAAGCTCTTCTACACCTGCAGCGCCTTCTGCCCCTACAACACCTGTCGATTCGAATCCACCTACACAAGTGGATACAGATCCATCAGCACCCAGTACGGGGGCGTCTAAATCCACCGTGCCGGTTTTTGATTTATCGGATGTGCAAGGTTTGATTAATTACGGTGAAGCGGTTGATCGTTCAGGCGTTGCACAAAAAGCCAGTGCTGTTGCCGTTACCTCTCCGGTTCATTCATCCAAACTTATCTTTGATGAAGAGTTTTTAAGCACCATGCGTGGTGACGCGAATATCGTCGGTTTAGATGCTGAGGGTAATCGAGTTTATCCTATTGAAAATATTACGCCATTGGATGTCCAGTATTTTGTTGAATCACCCGATGGTCAAAAGGTGTATTTTAAGCTTGGTCAAAATTCCTATCAGTTTTTTGAGAATTTTTATCTCGACCTCAATTTTAGCAATGATGATGGTGATGATTTTTATGTATATTTACCCATTATTGCACCTCCAATCAGCATTGATATTCCCTTCACTCAAGAACAGCTTGAAGCGCATTACGGTGAAGGAGCCAGTGCGTACTCCCTCTACGATGAAAATAATGAAGTTTTTATTGTTTATCAAGATAGCAATGGAGATGAGTTGGCCCGTGTTAGTTATGAAGAAGTGAAAAGCTCAATATTGACCAATTTGGGAACGCCTCTGCTATGTAACATCGTTGAAATTGACAGAGAAACGAATAACTATTCTTGTTTAGGTGAAACTCAAACCAAAACGACAGAGCTTTCTATTTCAGCTCCTGGTTTTTATGTATCAATGGAAATGGAAGTTGAAGTAGCTAATTTCATTGCAGGAGACCCTTACTATTGGCACGAAGATGTTCGTACGGCTTATGAAAATATTCGACCGGGTTTAAAGCCAATTCAATTTGATACCGAAGGTAATCGATATTTATTGGGTCGCCCTAGTCTAGAAGAATCGACGAATGCACAACTCTTAAAAATCGATGATTTGGGGGCGGTAAGTAATGCGTTTGACGTTAATATCGACAGCCAGCAAATTGATAGTTTTGTTGTACTGGCGGATGGTAATATTGCTTTCCGGTACATAAACACAGCGAGTAATTATTATGAAAGAATACTTGCGATGTATATGTCTGACACAGGTGCTCGAATAGATCTGCCCGAAAACTATTGGTCAGAAACGTATCAAGTGGATGAGCATAATACGATCGTTGCTGATGGGTTTCTATTTCAGCCCAATGCTCAAAACGGGATTAATCAGCTTCCTCTGACTTTCAGAGGTATACCTGTTAATAATCGTGTCGTTATTGAACGCGATGGTTCGGTCTATACCTGTTTATACACATATGAAAATTCTGAAAGCCGTGAGCGGTTGTATCGTGTTTTACCTTACCACGCTGAACCTCTTTCTGAGTCTTGTTATTTCAATAACTGGTCTAGCTATCAGAAAACGTTGGTTGACTCCGGGTACTTTATTTTCTCTGAAGACATTCAGGCAGGCAATTTTGGCAATACGAGCGTCATTCGTTTGCAAAGCCTTTCTGATGGTACGGAGTTTGGTGTTTTCCAATACGATACCTTCGACGCGAATACCCCTCGGTATACGATTCATGAAGTGAGTGCATTTGATGGGCAATTGTATTTTTCTGGTGTTCGAAATACCGCTCCTATTGGTGCCGTGATTGGCCAAGTAGATTTAGAAAAATTAGTAACGGGTGCCCCTGAAGAGGAATATTTGAGCATCAGTGATGAAGACTCTTCTATTGCTTCCAATGCGCAGGTTCGTGAAATTACCTTCTTGCCAAGTGCTGAAGGAACGGCTTCCGGTGTTGCCCCGAAAGTAGATAGAGTCTTATCAGATCCAGAAAATCTCTCGTTTGTGAATATTGAATTTTCTGAGTATATGAATCGAGAAAGCGTCATCAACTCCTTGAGCTTGACTCATGAAGAGCAGCCAGAATTGGATTTTATTTCCTTCTGGGGCGGGCGTAATTTGTATTTGTTTGGTGATTCTGATGGATTGGAGGGCGTGAATGAGGGAGAAAGATCTTTCCTTTCTTCAGAGATGCCTTACAGGCTTGATATCGATGTATTCACTGCGTTTGATGAGTCTGGAACCGCGATGTCTCAATCAACCGATCCCAATGCAGAGCATGAGTTTACGTTAACCGGTTCTGAGTCTCTTTAATCACCGTTATTCAATATGGTGTTGATAAATACAACTGCTGGCGAAGGTCAGTGGTTGTGTTTTTTGTTGTTGTATTTCTTGTTGTTGTGTTTTTTGTAGCCACTTCTCTCTTCCATTCCCCTCCTCTTGCTTTTTAAATCTGCGTTACAATATCCACATTTCCAATGTCTAAAAAATTTAAAGGACGTTTTATGAGTCGCTCTCTTCCTCGACGGTTATCGGTTGTTCAAAAGCAACAATTAACGCCTAATATGCTGCGCATTACCTTAGGGGGAGAGTCGATGGGGGATTTTCCTCCAAACCAAGAGAGTGGCTATGTAAAACTGATTTTTCCCCCTGAAGGGGAAATGGATTATTCAGAAGCGCATATTAAAGCAGGTATAAAGCCCCGTATGCGCAGTTATACCATTCGTTATCATGATGGCGATGCTCAAACTCTGGTTTTGGATTTTGCTGCCCACGGGGAACATGGGCCAGCTTCGGCTTGGGCAATGAATGCCAAAGTGGGAGATGAGATTTTGGTGCGTGAGCCAGGCCCTACCAAATTGATTAACCCTGCGGCGGATTGGTTTTTCCTTGCAGGGGATATGACCGCATTGCCGGCAATCGGCGTGAATTTGGAAAAGCTCCCCCCTAATGCCAAAGGCTATGCGGTCATTGAAGTATTGGATGAAGCAGATAAGCAGGTAATTAACGCCCCCAGTGGTATTGAGTTGATATGGGTGGTGAACGCACAGCCTGAGATGCCGAATACCTGTTTGTCGGATAAGGTGAAGTCATTGCCATGGTTGCCGGGTGAGGCATCAGTGTGGTCGGCCATGGAATTTGAAACCATGAAAACATTAAGGCGATACTTTCGAGATGAAAAAAATGTCTCTCGTGATCGCTTATATATCAGCAGTTATTGGAAAATGGGGGCGACAGATGAAGGACATAAACAGGCGAAAAAATCCGATACGGAGGCGTGAAGCCTCCTTACTAATCAACAGGAACAGGATGTTTTAATCTTTGTTGGCCTGATTGTGTGACGCAGGGATGACATCGCTTTCGGGTATCGACAGTAGATTCTTCTCCAAGAATAACTTGGATGCGCCGGTATGTTCTGTCAACGCATCGGCAGCCAGTAAAATTGCACCGCAGGTCCATGTGGTTTTTTCTTCTGGCCACAGTGCCTTATCGGGAAACACATAACCGGTCCAATAACCGCCATCACTTTCATCCATAAATTGGTGCAGCCAACTGTAGACCTGCACCGCGCGTCCATGCTCTCCGGCGGCTAGAAGGGCAAGCGTCAATTCGCACGATTCGGCAATGGTCACCCAAGGTTCATCGCTTACGCAACGGCAACCGAGTCCGTTTTCGACAAAGGTATCCCAACGTTCTTGCAGCCGAGCCCGCGCTGCGGCGCCCTCAAACGCGCCGGTCAAAACGGGGTAAAACCAGTCCATGGAGAATCGGGCTTTGCTCTCCCAGGTACGATCAAAACGTTCGGGTTTATGACGAAGTGTGTGACCCAATTGCCGATAAGCGTCTCGCCATGTCGGTTGAACTTCACCAAGGATGGCCGCGCAGTTGATGGCGCACTCTAGGCTTTTGTAAATTGAGCTGCATGCGGTTACTAAGGCGTCTTTTTGGGATTCGCCACGAGTATTGATAGCCCAGTACACTTCCCCAGTCGGGGATTGTTGAGCCACGACCGCATTGATGGCTTTCTTAATATTTGGGTACAGCTCGTGGAGAAAAAGGCGGTCGCCAGTCACGAGATAATAGTGCCATACACCAGTGGCGAGGTAGGCGATAAAGTTGGTTTCACGCAGACGTTCAGTATTGGGAATATGCTGCTGCGTTTGTGGATCGTAGCGGTATTCTGCCCACCAGGTGCCGTCTTCCAATTGGTGCTGGGCCAGCCAGCGATAGGCGTTTTGTGCGGCTTCAAATTGACCGCCAATGGTTAATCCCATGGCGGCCTCAACGTGATCCCATGGGTCTGCAAAGTGGCCTTTAAACCAGGGGATAGCGCCATCCGACAGTTGTTGAGATTGGATATACGCAACGGCTTTTCCCATGAGGGCTTTTGGAAAGAGCCCTTTCCCCAGTAATAATGTGGTCATGGTGTCGTTGTGTCCTCAACGGTGGCAACAGATTGAGTATTGATGGGCTCACGGGCAAAGTAAAAAACAACGCTCTTGCCCATAATGGGGTTTAAGCATTTCTCTAGGGAGGTGGTAATCCAAGGGCGCGACATTAAGTCCCACACCAATAATTTATGATACCACCTAACCAAAGCGTGTTCGGGTTTGTCCCAAAACCAGCATTTTAACCACCAAAATGGGCTATGTAGGGCGTGTGCCCAATGTTTTCGGTAACGCAGAAAACCATAAGATTCGATGTCGTTTTGCAATGCTTGGCTATTAAAAATGCGTACATGACCGCCAGGGACTTGATAATACGCGTCGCTCAATTTCCAACAAATCTTTTCTGGCCAGGCTCTGGGCACGCTAATGGCGAGTAAGCCCTCGGGTTTCAATACACGGTCAATTTCAGCGAGCATACCTTGGTAGTCGGGAATGTGTTCTAACACTTCTGAGCATACGACACGGTCGAAGGTATTATCGGCAAAAGGGAGTTTCAGGCCGTCTGCCACTGACCAGGAGACAGAGCGTTGTTCTCGTTGGCGTTGATCGAAAGGTTCGAATTTTTCGGCAGCGGTGCAGAGGTCTTTATGGCTGAGGTCTACCCCAATGACATCAATGGATTCGTGCAATAGATAAGCGCCGATGGTGTGTCGGCCTTCACCGCAGCCGAGGTCTAATACGGTGTGGCCTGGCTGGCAGTCGAGGTGGGAAAAATCAATCGTTTGCATTCGGTTTCAGTTGCAGCATGGTGTGATAGTAATCGGTAAAACGGCGGGCGACCTCTTTCCAGCTAAAGTGCTCAAGAATACGTTGACGGCCTTTTTTCGATAGCTCAGCCTGTTGGGATGGGCTTTGCAGTAGCTCGTCAATGGCTTTTGCCAGGGCAGTGCTATTCCCAGGAGGAATTAATAGACCAGCGTCGCCAACTACTTCGGGTAGTGCTCCACCTGTGGTGGCGATGACCGGAGTGCCGCAGGCCATTGCTTCTCCAACCGGTAGTCCAAAGCCTTCATATAAAGAGGGTGTGATGGCAATAGTCGCTTCATTGAACAGGGTTACCAGTGCCTCGGTGCTGAGTCGTGAATGAAAGGTCACGCGCTCTTTTATGCCCAGCGTATTGAGGTGTTTTTCGGTATCGCCACCACTTTTGAGTTGCCCGACCACATGCAGTTCTAACTTGGGGTACTGTGCCTGCAATTGCTGAAAAGCTTCAAGTAGGTAGCGTTGGCCTTTTAAAGGTTGATCGGATGAGGCTGTGGTGACGATTTTGTTGCCGCATCGATTCACAGTGTCTAATGGGCGAAAGGTCTCAGTATCGATACCGTTAGGAATCACATCAATGGCCGTTTGTGATCGGCCAAAGGCGTCGGCGATATCCGTTTTTGAGCACTCTGAGACGGTGACGACATGGGGGAGCTTTTTCACGACGCGGGTTTGCATCTTCAAAAACAGATACCAGCGCTTAATTAACAAGCGCATTCCCCAATCGGATTCGGCGTTCAATGCCAATTCTAAATCGCGTGTAATGGGGTGATGGACCGTGGCGATAACCGGGAGACCACGTTTTGCGATTCGTAAAAGACCATAGCCTAAGCATTGGTTGTCGTGTACGAGATCATAATTGTGGCCGTGCTTCGATAAATAGCGGGCCACTCGACGGCTAAACGTATAAGGCTCTGCGAAGCCGCCAGTCATTTTGCTGGCCCACTCGAAAGTGTCGCTGTAAGACAGCAAGTGCTTTGGTCTTAAGGCTTTCCAAGGAGCTTCGACCGCATAAAGGTCAAGACTGGGGAGTTTGATCAACGAGACTCGCTCGTCCAGTTCAGGATAGGGCGGGCCTGAAATCACATCCACACGGTGTCCGGCCTCTACTAGCGCCTTACTCAGATATTTTAAATAGATACCTTGCCCTCCCACATGTGGGTGACTGCGATAGCCTAGCAGCGCAATACGCAGGCGTGGCGTGGGCATAAGGCTAAGCAGGCTTGGGATTGCGGTTTCTTGAGCAGTCATGGCATTGGTAGGTCAATGTGCAGTGTGATCGTGTAAAACACGGCATTTTAGCGCTTGTTTGACGAATCACAATGGCGTTATTGACCTCCAGTAATGACATTTCGTCGAGACGGTGTCTTTAAAAGGCCTTAGGAGGGCGGGTTAGCTGAGGTCGAAGGGTGGGTTAAATCATCTGTGTTGTGAGAAAGCGGGTAATAATTTTTGGTGCGTTGTTTCGAGGAGGGTTTAGGTTGCCAGAGAGTCACTTGGTTTCGACCGGAAGATTTAGATTGGTATAGGGCGCTATCGGCGGCTTTAATCCAATCGTTGACGGAGGTGAAGTCGCCGTTTACTGCTGAGACGCCAATACTGACGGTCATTGAGAAGTGGCTAATCCCGTTGCTCGGTTCTTTCTCTGAACTATTGATCACCGGTGCTTCCATGGTGCGTTTGGCAACAGAGGCGCGTAAACGCTCTGCAACCGTCAGTGCTTGAGATTCATTGGTATCGGGCATTAACAAGGCAAATTCTTCGCCGCCGTAGCGACAGGCGGTGTCTACTTTACGGATAGAGCCGTTAATAATGTGGCCGATGGTGGAAATGGCTTTATCTCCGGCAAGGTGGCCATATTGATCATTAATGTCTTTGAAAAAGTCGATATCCAATATCGCAATCGTTGCGCTGGTGTTATAGCGATGGAAGCGCTCTAAGGCGTGGTCAAGTGTTGTGATCCAATGACGTCGATTCCACAGTTGGGAGAGGTGGTCGGTTCTGCTTAGTCTTTGAAATTCTTGCTTTTGCTGTGAGAGCTTAAGCCCTAATTGAAATGTGTTTAAGCCGAGCACAATGGGCGAGACAACAATCAACGGAAGGGAGGCCAGTAGGCCCCAAAGGCTCAGGGTCTGATTGACATGAAAACCGTGCAATAACACGCCAACGCCCATACCGGCAATGCAAGACAGCAAGAACCAAATCAATCCCCTTAGGCCACATAGCATGACGAAGGCGGTCACAATGGTGTTGGTTAAGCCGATACTGGGGAGAATGTGAAATTCCACCCACGCGAGTGAGAGGCCACACAAAAAGGCGTCCATACCAAATACTCTGCGTTCGGCATGATAGCCATTTTGTTGAGTGCGGGTGTAGTAAAAATAGACGATATGGGGCCAGCCAAGGCCAATGAGGCAGGTCGTTGCCCATTGCAGCCAATGTATATCGCCGCCGATATACATTCCCGTGAAAGCAATCGTACACAGCGCGTAAATCAATACCCGTGAGGGAAACATCCTTCTTGAGAAACTCTCCCCAATGGTGAGTTTTCCCTCTTGTGACTCGCTAGAGGAGGGGGAGTTGGATCTAGGTTTAGAGCGTCGTTCCGGATGGTCAAACGTCTTTTCTTGAGAGCGAGGCTTAAGAAATGGAGGTAGATGCTTGTTGACCATAACAAATCAGAGACTCCGACGTTTAGATCCAAAGCGTATCGAGCTGGTGTTTAGATGTTTTTTGGAGGAATTTGTTGAAATAGACGACATATCGCTGCAATAAGCCGCTGATAGAGAAAGTATAGTTAGGGATTTATGGGGTGTATGGATTTATTAAGACGGCTTATTAGGGGCAAAGGGCCGCATCTTAGGCTCAAAAATCACGTCTAAAAAAAGACCCCGGTGCAAAACACCGGGGCTAAGCGGTTTTGGCAGTGCAACACGTTGCACCGCAAAACATGGAGAGAGGGTCTTCTGCTCCACGAAAAGATGGTTAATGGATGATCGATTGAGTCGTCACCCTTATGCACATTCAGCGAGTAACACTTTGGTGCATTTTAAGTTTTATAATGGTGCGTTGGTGCTGCACCATAGTGCATCAATGTTAAAGATTTATGCGAATCCCTATGTCGAACCCAATTCCGGGGGCTGGTGCAAGGTCTTTGATTAATGAGGTGTGATAACGAATCTCTTCATCTAGCAGGTTATTACCTCGTACAAAAACCACCATTGAGTCGTTCAGGGCAGGGATGTGGTAATCCGCATACAAGTTGAGCAAGGTATAGCCATCCGTTTCTGACTCATCGTGGGCAACCTCTGTTTGTTCATCCACTTCGGTAAGTCTCAAGCGAGCAGACCAATTTTCAGAAATCAACGCCAACTCGGTACCTACTCGCATGGCAGGAATACGCGGTACGTTTTCTCCACCATCAAACTCTGCGCGTACGGCATCGGTAAAGAGGGTGAAGTCTAAGTGGTAAGCGTCCTCTTCGATGAAGTGGGTGCTCAGCTGGGCTTCGTACCCATAGAAGGTGGCGTCTTGTTGCTGGTACACCGAGACGGTGCTCTCATCGATTTCCACATCGGTGTCTTGCAAGTAGATAAAGTCATCGATGCTGTTGTAGTAGGCATTAACTTCACCGCGCCATTCACCCAAAAATTTGCGATAGCCGATTTCGAAGTTGGAAGACACTTCGGTGTCTAAATCCGCAGTGCCAATTTCAAAGCGGTTTGTTGAAACGTGAAGGACGAGATCTTCAGAGGTGCCACAGGTTTCACCGCCGCTGTTGGAAAACAGTTCTTGTTCGGTAGGCGAGCGCTCCGAGCGACTTAAACCAAAGAAGATATTGCTTTGCTCGTTAAGTTCGCGAATGGCCGAACCACTGGCACTGTAGGTTGTGTTGTCGACATCACAGCCGCGTTTAGAGAAAGAGGTATCTTCAACACGAGCGCCAAACTCATAAGTCCATTGGTCTGCTTCAATGCTTTCAACCACAAAAACACCGAGTGTGTTGATGTCGGTAGTCGGAAGAAAAGCTTCTTCGCCGATAACACTGAACTCTCTGTCAATATATTGAAGGCCAAAGGTGCCTTGTAGATTGCCCATTGGAGCATGATTTGCCTGAAGTCGTAATTCGACGCCTTCGTTAGAGAAGCGCGTTGGCTCATGAAGCTCTTCTTCGTGATCTTCATCGTCATGGTCTTCATCACCGTGTTCTTCGCCTTCTTCATGAATTTCCATTTCTCTTTCGAAGTGTTCGTAGTCATTAAAGGCGAGATGTGCGGTGGCGGATTGCAGCCACCCCTCAAAGTTTTTGCCGGCTTTGAATTCATAACGGGTCTGTTCCATGTCGAGATTGACGTTCACCTCGCCATGTTCTTCATGCTCTTCACCTTCGTCGCCTTCTTCCCCTTCGTGCTCTTCTTCACCATGAGCATGTGTTCCGGGTGGCAGGCCGTAATCTCTTTCTAAACGACTTACCGAGAAGCCCACAAAACCGGTTTCACCCACGTAGGTGCTACCAAACGCTAGGCTTTTGGTGGTCGTCTCGCTGTTACCGATAAAACCATCGGTGTTTTCTTCGTGCTCTTCTTCATGCTCATCGTGACCTGGCTCTTCATCGTCATGATCATCATCGTGGTGTTCGTCTTCAAGCTGAGCATAACCTGGAATTTCTACGATACCGGTATCGACATACGCTCCATCTAAATGAAAAGCGACGTTGCCAACGGCGGTGTCAAACCGGAAGTTGGACGTATTACCGTCGTTATTGGTGTCATGAGTTTGGGTAAAAGACATGGAAGTGTCTTCTGGAAGCGTTTCTTTGATGCGGCCATCAATTACATTAACAATGCCGCCAATAGCGCCATTACCGTAAAGTAAGGTGGCGGGGCCACGAATGACTTCTACCCGTTCTGCATTGAAAGCGGTGATGCTGTTACTGTGGTCTGGGCTGACGGCAGAAGCATCCAGTGCGTCTATACCACTTTGAAGAACTCGAACGCGATTGCCGGATTGACCACGAATAACCGGTAAGCCGACCCCGCTGCCGAAGCTAGCGGAATGAATGCCGACTTGGCCATTCAGTGTTTCACCTAAGGAATCTCTCACTTCTTTTGATAGCGCCTCCCCATCCAATACGGTGATAGGTAATGCCGTTTTCGTCCGTGATTTCTTGAGAGCACCGCTCACGATCACCTCTTCCATTAAATTGGATTCATGGGGGTGGTCTTGTTTGTTTTGGGCAGAAACAGTGGAATGCAGTCCGACACCAGCAACGAAAATAGCCGTTGCAATTGATGTGGAAAGTCGGTGTTTCCGAGCGGGCGTAGCACGGAAACATAATGATGTCTCCCGTGCTTCACTGCGGGTGGCTTCGCTATCAATATGCGTCAATCGGAAGTGAGTTTGGTGATTCATTGTGTATTCCTGGTGAGTGTTGTCCACAAAGCCGTTTGATTCTTAAAGAGGCGCCTGTGGGTTTAAAAGAAGAGCCGCTCATAACTGCAAGCAAGGCACAGAGAATTTGGTATACGAATCTGAAAAGGCGCTCCCGACCTTACTTACACAGGACGGATGCGGATTGACGGCTCAAAAACATTGAAGGGGTTCAATGTACAGTTGGCTTTGTCGGTGCCTGAACAGACAGCGAATACCGTATTAGTAAGGTGGTGCGCGACCACATTGAGGCCGATATTGGCTAGAGGTCTCGCTTAAAGAAGGAAAAGGTGTATTTTGAATGGGGTGGGTGATGTGTGACCCAGCCCAGCGATATGCAGTGATCGTACCGGCGCTGAGGCCATGTACATCAGTGCAGAGAAGTTCGTCAGTCTCGGCAATGTGTTCGGGCTTGTGGTGAGCATCGGCCACTTGTACACACACGAACGCCAGCACAAGCAACAGCGCTTTCAGAAAGGGTACAAATTGTGTGTTGTACACTCTGTGCGATTTCATGGTCTGTGCAATGCCATAGTCTGTGAGACTTTGTTCTATGAGGCTCTATGTTTTATTAAATTCTATGTTCTATGAGATTCTGTATCGTACGTGTGGTTGGGTTTGCGAGTGACCCAACTAAATCTTTCCCATTTTCGTTATGTTATAACACTTTGTAAAGAAGAAGTTGGCCATGATGGGGTCAACCTATCTTTATTTTTTGCCATATAGGTGTTTGGATAATGAAAAGCGCGTCGGATTACTATACCGCTTTGAGTAGCGGCCAGTTACGGCAAGCCTTATAATTTCGCTTTTGTGTAATAATCTCTGCTTCTGTGCTTAATGGCCCACAATAACTCAGATACCTGCACACAGTGTGGGTTATTGCTGTGGTTTCTGGCGGAGATATCTATTTTGGAAACCGTCTGTTTTGGAGATAGTCTATGGAGCCGCGTTGCGCTCAAGTCAGCCGTGATACATTAGAAACCCAGATTAAAGTGTCACTCAATTTGGACGGCACTGGTGAGAGTAAATTTGATACAGGTGTGCCATTTTTAGAACATATGATGGATCAGATTGCTCGTCATGGGCTGATTGATTTAGACGTATTTTGTAAAGGTGATATACACATCGATGATCATCACACGGTGGAAGATATCGGCATCACAATTGGCCAGGCGATGGCTGAAGCGGTGGGTGATAAAAGAGGTATTCGTCGGTATGGCCACGCTTATGTGCCTTTGGATGAGGCGCTATCTCGTGTTGTCATTGATTTTTCGGGGCGCCCTGGTTTGGTGATGAATGTGCCTTTTACCCAAAAGCGAATCGGAAAATTTGATACTGAATTATTCTCTGAGTTTTTCCATGGCTTTATCAATCATGCCAAAGTAACGCTGCATATTGACTGTTTACGTGGTCACAACGCACATCACCAAATTGAAACGGTTTTTAAAGCCTTCGGGCGTGCCTTACGAATGGCATTAGAAGCAGATCCGCGTATGGCCAATAAAATGCCTTCAACAAAAGGAACACTGTAAATTCACAGGTTGATGACGCTTCAATACCTTTATGTGGCCTGTGTGAAATCAGTTTCTTAGTGTAGTTTGTTACGTTAATGGCGCTTCTTAAGGTTGCTTCCGAGTTGCGAAGTCGCTTTTCCGTAGGCCTTGCGATTTTTTATCTGATGATTTTGGAATTTTCATGACTCAACAAACCATTGCTGTTGTTGACTATGGTATGGGCAATTTGCATTCTGTTGCCAGTGCATTAGAGCATGCAGCACCTGACGTCAACGTTGTCATTACCGATTCGGCTCACGACATTGAAAGAGCTGATCGAATTGTGTTTCCCGGAGTGGGAGCTGTTCGTGATTGCATGGCGGCGATTCGAGCACACCAGTTCGACCAACTTATGTCACGACAAATTGAGTTAGGCAAGCCCGTATTGGGGATTTGTGTTGGTATGCAAGTCTTGTTAGAGCACAGTGAAGAGAATAATGGCATCGAGTGTATGGGGCTGTTGCCGGGCAAGGTGAAGTTCTTCGGGAAAGGCTTGCGCGATGAACAGGACAACCATTTAAAAGTGCCGCATATGGGGTGGAATGAAGTGCATCAGACCCAGCACCCATTATGGAATGGCATAGAGGACGGAGCACGCTTTTATTTTGTACACAGTTATTATGTAGAAGCGGCTAATTCTGAGCAGATTGCAGGAGTATGTGAGTACTCCGAACGTTTCGTTGCGGCTTTGGGTGACAAAAATTTGTTTGCAGTGCAGTTTCATCCAGAAAAAAGTCACGATGCTGGTATACAGTTATTACGTAACTTCTCGGTTTGGACTGGCAACGCTTAATTGAACAAGTTTTCTTACTCAAAAACAGCGTTTTTTCTTGATAGGAGGATGACCTAGCAAAAGAAGTGGCATGTTTGTGCAGGTTGTTTATAAATAAAGGCATTTTTTAGAATCTATTGTCACTTTTCGCTTATTGCGCTTTGTTTTATAAAAGAAACAAATATCAACTTGGAGAGCCCATGGAGCAAGAAGCACAGCACGTTGTTTCAGCATTGCAGGATGCTCCGCTCGGGGTAATTCACTCGTGCATGCGATTTTTAGGTCGTATAGAAGACTTTTTTGCCGTTATTGACCGCGAAGGCTGTTTTGTTGCAGTCAATGCCAACTTTGCTCGGGCTTATCAAAGCACAGAAGAATTAATCATAGGAAGAAATATTCGAGACATTATGGAAGAGGAAGAGTTCGAACGCCTTTTTCATCCCTATCTAAACGAGTGCTTCACCGGTACTGACGTTCATCATTCTAGCAATTTTGATTTTCCTGGCTTGGACGAGTCGATGCATATGGATGTGGGTTATTATCCTTTGTTCGATGAAAGTGGCGAGGTACATGCGGTCTTATTAACGTTTCATGATGTGACCACTTTTAAGAATATGGAGCGTAAGTTACGCCAGTTGGCGCACTTAGATCCGCTTACTCAAATGCCTAATTTGCGATTTATTGATTATCAGCTCAATAAATTGCAGGCCCGGTGCGAACGGCAAGGTGAAGGTTTTAGCCTTTTGTATATTGATTTTAATCAGTTTAAAAGTATCAATGATGAGTATGGTCACAATGCGGGTGATCAGGTCTTGGTTGAGTTTGGCCGCAGATTGAGATCAACGCTTAGGCGTGGTGAATTCATCAGCCGAATCGGTGGAGATGAGTTCCTAGTGGTGGTTTCAGAGCAGTTGTCTGAAGAGGCCGGAATAGCCCTACAAGAGCGTATTAAGTCGATGTTGTATGAGCCGATTACCATTACTTCTACACTGAAACTGAGAGTTTCTGTCAGTGTTGGGATGGCTGTTTGGCCTACTGATGGTCGTGATCTAGCAACATTAAAAGCCATTGCAGATGAGCGCATGTATCGTGATAAAAAGCCGAACCTGAATTGAGGTGAATTTGTCTGTATTTATCTTTGTAGCACTTTCTTTGTGTGAGTTTGTCACTGCCTTTCCTCTTTTCAGATCAACCCGTTACAATTCTTTTTTGTTACCTTTTTTATTTTTTAGTCACGATGAATAAAGCTCTCTTTTGAAGAAGTTTTTTAGTTCTTTTCCTCAATTCGGAAGTAAGCAACCATGGCATTAGCAAAACGTATCATTCCTTGTTTGGATGTGGATAACGGTCGCGTCGTCAAAGGCGTACAATTTGTGGATATTCGTGATGCTGGCGATCCGGTAGAAGTCGCTAAGCGTTATAACGAAGCCGGCGCAGATGAAATTACGTTTCTGGATATTACCGCGACACATCAAGACCGAGGCACCACAGTGGCAACAGTGGAAAAAATTGCCAGTGAAGTTTTTATTCCTTTAACGGTGGGCGGGGGAATTCGAACATTAGATGATATTCGGAGTATGTTGAATGCCGGTGCCGATAAGGTGAGCATTAACTCGGCGGCAGTGTACAACCCAGAGTTTGTCAGGGAGGCTTCGGAGAAATTTGGAGCACAATGTATTGTGGTGGCGATTGATGCAAAGAAGGTGTCTGCTCAAGACGAGCCGGATCGCTGGGAAATCTTCACCCATGGAGGCAGAAAACCCACGGGTATTGATGCGCTGGAGTGGGCAAAAAAAATGGTTGAGTATGGAGCGGGAGAGATTTTACTGACCAGTATGGATCGAGATGGTACGAAGGATGGTTTTGATTTAGGGGTAACGCGAGCCATTAGTGATGCGGTAGAAGTGCCTGTGATTGCGTCGGGTGGCGTGGGAAATTTAGATCATTTAGTGGATGGAGTGAAAAAAGGGAAAGCGGATGCGGTGTTGGCGGCCAGTATTTTTCACTTTGGCGAATACACCATCTCCCAAGCTAAGGCTCATATGGCGGAGCAAGGTATTGAAGTCCGCTAAGAAAGCGTTGACGCTTCTCTCTGTTTACGTGTGTTTATGTTTGAGCGTCTTCTATACTAAACGTGCTCTTTGCTTAATGTCCCCTATTTTTGAGGGGGCATTAAGAAAGTAACCGATAAAAACACGCTAGGCGACTTTAAAAACGTTAAGCGACTTTTCCAGAGTAATGACTTAATGTCGCTGACATATCGGGAGACGCTTGCATGAATTCAATGAATTCACATATCCCTTTCTTGGCATCTTCTTCCGAGTCAAATGGCCCGATATCAATGCCTTCCCTTGTGTGATAGTAGAAGTAATTTTGCTGCTGAAAAATACGATCGCTTCTGCTTGGTACATGGCCCAGCTCACCATTTCGATTGTATTGCATACCTATGACCTCGTCTTAATGTTTGCATTGCTGCTGTGTCCATCCAACAGCATTTCCCTTTGCGAAAGCACCGCGAACTTACTCTCACCAATTTCTTGCTTTTGACTATCAGAGCGATGAATCCGTGCCTATTCGACGTCTTGTTTTACGTAGTATAGTTGTTAACCACACGGGATTGTGTGACTGCTCTCAAAAGCACCTATTTTGTATACGCTTGAAATGTAACAAATATGTTCCAGTCCAACGGGTATATCGATATTGTTCGGATATTCAGTCGATCTATCTGCATGAAAGGTGGTTATATTATAGTCTTCTTTGAGAGTGGGCAGGTTCCTTTTTGGTCGATATTAGACCATTGTCTAAAAGCTCAGGGTAGTTGGCTGAGTGGGTGTTTTCTTGGTTGTAGGTCTCATTTATTGTTTCAGAGTGTTTCAGTAAATCTGAAACGGTTACCCATTCGACGGATGTGTTTTCAGATTTGTTGATATAAGTGTCAATTACCGTGAGTGTTTCTTGATAGGGGTGGCCAATGGCGACGGCAAAACCTTTTTCTTGAGCAATCAAGAGCGCTTTTTCCAATTGCTGTGTGATGGCTGCGTGGGTGCGGATGTTATCCAGAAACACATCCCGTTTGAGGGAGTGTATCTTTTCACTTTGTGCAACATCATAAGCAATACTTTGGGCCGTAGTACGGCTATCGATAAAGTACATGTTATTTTTTTTGAGTACTTGCATTAGCCAAGACATGGATTCCAATTCCTGAGTCAATGCGCTGCCCATATGGTTATTGAGTCCAACCGCTTCAGGAATGGCTTGTAATGATGCATTCAGGGTTTGTTTAAATGCCTCTTCGGGCATGTCAATTTCTAATGCCCCTTCATCTAAGCGTCGCCCATCAATGCTGGTCATGGGGCTATGAATCATAATTTCTTTATTGTGATTAAGAGCTTTGCTTACAATGGATTTGGCGTGTGGGCTAAAAGGTAGGACGGCCAGAGTTAGTGGGGCTGTGGTGGTGGCGGCCCACATTCCCCTACGATGATGATAGCCGATATCATCAATGATGATGGCCAGTTTGGGAGTTTCAGATTGTGCAGAGACTACTAATTTACCGCCCACCGTAGGGGGGCAAATTAGTATGAGCAAGGTTGCACCAAATAAAAGACGCAGGCGATTTATTAATCGGTTCACTCGTTGGTTCACCTTTAAAAAAGCGGTGAACGGGTTATGAGTTATCTGACTCGCTGGCGGCTAACGTGGTACTGGATGCCGGTGAGGGGCTGCTGCCTTTTGAGAAAATATGCAGTCCTTTCAGTAGCGATACAGCTTCAAAGAGTTGGTTGTCTGTACTGATTAAGCTTTTGCGATCCGCATTTTTCTCTTCTCGGTCTTTAGAACCGCTTTCTTCACCGCCGTTCGCATTGCCTAGGTGACCTTCAAGATCGGCTTCTGTAACTCGAATTTTGGAGGAAATTGCGGTGACTTCAGCGCGTTCAATATTGATATCAGGAGAAATACCTTGTGCCTGTATCGATCGCCCTTTCGGTGTGAAATACAGTGCGGTGGTCAGTTTAATCGCGCGATCTTCGCTGATGGGAATAACGGTTTGCACAGAGCCTTTTCCGAAGCTGTCCGTCCCCATGATGATGGCGCGACTGTGATCTTGTAGGGCGCCTGCCACAATTTCGGAGGCGGAAGCAGAGCCATCGTTAATCAGTACTACTACAGGTAGACCGTTGGTCATGTCGCCTGGTGTGGCGCTGTAGCTTAAGTCAGCATTATCGATTCGGCCTTCGGTGTAAACCACTAAGCCTTCATCAAGGAAAAGGTCTGCTACTTCCACAGACGCTTGCAGAATTCCGCCTGGGTTGTTGCGTAAATCCAGCACAAGGCCTTTAAGCTCTGGCCCTTTGCTTTGCAGCCTTTTGATTTCAGCGGCAACGTCTTCCCCAGTTTTTAATTGGAATTGAGCAATGCGGAGATAGCCATATCCCGGCTCTATGATACGTGAGCGAACGCTGCGAACTTTGATGGTATCGCGAGTCAGAGTAATGTCGAAAGGCTGGTCTATTCCTTCGCGCACTAAGGTGACCACAATGTCACTGCCGATCGGGCCTCTCATGTTATCCACTGCTTCGTTAAGACTCATGCCTTTCACCGGTTTTTCGTCTAAACGAATAATTAAGTCACCGGCTTCAATACCGGCGCGGGAAGCAGGAGTGTCATCAATGGGAGATATGACTTTAACAAATCCGTTCTCCATGCCTACTTCGATTCCAAGACCGCCGAATTCGCCAGTAGTATTGACCTGTAAATCATCAAATGAATTTGCATCAAGGTAGGTTGAGTGAGGGTCTAGCTCGCTCAACATGCCTTTAATGGCATATTCCAGCAGTTCTTGGTCGGTGATTTCTTCGACATAAGCCGAGCGAATATGGCTGTAGACTTTCGTAAAAGTACGAAGATCGTTAAGTGGCAGTTGGCCTTCCGTGGTTTTGTCCAGATCGTCAGACCAGACGTTTGTTGCCGTTAGCAACGCCAGCATAGGCATTAAACGTTTAATCATAGGGTTCTCCTGCAACCTTAACGAAATTCTTTTTGCGTCTAACTTTTTGTTTACTAATTTTGAGTATGTGCTTTTCTGTGGATATTGGCTACCAATTCGGGTGGATTCTTATGGTCTTGCCTTCACAAAAGGGAAATCCTAGACCCCGATTTTAGGGATTAATTCAGCCAGTAGGTGATTACTTCGCCTTTTTTTCAAACTGTTTTTTCATAATAAATACCGAAAACCCGGAAGTACTTCGAAAATACTGGGGTTGGTTTTGTCAGTTTTAAAGCAAGAAACCGTGATCTACCTAGCTTTTGCACCACTTATTGGGGTTTTGAGGTTTGCCTTTGTGGCGTATTTCAAAATACAGGCCGGAGCGCGCTTGCCCACCGCTGTTACCGACTTGCGCAATCACTTCATCTGCCGAAACCCAGTCGCCAGGTTCTTTGAGTAGTGTTTGGTTGTGACCATAAAGGCTCATATAGCCACCACCGTGATCCACAATCATGAGCAAGCCTTGCCCTCGTAGCCAATCAGCAAAAACGACTCGTCCACCATGAATGGCTTTGACGTCCGTACCAATGGGGGCGGAAATGGTCACACCATCCCATTTAAGTTTGCCAATGGCTCGATTACTCCCGTATTTGTGACGTATTTTTCCTCGAGCAGGCCAATGTAATTGGTTAGTCAATTGGGCGAAGGGAAGGTGATCGCCGGGCACCGGAATGTTCTCTAATAACTCGGCTACTTGTTCAAGTAAGCGATGCAGTTCGGCCTTGTCGCGTTCAAGTTTCTGTAGTTCAGCGTCTTTACTGCTGATGTTAGCGTTGAGTCGGGCAAGTGTTTGTTTCCGTTGGCTGGATTTTTTCCGCAGTTGTCGTTGCTGAGTTTCAAGCGCTTTTTTCTTTGCCGTAAAGGTATCTGCTTGCTGTTGGATACGGGGTTCGAGCTGATTAAGTTCTTTTACTGTCTCAATATAGCCGTCGATTTTGTTCGAGCGTGCTTCGATGAAGTATTGATAATACTTCATCATGCGAGAGGCGCGGGTTGGGTCATCTTGATTCAGCAATAATTTAACCTGACTCTGCCCTCCCAGTTGATAAGCCGCACGGGCTTGTTGGCTGAGGTGATGCTGTTGGGTTTTACGAGCGATATTGAGTGAGGCGCGCTGCTCATGGAGCAGCGCTAGTCGCTTTTTTTCTTCGGCCAGCTCCGTTTCAATGCGCTTGACTTCCGTGGTGAGTTTTCCGATTTCCATTTCGGTTGTGGCCAGATCTTTCTCAAGGTCCGACTTGGAATGTCTTGCCTGCTTAAGTTGAGCTTGAAGGTCGGCGATCGATTGCTGCACTTTTTGCAGTTTTTCTTGATATGCCTGTTCATCGGTTTGTGCGTGTACTGGGGACAACGGTGTTAATACCGTCGCGGCCAGGAAAAGCGAACCGAATGCAAAAATACGCTTCATGAAACGTTTCCTTACTGTAACGATCAATCAATTTAATACGTTTGGGTCAATCACTGCGTTTGAGTGATTCGCCCTATCGAGTACGGTGCCTGTTGGATTCGTAATCCTCGGGCACTCTAGCAAATGCTGCGGGTAAATGGAGGTATTGTCGAGTCTGGCAAGCCAATTTCCCTCATGATCAGAGCCATAGTGTATACTCCCGCGCAGTTTTAATTGTCCTTGCCGATGCGTTATCGGTATGTCGAAAATGGAGCTGGTGTGAAAATAATCGAATTTTTAATGCAACAATGGCTATTAGTCAGTGTGCTTGTTGGTTTGGTATACGTCTATTTGTGGAATGAGCGACGTCGAAGTGGTCGTTCTGTTTCATTTCATGAGGCGACTCGTATGATCAATGCAAACGAAGCGGTAATGCTGGATTTGCGTGAAGGCAGTGAGTTTAAGCAAGGGCACATTGTTGATGCTGTGAATATTCCGTTTGCGAAAGTGAAAGATCGTATGAGTGAAATTGAAGCGCTCAAAGATAAGACGATTATTTTGGTGGACAAAATGGGCCAACATTCAGGTAGTGTCGGCCGTGATTTAAATAAATTGGGGCTTTCCGTCTGTCGTCTTGAAGGGGGTATGACGGAGTGGATCAGCCAAAAATTGCCGGTTGTGAAAGCGTAAAGACGGGTTATTTGGTTCTGATTTAGCCTTGCTTCAACCGAGTTGCCACGTTGGTATGGCATGGAATGTTGATAGAGTCGTTAGACTGTCATAAATCTGAATATGGGAATACGTATGCTGCCGGTAGAAATCTACACCACACGCTTTTGTCCTTTTTGCGTTCGAGCGAAGCATTTGCTGGATAAAAAAGGGGTGAAGTACAAAGAAGTTCGCGTGGATGGAAATCCTGAGTTGCGATCTGTAATGGCGGACAAAGCCGGTCGCACGAGTGTTCCGCAAATCTGGATTGGTGCAACACACGTTGGCGGCTGTGATGACCTCTACGCCTTAGAGCATCAGGGTAAGCTAGATGAGTTGCTTGGTTCATAGGTTTAGTGGATAAGGGTTTAATGGATATGGATTTAATGAAGACAGGCTTAATGGAATAAGCTTGATGGAAAACTTTCTCAAAATCCTTGGAACTCGATACATTTAGGGTTGAATTTATTGGTATCGGGCCCATCTGAAAGTGAGTACACACAGATTTCGATTTTATGGCTGTAATCCATAATGTGTTTGCAGCCAATCAGACTTTAACCGATAAAAAATAAAAGAAGGCAGTAACATGGCTGAAGAACAACAACCAGCGCAACCACAAGAAGGTGCAGAAAACAACGGTCCTCAATTTGCCATGCAGCGTATTTACCTGCGTGATTTTTCATTTGAAGCGCCGATGGGTGCAGAAGCTTTCCGTAAGCAATGGAAACCAAAGGTTGGTCAAGAGTTGAATACCAAGACCAATAAAATTGAAGACAATCTGTATGAAGTGATTTTGACGTTGACAATCACCGTTAAAATTGAGGAAGAAACCGCTTTCTTGGTAGAAGTTCAGCAAGCCGGTTTGTTCTCTATTTCTGGGTTGGAAGGTCAACAATTGGCGCAAGTGATGAATACTGCATGCCCACAAATTCTTTTCCCATATGCGCGTGAAGCCATCGACAATGTGGTTACCAAAGGCAGCTTCCCTGCGTTAATGTTGCCACCGATCAACTTCGATGCGTTGTTCGCTCAAGCCTTGGCACAAGCGAAAGCAAAATCTGAAGAATCTTCTGCTTCTGTTAACTAATCCTTTGGATAGCAGTCAGTCGCAGAACCAAAAAAGCCACCGAATTCGGTGGCTTTTTTGTGTGTGGTGCGCTGTTATTGATTCAGCTCACTTTAGTTCGCCTTTTTAGATAGACAAATTACTCATCATCGTCACTGCTGCTGTCGGTCATCCCTAATTCTTTCAGTTTGCGTGTGAGCGTATTCCGCCCCCAGCCCAGTAAGTTCGCGGCGTCCCGTTTACGTCCCGCAGTGTGCTTTAGCGCTGTTTCAATAAGCGCGCGCTCAAACACCGGTACTGCCTCAGACAAAATATTGCTTTGCCCCCGTGACAGGGCTTGGTCTGCCCAATGACGTAGGGCTTTATTCCAGTCATTGGAGGGTTCTACCTCGTGGTTATGTTCCATCAACTCTGGTGGTAAATCCTGAACATGCACCTCTCTTCCTGAAGCCATGACGGTAATCCAGCGGCAGGTGTTTTCCAACTGCCGTACGTTACCAGGCCAGGCAATATTGCAGAGATACTTTTCCGTCTCGGGCAACAATACTTTGGGTTCTACACCAAGTTCTGAGGCTGCTTTCTGGAAGAAATGCTGTGTCAGTTTCGGTATGTCTTCGCGTCGGTCTGATAACTTCGGAATATGAATACGAATCACATTCAAGCGGTGGAATAAATCTTCACGGAATCGGTTATCGGCTACCAATCCTTCTAGATTTTGATGGGTCGCGGCAATGATTCGAACATCGACTTTGACAGGAGTGTGCCCGCCAACGCGATAAAACTCGCCGTCGGCAAGAACTCGCAGCAACCGAGTTTGTGTGTCCGCTGGCATATCGCCGATTTCATCTAAAAAGAGTGTTCCGCCGTTGGCTTGCTCAAATCGCCCTTGGCGTTGTCCGCCTGCGCCGGTGAATGCGCCTTTTTCATGACCGAATAGCTCTGACTCAATCAAATCACGGGGAATGGCCGCCATATTGAGGGCAATGAACGGTTGCTGGCGGCGTGGGGAGTGCTCATGCAGGGCGCGGGCGACCAGTTCTTTACCTGTGCCGGACTCTCCATTGATCAATACGGTAATGTTGGACTGAGAAAGCCGCCCAATAGCGCGAAACACTTCTTGCATTGCCGGTGCTTCGCCGATGATATCCCCACCAGAGTTGTCCGTTTCTGGGGGGGTGTCTTCTTCAATTTGACTTTGCTCTTCGGCATGGGCGAGCGCTCGTTGGGTAACGGCAAGGGCTTCGTCAACGTCAAAGGGTTTGGGAAGGTACTCAAAAGCCCCACCTTGATATGCGGCGACAGCGCTGTCTAAGTCGGAATGCGCCGTCATGATGATGATGGGTAAGTGGGGGTGTTTGAGGTGAAGTTGTTCAAGCAGTGCCAGGCCATCAATACCAGGCATACGAATATCACTGAGAATGGCATCGGGGAGCTTATTGTTGCTGGCATGAAGGGCGGCATCGCCCGAATCAAAACAGGTAGTCTCGATCCCTGCCTGTTGCAAAGACTTCTCTAACACCCAGCGGATGGAGCGGTCATCGTCAATGATCCATACGTTATTTGGCTTCTGCATGACTGTGTTCCATTGGAATATAAAGGGAGAAAACGGTGTTGCCGGGGCGGCTTTCGCACTCAATCAAGCCGTTATGTTGATTGATCAGCTGTTGTGAAATGGCGAGTCCAAGTCCGGTGCCTTCGGCGCGGCCTGAGATCATGGGGTAAAAAATATCTTCGATAATTTCGGGGGCAATGCCTGGGCCGTTGTCGCGGACGTCTACTCGGCACACAAGTGGGTGGTTGTCACGGCCAATCGTAAATTGCCGTTGAATTCGTGTGCACAGCGAGATACTTGGGTTCTCTGTATTGGCTTCATTCAATGCCTGCATGGCATTGCGAACGATGTTCAACGTGGCTTGAATCAAGAGTTCACGATCCCCTGGGAGCTCTGGGATACTGGGGTCATAATCTCTCGTCAGGGTCACTTTGCCATCGCTTTCGGCAGTAATGAGGGTGCTGACTCGCTCCAATACTTCGTGAATATTCAAATACGACCAATTAGGCAGTTGCCGAGGGCCGAGCATTCGATCGACCAAATTGCGAAGACGATCAGCCTCTTCGATGATGACGGTAGTGTATTCACTTAACTCTTCGGAAGGCAGTTCTCGTGAGAGTAATTGGGCGGCACCTCGGATACCCCCGAGCGGGTTCTTGATTTCATGGGCCATGCCTCTCACCAGGTTACGAGTGGTTTCCTGTGCTGAAATCAAGGCTTCTTCGCGGCTGATGCGCAACAAACGATCCAGAGGTTGGATTTCAATGGCTAAGCCTTGCTCATCACCCAGTGCGGTGACGGTATAGTCCACCGTTAGCTTTTGGCCATTATGAAGGCGCCAGCCAGCACGGCGTTTGGTGTAGTGGTGGTTGCGTGCCGCAGCATCTTGCATGGACTTAACCGCTGCTTCTGACTCCACGAAGTAATTGAGAATGCTGGTGCCAATAATTCTTGTGCCAGAAATTGCCAACAGCGCTTCGGCAGTGGGGTTGAGATAGGTAATCTCTAAATGAGAGTTTACCACTACCACCGAGGTGCTTAGGCTGTCGAGGAGCTGTTTGTAATTCGCAGTCGAGACCATTTTGTTATGAAAGTCAGATTATTGATCTCTCTGTGTAGCAAAAAATAAACCAAAGCACCGGTATGCCCTAACACGGTGACGTTTTCATTAGGTGTTATGTTGAATGGCGTTATTTTGCTTTAATTTGGTGCACGCACCAATTGGGTGCGCTAATTGGACACATTTGGTCGTATGACGTGAAAGGTGATGTTATTTGAGGCGGTAACAAGATTGCCGTCTTTATCGATGGCTCTAATGGAGGCGATGTGAGTGCCCCGTAGCAATGGAGATAGAACAAACGTTGGGCTGGAGCCGGTGAGTGCCACGCTTCCATCAACCACCAGTTCAAAGGTCAATGCTTCTTTCGGAGCAGGTTCAATGCTGCCCACGATACTGACGGAAAGTTGGCCAGGAGGAATGGCTTGATCATCCGCTGGACTGGCGATGGAAATATAATAATTTTCAGTCGCCTGCGTAGTGGTTTTTTCACGAGCTTTAGGGAAGCCTTCAGTGCTGTGCGCAGGTTGAGAATTAATGCTGGGCAGTTGATATGGCTTGGAATCTTTGTCTGGCGGGTTATCTGAGTAAGTAATATTGCCGTTTTCGTCCACCGTTTTATAGATGGGGGGCTGTGCGATGAGGTTTGTGCATATTCCTAACCCTAAGCTGCCTAAGAGCATTGTTGTTTTTATCTTTCCTATTCTCATTGGCTAACCTGCTGTCTTAATCGTTTCTTTCATTAAGGTTTCTGCAGATTAGCGTAATCCAGACGCTAAAAAATAAAAACCCCAGAACGATAACGGTCTGGGGTTTTGTGTGCTTTACCGCGTTTCATAGAGCGAACTTTCGCAGCGATGCGAGAAAGTCTGTGTTAGCGCGGAAAACTGGGAGCGGATTAAACGCTGTAGTACATGCTGAACTCAACAGGGTGAGTGGTCATGTTCAGAGTTTCGACTTCTTCGCTCTTCAGCTCGATGTACGCATCGATCATGTCATCATCGAAAACACCGCCTTCTTTCAAGAAGTCGCGGTCAGCGTCCAAAGAGGCCAAAGCTTCTTCGAAAGAAGAGCAAACAGTTGGGTATTCCGCCAACTCTTCAGCAGGAAGGTCGTACAAGTCTTTATCCGCAGAATCGCCAGGGTGGATCTTGTTCTTAACGCCGTCAAGGCCTGCCATCAGCAATGCAGCGAACGCCAAGTATGGGTTAGCGGTGCTGTCTGGGAAGCGAGTTTCGATACGCTTGCCTTTCGGGCTGGACACGTAAGGAATACGGATAGACGCAGAACGGTTACGAGCAGAGTAAGCCAAGATAACTGGCGCTTCGAAGCCAGGAACCAAACGCTTATAAGAGTTGGTAGAGGCGTTACAGAACGCATTCAATGCTTTGGCGTGCTTGATGATACCGCCGATGTAGTACAGCGCGGTTTCAGATAGGCCTGCGTACGCATCGCCGGCAAACTGGTTAACACCGTCTTTCACGAAAGATTGGTGGACGTGCATGCCGTTACCGTTATCGCCAACCAAAGGCTTAGGCATGAAGGTTGCGGTTTTGCCGTAAGCGTGAGCAACATTGTGTACAGCGTATTTCAAGATTTGGACTTCGTCGGCTTTCTTGGTCAAGGTGTTTGCGCCAACACCGATTTCACACTGACCAGCGGTACCCACTTCATGGTGATGGACTTCAATTTCTAAGCCCATGGCTTCCATGGCGTTACACATCGCGCCACGAATGTCGTGAAGGGAGTCAACAGGCGGAACAGGGAAGTATCCACCTTTTACGCCTGGGCGGTGCCCCATGTTGCCATCGGCGATTTCACTGCCAGATTCCCATGCCGCTTCTTCTGAATTGATTTTGTAGAACGCGCCAGACATATCTGCGCCCCACTTGATGTCATCAAAAACGAAGAATTCGGGTTCTGGACCGAAGAACGCTGCATCGCCAAGACCAGTTGATTGTAAGTAAGCTTCAGCACGCTGAGCGATAGAGCGAGGGTCGCGGTTGTAGCCTTCGCCAGTAGATGGCTCAACGATAGAGCAGCGCAGAATCACAGTAGACTCATCGGTGAACGGATCCATGAAGCTGGTGCTGTCATCTGGCATAAGGATCATGTCGGATTCGTTGATGCCCTTCCAGCCGGCGATAGAAGAACCATCGAACATTTTACCTTCGGTGAAGAAGCCTTCGTCTACTTCAGTAGCAGGGATGGTGACATGTTGCTCTTTACCTTTTGTGTCGGTAAAGCGGAGGTCAACCCACTTGGCTTCGTTTTCTTTGATGAGATTCAGAGTTTGCTCTGACATGAAATCCTCCAAAATGGCTGCGCCAGAATGAATGTTAGTGTTGTATTTATAGGTTTACGGTTACTAGGTTTACGGCTATTGGCTCTGAAGAATAAGCGTTGAATGGCCCCAACCATCACACGAGTGCTCCATAAGTAAGCAATATTTATACCATATAGATTCCAAAACACGTCAGTATAGAACGCTCTGTACTACTGTTACGACTCCTGTCAGTACAAACGATCAGGTATAAAATGCCTAGCTCCTCTTTTGGGCGCAAAAGTAGTGCTGAATTTATCTTTTTGCACAGTTTTGGTTCGTTATTGTCTGATGGTTGCTTAGTAAGATTAATTCTGGGGCGAGGTCGCTATCGAGCCGTTGATTACTCTATAATCACGCCCCTTTGTGACACTTAGCCCGACATCTGGCCTGAATTGGCATTGGTTATCTCGGGTCAAGCGGGTTCTTTTGGATCAGTGCGGTTCTCTCGGGCCAAAACTGTTCTCTTGAACCAAAATAGTTATAGGCCAACATTCATCCGCCCGCTCGGTTTTAGGGTTTGCTATGCACTTTATCGTTAAGTTATTTCCAGAAATTATTATCAAGAGCCCACCGGTTCGTAAGCGCTTTATTAAAATCCTGAAAGACAATCTACGTTTGCTGTTAAGGCCCATCGAAGAAAGCATCGTGGTAAAGAAAGACTTTGAGAAGATTGATGTGTTTGTCGAATGGCCAGAAGCGTTATCTGACGCACAAATTGCGGCTAAGACTTCACAGGTGATCGATGTCTTATCCAATACACCGGGTATTGCCTTCTTCTCCGAAGTTGAGCAAACCACTTTTTCCGACATGCATGATATTTATGAGAAGACTCACGCACAGTGGGCGAGTGCGCTTGAGAATAAAACATTCTGTGTGCGGGTGAAGCGTCATGGCGATCATCCTTTCTCATCTGTCGAGCTGGAGCGGTATGTGGGCGGCGGTTTGAATCAAAACAGCAACGCTGCGGGCGTAAAGCTTAAAAATCCTGATGTAGAAGTTCGAATGGAAGTAAAACATGACCGCTTGTACATCGTGAAAGTGCAGCGACCAGGAATCGGCGGATACCCCTTGGGCAGTCAAGACCCCGTATTATCCTTGATTTCGGGCGGTTTTGATTCCACGGTCTCCAGTTATCTTACGATGAAACGAGGGGTACGAACGCACTTCTGCTTTTTCAATCTTGGTGGGCGTGCTCATGAGATTGGTGTGAAAGAGGTGGCGTACTATTTATGGAGCAAATACGCATCGTCTCATTTGGTGAAGTTTGTCACGGTCCCCTTTGAGCCGGTGGTTGGCGAGATTCTTCATAAGATTCCTAATAGCCAGATGGGGGTTGTCTTAAAAAGAATGATGATGCGTGCTGCCAGTAAAGTGGCGGAAGAGATGCACTTTCAAGCTGTCGTCACGGGGGAGAGTGTGGCGCAGGTGTCTAGCCAAACCATTCCTAATTTAGCGGTGATTGATAAAGTCTGTGATGTATTGACCATGCGTCCGCTGATCACGACTGATAAGGGTGACATCATCGCGCTGTCTCGAACGATTGGTACGGAAGTATTCGCCGCCAATATGCCGGAATATTGTGGTGTGATTTCTAAGCGCCCCACTACTCGTGCGAAGCTTGAGGTGATTGAAGCAGTGGAAGAGCATTTTGACTTCGCCACATTAGACGCGGCCGTTGCCAATCGTAAAGTGGAATCCATTGATAAAGTGATGGAGGGCATTGGCGAAGCAGTGGGTGTGGATGAATTCAGTTATGTTCCCACAGGTGCCCAGGTCATTGATGTTCGTCACCCCGACGAACAGGAAGCTGAGCCTCTGCGCCTTGATGAGTGTTTACACATTCCGTTTTACCGCTTGCATACCGAATGGCCATCGTTACCGTCTGATCAGCAATATCTTCTTTATTGCAAGAAAGGTGTGATGAGCAAATTACACGCTTCTCAGATTGTGGAAGAGGGTAATCATAACGTCGGCGTTTATCGGCCAAAAACCGATTAACCCTCTCAAATGCGCGGTGATTGATGGAGATGTGCTATTACTGAAAGATCGTTTACGAGGCTTTCTACGATGGCGGATAAAACACGAGACACCATTATTGTCGTGACGGCTGTGGTGCTCTTGATTGCAGCAGCAGTTTCGACCACCGTTTACCTACAGCGCACCGGAGCACTTGATGGCGACGCTGGCGACAGCGGTGGTTATAAAAATGTGACCATGACCGATGCACTTTTCGCTTGTGAAGAGAAGTTAAAACGCAAGGCGGGCAAGCAGCTGATGGGACACGCGATGGATAATCTCTCTTCCCGCTTTGATGAAAGTAAAAAAGCGTTCTTAGTATTTCTTACCGCTAATCTCAAGAAGGGCACCTCTATCACCAATAACTACGTTTTCTGCAAAGTGAAGGCGAGCAATGGGCGTGTTGCCGAGTTTACCTTGAGTGAGCAGAAGTTTACCGAAGAGGGTGGCCGGAAACTGGTGCCTAGTGGCAACCCATTCGGATTTTAAAGCGGGTTTTTACAGTAGAATATCGCGAGCGGGTTAAACGTTGTCATGTGGGTGACATGCCTTCTCAATAGGCTATATTCCCGCAGGAAGCCTTGATCATTGTCATGTTTTACATCAAGTGCGAGACACTTGTAGGTCATTGGCCAGTTTTAGGTATAATGCGCCGCCATCCGCCCAAGCATTGCCAGTAGTGATGAAACGCTCGCAGTGGCGACCGCCGCCATTTAGCAGTGAGTGTTTTCTATAACCTCCCTGCCATACTCGCGCGGCGATTCCGTAATTTCACAGGTTTTAAGTAAATGTCGAATGTAATCAGCAAGTTACGCAATGTTGCCATCATTGCACACGTTGACCACGGTAAAACTACGTTGGTTGATAAACTCCTCAGTCAGTCCGGAACCCTTGATCGTAAAGACGAAGGTGCAGAGCGCATCATGGATTCGAACGACCAAGAAAAAGAGCGTGGCATCACCATTTTGGCGAAAAATACCGCCATTAATTGGAATGATTATCGTATCAATATCGTCGATACCCCAGGACACGCCGATTTCGGTGGTGAGGTTGAGCGTGTTTTGTCGATGGTAGATTCCGTATTGTTGCTGGTCGATGCAGTGGACGGCCCTATGCCACAAACTCGTTTTGTGACGTCTAAAGCCTTTGAGCGCGGATTAAAACCGATTGTGGTCATCAATAAGATTGACCGCCCTGGAGCGCGTCCAGATTGGGTCATGGATCAGGTGTTTGATCTTTTCGATAACTTGGGAGCCACAGACGAGCAGTTAGATTTCCCGGTTATCTACGCCTCTGCGATCAACGGTATTGCCGGTGAAGACCCTAGTGATATGGCCGAAGACATGACGCCGTTATACCAAATGATTGTCGATCGTGTTCCGACGCCAGATGTTGACCCAGACGCTCCCTTCCAAATGCAGGTTTCCGCACTCGATTATGACAGCTACGTTGGTGTTATTGGTGTTGGTCGAATTACGCGTGGTCAGTTGAAGCCCGGCCAACAAGTCGTCGTGGCCTCGGCCAATGGTGAAACCCGTAAAGGTAAAGTGCTGAACGTAAAAGGCTACTTAGGCTTAGATCGTATCGACACTGAATTAGCGTCCGCTGGTGATATTGTTTGTATTAATGGTATCGACAAGCTGAGCATCTCCGACACCTTGTGTGACCCAGAAAATGTCGAGTCTTTACCAGAGTTGTCCGTTGACGAGCCAACAGTGAGCATGACCTTTATGGTGAACGACTCACCGTTTGCCGGTAAAGAAGGTAAGTTCGTCACCTCACGCAATATCAAAGAACGTCTGGATCAAGAACTTATCCACAATGTAGCGTTACGTGTTGAGCAGGGCGATAGTGCTGATAAGTTCATCGTTTCTGGCCGTGGTGAGCTGCACTTGTCAGTACTGATTGAAACTATGCGCCGCGAAGGTTTTGAACTGGGTGTTTCTCGCCCAGAAGTGGTTCAAAAAGAAGTGGACGGTGAAATCCATGAACCTTACGAAGCGGTTGTCATTGATGTGGAAGAACAGCATCAAGGCGCCGTAATGGAAGAGCTGGGCTTGCGTAAGGCGGAAATGACCAACATGGAGCCAGACGGCAAAGGCCGTGTGCGTTTGGAATTCGTTGTTCCTTCACGCGGGTTGATTGGTTTCCGTGGCTTGTTCCTCACACTGACTTCGGGTTCCGGCATCATGACCAGCGTGTTCGATCACTATGGTCCTGTGAAGGAAGGTGAAGTGGCGAAACGTCAGAACGGTGTGTTGGTCAGTATGGTGAAGGGTAAGACCTTGGCTTACGCTTTGTACAGCTTGCAAGATCGTGGTCGTTTATTCTTAGGCCATGGTGTGGATATTTATGAAGGACAGATTGTCGGTATCCATTCTCGTGCAAATGACTTGGTGGTAAACCCAACCAAGGCTAAGCAGCTGACTAACGTTCGTGCGGCAGGAACCGATGAGGCGTTAACGCTGACACCACCCATTAAGCACACGCTTGAACAAGCATTGGAATTTATTGAGGACGATGAACTGGTTGAAGTGACGCCGGAAAGTATCCGTCTTCGGAAAAAGCTATTGACTGAAAACGAGCGTAAACGCGCGAAGAAGTAAGTAATAAAAAACGCTGCCATGAGCAGCGTTTTTTATGTTTGTTGTGTAAGCCGAGAGGCTATTTATTGTTCGATGTATTGATTGCTGGTGTCTGGCTGTTCTGAAATGTCGTCATCAATGAAAGTCACTTCTGGCAAAAGTTCAGACAGTGAAGGTTCAACGATTTTTTCCAGTTCTAGCGCCAGTTCGTGTCGAATTTGATCCAGACATTTGTTTCTCGAGCTTGCAAGATAAGTATCCATTTTTTATCTCTCCGTGATTCCTTGTTTCAATCTGGGGCGCAGTTTATCAGCCTCAAAAGTTTATCCCATTGGTCAAAGGCGAATTTTTATGTGAGATATATCTTACGTGGATAAAAGCTTTTTTGTTTATTTCTTTGAGCGGTTAAATGGATGAAGCTGGAGAAGAAAGATTTCTGAATTTTAAATGAGTCTGAAAGGTGCGGTATGGATTTGTCGTTGTGGATGGTGGTTTTATTGGTGGGAACAGGCATCGTTGCTGGAGTGATTAATACTCTCGCTGGTGGTGGAACGAATCTGACGTTGCCGGCATTGATGGTAATGGGCTTACCTGCGGATGTGGCCAACGCCACGAATCGTGTTGGGGTGTTGATGCAGTGTATTAGTGGGGTTTCAGGGTTTTGGCGTAAAGGAAAATTACCAGTAGAAAGCGCTCCACCCATATTGGTCCCCACATTGATTGGAGGTGCTTTTGGTGCGGCACTGGCATCTTATCTTCCCGAACAGTGGCTTAAGCCAACGTTGCTCGGCTCTATGATTGCGATGTCGTTATTGATTGTACTGCGCCCAGGAACCGTAGTGGTAGAGCCCGGAACGGAACCAAGAAACCTTAATGAAAGTCGCAAAGCATGGTGGACGTTGGTTTTGGCCGGGTTTTACGGAGGCTTTGTGCAAGCCGGAGTGGGATTTATTCTTCTTGCCGCTATCGCTGGTGGCTTACGATATGACCTTGTGCGTGCAAATGCTCTAAAGATGTTGTGTGCTGGTGTATTTACGTTGCTGGCGTTGGGCATTTTTATTGCCCGAGATCAGGTGGCTTGGGTTCCTGGTATCGTACTTGCCGTAGGGGCGGTGATTGGCGCTCAATTGGGCGTTAAGGTGGCTATTTCGATCAGCCCAAAGGCCATGAAGTGGATATTATTAGCACTCACTATTGTTGCCAGTGGGTTTGCGCTAGTGTCAGGCTAAATAAAGCACGGTATGAGTGTTTTCGTGTGAGCTGTGCATCCATGTTTGGTTTTTAGACTTTGGTTTTTAGACCTTGGTTTTTTGGATCTTGTTTTTTAGATAATGGGTACGGTTTTACTCAAGTCATTGAGCAGCATGCACGCACTCTTGCTACTCATAGAAAAAGGGTCAAATTCGGACCCAATGGAATATTTCAAGGTTTGAGGGGCGGTCAAACTGGACTCAGGAACATACCCCATATTCCAAGACCCATAATTACGCTCTCTAATCTCTTCGTAAGATAAAATCAGCATATCGCTGTGGCGTTTGTCTTGGGTGATGCGATAGTAAGTCGAATTGATGGCAGAGCGCGGGCCTTCGAGTGCTTGTAAAAAGTATTGCCGATTAAAGCACAGCAACCCTGTAATGCCTAAAGAGCCATTATGCTTGCGTGCAGTTTCGAGAATATCATCAATGTCTGAACTGCAAAATTTAGGTGATTTTTTGCTGGCGTACACTAATCGTGTCAGGAACATTGTGTCACTCCTTAGGCAGCGTTCGTCATGTGGCTTATGTGAAAGATGGCAGTTTGGATAACAAGTTCTGGAACACAGACGTTGAATTGAGCAAACGTTGGGTTGAGTATAGGCAAGCTCCTCCATTTATTGGGGGAGTTTTGCGCTTTTTTCGTCGTTGTTTACCGAAATGAAGTCGGTGAGTATTGATTGATCCTCATCATCTGCGAAAGGCTTAAGGCTGCTACACTGAACAAATTGTTGTTTCGAGAATGACGTCTCTGATTGAATAACGACCACTATCCTCCTTCTGATATCCATTGGGTGCGTAAAATTGTTAATCGGAACATGATTTTGGTTTATGTCTCCGATTATCGATATTTTTATAACGAATATTTGCGGTTGCGCTTGCCGTAAAATGATGACAAAAACGATTGGGTCTAATGAATGCAAGTACTTTATCCAGAAATAAAGCCTTATCGCCATGAATTATTGGCGGTTTCTGATCTGCATAATTTGTATGTGGAAGAGTGTGGTAACCCAGACGGTATTCCTGTTCTTGTCGTCCATGGTGGGCCTGGGGGCGGTTGCACTCATCATGATCGCTGTTATTTTGACCCTGAAAAGTATCGAATTATTCTCCTTGATCAGCGCGGGGCGGGGCGTTCTACCCCTCATGCCGAGTTAGAAGATAACACCACCACTATGCTAATTGCCGACATGGAAGCCGTAAGAGTGCACTTAGGTGTCGAAAAGTGGATTTTATTTGGAGGCAGTTGGGGCGCTACTCTTAGTTTGTTGTATGCGCAATCCAATCCTGATCGGGTGTTAGGGTTAATTTTGCGAGGTGTATTTTTGTGCCGTGAAAGAGATTTGAAATGGTTTTATCAAGGCGGTGCCTCGCATGTCTTTCCAGATTATTGGAAAGAGTTTATTAAACCCATTCCTCCCTCTGAGCATGACGATTTTATTCAGGCTTATCACAATGTTCTTACTGGGCCGAATGAGCTGGCCAAAATGGCAGCTGCAAAAGCGTGGTCTATGTGGGAAGGGCAATGCGCGACATTACGCCCTTGCCATGATGTGTTAGGCCACTTTACCGATCCACATACTGCAGTGAGTTTGGCGGCCATTGAGACGCATTATTTTGTTAATAAAGGTTTTATTAGAGAAAACCAAATACTGGAAAATATCGATAAAATTGAAGGCATACCCGGTATTATTGTCCACGGTCGTTACGACATGATTTGCCCTTTGGATAATGCAATGGAGTTGCATAATCAATGGATGAGTTCAGAGTTGAATATTATTCGTGATGCAGGCCACGCTTCACGTGAACCCGGCATTGTTGATGCTTTGGTTAGGGCAACCAAAGAAATGGCTCGTCGCTATGCAGATGACTATTTAAACCCGGCGTGATGCGGTTTTGATGTGCCTTTTAAGGCACATGATTCCTGTTTTACCTTCCTTGGTTTTTATCTTCTTTTGGGTGATGCACTTGAGTGTTGTGTGCGCCCAATAATTTAATTGGCAATCTTTATTAAACTGACATACGAGTCAGGGGGAATTATGAGAGGACTTTTGCAACGGGTGAGTCAGTCGGAGGTGTCGGTTGCTGGCAAATCTGTTGGAAAAATTGGGAAAGGGATATTGGTGTTGTTGGGTGTTGAAAAAGGTGACACAAAAGCGGATGCGGATAAGCTAATAAAAAAGTTGCTGGCTTTGCGTATTTTCCCTGATGAAGACGACAAAATGAACCTGAATATCACAGACATCAACGGTGGTCTTTTGGTGGTATCACAATTTACGTTAGCCGCAGATACACGCAAAGGTACTCGACCGGGGTTTTCAACTGCGGCACCACCTGATATTGCCAAAGCATTGTATGACTACACCGTATCGGAATTACGGGTAAAGCACGCCATTGTTGAGACGGGAATTTTCGCAGCGGATATGCAAGTCAGTTTAGTCAATGATGGCCCCGTGACTTTCCTATTGGAAACACAGTTGTAACCATTGTTGCCTTTTCTTTCTCTTCCTCTCCTTCCTTTTACGATTATCATCATTTCTTAAGATAACTTGAGAAATGATTAAATTGTTATTTGTAATCTTTTTTTGCTGCGATGCACAAGATCGTCTTCGCGCCAATTTTCTCAAGTTGGCGTTTTTTTCTCGACAATTCTTCGTTACGTTGTATCTTGAATTCGCAAATATATTGAGATGGGTATTTCAAAAAGAAAAAATCTCAGTGTTTTTGTTCATTTACTTTTGTGTACACGAGATTGGCTTATTGCCGTAGTGTTGATTCCGTAGTGTTGATTCTGTAGTACTCATTCTTAAGTCTATACTTCACAGACAGCAGCCTTAAAAACTGCAGGAGCCCCGGGTCTATGAGTGAACAAGAGTTAGAGCTGAAGGATTCTCAGCCATCCATTTCCGTTGATTTGCTGTCCGGTCGAATTTTGATTGTGGACGACAACCCTGTCGATATTGCTGTGGTGGAAAAAGTGCTTCGCAATGAAGGCTTTCGTTTTATTGATACCACCATTGACCCCGGTGCTGTGAAAGCGCTGTATCGCAGTAATGATTATGATCTCATCCTTCTCGATTTGCATATGCCGGTATGGGATGGCTATGACGTCATGGCGCAATTGCAAAAAGAACACCGTGATGACTATATCCCTGTTGTTGTGTTGACGGCGGATGAAGACGCCGGTGTGCATTTGAAGTGTTTGTCAATGGGGGCTCAGGATTTTGTGTCCAAGCCTTGCCAACCGGAGCAGTTGGTGCCTCGAGTGCGCAATATTCTGGAAGTGAGAATGTTGCACAAGCGTTTGCAGCACCAGAATATGGAGTTGGAAAATACCGTCAGTGATCGGACTCAAGCCTTGCATGAAACCCAAATGAAGTTAGTGGAATGTTTGGCCAATGCTGCCGATCAACGTTATGTGAATGCTCCGCAGCATGTGGATCGTATTGGTCAAATGGCTGCATTAGTGGGTAAGCAAATCGGCTTAAATGAGCAGGTTTGTAAAGTGCTGAAGCAGGCCAGCGGCATGTACGATATAGGCAAAATAGCGGCAACGGATACCTTATTGATGAATCAGAGCCGTTACAGTAAAGCTCAATGGGATGTGATGAAAGACCAGCCAGATTTGGCAGTCGATGTGCTTGGTCAGTGGGATGCAGAGATTTTGGAGGCAGCCAGCACTATTGCTCGTAGTCATCATGAGCACTGGGATGGCAGTGGTTACCCAAGGGGGTTGGTCGGGGAGGATATTCCTTTGTTTGGGCGGATCGTGGCGGTGTGTGATGTGTTTGAGGTGCTGACTTCAAATCGCCCATACAAACAAGCTTGGAAGGTGTCTCGTGCTTTGAGTTATCTGCGCGATCGTGCCGGTATGCAGTTTGATCCCTCTATTGTTGATGCGTTTGAAAAAATCATTGATAACGTTATCGAGAGTCGACAACGGGTAGGGTTACCACAATTTGAGTTAAGGCCTCATTAGCAATTCGCTTACACTCAGTTTGCTTACGATCGTTTTTATCGGTCAGCCTTTGCTTACTATCTATTGCCTACTATCTATTGCTTATTGTCTGTTACTTACTTACTTACTTACTTACTGACGGACTGACTGTCTGTTTATTTGTCAGCAGTTTACGTTTTATCTGTGTCGTTGTTTAACAATTGTTTTCATTTCATTACGAGGGGAGTGATCTATGGAGCCTTTTTCAGCGATGATGATGGTATTGGCCTGTATTTTGTTGCTAGTTAGTTGGGTGCAAATGTTATGGGGGGCATTTTCTAAAGATGAAACATCAGGGTTGGTAACGCTGTTTTTACCACCGTTGGCCTACCTTTATGCCTTTTTTCAGTTGAAGAATGAGCGAGATCCTGATCAGCAGCGCAGTTTGCGAGAACCCCTTGTTGCGGCGGGGTTAGGGTGCGCGCTGCTGATGCTTGGGTTAGTCTGAACTAATGGTGCTCAAGTGTTAATGTTGCCCAAGCGCTAATGTTGCTCAAGCGCTAATGTGAAGGATTGGCCTTTTCTGAATCGATATGATCGTTTTCGTTTGGGTCATCGATATCATCGTTGCCGCCGTTACGGGGTGAGATAAATCGCCCCATAAAAACACCCACTTCAAACAAGAGCCACATGGGTACGGCCAATAATGCTTGAGAAATCACATCTGGTGGTGTGAGTAGCATTCCCACCACAAAGCACGATACCAATACGTAAGGGCGTTTCTTTGCCAGTGAATCTGGTGTCACGGTGCCGGCCCAAATGAGCATCACGGTGGCAACGGGAATCTCGAATGCAAAACCAAAGGCGAAGAACAGTTTGATGACGAAATCCAAGTAATGGCTCATATCCGTCATGACAGTCACCCCCTCGGGCGCCACGCTGGTGAAAAATCCGAAGACCAGAGGAAACACGACGTAGTATGCGAATGTCATTCCTAGGTAGAACAACAACACGCTGGATATCAGCAATGGAATGGCAATGCGTTTCTCGTTTTTATAGAGTGCTGGCGCGATAAATGCCCAGAATTGATACAGCAAAAACGGAATTGCCAACAATACCGAGGCGAACAACGTCATTTTAAAGGGCGTAAAAAAGGGGGACGCCACTTCTGTGGCAATCATGGTGGCGCCATCAGGGAGAAACTTCTGTAATGGTGTCGCCACAAAGGTATAAATGTCGTTAGCGAAGTAAAATAATCCAACAAAGACAACGGTAATGGCCAGCAAGGCTCTGAGTAACCGATCCCGTAATTCAATGAGATGGGCAACCAGAGGTTGTTCTTTGTCGTTGTTTGAATTGTCCAAATTTGAATTATCCAAGTGGCTCACTACCCTAGTGTGCTTGTGGTTCTAGTTGGGTGTCCGGCTTTCTGTTTCGGTCACAGGTGAGGGTGTGTTATTTATAGCAGTGGTGTCATCTGTAGCAGTGGCGTTTTCTGCAGTGGCTTGTGTTTCTTTTGGTTTTCGACCCGGCAGTGTCTCGTTGATATCTGGTACGTTTTCGTCACTGCCGTGAGCATCTTCATCGACGGGTGTGCTTTGATCCGATTCTGTGGGTGGTTTAGGAGGAATTTGAGGCGGCACAATGGTATTGCCTATTCCACCTAAGGGGTCATCAATATTTTTTTGAATGGATTGGCGAGTGGCCTCCAACCGCTTTAAGACTTCTTCATTGTGCAATTGACGACGGATGTCATCGGCCCCAATCTGGCGTTCAATTTCTTCACGGGTATCCCTCAGTCCACGACGCAGCCGGCCTATCCACAAGGCAATTGTACGCACCGTCTCCGGTAATCGCTCAGGGCCAATCACCAATAAGCCCACAATAGCGATTAACAATAGCTCAAAAAAGCCAATATCAAACACTCAGTTCCCCTTTTATCGTTACCGGGTCTTTCTGTCACTGGGTCGTCCGTTGTTATGCAAACGCCCTATGCTTGGGTTGTCTTTATGCTTGGATTGTCTTATTTGGTTTCAGACTTCTGGGTGACATTGGCCTGTGTGTTTGTTGTGTCCTCAACAACGCTGTTCTGAGCGTTTTGCTCGACGGCTTTGGGAGGTTCGTTTTTACTGGATTCTTTCGATTCTTCATCGCCCATCGCGTTTTTGAACCCTTTGATCGCGCTACCTAAGTCACCACCTAGCCCGCGCAAGCGCTTTGTGCCGAATAGCATGACCACTATGGCGAGGATGATAAGAAGTTGCCAAATACTAATGCCGCCTATACCCATGATGTACTCCTTAATAATTCGTCGTGATTGGTGAGCACACATTGTGTGCTTTTTGGTGTATTTATGCCTTTCGAGAGGCTTTTTCAACTAACCCAGATACGTCAAAGCGTCGAGCAAGTTCGTCCAGCACCGGGGTGATATCGGTGTCTAAGTGGGAGAGCATCACCATGCTATGAAACAGCAGGTCGGCCACTTCCGCAATCACTTCTGTTTTGTCACCGCTGGATTGCGCATCTTTTGCTGCCAAAATGACTTCGGTGGCCTCTTCGCCAACTTTTTCAAGAATCTTGTTGAGGCCTTTTTGATGCAGGCTGGCAACATAGGATGAGGTGGAATCGGCAGAGGCTTTTCGCGCTTCCAATACTTGAGTGAGTGCAAATAGCACGTCCGTGGGTTGAGAAGAAGTGATGTTTTTTTCGTTCATTGTCTTACTTTCATCGTCTTACTTTGTTTTGCCGTAAATTTCATCGGGGTTTTTGATGACGTCATCAACGCTTTGCCATTGCTTTTGGGGGCTATCTTCCGTCAGAACACGGTAGAAGCAGGACTCTCGACCAGTATGACAAGCAATACCGCCCAGCTGTTCGACTTTTAGTACGATCACGTCGGCGTCGCAGTCTAGCCGTATTTCATGAACGATTTGTGTGTGTCCCGAACTTTCTCCTTTATGCCACAGAGATTGTCGAGATCGAGAGAAGTAAACGGCTTCTTTCTTTTCGCTTGTGAGGGCTAAAGACTCCCGATTCATCCAAGCCATCATCAAAATTCGGTCAGTTTGGTAATCCTGAGCAATGGCGGCAACCAAACCATCCTGATTCCACTTCACTGCTTCAAGCCAGTCGGTTTCATTGATGGAGGTGGTTGCTGAAAGTGTTTCTGACATGTTTGTTGTCCAGATTGATAAGTCTCACTTAATGATTAGTGTACTGGGTTATGGGCTTAGCGGCTAAGCCAGATTGCGCCAGCCAAGGCCAATAGTAGCCAGGTGCCTGTGGGCATGTCGGCAAGGTATTGGGCAGCAGGCGGAATCGCCAATGCTGTTGCGGCACCGAATGCCACCATGCTGAGTATGGTGCGACGCGAGCGACGTCTACGACTGGAGTCGTCGGCAAAGTTTTTGGCGGCTAAACGCACTTCTTCGGTAGTCTCTGCCAAAAGATCGAGCTTTTCTAACCCATTGAACAAGGAGTGCGGGACTTCAGGCAATTTTTCAAGCCATTCTGGGCCATACCGGCGTAATTCTTTTACCAGGGTTTTAGGGTGAAAGCGTTTCTTCAACCAGGCTTCTAGGTAAGGGTGTGCGGTCTTCCATAAGTCGAGTTGTGGGTAAAGTTGTCTGCCTAAGCCTTCAATATTGAGTAACGTTTTTTGCAGTAATACCAATTGTGGCTGAACTTCCATGTTGAAGCGTCGAGCTGTTTGAAACAATTTAATCAGAACATGACCAAACGAAATTTCCGCTAGAGGCTTTTCGAATATCGGCTCGCACACGGCTCGAATAGCGCCTTCAAACTGGCCCACAGGGGTATCGGCAGGCACCCAACCGCTTTGTACGTGCAACTCCGCCACTAAGCGATAATCTCGCCGGAACATCGCTAATAAGTTACGTGCTAAATAGTACTGATCTTCTCGACTGAGGGAGCCGACAATGGCCATGTCCACGGCAATATACTGGGGGCTGTGAGGGGTATTCTCGCTGACGAAAATATTACCGGGGTGCATATCGGCGTGGAAGAAATTGTGCTCGAACACCTGAGTGAAAAAGATCTCGACACCACGCTCCGCCAATAGAGCCATATTGGTCTTTTGTTGTTTAAGAGCATTGATGTTGGTAACGGGAATACCATGAATGCGCTCCATCACCATGACATCGCTGCGACAATATTCCCAGTAGACTTCGGGCACATACAACATGGGGGAGTGATGAAAATTTCGTCGCAGTTGGCTGGCGTTGGCTGCTTCGCGCTGTAGATCCAATTCGTCAAAGATAGTGTGGCTGTAATCTTCCACTACTTCTTGGGGGCGTAGGCGCTCACCATCCGGTGTGTAGCGCTCAATAACGCGCGCAATTAAGCGCATCAACGCCATGTCTTTGGTAATCGTGTGCTCTATACCGGGGCGAATTACTTTGACTACGACTTCTTGGCCATTTTTTAAAGTGGCGGTATGGACTTGGGCGACAGAAGCGGAGGCCAGCGGTGTTCGATCAAACTGAGCAAATACATTATCGACGGAATCGTCTAAGGCGGTTTCTACAATGGCGGTAAACGCGTCGCCGGAAAATGGTGGCACGTTATCCTGAAGGTGATCGAGCTCTTCGATAATATCCGGTGGAATAAGATCGGGGCGTGTTGAGAGTAGTTGGCCAAATTTGACAAAGACAGGCCCGAGTTCTTCAAAAAAGCGACGCAACCTTTCTCCTCGTGACGCTTTTGGTTCTTTGCCTAGGTGAAGTACCCCAAGTGCCACCCGAATGGGTAAAGGCAAGGGAAGGTCCTGAATAAACGTGTCGAGGCGATAGCGTATAGCTAGGCGAAGAATGTGCAGAAGTCGCAGTAAGGCGAGCACGAGCGTTCCTTATAAGTCTTGATCGTCGGAGGTGTCTGTGGGTTGTGGGCCCTGGTCTTTCTGATACGCGTGTTGATGTTGTTGAGGTGTGTGTTGCTGGGATCGCTGTTGAATAAAGTGCGCTAATTTGGCCTGTAAACGGTCTGCCTCCATACGTAGCTCATCCACCTGGTCTGCAAAGTCATCAAACTCAAAGCGCGATGGGGTGGAGCGGAGTTCTTCGACGATAAATTCTTCCACTTGTCGTTTGCTATCACTTAAACGGTTGGAAAGCCAAGTAGTGCCCGCTCGTATCCCTTGTGCAATCTGGTGTCCGGTTAGATCACCCAATACATCATTAAGGGCGTCTTCCCAATCAATATCGAGTTGTTGAAAGAACACTCGCCACTTTAATAAAGAAGAGGTATTGCCGAGAAATTGAATTCCGCTGTCGTGCAGGTTTGATTGGTCATTCAGTGCAAGGCCGATGAACGCGGAAAGGGGGCCTTTTAGGATGGCGGCAGAATTTTCCCAATGATTGCGAATCAAGACTTGCTCACCGTCTGTGTGCAAAAAGAAAGACAAGTGGGGCTTATCCAGCTCGATACAGAGAATATGATCCGTTAATTCAGGCAGTTGATAACGACTACTAGGGTCATATTGCAATGCTTTATTGAGTGTGGCTTCCAAGGCACTGGATAATCCCGCTTGCGCTGTCGGTCCCAGTGCAACCAGTGTCTCCCCAAGAGACTGTAATTGATCGAAGAGGCGTGAAGTCATAGCGGCTGTCCGTTAGGGTTTAACCCCGTAGTGAAGCGCAACGATACCGCCTGTCATATTGTGGTAAGTGCAGCGACTAAAACCGGCGTTTTCCATCATCTCTTTGAGGGTATCTTGATCAGGGTGCATGCGGATGCTTTCAGCCAAATAACGGTAGCTTTCTGAGTCGTTGGTGACTAATTTCCCCATAAAAGGCAAAACTTTAAAAGAGTACTGATCGTAGATTTTTTCTAGCATGTTGTGTTTTGGCTTGGAAAACTCTAAAACCAATAAGCGCCCGCCTGGCTTTAATACGCGGAGCATACTCTCTAGGGCCAAATCTTTATCGGTGACGTTTCGTAAGCCAAACGCAATGGTAATGCAGTCAAAGGTATTGTCTGGGTAGGGAAGGTACTGTGCATCGGCTTGGTTGTAGACGATGTTTCCGGCCACGCCTCGGTCGGTCAATCGATCCCTGCCAACGTTGAGCATGGAGGCGTTAATGTCTGCTAGGGCGACCAACCCTTCTGGCCCAACCAGCTTGGAAAACTTATAGCTTAAGTCCCCCGTACCACCGGCGATATCCAGCACTTTGTGGCCGCGTCGAACGCCAGATAATTCTATGGTGAAACGCTTCCACAACCGGTGAATACCTCCTGACATTAAGTCGTTCATAAGGTCATATTTCGCCGCCACAGAATGGAACACGTCGGCAACTCGGCGGGCTTTGTCTTCAACGGCCACTTCTTGGAAGCCAAAGTGGGTAGTTTTGCGTTCGCTCATCATTTCACTCCAAAATTTTTGCCATTGTACTGAACTCGTGGCACGAATGCAGTTCGCCGTATCGTTTAGACATGATGGGTTGTCGGCGGTATTGATATGTTGAAGTGGATAAGAAGGAAAAATAGACGCCAATAAGGCTAAAAATGACTTTTTATTTGCAATATGGTGTTAACTTCTACGACGTTGCCCAATACATAATCAGTTTTGATGTTATGCTTTTTCTATCGCTTTGTGCCATTACATCAAAATGATTGATGATGTTAAGCAATAGGATGATGTGAATAATGAATATGGAAAATACAGCGGCTGCTGTGATTGGGGCAATCACTGCAGATCAAGGTTCTCCCCGTCAACGCACAGGCGTTGAGTTTGGCAGGGTTGGTTACAAAAACCGTTTGGTTGCCAATGTCTTATCTTGTTTTTTAGCTATTTCTGTATTGTATGAAGCCAGTGCTCCGTTTTGGCTCTGGTTCGTTATGATTATACCGTCCAGTATTTGGCCGTTTCTCGCTTATTGGCGTGTTTCTCAAGCCTCAAATCCCTATCGTTGTGAATTATACAATGTGTATTGTGATGCTGTGTTTTGTGGCTACGGGGCAGGTTTGGTGGCGTTTGCGATCGTGCCTACAGCGGCATGGCTCTTTATGACCGTCGTCTCTATGGCAGGATTGGCGGGTTACAGGGGGCTGGTGCGTTCGATAGTCTTATTTAGTTCAGGTTTTTTGATCACGTTTTTGTTTATCTCTCCTATTAGACCGTTTGATTTTTACCCACTTGCCACGTTGGCATCGGTGGTATTGATGCTTGCTTTTGGGGTGCAGCAGGCATTGATGTTTAACCAAAGCATTCGCCGTCGCCAGCGTAAGCGTGACAGTTTAAGAAAAATGTCCAGAGTGGATGTTTTATCTGGGCTGTATAACCGAGGCTACTGGGAGGGCGCCCTAAAAAAAGAGTTTGCTCGTAGTAAGGTGCTTGAGCATAAAGAAGCGGGTTGCGTGTTATTGATCGATATTGATCATTTCAAAAAAATTAATGACACATGGGGGCATTTGGTTGGGGATCGAGTGATTCGAAAGATAGGTGATTTGATTACTTCTCAGGTGCGCCCTATGGATACCCCTGGTAGGTATGGCGGTGATGAATTCGCTATCTTATTGCCAGCAACGACATTGAAAGAAGCGTTGGATGTCGGTGAGAGACTGCGTCAATCAGTAGAGTCCGTGACTCAACAAGATGACAATTACCCGGAAGTTTGTCTTAGTATCGGTTTGGCTGCTATGGAGATGGAATTTGAGACATATTCCGACTGGCTTGAGGCGGCAAATAAGGGCCTGTACCTTGCTAAAAGTTCAGGCCGTAACTGTGTGATCGCTTCGGCACCCGCAGGGGGTTAAAGCGGATTAATGTTTCTATTCCGTTGTCTACATGGCTGTGCTTGCCTATCGCGGCAAAATGGGGCGCCAGCGATGCTTTTCATCAAAATGGGGTCCTTTTCTACGGCGTAAATACAGCATCATTAGCCAGGATTTTACGTTTTGTTTCCAGCCGGTGGCTGAAGGGGCTTTATGCCAATGTTGTTTTGCTTCTTCACGTGCTCCTGGCCCCTGTAGCCGATATTGGCTGGGCCAAACATGGCTAAACCAATAGCAAAAATACTTTTGAGGTGATAACAGTATATTGGGCACTGGTGGAACGCATCCAATGAGTTCTGCTAAGTGTTCGTTGAACCGCAATCCGTTCACAAGCCCAAAGACATTGGGTGTTTCGTAAAATTCATGCCGCCATTTGTCCGCATCTTTGTGGGCTTGATCTGCCATATCTTCAGGTAGCGTTTTCTGACCGTTGAGTACTTGAGCAAGATAGCGAGATTGCATTTCCGCCATGAGTGGCACGCCACCTTGCTGAGGCCTTGCAAACCCAACAAACGAAACGGTTTCTTTCAGGTTTGGGTGGAACATCTGTAGGTAGCAGTCCCGAATATCTTTGAATTGATAACGTTCAGGTAGAAACGGCAAGTCAAAACGAAACCCTGTACACAGTAAAATGGCATCAAACGTTTCTTCTTTACCGGAGATAAACGTGACTTTATGGCCTTCTATGCGTTCGACGCCGGTGGCATCCACGATAAAATCGTATTTTGATTGCGCTTCAAAAATTCGTTCTGTTTTGGTTACAACCGACCCCGGTTCATCTCCAGCAGAGAGGACGTGTTCGCACATTAGCTGTCTGGCGGTGGGTTTTCCGTCTTCGTAAGAAGGGTGGTCAACGGCGTCTTGCGCTACTTTGCGAACTTTGTCTGTCTTTAGTGCGGCAGGCAAGCTGTGATAATAACGGCTTTGCAAGACATCAATGGTGGCGTAGCCAAACTTTTTCTTTTCGCGTGAAACATATCGGCTGGAAAACATATGGTGGCGCCGCAAAGACAAAATGGTCTTCTTGGCTACTGAGGCGACTTCGGCAATAACATCGGCGGCAGACTCTCCCATACCAAAGCAGAGGACTTTCTTGTTGTGGAAGGCTTTTAATAATTCTGCATTCTTGTATTGAGAAGAGTGAATGACAGGGCCATTGAAGCTGTCTAGGCCTTTTAGGGAGGGGATGTTGGGCTTTTGAAATTGGCCGGAACAAATCACCACTCGTTGAGCGGTAACACTTTCTACTACACCATGAGAGTTTTTAAAATGAGCGGTCCACTGGCCAGATTCGTGTTCCTCAAGGATGTCAAGTGTACGATCAAAGATGATACGCTCTCGCAGATGGAATTTCTCTGCGTATTTATCTAGATAGTCCTTGTATTCTTTGCGAGACCAAAATCTTACTTCCTCACCGTAGGGCATCAGGTCAGAGTAGGCCATAAAGTAATTGGATACGGTGAGTTCTACAGAGTCGTATGTGCCTCCTTCTGAAAAAACTCCGCCTATATCCAGCCTTTTTTCATAACAGACGGCATTTAAGCCCGCTTCCAGCAGTTCCTTCAGTGCAGCCAAGCCAGATAGGCCAGCGCCTACCACGACAATTCGGTCGGTATCATCCATCAACATGTCACGTTCCATAATTAAACTCTCCTTGATTACTGCTAAATTGAATCGAAAACATTCTCGCCCAATTCTAAAACGGGTATGGACAAGATAATTAATCTTATTTTATATGATAATAGGGAAATTAAACATCGAGTCTTATAAACGTATAGTTCTATAGGTATGGTAGAACACGCCATTTAGAATGGCCTATCTGTAAAGTTCAAAGTTATGTTTAAAATCGAAAAGAGTGTATTAAATTCGGCTATCGTTTAAACAGGAGTGTGAAAATTCACTCGTTAAATAAAAATCCTTGTCGTTTTTGGTGAGTATTTGGCCATTGGGCCTGCTTGTTCGGTCATCAGATGTTTAAGAACCTTTTATTACCACAAATTAAGTTGTCACTCAGTCCTTAGCGTGAAAACCTTAGTAAGGTTTTAATAGCAGTATTTTGGTTTTTTCTGAAGTTTTTATCGCTTTTGGTTCTTTATTGGTGGTTAATAACGTGATCAAGTTCCGGGGGCGGGTTGACACATTTTGTACACTGATACATTAACTACGTCATTAAACTGTCTCATTCCATGGATATACCACAAATGAATTTTATGCCAATGAAACATATCGCAAGCGTGCTGGTTATTGGTTGTTTAGGTCTCCTTTCCGCGTGTGGTGGTGGAGGTGGTTCGGATAATAATTCTTCAGATAGCCCTGGCGTTGTCGGAAATTCTGTAGAGACTGACACTGGTAGCACTGGTAGCACTGGTAGCACTGGTAGCACTGGTAGCACTGGTAGCACTGGTAGCACTGGTAGCACTGGTAGCACTGGTAGCACTGGTAGCACTGGTAGCACTGGTAGCACTGGTAGCACTGGCAGCACTGCCCCAGATATCGATACAGATACAGAAGTGCTTCCAGATTCAACTGGTAATTCAGATCACACGCCGCCAGTTATTACGATGAATGGCGATAACCCCATAACGTTGATGTTTAAGTCAGAGTTTTCTGATCCAGGTGCAGTAGCGGTTGATGACATTGACGGCTCTGTGGAAGTCCGTATTGCAGGCGATACGGTTGATACTTTTCAGTCTGGCTCTTCTTATGCAATTAAATACATTGCCCGTGATTCAGCAGGTAATGAAACAGAGTTGACGAGAGATATCCTCGTGGAGGCTAATGCAGAGCCTGAAATTGCTTTGTTAGGGGAAGATAATTTTTATTCTTATTTAGGTGTCCAAATTTCTGATGTCGATCCAGGCGCAGAAGCTTCTGATTTGGAAGATGGTTCTTTGAGAATTTCTGCTGATTATAGCTCGGTAGATATTAACGCAGAGGGCATTTATGAAGTTGTTTATACCGCATCGGATTTAGAAGGGCAGTTAGTTTCTACAAGTCGTATGGTTGAGGTGGTGAAAGCAGTTGAGCCTCAAATTTTGCTTAAGGGTGGTGATACTCTTACATTGGTTTATGGTGATACCTTCAGTGATCCAGGGTATGAGGGAATTGGTGTCGGTGACGGAGCGAGTGATTTAACATCAGAAGTTGTTGTTGAATCCAGTGTCAATGTTAATAAACTGGGGGCTTATCCAGTTAAGTACTCTCTAACTCAGGTGGTGAATGGTAAGTCCATTACGACTGAGAAGGAGAGAATCGTTATTATAGATAGCCCTTCCTGCCCAGATAGTTGTACTTCCGGTTGTATTCAGTTGGCTGCGAAGCAACTTCAGTGTGCTACTGATTATGCCGTGGCTGATTTAGTAGCTGGTAGCTCTGTGAGCACAAAGTCTTCTTCTATCTCAGATGTCAGTAATGAACTCACTATTAAAGCTTCTCAAACCGAGTGTGATGCACCTTGTGGCGTGTATTTTGAGGCTGAAGTTCCTAATGGTGGAGCTGCTTTTGGTGTGCCATCAGATTTCCACCATGTGGCTTACCACTGGAAATTTGATGATGAAAGATCTTATTTCCGTTCTTTACCATCGGACTTTTCTTTTGGGCAAGGTGCTAATCGTGCCCAAGGGCAGATGGCAGCTCATGTCTTTGAAAAACCAGGCGTTTACACTGTGCGTGTTTCAGCAGCAGCAAAAAATGGTAAGTATGCTGATGCTATCCAAAAGATTATTGTTAACTCTCCCGAAGATTCATTTAGTCCAAATGAAACAATTTGCCTTTCTGCTAAAGGTGACTTCAATGGCTGTACTCCAGGCGCAACGCAAGTCAAAACTTGGAACGAGGTTGCAGGCGCAGTACGTTCTATGAGCAGTGCTTATGTAATGGTCCATGCCGGAGAGACTTACAATGCTGAAAACACGGTGGTGCTTAGGCAGGGTGGGCCTTATGTCATAACTCGTTATGGCAGTGGTGAGGATCCTATACTTTCTGTAAATCACTCCAAACAAATCTTTTTCTCGATGAGTGTTACCGGACTTTCTATCTCCTATCTAAATATTGTTGGCGATTACGATGCGGCAACTGGATTAGGCCGGAGTCATGGTGCTAATGCATTTTTCATTGGGTTGGAGGATAACGATGCAGGGCACAAGTCGAATGATGTTACCTTGTACAGAAATACGGTAACGGGTGTGGATACCTGTTTTCATATCAGAGGTGGGCAGGGACAAGTGATAGCAGATAACTTCTGTTCTAATTGGCAAAATTATGGCTCATTACAAGACTGGTCTTCAAACATTGCCTATGTTGGAAATTACATCCGCCAAAAAGAATCAGCAATTAGTGGCCCCGATGGAAAACGTAATTCTGCTAAACATTTTGTGAGTGATGGTAAAACGGTCTCTTACAGTTATGCACAAGACTTGAGTGATAAGTCTGATAAAGGTTTTAGTGTAGATAGCGATAAACACATAGCGGTAGAAATTGAATACCCAAGTGGTCGAATAGATCTTTTAACTAATCAGAATGGGTATGATTTACATGCTAGTGAAGACCGTATAACGCTGAAGAGAGCACCAGAAGAAGGGTCAAAGATTGAGATTTATCATCGTCGTTGGGCCGATCATGGAGCCATTAGATCTGCTGATTCAATGGGGCTCGTGGTTTCTCAAAATGATCTTTTCAGTAATGTAGGTTGGTTCGGAGATGGTAAACACCATAACCCGGCGTTGCGTTACAATACTGATGGAGCTGCTGGACACAAGGGAGTCATCGTAGAGAATCGCATCGAGGGAGGCACCATGGCTGCAGTATTTGAGCCTGCCAATAAAGGTATTGCCGCACACCCTGGAGCGGTTATGGTGGAACGAAATATATTCAAGGGTAATAACGCATCTTACTACGGCGTTCGTTCTGCATATGGAAATATGACCTTCAGAAATAATGTTGTTTATCAGCCTGATGTGTTGTCTCACACTAACCCTTATACCTCTGCAATTTTCTTTTGGGAGGCGTTTGAGGAGGGTAATGGTTCAGACCCACAAAACTTCAAATTACCAGTAGAGGTTTATAACAATACTACGATTAACCATGCCCCAGATAAGCAGACCGTAGATGCTTTAAGACCGTCTAATGAATATGTTGCCATTGGAAATGGTGACAATCGTAATCCACAGCCATTTGATTCATTTTTACAAGTGAATAATCATAGTCATGCATCACAAGCAAACCAAGACAAATCGACAGGGGATGGAGTAGACACAACAGTGGATGAAGATGATTTTCGTCCACTATCACCCGCTTCTGCTAGTAACTCAAGCCTTCCTGGTTTGTTTGATACGATTTGGGGTGATTTGAGATCATCGGATACTGTATCTGGTGTTACAGAATAGAAAAGATATTACTAAATAGTCTGTTGCATCATACGCATACAGAATTATTTTTAGAAAGAAAAATAAAAAAGCCCGGTTATTTCACCGGGTTTTTTTATTGTATGCCTAAAACTCTAAGTCGGAAATTGGATTGGCAGAGGCTTTTCTTTTTTGCGAGTTATCTTTATGCGGCTTAAGGCTAGTGGTTTAATTTTGGTTTAATTCGCCATGAATTTATTTGGAATTGCCCTCTTGCTCTGAAGGAAGGTATGCAGATAGATGTCGGGCCATTGCCTTTACATTGGGCTTTCTCAAGATGCTTAAGTGATCCCCCTCTATTTGTACAACATTAATATTAGGGGCGATTTTAGCCCAGCCCATATAGGTGTCTTCTGGCTCGAAAGGGCTGCGTTCACTGGCTCGGAATAAAACGACGGTTCCAGAATAATATTGCGCAGTGTAATTCTTAACAATATGATCCCTTGCTCTTTGTCTCATGTCGACAATAGATTTGTTTGTCGGCGATTGAGAATCTGAACTTTGTTTCACCCACTTGCTTTTAAATTTCAGAAGCTTTTTAGAGAGTTTTTCTTTTGTGGTTGTCCAATAGTCTCTAGGGTCTCTTATAAATAGCTCTATATGCTTAAAGTAGCGTTTAAGTAAGAAAATCTTCTTTGATCGGCTAGGAAGCCAAGAGTCCATCATGGCAACTAATTCGACACGCTCACCTTGCTTGATAAGATATTGGGCAACTTCGAATGCTGCTACTCCCCCAAATGATTCTCCTGCAAGATAATAGGGGCCATGAGGTTGGATGGATTGAATTGCTTGAGCGTATTTTTTTGCAATCAATTCTAAATCTGCAAAGCTTTCCATAAATTTTTGTAAGTTGCCTGTTTTTAATAGCTCCATTTCCTCTTTTAAGTAAACACCTATGACTTTCTGGTGCCCTGGTAGAGCTTCGGCCAGTTCTTTATAAAGCAGTACCCCGTACAGACAAAATAAGGGCGTGCCACTACTTTCTTTTAATGTGACAGTATTGCGTTGATTGGCATCGACAGGGTTTCGATCGATGAAATCAGCCAAGTCTTTCAATACAGGCGCTTGTAAGAAAACATTAATGGGAAGGCTTATACCCAAAACATTGTTTATCTTTGCAAGTACTTTTACAGCTGCAAGAGAATGACCTCCAATACTGAAAAAATCGTCATGGATACTGACGCGGTCTCTTTCCAGCACATCACACCAAAATTGGGCCAACATAATTTCAGTATCGGTGGTAGGTAATTCAACAACATCATCATGTGTTCTTGTGGATAGTTTGGCTGTTTTTAAGGTGTTTCGATTCACTTTTCCGCTTGATGTCAAAGGCATGACATCGAGTTTCTCAAAGTGTTGAGGGATCATGTAGTTGGGTATGTGGCGTCCTAATTCACTCCTTAATGCTTGTGAATCTAATGTTTGGTTTTGATCTGACCGATAGAACGAGACTAATAATTCCTTCCCGTCGTTAACGTGTAAAACAACAACGGCTTGATCGATATTGGGGTGGCGTTCTAGTGCTTGCTCAATTTCGGTGGGTTCAATTCTGAGTCCTCTTAGTTTGATTTGATCATCAATGCGACCACGAAATTGAATTTCGCCATTGTGTAATACTCTGACTTTATCGCCGGTACGGTAGTAGGTTATGCAATCTTCGGGATGCTTTAAGAACTTTTGCGCATTCAGTTGGGGTTTGTTGATATAGCCAATAGAGACCCCACTGCCACTAATAAGGAGCTCTCCGTCACAGGCGAGCGGGACATCACGTAAGTTGTCATCCACAACACGAACTTGGGTATTGGCAATAGGCTGTCCAATGACACTCGTATCGGCCCCTTCTGATAAAGAAATTGCCGTAGACAATACGGTTGTTTCTGTTGGGCCGTAGGCATTGATCACTGCTTTAGCGTTTTGAAGAAGATGGTTGAGTGTTTCTTCTGGCAATGCTTCCCCGCCGCTAATCGCGACTTTTAATTTGTTGTGTGGTTTCCAATGGTTTTTAGCCAGTGCACGCCAAGTTACGGGCGTTGCTTGCATAACACTTATATGATACTGATCAATAAGGTCGCTCAACTCTTGTGCATCCAGCATTGCACTCTCTGGAGCAATGACACAGGTTGCCCCTGTAATAAGAGGAAGAAATAGCTCAAAAACATGTGGGTCGAACGTAAAGTTGGCAATTGCCAATTGGGTGTCTGAGCGTGAGTAGTCCGTTGTTTTTTGTAGATAGCGCAACATGTTCATCATATTGCTGTGACTTACCCGAACCCCTTTAGGTGTTCCTGTCGAGCCCGATGTATAAATGATGTATGCGCAATCACTGGGTGATGGGATGAAAAGACCCAGAGTTTCTTCAGGGCGGGCTTCGCGAAGTACCTTGCTTGGGTTTATTACCTGAACGGCTGAGGATTTAAGGAGGTCTCCGGTAGGGTGGTTCGATAAAACAACCTGACAGTTGACGTCTTGTAGTATGGTATTCAATCGCTGTTCGGGTTGATTGGTTCCCAGTGGTAGGTAAGAGGCCCCTGCTTTGTGGACGGCATTCATGGCGACAGCTGCTAAAACTCCCCTATTCATGCAGAGTGCAACGGTATCTCCTGGTCGTATGCCGGCTTGATGCAATCTGTTCGCGAGAATATTGGCCTGTTCGTTTAGCTGCCGGTAAGTGAGGGCCCCTTTGGGGTCTTGTATCGCAATCGCATCTGGTGTTTCTGTTGACCATTGTTCGATAAGGGCGGTTGCTGGAGTATTCAGGTCAAAATCGTCTTCTGTATGATTCAATTTGTCGAGAACAGCTTTGTCTGCATCGGTCAGTAATTGAATGCTTTTGAGTGTGATTGCTGGGGACGAAGTAACCGATTGTAAAATCTTTTCGTAGATTTTTAGCCAATGGATAATCGATTGGTGATCATGAGAAGAGGTGTTGAAAATCCAGTCCAAACTCAATGTATTTTGATAATTTCCAACCGTTAGTCCGAGCTCGAAGACAGCAAATTTTACTGGGTTATCGTCAAAGTTGAGTTGTATATCACAGAAGGAAGCCTCTCGATTGCTTTGGTCGATAGAAAAAATGTTCGATACCAATCGGGTGCCAGAGATATTCAGTTTTTCAAACAGATCTGTAAAAGTGGGCTGGCAGTGCTCGTAGGCTTCGGCTAGTGCATTGGCAACGCTTTTGACATGTTGACGAAAGGTTTGGGCAGGGTTGATTTCAATGCGTAGCGGTAAAACACGTGCGCATTGACCCATTAAATGGTTCATGCCCTCAATAGGTTGTCCCGCGAAGGGTACGCCAATGCACAGGTCGGTTTGTTGCGTAAGACGATGCAGCAAGATGGTATAACTCGCCAGTGTAATACCGAAAAGTGTGGTGCCCATTTCGGTAGCAAGATGTTTCAATGCAGCCGATAGCGGTTTATCGAGTAAATATCGAGTTTTGGCGGCATCAAACTCCTTCGTTGCTGTTCTTTCTCCTTGAGATGGTAGTTCTAGATCGGGTACAGAAGTACTGAATTTTTCTGCCCAATAGGCAATGGTTTTTTCGTATTCCTGATTACTGGTAGCTTCTAATCGGCACTCAATATAATCCTTCAGTTGGTGAGCTGTAGGAAGATGCGGTGCCTGGTTCTGGGTGTAGGATCTGTAAAGTTCCGTGAACTCTGAAAGAAACACCGATTTTGACCAGCCGTCGGCAATAAGGTGGTGGAAGGTCACCATGAGAATGTGATGATCGTGGTGAACTTTCAGTAATACCATCCGCGATAGTGGTTTATTAATACCAAACTGGAACGCTAGGGATGCCTGTATGGTTTTTAATTCATCAATCGCTGTATTTTTTTGTTCGTCGGTCGCCTGTGAGTCCAGTGTTTTCTTATCCAGAACCAATTGAGTGTTGGGCTGTATGATGAATTGAATCGAATTGGTATCGACAGTTGTCCGTAGTGCCTGATGCCGGTTAATCAATTGTTGAAGTGAGTGTTCAAGTGCATCAACGTCAAGAGGGCCGTGGAGATTGTACGACGATGAAAGGTTGTAAGCGGAGCTAGCGTGTGGGCTTTGCACGGCAGCAAGGTAAACTTCTCGCTGTTCTGGTGCCATATCGACACGAATAGCTTTTTCTGGTTCCGGTAAGGAGTGTTGATCAATTTTGAGGTGTTTTTGGCTTTGCTTTTCAAGCTTGTCCAGTTTGAGAGCCAATTCTTGTAGCGGTAGTGTAAACGAGTCGAAAGATAGTTTAACGCCGACTTCTTGTTTGATTGTTGAAATAAGTTGAATGAGCAGAAGCGAGTGCCCACCCAGTGATGTGAAGTCATCTGAACGATTGATCGTTTCTATTTTTAGTAGATTGCGCCAGTGTGACGCGAGGTATTGCTCCGTTGCGGTGGCGGGAGGGTCGATACTTTCTACTTTAGGTCGGTCTATTTTGAGTGCCATGAGCACTTTGCGATCGGCTTTGCCGCTGGTTGTCAGGGGAATGCTTGGCAAATGCTGATATAGCTGAGGAATCATAAATTGCGGTAATGATTCCCCCAGATATTGCCGTAATAATGTAGCTTCAATTTCCGTGTCGCTGGTGTAAAACGCCACTAGGGCAGGAGAGTGGTTTGCTTCTTGTTGAACCACAACGACAGCTTGATTTATATCGTTGTGCTCATTGAGTAGAGTTTCGATTTCACCAATTTCAATACGTAAACCTCGGATTTTGACCTGAAAGTCCAAGCGCCCTAAGTATTCAATTTGGCCTTCATGATTCCAGCGGGCGAGGTCGCCAGTTCGATATGCCCTTGCGTCGGGCTCTTTTTTAAAAGGGTCTGCAATAAATTTTTCTGAATTTAAGTCAGGGCGATTGAGATAGCCTTTCGCTACCTGTACGCCACCAATCAATAATTCACCTGCAACTCCGATGGGTTGTGGTTGATTTTTTTCGTCGACGATATGTATTTGGGTGTTTGCTATAGGTGAGCCAATGGGAGTAATGAGAGAGCGCTCATCATCGATACATTTCCAGTGAGTGACGTCGACGGCTGCCTCTGTGGGGCCGTATAAATTGTGCAGCTCAACATTCGGTAATTTTTCAAAGAATGCTTTTTGAAGGTCGGGTGTAAGTGCTTCTCCACTGCATAAAACGGCCCTGAGTGGCAAATTATTTGCGATGTCGCGATTAATAAAAGCGCTGAGCATAGAGGGCACAAAGTGCATGATCGTAATGCCTTGCTCAATAATGAGTGACTCTAATGCGTCAGGGTCTTTATGGATGCCGGGCGGGGCAATGACTTGTTTAGCGCCGGTTTGTTGAGGCCAGAATATTTCCCAAATAGAGACATCAAATGAGAACGGCGTTTTGAATAATACTCTATCTTGGCTGGTTAGTTGGAAGTAACTTTGTTTCCAAAGTAAGCGATTAGCAATGCCATCATGGCAGTTGATAACGCCTTTAGGTTTCCCGGTCGAACCGGAGGTATAAATAATATAAGCCTCGTCTTCAGGCAAAATGGTAACTGAAGGCGGTGTATCGATTTTTTTTGGCTCGCTGCCTATTGCACGAGCGACACTGTGGAGCTTCTTAGTACCAAATGTCTCACTAAATTGTTGATAGAGTTCGCCATGGCTCAGCACCAATTGGCATTGGCTATCTTGCAGGATGTATTCAATTCGATCTGTTGGGTATTCTGGGTCTAATGGGACATAAACGCCGCCAACCTTAATGATGGCATAAATACTTTGCATCATTTCAAGGCTCCGTTCAGCGTAGACGCCAATGGCATTGCCTTTTTCCACCCCTTTTTCAATGAGTGAATGCGCTAATTGGTTTGTGACCTGATCAAACTCCAAGTAAGTAAGAGAGGTGTCATTAAATTGAATGGCGATTGCATTGGGGGTTTTTTCAACTTGAAGCGCGAAGAGTGCCTGTAGTGTCTTGGGTGCTGTGTAGTGCGTCTCGGTTGCATTCCAATTAGCTATACGCTCAATGTCAGAGGTAGTGGCGGTGGGTAGCTGCCATAAAAGGGCTTGAGGCGCCTGGATGACAAAAGACAGCAGGGAGTCAAAGAGTGTGCACCAACCCTCTATTAGCGATTCATTGAATAAGTTTGTGTTGTATTGGCTTTCAATCACAAGCGCGCCATCAACTTCTATTAAGTTAAACCAGGTATCGAAAGTTTCTGTTGGGCGCGGCACGCTACGTAGTTGAAGGCTTAGGGCACGGGACTCAATACGTTTGTTGGTTGGGTCTTGTGTAAATATTGTCGAGATTAAAGGCGGTCGACTATTGTTTCGATCTAGATCGATGTGAGGCAATAGCTCGCCATATGAGGCATAACCGTGTTCAGTGGCTTCGGTGAGGTTTTGATCAACCTCTTGAACTAACTCTTTAAACGAAACATTGCGTTGAATCTGATGACGCAATGGCAGAGTTTTGACATTGTGAGCAATTAAATGATGGCTGCCGGTCAGTATTTGCCCAGCCAAAGGTACTCCAACGGTTAAATCCTCTTGTGAAGTTAGTCTGTTCAGTAACGTCAGGAAAATACTGTAACTGACGGTAAATGAGGTAACGTTGAGGTGATTGGCAAACTGCTTTAACGTCTGTGGAGAGAGTGCGAGTTTACGATTGTAGTACGCTGCATCATAGGTTCGCGTCGCACCCCGTGGGTAAGCGGTGGGGAGGTCGAGGGGGGGGGCGGGAACAGAGTACTTAGTTTTCCAGTAATTTAGAGAGCTTTGGTGACTTTCTTGATGCAATGTTAGGTTGTCGAGAAGGGCATCTTCATAGGAATCAGCGAAGATCGCATCTTCAGTGTCATCTGTGTTTTTAATAAGTGGTGTTGCAGTGGTTACCTGGTTGGCTAGCGATTCGTAAACAGAGCATAGCTGTTCGGCCAGCAAGTTGATGGACCAGCCATCTGCAATGATGTGGTGTACATTTAGCCAGACTTTATTGGTGATATTACTGCTGGTATCGGACAAGTGTTCTGCGGCAACGCCTACTCTGAATAGTGGCGCTTGGCTTAGGTCAAAGGGGGCGTTAAAAAAGTCAAAATCTCGATTTAGAATGGTGTCAATGGAGATGTCTATGGACCGTTCTATACAAAAATTACGTGTTGGCTCGTGAATGAACCCCCGAAGACTTTGGTGTTTATTGCAGATAATTAATAGTGCTTGTTTCAGGGTGTCTATGTTGAGCGTGGCTGAAAAAGTCAGTTCAAAAGCAAGGTTGTAGCCTCTGCTGGCCGTTTCACTGAGTTGGCAAGACAGCCATATTTCTTCTTGTTCGGGGGTTAAAGGTAGTACCGCTTCAATTTCATTCCAGCGATAAGGGGTGTATTCAACGACTTGCTCCATCTCTTTGATGGAAACTTCCGTGAATACTGTATCCTGCTCTTGTCGGTACCATTTAGGAACCCCATCCACGGAAAAGCCGATATGCGACTCGGGTGATGGCTTCAGTGATGGCACGAGTAAAGGTACTGAAGCGTTTAACAGCGCTTCCTCTAAATTGTGGGTGTAAGAGGCGCCTTTGTCGGTTTCGGTATGATGGCGTTCTATCCATTTGGCGAGACTGTTCGGGGTGGATATGTCATGGCGCAGTGCCTTTATCGGTAGTTCATGCCGAATTTCACGTTTGATCGCCTGCCTTAATTGCAAAATTTCAATAGATTCAATGCCTAGTGCACCAAAATCGAAAAACATGTCTGACTCGGTAATTGCTGTCAGCCCTGCTTTTGTCCATATTTGACTGAGCATTGAAATGGCTTTTGAATTTGCTTTGTCCTCAGAAGTATCAACCAAGAGAGTCTGAGGTGTTGGTGTCGGTAATGCCTTACGGTCTACTTTTAAATTGTGATTAAGCGGTAATGCATCTAAAACAACAAAGCCGCTTGGCATCATGTGTTCAGGAATTTTGTTTGCTAGCCACTGTTTTAAGTTTTTCAGGCTTAATTGAGTGTTGTTTTCCGCAACAATATAGGCGTAGATGCTGTTTTCTGATTGAGGCTCAAGTTGAGCAGACGAGGCTATGGCCTCTTTGATACCAGGTAATTGACGCAAATAATAATCCACTTCACCCAGTTCTACACGAACGCCTCGTATTTGAACCTGAAAGTCGTTTCTTCCGAGCATTTCAAGATTGCCATCGGCATCCAGTCTGCCTATGTCGCCTGTGCGATAGTAGCGTTCTCCATTAATGTATAAATATTTGTCGTTTGTGAGTTCGGGTCGGTTTAAATATCCGGCTGTCACACCTTCCCCAGCAAAATAAATTTCCCCTTTACAATGGTTGGGAACAAGATTTTGGTGTTCATCAAGAAGCAGTACGCGTGTGTTGGCGAAGGGCTTGCCGACGAGAGTCTTGGAGGGAGGGTGATCTCGATCTACAAAATAGGTGCACCCCATACAGGCAATTTCACTGCATCCGTAAATCACAAAGACTTCGGCGTTAGTGAAAATGGTGTTTAAATCATGCAGTAATCCCACTGGGATCATGTCTCCCCCTGAGGAGGCATGGCGTATATGAGAAAAGGATCCTTTGTCTAATTCGTGTTGCAGGATGTGGGAAGTCACCTTGCGTAATAAGCTTGGGCCGATATGAAAGGTGTTGACCGATTTCAACGTTTCGACAAGTGCCGGTACATTTAGTATGTCTTCTCTAGGAAGTACTGAGACGGTTCCCCCCTTTATTAGAGGGGTTAATAGCTCAAACATGCTGATACTGAAAGTAAATTTCGCGATAGCTGGCATGTGAGTGGATGCGTTTATCCCATAGGTCTCTGCTGCAACGGATAAGTAATGTTGCAGGTTTCCGTAGGTCCCTTTTACCCCCTTTGGTCGACCTGTAGTGCCGGAGGTGTAGTAAATATAGGCGACATCATCGGATTCGATACAAGGTGTAGAGGTTAATATTGGGGGGGCAGTTTCTTCAGGCAGATTAGTGTTTGTAGACAGATTGAAGCATCTTGAATAGCTAATTTTGTCCTTTGTTTCATCATTGATAAGAACGATGGTTGGAGTGGCATCATCAATAATGTTATCCACCCTTCCTTGAGGGAATTCAGGGTCTATAGGGACATAAGTTGCGCCTAGCTTCATGATCGCCATAAGGGCGACATGTATATTTAGGGATGGGGTTAGAAAAGTGGCTACACGATCACCTTGGCTAACTCCATGTAGCTGTAACTGTTGGGCTACTCTATTCGCACGATCATTTAGTGATTGATAACTAAGATGACTATCCTCGTACTTTATTGCGGTTTTATCTGGTGAATGTTTCGCATGTAGCTCAATTTGGGTGTGTGGGGGAGTAAATTTTTGCGGTTCTTTAGTCCCTTTGAGGACGTCTGAAAGATACTCAATTTCGCTAGTACCCAGTAATTGCAGGGATGATATAGGGGTATCTGATGTATGAGAGAGGATGGATTTGGCTGCAGTAGTAATGTGTTCCGATAGGAGGGTAAGGTGCTCTTTATCATTAAACACGCCACTACCGTAAAGGCAGCATGTGGAGCTTTCTTTTGTGTTGGTATTCAAAAACAGTGTTAATTCAGAAAGGTTTGACGCTGTTTTATTGTAGGGTGTTACTTCATTACAGGATTCACTAATAACGATGGTGCAGTTGATGTCTTTCAGCGGTGTGAGATGTTGTTCGACCTTACTGAAAGCGACCAGCGACTGTTCACTTCCTGTTATGGAGGAGGTGGAGCAGTCAAATGTTTTATGCAGTGCGCTTAGTTGTGAGCCAATGTAGGCACACAGGGTATCAATACCGATAAAGTGTTCGAGTTTTACAGTGAGAACACCCTCCTGAATCAGGCTTTCCCCTTTATGGCGCAAGATTTGTGCAGATACTGGTGTTTGCTGGTTGTATCGATAAAGGACGCCAAAAAAGAGGGCCACAGCATAACAGTGATTTGTAAAGCGAACGTTTAGTCTTTCAGGGAGTGTTACCAGTTTCTTGCAGCAGCCCGTGCTTTTTATTTGGTGCCAATGTAATTGAAGAGGCTCAGGACTGAGCGCTGATTTGGGTATTTCCCTTTCTGTGCGGTTGCTTAGGGTTGTTGGGTGTGACTTTTCTCGGATCCCGGAATTCATTTCCATCCTCATCGTCCTGAATTATGCCAAAGATCAAAAGAATTTGATTTTGACTAAGTGGCTTGATGATGTTGTCGTTATTGTTACGTTAACCGTTGTTTGTTGTGCCACCTTATATTAGTCGCTCGTGCAACGTTGTGGGCAATGTATCAATTATTTGTAAGCTAGGGTTGTTTTGTTCACAGTCTGTTAAGTAGTCTATCCAAGCAAGCTATTCGGCTACAATCAGTATGTATAATATACCGGTAAAATGTGATGAATTTACCGGTATTTTTCATTTAAAAACATTTTGTCGCCGAATTCACTTTATAAAATAAAAATAAGGGCGGTATATGATTAATTATGCCGTTTTAGTATATCAAGGAGGTTGGTGAGGTGAGTATCAAGCAAAATCAGTGGGAGAATCCCGCCGGTACGAGAGGTTTTGGATTTATTGAGTTTTCCGCGCCAGAGCCAGAAGAGCTAAAATCTTTATTTGATAGAATGGGACTGCCAGAGGTAGCTAAGCATAAACAGAAGGCAATATCGATACATCAGCAGAATAACATCTATTTCCTGATTAATAGCGAGAAGTCTGGCTTTGTTTCAGACTTCACCAGTGCTCATGGGCCTTGTGTTTGTTCTTATTCGTTTGAGGTGGAAAATGCTGTAGAGGCTTATCAGTTGGCGCTTTCTAAGGGGGCGAAGGCGGTTAAAGAGTCTGAAGATGCATTGGCTTTGCCAGTTGTTGAGGGAGTTGGAGGTGCGCGATTGTACTTTCAAGATGCTGCAATGTTTTCTGCTTTGCTGAGAAGTGAGTTTGATTATTTTGTTGAGCCTGTTGCAATTGATTCAGAGGGGGCTCTGCATTTTATTGATCATATAACTCACAATGTTGCTGTAGGTGGTATGGATTACTGGTCTCGATTTTATGGCGATATATTTAACTTTCGAGAGATTCGCTATTTCAATATAGAAGGAAAGAAGACAGGTCTTGTAAGTCGCGCATTAACAAGTCCTTGTGGGAATATTCGTATTCCTATAAATGAATCTTCAGATGACAAGTCTCAAATTGCTGAGTTTCTAGAGCAGTATCATGGGGATGGTGTGCAGCATATTGCCTTGTGTTCAACGGATCTTTATCGAACAGTCGATAATTTGAAGCGTAATGGTTTAGTCTTTCAGGATACTATAGATGCCTACTATGATTTGGTGGACAAGCGTTTGCCTAATCATGGGGAGGATGTAGAGGCATTAAGGGGTAGGAAGATTCTCATTGATGGCGGTGATGATGAAGGGCTGCTGTTACAGATATTCTCGGGTAATGTTATCGGCCCTATTTTCTTTGAGTTTATACAGAGAAAAGGTAATAAGGGTTTTGGGGAGGGGAATTTTCAGGCGCTCTTTGAGTCGATAGAACTTGATCAGATACGGCGAGGCGTTATTTAGTTAGGTTAAGTTGTCTCTTCTTTTGGCTTTTTTTGAGTTGTTGTGGGGCTTCCGTGTTTCGCAACAGCTTCCTTCCTTTTTCATTTAAGTTGATCAGGGCTCCCTAGTAATAAACAATCAAAATGATCCAGATCCAACCCAAAGGATCATTGTTTGACCTAATTTTAAATTCAAAAAGATATATTTGGGGTCTCAGGCAATTTGCCTGATGAAATTTTTCTCTTATGAATCTTTCTTTTGATTAATAAAGGTTCATATGGATCAAGCTTTAACCTTAAGCATTGATCAATTATTACTAGGGAGCCCTGTTAAGTTGATAATTTTTTGTTCAAATCAATTGACACCCCTAGGGAGCGTCTATAGAATTGCGCCTCCATTTTAGCCTGCACGGTTAAATTGGTCCCAAGCGGAAAGTTCTTTAAATTATTGGAGTTTGGTTCAATGCAGAATCAGCGTATTCGTATTCGCCTGAAAGCTTTTGATCATAAGTTGATCGATAGTTCTACTCAAGAGATTGTAGAGACCGCAAAGCGCACTGGTGCGCAGGTTCGTGGTCCGATTCCGCTGCCGACTCGCAAAGAGCGTTTTACCGTTTTGGTTTCGCCTCACGTCAACAAAGATGCGCGTGACCAATACGAAATTCGTACACATAAGCGCTTGTTGGATATTGTTGAGCCTACTGAGAAAACTGTTGACGCTTTGATGAAGCTAGATTTAGCTGCGGGTGTTGAAGTTCAGATTAGTCTCGGTTAATAAACTCCAAGTCGCCGAATCCTGACGCACATCGTTAGGTTGTGTAACGCTCTGAAATGGGCGGCCATAGCGGGTAATAGCCCCGTACACTGAGAGGTTAATAAAAATGACAATAGGTATTGTCGGCCGCAAATGCGGCATGACCCGAGTCTTTACTGACGAGGGTGTCTCCATTCCTGTGACTGTGATCGAGGTTGAAGCCAACCGCATCACACAAGTCAAGTCCGTCGATACTGATGGCTACAGTGCTGTGCAAGTAGCTATTGGCGAGCGACGCGCCTCCCGTGTTTCCAAGCCTGTTGCTGGTCATTACGCAAAAGCTAATTCTGAAGCCGGTCGTGCTTTAGTTGAGTTGCGTAACGACAGTGAAGAAGCTTTCGAAGTTGGTGGTCAAATCACCGTTGAAGGTTTTGAAGCAGGTCAGAAAGTCGATGTAACTGGTACTTCTAAAGGTAAAGGTTTTGCCGGTGGTGTTAAGCGTTGGAATTTCCGTACGCAAGATGCTTCACATGGTAACTCTCTGTCTCATCGTGCTCCTGGCTCAATCGGTCAGTGTCAAACTCCAGGTCGTGTCTTCAAAGGCAAAAAGATGGCAGGGCAAATGGGTAATGTGCGCAAAACAGTTCAGAACCTTGAAGTAGTGCGCGTAGATGCTGAGCGTAACTTATTGCTTGTTAAAGGCGCTGTACCTGGTGCTCCAGGCACTGATGTTATTGTGCGTCCAGCAGTGAAAGTACGCAACTAAGGTACCGAGGGGATAAGGTATGGAATTAAATATTTCAACACCCAGTGGCACCAGCGGTACAGTTAATGTATCGGAAGTAGCCTTTGGTAAAGAGTTTAACCAAGACTTAGTTCATCAAGCCGTTGTTGCTTACATGGCTGGAGCTCGTCAAGGTACTAAAGCTCAAAAAACTCGTTCAGAAGTTTCTGGTGGCGGTAAAAAGCCATGGCGTCAAAAGGGAACTGGTCGTGCCCGTGCGGGTACTATTCGGAGTCCGATCTGGCGTAGTGGTGGTAAAGCATTTGCTGCTAAACCACGTGATCATGAGCAAAAGCTCAACAAGAAGATGTATCGCGGTGCATTGCGTTGCATTCTGTCAGAGCTGGCTCGTCAAGAGCGTTTGGTTGTTGTTGAAGACTTCTCTATTGAGCAGCCTAAGACAAAATTATTGTTACAGAAGCTTGGTGAGTTCAACTTGAGTGAAGCGCTAATCATTTCTGAGGAAGTTACAGAGTCTTTGTATTTGGCTTCTCGTAACCTTCATAAAGTTGATGTTAGCGATGTCAGTGGTATTAACCCTGTTAGCCTAATCCGCTTTGAAAAGGTTGTTATTACTGTTGCAGCTCTGAAAAAGTTTGGGGAGATCCTGGGATGAACCAAGAACGCATTTATAAAGTGCTGCTAGGCCCTGTGATTTCTGAAAAAGCTGCATCAGCTTCTGAAGCTGGAAACCACGTAGTGTTTAAAGTGGTTGCCGATGCGTCTAAAACAGAGATTAAAGCCGCTGTTGAGCAGCTTTTCGAAGTTAAAGTTGAAGATGTGCGTACATTAAATGTAAAAGGCAAAACCAAGCGTACCCGTCATGGTATGGGTAAGCGCAGTGATTGGAAAAAAGCCTATGTACGCTTAGTAGAAGGTCAAGATATTGATCTTCAAGTGGCTGAGTAAGGGGGGCGACAATGGCTATCTTAAAACGTAAACCGACTTCTCCAGGTCGTCGCTTTGTTGTTAGTGTTGTTAACCCGGACTTACACAAAGGTGCACCTCATGCACCATTGCTTGAGAAAAAGTCTAAGTCAGGCGGCCGTAACAATGCAGGGCGTATTACCACTCGTCATGTGGGTGGTGGTCATAAGCAGCATTACCGTGTTATTGATTTCAAGCGAAATAAAGATGGTATTCCTGCGAAAGTTGAACGCTTAGAGTATGATCCCAATCGCTCTGCCTTCATTGCATTGGTGTGCTACGCCGATGGTGAGCGTCGTTACATTATCGCTCCTAAGTCTCTAAAGGCTGGAGATCGTATCGAGTCAGGTAATGCGGCAGCCATTAAGGTTGGTAACACATTGCCATTGAGAAACATTCCGGTTGGTTCTACGGTGCATTGTGTTGAGCTTAAGCCTGGAAAAGGTGCTCAGCTTGCTCGTTCCGCAGGAACGTCAGTTCAATTAGTTGCCCGTGAGGGTACCTATGCGACTATCCGTTTGCGCAGCGGTGAGATGCGTAAGGTATTGGTCGATTGTCGAGCTACTTTAGGTGAAGTGTCTAACAGTGAGCACAACTTACGCTCATTGGGTAAAGCTGGTGCCTCTCGTTGGCGTGGTGTTCGTCCAACTGTTCGCGGTGTTGCAATGAACCCAGTTGATCACCCACATGGTGGTGGTGAAGGACGCACTTCAGGTGGTCGTCACCCAGTTAGCCCATGGGGTACTCCAACTAAGGGTTATAAAACTCGTACCAACAAGCGTACGAACAAAATGATTGTTCGTCGTCGTGGTCAAAAGTAACACGCGATTAACTATTAAGAGGAAATAGCGGTGCCACGTTCACTGAAAAAAGGTCCTTTTATCGATCTTCATCTACTGAAAAAAGTAGAGACTGCGATAGAAAAGAATGACCGCCGTCCGATTAAAACTTGGTCGCGTCGTTCAATGGTTATGCCTGAAATGGTTGGCCTCACTATCGCTGTACATAATGGTAAGCAACATGTGCCGGTTTTGATCAATGAAGAAATGGTTGGTCATAAGCTTGGTGAGTTTTCCGCGACGCGTAACTATCGTGGACATGCTGCTGACAAGAAAGCTAAGAAGCGCTAAGCGCGAGGGTTGAATGATGGAAGTAGCTGCGAAGTTAAGTGGAGCTCGACTATCAGCGCAAAAGGCCCGTTTGGTTGCCGATCAAATTCGCGGCAAGCACGTGGAAGAAGCGCTTGATATTCTGGCTTTCAGCAATAAAAAAGGTGCTGGCATTATCAAGAAGGTTCTTGAATCTGCAATCGCCAATGCTGAGCACAATGAAGGGGCTGATGTTGATGAGCTCAAAGTATCCACAATTTTTGTGGATGAAGGAATGACGATGAAGCGCATTCGCCCACGTGCGAAAGGTCGTGCAGATCGTATCCTGAAGCGCTCATGTCACATCACCGTTAAAGTAGCCGATCAGTAAGAGACAGACGTTATGGGTCAGAAAGTACATCCGACAGGTATTCGTCTGGGTATCGTTAAAAAGCATACCTCTACTTGGTACGCCGGTAGCGATGCTTATGCGGACAAACTGTACACAGATTTAAAAGTACGTGAGTACTTGCAAAAGAACTTGTCGCACGCGTCTGTCAGTCGAATTGAGATTGAAAGACCAGCCAACACTGCACGTATCACTATCCATACTGCTCGTCCTGGTATTGTGATCGGCAAAAAAGGTGAAGATGTAGAAAAGTTACGTTCAAGCGTTAGCGCAAAAATGGGCGTTCCTGTTCACATTAACATCGAAGAGATTCGTAAGCCGGATCTCGACGCAACCTTGGTTGCGCAGAGTGTTGCTTCTCAGCTGGAGCGTCGTGTGATGTTCCGTCGTGCTATGAAACGTGTTGTTCAAAATGCAATGCGTCAAGGTGCTGAAGGCATCAAAGTGCAAGTAAGTGGTCGTCTTGGCGGTGCTGAAATTGCTCGTACAGAGTGGTATCGAGAAGGCCGTGTACCTCTTCACACTTTGCGTGCTGACATCGATTACGCGACTGCTGAAGCGTCAACCACGTACGGCATCATCGGCGTGAAAGTTTGGATCTTCAAGGGTGAAGTTATCGGCGGGATTGATCAAGTCGAAGAACAGCAACCCAAGAAAAAACGCAATAAATAAGGGGTACGCATAAATGTTACAGCCAAAGCGTACGAAATTTCGCAAAATGCAGAAAGGCCGTAACCGCGGATTAGCTCAACGTGGCTCAAAAGTTAGCTTCGGTGAGTTTGGTCTAAAGGCTACAGGTCGTGGACGAATTACTGCTCGTCAGATTGAGGCTGCTCGTCGTACGATGACCCGTCACATTAAACGTGGCGGAAAAATCTGGATCCGTGTTTTTCCAGATAAGCCGATTACTGAAAAGCCATTGGAAGTTCGTCAAGGTAAAGGTAAGGGTAATGTTGAATATTGGGTTTGCCAAATTCAACCAGGCAAAGTCCTTTACGAAATGGAAGGCGTTAGTGAGGAATTAGCTCGTGAAGCCTTTGAGTTGGCCGCCGCTAAGCTGCCAGTAAGTACAACTTTCGTTAAACGTTCGGTGATGTGATGAAAGCGCAAGAACTTCGCGAAAAAACGGTTGAGGAACTGAACGGTCAATTGATCGAAAAGTTGCAAGAGCAGTTTAAGTTGCGCATGTCCGCTTCAACCGGACAGCTGACTCAAACACACTTGCTGAAGCAGATCCGCCGTGAAATCGCACGTATTAAAACCGTGCTTAATCAGAAAGCAGGTAACTAACAATGGCACAGGCAGAAAAATTGGTTCGCACACTGACCGGTAAGGTTGTTAGCGACAAGATGGAAAAAACCATCACTGTACTGATCGAGCGCCGCGTTAAGCACCCTATTTATGGTAAGTACGTGAGCAAGTCTTCAAAGCTTAAGGCTCATGATGCCAATAATGAGTGCAAGATTGGTGATGTGGTAACTATCGCTGAATCGCGTCCCCTGTCCAAAACCAAATCTTGGGCGCTGGTAAAAATTGAAGAGCGTGCTGCTGAAATTTGATTTCAGAGTACTACAACTACTAGTTTCGGAGAAGGGCGATGATCCAAGCGCAAAGTTATCTCGATGTTGCAGACAACTCTGGTGCGCGTCGTGTTATGTGCATTAAGGTTCTCGGTGGTTCGCATCGTCGTTATGCAGCCGTCGGCGACATTATCAAAGTAACCGTAAAGGAAGCGATTCCTCGCGGTAAGGTCAAAAAAGGCCAAGTTATGAAAGCCGTTGTTGTTCGCACTAAAAAGGGAGTTCGTCGTCAAGATGGCTCTTTGATTAAGTTCGACGATAACGCAGCTGTTCTTCTTAATAACAGTGACGCACCTGTAGGCACACGTATTTTTGGACCTGTGACTAGAGAATTGCGTAGCGAAAAATTTATGAAGATTATTTCTTTGGCGCCAGAGGTGCTTTAAGGCTAACCACCGTAAAGTATACCGGTCAAAGTAAGAGGACGTGTTATGCGTAAAATAAAGTGTGATGACGAAGTGATTGTAATCACTGGTCGAGATTCTGGAAAGAAAGGTAAGGTGCTAAAAATCCTTGCTGACGATCGTTTGATCGTTTCTGGGATTCACATGGTGAAAAAGCACCAAAAGCCGAACCCACAATTGGGGGTTGCTGGTGGCATCATAGAAAAAGAGGCCCCTATCCAGGTTTCTAATGTTGCAATTTACAACAATGCAACTCAGAAAGCTGATCGAGTTGGGTTTAAGGTTCTTGAAGATGGTAAGAAAATCCGCATCTTCAAATCCACCGGCGAAGCCGTAGACGCTTAAGCAGGTTGATAATTATGGCTAATTTGAAAGAACTCTATAAAGCAGAGATCGCGCCAAAGTTAAAAACAGATCTTGGCTTGTCCAATGTTATGGAAGTGCCTCGCATCACCAAAATCACCATTAATATGGGTGTGGGTGAAGCAGTAGGCGACAAAAAAGTATTGGAAAATGCCGTTCGTGATCTGGAAGCAATTGCTGGTCAAAAAGTAGTTGTAACTAAGGCTCGTAAATCTATTGCTGGTTTTAAAATTCGTGATGGCTGGCCAATCGGCTGTAAAGTCACATTACGTTCAGATCGTATGTACGAGTTTTTAGATCGATTGGTTTCGATTGCTATTCCTCGTATTCGTGACTTTCGCGGTATCAGCCCCAAGCAGTTTGATGGTCGTGGTAATTTTTCAATGGGTGTGAGTGAGCAAATCATCTTCCCAGAGATTGATTATGACAAAGTAGACAAGTTACGTGGTTTGGATATTTGTATCACGACTACTGCGCGCACGGACGATGAAGGTCGTGCACTTCTAAAAGCCTTTAACTTCCCGTTGAAAGGTTAGGAGAGGAATCATGGCAAAGAAATCTATGATCGCACGCGACGTTAAACGTGCAAAGCTTGCAGAAAAATACGCTGCGAAACGTGCCAGTTTGAAAGCAATTGTCGCTAACCCTGGTTCCACTGAAGATGAAGTTTGGGAAGCTCAAATCAAGCTTCAGAAGTTACCAAGAGATTCAAGCAAAGTACGTCAGCAAAGGCGTTGTCGTATTACTGGTCGTCCACATGCTGTTTATCGTAAGTTTGGCTTATGCCGAAACAAATTACGTGAAGCAGCAATGCGTGGTGATGTACCAGGCTTGGTTAAAGCAAGCTGGTAAGCTTAGAGAACTCAGGAGTCATTCTTATGAGTATGCAAGATCCGTTGTCAGATATGCTGACACGTATTCGCAACGCGCAGTTGGTAGGCAAGGCAGACGTCTTAATGCCGTCCTCTAAGCTTAAAATAAGCGTTGCAAAAGTTTTACATGAGGAAGGGTACATTTCTGGCTTTGAAGTCAGTGAAGATGCAAAGCCTCAATTGAGTGTTTCACTCAAATATTTCGAAGGTAAGCCAGTCATCGCAGAATTGGATCGCGTTAGCCGTCCAGGTCTTCGTAACTATGCCGGAAAAGACAAGCTTCCCTCTGTAAGAGGTGGTTTGGGCATTGCGATTGTCTCTACCAGTAAAGGTGTAATGACCGACCGAGCGGCTCGTGCAGCAGGCGTCGGTGGTGAAGTGCTTTGCACAGTATTCTAATTGGGAATTTGTCATGTCTCGAGTTGCAAATAGTCCGGTTGAAGTACCTGCTGGTGTGAAAGTTGACCTTAAAGGTCAAGACCTTTCTATCAAAGGCAGCAACGGTACATTGGCGCTGGAAATTCACAACAGCGTAGAAGTATCTTTAGAAGATAACTTGCTCAAATTCGCTGCACGTGATGGTGCCAAGCAGTCTCGTGCTTTAGCGGGAACCATGCGTGCATTAACTAACAACATGGTTGTTGGTGTAAGCAAAGGCTTTGAGAAAAAGTTGGAGCTAAATGGCGTTGGTTATCGTGCTAAAGCCGCAGGCAAAACTGTAAACCTGACATTGGGTTTCTCGCATCCAATCGATTACGCCCTTCCGGAGGGCGTAACGGCCGAGTCACCTAGTCAGACAGAAATTGTACTTAAGAGTGCAGATAAGCAGCTTTTGGGCCAAGTGGCTTCAGAAATCCGTGCTTTCCGTCCACCAGAGCCTTACAAAGGTAAAGGTGTTCGTTACTCTGATGAGTACGTTCGTCGTAAAGAAGCTAAGAAGAAGTAAGGGCTAGGTTATGAGCGTTAAGAAAGATTCTCGTATACGCCGTGCGCGTAGGGCTCGTGCCAAGATCCGTGAGTTGGGTGCAAATCGCCTTTGTGTTTTTCGTACCCCTCGACACATCTATGCACAAGTAATTGCGGCCGAAGGCGGAAAAGTATTGGTTAGTGCTTCTACTGTAGAGAAAGACTTACGTAGTGCAAAGACCGGAAATGCTGATGCTGCTGCAACAGTGGGCAAGCTTGTTGCTGAGCGAGCCAAAGCAGTGGGTATTACTGAAGTTGCATTTGACCGCAGTGGTTATAAATACCATGGACGCATCAAGGCGTTGGCAGACGCCGCGCGTGAAGCTGGTCTTGAATTCTAAAGGTTGAGTTATGGCGAACAACAGAAAAGAAGAGCGCAACAACGGTTCTACCCAACAAGAAGAAGGCTTGCAAGAGAAGCTAGTTGAAGTAAACCGTGTTGCTAAAACTGTCAAAGGTGGACGTATTTTTACATTCACTGCGTTGACAGTCGTGGGCGACGGTAACGGTAAAGTTGGCTTTGGTCGTGGTAAAGCTAGAGAAGTTCCTCAAGCTATTCAAAAAGCCATGGAAGCTGCTCGTCGCAATATGATCAATGTTGAGCTGAATGGTGACACCATCCAGTATCCGACAAAAGGGCGTCATTCAGCATCTAACGTATACATGCAGCCTGCGTCACCTGGTACGGGTGTTATTGCCGGTGGTGCGATGCGTGCGGTGTTGGAAATTGCAGGTGTTCAAAACGTTTTAGCAAAATGCTATGGCTCCACAAACCCTGTTAATGTTGTGCGCGCTACATTCAAGGCACTAAAGCAAATGGCTTCTCCAGAAGCTGTTGCAGCTAAACGTGGCAAGAGTGTTGAGGAAATTTTGAACTGAGCCTAATTGGCTCAGTTTTAATAGGTGAATAAAACCATGGCTAAAAAGACAGTCAAAGTTACTCAAGTGAAAAGCAGCGCTGGCCGCTTGCAAAGCCATAAGGCATGCTTGCTCGGCTTAGGTCTGCGTCGTATTGGCCACACAGTGGAAGTTGAAGATACACCTTCCGTTCGTGGCATGATTAATAAAGTAAACTACTTGGTTCAAGTTGAGGGAGTGTGAGATGCGTTTAAATACTCTGAGTCCTGCTCCTGGACGCATAACCAGCCGTAAGCGTGTTGCTCGTGGTATGGGGAGTGGTTTAGGTAAAACAGCTGGTCGAGGTCATAAAGGTCTTAAGTCTCGCTCTGGTGGTAGTGTGAAGCCAGGTTTTGAAGGCGGTCAGATGCCGCTTCAAAAGCGCTTGCCTAAATATGGTTTTACCTCTCGTATTGGCCGCGTTACCGCTGAAATTCGTCTATCAGAACTTAACAAAGTAGAAGGTGATGTGGTAGATTTGGCCGCTTTGGCTAAAGCCGGTCTTATCACTGCTAACATCAAGCGAGCTAAAGTTTTCCTTTCTGGGGAAATTAATAAGCCTGTAACGGTCAAAGGACTTGCTGTAACTAAAGGTGCTCGCTCTGCTATTGAAGCGGCTGGCGGATCTATTGAAGAGTAGTTTCTTGATATAACTGAGGGGACCCGATGGCGACCGCAGGCAATGTGGCTCTAGGGAATCGAAAAGGATTGGGCGAGCTTTGGGCTCGCCTTCGTTTTCTGTTCTTAGCAATTATTGTGTACAGAATTGGTACTCATATACCTGTTCCTGGTATTGATCCAGAACGCATGGCGAGCTTATTTAATCAGAACCAAGGTACAATTTTGGGAATGATTAATATGTTCTCTGGTGGCGCCTTGGAAAGGATGAGTATTTTAGCGCTGGGTATTATGCCATATATTTCAGCGTCGATTATTATGCAATTAATGACGGCTGTAACACCCTCTTTAGAGCAGTTGAAAAAGGAAGGTGATGCTGGTCGTCGAAAAATTAGTCAGTATACCCGCTATTTAACAGTAGCTCTGGCCACGGTTCAAGCCATTGGTATGTCGGTTGGCCTAGCACAGAGTTATGCTTATAGCGCCGACTTCAGCTTTTATTTTGTTGCTGTGGTTTCGCTTGTTACCGGTGCTGTATTTATGATGTGGCTAGGTGAACAGGTAACAGAAAGAGGTATTGGAAATGGTATTTCCATGCTTATTTTTGCGGGTATTGTTGCTGGATTACCAAGCGCAGTGGGTCAAGCGATAGAAAGTACTCGGCAAGGCGATCTTCATGAGCTCGCTTTGTTAGGTGTTGCTTTACTTGCAGTTGCTGTGATTTGGTTCGTTGTTCGTATGGAACGTGGTCAGCGCAGAATTACAGTTAATTATGCGAAGAGACAACAAGGCCGGAAAGTATTTGCAGCTCAAAGTAGCCATTTGCCGCTTAAAGTAAATATGGCTGGTGTTATTCCGGCAATTTTTGCGAGTAGCATCCTTTTGTTTCCTGCTTCTATTGCTCAATGGTTCGGAAACAGTACTGAAGGTGCGGGTTCCGATTTTTTACAAGAATTGGCATTGGCAATAGGGCCAGGCCAGCCACTTAATTTCATATTATTTGCAGCTTTGATTATCTTCTTCTGCTTCTTCTATACAGCGTTGATGTTTAATCCAAAAGAGGTGGCAGATAATTTGAAAAAATCTCAGGCGTACATACCTGGTATTCGTCCCGGAGATCAAACAGCAAAGTATATTGATAAAGTCCTGACTCGGTTAACGGTAGTTGGTGCCATTTATATTGCGGGAGTATGTTTATTACCTCAATTCTTGGTGGTGGCAACTAATGTTCCATTTTATCTTGGTGGAACATCATTGTTGATTGCGGTTGTTGTTGTCATGGATTTTATGGCACAAGTTCAGTCTCACTTGATGTCTAATCAATATGATTCTTTGATGAAGAAAGCGAATCTTAAAAACTATGGTAGCGGCGTCGCTCGCTGAGTTTAGTTGAGGTTATCATTCGATGAAGGTTAGAGCTTCTGTAAAGAAGATGTGTCGAAACTGCAAAATGGTTCGTCGTAATGGTGTATTACGCGTTATCTGCAGTGCCGAACCACGTCATAAGCAGCGTCAAGGTTAATTTGATGCTCTCGATTTTATGCAAATTCCAATTTGCATAAAGTAGGATTAATTCTTTGTGTAAAAGGGTTTAATCCAGGGGGTATTGACTGTCGTCCAGTGAGAAATCACTGGGCTATTGCTTTGCGGTGTAAATATCGTTATCCTTCTGCGCCCTTTTTTAGTGGGTGCTATTGATGATGTGTTTATGCTGTCAATACCACAAAATTTTCATTATTTGGAGTAACTTAAATGGCTCGTATTGCTGGTGTAAACATACCAGATAACAAGCATGCCGTTATCTCTTTGACTTATGTTTACGGCATAGGTCGCACAACTGCTAAGCAAATTTGTGCAGCTACAGGGATAGCAGAAACGGCGAAAGTAGGTGATCTTTCTGAAGAGCAGATGGACACCTTGCGTGAAGAGGTCGGAAAACGAACAGTCGAAGGTGATTTGCGCCGAGAAGTTTCCATGAGCATCAAACGCTTAATGGATTTGGGCTGTTTCCGTGGTATTCGTCATCGTCGTAATCTCCCTGTGCGTGGTCAGCGTTCTAAAACTAACGCTCGTACTCGTAAAGGGCCACGTAAGCCCATCAAGAAATAAGGCTGGCTGAAATAGTCAGGTTTATCAACCGAATTTAGGATGGAGTTGCTATGGCTAAGCCAAGTAAACAAACCACTCGAAAAAAAGTTAAAAAGACGGTTGTTGATGGTGTTGCACACATTCACGCGTCTTTTAACAATACAATCGTGACGATTTCTGATCGTCAGGGTAATACACTGAGCTGGGCCACCGCTGGTGGTTCTGGTTTTCGTGGTTCTCGTAAAAGTACACCGTTTGCAGCACAGGTTGCTGCAGAGCGTGCTGGCGAAGCTGCTAAAGATTATGGTCTAAAAAACCTAGACGTTGAAGTCAAAGGTCCTGGACCTGGTCGCGAATCTGCTGTTCGCGCCTTGAATAATATTGGTTACAAAATTACCAATATCACCGATGTGACGCCAATACCACATAATGGTTGTCGTCCACCGAAAAAACGTCGCGTGTAAGGGGGCTTGAGAAAATATGGCACGTTATATTGGACCAAAGTGTAAGCTCGCGCGTCGTGAAGGTACTGACCTCTTTTTGAAAAGTGGCGCTCGTCCACTTGACTCAAAGTGTAAGCTTGAAAGTGCGCCTGGTCAGCATGGTGCTCGCAGAGGCCGTTTATCTGATTACGGTGTACAGCTTCGTGAAAAGCAAAAAGTCCGCAGAATCTATGGGCTATTGGAAAAACAATTCCATGCTTACTATAAAGAAGCTGCGCGTATCAAAGGTGCGACAGGTGAGAACCTTCTTAAATTATTGGAAGGTCGTCTCGATAATGTTGTTTATCGTATGGGATTTGGCGCTACACGTGCGGAAGCTCGTCAGCTAGTCTCGCATAAGTCTATTTTAGTAAATGGTTCGGTGGTCAACATTCCTTCGTATCAAATCAAAGTTGGCGATGTGGTATCCATTCGTGAGAAAGCGAAAAACCAACTTCGTATCGCTAACGCGCTTGAGTTAGCAGCTCAAAGAGGCGAGGTTGAATGGGTAGCAGTGAGTGTAGAAAAGAAAGAAGGAACATATAATCGTGTTCCTGATCGTGCTGACCTGCCTGCCGAGATCAATGAAAACCTCATCGTTGAGCTTTACTCTAAGTAAAGTAATTTTCTCTAGAGGGCGTGGCTATGCAAACTGCTGTAAACGAATTTTTAACTCCAAGAACGATTGATGTGACAGAAATCGATCGTAATCATGCAAAAGTGGTTCTTGAACCTCTTGAGCGTGGCTTTGGTCACACTCTTGGTAACGCATTGCGTCGTATCTTACTATCTTCAATGCCTGGTTGTGCTGTTGTTGAAGCAGAGATAGACGGGGTTTTGCATGAATATAGTGCAATTGAAGGTGTTCAAGAGGATGTCATTGAAATTCTTCTTAACCTGAAAGGCATTGCTGTTGTCATGCATGGGAAAGATGCTGCCAGATTGTCAGTATCTAAGCGCGGTCCGGGTGTGGTTACTGCCGGTGATATTCAATTGGATCATGAAGTTGAAATCAAGAACCCTGATCATGTAATTGCTCATGTGACTTCCGATATGGATTTCAACATGAATATCGTTGTCGCTCGTGGTAGAGGCTACCAGCCTGCTGATTCTCGCATTAGCGATGAAGATGAGACCCGAGCCATCGGTAAGCTTCAACTCGATGCGACATTTAGCCCTGTTAAACGTCTTGCTTATACAGTTGAGAGTGCTCGTGTAGAGCAACGTACAGACTTGGATAAGTTGGTACTTGACTTAGAAACTGACGGCACAATTGACCCTGAAGAGGCAATTCGTCGTGGAGCAACCATATTGCAGCAGCAATTGGCCGTATTCGTTGATCTTGAAGGTGAAAAGCAAAGCGAGCCTGAAGAAGAGAAGAATGAGGTTGATCCAACCTTGATGCGTCCGGTAGATGATCTTGAGTTAACAGTGCGCTCTGCGAACTGTTTGAAAGCAGAAAATATCTACTACATTGGTGATTTAATTCAGCGTACAGAAGTTGAGTTGTTGAAGACACCTAACTTAGGTAAGAAATCACTGACAGAAATCAAAGATATTCTTGCGACAAGAGGACTTTCCTTAGGTATGCGTCTTGAAAACTGGCCTCCAGCTAGTTTACGTAACGACGATTAATCTAAGAAAGTTCACCGGAGCAGCGTAAATTAACATTTTATATTGCTGTGATAGCAATAAAAACTGTAGGGATTTAGAGTTATGCGTCATCGTAAAAGTGGCCGAAAACTGAATCGAAACAGCTCTCACCGAAAGGCTATGTTCAGTAACATGACAGTCTCTTTGGTTGAGCATGAGTTGATTAAAACAACATTACCTAAAGCGAAGGAGCTTCGTCGAGTTGCTGAGCCATTGATTACATTGGCTAAAAAAGACAGCGTTGCTAACAGACGCCTTGCTTTCTCTCGGTTGAGAAGCGATGCCGCCGTAGGTAAATTATTTGCTGAACTTGGCCCACGTTATGAGGGACGTCCAGGTGGTTATATTCGCATTTTAAAATGTGGATATAGAACTGGGGATAAAGCGCCAATGGCATATGTTGAGCTTGTTGATCGACCAGTTTCAGCAGAAGCAGTTGAAGAGTAAGTTAACTTGATTACTCTTGAATGAAGAAACCGAGCCTAAGGGCTCGGTTTTTTTTTATGTGTGTATTGTGAATATGTAGTTTGATTTGTGTTTACGCTGATATTTTTATAGCTTTTCAGAGGTTATTTTTATATAAATTAAGCAAGTTGTTTGATTTTTAGTAATTATTGAGATTGAAAAAGCCCTAGTTAGTGGATTGCATATATTCTTATAGTGATTGTGTGAAATCTTGTGGTAATTGTGTGAAATCTTGTGGTAAATCTTAATGGTTAATCCAATAAAATCTAAGGTGTAAGTTAACAGCTCGCTATAGGAGCTTTTAAATATTGAGTTGGTTCGGGTGAGGGGTATCGTACCGGCTAAGTTGGGTTGTAAATACTATTCTTACCTACGTTTTTAATTGCGTTAAGAGAGGAAATGCAATGGATATTAGGTCTAAAGGATTAGTCAAGCCGCATAGTTCACTATTTGCGCTGCTTGCAAGGGTTCTTGATTTTTCCGCAGTATTGCTAGGTGTTGTTGTAACTGCTTTATTTTTTAAAGGCAGTGTTACTCAAGATTATCTTGTTGCAGCATTAGGTAGTGTGGTTTGTTTACAGTTGGCGGCTGAATTTGCAGAGATTTATCGATCTTGGCGTTCAGAGACCATATGGGCAGAAGCAAAGCAAGTGTCTCTCTGCTGGTCGGCCAGTTTCATATTTGCTTTAGCTGTCGGTAGTATGACTCATCTTGAGGATACGCTGTTTTCTTGGCCTCAATTTGCGCAATGGTATTTGTTAACTTTGGTATGTCTGTTGTCGTGGCGTTTGTTAGCTAGATTTCTATTACAGAGGGCTCGTGACAAAGGACATAATACACGCTCCGTGGCAATTGCAGGTAATGGTGCTCTGGCAATCGAAGTTGCCCATAGGCTAGAGAACTGTACTTGGGGTGGATACGTTATTAAAGGGTTTTATGATGATCGCCAAGGAATAAAGGGTGAGTTAGAAGATGTTGATCTAACAGTTCGAGACGCTCACGGTGTTCAGAGAGTGCAAAATTTTGCAGGAGAGTTTTCTGACCTCATAGCTTCTGCCAGGCGAGGTGAAATTGATAAGGTCTATTTGACCTTACCTATGAGAGCTGAAAAACGTATTAAGTGGCTGATTAAAGAGCTCTCTGCGTCTACTGTGTCTGTCTATTTAATCCCAGATGTTTTTATGTTCGATTTACTGCATGCGCGAACAGTAAATTTAAATGGTGTACCGGCAATTGGAGTTGTTGGTGAGCCCAATCGCGGTACCATGTCGATACTTAAGCGCATGGAAGATGTGATTCTTGCTGGATTAATTTTGGCCCTGATCAGTGGTCCGATGCTTTGTATTGCAGCAGCGGTTAAGCTGACTTCAAGTGGCCCCATTTTTTTCAGACAAACGCGTTATGGTTTAGATGGTAAGCCGTTCAAAGTGTGGAAGTTCCGTACCATGACGGTGTGTGAAGACAATAGTGCTCAGATTAAACAAGCTCAAAAAAATGACGCGCGAATTACTCCTTTGGGAGGTTTTTTGCGGCGAACTTCGTTGGATGAACTTCCTCAGTTTATTAATGTTCTTGAAGGAAATATGTCGATAGTGGGCCCTCGCCCACATGCAGTGGCTCATAATGAAATGTATCGCGAACAAATCAGTGGTTATATGTTGCGCCATACAGGGCTCCCTAGTAATAATCACCCAGAAAGAAGAATCTTTGAACGATATTCGTCGTCCGCTGCGGCGGCCACTATGCGCTGTTTGATTCGCCTTTTACTGTCATCATTCGTTTTGAGTAAATTCAG
>NZ_JAJQVM010000013.1 GCF_021234875.1 Marinibactrum halimedae | reverse complement strand
TCTCTTGGTTCTTCTTCGCCCAGCGGGCATCCGTATCTTTTTGAGCGCCAACGTTCGGATTCTTTTCAAAACGATCAGGCGTTTCACCGCGTTTTATCTGTTTGTTTTCTTCCTTTTTATTGCGCTGCCTGGGAACATCGACAAAACTCGCATCCACTATTTGACCTTTTCTTGCTTGAAAACCGTGTTCCTCTAATTGAACATCAAAAGTAAAAAACAAACGCTTCATTAAACCAGCTTTGACTAGGTTTTCTCTAAACAGCCACACTGTCTTGGCATCAGGCACCTTGTCCGATGGAGTCAGACCTAAAAACCGGCAAAAAGAATAGCGGTCCCGTATTTGGTACTCTATCTGATCATCGGATACATTGTATAAGTGCTGAAGTACGAGTACTTTGAACATCAGAAGCTCGTCATAGGCTTTACGACCCGCATTGCTTTTTCGGTTCGACTTTCGTATTTCCTTTAAGGTCGGACGAAAGGCTTCCCAAAATATCAGTTTGTTGAGATGAACTAATGGATCTTTTTCATCTAACTTGCGATACCTGTCATCTAAATCAAAAAAGCCGGGCTGAGACATAGAAGGAAACTCTTGAAATTTTTGAACAGTGAGATTATATCAAAGTTGGGCTATTTTTAGAGGTGCCCTTTAGTGAGTATGCCATTTGGAACCTTCAAAAACCCTAAGGGCCCCTCTTGGAAAAAGCAAGATAATATAGGATAAAAAATGACAATTAAAAGCAGCATTAAAATTTCAATCCAACACATAAGACCGCTGCAAAAACGCTTTCGGTAATACATCCGTTAATTGCTTTACGGTCAGCGGCCCCTTTAATTCAATACGATCAATATTATTTTCATTACAGTAGGCTTCTCGCGAAAGCTGAGCAGAGATGGCGTGAGGGGTTAAGGTTTCTGACCAGACATCAATAAATAAACCCGCCTTGGGGATCCAATAATCGCAATAACAATCACCTTCGCCCCAAACCGTGGGAAAGGGTTTTATCTCGGGCAGGCAAACGTTTCGTGAGATTGTCACTCCCATCAAATAACACCAATTGATTAACGCTTGGTCATCCTGATGCAAAGCTGACATTCCATTTAATGCCATCAGATTTTCTTTACGAACCTTTTCAGAAAACTTGATTTCAGAAGATTTAAGGGAATCCAAAATTGCCTGTAATGCCGGTAGTTTTAGAATACTCACCGGCCAGGTATTCCAAGGCACGCCAGTTTTTGGATTCTCGTGATTATGGCCACCCTGTTTTTTCCCAAACTCCGTTAAACGCCAACCCTTGTGGTGGTGAACTTGTAACTGTGCATGCATTAATACGGAATTAATAATGCGTGCCGGTAAGTCTAACTGTTTACCTAACTCTGTGGCCGATACCATGCTCGATATTTGAGAGGCAAAAATTCGGTGCTCTAACACCGATACCGGAAACACAATGTACTCACCAAATTTTTGGCTTTGCTTACGCTGGCCACCTTCAAATTCGCCTTTTTTGGTGAGTTCCCAACCCTCATCGGTTTGTCGAATCCAACCGGCATCCAATAAAAGGCCAGTGACTTTTTTGAGAGGCACACCGAGCTTTTCGGCCAACGCCGATCGGGACAATAACTGCCCCGATTTATGGGAAGTTGGCTCTGATGCGCTCATAGAGAAAAAGGGGTCAATAAAAAATGGAAGCGATGCATTACGCTGCGGCATCCGTTGTGGTTTCTTTGCGATGTTTTTTAAGCAGGTCGTATGCCGTTTGGATATCTTGTGACTTTTCGGTGGCCATTTTGATCATATCATCAGGTACGCCCTGCCCTGCCAATTTATCGGGGTGATTCTCACTCATGAGTTTTCGATACGCTTTTTTCAGTGCCGCATCGCTCACCTCTTCATTCACGCCTAAGGCTTCATAGGCTAGAGCAATTTCGTTTTCACTGGGTTTGGCTTGTCCGGCACCCGCGTGTTGGTATTGATGAAATTGCCCTTGTGCTTTAAGCATCGCAATGACATGTTTAAACGCAAAAGCGGAAATCCCCATTTTTTCGGCAATCAGCGCCAGGCTGGCTTCCTCTTTTTCATCAATAACGCCATCGGCCATCGCCATGGTGATCACATAATTGAGTAATGTTTGGCGCAAACTCGGTAAGCGTCGGGCAAATTCATTGAACGCCACCATGGTCTCATCAATAGAAAAGTCTGCTTGAGAGCCTTTTTTGAACAAGGCGATGGCATCTTGTCGGTGTGCTGCACCAAGCCCCATTTGTGTCATGATGGCTTCTGTTTGTGCCACCTCTTCTTCCGAAACCCGGCCATCCGCCTTGGCCACATAGCCCATCAGGGTAAACACGGTATTAAAAAACACCTGCTCGGCCTGTTGTCTTTGCTCTGGGCTTAATTGCTGCTGAAATTTACTGACGGCATTGTCGAAGAAATGTCCGCCCACCGCACCTAATGCGGCACCAAAAGGCCCACCCATCGAAAATCCAAGTACGCCACCAATAATTTTGCCAAACCACATAATTGTTTCTCTGTTCTCTTTCGGTGATTATTAATTGAGCGCCTGTTCACGCACGCCAATCCAGAAACATTTTATAAAGCCTATGATGGCGATAAACCTTTAAAATTTCCACATCTTCCCAACAAATTCAATAGAGAGTAAAAATAGATAACGGGAATAAAAGAGATCAAATGAGAAGAGATAAAGCAATGAAAGAAAAAAGGCGTAATAAGGGATTTGGAAACTTACTGGCGACAAACCATTAACCCGTTAGATAAAGTGGGCACGGGTTGTACCCACTGTGTTCTGCCATCGTAATGACCAGAAATGTGTTTACTTACTGGCTGGCGTATACATTTTCATCACAGCTTCGCGGGTTTCTTCCGCTACTGAGTTAAAGACTTCACCCTGTGACTTTAATAGTTCAAACAGTTTTTGACAGGAAGACACATTAAACTCTAAAAACTCTTCCGGTGATTTTAAGCTCTGCGCTTTACTGGCTTCTGTGCGGAAAAACTCAGTAAACGCTTCTCCTGCTTTCTGCTGGGCTTCAACGGTCTTTGACAACGCGTCCGCTTGCATATTCAGCATGGCTTTCATAGATTCTAATGGCTGCATCATTGTATCGTTCATGGAATTTCTCTGATTAAAGTAGACTCTAAGTAACGGTTTAGTGCGTATGCCTTTTCAAATTAGAACAGCATAGTAAAAACAGCATAGTGGAATAACATGGAACCGCATTTTTGCTGCAACGCAGCAAAAATGCCTTAATTGATAGCCCGGTGTCAACCGCTTTACCGATTTTGGTCCATTTATGGCACAGCGTTCTACCTGAACACCCATTCAGCATAATGAGCAAGCCTAGGGGAATTTTTAATGATGATTTTTTACTCAACATTTTCCTTTGAAACATTAGGCAAAGCTGGCCCCAGTGGGGTAAAGGCCACCTTTTCAATCAACGACTTGCTACTTAGCTGCACGGCTCTTCTCGCTCTCATTTTATTAATGGGGTCAACACAATACGCCTTGGCGGAAATCACGACATCAACGAATACAACAGAAACGCTTGAAGCGCCCCCCAACACGCCTTTTTTAACTCTGACGGGCATTGTCGTCCCCTCCTCCGCTGCACTCAGCAGAGGCCAACTCTACTGGCGTTTGCAAAATACCACTCCCCACTCTGCCGCCATTGCACTACCTTACGGCGTGAAGGCCATTACCGAACTTACATGGCAATCTACGCAGAAACACCTAGATCAGACGCTTCCTCAGCAACTGCCCTGCCAAGCTCAACACCGCCCGTCTCGCCGATTAACCCTGGCCCCAAATGACTGCGTATTTTACCGAGTGGATCATAAACGCAAATTAGGCCAGCAGTGGGCTCAACTGAACAGCAGCAAGATTTGGCAACACAAAGCCAGTGACTGGCTACCCACATTTACACGCTCCCATCGCACCTCTCACCGACGCTTTCGTGAAACACCCGGCAATATTGCTTTAACCCTGTACCTTCCCTCTGATTTAAAAGCGTCCAGTCCATGGGAACAAACTCACGAGGAGAAGACTGCTCGTCACCAGCAAGGTAATAACGCTTATGAAGCACTGATACGACCCTCTCCTCGCAATTTCGACGGACTTTTGTTAGTAGGGGATTTGTCCCAAAGACAAATTATGATGGGCAATAGTCACATTAATGTGGTCTATACCGGCGAACAGCCCCAGCAATTTGAAAAATTAATCTCGTGGTTACGCCGTAACCTTCGAGCCCTTATCTCTGCAAGCCATTCGTTTCCCAGTGAACGTCTGCAAGTCATACTGGTGCCAGTAGACAACTATCAAACTTATCGCCGCCATACCAGCCCCGTTCCGTTTGGCCACGTTATTCGAGCCGGAGACCAAACGGTTCGGTTTTTCGTGTACGAGCGTGCGCCACTGCAAGATTTGCTGGATGACTGGACGGCAGCACACGAATTCAGCCATTTACTCTTACCTTATTTGGGCTTGGAAGGACGTTGGGTATCCGAAGGATTTGCTAGCTATTACCAAAACATTCTTATGGCCAATATGGGCCTGTACAAAGAAGAAGAAGCTTGGCAACGCCTGTTAGCAGGCATCACCCGAGCACGCCGCGTTTCACCAAAAATCAGCCCAAACGATAGTCCAGATGTGGGTATGGCCAAAGCCCGTATGATGATCTATTGGGCCGGCGCCGCATTCGCCTTATTGGCGGATATGGAAATCCGACAACGCTCATCACAGCAAATTTCACAACACGCATCAGAACAACAAGCATTAGAACAACAAGCATTAGAACAACAAGCATCACAACAACAAACGCTAGCATCGGTTCTGGGCCAGTTTCATCAAGATTATCCGCACAAAGTCTCGTGGGAATTAACACATTTTTTTACCACACTTGATGGCTATCTAGATCAGCCCATTTTTATGCCGCTGTATCACCAATACGCTGATCGCCCGGGTGTGCCCAACATCACCCCCCTACTTCAGCAGTTGGGCGTTAAGGCAACACCGAATGAGGAGTATCGTCATGTAGCACTACAGCTGAATAATCGTGCCCCTTTAGCCAATTTACGGCTCCAATTAATGTCACCGCCCTCCTCTCTTGCAACACCCGCTGCTCACACGCAACGCTCTGCTGAGCACTCTGATAAAGACACCTCGGAGAATACCGGCTCCTAACAACTCCAGGAAAACCCACATCCATTTATCCTGCCTGATCGTATGGAATGACTAATAAAAAACACTATGAGTTTATACGATGAACCAATTTTTAATGCTGTCCAAATGGAGTAAGCCTTTCCGGGCAATGGTTGTTTTTCTATTTACCACCCTCTCACTGTTAGGATGCTCCACCACCATCGATGAATACAAAAGCCAATCGCCTACTTTTTTACCTGAAACATTTTTTAACGGCCCGATGACGGCCCACGGTATGGTGAAAGATTATCGTGGCAAAGTTATCCGAACATTTTATGCTGATATTAACGCCTACTGGGTAGACGACACGGGCGTATTGGATGAGTCATTTATTTTCAATGATGGGGAAAAACAAATCCGACGCTGGGAAATACAAAAAAAAGGAAACACCTACACCGCAACTGCCTCAGACGTTATTGGCAGCTCTGCGCTCATTGTAGCGGGCAATGCTCTAACCATGACCTACGAATTAGAATTAGAGCCTGATGGCATGACCGTCAGCATGGAAGATTGGATTTTTCTGATTGATGAGCACACTGCATTGGCAGAAACTCAAATTCGCAAATGGGGATTGCCCGTCGGAGAAATTACATTAACGATGCGAAAATTATTACCATATTCTGAATCTAGGTGATGTTGAGTTGTTTATGGCACTCCATTTTTATCGGCCACATCATACAAGCCTTCAAACAAACCCACTTGCATCACTTTTAACCGCCCACTTTTTTTAAGCTGGGCAAACCCTTTTTCGAATAAGGCTTTATAACGCAAGGACTGGCTATTGGATTTGGAAAAGAGCATATGGCCGGGTATTTTCGCAAGAGGTTTTGGAAGATAATGCAGTTTATCTTGGTATTCAGGGAAGTGGCGCTCCACCAAATATTCTCCGAATGCTTTGTTGATGATTAATAAATCCACTCGGCCAGCAATCAGCTTTTTTATATTCTGCATGTCTCGATTAACATATTGAATGATCAGGGTCTCATCCTGTACTGCACTCCAGAACGCTTCTGAATAGGTAAACCCTTTTGCAACGCCAATCACTAAACCAGAAAGGTCACTGAGGGTACGCCAATTATCAATCGGTGGTTTTTCACCATAGTAAAAAAAAGCATATTCCTCAGAAATCGTGGCTTCGCTTTGAACGAAAAAGCCTCTATATTCTTCTCGCATAGGCCAAAAAGACACAAAATACTGAGAGTAATCTTGGCCCATAGTCCAAAAAGAGGTGGCGTGAGTGGTATTTTCCTTTACTGCCTCTAAGGCCTCCATCCAAGGCGAAAATACAAACTTAACTTGCACGCCGCTATAGGCAAAGGATTCTCGAATGACATCATTAAGATAACCTTGATGATAAGAGAATTTTGAAGATAAAGGAGGGTATTCGCCGGTGCTAATCAAAATAACATCCGACTCTTCCTTGTTCACCTGAGCACTAGACGAGATCTGAGGTAGGCACAAGGTCACCCACCACAGCATGAATAAGATGATAGGCTTAAGTAACCAGCCTCTTTTCTTTATCCTAATGGATAAGCAAGTATCCGTGAAAAAAAATAGATTCAAAAGCTCAACTTGACTGCACACAACCCAAACCATTTCCTATGCATTTTATGACAATTATCATCAATGAACGTCTACTTGCAAAACGCCTGTCCTTTTTATCACTTGGCGCTTTGATAACCGTGATACATTTTACGTTATCGGCCAACATGCTTTTACTATCTTTTTTCATTAGAATTGCGCATTAACCACCCATTCATTATAACTATTTTCGCGCCATTCTGATTTCATTCACAGCCAATTAGGGAGTAGCGTGAGAGACGACACTCTGATTTTGACTATCATAATAACCTTCTGTCAGCGCTGCTCGCATTTTCTTGAGTTGGCCACTCTCCATTAAATATTGCACACCCAATTCGTATAACGCTTTATAACGTAACGCCCTGCTGTTTGATTTTGAAAATAAGACATAAGCCGGAACATTACCAATCGGCTTTTTTAAGTAGTTAAGCTGCTCTTTTTGATTATAAAAATGCTGCCCAATGAGGTACTGGCCAATCGCTCGATCAATCAATAAAAAGTCCAACCGACCCGCAATCAATTTTTTTAGATTTTGTGTATTGTCATTAACATATTCGACTGTTAGCGTCCGATCTTTTACTGCATTCCAAAATTCATTGGTATAACTATGCCCTCGCGCAACACCAATTTTATAGGATGAAAAGTCAGACAAAGACTCCCATTGATCGAATGGTGGGGTGTCTCCGAAGTAATAAAAAACATAATCCCCAGATAAACTATATTGACTCGGTACAAAATATTGTTTGTATTCTTCTTTCATTGCCCAGAATGAGGTCGCATGAACCTCATTGTTCATTGCCGCGTCCATCGACCTTAACCAAGGCATAAAGACGAATTCAACTTCAACACCACTATAGGCAAACGCCTCTTTGATCAAATGATTCAGAAAGCCATTGTCTCGAATGTATTTCGACGTAAGGGGAGGATACTCGCCGGTACTGATTCGTATAACGTCCTTTACTTTCCCAGTATGCGCTTCGGCATGCCCTAGAATAGAAAATCCAGAGGCGATCATCATCACCCCTATTGAAAAGGCCATACCTACAGAAGCCTTGAAAACGGTATATCTCACCTAATTACTCCCTGTTTTCCCTGAGGGACCACATAATGGCAGTGTTTCTAATAGTTTTGCGGCTTATGTCGCATTAAAAATATTAATTACTCCTTATTCTACTTTAAGTGCCATACACTTCTTAACACTTTTTCGCATTACTTATGATTTTTCATAACTTGGCGAAACTACATGGTCACTTTTCATTAATGTGGGTTACAAACGCTTATAGTGGTTTTCGATGGATTTTTGGAATTTATCATATTAAACAAAAGTCAATGTCATCATCGCAAAGCGATTTAATAGATAACTTTTCTACATAAAAGGAAATTTCGAAAGCTTTATTTCGAAGGAATTGTAATAAGATAAAAGTTAGCCCGATAAGTCCAGATCAATTAGGATTTTATTAATACCTTAATTGCACCAAAAAAGTGAACTTTATATTCGAAATCAATATAACAATTTCGAATTGTGATGAACCGCAAAGGAGAAAAAAACGGGTGTGCTAACCTACATCGCAATAACGTTGTGACAAACTTTTTTGCTCAAGACAAACAACAAAGACAAGCAAAGACAAACAAAAACAATACCTTATTTAATAAGCGTGAGTATCGGCGTCAGCAAAGCAGAGATAAAAACTGTTCATTTTTGAAACAGAACAGATAAGAGACGCCTTACATCAACAATAAAACGCATACTAGCAAACACCAGACACTACCAGAGCTTTATCAAATTACACTGGCATGTTGCGATCTTGCCAACAAGGACATGGCTATAAGATATCGCCATACCCAAAGAAACTTTGGCTGGCGCGCAAACGCTTCAATACACCGTAATGATAAATTCACGTCATGAGGTAATGACGGTAGATTAAGTGAGGTAGAAGAATGTTAACTCTGTCCAGAATATGCAGTCGGACAATTTCTTTTTTATTTGCAGTCTTTCTCTTCAGTTCTCAGCTGGAAGCTGCACCCACCACCTTTGGCGTTGCAACCTATGCGCCTTATGGGCATCCGGAATACATTGCCGCCATTATGGTGGAAGATAGTTCCACTATAACCTCTATTGAAGAACTCATTAAATCAACCGTCAGTATTGAAATGCGAGTAACAGCCGAACGCATTAATAAGAAGCGCTTCTTTCGGGAATTAACCCAGCAAATATCCATTAATGTTGATTACTCTAAACTGCAGTATAACCATTCTCTGTTGTCGGCCTTTGAAACCAGCATTCAAGGCTCTCTGTTTAAACATGACCATTTACGTCTGACGCGCAGAGAAAATCAAACCAACATTTATGTCAACAATATTTTATTGGCAAATGTGCCCTCTTCTCGCTTGCTGGAATTGACCGTAGAAGGCTGGATTGGCGCAGTACCCCCCTCACGAGAATTCAAAGCGGAAATTCTGAGTGGGTTTATTAATTACGATCTCGTTCGCCAACTTAAAGATAATCAGTTCACCTTAGAACGCGTATATGAGATTGCACAATGGCAACCTGAAATTGCATTAGATGATATTTCTCTTGCTGGCATTGTAATGGAAGACACCATTGCTCATTCTGGAGTACTCACCACAAGTCTTGGAATAGCCTCTGATCACAACAGATCAAATCAACAATCTCGTGTATCCCACGCAGACCCAACAGAAATATTGAAAAAAGAATATTTTCGTACAGCTGAGGTGAATATCAATCAGTACAAACGCATTCCACGATTCGGCTTACGCAATAACGCCGAAGTAGCGATGGCATTGGAAGTTCACCGCACGGGAACCATTATCAGTGCCATTATAGAAAACCCATCACAATACCCAGCTGTTAATCAACAAGCATTGGAAGCGGTACGAAAAGCTTCACCACTGCCGCCGATACCCGACGATATCGACGGCGATAAATTGCGCTGGAATTTAACGTTAAAATATCCGCAACAGATTTAAAGGTGAAGCATTAATACCGCTTAACATTAATACCACTCAACAACGTTTTAACCAATCGATTGGTTAGGTGAACTTATAAACTTTCAATAAAGGCAGCGATGGCGTTTTTGTCAGATTGACTTAAACGATCGTAGCCTCTTTTGGCGTAAGCACCATCACCATCATGGGCATTAATGGCTTGATGGATACTGGTCGCACTGCCGTCATGGAGGTAACGAACGTCGCGACTTTCTCTACGCAAGACATCAATATTATGCCCTAAGCCCCACAAAGCAGGAGTACGGAATTCCCCGCCATTCATCGTATGCATTTTCATATCGGTGTAAGGGCGAATGGTGATATTACGCAAATGTGTCGGTGCATCAGAACGGGTTTTAGCCACAGGAGTATGACAATCCGCACAACCAATCTCATTGAATAAGATGTCCCCTTCAGCGACTCCTGGACGATCGTATACTCCCGGATCACGAGCCGGTACGGTGAGCACTTCCACATAAGTTGTAATCAAATCCACAACGGGTGCAGGCAAATCATTGGGGTCAACTTTATGATCACTGATCAACGCCTCTCTTACCTGCTCAGCAACCGTGTCTGCTGAACCATCCCAGCCAAACCCGGCCTCACGCCCTTCCATCACTTCCAATAGTTTTACACCATACGTGGGTGGCGGTAAGCGTGGGCCGTCCGCAGTTTGTATCACTTCTGAACCGCGTCCATCACGAATATGACACCCGCCACAAGAGCGTTCACCAATACGATAATTCGGATTATCAAATTCATTACGCTCAGGATCACCTAAGTTTGTACCAGGTTTGATACCGTGGAACAGGTGATGGCCCACAATAAAATCGTCCACCATTTGCTCACTGTGCAAAGTGGTCATTGCTTGAGTAAATACGGCATTTTTTTCGAGGGTAACGTATTGTCCCGCATCCGCCACAATTTGCGTCGTACCGGCGCGACCGGCCATATTCAAACGTGGATCACCGTATTTTCCGCAGAAACCACAACCCACAACATAATGAGAAAAATCATTATACGTTTGTGCAGAGGTTAGACCTGCGGCTTCCACTGAGAACTCAAAACTGATGACTTGCCCATAACTGAAAATGTCATCGAACCCTTCTAAAGCAGACTGTGGAGCATTTCGGTAATCATCACCAAACGGCGCCGCCGTGTTCACAGCAAAAAACGGCTGACCATTAGGGTTACTGTGCGCAGCACGCATAGCTTCATTACGGCGAAAACCCGGTACGACCCCACCCGGTACTATACTTGGGTCCATAAACGATACGTCCATATTAAAATCCACACTGCCGGATTCATCATTCACCCAAATTAAATATCGGTCTAAGTTACGTAAGTTTTCACCGCCATTAGGGCGATCCAAAACAGCGGCGGTAATACCATCGGTGGTAATGGGGTGACGAATACGCGCCCAATTGGCAGAGCCATCTGTGAAGGAATACGCACCCGGTGCATAAGGATCGATTCGACTGCCTGCGGTGGTGAATAAACCGGTCCATACCCACGCCGTTGCTTCATTATTATTAAGCGGTGTGGGATGCAAATATCGGAAAAAATAGGTGTATTCACCCGAACAAGGAATATTGGCCGTGCTATTCGTTACCGATACCCGTTGAAAGGTTTTGTTACCATCGTCTGAGCAGTGCATCTCCAATGAAGAATCACCCGGGCGTTTCACGATACTCGGGCCCCAGCGCCAACTTAGCGTTGAACCATTTATATCGAAAGCAAAACCGAACTGACGTGGCTCCAATCCATTTACTGGCGTTCGCAAGGCATCAATAGGGTCCGGCCTAGGTGCAGGCCCAACCCCTTTTCCTGTCACAAAAGAATTAGCGGTCCAATTTAAATAGCTGTAATCGGTATTATTATCGGGAACCTCTTGCGTACGGAAATTACTCACGGCGGATAGCCCTGAACAACCCGAGCTATTACAAGCCGACACCTGATAAGCATAACTCGTATTGGCAACGAGCCCAGAATCAGTATACGACGTGCTCGTCACCGATTGTTGTAATTGATTATTACGATAAACATCATAACGTGTGGCTTCATTAACACCATTCCATTGAAATTGAATGCTGCTCGAAGTGGTGTTAATTTGGCGTAAACCAGCCGGAACAGAAGGAACTTGTACAGGTGGTTCATCGTCCTCATAAAACTCCATGAGTAATTCAACCGTACTTTGTCCACCTTGGCCATCGGTGGCCGATACTAAGGCCGTTAACGTAGTAGCCTCGTCAGGATAAGGCAATGACCAACGGTAATTATTACCACTGATTGTTGGGGAGAACTGCCCGCCGTTCCAATTTACGGTCGCTTGATTAATACCGTCGGAATCGGTAATTGTGCAAGACAACGCCACTGCCGCATTATCAGGCGCCCCACTTAAATTAAAGCGCGAACCACTGGCTGTATTACACGTAATAACCGGCAATGAATTACTGGTATCACCACACATCATCGGCGTGACAGGGGGGTTCATCTCACCATAGGTGGGCGGTGAATAATAATCAGACACGCCCGGCCCTTCTAGTCGAAATTGTACCTCTCCACCACTGTAAACAATACTGGATTCACATTGGCCAGCACTACAGGATAACTCTCCTGTCCACATCCAATTTCCATTATTAAAACCACCCACCCAGATAGGTTGATCGCCCACAATAGCGTCATCGGAAAATACCAGTGTATTACTTTCACTCACACACACTGAAGCCCCATGTGCACCAAAAGCATACAAGCCACCTAACACAGGCACAATAATACCTGCCAGATACCGGCGCGGTATCGTCACCACGGAAGATTTCATGAGAGTTAACCTCTTGTTTGATTATTGTTATCTATTAACGGTTATTAACTAATGGTTTTACGAACATGCCAAAGAGACTCCGTTAAAAAGCCTTCAGCGATTTCTTCTTATTGTTCTATTTTTCGTAGTGAATGGCGCTACCACAAGTTACTCAATATCTCTGAATAAACAGGTATAGATAATTGTTATTATAATTTGACGACAGCAATAATTAACGATTGTAAAAATCTAATTAACACGCAATATCGGCCTGATACACAAACGACACATGCGAAGAGTTGTGCGCAAAAACACCTTTGCAAAAAATAATTATTTATAGAAACGTATTGTTGAAATTAAATATTATTTTTATTTTATTCATACCAAAAAGAAAAAATACCAGTAAGCCTACCAACAGCCCAACACAGACCATCTAAAAAATAATGTCACCGTATTTAATCTTTAGAAACGAGTGTAATTTCTTATACTAAGAATGAAAAGTAAACGATTACATTTTCTTTTATTTTTTGAACGATTGGCATAAAAACCAACAAAAAAAACAAATAAAGAGTTTAATTATGCCAACAATGGGCGAAACTTACGCCTCAGAACGGGCTTGATGAATAAACTGGCACACTTCATCAGCTCCCAATAAAATTCTTGAGGTATGCCGATGCAACCAATCGGGATTTACCCCATAAATATGATGTTTTGATACCGCAGGGATCGATGTCCATGAGCGCCACATCGTCATCCAAGGCGGAGGTTCGTGCGCTTTTTTGCCTCCTAAAATGACCTGGGGCTCGGCACTAACAACACTTTCAATGGTGACTTGCGGGGCCACCATAGGTGCATCATGAAACACATTCAAACCACCACACAACTCAATCACTGAACTAATTAAAGTTGTACCATTTAACGTCTGTAACGGATCACTCCAAACTTGATAAAAAACCCGAACCGGTTGACGGTGAGCATATTGTTTTTTCAATTGTTCAAAACGCTCCCGAAAATAGTCTGCTGCATTATTTGCCGTTTCTTGATTGCCCACCAATTGTCCTAATCGTATTAATTCATCAGCCACGTGATCTAACGTATTGGGGGAAGAGTAGTAAATGGGATAACCTAACGCCGTTAATTGTGCCACAGCCTCATCATTTCCACCGCCTGCCCAGGCAATAATTAAATCAGGCTTCAATGCAATTACCTGCTCCAAATTAACGTGTCGATACCCTCCTATTCGGGTAATTTTTTTCGCTGCCTCTGGAAAATCGCTGTACTCCACCACCCCAACAATACGCCCACCGGCTCCCACTGCAAATAAGTTTTCAGTCACATGGGGGGCTAAACTGATAATGCGCTTAGCCGGTAAAGGCAATTCAACCCGATGACCACGATCATCCAAAACGCTTACCTTTCCCGGCGTGGTCGCACTCACCGAGGTACATTTTATGGCCAACACCAAAGAAAAAAATAACAATCGAACGTTCATTAGGCTTTTAATTTTAGTTTTTGTATTTCATCTCGCAATGCGGCAGCACGTTCGAATTCCAAATCTTTCGCCGCCTGCATCATGGATTTTTCTAGTTCTGCAATGGTTTGCCAAATATCCCCACCCTGGGCCAATTCTTTCGAAATATCGATTTTTTCTTTACGTCGTTTATTTTTTCCGCCCGCGCCAGGAATATGCACGCCTTCCAAAATATCGGCCACATTTTTACGAATCGTTTGTGGGGTAATACCGTGCTCTTCGTTAAAGGCCATCTGTTTTGCACGCCGACGCTCGGTTTCATCCAATGCCCGTTGCATACTGCCGGTAATTTTATCCGCGTATAAAATGGCTTTACCGTCGGCGTTACGCGCAGCACGGCCGATGGTTTGAATTAATGAACGATCTGAACGTAAAAATCCTTCTTTATCCGCATCAAAAATGGCCACCAATGCCACTTCGGGCATGTCCAAGCCCTCCCGTAATAAATTGATGCCCACCAACACATCAAATTCACCAATACGCAAATCACGAATAATTTCCACCCGCTCAACGGTATCGATATCCGAATGCAAATAACGCACTCGCACGCCATGCTCGGCTAAATACTCTGTTAAATCTTCCGCCATACGCTTGGTTAATACGGTAATTAATACTCGCTTATCACTGGCGACGTAATCGTTGATTTCCGATAAACAATCATCCACCTGTGTTCCCGCTGGCCTTACTTCAATAATAGGGTCTACCAACCCTGTCGGTCGCACGACCTGCTCTACCACCTGCCCGGCATGACGCTTTTCATAGTCACCCGGTGTGGCTGAAACAAAAATCATTTGCGGGGCTAATGCTTCCCACTCTTCAAAACGCAAAGGGCGGTTGTCCAGTGCGGAAGGCAAACGAAAACCATACTCCACCAGTGTTTCTTTACGTGAACGATCCCCTCTGTACATACCGCCAATTTGCGGCACTGTCACATGGGATTCATCGATGACCAATAATGCATCCGGGGGTAAATATTCAAATAAGGTGGGCGGTGGCTGCCCGACATCCCGACCAGATAAATACCGAGAATAATTTTCGATGCCGGTGCAATAGCCCAATTCGTGCATCATTTCCACATCGTATTTGGTCCGTTGCTCAATGCGTTGCAACTCCACCAATTTTTCAACACTGCGCAACTGATCCGTTCGCTCTTTTAATTCCGCTTTAATGTTGTCAATGGCGTCTAAAATACGACTGCGAGGGGTAACATAATGGGACTTTGGATAAATAGTAACACGAGATAATTTCTGTAATTGACCGCCTGTTAACGGATCAAACAGCGTAATGCTATCCACTTCATCATCAAACAGTTCGACTCGTACCGCTTCACCGTCTGAATCCGCAGGGTAAATATCAATCACTTCACCACGTACTCGATAGGTACCACGATGAAAATCCATGTCATTGCGGGTGTACTGCATTTCAGCCAAGCGGCGCAAAATCGCACGCTGATCAATTTGATCACCTCGCACCATGTGCAACAACATTTTTAAATAGGCGTCTGGGTCACCCAAGCCGTAAATGGCAGATACCGTGGCCACAATAATGGCATCTTTCCGCTCCATGAGTGCCTTGGTGGCGGACAGGCGCATTTGCTCGATGTGATCATTCACCGAAGCGTCTTTTTCAATAAACGTATCTGAAGACGGGACATAAGCCTCTGGCTGATAATAATCGTAATAACTGACAAAATATTCCACCGAATTATTGGGAAAAAATTCTTTAAATTCCCCATACAATTGCGCCGCCAAGGTTTTATTGTGAGCCATGACAATCGTAGGCCGCTGTATTTGTTCGATCACGTTGGCAATAGTGAACGTTTTACCAGAGCCGGTAACACCCAATAACGTTTGATGCGCAAGCCCTGCCTGAATACCTTCGACCAAGCTCGCAATGGCGGTAGGTTGATCACCTGCAGGTTGATAATCACTGCTCACCTTAAACATTTTGTCAGTCATAGTGCTTCTCTTTTTTAAAGCCGATGAGAAATTTCCCAACAATGGTGAATTTTGCTATTGCGCTTAAAATCAGCATCAATGGTGTCTGCTGTGATATTGTGAATCTCGTAAGCGTCCAACGCTGATTCATCCAATTTGAAAGTGCGCTGATTATTGGAAAAATACAACACCCCTGTCGGCGTTAACAAATCCATACAACGCTTCACTAATGTTACGTGATCTCGCTGAATATCCAACACTCCCTCCATCCGCTTAGAATTAGAAAAAGTGGGGGGGTCTAGCATAATCACATCAAACCCTTCTCGACATTCCTGCAACCACTGCAAACAATCTTTATGAATAAATCGGTGACGAGAAAGGGAAATATGATTGGCTTCAAAATTTTGCTGCGCCCACTCCAAATAGGTTTTGGATAAATCCACATTCACTGTTTCAGTGGCACCGCCAAGTGCGGCGTGTACACTGGCACTGGCGGTATAACAAAACAAATTTAAGAATTTTTTGCCTTTTGCGCTTTCAGCAATTTTTAATCGCAGGGGTCGATGGTCCAAAAATAATCCGGTATCAAGATAATCCCACAAGTTAATTCGGAATTGCCCTTGGCCTTCACGCACGGTAAATACATCACCGCCATCGCCGCCTAACCGTTCGTACTGTTGCTTACCTCGGTTTCGACGACGCTGCTTGACACTAATTTTTTCTCGATCCGGTTGCAGCACATGTCGAACCGCCTGCTCAATATCCGCAAGGCGTTGTTGCGCTTTTTGCTCATCCACTGATTTCGGCGCTTGGTATTCCTGAATATGCACATGCTCGCCATATAAGTCGATGGCCGCAGCATATTCAGGCATATCGGCATCGTACAAACGAAATGCTTCTACGCCATTAGCCCGCTGCCATTTCGTCAAAGACTTACGATTTTTTTGCAGACGGTTAGCCACCATTTGTGCCCCCTCAGACAATTTTTCAGACGTGTCCGGCGGCGGTGCATTCACAAAACTGTCTTCAGCGATGTCGATAAGTAATAATTCAGACGGAATTTTACCGTTATAAAATTTGTATTTTTTCTGAGCCCGCAGGCCCATGTGTTTTCCTAAATCCGGATTGCCTGTAAAAATACCGGCCTGCCAACCTTGAAAAGAAGCACGGCATTGATCGCCCAATGAGCGATACAAACCTTTTAACGCCTCTTCTTCACCCAATCGCTCACCGTAAGGCGGGTTGGTAAGAATAAGTCCTTTCGACAACGGACGGTGCGTCGGTTTTTTAAATTCCGCAACGGGTTTGTGAATCACACGTACCCACTCCGATAACCCTGCCATACCAATGTTAAACTCGGCGGCATCCAACACACGACGATCTTCATCGTACCCGCGAATTTCCGGTAACGGTTTCGCCAACCCCACTTCACGACGCTCAATGGCTTCTTCTCGCAAGGTCAACCAGAGATCATTTCGGTGGTTTAACCAACGTTCAAAACCAAAGCTTTGACGTTTCATTCCCGGTGCAATGTCGGCCGCCATCATGGCACCTTCAATCAACAAAGTGGCCGAACCACACATTGGGTCTAGCAAGGCGCACTCTTCCTCTAAGTAAGACATCCACCCAGCTCGATACAATAACGCCGCCGCCAGATTCTCCTTTAACGGCGCCGCCCCTTGTTTAAGGCGATAGGCACGGCGGTGTAAGCTTTCCCCAACCAAGTCAATGGCAATGGTCACCCGCCCTTTGTGCAAACGCGCATTCACCAATAAGTCAGGATGATCTTTATCAATACTGGGACGAGCCCCCAAGGTTTCTCGGCAACGATCCACAATGGCGTCTTTCACACGCAGCGCGCCAAATTGCGAGTGCCGAATGGTGCGATTCGTGCCGGAAAAATCCACCAAGAGTTTCCCAGCCGGGTTAATATGATCTTCCCAGGGGATGGCTTTCACAATATCGTACAAATCGTCTGCGCTTTGCATCTCCTTGTGTGCCAAAGGCAGTAAGATTTTGTTGGCCAAACGCGACCACAGGCACAAACGATACGCCTGTTCTTGTGTCGCCTCTCCCCATACGCCACCCACAGTATGGCGTGTTGGTGTGACGCCGATGGTTTCCATTTCCCATTGCAATAATTGTTCGAGGCCCTTCGGACAACTTAAATAATATTCGGTCATAGTGTGCTTCTGTTTGATCTACTTATTGGCCAATATCGCCTGAAACTGCGCAGTTTTGGACGCCCGCTGTTGCGCTACGCCCTAAAACCGACCTTAGCGTTTCTTTTTCTGTGACAATTGATCGATGAAATTAGTTTATTTTTTCATTACCCGACATCATTTTAAAACCCAAAGGCGAATAAAACAGCGTTTTTAAGAATAATGGTCGTGATTCGCGCCATTTTAATAGCCAAAGCCTCAGCATCAATACCGGTTGCCATATCAGGCACTGGGCTTAGAAATAAATGTTCATTCCCAAGCCAACGTATTTTTTGTGTACTGTGAGTATGGGTAACGAATAGCGAAAACGACGAAAGAAAAACGGAAAATGATGCGCCGACTAACTGTTCTCAGCTCCACCTATCAATCAAAGGTTTGCATACGCCGCATTGCAGGGCGAATGGTGCGAACACCACTCACATTTACCCGTCGCACAAAAATGGGCGTTAATGCCTATACCCTGCGACATTCATTGAGTCCTCCAACATAAATACATTCAGCGCGAACGACGCAAACACAACTCAATTAGCGCTCAACCACCATTACGCATTTTCACTTTGGTTGGGGTAATTCTCTGGCCTTTTATAGCAGGCGGCATCGTCATGCCACCACTACAAGGGGATTCAGTGAGATACCACACCGAGCAAGACCGCTGTCGCTACATCATCGCTTGAAAGGTTAAGCAATAGGAAATTTAAACAACATAAGCTTTGAGTAACGCGGCAGATTTTTTCACACCAAATTTAGAGGTGCTGTCTTTATGAAACGACAAAAACGAAACCCATCTGATCGCGCATTTTCTCGTGGATACCGAGCCGGTTTTGAAGGCCGCTCGCGCAGCCAATGCCCTTACGAAACCAGTACCATTCGCTATGAATGGTTACATGGTTGGCGTGAGGGCAGAGAAGATCAATGGAATGGGTTCGACTCCCGCGCCTCTCTGCAACGCCTGAGTAATCGTTAAACCTTATGGGTTAACTGAATACTGAATATTATCGGGCCGTTTATTTTGGCTCGATAATGTTGCTCGATTCGACTCCCTCTGCCCTATTATCTTTTTCAGATTCTTTATCCTTTTCAGGCTCTTTATCTTTTTCAGACTCTTTATCTTTTTCAGACTCTGCCTCACCATCATTGGGTAAAAGAGCATCTTCTGGTGTTTCAGCGTGCCTTTCTGCCACCTCACCGTCAGGTTGAGATTGAGGTTGAGCACCCACCGTATTCAACGAAGCAGACAATTCATGCTGATGCGCTTTAATTGCCTCCGCGACTTCGTGAATCAATCCTGGGCCGCGATAAATAAAGCCCGAATACAATTGCACTAACTTTGCCCCGGCGCGAAGCTTTTCCACCGCCGTATCACCGTTAAAAATTCCCCCCACCCCAATGATGGGCAATTTTTCACCCAGCACACCATAAAGTTCAGCAATAACTTGCGTCGAGCGATCACTCAACGGCGCCCCAGATAAGCCTCCAGCCTCTTCGGCGTTCGGGCAATTTTGTACCGCAGAACGATCTAACGTGGTATTAGTTGCAATTACAGCGTCCATGCCAGCATTAAGCAGAGTATTGGCGACATCCGTTAAATCTTCTTCTGCCATATCTGGTGCGATTTTTACCGCAATGGGTACATAGCGATCCTGTGCTTTCGCCAATGTCTCCTGTCGTGCTTTGACACCATCAAGAAGATGCTTGAGCGCATCACCAAATTGCAAATCACGCAAACCTGGGGTATTAGGTGATGAAATATTCACCGTGACATAATCCGCATGAGGGTAAACGTGTTCTAAACAAGCCACATAATCATCCAACGCCTGATCTTCAGGTGTGACTTTATTTTTACCGATATTAATTCCGAGCTTACCCGGAAAACGTCGTTTTTTGACGCGTTTTACCAAATGCTCTACGCCAAAGTTATTGAACCCCATACGGTTGATAATGGCTTGGCGTTCAGGAATGCGAAACAAACGCGGTTGTGGATTACCCGCCTGGGGGCGAGGTGTCACCGTACCAATCTCGACAAAGCCAAAGCCCAATTGGCCCAATGCATTAAAATAATCGCCGTTTTTATCCAATCCTGCCGCCAAGCCAACGGGGTTTGGAAAGGTGAGCCCCATAACATTCACAGGGTTTTGAGGTGTGGGCTTGGTTAAAAAACCCAATACGTTTAAACGCTCCGCCGCGCCCAGTAAATCCAAAGACAAATCATGCGACCCTTCCGGATCCAGACAAAAAAGACACTTTCTCACCAATTCGTACACAGAACACCCCCACTTTTCTGTTATGCGGCCAACACCATTGAAACGGCGGCAAGGATACTGGAAAGCGTTCTCTGGGTCGAACGCTTATGGGGTTGCGATCGCTCTCGCATCAATCATTAAAAGGGCTCTAATTTAGAAATGAGTAAGACAAAAACGACAAAAGTTTAGCAGCAAATCTAGCCTCTGATCATTTCGCAAGCAACTTGTAAGACCAGAAGCAGTGAGTGTATATTAGCAATATACTTTATTCTTAATCGAGAATTGAACACAATGAAAAAAAGTTTTTTTTTGATTTTAGCTTTTTCCATCACAGCCTGTACAAACACCACTAGCATTTACGGAAGACACGCCAAAGCCAGCCAGCTTCAAGAACAAGCCAGAGCAGAAAGAGAAATTAATAACTATTCTGGCGCCATGGCAATGGAAAGAAAAGCAAAAAGATTAAAGGGACAAAATTCTCTGAAGAAAGACGATGTAGCAGGCTCAATTATGGAAGCCATTTTTAATGCTATTTTTGATAAAGAAGAAAGAAAACCTTATCGGGGTTGGCAGTAGCCCTTTTTCATCAAATAAGACGCTTGCCACTCTTTTCTTTTATTTCCCCCAAATCATTAACAAGGCCGGCCTGCCCCGTATGAATATCAAGTCCTTATCAAAAGTCGACCTTGGATTTTTCCCCACCCCAATTGTCACGCTTTCCAGACTCAGTACCGTCCTGGGTGGGCCTGAGATTCTGATGAAACGAGATGATCTTACGGGATTAGCACTGGGCGGCAACAAAACCCGAAAGCTGGCATTTATCCTCCATGATGCCATCGCGAAAGGGTGTGATACTGTTATTACGGCGGGGGCATCACAATCGAACCACTGCCGTCAAACGGCGGCCGCAGCGGCGCAATTGCAGCTCGAATGCCATCTGGTTCTTGGCGGCCAAGCGCCCGACACCCCCAACGGCAATTTATTGTTGGATACCCTTTTTGAACCCAAAATTCACTGGGCGGGCCAACACCGTAAAGGCGAAGATATCCCTAAAATTACAAAGGCCTTAGCAGCTCAAGGTAAAAAGCCTTATGTAATTCCTTACGGCGGCTCTAGTGAACTTGGTGCGTACAGTTTTGTGAATGCGTTAGAAGAGCTGGAAACGCAAATAGAGACCAACACACTGTCGCACCTTATTTTTGCCTCAAGCTCCGGTGGAACCCACGCAGGATTAATGCTTGGGAAAGCATTATTAAATAAACAGTACGAGTTAATCGGCATTAATATAGACAAAGGCGAAACCGATGCAGTCCCTTTTGATCAATTCATTATCAATTTGGCCAATAAGACCAGCCAGTTCATCAATGCCAATATCACTTTTTCACACGATGATTTAATCTTAAACAGCGATTATGTAGGTGAAGGCTATGGCGTTGTGGGTGAACCCGAAAAAGAAGCCATAGCACTGATGGCAAAGCACGAAGGAATACTGCTCGACCCAGTGTATACCGGACGCGCCATGGCCGGGCTAATCGACATGATTCGCTCTGGGAAATTAACCCAACAAGATAAAGTACTGTTTTGGCACACGGGCGGCGCACCTTCCTTATTTGCTTATGCGGATAAATTTAAGCACTAGCCGTGCTCTTAATGGTTTTAGTGAGCTATTATTGGCTCGGATTAAACCCGAGAAATTCCCCCTATTTATTGGACCAATAGTTATAACAATTGCTTTCTGTATTACCAAGCAACTCTCAGAAAACAATATTACAAAGCAGAAAACTCCATTATTTTTTTGGAAAAAACAAAGTAACAAGCAACTAGAGGTTTTTGAATGTTTAGATGTATCAACATTATCAGTCTGATCACGCTATCCTTTTGGCTTATAGGCTGTGCCGGCTTAGGGAATATGAAAGTGGTAGAATTTCAAACCCAATCAAAACCAGATATGGCTACGGTCAACATTGTTCGAAGAGCCGTTTTTTACGGAGATGGCGTAAAAGTTGAGGCGTGGGATGGTGAAAAATTTATAGGCACGCTAGGCCCTGGAGAACTTTTACAATACCAAGCTGAACCAGGAATGCATACCTTTCTAGCCTCGATGAAACATTCTTGGGCTGTGGCACAAGGCGAATTAGAAGCCGGCAAAACCTATTATCTAAAATTTAATATGTCGGGATGGTCAGCAGTTAATCTGGGCGTTGCCAAACCAACTGACCCAAGAATTCCTGAGTGGAATAGAATGACCACAATAATCATTGATGAATCCGACCCAAAGCCAGTTGCTCAAAAGTATATTAGTAGAGCACAAAGAATATTAAAAAAAGTAGAAGATGGCACAGCAATTATAACGCCAATCACCGACGCCAATGCGATGTAAGTAACGATGTAGCATGGCAATTTAACAAGCCATAATTTAAGCCCCCCAATACGAACGCATTGAGGGGCTTTTTCGATTTTTACTTTACTGTTTAATTCGACAAACGAATATTACTAATAAAGGTTTGGTTATTCCCCCAACCGTAATCTTTATCGTTTACCAAAATCAATCGGAAACCTTCACCGGTGTAGTATTGACCGATGGGGATTTCAAAGCTTTGTGTACCACCGTTATAACGATAATCACGAATGCCGTAAGATTGATAACCGCTTAAATTAAAGATGCGATCTGCACTGGCATCGCCATCTTCATCAAAACCAATACCATGCACTTCCCCTCTGCCATTGGCAGCAAAGTCAAAGCGTAATACGGTATCCGCCGTGATGGTGAACGTCTCATTGGTGGCGCGCCAAATATTGCCACTCAAATTTATATCACACCCACTGGATTCATAATCACCCGTATTCACTCTTGAAAACGGCACAACATCCTCAAGGTTGATGCACCCTTCTGGCCCTGGTGCAGGCGGCTCATCCCCATCTCCGTTGTCGTCTGGGTTAGAAATCACAACATTGGCGACAGTAACGGTATTACCCGAACCATTATCGTTGTCATTTGCAATCACGAAGCCCATATTCATGCCTGTGTAATACTGCCCTACCGGAATAGTCATCTGCTGGAACTGACCATTACCGGTGTAACGAATATCACTGATGCCCCAATCCTGAGTCCCCGTTAATCGGAAGATGCGATCCTCACTGGCACTGCGATCTTCATCGAAGCCCACCCCCATAATTTCGCCCCGGCCACTGGCGCGGAATTGGAACGTAATTTGAGTATTTTCATTAATGTCGTAACCAATATCGGAAATTCTCCAGATATTGTCGGTTAACGTGATAGAGCAACCATTGGGTGCCACATCGTAATCACCGCGATTCGTACCGGAATACGGACTCACACTGTTTAAGTCTAATGCACCTTCGACACAATCCGGTGCCGGAGTCGGTGTTGGTGTCGGCGTTGGTGTCGGCGTTGGCGTCGGTGTCGGCGTTGGCGTTGGCGTTGGCGTTGGCGTTGGCGTTGGCGTCGGTGTTGGTGTCGGTGTTGGTGTCGGTGTTGGTGTCGGCGTTGGCGTTGGCGTCGGCGTCGGCGTCGGTGTTGGTGTTGGTGTCGGCGTTGGTGTTGCATCCACCAAACATGATGCTCGGCTTAAGGTATTGGAAATCTGGGTTAAACTGCAGTCAGAAAATTCATCACTACCATTAAGCGACGGGTTCATCAAGAAACCACCTGGTGTACTGGCACACGCGGATCTTGATTGATTGTCATGGGGCGCGCCAAAATTATGACCAAATTCATGGGCTGCCGTTAACGCTCCCATCGTACCTCGGCCACCCGCCTGGGTTACCCCTACCCCACTACTGCTACAAATAGCGGACATATAGGCAATACCAATCACATTTCCGTCGATATTTTTGCCCGTAAACAAATGCGCTAAGCCGGGATTACGTAAATTGCTGTTCACGTACGAGCGAAATTGGTTGAGTAGTGTCGATGAGTTTGTGGAGGTTAAAGTGCCATTATTCGACAGCGCAATAATGTCTTGAATACCAAACTGTACTCCCACCTGCTCAGAGAAGATACCGTCAACAATGTTCATTTGTGACATCACTTGGCCATTAGTATCACCATTACTGGAAGCGACGTATTGGGTATCGGCTACAATCACCACATTCACTTGGCGATCGGCTGTCATGGCCGCAGTATCAAACGATGCAACGTTCGATTTAATGTCATCCACAAATGACAAATATCGCTGGCGAACACTGGAGACCTCTTCAGATGCACAAGTGGTATTATCTAGAGTATCCGACAAGCGATAAATCACCGACTGCTGCGATGACATGGATTTCATATCACTTTTCACCACCGGCGCCAGTTGTTGTTGAACCTCTTCATACTGATCAATCAACAATAATTCCAAGCCGTTGTAAATGGCTCCAGTGGCAACACCATTCACAAGGCTGATACGTACCCAAGACTCATCGATACCATTAATTTTGCCTTTGTACAATTCAACGTTCGAACCGACCTGATTGGCTAAATTTTGAGTTAAGCGTGTATTTCGCTCTAAGGTGATGTCATAGGTTTCACCATAAGCTTCAATTTGAATTTGCCTAAGGGCATCCAACGCCATAGATTTAGTGACAATGCTACTGGTTTCTAACATAGAAAACGGCTGAGCATCCAAAATCACTCGATCACCTTCACTGGCGGCGTTCACCAATGGGGACAGTGCGGCTGTGGTGATAGTCGTTGCCAAAGCCGTGGCCAAAGCAAGTTTACGTGGGACCCTCACAACAGAGTGTCTCATAAGACCTCCTAGTTATAATTAATGAAATATCATCTAATTCAGATCAATAAAAGAACAAAAAATGGAGTATCTTCACGCGATACCCTCTGCTCGAATCAGATAAAGAGATTAAAACGTGATTGTAATATCCGGTTCCTTGATGAAACTCACAGCCCCTATACCACTTTCTTCACAATGATTTTTTTTGTACTGAAAAGTACCGCTAAATGAAAAATGCATCTTAAAACTTGGTAGAAAAATTACCCAATAATGACAACGTTCATTGCGCAATACCTAGACGCACTAACAGGAGGAAAACATCTTCAGAGGAATGGGGAAAATAAAAATCGCGAACCAATCAAATAAAAAATAGGTTGCCTTTTTATTGTAAAACACACGGCTGCACTGAATAAAGAAAGCCACTTCGCATCGTTTTTAGACAATATAAAAACAATCAAAAAGGGCCCACTTCACACAATCATTACCTGCCTCGAAAAATTTTGATACCCTGAACCAAATAACGCGGTCTTAAGGCATAAATATATGGATGATACAAACTTCGATGTAGACAAGCTAATTCAATCAATGAAAATGAGCCATGGCATACCCAATACACCTTACAAGGAAGGGACAGGTGCCATAACAGAAGCCCTCACTTATTTTGAACCTCAATACATGATGTGGGATTCTATTCAACAAGAGCGTCATCGTCTTTCCCTCTCTCAAGAAGAACAATCCCGCCTACTTCCAATCATTATTGCTCGTTTATTTCACCGAGAGTGCAACGCCGACAACGTCACTGAGGTATACAACACGTTATCCCCCGAGGAAGTCAGCTATTTAAATCAATGCATCGCTTTTGCACTGGGCTATGGCGAGAGCAAAATGGCCCTTTTGAGCCCAGCCTTGCCTGAGAACCAGTCATTGATGGATTTTGAAACCGTCTATGATGCCGACAACGCTATTTTCGAACACGCCGACTCGGAACAGGAGGTGAAAAAGCCATACATCCCCCTTGAACAATCCATCAATACCAATGCCTTCATTCAGGGCAGCATGGATAACACACAATTGTGTACCGCTGCGCGCTATATGGCCGATGTCATTAAATGTCATGGCGACGGTGTTGTTGAAGAACTCATACCGCATCGCCTTGTCACTTTGGAAGGTGATGATTTTCTCAATGTAGACTTAGATAGCGCAGTCGGTAATCCTTTTGTCGCTTTAGAACTTTTTACGGATGCCAAGGGCTTAGAAACGCCTCTTGGAGAACTGCAACGATTTGCCTCAGACTACGCCGAAGAGCGCTTTCACGTATTAAGTAAAACATTCGAAGAGCAATTGCCCGCAGTGCATTTATTTATTTCTGGAGAAGAATACGGCCACCAAAAGGTCACTGTTTTTCGAAATACGGAAAGCCTGAAAAAAGTACGTTGGTATCATTTTATGGAAGATGCCGGCTCTTTAAGCAGCAACCCTGAAGCTTTTTTTGAACACATCAATCAAGAGATTGAACTCGCCACCAGCGTCATTCAAAAAAAGCACAAAGAGGTAATGAAAACATTTTACCGATTACAACGCCGAAACCGTTGGCCCGAACGTTCCATCACCAAACTGGCCAGCGAACCACCAAGCTCAAGCACGCACCACTAATTTCATCACGCGTGCCTAGCATTACGGTAACCCTTAATTGAAAAACGACATTGAGAAATTCCACCATGTCTGAAGAAAAATCACCCGACAACGATACAATAAAAAACCTGACCATCGAAAATGACAATGTGGCAGAGACCCGTTCCAACAAAACCGCTTCCGATCAAACAAACTTGGTCAAAGAAAAAACATTATCTCTCGGTCAACCTAACGACACTCAACCTAACGACTCCCAACCTAACTACACAGTGGAGTACACCATTTCCGGCACCCCAATCAATAAAGAAGACCTGCCCCCCAATGCCCGTCATCAGGTGTTCTACAGCACGGAAGAAGAAGGCATTGCCTACATTGAAGACATCAGCTTTGGCCATTTACGGGCCTTGGAAAACTTCGCCACCTCCAACAAACTGAAAACCGAAGCCACAAAAACCTTAGAAGCCGCCCTTAATAACGGGGTTGAATTCGACGCCCAAAACGGTATTGAAATTAATCTTTACCTACCCCAAACAGAATTTGAATTGGGCTTTGAGTTGGCCGAGCACGAAAACGCCGCCCCACAAACACACTTTTTTGCTTTACCAAACGACGACGGTGAATGGGAAGTCGAGCCGAAATACTACGCTTTCAGTGTCGAAATCATTCGCGACGAGCCCACTATTCAAGTAGTAAAGCGCGCCTTATACGACCAAAATCAACAATTAATGGGCTTTGAATACCCTCTTATGGGTATACCCCCCCACATTAACATTCCCGATCACTTACTCACCTTTATCGAATACACACCAGTAGGAGAACAACAAGAACTGGAACACTTCACTGAAGACGATAAAGCGGATTTACTCAATGGAGACCGATATTTATTACCGGCCAACAGTGACGACCAACTGGCGTTAATGCAACCCTACTTCGCCTACGAACATGTTATGGTCACCGACGCTTTCCTACAGCCCATCCCCGAGCCTGAAATACCCAACCATCCTGATGCTAACGTCCTGAATTTCAACCCAAATACGGAAAGCCTAAAAAGTACCGAGCACATTCTCAGCCACGGCATTGCCTCAACAAACCTGTACAACGTTCCCGTTGAATTACATTGGCACGCCTATCACGCCTACTTACGCGCCATCAGCGAAGAAATGCGCTTAATCAGCTCTGCCCCAAAAGCAGAACACACCGTAAGAGTTTTCTCTAGCGCGTCGAAAGAATCCTTACCGGGCATTGAACTACAACCTAACGAACATCTCCTTCGCTCTAGTGGTTTCCTCTTTACCGGCAAACGGGTTAACTGTGACATTGTTGTATACAATAGCGAGACCAACGCTGCCCTGCGCAGTTATGAGGTAAAAAATCATGAGACGATGGAGATCATTAATGAAACCGTGCTGGAACCAGCAGAGATGGAATAAAAGCTGCGAAGCACGTTACTCAATGCAATTCACTACAAAACCGCAGAAAAAGGAATGCATGTACTATTTATTAGTTAACGATCAAGAGAAATAAAAAACCACCTTAAAAAAGGTGGTTTTTTATTTAACACATCCACTAAACTCAAAGGCCAAATATAAACCGCCAAATTAAGTGAATCTTTTTAAGCAATTAAAAACGCTTACGGTAAGTCACACCAAAGGTGGCAAGTTGGTTGGCTTTCAGCCGCAGTTTTTATAAGCTAACCGCCTTTCCTGCCTTAATATCAGCAACAATAGAGACAAGCTCTTTACCGCCACCTTGGTAAACTAAGTTACCTAGCTTTATTAGAGCATCCTCTTTAATATTTGACTCCGACCTTACGAGTTTTAGCAAATCGGCATTGTCAACTGGCTTGTTTTCATCGCCTCTGTTTGGTGAAATTGATGCCGCAAATTTTAAGGCAATAGCAGCTTCAATGGTAGGAATCTTAATTGTATGTTTATGTGCACTGATTGTGTGGCAGTACTTTATGACTATTTCACGAAAAAGAGGAAACCCATCTCTCACCAAATCAATACGCTCCAAATCTTTTTTCCCAGATTTCTTCGAGTCATAGGTGACATGGTAAATACGATCATTCTGCCTGAATTGCGCATAAGCTTTGTCGATTGCTTTGGTTGCACGAGGAAAGTCCGGCCCACCAATGATAAAATCAACATCAACTGTAGCTCTGGCTGTGCCAGTATAGAACGAGAGCATATGCCCCCCGATTAGAACGTAAGATACGTGCTCTTTTTCAAAGAGAGCTGCCACTTCTAGGGGGTTAACCGCATCCTCAACTTGCTGACTTGATAATTCGTAAGACATTTGTAAGTTTTGAATATTTTCTTTCATAGCGCGATGTAACTTATGTTACCGATACCTACTTGCCTCAGGCTGGAGAGTGACTTTTGAGCTTCTGCAATTGAAGATTGAATGTGTTGCCTTGCGGCTTCTTTGGCGTCAGCCAATGTAGCGAAAGCATTTTCAGTATCTTTAGGTACTTGTCGTATTTCTGGCGAGCATGGGTTGATAGCAATAACGATGTAGGCAACGTCAGCCTCTGCATAAGGATCTTCTACTTGAGCCACCGGCTCAGACTGTTTGTGAATCGAATCAAGAAGAGCATTCTTTACGGTATCTAGATAATCGATAGACTGGTTATTTTTGGTGATTTCAACGCCATTTTCAGTAATATTGACTTCAACCTCATCCCCTGCTTTTACATTGAGATGCTTCATCATAGCAGCAGTAATCCTCACGCCATGACTGTTACCCCACTCTGTTACTTTCAACTTCATGATTGCTCACCCTTTCGGATATACATTGTATATCCTATTGTATCAGGGTTTCAGGAAAAGGTAATTTTATGGCTTCCTTCAAACTAAGAAGAGGAGAAATTGGGTGAAAATTTCCGAGAAAAAATGCCCAAACCAAATAAAAAACCACCTTAAAAAAGGTGGTTTTTTTATTTAACTCATCCATTCAACTCAAAGACGAAATATAAACCGCCAAATTAAGTGAATCTTTTAAAGCAATTAAAAACGTCTACGATAAGTCACACCAAACGTCGCCGGTTGATTGGAACGGTATCCTAAACGGGCGCGTCCACCACGCTCACGGTCAAATGACAACAAGGCATCTTCATCTGTTGCGTTATTGAGATACATCAGAACTTCCCAATCGTCTGCCTCAAAACCAACGTTAAAGTTGACGATATCATAAGACGGCAATTCCAAATCTAACTCGGTCACTTCGCTGCCGTCCAACTCCCCAAAAGCTAAGCCGTGAGCAAAGGTTCCCGCACCAGCCACTTGATCGCCCGGTTGCGTAATGCGATCACCCACGTGCTGGTAAGACAACGTGAAGAAGAGATCACCACTGTTGCCAAACATGTCCATCGGCATGGTATAACTGGCTGTTGCGGCTGCGGAAAATTCCGGTACGGATGCCAAACGATTACCATCTGCAACACCACCTAATACTGCACCGGTGTTATCGGTAACGGTAGAGTCGAATTCCGCTTCTAAAGAGCTGGCAGCTAAACTCAAATCGATACGATCGGTGGGTTGAGCTTTTAATTCTAACTCTATACCGGTACTGTGGGCTTCTTCTACGTTAAACGAAATTCGTGATGAACAGCTGCCCGCATCCAACGTAACCTGTAAATCGTCAATATCCGCATGGAAAATCGCGGCATTTAATTGAACTCCAGGGAAGCGTGCTTTTAATCCAAACTCGATATTCGTCAGCGTTTCATCATCGTAACTTTGAAAACTGCCAAAGGTTGTCAGGTCATCACCCTCACACAGGTTTGCATTCAGCGGATCGTTCACCCCCCCTAATCGGAAGCCTTCTGATACTTGGAAATTAAGCGTCAAATCTTCCGTCGCATCAAAACTTGCCAAAAAGCGGCTGTTAAATCCGTGGGAAGCGGTTTCATCAGATAAGTTCATATTCGAGTTCGAAAATATCCCGCCCGAATTAAAGGTACGGGTTTCTTCGTAATCGTAGTAGCGCGTACCGAAGGTTAATGACCAGCGCTCACCAAGGTGCACACTCACCTCACCGAAGGCAGATAATTGCTCAAGATCGTAAGGGATATCCGCGTTGTAAGGAGAGTTCGCACTATAACCATTGGCAACCGCAGCCGAAGTGCCCTCACCAAGTGCCGCATCGACAAAAGCATCGTAGCCCGGCGTCGGTAAACGTTGCCTATATTGCCTTTCAGTATCCGAATAAAACACCCCTACCACCACATCCATAACCTCCAAACTATTCGTACTCAAACGCAATTCTTGCGTGGTTTGTTCTACATCGGTGGAATCACGTAAATTCGAAGGAATCAAAAATGACACCTCATTTAGTCCAAGAGCATCTAGTGATACACTTGAACTTAAAGCACTCGCATCTCGACTCACTAAAATTTCCCGTTCGGTATAAGACGTAATAGAAGTCACCTCAAAAATATCGGTACTAATGGTAGCGGTTAAATCGGTAATTAACGTGTCGTCTTCAAATCCTTCTTTTAAAAGTAGGAATTGCTCACGATCACCCAGTGTTACACCACTGGCTGACGCTAAGAAATTAAAGGCTTCTGTACGATTGTTACCATCGGTCTCGATATTTTGAAAAATAACGCGCGGAGTAATCGAGAAGTTTTCATTGGGCTGCAAAGTCAGCGCCACACGCCCGCCGGTTCTTGTACCACTATTCACATCATCGCCACCTGCTGGGCCTTTAGCATCGATAAACCCTGCGTATTCCGTGTGGTAAAACACAGCTCGTACCGCGCCTGTGCCTTCTGCAAACGGTAAATTCACCATGCCTTTGGCATGGCCACCGCTTTCACCGTCAGAAATCGCGTTTAAATTTAATTCTAAAGACCCTTCGGTTTCTTCTAAATTCGGCTGGTTGGTAATGTAACGAATGGTGCCACCCACCGAACCGGAGCCAAACAGCGTTCCTTGAGGCCCGCGCAAGGTTTCTACTCGGTTTAAATCATACAGGTCCAAATCCGGCGTAAATAAAGAAAGTGATATGACCGACTCATCCAAATACACCCCAACTTGCTCTTTCACACCCGGTTGATCTCGCACGATTTGCCCCGCAGACACGCCTCGTACCGACACCTGGCTTTGACCTGGCCCAAGGTTTTGAATGGCCAAGCCCGCGACATTTCTGGATAACTCTTCTAGATTGGTAGCACCAGATCGCTCAATGTCTTTTGAGGTCTGAGCATTAATGGAAAAAGGCACATCCTGAATGGTGCTTGCCCTTTTGGTGGCTGTGACAATCACTTCTTCAATATCCGTGTTTTGCGCAACAATCTGTTCTGAGACAACAATAGAAGTAATGGCTGCTGCCAGAAGAAGAGGCCTAACATTGAATGCGCGATTATGAAATACGACTTTGGCCTGATTCTTTGTTTGCAATAGTGTTGTTGTCGATATTATTGTTGTCATTATCCGCTCCTAAGTTTTTGGTTTGAAAATGCTTTCATTTTTATTGTCGATTTTTTTAAATACCTCTTTATATAGCATTTGAAATGCCTTTTTACCTCACCTTTAAGCTGTTTGTATTATAAAAATAATGGATCAATGACGATAAATGGGTGGCAATAGCAGGTAAACTTGAAAGCTTGCCGTCTTTGTCGTGCAGGCTTATCAATCACCCTTGCCAACTAAGATCAAAAACAACTAAGATCAAAAAACTGAACTAAAAAGAGGCCAAAATAAATCGAAGAAAATAAGAAAGCTGTGCCGTTTAACATCGAAAAATAAAGGCGGCACAGATAAACCAAACGCTTACGCTAGAAGAATGTTGGAGACAAGATAGAAAAATAAAAAAGAGTACGTTATTGGGAAAGCTCGGGGGTTGAACGAAAAGAGGTTTGAGAAAGGATCGTATACCAAGGCGCCTGATACCGAAGCCAGACTAAAAACACCCCCTTTACACCGCAAGTGTCAATCCGAACTTTCGCTTCATAATCGTCTGGCAGCACTTCTGCATCCGGCTTTTGTTGGTGTTTGGACTCAGCTAAGGTTGTCACCGACAACACTTCCGTCTTCCCTCCTTGGCAGCCAGTTTTCGCGTTGTAATAAATATCAACCGTTTTTTCGATGGTCTTTTCGTAGGCCTGTGCGCCTAACGCCCAGAATGCCAGTCCACTCATTAGCATCACTTGAGCCAGTCGAACTCGAATAGCTTTATTTTTCGGGCCAACATTATTTTTCGGCACAACATTCATCGTTGTATAAAACATCATCGTTAGTATTACCTTGCAGAAACCAAATCCTGTTTGCAGGTTTTACCAAAGTCAACGGCCACAAGACAAGTGTTCTAGTAAAACAATACTCAGACTTAAAAGTGGTTGGCAGACACGTTGTGATGAAGACAAATCATTAAAGAATGCAGACGTTGGCTCGCCATTACACTGTGCAAGCGTTCGCTCAATTGATTTACTGACAGCCTCCCCTTTTTGTAAGAACCGGCGCTGATATCCGGCATTTTACGGTAAGGGGGGCAATAATTTGAAACGAATAAAATTAGGCAGGGTATACGTTAGTAATAGTCGTCCTCTTCAAAGTCGAAATCAAATTCTTGAATTTCTCGACTCAGACGACGTTGTTCAAGCGCGTCTTCCAAACGACGCCTGGCATCCAAGTGTTGGTTTTTGGCGGTAAATTCCTCGGCGTCGAGTTCTTCACCTAAATTAATAACGGCGTCATCTATTCCATCGTTTTTGAGCAGTTCATCGCGCATACCTATACCCTCACAAATATAAGCACAAAAGTAAGCCTGTAAGACGAAAATCGTCTTAACAAACAACCGCATTGTTACTGCAAATCCCTAATAACGATTCTAGGGTATTTGCGTATCGTCCATGTAACCCTTTGCTGTTAACCGCAAGCCAAACATAACCTTGCTCGTGGTTAATGGTCAAGGCTATTTTTTTAGATAAAAGTGACAAACTGATGAACAAGAGCACAATCTGTTAAGATATTTTTTTACTCAATAACTGCTTTGTATAGTAATTTCAAATAAGCCTTGTTTCTCGCTATAAACATTCGTCCACATGCATACCTGCATCGCGAAATTTAGCAATTTTATACCGCAACGTTCTGGGGCTAATACCCAGTTTTTCCGCAGCCTGTTTACGACTACCATTGGACTCACGAATGGTATTCACAATGACCGCAAACTCTCGCTGCTTTAAATCATTGCCCAGCTCCCCTTTTTGCGGCAAATCACCATGAGCCAATTGCTCTGCAATGAAATTTTCCACTTCGGTGACTTCCATTGACGCATCAGGCGGAACACCATTCTCGTTTTGTTCCCAACCTACGTTATGAACAGCAGAAGAATTAGAAACGCCATTCGAGAACCCACTGACACTTGCATTATGAGGTTGCCCACTGTTGGACTGCCCCCTCAACTCATCAGATGAATCATAAGTAGGCTCAAAAGCCAAATCGAGGGCCAAATCACCGGGCTGGATATACAAACCCTCACTGAGAATCAACGCTCTCTGCATGACGTTATCCAGTTCACGCACATTCCCCGGCCAATAATGGGATACCAACGCGCGCTCTGCGTCTGGTGTTAAAGTAACGCCTCGACGATGCTGTTTGGTCGCATGTTTGGCTAATAACTTCTTCGCTAACGGGACGATATCTTCACGACGCTCACGCAAAGGGTGCCAACATAACGGCAACACACTCAAGCGATAATACAAGTCCTCACGAAAACGCCCTTGTTGTACCGCTTCTTGCATGGATCGGTTAGACGTCGCAATTACTCTCACATCCAACTTAATGACTTTTCTGCCACCCAAGCGCTCTACTTCGCGTTCTTGCAATACTCGCAATAATTTTGCTTGCAAGCTCATATCCATCTCAGAGATCTCATCCAACAGCAAGGTGCCGCCGTTGGCTTGTTCAAATTTTCCGGGCTGCGCACTCAACGCACCGGTGTAGGCGCCCTTTTCGTGCCCGAACAAAATGGATTCCAACATAGACTCAGGAATGGCCGCACAATTGATGGCCACAAAAGGCTTGTTGGCTCTGGGTGAACAGTTATGAATATAACGTGCCAATACTTCTTTACCAGTACCCGATTCACCGAGAATCAGCGCCGTGGAGTCTGACTTCGCAAGGCGCGCGGCAATACGTAAAAGGTGCTGACTGCTCGGTGCAACCGCTACCGGGCTGTCATCAACGGTGATGCTCTGCCCGCCCGTATGACGCTCGACCAACTCAACCAGCCGAGACGCCTCAAACGGCTTCACCAAATAATCTACCGCGCCCGCCTGCATGGCTTTGACGGATTGATCGATGGTGCCATACGCGGTGATCAACAACATGGGAATATGCGCAAACTGCGCCCGCACCTGGCTGAGTAATTCATGACCGTCCATCACCGGCATATTGACATCAGAAACGATCATCGAAAACGGTTGCGCAGCTTTTAACTTCGCCAACGCTTGCGCACCATCTCCAACAGCGGTGACCAAAAACCCTGCCACTAAGAGGCTGTCTTCAATGGCTTCGCGAAGGCCGGGGTCATCTTCAACCAACAAAATATGTCGTGGCAGCTCTTTCGCTGTTGAACAGCCATCAACGGATGCACTGTTTGACGAATGCACGTCTGAATTGTAAGCATAGGCGGCACTCATAGAAGGGTCACTCATCGTGTGGCAGGCAGCTGAGCTGGTCGTAGTATTGGTCATTTGGCTGGCCATAGAAGAATTCATTGGATGGTTCGTCATTGGATAAGTCATCGTGCCGCCTCCTGTAATGTTTCCTCTGCTGGAGAGGCATTGGCATCATGAGGAATCAACATAGCGGCATACACACCAGGGTTCATTGAACGAAGGCGAAACTCGCCGCCATGGGCCTGAGCAACGGTTCTGACAACCGTCAGCCCTAATCCTGTGCCTTGTGCTTTGGTGGTGACAAAAGGGGTATTGAGTTTTTGCATCACATCAGGGGCAATGCCTGGCCCGTAATCTCGTACACCAAGCACAATGCCTTCGGCCGTACTTTCCACAACGACGTCTAATTGACGCTCAATGGTTTTTGCCACTAGGGCTGGACTGTGCGTGGTGTTGCTAGTCTCATCCGCAGACGCACCAGTAATAGACGCACTAGAAAAAGAAGAGCTCGTATACGCCTGCAAACTGTTATTAATGAGGTTAAGTAAGGCATTTATCAGCGCGTCGGCATTGCACCGCAACGTAAACTCCCCTTTCGATACATGCCATTGCACCTTGGCGCCTGCAGAGCGCACCGGCAGCTCCAAGGCCGCTTCCAACTCCTGAATAATTTGTGACTGCGAACGTTCGTCATTAATGGGTAATTCCCCTTTTACGAACAGCAGCATGTCCTGCACTTGCCGCTCCAGGTGCCTTAACCGAGAACATAACTTTTGTGTAAATTCTGTACGCTTTTCTTCGCCCAGCGCCTCAGATTGCAAATGACTGGCGTATAGCATGGCCGCCGATAACGGTGTTCGAACTTGATGGGCCAAGGCAGACACCATTTTTCCCATCGACGACAACCTTTGGTGCTGGCTCAGGGCCGTTTGCAAACGACGCGTTTCGGTTTGATCCGTCAAGAGGACGAGCTGCCCTTCTCGATCTCCGGTTAATGATCGTGTTGACACTCCCAAACGCTTTCCATCCACAGTGGAGATTTCATGTCCATCATCGACTCGTTTTACAAAGCTGGCTTTTAACACTTCTCGCCAAGCACGGTTCAGTAACGGTGCTTTCAGCAATGTCTGCGCAGCTGGGTTGGCGTGAGTCACCATTCCTCTCGCATCCAGCACAATCACGCCGGCGGGTAAGGCATCTAACACATCCTCTACCCCTGCACCGGTACTCTCAGGCCTCGCAGCTTGACGAGACAGCGGGCTTCGCCTTGTTGCTTCGCTCAACGGTTGAGTATATGACTTAGACTCCGGGCCTTGCTGCGCCAATCGCTCTACTTCTTGTTCAGCATATTGACGAGTATCCGCCAAGCGGTGCTCAAGTTCGGCCTGGTCAATCTCAGAATCTGCCTCATCCGCTCGTGATTGCTGATTCGAATGAGTCTGGGAATTTGAATGTCCATGAGCTGACACTTTCTTCGGTGTCATCAAAGACGCACCCGGCTGATCACGTATCAAACGACGGTAATTCCCGAAAATCGACTCCTCTGGTGCCAACTCAGCATCAAAGTGGTTGGCTTTTGGCTTAGGCATAACAAGCTCCCATGCTTTTCGTATCGCCTCTCGTGACGAAAAACAGTCAGTATTTTGAATCTTGCCAGGTATTTAGCAAGGTTAATGCCAAATAAAATTTTCATTAATAAACAATAGGTTACGTCATATTAACTTTAGCAAAACCCAGATAAGTGGAGTTTTTGACACTTTATTATTGGTGTACCGCTCCCCTTCCTCTTGCTTTTAGCTTCACAAAGGAAAGCTATTAAAAGGAAAGAAAGGCCGTTAAAACAGTAAGGCAGATAAGAAGTAAGACAAATGAGAAGTGAAACAAATGAAGTGGGGCTGATAAAGATAACCAATAAGATAAAGGTAACCAATAAGATAAAGGTAACCAATAAAAAGAAACCTAAGGCCACAAACAAACCATACTGGTCTTTTAAGCACCATATTGCCCACCCATTCCACATTCCAATGACAAAAAAAAGGAAGTCATTGAGGAACACGTTTAGTTTGCCGTTATTACCGTTAAGGTGCCGAACTAATACCGTGATGATGTATCTGAAAGTCAGGGTTTGTTCATCAGAACCCGTTTTACAAATACCGATCTGAACAATACGCACCAAAGACCACGATAACGATAAACTTTAACAAGGATTCCCATGTCCACATCCACCTTCTTCGGGCACCCCAAAGGGCTGTCTACTTTGTTTTTCCTCGAAATGTGGGAGCGCGTCAGTTACTACGGTATGCGCGCCCTACTCATACTTTTTATGGTGGCAGCGATAGCCGATGGCGGATTAGCCATTGATGACGCTACCGCCACTGCCATTTATGGCCTTTACACCGCCTCGGTTTATTTACTCAGTATGCCGGGTGGCTGGATAGCAGACCGACTCTTAGGGGCTCAGCGCTCTGTATTCGCAGGTGGCTGTGTGATTGCAGCCGGTCATTTTGTACTGGCTATCCCCGCTACCGAAACGTTCTTTATTGGCTTATTTTTGGTGGCAATGGGCACCGGGCTACTCAAACCCAATGTCAGTACGATTGTAGGGCAGCTCTATTCTGAAGAAGATCAACGGCGAGACAGTGGTTACACCATCTTTTACATGGGCATTAACATTGGGGGTATGCTCGGCCCAATTATTTGCGGCTTTCTTGGCGAAAGCGACTCTTTTGGCTGGCACTGGGGTTTCGGTGTCGCCGGTGTGGGAATGGTTTTGGGCCTAATTCAATATCACTTTGGTCGCAAGCATTTAGGCAGTTCCGGGCTAACCCCAACCCCTGGAGCGCTAAACACCAAAGTCGCTTGGAATTGGGTATTTGGCTTAAGCGGCGCACTAACACTGGTGTTCTTACTGGGGGTCTTTGGGGTTATCGCCGTCAGTGCCGTTAGCCTAGCAGCTTACGGTGCGCAACTCATTGCCTTACTGTTCGTAGTGTATTTTCTCTATCTCATACTACTCGGCGGTCTCACGTCATTGGAAAAGCGACGAGCATGGGTAGTCTTCATCCTCTGCGTCGGATGTGCCATTTTCTGGTCAGGGTTTGAACAAACCGGCTCTTCATTCAACCTCTTTGCCAGCCGCTATACCGACCGTACCCTAGATTTCATCGACTTCGAAATTCCCGCCAGCTGGTTTCAATCCATCAATTCGCTTTTCATCATCTTAACGGCTCCTTTTGTCGCTTGGTTATGGTTTATTCTGGCCAAGCGCAACCTTGACCCTTCCTCCCCAGTCAAATTTGCCTTCGGTTTGCTGCTACTGGCTGCGGGCTTCTTCGTGATGGTTCTGGCGGCAAAACTCGTCAGTGGGGGAGAGAAAGTCCTGCCCTTCTGGTTAGTGTTAACCTACTTTTTACACACGTTAGGTGAACTCTGCTTAAGCCCCGTCGGCATGAGTGCGGTGAGTCGATTGGCGCCCGCACGCTACGCCAGTCAGATGATGGGCATGTGGTTTTTGGCCATCTCCTTCGGGAATATCTTTGCCGGATTATTGGCCGGGCGCTTTGACCCCAACGAGTTAAGCGACATGCCAGGCTTGTATCTGCAAATTGCCCTAATGGGCGTAGGGGCGGCTGTCATTTTACTGGCACTGGCCAAACCTCTATCTCGATGGGAAAAATCCGTACCTGAGAAAGGGGATGACTCTCAAATGGCAAGCAGTTCCGCCTCTTAATAAAATTGAAATTGCGACAAACCACAAGGGCACCTTAAATTAAAATAAGATGCTCTTCACGCCAATGGCCAGTACGACTGTTGTTGAAATGTACGACTGATTGAAATGTACAACTGTACGACATTCATCAATAGGACAGCAAACAAGTACAGTGAGTCCGTATAACGGCCATTGGCTCACTCATTATTTGCGTTTTTATTCATACGCTTCAAATGAATGACCTCCAATTTTTAAGTCAATTTCGACACCTAGCCTGACCAGGGCTTAGAAAACACACCATACCAAGCTAAGTCCTCACAATTAATTTTTAAATACACTGATTCACTTTTTTACCTATTTTTATCAATTGATTAACGCCACTTTATTACAGCGACCATTGATCTCATCAATTAATAAAAAATGCTTCAAAAATCCACATTTACCCCTCTCTTTTTTCATAAAATTCATCAACCTACAAAGGATGTGCTAACTTTTTAAAAAGCTCTGCCCACTTTAATAAATGGGCTTCACCCGTTACAGGCAAAGGATGCTTGTGTCCTATTCAATAATTGGCTCATGATCAATAAAGTCAACCCAAGCCGTTTAGCCACCTATCAAGTGATTGGAACGGTTACACTATTCATTTTACTCAGCGCTGCCATGGGTGGGTATTTCTATCAATCGACGGTAAAACATGCAAATTATCGTCTCTCCCAGCTGGCAGAAGAGATGCTTGCAGAACAAAAACAGCAACTGGGAGCAGAAATTAACAGCCTTCTTCGTCAAGCCAATTACGATATTTCCATTGCCGCCAACTTACTAAAAACCAGTGTCAAACAACATGTTGACGGTGCCCATCAAATTGCGAGCGCACTCTACAATGACCTCAAAAACACCCAACTCCCGGTTAAAGAGCAACAACATGTCATTAAAGAAGCGTTTAGGAATTATCGATTTTTTGAGGGGCGCGGCTATATCTTTATCAGTAGCTTACCTAAAATCAGCATTCTTCTTCCCCCAACGCCAGAAATTGAAGGTCAAAGTGTAGAAGATTTAATTGATGACACTGGGAAAAATGTTACTGAAGCCGCGATTGAGGCCGTCACCAGCCTCAACCACTCTGGCTTTGTCGAATACCGTTGGTATCCGCCAGGACAAAAAGAAGAAATGGAAGATAAAATTTCATATGTAAAATTATTTGAGCCATGGGGATGGATTTTTGGAGCTGGCGACTACGTTTATGAAATGGAAAATACTTTAAAGCGCCAATTTCTAGCCCAAATGCAATCTACCCTATTAACCAATGGCCAGCCCGTTATCATTCTCAATAAAAATGGCGAAGTCCTGCTTAATCACAAACACAGCCTTCCCACAACTATTATCGATATTCCTAACACTCAAAATACATTTCCAAACTTCAATGAGCGAGTAAAAGCAGAGCTTTTTTATCACATTCAAACCTCCATTCGTGATAATGCTTTCTTCTCCTACAAAACCAGCCAGCGTCATACCCGACCCGATACGGACATCATTGCTCTTGCTCAAACTATCCCACACTGGCAATGGATTGTGATTGCCGGGTTAGAGCCCAATGCCACTAATCAATTAATCAAGCAACAATCCGCCTCCATCAAACAGGTATCGGAAAAACAACTCCAAGAAATCTGGCTAACCATCGTGATTGTTGCCTTAATTACACTCATTGCCACTGCTATTTTCAGCCGATGGCTTAAGGGACTACTGCTCAGTTATGAGAATGAAAATCAAGAACAAAATCAACGCTTACTGGAAAACGCTCAAGAATTAGACTTGGCAGCCGGTGTATTTGACAGTGTTACCCAAGGTATTTTAATTACAAACAAAGACAATAAAATCGTAAAGGCTAACTACGCCTTTTTTCAATTTACCGGCTACACCGAAAAAGAACTCTACAACGAAGACCCTGAAAGCTTCTTTGACAAAAACATTCCTGTGTCGTTTAACCGTGATATTTTCCCAAGCTTAGAATCACGTGGATTTTGGCAAGGTGAAATTCTTCAAAAAATTCGCACTAATAATACCACGTTACATTGTGCTATTTCTGTCACTGCCCGAAGAGACGATCATAACCATGTCAAAAACTACATTATCACCATCAAAGACATCAGTGAGCGAAAAAAACATGAAGACCAATTACGGTATCTGGCTGATTATGACTCCTTAACCAACTTACCCAATCGACGTTATTTATTACGCCGAATCGACGCACTCATTGAGTCCAATCATGGCCGCCCGGAGAAATTTGCCTTAGTCTTTGTGGATTTAGATCGCTTTAAAGCCATCAACGACTCCTTAGGACATGCTACCGGCGATGCGGTTTTAATAGAAACCGCTAAACGACTATGCAGTGCAGTACGAGAAAACGATACCGTGGTCCGATTAGGCGGAGATGAATTTATTTTACTTTTCTCACCCTTAAGAAACATACGAGGTATACAAGAATTTTGCGATAGACTAAAAAACATCATTTCACACCCCATCCAGTATAACGAGCATCGCTTCACGCTCACCACCAGCATCGGGCTCTCTATTTACCCTGACGACGGTGATACAGCAGAATCACTATTGCAAAATGCCGACATCGCTCTGTACGAATCCAAAAACAAAGGTAGGAATACGTATACCTTCTTTAACACAGAGTTGGCCGAATACGCTTCCAGTCGTTTAGATACCGAAATCGCGCTGAGAGACGCCCTTAACAACAATGAATTCGAATTATTTTATCAACCACAAATTTGCTTGAAAACTTGCATGGTAGTCGGTGTTGAAGCGTTATTACGCTGGAAAAGAACGGGCGGACAGTTTGTATCACCGGCGGTATTTATACCACTGGCAGAAGAAATCAATATCATTTCAGACATTACCAATTGGGTTATGGATACGGCAGCCAAACAAGCAGTCGCATGGCATGATCGTCTTCATATGTGGGTACCCATCGCTGTTAACTTATCGGGCAAGGACATTCATCGTGATCTGCCTCAACGTTTGAAGAAAGTACAATACGACAATGATATTGATCCCAAAACATTGGTACTCGAAGTCACAGAAGGGAGTATCATTAATAATATTGATGTGGCTATTGAAACATTAGAGGAAGTTCGTGAACAAGGTTACAGCGTCGCTCTGGATGATTTTGGAACCGGGTTTTCAAGCTTACACTACTTGTCTAAATTCCCCATTGATAAGCTCAAAATTGACAAATCGTTTGTTGATAATATTGCTAGCTCACCTAAAAGTGCTGCAGTAACAGCAGCTATTGTTCAAGTTGGCCAGTGTCTTGAGTTGAAAATTGTGGCAGAGGGTGTAGAAGACTTACAACAATTGCAAGTGCTACGGGCAATGGGCTGCAATATTGCACAAGGGTACTATTATTCTAAACCACTCCCCGCTGATGATTGTCTGCAATTTATTGAGCGAGAAAAACTGGCCAATCAACCGCCTTCCTTAGATGCAATGTAACACTTTCTAAAATACCATAAAAAAACAGGCGCTGTTGCGCCTGTTTTTTTAGATATAGACATGAGCGTGTCGATATTTATCAAGGTAGAATCATTCTCTTCAACTCCTTGTCTTCACGCTACAATCTACTTTCTTCCCTTACATGAAGGAGTAAGACAAGCCTAAATTATACGTCGCACCAAATGTTGTGGTCTGATACAAACGCTGAGTTGAGTTGGAGTATTGACGCTCTTCCTCATCGGTTAGGTTAATCCCTTCAAGGGTGATTTTCATACGATCATTGATTTGATAGAAGGCAGAGAAATCAACGTATAGAGTATCTTTAAATCCACGTTCGTCTTCGTCTGCCAAGCCTGGTTCAACAAAGTCAATGTATTCATCCCGATAAGCAAAAGCAACACGTCCACCCCAAGTTTCTTGCTCATAATACAATGTGAAGTTATAGGAAAGCTCAGATAATCCTGGGAAACTCTTAGATTCTTTCTCTCCGCTGTTTTTAACATCCCGATAAGTTGCATCACCTTCAACCGAGGTCAAATTTGCCACCATACCCATACCGTTAAAGGGTTCTGGCAAGAAATCAAATTCTTTTTGGACAGTGACCTCAATACCGGTGATATCGGCCTCCTCCGAATTGACCAAGCGGCTAAACGTATAGATCGTACTAGCATCTTGGTCATCAGGCAGCAAATCCAAAGGCAGGCCTATACTACCATAGGCAACCTCATCCGTTTGCAAGTCAGTAAAACCCGTGATGTCCTTAGTGAAAAACCCTACTGAGATAAAGTCTGCCCCACCAAAATACCACTCAGCCGAGAGCTCAAAATTATCAGACTCAAAAGGATCAAGCTCCGGACTGGCTGGCATCGTTATTACACGATCTCCTGTATCAAATCGATAACGCGGTTGACCTTCTGTTATTCGAGCTTCTTGAATAAATGGCCTACTGATATTTTGGCTAACACTGCCCCGCACAATAAAATCATCAAAGACTTCCACGGCCAAGTTAAATGATGGTAAAACGCCGTCGTAGGAATGATCAAACTCATAGGAACCACTGGCTGCCGTACTGTATGTGGCATCGGTATCATAATAACGCAGACCTGCATCCGCCTTCACCGGTAATCCAGCAACTTCAGTATCCAACGTATATTGGATATACAGGCCCAATGTTTCTTCTTCGACAAAATCCTCATCGAAATCATCACCAAAATCTAAATCCGTATTAACCCCATAAAAACTGGCCACTGCATTCACATTACCAGCAACAGGAAAGCTCTCATCATCAGATTCACTATAAATACTGAAGAATGGAGCAACGTCTCTCACGCCATTATTTAATGGTGCATCTTGTCTGGATCCAAAGTCATTGGCACGTACCGAATCCCCAACGTTTTCATATAGTTTATAATTCAGCCCAAAGGACAACGTAGAAACATCTGTAAATTCGTATTCAAAATCAAATTTTAAATTGGTAAATTCATCCTCAAAATAATCTTCCCGGAGATCAACCTCCTGAACTTCCCAAAAAGACGCATCTGTCAAATCAAATCCATAATCAAATTGTGCGTACTCTCGATTACTGTAGTCAGATGTAAATGTTTGACCTTGAATCGTCCGAAAATACGCCTTATCAGAAACAGGTTGATCAAATTCAGACTTGGAATAACCAAGCATGGCACTGCCCATCCACCCTTCGGCGAACTCCCAATCGACGTCAAAGACAATTTGATTATAGGTGGTATCCGCTTGATCAGTTCTATGCTCGGTACGAATAGGTGCGTTACTAAATGTTCCACTGATCAGTTCAATATCACCACCAATGTTACGAGTTTCTATGGACTCAATAGCACCAAATGCATTAGGGGTACCGTTTCTATCTATACCCAATGCAGTGCTACTAGAACCATTTGTGCTCAAATGATATTCATCTCGGTCATTATTGAGTTCGGCATACAATCCTGTAATACTGAGAGTAAACTCATCTATTGGTTGAAGTTGTAAAGCCAAATTTAAACCAATACGCTCTTGTGTGTTTTCCCAGACGGAATAGCGATTACCACGCGGAAACCAGACATCCCCATTTTCCAGTAATGTCTGAGTCGCCGAATCAATTCCTGAACCAATATCGCCTTCACCACCAGGAGCAACTGTTAAGGTACGTGGTCTATACCGGAAAGTATTCACCCCTTTCTCCTGAGTATCTTTCTCACTGTAGAAGAAAGATGCCAATACACCGCCAATACCAAACTGGGTCGTATAAAACGCATTCAAGCGTGGATTTATTTCTTCCGTAAATTCATTGGTACCCACAGAACCACTCACTACAAATTTAGTTTCATCAAAATCCAAGGGTTTTGCGGTTTCCAGCCCAATCGTTCCACCAATACCGCCTTCGTCTAAATCCGCCGAGACTGATTTGTAAATGTTAATTTGACTGAACATTTCAGAGGCAAACACGTTAAAATCAAAGTACCGGTCACGACGAACAGCACCACGAGAATCCATAGCCGAAGACGTTTTTGCAATTGTTTCCATACCATTGATTTGCACTCGCGTAAACGCTGGGCCTACACCACGCAACGATAATTGCCGCCCTTCGCCTACTTCCCGTGTGATTGTCGCCCCTGGCATCCGCTGCACCGATTCCGCCAGATTTAAATCTGGGAAGTCGGCAATATCTTCTGCAACGACAGTATCTTGAGAACCAATGGCTTGGCGCTTGGCCTCAATCGCCTTAATCAAACTCGCCCTAAAACCGGTGGCCAACAAATCTTCCAAAGAAAAATCACCGCCATCGTCTTGCGCCTGCGATGAAATCGCAAGCGCTAACAAACTTAATGTAAATCCCGTTTTTGCACACAGAGTCTTCATTGCGTTATCCCCGAAGTGATTATTTATAATCGTACTTACCACTTAAAAATGAATATTGACTTCTCTCAAGATCTCATTATTTTTTGATAACCTTATCGAAAGAACTTAAATTATTTTCTTTCACTTTAATCTTATTTTTACTTAACACCTTGGTATTGATGGTTTTCACTACAGAGAGAGGCTCTTGCGCATCCATATCTTCAAATTCCCAGTCGTTATCCCATAATTCCCAAATAATCGATGCAGTTTGCGAGCCCAAACCATAATGATCAGGTGAGAAGGAAAAGGAGCCGAACTTTAAGTCCGTATTCACCAAAGCCTCAATACCCACAACCACTGGTATTTTTTGCTTCTTAAGGCCAGGCAACCAAGACTTTTTAACATTTTCCGAAGTTAACAATACGTTATCATTCAGCACCAACAAGCTATCTACTTTTCTCTTGGATAAATCTTTTAATGATTTCGCAATTAATTTATCCATGTTGTCACTGGCGTTAGGAAGTTCAATACCCACCAAATTGATGCCTTCTCGTTTACAGTAAGTGGCATAACTATCCACTACACCTTTCAGCCTGGAACGATAAAGAACACCTACCGTTTTTACCGGCGATCTCACTACATTACGTACATTCACCAAACTGGTTACTGCCGGCACCTCATAACGAATTGCCGAGGTATTTTTTAACTTTGGCAACATTTGATCCACAAACAAAGCCGCAGTCGCAATAGCTGGGGGATGAGATGCAGAGGCGCCACTGGCTTTTTGATAATCCGTGTAGGTTTGTACAGCACGATTACCCAACAGCACTACCACATTCGGCCTATATTGACTCATCTGTTTACGGATTTTTTGAACATCCAGTGATTTATTGGCATCAACCACAACCAGCCTTAATTCTCCATCAACCTCTTCTTTAATGCCTTTTATTACCTCATCAAAAGCATCACCGCGCGGCTTAAAGGCGAGAACAGTGCCATCCAATGAATATTCATCGGGCGTGGTTTCACCTGCATTGACAATTAAATCTTCATTTTGCGCCAGCTGAAGTATTGTGGAATCCGCTAGCACTTTGAACGGAATACAGATTGTTAACACCAGGGCCAAAACCGCTGGGCACCATTTCCACTCTTTTATAGGGCTTGCCATGCGTCCACCCCCAGCATCTTATTTATATCTTGATCAAATTTTTGAATACATTGCGACACAGAGCCGCTTTTCGCGTCTTCTTTCAGAGCCGCACTGACTAATCCAACACGAACATCAAGGCGTGTGGCCACCAGATTCAACTGCGATTTTTGTTTCATCCCTTCATAAACTGATTCGGATACAAACAAAATGTCAGCGGAGCCAAAAGACAATAGAGGCAACAAGTCTTCCACTTTTGATACACGCTTTAATTTAATGTCTGTCTGCAATAGTTGAGTCACAAACTCACTCATTGGCTTCCGTCCTAACAGATCGACCACTCCAATTTTTTTTCCTGCCACTTGCGTTAGATCAATGGGCTTATCAATCGTCACAAAGACATAACTTTCATCTGTAACACCATCTTTTGCCCCTTTCATTACCGTTTTAAAAACACCGTTATAATCGATAATTGGCAATAGTGTTAAGATGGCTGATGGTGGTTCTGTTTTCATTATTGTTGCAAAGTCTTTTGCCCGCCCGAAAGCAGTCACATCAATTCCACTACACTTCGATTTTATTGTATCTTCAATGACATTTGCCCGTACTTCGCTAGGCACAAAGACATAAAGTGAATCCGCGTGCAGTTCAATTGACATGCTCATTAAAAGACTTGCCGCCAGCAAGCTCCTCAATGACATTAACAAAGCCCCCCTTTTGGGTTATTTAAAAGCTGTAAAAATACATTTATTCAAAGAAATTAAGATAATATTTTGCACTCATGTCATACCATTTGTGCTTCGTCGACAACATTTCTGGATATCGAGTAAAAAGATGCCGGCAAAATCAGCTCGAACTTAAAAGTAGCAAACCCATTACTGCTGGCATTCTTATCATCCAGCACCACTTTAATATCACCACCATTCGATTTGATAAATTCTTGCACCGCCTCCATCCCAACACCTCGACCAGAAATATCGGTTACCTGCTCAGTAGTGGAAACGCCCGACGAAAAAATAAAGTTAGCGATATCTTCAGAAGATAATGCTTTGGCATATTCCTCTCCCTGAATTTGCGCAATCTTTTCTTTAAGTTTGTGCAGTGCCAACCCTGCGCCATCATCATAAATGATCAACGCAACTCGGTTTTCGATATCTTTTCTTGCAATAGTAATACAGCCAGATTCTGGTTTTCCTTTCTCTTTTCTCATCTCTGGTGGTTCAATACCATGATCCAAACTATTACGCAGTAGGTGTGTAAAGATATTTTGAAGAGGCTGCTGACCAGCCTCAGTAATGAACAGTCCTTCAGCTTCAATATTGACCGCCGGATTATTTTTATTTAGATCAATTGCCAACTGCGATAAAGACCCAAGCACTTGACTTAAGGTTTGCTTTAAATTGATCTTAGAAGTCCCTGATAAGAAATCAAAAACATGATGAAGGTAAGAATTCACTTCATTAGGAACACCTTTAGTGTCTAATTGGTTGAATTCATTAATTAATTCATCAATTTGCGATTTTTGCAGTGGCGCAGTGACCGATCCATTAGGGCTCCTACCCAGTTTATCCCGCGCTACAACCTGATAACGTTCTACATCCTGTTTTGCCATCTCCAATTCATCCAGCAATTGCACTTGATTCCAGAGAACATCTTCGTGTTTACGTAATTCATCGTAAGTAGACTCTACTTCATGTACCGAGTCGGTCACATAGGTCAACCCATAAGTTCGCGCATTGCCTTTAACGGTATGCATATTTCGAAATAAAGAAGCAATCACCTCTAAGTCTTTATTCGTGTTGTATTGAATCAAGCGTTCACACTCATCGATAAATTCGAAAGAAGATTGAATAAAGCGATTGAAGTCCGACTCACTGAGATTCAGGATTTGCCCAATAATTTCCAACTCTTGACGTTGCTCTTCCGCTTCTGCCTGTAAGGCCTTCAGAGCAGTTACGTCACGGACTGTAACCATAATTTTATCAATTTCATCACCCAAAATAATGGGATCCCAGTCCAACTCAATAACCTGTTTTTCACCATTGGCTTGGGTTCTACCATATTCTGTCACCAACAAGTGCGAATTAAAGTCCCACATCATTTCATCTTCGCCCACCAAAGCACTGATGGCAGTAGAGATTTGATCTAAGGCATTGGAACCCAAATCACAATCAGTGAATAACAAATCCATGCAATTGCGACCGGCAATTTCTTTTGTCGAGAAAATCTCCTCGCAGTACGCCGCATATTCATGATGGATATTGCCATCTCGCATAATGGTGAACAGCCCCTGATGCATATTCTGCATCATGGATAAAATATCATTGGTTTTCTCTTGCAGAGCCTCTGTCCGCTCTTCCACTTTTTGCTCAAGTGTTCGATTTTGCTCTTCTATCACTTCCCTCATGTTAATATTATTCAAGGTGATCACTAATGAGCGAGCCAGTGTTTGCGCGAATTCACAATCATTTTCAGACACTTCCAACTGATCCTTGTATCCGCTAATGCAAATTAACCCCATCAAGCTTTCTTGTGTTCTAAGAGGCACAATCAAGACACTAATCGTTTGCGAAGAGCGTACCTTCATCCGTGTGGACATATCCTCAATAAAGAAAAGCTCCTGATTTTCTCGTGCATCACTCATCACCCACTTGGCTACATCCGTCGGTTCCTCGGTGCTGGTTACAGAGTCTTTATGATGAGCATCCACCAATGTCCATTCTGTGGTTTCAGTGTTATAGAGCAGAAGCTCTGCACTTTGCGCATTACAATGCACCATCAACGTCTTAATGGCTTCATCATAGGCGATATCTTTATCCGTCGTTTGCGCGAGTTTTTCACCACTTTGATTTAACGTCGCCAAATCTTCTATTTTCTTTTTAATGGTAACGCGCATTGAATCAAAAGCCGTTGCCAGCTGACCTACCTCATCATTCGTTTCAGCCTCGATGACGGAGTCATAATCTCCGCTGGAAATGCCTTTCGCTTTATTGTTCAATGAACCAATCGGATTGGTGATGGTTGTGGCCATACTCCTGACAATTTTCATACAGATGAACAGCGCTACAATATTAATCCCAACCAAAATCAACAACGTTTGAATTAATACCATTCTGGATTTCGCCTTCGCCACTTCTGCCGTTTCTTCCATAGAAGCCGTAGACATGCCGTAGCGAATGAAACCCAACACTTCATCGTCCACAATTACTGGCGAGGCGAACTCTAAGATCGTGATACCATCGATAATGACTTCTTTAAAATCCGGTGATTCCAGTTTCGCGGCCCACACACTCATTGAATCAGACAACTCATCCGCACTCTGAAGCAAACCACTGGGGTTTTCTGCATTGGCATACACCCATGGCTGCAAATCCACATCCATATAAATGCCATAACTGATATCTTTGTCGTTTTTTACTGTACTAGAGACAAGCTCTTGGACCGCAGTAAACGCATTATCTTCTGCCATACCCCGCAGGGCATAACTGTTGTTTGACACTAACGTTTGTGCTTTCGCAATCAAAGACTCACGTATAGTGCCCAAGGTCTCTTCTAAATCTGACTGAGCACCTTGGTAATTAATCCCAGCAACAGCAAGCAAAATAATGGCAAAACTGCCTACCAAGATTTTACTGACATTACTGATAAGTTTGGATTTAATACTCACAAACATAGCTGCAACTCAACCTGGTCAATTAACCTAATAATTTTTTAACCGCTCCGATTACAGCATCACCTTTAAACGGTTTAACAATCCACCCTTTCACACCGGCATCTTTTCCCCGTTGCTTCATGCGTGCATCGCTTTCCGTGGTTAACATGATGATGTTCACCGTGTTATTACCCAGCTCACTACGTACTTTTTCAGCCATGGTCAGGCCATCCATAATCGGCATATTAACGTCTGAAATGATAAGCTTAATCGACGAATCTGCCTTGAGCTTATCCAGTCCATCCTTACCATTTTCTGCAAGCACCGTCGCAATACCGTTATTTTTTAAAAAGGAACCCACTTCGTTTCTTACTGTTGCCGAGTCATCAACCACTAAAACTTTGCTCATTAAATTCGCCTCCTGATAGGTAAAATCAAAATAAATTTCAATCAACTAAAACAATTCAAGCTCACCCGACTCAACCGAATCACTTAAAATTTGCTCTGAGATATTCATGTTTTCTGGCATCCAGCTGAGATTAAAAATTATTTTTTGATTAAGAGTAAACGGTTTATATCTATTTTGCGTATCTTCTACTGTGTAGGTAAAACAAAGTTGCGGCTCTGTTGCACCAAACGAAATAAATTTCTTAGCGTGATTCACTAAAATAGGAACCTGTATCGAACTCCCTCCCACATCAGCATTGTGTTCTTCTGTAAAAAATTGAGATTTAATTCGACCCCAGATGACATTGGTAATCTCATTAAGTAACTGATTGACATCCAAAGATTCATTATTAATCTTTGAAGGCAGACTGGTATTACCTGAACGAATAACATTACTGATATCTTCATCCGTTGTCTGAATCATCATATAGCCTTTACACCAGCTACTTTCCAAGGGGATCATACTGAACACCTCCCCATAGATAATATGATGCTTCACAAGACAGGGGGAGCTTTTGGTAATAATCGAATCTCGAACACTTTCGGATAATGTTTGCTGCGTAATTTCTTGAATACCGTGAACCAAGGGTGTTGGGTAATACCGATTAAATAGGTGATCTTGTAAGAAGGACTTTAAGGGAGACAAATCCTCCAATGTATAGACACCTGCAAACAACGACTGAGCATCTTCAGACAAGCCATCAAACGTCGCCGAGGTTAATCGACGCAAAACCAATGGTAACTCAGGACGAACCTTATGAATCTCAACGGCAAGATCAATACCGCTTTTTCCATCATCGTCTAACGTCTCAGAAAGAAAAACAGCGCCCAAATCAATATTACAATCAAAAACCTTATTGATTTTATTATAGTGCTCCCGAAACCCAACCAGGTTATTCTCATCACAAAAATTTTTAATAACCGACAACGCTGTTGGATCAGCGTCATAAGCAAAGACCTTGCTTACAATCTCAGCTTCACTCTCCACAATCCACCCCTACATGCTGTGTGAATAAAAAATACCAATCATTAGTAACAATTGAATTAACGATTCAAAACAATTCCAACTCGCCTGAATCGGCTAAATCTTCATCGGCAACCGCATTCTTTTCTTCAAGTTGGCCATCAATAGCTTTACTGACTTCGACTAACATAATGGCTTCAAATAGTGTCGTACCATTGACTTTTAAATCAACAAAACTAATGTGATCGTTATTGGACAATTCGAAAAATTGATTACACTCGCGAGATAAACGAACTGGTGTTGACATACCCAAACAGGGGAAAATACCCCCAAGCTTACGTTTAAATTCGCCAGTAAACAGATTGCCATGCTCACTCACAGCATCATAAAAAGCGACATCCGTAAGGGCTTCTTTCGTAATACCCAGCTTCTCAACAACAAAGCCTTCAACCATTTCATTGCGAGTAAAGTAAAGCTGCAAAACAACACGAAAACACATCGAGCTAATGGTCAGCATTAAAAACTCGTCACAAGTGGTCATCACGCCACTCTCACTATTGATGTTTTTTAATGTCACTTCCGATTCACTGCCAATACGGGTAGAACAATCCGACAGAGAGTCTCTTAGATATCGGTCTAGCTCGGAATAAAATTCAAGTCGATCCATTATTCAGCCATCTTTTTAAATATCAAAAAACGACGAGCAATATAATAAGCATCCAAAACACTATGCATCAGAAACAGCATGTATCAAAAAACTATGTATCAGAAACAACATGCATCAGAAACAACATGTATCAGAAACTCGTTCACTTATGATTGCTTTTTACACACTGAGGATACACCGTTACAATACGGTTAATTACGAAACCTGCTGAAGGAGCTTATCCACAACATCCGATGTAGCATGAACCTCCGTCATGATGAGCTTGCCGCCAGCTTGAATATCCTGAAAAGTCGCAGAAGTAATAAGATCGTTTTTGTTTAGATTATCTTTGTAGCTTTCGCTAAGCTTCTGTGAGCGTAGCGCTAGGTTTCTAACTTCGTCAGCCACTACCGCAAACCCTCGCCCTTCTTCACCTGCTCGAGCAGCTTCAATCGCAGCGTTGAGCGCTAAAATAACAATTTGATTCACAATTTTGAAAAATTCAGAATTTTGCGTGTGCATATGCTGGTTGTGACTCATAAGCTTATCAAGCCCACTGTGCCAACGCTCAAATGCCTCGCTTAACAGTGTTAAATCAGCAAGTAAACTTTTTACACTGTCCAATTCTCGACGAAAGGCTTGTTTTTGAGCTGCAAAATCATTTTCCAATTGCTCTTTAAGAGAGGATAGACGCTCCTGCTCAGCTGCCAAGTGTTGATCTTTATTGATAAGCGTCTGATCAAACTTCACTCTTTCTTCTTCAAAGGCAGATTGCTGCTGTTGTAGTTCTTGCTTTTGAAGCGTAACAGAGGCTTTAGTGCTCTCAAGCTCTGTTGAACAACTGTTGTAGTTTGACGATAGGTCATTTAGCTCTTGTTGGATAAGAGCAAATTGATTTTTATATTTAAATACGTAGTAAATACTACCAAGCAAGGAAAAAAATAAAACCAGCAGCCCGATTTGGGATAGTAGAACCACTTATGATTACCCTTAAAAACTTGAGACATGACGTGGACAAACGTTTTAGTTAACGTCTTTGAATTCAGCAACCGCTCAACCTTTAGGGTAGACATACCTTCTAATATCGCAAATTTCTTATGAGAAAAAAATGAATAACACTTTGCTTTTAACGTTAAACAACCAAAATGACTATAAATTCATCTTCTATTAAAATAAAAAGCTATAAAAAAGCCTCAGTAAATCAAATTACTGAGGCTCCAGAATAAGCGTTCGGATACTAATGAAAATAATGATCAAAAAAATTCATTAACATGACAGAAGTATTATAAAAAATTTTCATCATTATGACATTAAGGCGTTATTTAGTAGGAGATCACGACAGAGGCACTATCCTCTCTATTAAGAGCTTCTGTTACTAGAGGATAATGATCCCATACTGCTTGATCGGTAATCGAGCGCAGTAATTTAATATATTCTGCATGAGTCCACGCCAATGGTGTTGCCGAATTGGTCCCCTCTCCTTTTTGATATTTATTACCAGGATTAACGCCGATACCATCCCATACCTGCTCTGGCAACATTAATCCTTCGTTCGCAAACAACTCCATGGCTTGAACATAGTGTTGACGTAAACGCAACAGCTCGGACTTGATGGCCGGGCTTTCTGTATTTGATTCATCGCCATGAAGCTTCAGTATTTTTGCCAATTCGTAATGACCACGCTCACCGGTAAAAAATGGCCACACTCGGCCGCGTTGACCTGGCGTCATGCCATTCTGACCATAATTAGCGCCATTGGTCATATCTTCGCCATAGCCATCATTACCATAACGACGCCACCCTGAAAATACACCATCAACATCCTCAAACGTAAATTCGTACTTCACTTTAAGGTTATCTGGCAGTGTTGTGTCGTCTAATTCCTCAAGGCTGTCTATAATATAAGGGTCATTTGACTCACGCACTCCATACCTGACCAGCTCCAAAAAGCCAGCGTCCAAGATTTCTTTTTCTTTTAATTCTCCACGACCATTTCGGTCCAAAAGCATACCGTTGTCGTTAGGATCTTCATTTTGGGTAATGCGCAAGTAATATTGCCCATTGTGATTATGGACACCTTGAGTAGTAAACATATATTTTTCGATATTGGCCGAATAGGCCTTGGCGTGCTGCAAATATTTCTGAGCAAACTCAGCCTCTCCCGCAAATTCTGCAAAGTCGGCAGCCACAACTAAACCCGCAATCAAGGCTGCGGTGCTGGATGGTGAATAACCCGATTGTTCCTCCCAGCGTTCTTGTTGTGTAATGGGGGGAGTAATGACTTCAGTATTCCAATCTAAATTCAATTGCCCACCGGAAACCAAAAAGTTAGCCGCAGGTTTCAACATAGTGTGATACCAATAGCGTGCCTCTTCCTCATTAAGCACCCCAGCTTTCCATAATTTCCAAGCCAGCATGATGGGCATAGCCGTTTGGTCTAACTGCACCGACCACCATTCAATTTGCCCATCTACATGGGATTTTTGAAGAAACCATCCCCCATCGCCCTTATTCAAAGGAGTGCTTTCAGAAACCTGTACTTGCTTAAGATATTCAAATGCCACTTTGGGCGTTTCAGTATCACCCAATGCCAGCAGCGCCATTGCACATTGGTAAAAATCACGAGGCCATACTGCTTTGTAACCGGTACTCTTCTCCAGTGCCAATACGGTATCGCCCCAAGGGTTAGATAATGAGGCAATCAAAGCGCCAGCATGGGTTTTGTCTTCTTGTGCCTTTAAGACCAAGGCACTGACATGAGCCAGTTTCCCTCCGTCCATCGCCATGTCTTTTATCGCATCGAGCCCACTTAAACCCTTTAAATAGTCTTCCCAACCCATCGCATCACCCACACCATTGTAGTGAGCTAATGTCTTCTCATAGCCTTGCTGTAAGGTTTCACTCGCCATTCGTTGAATATCAGACTCACTGCGCCCAAAAGCCAACACGGTGTCGATAACGGTCTCCTTCCCATTGATTACAGGTGGTAATGCCCCCCCAAGTAAAACATTGCCTTTCTCTTTTCCGGAGGTGGTATAATAAACATCTAAATAACCATCTTTGAGATCAGAAAAAGGGTCAGAGATACCGGCAAAACCCACTGTTTTTTCTGTAAATGGCGCACTGGTGTGAATACCCAGCATTACATTTCCGTCCGCCGCATAAAGGCCGTCGGCGGAAACCCAACCGGAATCATTAATACCGTCATTATTCACATGAGGATCCACAATTAAATAGGGCGTGAAATTTCCCTGGTGTGCCACAAAATGGGTTCGCATGAAAAGCACGGGGCGATCTGGATCAGTGAAGATGTGTTTTTCCAGGGTATACAACCCCTCTTTATCTCGGTTCGTGATTTTATACGCCAGAGAAAGTGGCCGCCCTTCATTATCAGTGTGGAGATATTCAATCGTTGTGTCGGTATCGGTTTCTTCTCGATCTACATAGGTCTTGCCAGAACGATCCTGCCCGACGATGACGTATTGCATGTCTTTGATTTGAGCCTGGTGAATTAATCCCCACATGGTTTCGGTCACGATACCATTGGCAATGGAAAACCAAACTTTAGAAACGGCTCCAGTTTGCGGATTGGATTGATAAGCACCATCAACATAAGCTTCATAAGAAGTCCCGATGCCCGTCTTTCCCGAAAACGCCCACACGGGATCAGCTCCTGGCGCACCCGGTGCAACATTTTCTTTTCCCACACCGCTCCCTTTCGCTTGCTGCTCGATCATTCCATGTTCAACAATCTGTCTATCATTGGCACACCCGCCTATGGAAACCATCAATGCACATATAAATAGTGTATTTTTATTCATTATAATTTCCTCTCATTAAACAACTAAATACTGGCTGGTTTTAAGGTGGGGGCACGCTCTACCCTTAACACCGCTATCGCTGCGAGAACCCAACATAAGCTTCCCAGCAATAATGCATAAATACTTTCTCCATCAAAGCAATAGCGCACCAATATACCTAAGACACTGGCCGCCAATAATTGCGGAATAACGATAAAGAAATTAAAAATACCCATATAGACCCCCATACGATGGGCCGGTATGGCATCGGCTAGCATGGTATAAGGGAGTGACAGAATGGAGGCCCAGGCAAACCCCACCCCGATCATGGAAAACAATAAATACGTAGGGTTTTCAATAAAAAGAAAAGAAGCCAACCCAATGGCACCGAAGAGTAAATTCACTTGATGGCTAATGCCCAACCCTAAGCGCCTCACCATAAAGGGAATGAGCAATGCCGCCAATGCAGCAAATCCATTGTAAGCGGCAAATAAAACTCCCACCCAATCCGCGCCCGCATTGTATTCCACAGACTGAGGGTCACTTGAGCGATAGTGAACAGCCGTTACCGCAGGAGTAGCATAGATCCAGAGAGCGAACATACTGAACCAAGAAAAAAATTGCACCCATGCTAATTGACGCATCCGCTCTGGCATTAATAATAAACTTTTGCAGATTTCATAAAAACCATTACTGGGTTCCTCTGAACTCTCCCTCTTTTTTTGATGAAATGACGATTTTTGATGAACTCCAGAGCGCAAGTTAAACTTTAAAAAAATGCCTTTTTTCATCCCCCATGCGATCAACATGACCGTACCGTAACTGACTGCCGCACCGCATAATACATACAATTCTTTTTCACCTTCTAGCACGACAATCATCATGGCGGAAAGACTGCCTGCGGCTATCCACAACGCGGGCTTTCGTAGACCGAAGGTAACAGAGGGTACTTCTTGAGACCGGCTGTTTTTTCGACTTTCGTCGAATGCGGCCATTTGTTCTGGGCTGTATTCTCGCGAACGAATCACCGTCCACCCCACCGATCCCAATAAAACAAGCGCACCAACATAAAAGGAGTAACGTACAGAGTCGGGTATCACACCTGCCTCTGCTGTACCAGAAACACCCAACCAATTCGAAAAAACCCATGGCATTGCCGAGGCAATCACCGCCCCAATACCAATAAAAAAACTTTGTAATAAATACCCTTGAGACCGCTGTTTTTTTGGTAATACATCCGCAACCATCGCTCTAAAGGGTTCCATAGTGACATTAATTGACGCATCCAATACCCACAACATGCCCGCCGCAAACCATAGTGCTGGTGAATGAGGCATCAATAACAACGCAGCAGACGTCGCCAACGCGCCATACAAAAAATACGGTCGTCGACGACCTAAACGGCACCAAGTTTTGTCACTGAAGTGCCCAACAATCGGTTGAACCAATAAACCCGTTACCGGCCCGGCAATCCACAAAATCGGAATTTGCTCAATAGAGGCACCAAGGGTTTGAAAAATTCGACTGACGTTTGCACTTTGTAAAGCAAAACCAAATTGAATACCCAAAAAACCAAAGCACATGTGCCAAATTTGCAAGAAATGCAATTCGGGTTTTTCTCGAAGTAAAGACGTCGTAGCGGACTGAGAATGGGTAGTAGATTGAGAATGGGTAGTAGATTGAGAATGGGTAGTAGATTGAGAATGGGTAGTAGATTGAGAATGGGCAGTAGATTGAGGGTTGATAACGGCCTGACGTGCATCTGAAGACATACTAGACACCACCTTAAGATATAACGGTTATTTTTTCGCTGTTATTGTTAGTCGCTGTTGTTGTTAAATTTTTATTATTAGGCGCTTTTTTATCAGCGTATTTTCTCTCAGTAATATCACAAAAAATCAGGGTAAAAAAGCGGCTGTATTCCAACAGCCGCTAAACTCAGGACAAGCACGCCTCGTTTTTCTTATTATCAACCAATATCATGGTTTCATATTCAGCAATCAATAATAAACCACGATACTCACACCCCAAGTCGATAATAAGCCAATGTTATGGACACAAAACCCCGTGCCTAAACCCTTCAGAAGCGTGATTTCATCCTAAAAACAGCACTGTATCGAAGCAAGAGCGTGCATACGTATTCATCAAATAAGGAATTTCACGCCAAAGCCGACCTTAGCAATAAAACACAAATACCCAATAAACCACAGCCAATGAATACGTATGTAAGCTATTGCTGGCATTTTGGAATATCGATAGCTTTGTTCATTAATCATTGACAACATTCATCATTGATAAATTGTTGCGGCGTACCCTCGAAAACGTCTTCAAAAAGACCTCCGCACCTATTTTTATCTCATTGACGGAACCAAGACATACATGAACTCAATCGACGTCGTAAACGCCCCAATCACGTCATTAAACGAAGACAAGTTACCGACTTCGCCATTAGAGAGTGAAAGCCGCTCACACGCCTGCGGGCTTTCCAACACCACTCAACACCCCCTCTCTGACACCGAAGAATGGTGGAGAGGTGCGGCTATTTATCAAATTTACCCACGCAGCTTTTTGGATACCAACGGTGATGGCATCGGGGACTTACCTGGTATCACTCAAAAGCTGGATTACATTAAACAACTGGGTGTGGATGCCATTTGGATCTCACCTTTTTTCGCCTCACCCATGAAAGACTTTGGGTATGACGTAAGTGATTATCGAGCCGTCGACCCGATGTTTGGCACGCTAGAAGATTTTGATGCCCTTGTACAAAAAGCCCATGAATGCGGTTTAAAAATCATTATTGATCAAGTATTAAGCCACACATCTTCTGAGCACGCTTGGTTTAAAGAAAGCCGGTCGAGTCGGGACAACTCAAAATTCGATTGGTATGTCTGGGCAGACCCACTGCCCGATGGCAGCCCACCCAATAATTGGCTATCTATTTTTGGGGGTTCAGCGTGGCAGTGGGATTCTCGTCGTTGCCAATATTACTTACATAATTTTCTTTCCTGCCAGCCAGATTTAAATTTTCATTGTGAAGCGGTACAAACTCAAATACTAAAGGAAGTAGAATTTTGGTTGAAACGCGGAGTGGACGGATTCCGATTGGATGCCATTAATTTTTGTTTTCACGATAAACAACTGAGATCAAACCCGCCCAAACCCTTAAACGAGCGGAAAGGTCGAGGATTTTCAAACGATAACCCTTATGCCTCACAATATCACTATTTTGATAATACCCAACCCGAAGCTCTGCTTTTTTTAGAAAAGCTTCGCACATTACTGGATAGCTACGACGCCATCACCACATTAGGCGAAATTAATTCTGAAGATTCCTTAGCGAGTATGGCGGAATACACAGAAGGCAATAAACGTTTACACATGGGCTACAGTTTTGAATTATTGGCAGATGAGTTTTCACCTTCTTACCTAAAAAATACGGTCTCACAATTAGAAGAAAAACTCACTGACGGTTGGCCGTGCTGGGCAATGAACAATCACGATGTCGAACGTGCGGTCACCCGCTGGGGCAATAATGAAAACAGCTCCAATTTTGCCAAGATGTTATTTGGTATTTTAGCTACATTACGAGGCAGCTTCTGCATTTACCAAGGTGAAGAATTAGGCCTTAATGAGGCCATGATTCCTTTTGAACTATTGCAAGACCCCTTTGGTATTGAATTTTGGCCAGAATTTAAAGGACGCGATGGATGTCGTACTCCTATGCCGTGGAATAAAGAAAAATATTCTGGGTTCAGCACGACTTCCCCTTGGCTTCCTATTTCAGAGCAACATACAACACAATCGGTTATCGACCAGTTTGACGACAGCGAATCTGTACTGAGTTTTTATCAAAAATTATTACACTGGCGAAAAACACGTAAAGAATTGATTAAAGGGCAAATTCAATTCCTAGATATTACGACTCAATCACTGTCCAATCAGTCACTCTCCGAAAATGAAGCAATGCTTGCTTACACACGCCATATAAGTTCACAAGAGACCCTCATTGTGGCCAATTTTTCTGCTTCAAACAGACAGCTTTCAGTACAGGCGATACTCAAAGCATTGCAAAGTGCATCACCGGCAGCTCCTCATAAAATACTTATCAAAAAAGAGGCCATTTCTTATAATTCAAATTTCAATGAAGACCTCATTACACTAAAAGGCCACGGTATTTTTATTGCTACCTTAGCAAGAGAATAAAGACAGGCTTTGAAAACACCTTGAAATACTTCAATAAAATTTAGGACGAGAGGTCATTCAAAATAGAGGCTTAGCATTGATTGGACACTGGTTGATGACAAAGCTACAGAGTTCTGATCTAAAAATGACAGTCTAAGAAAGAATACCTAAAACCAATACTCAAAACTGGCATCGAGAACTAAGGACATTTTTTTACATTTTTTTACACTCGTGATCTCACCCATGCCCTCTCCTCTAATGAGAAGCTTTTTATACCCTTCTACGCATTAAAATGGACTATTCTTATCAATAACCACCACAGATAGATTAAATTTCGAACAATTCTATTACCGCACCTTACTATCGAGAATAAAAAAATAGAAATATTTTCAGCGGAGTACAAACATAGAGGCGACTGTGTTTACTACTCATACAAAAATATGATTATACTGGTTAAAACTAAAATAGATTTGTGTCGGCCTTAGGGGTGATAAACGTTAAGGTGATAAACGTTAGACAAGGGTTGAGCAAGACTTACACACAACATTCATAGAGACTACCTCTCAAGTGTTCCTTCCAGCTCGTTAACACATCCATTAAAGATGGTGGAGATACCATGAGTACCCCAGGTAACGGGTTTTATTCCGCGCATTTGGCGCACGTTAATGAAAATAATGCTGTCATTTGTACAGAAGACATACACAATCAACAAGGCGCTCTACTTTTAAAGAAAGGCAGTCGTTTTAATGTCGACAAAGCAAGGATTATTGCACAACACAAGCTGAGTAAACCAATAGAGCAGAGTATCAATATTGAAAATAGCGTAAGCGGTAAAGAGTTGTATCAATTTATGTTACAACTCGCCCCTAGCGCACCAGGACTTGCCCCCATTATCAGCGGGGACGAGAATTACTGTTACGCTCTGAATGAAGCCTGCCAACTTTACGATAAGCACCTTTTACTCCGTCAAAAGCTCACGGTGATGTCTGAGCGCTTTCCAAAGCTGTATCAAAAAGCAATATTTGGCGCACTGACCGCTCTTTCTATAGGTAAAGAACTGTTAAGCACAAAAGTTATTACTTCAGAAGCCTGCCAGGCTGCTGTCATTGCCGCCTTATTCCGGGACGTGGGCTTCCTTCATATTAATCCAGATTTCATAGAAGCACATGAAATCACCCCTGAAATCACTCGACAAAAACAAGCTCACCCTGTCATCGCCAGTAAAATTCTTGAAATGATTCCCAGCCTACCCAAAAGCATTAGTGAGGCCGCCCTGAATCATCATGAAAGCACAGACGGTACTGGCTATCCGAAAGGTAAATTTGGTAGTGAATTAAGTGTTGCAAGCCAAATTGTGGCCATCAGCGATACCATTATTGATTTTTACGCACGATATGCCGAGCACGGCGAGTACACCAATACACTCATTAGCTCTGCATTAATGTTTAATCAAGGGGTACACTTTCAAAAAGTGCACAATGCCGCTGCTCGTTTGGTGAAACGTTTCCCGAATGCACATTGCCATCTTCCTGAAAACTGCCCAACACATCAATATATTACAGAGCGCCACACTCTCTTATACCATCACTTTATTGAGTTAAGAGATTTCACATGGTTCGTCCTCGATGACATTGCCCACTCCAAAAAACGGAATGCCATAGCATCATTGATTGGACGTATGAGTATTTCTATTAATAGCTCAGGCGTTTTACAACCTGAATATCAAGTTTGGCTAGAGAATACCTGCTCATTCAGTAATAGAGAGGATCAGCACCTCATTTGGCGCTCAGAAGTTATTTACGACGAAATCAGTATGCAGCTTGATCAATTAAAGCGGTTACTTGCTGAAGCAGCTCCGATGCAATGGAAAGAAAAATATGAGACTCAGAAAGAAATGAATTTAAAGAAATATCGAGTAAACATGAATAATTCAAATAATGTCGCTTAGTTTCATTAATTGACTACTTTAGAGAAACCCAAATTTAGAGAAAACCCCAAAATATCTCACAAAAAACGATTTAAATTTAAAAGCGTATTTTGTGCTCACAAGGGGCACAAAATACACACACTGAAAAAATCCTAAATACCGGCGCATCCTTTCATTAAAAATTCATAAAAAATCATGAATTTTCAACCACGACGATATCTTAAATTAAACACCTGTGACGTTTTCAGCTTGGAATCCTTTATCCCCCTTGAGTAAATCAAACTCAACGGGCTGTCCTTCTGTTAATGAACGATATCCTTCACCCGAAATGTTTCTGTAGTGAACAAAAACATCGGTAATACTATCGTCTTCCATGGTAATAAACCCATAACCCCTAGCGTTGTTAAACCATTTAACAGTGCCACGCTCACGATCAGCCATAATTAGCTACCTCTTTTTGTGTTGACATGTATGGACAAATAATAAGCAACTTCACCCAAACTACACGATACAATAGGTATACCCATTGACATCGAGCCTGCTAGGCGAGTTTTCTTTTTATTATTCAGGTCACTTACTACCGGCTCTATTTATTGAAACCAGCGTAGAATGATCGTTATTGGATAGACTGCACTTAAGGTGCTGTGAAAACCATTTCAGAGCGTTCGATATGGAGAAGTGAGATTTATATACCACTGCGTTTCACCAAAAGACCCAAGTGTACAAACCTTTCATTCTATTATTTTATTTCCCTCGCTAAATCCCTCATTAAAACGAGTGCTCTCATATGAAAGGTATACTGCTACATCTACCACTATATACTTTTACCACTATATAATATTTTAAAACACCTATCGGCTTTTCAATTGAATCAATTTTTGTAACGACTGAAAATAAATAATAAAAAACTTTTCTGAAAGCAATTAATACTTTCCTATCAGTCAAACAAAAAATAAAAATAGCGATGACAGGCGTACTATTCTATTAGTTTAAGAGGCTAGCACAAGGAATGTTGCTTTCCAGTATTCTGAAAAGAAAGTCGTCAAAATCAACTCATTTATCTCAAATAATGATTAAGAAGACACTCTAATTCTCAGAGCAAATATATATACAGAATACTGGTTGCAATCATTAGAAGCTGGCCAGCCAGACAATGTAGAACAGTGTTATCAAAAGGACTTACATTGTCTATGGCTCGGCACGCCGAATTGATTAATTATGCGCAATGGTTAAATTTATTGGCGCGAAAATTATCAATCTGACACAGCATAGATGGCGGGGATGTTACGAAGAAAACCCTTGTAGTCCATACCAAAACCAAAAACATAACGGTCTGGTACATTTAAACCCACATAGTCAGCTTTAACTCCGGTGATACAGCGGTCATGTTGTTTATGAACGAGCATAACGGTCGAGACACTCTCTGCACCGGCCTCTTTGCAATATTGAATAATGGCCTCAAGGGTTACCCCTTCATCGAGGATGTCATCCACAATGACCACATGACGGCCTTTTAAATCGTAGCGGGGCTCAGCCAGCCACTTCACTTCTTTACCTTCTGTGCTGTCGCGGTAGCGTGTGGCATGGATATAATCCATTTGCAGTGGGAAATGCAGCTTACTCACAAGCGTTGAAAATGTCATCAACCCACCGTTCATGACGCACATTAATACAGGCGTTTGCTCTCCTAATGCGGCCGTCAACTGATCAGCAACCTCATCTAAAGCCGCATCAATTTGTTGATGGTTATACAGCAAATCGGCGCTGTCTAATATGTTTTGAGCCTCAACGGCCAGGGATTCAAAATTACTCACTACGGTTTAACTTCTCGGTTTGTCGTTCTAGGATTGGTGCGGACTCAAGATGTACCGAACGAGTCGGAAAGGCGCACTGAGCACCATGAGCCGCAATGATATTTAACACCGACAACAGCACATCCTGTTTGACTTTATGGTAAGTCACCCAATCAGTGGTCTTGGTATAAGCGTAAACAAAAAAGTTCAATGAAGACTCAGCAAACTCATTAAAATTCACGATGATGACTTCATTGTGGTCAATGTCTTGATGGCTTTCCAGCATTGAGTGAACACTGGTGATGACTTCACCTACCACACTGGCATCATCATAGCGAACACCAATGGTTTCATAGATACGACGGTTAGTCATACGCGACGGGTTTTCTACAGAAATCTGAGTAAAAGTAGCATTGGGAACATATAGAGGACGCTTTTCGAAGGTGCGAATGCGTGTTTGTCGCCAACCTATATCTTCTACCACCCCTTCAATTTCTTTATCTGGGGAGCGTATCCAGTCTCCTACTTTAAAGGGGCGATCCAAATAAATCATTAAGCCACCGAAGAAGTTCGCCAGTAAATCTTTAGCGGCAAAGCCGACAGCAATTCCCCCAATTCCCCCAAAAGCCAGCACGCCCGACACACTGTACCCCAATGACTGAAGCACAATGAGCGCCGAGCTAACAATGACCGAAATACGCAACAATCGGCCAATGGCCATGGCCGAGGTTTTATCCACCCTCTGATCACCACGAGCTTCATACACCAATCGAAACTCAACCTGCTTCACCAAGCGCACAAGAAACCATGACAGTAACAGCACCACCCCGAGTTCACGAATCAAAGGCGCGGCATCCAGGAAGACAGAGTCACTCACTCGACTGTAAGGCTCTGTCGCAAGGGTTAACCCCACCAATAGGATGCCGATGTTCAAAGGCTGTTTAATCGCTAAAATCAGAACATCATCCCAAATAACTTTGGTGGACTCCGCCTTTTGCAATACCCGCTTCAACGCAATTTTCACCACCAACGCCAATGAGAAGGTCATAAGTGTGATGATAAACGTCTCGATCATCCACTGATCAAACTGCGGAAACACCGTCGATAACTCCGCAGCGTATTCGTTTACTGCCGTTTCTTGCATAGTTTCACTACCCACTCTCGAACAAAATTGGCCCTGTCGCTATGCCAGGCAGCCACAGCGACAGATCGGGACTCTGAGGACGTACGCAAATCATCGATACGACCGAGGGACAACTCCGACATTTTATAATCCAATAACGCTGACGCGACTGATCTGGCTGCTTCAGGTTGGTTACACACCAGAATTAAATCACACCCTGCGTCTAACGCTGCATGAGCTCGTTCAACATACCCACCCGCCTTGGCGGCCGCAGCCATACTTAAATCATCACTAAAAATAACGCCATTAAATCCCACTTGTTGGCGAAGAATTTCGCGTAGCCAAAGGGAAGAAAAACCAACGGTTGAGGTATCCACTTCAGGGAAAACAATATGAGCAGGCATCATCGATTGCAGTTGATCTTTTAGCCTCTGAAAAGGCAGTGCATCATGGGCCAGTACGGTAGACAAACTACGTGGGTCTACCGGGCACTCATGATGACTGTCTTCAACCACCCCACCGTGGCCTGGGAAATGTTTACCCGTTGCCGCCATGCCAGCCTGAGACATCCCATCAATAAATGCACTCGCCAATGCAATGACTTCATCTGGGCAGTCTGAGAATGCTCGGTCACCGATTACCTTGGAGCGGTCAATATCCAAGTCCAATACCGGCGCAAACGATAAGTCTATTCCCACGGCCAAAGTCTCTGTCGCCAGTAACCAGCCCACCTCTCTGAGTTTGTCCAAGGTATCATTAGGGGAACGACGAAAAGAGGGCAAAAACGCCCCCATTGCGGGAATGTCTGAAAACCCTTGCCGCAAACGGCGTACACGCCCACCCTCTTGATCCACGCAGATCAGCAGGTTTGGGTTCACTTGACGAATGGATTCACAAAGCGCTGAGACTTGTGCCGGGGATTCAACATTGCGGGAAAATAAAATGATGCCACCCAAACTTGGCATCGTCAGAAACTCGCGCTCTTCATCAGTGATGACGATACCGGCTAAGTCGGCAATCAATGGCCCGCTAACGGCTTTCAGCATACGTCCACCCCACACATACCGATGAACTTCAGCACGCAGACATACTTAGCGCCACTGATAACCGTCTTGCGACTAATTGCCCTATGACTAACTGCCCTACGACGAATAACCCCATTACCGATACTCATTTCAGCCACAGCCTCAACTCAACCTTGGGTGGCAGTATCATCGACCGCAATGAGGCCACGCGCCGCTGGAATAAGCAGTTCTATGGCTTGGTGCAAACTGGTGTCTTTATCAAAGTCTTCTTTCAAAATAGCTTTAATGGATTCAAAACTGGACAAGGTAAACACCGTTGCCCCCAACATAAAGTACAGACGCCAGTAAAAAGCGACCGGGTCCATTTTGGGGGCGGCGATAGAAAGCAGCTCGATAAACCGAGCGTAAAATTGACCGTACTCTTGCATCATGAAACGGCGAAGGTGAGCCTGTGACTGAGTAAAAGCAAGCCCCAACAAGCGCATAAACCGTTGTATTTCACCCTCGCCCGAGGCCTGAATACTCAACAAGCTATGAAAAAGCGAATCCAGTAATTGGCTTAAGGTAATGGACTCACCATGTTGTTCTTGTAACTCCGTTAACGATTGGCCTAAGGCCTCACAAAACGGGGTTAAATAACGGGCAAATACTGCTTGAATCAGTACTTTTTTAGACCCAAAGTGATAATTGACCGCAGCCAAATTCACATCAGCCGTGCTAGTAATCGTGCGTAATGAGGTTTCTGCAAAACCGCGCTCAGAAAACAACACCGCAGCAGCGTCAACAATTCGAGTCACTGTATCTGACTGGGCCATCCGACTTATCCACTCGCTCAATAGAAAGAAAGTTCGAGATCTTACCATTGCCGGTGGTTGTCGTCACATCTAGATAAAATCTGGTTAATTAAAAACCAAAAAGGGCATTGATATAAACACCGAATCAAGTACTAAAATTCAGTCCTTAAATTAAGGTAACACTAGACCGAATGTGCATTACTCACCCATTTTGATAGGTTGTTTCGAGTTAACATTATGGCGTGATTTTATAGCACCGCATAAATATCAATTAAATTTCAATAGGTTATCGACCACCCCCTTGCTTTTCATTTTATCAAACACTTTTCATTACCTAGCACCCTGTCAATCAGTCCCCCTTCCGAAAAAGCCAAGATCGCCGCATACTGGCACTTAAAAGACTATTTTTTAATCAAGTGAACGTAAATAAAACGGGAGGGCAACCATGGGTAAGTTATATCCCATTATAGGAGAATGGTATTGCGACGATACGGACGGAACAGTCTTTGAAGTTGTTGCCTTAGACGAAAGCAACGGCACGGTGGATATTCAATACACAGGTGGTGAAATAGCGGAATGGGATTTAGAAACTTGGGCAACCTTACCTATTACAGCCGCTGCCGCACCAGAAGACTCAACCAGTGGTTACGAAATTGCGTCCGAAGATAAATGGCTCAACGATACCACCCATCAAGAGGTGATGGACTGGGAACGCCAAATGAGTGCCATTGAGCCAGATACCTTTCCAGACTTTGACGATTTGTGAATCCAAGGCGATTGTATTTTTCATTGAACGATTCATTCCCAGATTCATCCCCACGTAACAGTGAAGATCAAATGAGCGGTTCTCACTGGGTATTTATGGGCTGCACTCATTTTAATCCTAGCCATACCGGACGTTTAATCACTCTCAAACCCACCTTTTAAAGGGGGAATGCTTAAAATAGCGCCTCATTGAGTGACTGAAAACTCAAAATTCACTCATTTTTATGACATCGGTTGTAGATAGCGGCCACTTACTGTATAAACTGTCAGTGTACATTAATTCAGTATACAACCGTATCCATATTTTATACATCTCGCGACGTCCCGTGCGCAGATAGAGGCTAATTATGATTAAACTCACTCCTCGTCAAGAACAAGTTCTTAATCTTATTCGCACCTACATAGAGGAAACCGGCTATCCTCCCACTCGCGCAGAACTTGCCAATCGACTTGGATTTCGCTCTGCCAATGCCGCCGAGGAGCATCTGAAAGCTCTGGCCCGCAAAGGTGCCATCGAAATGGTACCCGGTGCCTCTCGTGGTATTCGCTTGCCTGATGACCCCTCTCAATCCGGCTTACCGATTGTAGGACGAGTGGCTGCAGGTAACCCAATATTAGCCGAAGAGCATATTGAAGATTATTGCAACATTGGTGCAGAACTCTTTAACCCTACTGCAGACTTCCTGCTCAGGGTCAATGGCATGAGCATGAAAGACATCGGCATCTTAGACGGCGACTTATTAGCAGTACACCGAACCGAAAGCGTTCGCACCGGCCAAGTAATCGTGGCACGCATCGATGACGAAGTAACCGTTAAACGTTTACGTCGCGGTAAAAAGCGCCATGAAGTTGAATTACTGCCTGAGAACGACGAATTCGACGTCATCAAAGTCGACTTGCGTGAACAGGATTTTGCGATTGAAGGGTTAAGTGTCGGTGTGATCAGACGATCTTAAGCACTATCACCCACTATCACTATAGAAAGGATCAGCAGGCTTTGATCACAAGAGCCTGCTCATTACTCAACATTCATTCTGGGCTTCTCTCTGCTGAGCCACAAAATCACTCAACCATGTGACCATTGCAGATACTCTTTCTGCCGAAACTTCACTCGTTTTATTCATAGGATCGAATGACCCTTGACCTGCCGACGATGAGGTAGCAATGAGGTTGTGATCTTTTTTATTACTGATGACAAAACGACCTAGCCGCTCTCCCAAAACAACACTTTTCGCCTCGATTAATTGAGACAACTCACTGTCGGGATGGCCTGCACTGTTTTTCAGCCATTGAAGCTCTGCTATAGACACTTGAGCGTTCGCCACTAACCGGCAACACACTAAAATCAAGCTATTAGGGGGCAAACTCTCCAAAGACATGACATCCATTTTTTCCTCTGATTCCAACAACGGGTGACCCAACCTACACCTCGCTATTTCCAGCCCCTTCGCCTGCAAGCATTCAGCAATAAACAAACACAATGCCGACCAAGTATGAGACACCGCCGACTCCATCATGGCCGACGCCATAATGGGCGACGCCACAGGCGTCTCACTATGGCGATCTAAAAGCTGCAAACAGACCTTTGCTTGGGATAATTTTTGATTTGTGCGTTTGGCAAGAATGCGCACATCATTATATTGGGAATGCATAAATTTCGACCTAAATTACCCATATCAAAGTATAAATTACCCATATCAAAGTATAAAAAAACCCCGCTCTTTAAAAAGAACAGGGTTTTCAATTGTTTTCACTTAGGAATAAATTCACTCAGTAACCGCTCTTTCTCATCAAAACGGCCAAGTTTCAAAACAATTCAGTTTCAAAACAACTAAGCTTCACAACAACTAAGCTTCAAAACAACTAAGCTTCAAAACAACTAAGCTTCAAAATGGCCGGGCTTCAAAACGGCTAGGCTTTTTCCTTATCCGCTTTTTTTGCCGTCGCTTTTTTCGCTTTGGTGGCTTTTTCAGTAATCACCCATTTACCACCTTCGTAAAAAGCCTTCCAACCTGTCGCTTTACCCTCTACTTCCGTTTGCACGTACTGCTCTTTGGTTTTACGGCTAAAACGCACCAACGTTCGATTACCATCGCCATCCTTTATGGGCGCACGACATAAAAAGTGGTACTTCGGATCAATTTCATCCTTATGGGGAATTAACTCATCCACAAATGGGGCTCGTGTTTCACGATTTTTGGGGAATTGGCTCGCCGCCAAGAAAATACCCGATGCACCGTCTCGAAGAATATAGGTATCCTCCACATTTTGGCACTGCAACTCCGGCATAGGGACTGGATCCATTTTAGGCGGTGCCGCTTCGCCACTTTTCAGTAACTTGCGGGTATTTTTACAGGACTCATTGGTACAACCAAAATACTTACCAAAACGGCCCGTTTTAAGCTGCATTTCACTGCCGCATTTATCGCACTCAATGGTCGGCCCATCGTAGCCTTTGATTTTAAAACTACCCAATTCCACTTCATAACCCGGGCAGTCCGGATTGCGACCACAGATATGCACTTTTCGGGTTTCATCCATTAAATAACTATCCATCGCAGAATTACACAATGGACAACGACGCTTGGACCGCAGCTGCTTAGATTCCGCTTCTTCGTCCTCTTCAATATTCACTGCCTCATCACCAGGAACGAGGTTTTTAGTCGTTTTACAGCGCTCTTTAGGCGGTAGAGCATAACCGGAACATCCCAAAAATACCCCAGTACCTGCTGTACGAATTTGCATGTGCCGTCCGCAAGTTTCACACTCAATATCGGTGTCAGTTGGGGAGTTTGCACGCATTCCATTGTCTGGATTCTGGGCCTCTGTGAGCTTGGAGGAAAAATCCGCATAGAAGCGATCTAACAAATCCAGCCAGCGCTCATCACCCGCTGCCACAGAGTCCAAGGACTCTTCCATGTTGGCAGTAAAACTGTAATCCATTAAATCCGTAAAAGACTCCTGCAAACGCTCGGTGACAATATCGCCCATTTTTTCCGCGAAAAAACGACGATTTTCCAAACGCACATAACCACGATCTTGAATCGTGGAAATAATAGACGCATAAGTTGACGGGCGACCAATACCGCGTTTTTCCAACTCTTTTACCAAACTGGCTTCACTGTAGCGCGCAGTGGGTTTCGTAAAATGCTGGTTGGGGTCGAGTTTTTCCAACGACAAAATTTCGCCAACAGACACATCCGGCAAGACTTGATCTTCGTCTTTCTTCGCAACTGCGGGTAAGACTTTTAAGAAACCATCAAAACGAATCACCCGACCGCGTGTTTTCAGTTCATAATCAGCCGCTTTCACCGTCACACTGGTGCTGGTGAACTGCGCAGGCGTCATTTGGCAGGCGACAAATTGCTTCCAAATCAGTGTGTACAAACGCTCGGCATCTCGCTCCATGCCTTTCAATTGATCTGGCAGCGTATTCACACTTGAGGGACGAATGGCTTCGTGCGCTTCCTGAGCCCCTTCTTTACTGGAATAGCTATTCGGGGCCTCAGGTAGATACTTTTTACCGAAATTATCGAGAATATAGTCACGACAACTTTCTACCGCTTCTTTACTTAGATTGGTGGAGTCCGTACGCATATAAGTGATGTAACCGGCTTCGTATAAGCGCTGGGCCATCATCATGGTTTTTTTCACACTAAAACTCAGGCGGGTACTGGCTGCCTGTTGCAACGTAGAGGTAATAAACGGAGCACTGGGCTTCGATTGCGTCGGCTTGTCTTCACGTTGAGCGACTTCGTAGACAGCGCCCTCTAACGCCTTCACAGCCGTCATGGCTTGGGTTTCGTTCACCGGTTTAAAGGCGTTGCCTTCAAACTTCTTCACTTCAAAACGCAACGCTTCAGACTGAGTATTTTTCGTGTCGGCAAATAACGTCCAATACTCTTCTGGAACAAATGCCCGAATTTCATTTTCACGTTCGACAATTAAGCGTACCGCTACTGACTGAACTCGACCGGCAGACAACCCTCTAGCCACCTTCTCCCATAGCAAAGGCGAAACCATAAAGCCGACCACTCGATCCAAAAAACGGCGGGCTTGCTGAGCATTCACTCGATTAATATCAATGGGGCCAGGGCTTTCAAAAGCTTCTTTAATAGCTGACTTGGTAATTTCATTAAAGACCACACGACGATAACGCTCTGGCTCACCCCCAATGGCTTCCTGCAAGTGCCAAGCAATGGCCTCTCCTTCTCTATCCAAGTCCGTTGCGAGATAAATGGTATCGGCGTCATTTGCTAGTTTTTGTAACTCTGACACCACTTTTTCTTTATTGGGCAGAATTTCGTAATGGGCTTCCCAATTATTTTCAGGATCAATCCCCATACGTTTGATTAACTGCTCCTTAGCCTTGCGCTGCTTATGAAGCACTTTTTCTTCCGGGGATAGCTTACGCGTAATGGCGGCTTGCCTCGCGCGCTCTTTTGGGTCAACCGCAGAACCTGAGCTGCCTCCGGTAGGCAAATCTCGAATATGACCAACACTGGATTTCACCACGAAGTCATTACCGAGGTATTTATTGATGGTCTTAGCCTTCGCTGGAGACTCCACTATGACAAGAGATTTACCCATACTGTCCTTCTAAACACCTATTTGTGTATTGTTTGATCATTCTCATTATCCGGCGCAGTTTTCTGCCCTTTTGGGGGCATATATAAGTGCTGAAAACCCATGGGTCAAGCTGAGACCTAAAAAAAGTCACCTCAATGATCCTCAACAAGACACATTTCGAGCCTTTATTGCCTACCCGTCCCTCAGCGCGATGGCAAAGTTAAGAATGCATCTACAGCGATGTTTTTATTGACTTTTCTCCCAAAAGCCATCCAAGAAAAAATGCAAAAGCATTAACAATATCAATAAAAAATCAAGCCACTGTGTTTATTCCACTCTAAAGAAAATCCATTCGGTGACGACTCTTTTTTAGGAAGAGGAACCGTTACAATAGAGACAATATGACCATACCAAAAGACGCAATAAAAACTTGGAAAAACCAGATACACCAATGCAAGACCTCTATCAGCTAACACTAACAACTAACAACTAACACTAAACGGTTACGTCTAAACATGACGACTAAACAAAAGCGCCCCCTTTGCTTTACCCAATCAACATACGGTTAATTATGAGCTCTTTTATCGCCCTAGTTCTTTTCGCCTTCATTGCTGTTAGTGCCTTACTGGTGGTCAGCTGGGCGAACCATCGGGAAACACGACGCCGCATCATTGACTCGAAGCTTCGACAACTCAAGCGTAAATACGAAGAAATTCAAGATGCCATCACCAATGTAGACCAACTCATTGAACTGAGAGCGGTATCGGTTGCATTGAACGAAGAGGTGATTTCCATATTGCAATCAATGCAACAACTGAAACCCGATGAGGGGTATGTGGTTGCCGCCCTTAATAATGCAGAGGCATTACATGAAGAGCTTCAAAAAGAAACAGCCCATAATCGTGTTTATCGTATTCGCGAAAGTGATTCGAAAATTCTGCGGGCCCAACGACACTTAGACTTCGCCGCTCGTGTGCTGTCTTCACAGCAAGCTCTGGGCAAGATTAGCCAGGACGAACTCAATACCTTCCGTGAAGCCCTTGCTTGGGCTCACCTTCAAGTGGGTGTAATTTCTGTGGTGGCACAAGGTCACCAAGCGACCAACCGAGGGGATATCTTAACGGCAGCCGCCTATTACAAGAAAGCAAAAACCTTATTGATGCAATCCGGCCACCCAGACCCAAGGCGGCTGGTGATGATTCGCGAAATGAGCGATATTCTCCATAACAAGCGTACTGCGCTTTCAGATAATCTCATGCATGAAGTGGATTACAACCCCGATAACGAAGTGGAAGACCCCGCTGATATCATTTAGGCGGGCGGCCTCACTCCTCCTCCCTCTGGTGTTCTTCTTTTGCGCCTAACCGAACCCGCATTGACTCCAGCATGGCCAGTAATTTAGAAAGCGACCATTGCGAGGACTCGGTCCAGTCTACATAGACGCCGGCACGACTCAGACCAATAGCGCATACCGATGCTGGAATGGCCGCTTCTTTCACCCATGTTTCTAACAGGCTGGACTGATCTGGCTGTTCAGGTTGCTGAACCCATTGCCAGATCCCATTCACATGAAGCTCGTGGGTATAAGAAGATCGAATTAATAAAGCCGGTTTGATCTCTGTCGAAGGACTCTGCCAAGGTAACAGGTAACGTATGGCTCCATCAGGTGCTTTCACAGGCGCTAACTGGGTATGAGCTTTTGGCCACTTAGGAAGATGGACGGTCAGCCCCAGCTGTGCCGCCTCTGTACGCAACTTAGCTAAACGCGCCTGACGCGGGCTTGGCCGCATCATCATGACCGGGCCCACGGCCAGTGCAATTGCCATCACCACCATCACAACCGGGAACCATTGTGCAGTCATTCGTCATGCGCCTCGTTCAAAAAACGTTAATCTATGGTGTCTGCAGCGAAATACATTCGCTACGTTTGCTAAACATGTTAAAAAATAGATGTGTGGAAAATAGTGGTTTATGGTGATTCACTCATACTTTTGATCAATAGACTTCAACCTTTACACTCACTCACCCGTCAGGAGAGCAGTTATGAGTTCATACACGCACATTTTGGCAGGGCTGGATTTGTCAGAAGAGTCATCACAAGTCCTCAGCAAAGCTCATGCCATTGCCCATGCCTTTGAAGCAAAACTCTCATTAGCCCATATCATTGAGCCACTGACCTTTACCTATGGTGGCGACATTCCCATGGACATGACCGCAGTACAAGACCAGATACAACAGCAAGCCACCGAAGAACTCAATCGTGTGGCCAATCTTCACGATATTCCCTTAGAGCAACAATTCATTGCCATTGGGCAACCCGCCAATGAACTTCAACACTTGGCCAAAGAAAACAATGCCGACTTAATTGTCGTCGGCAGTCACGGTCGCCACGGCCTGTCCTTGATCTTGGGCTCGACGTGTAACTCCGTACTTCACGGCTGTGGCTGTGACGTTCTGGCCGTTCGAGTCAAGTAATCAGCACGTTTAAAGACATCACCCACTTACATAGCATCTAACTCTTCCCAACGCTCGTAAGCCACTTGCAATTGCTGTTGGGTTTGATCAACCAATTTCAAACGATCACTCACATGAGCGGCGTCTTGGGTGTAAAAATTAGGATCGGAAATTTCTTGCTCCAATTCTGATACTTGCTGTTCCAGTTGCTCGATGGTATCAGGGAGCTGATCCAGTTCCCGCTGGAGCTTGTAGCTGAGTTTTTTCTTCGCCGCCACCGGTTGACTCTGAGCGGTCGTCAAATCCATGCCCTCTTTTTTCGACGACGATTCGCTCACTGAAGATGGGCTGGAAACTGCCGGTTGCGTAGCGTTGTCGTCTATCCAGCGTCCGCCTTGACTGATCCAATCTTCATAACCGCCAACGTATTCACGCACACACCCTTGCCCTTCAAAGGCGATGGAGCTGGTGACGACATTGTCCAAGAAACGACGATCATGGCTCACCAGCAATACCGTTCCCTGATATTGAGCCAACACTTCCTCAAGTAATTCGAGGGTTTCCACATCCAAATCATTGGTGGGTTCGTCCAACACCAACAAATTACTGGGTTTGCTGAATAACTTAGCCAACAGAACTCGGTTGCGCTCCCCTCCCGATAACGCTTTCAATGGCGTACGTGCCCGTTCACCACTAAAGAGAAAGTCGTTTAAGTAGCTGATAATGTGCTTTTGCTTACCGCCCACCTCAATAAACTCACGACCATCGGCAATGTTATCCACCGGCGATTGTTCCAGATCCAGCTGCTGGCGTAGCTGATCAAAATACGCCACCTCTAAATTGGTGCCTAGCTTTACCTGTCCTTCAGTTGGAGTGAGTTGACCCAAAATAATTTTGAGTAAGGTACTTTTTCCAGAACCATTGGGGCCGATCAGCCCCACACGATCCCCTCGCATAAGCCTAAGCGATAGCTGCTGAATAATGTGCTTTTCGCCAAAGCGCTGTTTTACATCCGTCAACTCCGCCACTAACTTACCTGAGCGCTCAGACTCCGTCAGTTGTAAATTCGCAGAACCCATAGCCTGTTTGCGCTCAGAACGCTCTACACGCATGGCCTTCAGGGCCCGCACACGGCCTTCATTTCGGGTTCTTCGAGCTTTAATGCCCTGGCGAATCCACTTTTCCTCTTCCGCCAAACGCTTATCAAACAGTTCGTTATGACGAGCCTCTTCGGCAAGTAACGCTTCCTTATATTCCAGAAAACGATCAAGATTACCTTGAAACTGCAACAGTCGCCCACGATCCAGCTCCACAATGCGTGTGGCCAAGTTATTCAAAAACGCCCGATCATGGGTGATAAACACAATGGCGCCATTAAAGCTCAACAGTTGTTTTTCCAACCATTCGATGGTGGCCACATCCAAATGGTTAGTGGGCTCATCCAGTAACAATAAATCCGGTTCGTTCACCAAGGCACGAGCCAAGGCCACACGTCGGCGCCAACCACCGGATAAACCGGCCATAACTGCATTGGGATCGAGGCCCAACCGATCAATGGTGGTATCCACTTTTTGCCCCATTAACCAACCATCAACCGCTTCGATACGAGTTTGCAACCGAGCCAATGCTTTCAGGCTTTCCTCACTCGAACCCGCATCGGTCGACTGTTCTGTCAGATGACGATATTGAGTCAAGAGTTCGCCCACTTCCGCCAGCCCTTGAGCAACGGCGTCATAAACCGACACATCATCGGCCTCTGGCAAATCCTGCTCTAGACGAGAAATAACCAAGTTAGCGGTTCGCCAAACCGATCCACCATCCAACTCAACCTCACCGGCCAGCACTTTCATCAGGGTGCTTTTTCCGGCACCATTGCGACCAATTAAACACAAGCGATCACCGGCTTGAACATCTAAAGTTTGCTCTTCTAAAAGCACCGTCAAACCAAAATGAAGAGAACCATTCTCAATACGAATCAGAGACATAAATACCGACTTAACCATCAGAGAAAATCGTGTAGCACACGGAAAAGGCTGCGCAAAACAGGAAGTTTCACAAACAGCACTGCGATAACGCGTTGCATTATAACCAGATTCTGAAGAATCCGACGCGCCTACTTAAAAATGCATTTAAAACCAGTCAGTTAAGCGTTGGATTTTATGTAAAAAATCAGCAAGAATAGTCTTAAGGAAGGACAGTGGATACGTTATCTGTGCCATTGACGCCGAATTAATCAGTTTTTTTAGGAAATCTTATTAAAGGTAAGTTGTCTTATACCTCAACGTCCAAACCACAACCAAATAGCCAAGACGCCATGCACAAGAGTAACAAAACGCCTTTGTACGCAAGACGCCCTGTCTCTTTAGCTTTATCTACAAAAGCTTTATCTACAAAATTGGCCTCATCGACCGCACTCATCAGTGTTATTCTTTTTAGCCTCTTTACTCACAATGCCATTAGCATAGAGGCCGAAGCACTAAACAACGACGGCATCACTGCTGATTCTGCACAGGCCGGGCTAAATAAAATACTCGTCAATGATACGCCAGCCAATACCACAACGACGGCAACCAACTCTGCTCAAAAGCTCAATGAGCAACGCGCACTGTACCTAGAAGTGCGAAAAAAGTTGAAGCAAAAAAAACTGACCTATGATCAAGTCCCTTATGACCAACTGGAAGACTACCCGTTGGTGCCTTACCTTCATTACTCAGATTTAATTTCACAACTGAACAAACGCCCTTATAAAAAAGTTGAACAATTCTTGGAAGAGAATGAAGACTCTTGGTTATCGCACCGCTTACGTAAAGCGTGGTTGAAAAAACTGGCAAGCTCGAACCGCTGGCATGAGTTTCAAAGCTACTATGACGAGTCTATTAAAGATGAAGGTTTGTATTGCCAATATTTGATGGCTCGATTTAATCATGGCGAACCCAAGGCTTTGGAGTCTGTCGCCCCTATTTGGAATCAAGGTAAATCACTGCCCAAAGCCTGTGACCCCCTCTTTAAAGAATGGATGCAGAGCGAATACTTTTCATCAGAAATCGCTTGGGAAAGACACTTTAAAGCCGTAGAAGCTCGCAAGCTCAGCTTGGCAAAATACATCAGTAAAAAAATTGACCCTGCCTTACAGCCTCTTGCCAAACAGATGCGCGATTTGTACCACTACCCTTCGCGCTTATCTCGCCTGAAAGACTACACCACCTACCCAGAGGCCGAATTGCAATCGGTTATGCTGTATGGCGTGCGCCGATTAGCTCGAACCAACCCGAAACAAGCCTTAAGAATCTGGGAACAATTTGACTCCAGCGTCTTTTTTGAACAAGACGAACGTAGCCAAACCATAGAACATCTTGCTTATCGACTACTGCAAAAAAAGCATCCGAAAACCGCCACTCAAATTCTCGACAGTAACAATGTCGTCAGTGATCGAGTCATGGAGCGATTAATTCGTGTTGCTCTTAAGGAAAACCGTTGGCAAGACGTTAGCCTGTACATTGGCAGACTCAGCGATGAAGAGCAGCACACCCATCGCTGGCGCTACTGGCAAGCACGCGCAAACGAACACCTAGCAAAGAGTGAGGCTGAACGAGAAACCATTACGACAATCTACCAAGAATTAGCCCAAGACCGCGACTTTTACGGATTTCTTGCTGCCGACCGATTAGGCTCCCAATACAGCTTAGATCATACGGATGTCACCCCCTCCCCCATGATGATTGAGCAAGTGGCTCAACGCCCGGCACTGGCTCGCTCTAAAGAGCTTTACGAAATTGGCCATATCAACCAGGCTCGCATGGAATGGCGTTACGGCACCCAAGACTTAAGCAAAGACGAGCTGTTATCGGCCGCCAAGCTTGCCAATCAATGGGGCTGGCACCGAAAAACCATTGAATCCATGAGCCAAGCCCGCTTCTGGGATGATTTAAACCTACGCTTCCCACTGGTGTATCAAAATGAAGTGAATGAAGCGGCCAAATCGACGTCATTGGCGCCTCAGTATTTATTGGCCATTGCCCGCCAAGAAAGTGCATTTGCCCCTGATGCAAAATCCCCCGCCGGCGCCATGGGGCTAATGCAATTAATGCCAGCAACCGCCAGAGAAACCGCCAAAAAAATCGGCATTACCACACACAGAAAAAACGATTTATTAACGCCGCAATACAACATCACCATTGGCAGTAATTATTTAAGTCAAATGGTGGAACGCTTCAACGGCAATCGGATTTTAGCAACAGCCGCTTACAACGCCGGCCCGCATCGAGTGGTAAAATGGCTAAACCCTTCTGGCAAAGAAGTCCCGTACGATATCTGGATTGAAACCATTCCTTTCCATGAAACACGAGGTTATGTACAAAACGTCTTGTCTTACTCATTGATTTACAGTTTACGCATGGGAAAAGACGCTCGTTTATTAGAGCCTAAAGAAGTGAAGCAGGATTTGTAACACAGTACGTTAGTAGCACATTCACTGCTGTGCATATTGTGCCATTTAAAATAAAGATTTTTTTTAAGTGGCACAATATGCAAACACCCGCCTTTCAAAAATCAAAATAATACTTCCTCAATGTAAGCGAATATTGACTTCGACAAGTCATTATAAATCACTCTTTAAATCGGCACCCAAAACCTCTCTGCATCTCTCCATTCTTCTATAACCAAAACACCACTCAAAAAATTGAGTGTTCTAACCTTCTCTGAGTTTTCACTCACCTTCCTCATTAAGGGGTGCTCATGTTTTATCAAAATATGAATAAAGCGGCGATACCTTTTTGTTTGAGTCTTTTTTCCAGTGCGATCAGTTCAGCGAACGCCTTATTAATTGAAACACCGGACGTTACAAATACGTCGTGCCAAATTGCTGTTTTTTCCGAAGACGCCGATAAAGATGGCGTCGGAATAGTGTCAGAACTTTTATACGGCACCAACCCATGCCAAGAAGACACGGATGGCGATTTCATCAATGATGCCGAAGACCCCTTCCCTCTCCATGTTAATTTTACTTCAGACCATGATTTGGATGGATTACCGGATGAATGGGAAAGAGAGCATAATATCGACGACCCTTATGCGGATGAAGACAACGACTTTGTTAGTAATGCGCTCGAATTTCAATTAGGCACCAACCCAATCCAAGTGGATAGCGATTTAGACGGGCAGAAAGACAACACCGATAAATACCCTCTCAATGCTTTGTATTATCTGGACAATGACAACGACGGACTCCCGGATGAGTGGGAAGCCATTCATCGCCTTGATCCATTAGTGAATGACGCCGCTGACGACGCCGATTTTGATGGCCTCACCAATTTGCAGGAATTTCAGCGAGGTACAGAACCGCGCAATAACGACACCGATAACGACCGCATTTACGATGGCCAAGACTGTTTTCCGTTGGATCGCCGTTATCGTAAAGACAGTGATAAAGATGGTTTGCCCGATCGCTTCGAAAATAATTTTGCCAATGCCTTCATTCCTTTAGATCCGCTTAACCCCAATGACGCTCTTGCTGATATGGATCGAGATCAAGTCAGTAACTTGGACGAATTTTTATCTGGCACACTGTTAACTGAAGCCAATTCCGACTGGGATTTAGGTTTTATCGATTTTATTATTTTTGAGGAATTCGAATACGACCAACAAGATGTTGAACCATTAAATCGCCTTTACACCGTCGATGTCGATCAAGACGGGATGCCTCGTCGCTGGGAAATTCGCTTTGGTTTAAATGATGACGACTCTTCAGACGCTACCGTCGATATCGACGGTGATGCGTTCACCAATTTACAAGAATACAAAAAAGGGATGGATCCCACCTTGTTCGATACTGACGCCGATGGTATTGATGATGGGTTGGACGCGTTTCCCACCAATCCACTCTACCAGTTCGATGACGATTCCGATGGGATACCCAATGCCTATGAAGATGATCCAACGTTAGGCCTGAGTTCTTTTTATGCGGGAGATGCTTCTGAGGATTTTGATAACGATGGGTTAAATAATTTACGTGAGTTTCAGGCGGGCACGGACATTTATAATGCCGACAGTGATTACGATCGCCAATCAGGGCTCCCTAGTAATAATTGATCAATTCTTAAGGTTAAAGCTTGATCCATATGAACCTTTATTAATCAAAAGAAAGATTCATAAGAGAAAAATTTCATCAGGCAAATTGCCTGAGACCCCAAATATATCTTTTTGAATTTAAAATTAGGTCAAACAATGATCATTTGGGTTGGATCTGGATCATTTTGATTGTTTATTACTAGGGAGCCCTGGATCGCCAATTAGATGGCCGTGATATTGACCCTACCAATCGGCAATACCGAACGGATTTTGATCACGATGGTATCCCCGACGAGTGGGAGCGAGAACACCAATTATCCGCCCAGGAATTTTCTTTTTACACTGACACCGATGGCGACCACATACCCGACGGCTGGGAATGGCAACGAGGCACCAACCCCCAAGCGTGGGATACTGACCATGATGGCCGTGACGACAATACCGACCCCTTCCCAACGGACGCTCGCTACCAAGAAGATAATGATTTTGACGGCATACCTAAACGCTGGGAAGAGAAGTTCTCTCTTCCAGACGACGATTTTTACCATTCGATTTTAGATGAAGATGGCGATTTTCTCAGTACTTATGACGAGTTTCTTCTCGGTACTAATCCAACTTCCGACGACACCGATAATGATGGCTACTTTGATGATCAGGATGCCTTTCCATTACATCGCCAGTACACGCTAGATGATGATGGTGATCAGCTACCTAACGAATGGGAAGATTATTATCGATTCGATAATCTTGTTAAAGAAGGCGCGATTGACTCTGATTTTGATGGACTCACCAACCGAGAAGAGTTTCTTCTCGGCACCAACCCTCGCGATAATGACTCGGATAATGATCGCTTTTACGACGGGCGCGATGCCTTTCCGCTAGATCGGCGATACGTGCGTGACAGTGACAACGACGGCATGCCGGATCGATTTGAAACCGGCAATAATACGTATTTTTATACATTCGATACACTTAATGCCGACGACGCTTGGGACGATGCCGACGGGGATGGGCTTACTAATTTAGAAGAATTTCATGCGGGCACGCTGCCTTTAGAACCCAACTCAGATTGGGACAGTGGTTACGCCAATTTCATTCCTTTTTATGGTTATGAAATAGACAGTCAAGACTTCGCCCCTCTCGACCGACGCTATGCCGTAGACCAAGACAATGACGGCATGCCTCAACGCTGGGAAATACGATATGGCCTGAGTGACACCACGGATTTTGATGCAATGGATGACCCCGATGGCGATTTTCTACCCAATAAATACGAATACCTTCAAGGCACAGAACCCTACATACCGGATACAGACTTGGATGGGGTGAATGATTTTAGTGATGTCTTCCCATTAAACCCGGCCTACTCCTACGATGACGACTTCGATGGACTGCCCAATGCGTTGGAGGACGATCCAAACAATGGCCTTAGCTCGTTTTTTAGTGGTGACGCGTCCGAGGACTTTGATAATGATGGACTCAATAACATAGAGGAATTTCGAGCAGGCACAGATTTTAATAACCCTGATACCGATGGGGATCGCCAACGAGACGGATTTGATATCGTCCCCACTGATGCCCGCTATCAGAAAGATAACGACTTTGATGGCATACCCGATGAATGGGAAATAAATAATGGCTTATCAACCACGGAATTTTCTTGGTTTTCCGACCCCGACTTCGATCACTTACCCAATGGAATGGAATGGCAAGCAGGTACAGACCCCAATGACTGGGACTCCGATGCCGATGGCCGTGACGATAATGAAGACCCCTTTCCCACCGATGACCGTTATCAAGACGATCAAGATTTCGATTCTTTACCAAGAACATGGGAAGCACAATTCTTCTTTTCGGATTTAGATTTATTGGATGCGTTTATGGATAACGACGGTGACGGCTTAACCAACACCGAAGAATTTTTACTGGGAACCGACCCGACCAATCCAGATACAGATGGCGATGGACTTTTTGATGGGGATGATCCCTTTCCTTTAAATTAATGGAAGAGACTCTAACAGCCTAGGAATGATGTACTTAGGAGTTAAATCTAGTTATTAACGGCGATAGGGTGCTCAAAATAGTATTTTGAGCACCCTAACTTAAAATTATTCTAATTCTAAAGCCACTAAATTTGTTACAAATGGCTTCACGCTAAATTCACCCGTTACGAAACGATTCATTCCACTATCCCAATTGTATGCTTTAATGTAATACTCTCCAGCAGCCAATGTCACTTCCGAATGATTTAAATCATCAAAGGTAATTAACTCCTCTTTTAACCACCCCTGCTCGGTAACCTCATACAGATAACCCCCACATTTTATGGAGCCAATCCGAGGATGCGTACAAGAATCAAGTCTCAGCTTTGTTTGGTTTTTAGGATTCTTTTCCGTTTTTATCACTGTAATTTTACCAAAATCTTTCTTTGTTTTTTTTGCATCAGTAATGACCACTTTTTCACTTTCTACTGAATACGAACCAGAAGTGGCGTTCACAGATTCAGACGTGCCTGTGCCTCCTAACACGCCATCAATCGCTCCGGACATGGCATCGTTAGCCACTCTCGTAAACTCAGTCGAACTACAGCCTTGAAGCAAGGCCATTGTAGACAAAGCGACTAAATAGATAATTTTTTTCATCTTCAGCACCCTTTAAAATATTTTTATACAATGAATTTAAAAATAGAAAAAATGAAACCTGTAAAGCTATACTCTTATATAGAGCCAGTAAAATTACGTATACGACTGAATGGAATGGACAATGTGCGTTACTTGAACGCAGAGAGCACAAACTAAGGACCTACGTGAGCGCTTAGTGAGATAATTGAAATGAGAAGAAAAAATAAAAAGATTTTGAGCATCCATGTCTGACTCCTAACCGCTTACCTATCCATCTGCGGAACTAACAAATTATTTATAGGGCCAACTAAGCATCAGTAAAACATATCATTTAAAATGATTTTTTCTTAGCAGCGTCGGCACAATGAAAAAAATTGATTGGAAAGTCTGGTCGAGTAATACGAAGTTTCTTAAAAACGCTGTAAATTCTAATTTCAAAAAGAACAAAATTCAACCAGAAAAGGATGAATTCATAATATTGTCACCAAAAACACCCATATTGGCACAATAAAAATTAATTAGATTAAAAAAGAGTTGTGATTTCATAGAACTACACCACACAGTACTTATAGAAACTGTGTGGTGTAGTTGCTTATTATTCGATGAATAATTGATAAGCTCACTAAAAAGAACTTCTGAGTGCCTATTACAAACAATAATTATTCATTTGCTGCTCAGTAAAACACTGGCCTCGACTGGCACACCAATAAGGGTGTGAATCTCCGCAATTATCACTTGGGATTAAATCATCTGGCTCATCCGAAGGCGGAGTATCATCAACTGGAGGCATTACCGGGTCGGTAGACGGCGCCGTCGGAACAGAACAGTAGTTATTCATTTGCTCTTCCGTAAAACAAGCTCTATTTGACGGACAACGGTATGGGTGTGAACTGCCACAGGATGAATCCAAATAATCACTCAAATTCGAACCTGGATTACCGGTATTAGAATCATCCGACCCTGGGTCGTCCGTTCCTGGATTACCTGTATTTGCCCCATCTCTCATTGAATTGTACAACGCTTTGTAAGGACCGTTATAGCCCGCCTCACAAACTCGTCGAGTGGTTCCCGTATAAGCAGGATCGTAAAACGCCTTAACGCCCGAGGCCGAACCTGCTATGGTGCGACCATTATCTTTCCAATAGCTTGGCTGCCAAGTGCGTGTGTATTCCAGTAGTTTTTCCTTAATTTTATCTTCGCCCTCAAGATCCCCTGCGTATTTATCGATCATGGGTTCACCCAAATACAACCCGATGTACGATAAAATATCATCCGTTGCTAACCCAGAGCTGAACCCCGTAGACAATAATTGGCATTGATCACTGCCTTTAACTTGTCCTGCTTCATTCCGAGTAATAGTGCCATCACCGTTAGAATCCAGTTCATTGGCCAACTGCCACCCTCTCTCACTGGCTAAAGTCACTTCCGCACCATCAATAACGTTATTACCGTTGCTGTCTACCGAAAACAACGTGGCGAAGTAAAACGCCGCATCGGCGGAAGACATTTCATAATCGGTGCCGGGAATTCGACTCTGTCCTGCTGGAACGTTTCTATCGCCGTAATCGGCCTCTCGAATAAACCGATCATCAATATCAATACACAAGTTGTACTCAATATCTTTTATAGACTCAACAGACTGTGAACTGTCGTGACAGAAACCAGAAGTGCCCACCACGCCCCCGGCCGCATTGGCACATGCTGTTCCGTTCGCCAATACCGTAACACACACAGAATCACACCAAGGCTGTGTGTGCTCAGTACGCATATCTTTACCCACCTGTGCAGGGTGTTTTTCCCCTAATTGAATCGGTGGGCACTGCTGCGCCATAGCCATAGTACCTGAAAGCAATAGAGCCACTCCCAATGCACCTGCTGTTGCTTTTTTTAATGGATTAAAATAATTAATTGTCATGCAAAATCTCCAGTATTGAACATTATTTTTATTGTGAAACTTTCGATATTGTGGAACTTTCGATTTACTCGTCATTAAAAGTAAAAAATTACGCATTTACTTTTACTTCAAAGTTTGTTTTTAGAGGTAACGTTCGATGCGTATTATTCGATGCATTAATCGTATTAATAATTAATACAAAGCACACTTAATACGCTACAAATGCCATCAAATAAGCGTCAACAACCACTTTGAGGAACCAGACAAAAAGCTCGATCAGACAGAAAACCGAAAAACAACGAGAATTTTGCACATAACAGATTTATTTAACACAAACGACGTTCACAATAAGTGTGCTCACGACTCACAAAAAAGACACTCGTAACAACAGATGAAAATCAACACTTTTTGCCAGACTTATATTATTTTTTTAATTCTGTCTTTTATTGAACATCCAACCAATCGTTATCACCACAACGTATACCTCTGTCACCCCCTATTTAAAACAGCTTCAAATTTAATAAATAACCTCAACCTCTCACCCCGAAACATACCGCCATATCGATAAAAAGCGAGACAACAGAATGAAATCGATTACATTTCACCATGACTCAGAAAAAAATCCAACTCTTTTTGCTTACCTTTAAAGCAATATTTCAAAAAGAAACAATATTGAATAGCAGGAAAAACAAGAACACAGCATTGCGCTAGGCGATTGATAAAACAAAAGAAAAGATACTCATTATTTCTAAATAAATGGGTTTACCTCAGATATAACTCGTCCATTAACAATCACTCCCCTTTTATTTCGTATCAAAGTGTCACAGATAGTAACAACATCAACTTTTTTGTTATCCATATAAGTTACTCCATCATTTAAAAAAACATGGATATTTACTATCACACAGCGATCGACGAAAAGCGGCAATACGCCCAACCAAGTAATTGAACAATTCGAGAATAAACCATCGAGAGAAGCTATTGTTCACCTGTCTTTGTTCACCTACCTATCTTTGCTCACCGACCAATGGAGATAATTTCTATTTCTCTTTCCTAAGTTATACAAAATGGTGAAGTTATATATGACCAATAACCCTCATTTTTCTGAATACCTTCATACTCGTTTCATTTGCTACTTTTTAGTTTCAATCAATACCCAATTCATTCGCATTAGGAGATTTGAGAAGTAGAAAAAGGCGTCTTTAAGGCTATCCAACCAACATTGGAATAAATATTGATAATTTTGTGAAATTATTCCTATAATTATTCAGCTAAAGCCAGTATGGCATTGCTTGGGGCTGTCATGAGTAATATCATATTAATTACACCATGATTGGTATATTTAGGACGATAAGACAAATACTGATATTTAGGGTAACGGACGTGCTCAACATGACTTTGCGATTGGTCAGTAATGATCAGTACATCGAATTTTCCGCCAATAGCAGCTGCCTTCGCTCCCGATTAAACCAAGCGTTTATTGACTTACAATTATCCGGGGGTGGGAAAAGCGCTCGTTTAGAGATGCTGCATCACATTCATGGTTGGGAGTTGGTTTGCTATAACGACGCCTACATGCGCATCAACTCGCCCCTGACCATCAACTACATGCGCCTTCTCGGTGGCATTTATCAAACTTTCTTTCACCTAGAGCGCCTACCTACGGATGCAGAACGCAGCGAGAAACGCCGCCAACGCCAGGCAAAACGCAGACATCAAACAGCCCTTGAGCGCAGACAACGCTTCAAGCTGATCGTAAGCCCTCAAGCCTGTTAACACAAATACATAAGAAAGCGCTCTACCTCCCCCAGCTTGGGTACCCAGCTCTCTGAATCTCGCCACCCAACGCTTTCATTACAAGGTGATTCGATTACAAACGTATTCAATATCAAGCCATTCTGTAAGAAATACATAGTAAGAAATACACAGTAAGAAGTGCATCGCCCAAAAAACAACCATCACTTAAATATGATTAATATTTCACCATAACAGGCTGGCTTTTTACCCCTTTCTTTCTCATCTTAAGTAAATCCACGCAATTGCCGTGTAAACCCGGGTTTTTCAACTACTTTTAAGAATAAGCCCTGTTTGATTTAGTGCCGAATGACAATTTTCTGCCCAAGCAAGGTAAAGATGGAACCCATCAGCTAAGCTTATGCTGCTTTGTAAACACTGGGTTTAAAGAAAAGGTTTGCAGTGCCAGTATCTCTAATGCTGGAACTGAGGATGAAGAGCGACGATAAAAGCGAATGACGACTCCGATCGTAATATGTGATGACTCGGGCATGGCGCGAAAGCAGATTGCGCGATCACTTCCCCCTAATTGGCCAGTCACAATTACCTTTGCAGGCAATGGTCAAGAAGCCCTAGAGGCACTTCAAGCCGGGCACGGCGAAGTGATGTTTTTAGATTTGACTATGCCCGTTATGGATGGCTTTGAAACCCTAGAAAACATCCGCAAGTTAGACTTGCCCACGATGGTTGTTGTGGTCTCCGGCGATATTCAAGAAAAGGCCAGAGCACGCGTACTCTCTCTCGGGGCACTGGATTTTATTAAAAAGCCTGCGGAGCCAGACACCGTTCTTGAAGTGTTAACCCGCTTTGGCCTCTATACTCCAAGCTCTGACGAGACACTTACTGCTGCACCTCAAGCCACGAAATCTGTATCCGATACTCAATCGGAAACAACTCAATCTGACCTTTCCTCTAGGCAGAGTAGCAGCCAATTTGAGGTATCGAGCTTTGATTGCTATCAGGAAATTACCAACGTTGCCATGGGACGAGCCGGTGACTTACTCGCCAAACTGACCGGGGAATTCGTGCAGCTGCCTGTACCTAAGGTCAACATGCTCGAACCCAGTGAATTACACATGGCACTTAATTTTGCAGCAGAGGAATCAATCTCTGCGGTCTGCCAAGGCTTCATCGGGCCGGGCATATCGGGGGAGGCTTTGTTACTGTTTGAAGACACTTCGATCAACAGCATGGCACGCCTTCTCCATTACAGCAAAATTACACCAGATACCGAAGTTGAAGTACTTACCGACCTTTCCGGAGCTTTATTAGGCGCGATTTTAAATGGACTTGGGGAACAGCTGAATATCACGTTCAGCCAAAGTTACCCCAACGTACTAGGGCGGCATTCCCCGGTCAGCCAATTGATCGATGCCAACGTCAAACGCTGGAATACCACTCTGACCATTGAGGTCACCTATCAAATCGAAAACTTTGATATCGTCTGCGACGTTCTATTGTTATTTACGGCGGACTCCGTGCGCTCCATTGACGCCCGCCTGGAATATCTGTTGGGGTAACTCATGCAACTTGAAATCAGTAACATGCATTGGATGATGTACATCCTGCAAACCATTGACGTGGGTATTGTGGTGGTTGATAAAAACTACAAGATCTGTGTGTGGAATGGATTTATGGAAAATCACTCTGGCATGTCTGCCGAACATGCCCATCAAAAAGACATTTTCACAGTCTACCCCGACGTCTCTAAAGAGTGGCTAAAACACAAAATTGATTCGGTTTTTTTATTGGATAATCGCGCCTATACCATTTGGGAAGAGCGCCCCTACGTATTCAAATTTAAAAACTATCGGCCCATCACCGGGACAGCCGATTTTATGTATCAATACACCACGCTCATTCCACTCAAATCCATCAAAGGAGACATCTCTCATGTCGGTATTATTGTTTATGATGTTACCGACATTGCCGTAAACCGTTTGGCGTTAAAAGAAGCAAACGATATTCTGGCTCTCAACAGCATTACAGATCAAATGACCCCCAGCTTTTTAATCGGGGGCACTGGGAAACGCGTTTGCAACAGGAATATCAACGTTTTGTTCGCTCTGGCAATACCGTATCCCTCATTATGTTTGATATCGATCACTTTAAAAAAGTGAACGATACCTATGGCCACCAACCCGGTGACGACGTGATTAAATCAGTTGCCAGCTTAGTGTTAGAAACAAAACGAGACATTGACATTGCCGGGCGATACGGCGGTGAAGAATTCGGTATTATCCTAGCCAATACCTGTGCAGATAGCGCCAAGGTTTTTGCTGAACGATTACGACAACGTGTGGAACAAACTGTGGTGGATACCGGCGAACACAAAATTCAATTCACCATTAGCTTGGGCATCTCAGAAGCTTCTTCTGATATCGATAATTACAAAGCGTGGCTAAAACAAGCAGACGCCGCACTCTACGCGTCAAAACGCGGTGGCCGTAATCAGTCTTCTGTTTACAAAGAAGGAATGGAAATGGAGTAAGTCTTCGAATACATACTCATCAAGAGCGGTGCCTGCACCGCTGATCTATAAGAGAATTATCTCACTAAACTGTGTTTTTTTGTGCATTGTTCAGAATCCATCCAGCTTTCATCAACTATAAATACTCTCGTACGTATCCTAATCATAAACACACCGAAACGACTACAAACGTTCTTGTATTGAAACTCGGCGCATACAAAAAACGCCACAGTCATTGAATGGTCAACCAGGGCTGGGTACCATTACCGCCCGACCTAGCAATAACATAGCAACAAGAATGATGAACGATACTGATAGACAGAGGGCGACACGATAAGCCCTTACCTATTGGATATCGGATGCACACACACTGAGGTTGGAAATGAAACTGAACGAATTAGCCCAATTATGGGAATCAACGGCATCTGGTCAAATGACAGAGTCAGAGTATCATCTTAAGTTGCCCGTAGAGGATGCTGCCAAACTGGAAGCCCTCTGCGAGCTTTACCCCAAACGCACCAAAGAACAATTATTGACAGATCTTCTCTCTGCCGCACTGGAAGATGTGGAAAAAAGCCTACCTTATGTGCCCGGTAAAACCGTCGTAGCAACCGACGAAATGGGCGATCCACTCTATGAAGATGTGGGCCCTACCCCCAAATATCTGTCGCTGAGTAAAAAGCATTTACAACGTTTACGCAGCACGTTGAAGCCTTCAACAAATCATTAACTCTTCATCGCGCTTTTCGTGAGCGCTCTTCATGAATGCCCCGATAACATCTGCATCCGGGCACTCATGAAGACAACAATGAATCTTTACGCTTCTTACTTAACTCTTATTTTTAATTGAAAGTTTTAATTGGGAATTTTAATTGAGAGTCTTAATTCCCACCCTATTGTACTTTTCTACTCTTTTTCACATTCGTTTTGTTTTGCACTTTCCCATAGCGCATCTAACTGCGATAAGCTGAGAGAGTTCAGCGATTGCCCAGCCTCTTGGGCAGAAGCCTCCATATAACGTATTCGATTCTCGAACTTCCGATTCGCACTCCGCAGTGCCGCTTCAGAGTCAACCTTAAGATGGCGGGCAACATTGACCAATGAAAAGAACGTATCGCCTAGTTCCTCTTTAATACTATCGCGAATACTATCGTGAACTTCGATATGACTATTACAGTACTCATTATGATGATCTTGCTGTGCCTTAACCGCCGCTTTCAGTTCAGCCACCTCTTCTTCCAGTTTTTCTATCATGGCCTGCACACCTTCACCATCAAAACCAATACTGGCCGCGCGCTTTTGCAATTTTGCGGCACGAGTGATGGCCGGCAATGAAACAGGCACATCATCAAGCAGCCCTTTTGCCCCTTTAGATTCGCGCTCTTCAGCTTTAATTGCTTCCCAGCGCTGCTTTATCTCGGCATCCTGCTCTGGGCTCATTTGGCTTGCTTGATCCGACTTCACGCTTTCCAAAGTGCCATCTGGAAAGACGTGTGGATGCCGACGCACCAACTTTGCCACTAATGAATGCACAACCTTGTCGAAGGTAAACCACCCCTGCTCTTTGCCCAACTGCGCGTAAAAAATCACTTGGAACAGTAAGTCACCCAACTCTTCTGGCAAATGCTCAAAGTCCTCCGACTCAATAGCATCAGCCACCTCGTAAGCTTCTTCGATGGTAAAAGGCACAATGGTCGAAAACGTTTGTTTCGTATCCCATGGACAGCCAGTATCTGGGTCGCGCAAGCGCGCCATTAAGGTTTGCAAGTCTTCGATGGTGTACACGATATTGTCCAGAATAAGCGTACGCTTTAACGGCGACGGCGAGCTGAAGCCACATTGGGCAGTTGATTCATAATGGCCAGTACCCTTGAAAGCTCTTCAAAGCTTCGAATTTCGACCGTAAAAACCATATCTACGGTATTTTTTCCCTTATCCGATAGCGTTTGCATGGCACTGACATTAATGCGATGAGTATCGAGCAAAGTTGTAATGTCTTTTAATAAACCGTAACGATCAAAGGCTTCGATAATGACATCAACACTGTACATCTGTTGTGGCGCGGAACCCCAATCCACTTTGATAATTCGCTCTGGCTCATCTTCGCCTAACTGCAATATATTGGTGCAATCTTGACGATGAACCGACACTCCTCTTCCTAAGGTAATGTAACCCACAATGGCATCACCGGGGACAGGGTTACAGCACCCGGCGATGTGAGTGAGCATGTTACCCACCCCTTCGATAAAGATATCGTTGGCACCATCGGCTTTGACCTTGCTTTTTGACAGCGGCACCACCGGATCTTTAACGTCGTTAAAATCCAACAAACGCTGTGCAGCATTTAAGACCTGATGAACCCCTAAATCACTGGCGCCGACGGCGGCGTACAAATCGTCTAGGGATTTAAGGTTCATGGAATTGGCCAATCCATCGAAATCCAAATCCAATAGGCCCAGACGCTTAAATTCCCGATCCATCAAAGCACGGCCATCTTCGATGTTTTTATCTCGGGCCTGCATTTTAAACCAGTGCTGCACCTTGGCCCTGGCCCGAGATGTCATTAAATAGCCAAGCCCTGGGGCTAACCAATCTCGGCTGGGGGCTTCGCGCTTGCCGGTAAGAATTTCAACTTGATCAGACGTTTTCAGGGGGTGATTTAACGGCACAATACGACCATTCACTTTCGCCCCACGGCAACAGTGGCCAACGTCGGTATGAATACGATAGGCAAAGTCCAATGGGGTAGCAGACTGAGGCAAATCAATAATGTGCCCTTCCGGGGTGAACACATAAATGCGATCTTGCTCAACACCGGTCACCAAGTCATCTTGCAGAGGGTCACCCCCACCAATTTCATCGTGCCACTCTAAGACTTGCCTCAACCATTCGATTTTTTGTTCGTAACTGTCTTGAACCCCTTCTGAATCGGTGCCTTTGTAGCGCCAATGGGCACACACACCAAATTCCGCTTCTTCATGCATGGACTTCGTCCGAATCTGCACTTCCAAAACTTTCTGCTGAGGGCCAATCACCGCTGTATGCAAAGAGCGATACCCATTCTCTTTAGGGGAAGCGATATAATCATCGAACTCATTGGGAATATTGCGCCAAAGACTGTGGGCAATACCTAATACGCTGTAACAATCTCGAACGGTCGGCACCAAAATTCGTACCGCACGAATGTCATAAACTTGGGAAAAGCCAATGTCTTTACGCTGCATTTTCCGCCAAATGCTGTAAATATGCTTAGCCCGCCCCATTACGCTGCCATCGATATTGGCCTTGGCAAGCTCGGTATTGAGCGTGTTAATCACCTCGTCAATAAAGTGTTGTCGATCCAGCCGCTTTTCATCCAATAAACGCGCAATCTGTTTGTATTCATCCGCCTGCAAATAACGGAATGCCAAATCTTCCAGTTCCCATTTAATGTGCCCAATCCCCAAACGATGCGCTAAAGGCGCATAGATATCAGACACCTCCTTGGCCACCCGTTGACGCTTGTCATTAGGCGCATTTTTTACCGCACGAATCGCGCAAGTTCGCTCAGCCAGTTTAATGAGCGCAACACGCACATCGTCCACCATGGACACCAGCATCTTACGCACATTTTCGGTTTGCTCTGCGGACTCACGACCAAACACCGACTCTGGCGAATCATTGCGCATGTTGGTAATGATCGCCATCCCTTGCACACCACGAATCAACTTCGCGACAGCCGCCCCGAATTGAGACTCAAGATCATCCACGGATAAACGCTGTTCTCTTACTGCACGATACAAGACGGCGGCAATTAAGGTTTCGTGATCCAAATGCAGATCGGCCAAGATCTCGACCATCTCGAGACCCCAGCTGAGGCAATCAATATCAACAATACTGACCGACGCGGCAGGAACGTTCTCCTGCACGTTTTGCGTGAGCAGCGCAGCACGCACCAACGCACTCTTTTCTTTGTCGTTCAGCGTATTATTAAGAGTGTCCAGGCGATCGCACCATACTTGGATATCGATTCTGCCTTCCGCATCCAGCGGATGATCTTCACGTACTTTTACCATTGATCATCTTCTTATCTTGTCAGCGCATTCAACGCTGCGCTTTACAGTACAGTAACTCAAATATCGATCGTCATGCTTTGACAAACAACGCCATGGACTCCACATGTTTCGTGTGCGGAAACATATCCATCACGCCGATACGACGCAAATCGTAACCGAGCGCCCCCAATGCCTTTGCATCACGTACCAGCGTCGCTGGATTGCAAGAGACATAGACAATGCATTGCACCCCAAGTTTCGACAGCACCGGAAGGACTTCTAAGGCGCCCGCTCGAGGGGGATCCAATACCACAGCGTCCATTTTTAGTGGATCACTCTGGTTTAGTGGGTCACTCTGGTTTAGTGAGTCATTCTGAGACACATTCAACGCCCGACGAATATTGCCCAACCACCGAGTATCTAGAGGGTTGGATACCTCCACAGCCGTCAGATCCGCCGCAACAAAACACGCATTATCTATGCCATTGAGCATGGCATTGTGCTGGGCCTTCTGAGTCATGGAAGCAATTGCCTCAACCCCAATGACTTGCCCAACTTCTTTCGCTAACGGTAGGGAGAAGTTGCCTACACCACAAAACAAATCCAACACTCGCAAAGATTTGGGGTTGGTAAACTCTGAACACAACCAATTCACCGCTTGCCGAACCATGGCTTGGTTCACGTCGAAATTCACCTGAGTAAAGTCGATAGGTGAAAAGTTCAAACGCACATCCCATGATGGATGCCTCACAGAATAGACGGGCGCCTCTTTAGGCTCCATTTGAGGCCCCACTACAGACTCCATTTGAGGCCCCACTGCCTTACCCTTGTCACCCGGCGCCATATAAACGAGATTCTGGTCATCGCCTAAATACCAAACATCAACACTTTGCCCCGACAGTGCATCGGTTAAACAAGATTGGAGTTCATACCCGTTGTCGTGGCCGAATGATCTATTCGACTTCCCCATTGAGCAACGCACAACCACCGCGATACGCTCACCATCAAAAAGCAATTCAATGTGCTTGACGGGAAGTTGCTTGAGGGTGTGCTTTAATGACTGCCTCGTTAATGACTGTCGCGCTGTCTTTGCAGCGTCCGCACTGACTCGGTTTAACCATTGACGCAAAGGGTCAATAAGTAACGAAAGCGGCGCCACCAACACCGGACACTCTTGAATGGCGACAACCGTTTTACCACTTTGCTCACGAAAGCCCAGTGTCACCTGCCCATGCTTATCGTGCCAAATTGAGAGGCGAGCCCGGTATCGGTAACCTTCTGAGCTCGACAAAAGCGGTGGCGCCACCTCTTGCGGCCGAACTTTAGCGTGACGTTGGAGCTGATCCAACAACAAAGATTGCTTCACCTCAATTTGTCGATCGCTGCGTAAATGCTGCCAATGACAACCACCACATTGACCATAGTGAGGGCAACAAGGGGCAACACGATCGTGACTAGCCACTTGAACATCCACCAACCGCGCCTGGGAAAACGACTTTTCTTCTTGGATGATTTCGGCAGTGACGGTTTCCCCTTCTAAGGCTCCCTCCACAAAAATGGGTTTTTTCTGATCACGGGACACGCCCCTTGTGTCGTGAGAGTAACCAGAAATATTCAAAGTGACAGGTGTACATTTTTGAGAATCACCAGCACCGCAAGAACGTTTAGATCTTCCTACACTTGAATGTGGCTTTTTGGGGCGCTGGGGCTTGAAAAGTCGAGCCAATGGGAATTCCTAAATCTAAATCAAACATAAATACCCGATGACAGGTAACGATCACCTCTATCACAGATGATGGCCACAATCACGGCGTTCTCAACAGTTTTACTCAGGCGAAGAGCACCGGCAACGCTTCCCCCAGATGAAACACCACAGAAAATACCTTCTTGCTTGGCCAAAGCCCGCATGGTCTCTTCGGCTTCCACTTGTGCCATATTGATAATTTGGTCAACTCGGGTTTCATCAAAAATAGACGGCAAATAGGCTTTCGGCCAGCGACGAATACCCGGGATACTCGCTCCCTCTTCCGGTTGCAGCCCTACGATTTGAATATCAGGATTTTTTTCTTTCAAAAAACGAGAGGTTCCCATAATGGTGCCTGTCGTCCCCATAGAGCTGACAAAATGGGTAATAGTGCCATGGGTTTGCTGCCAAATTTCCGGCCCAGTGGTTTCATAATGAGCCAACGGGTTATCAGGGTTAGAAAACTGATCAAGCACTTTCCCTTTGCCTTCTTGTTCCATGGCCTTGGCCAAGTCACGAGCCCCTTCCATGCTGGATTCCTTATCTACCAAAATAAGCTCAGCACCGTAGGCTGCCATCGCCGCTTTACGTTCTGCCGTCATGTTATCGGGCATAATTAAGATCATACGATAGCCTTTCATGGCCGCCGCCATGGCCAGCGCAATTCCCGTATTGCCACTGGTCGCCTCAATTAACGTATCCCCTGGCGCGATTTCCCCTCGTTGTTCAGCACGGGAAATCATCGATAACGCCGGACGATCTTTCACAGAACCCGCTGGGTTATTGCCTTCCAACTTCAATAAAATGGTATTAGAGGAATGTGGATTCAATCGTTGCAAACGAACCAAAGGCGTCTGACCGACAACGCTTTCAATGGTCGGAAACTCTACAGAGTCCGAACTCGCGTCATTGGCGTTCATCCTATGGGGAGTTGACGAGGAATTCGTATCATTCATTCAAAATCATCCAAAATCTTGCGTGTATTTCAACCAGTCATCGACGGTGGTCAGGGGTAAGTCTTGTCTTGCCGGCATTTTAACGATGAAAACGGAGGGATTAAACCAATCACCCCGTTTTATTTTTCGCTCAACGCTTGTTTCTGCACAGCCATAAAACAATAATGAAGAGCGATAACCCTAATATCCGTATTGTTTAAACACACGGTTTCATATTGTGCGTTAAACATGCGGTTTAAAAATAATCAAAATTTTCACGTCGTGGAGAATTTGAGTATTCTCTTTAACGACCTTGAGTGGCAACAAGGCGATTTATCATGCACTTCCAGATACTTCAAAGCCTCATTCGTAAAATGGCGCTTTTGCCTTTTTCTCTCACCATTGCCATCTTGGCATTGCTGCTGACGGCCATTTACTACCGGGAAATGAACATCATTACCCGGTCGCAAACACAAAATACCGCCTCCGGTATCGCTCACCTCGCCAGCAATTATTTATATCAAAGAGATTACGACGCCACACAAAAAATTCTTAACGCCTACATGCAAAAAAATCACGTTCGCAGTGTGCGCGTATTAGATGCCAATGAACAAATTTTTACCCATATTGGGCCTCGTTATTCGAAAAAATCACCCAAAGCCAATTGGTTCAGCAACCAAGCTCAGGTATCTGGCACCACCATCGAAAATCAATACAGAATGAGTTATCCCATTGTGTCAGACGTCAATGGTGAGGTGATCGGCTGGGTAGACATCGTGGTGGATCAAACCCCCATGCGGCTCATTTATTTTGAATTTGTCCTGGCCATTTTTTGCTTATGCTTTGCCGTACCAGTGATCTCCGCGATTGCTCTGCAATTGTGGTTAAAACGCTTCAAACCCGCCATTAAAGAAATCGAAGAAAGCCTACGTGCCGTCGGTGCGGGCAACTATAAATACCGTATTCGATTAGACAGTAACAGCGAGTTAAAACCCTTGGCGGACGATGTGAATTGGATGGCGCGCTCTATTGAGCAGGCACAAGTGGAACTGCAATCCAATGTTGAGCAGTCGATGAACGATCTTCGAGAGACCATGGAAACCATCGAAATTCAAAATATTGAGCTTGACCTTGCCCGTAAAAAAGCATTAGAAGCCAGCCGAATTAAATCCGAATTTCTTGCCAATACTAGCCATGAAATTCGTACCCCATTAAACGGAATTATCGGGTTTTCTCAACTGCTACTCAAAAGCGATGTCAACGAACAACAAACCGAGTATTTACGAACCATTGAAACCTCGTCTCAGGGATTATTGACCATTATTAACGATATTTTGGATTTTTCCCAAATCGAATCCGGGCAAGTTCACCTCGACTACGCCCCAATGAATTTACGCACCGTATTAGAAGAAACCGTGCAGATTCTGGCTCCAGAAGCCATTAAAAAACAACTGGAAGTCATCACCCTGACCGCACCCGACATTCCCATGCAATTGGTAGGAGACCCTTTACGATTAAAACAAATCCTCACCAACCTACTCAGCAACGCCATTAAATATTCAGAAAAAGGCAATGTTATTTTACGGGTTAAAAAAGATGAGTCGATTACGACGTTAAAAAATGAGAATCAAAAATCCAACCCCTTATTATTTTCGGTCGAAGACAGCGGCATTGGTATTGATACCGACAAAAATCAACTCTTTGAAGCCTTCTCCAAAGTCGACAACAAAGACAACCGACGCGTCGGTGGAACAGGCTTAGGCCTGGCCATTTCCAAAGGACTCGTTACCGCCATGGGTGGCAATATTGGTGTACACAGCGTGCCGGGTGAAGGGTCGACATTTTGGTTTTCTCTGAAGCTCGACAGCGGAGCAAAGCCAAAAGACAACCAATATGCCGCCTTAATGGGCATATCCATTATGGTCTGCAGCGCCAACGCCCTTCTCAGGGAGCAACTGCAACAAACGCTCTCTTTGTGGAAAGTACACGTCGAGCTCATTGACTCTCCCGATAACATACTGAAGACGGCAGGAAAGCTCACTAACGAAAATAAACCTCAACAGTTGCTCCTTCTTGATGTCAATGAATTTGAGTCCATTGCGGAAGAAGCGAATTTCATTGACCAACTGAGTTATCAGTTAAATTTAGACTTCCACTGCAAAACCGTATTATTAACTACCCCCTACCGCCAACGTGACTTGCAATTGGAACACATTAACAAATCGGTGGCTTATGCCAATAAGCCTGCTGTACAAGATCGACTTTATCGCACTATTTGCACACACCTCAATTTAAATAAACAAATTAAAGAAGCCAAAAACACCAAATCCATTACCGTAGAAGGGCGCCCCCCCAAAATACTGGCCGTTGATGACAACCCTGCCAATTTGATGCTAGTGAAGGAATTTTTAATTAATTTAGGCGCAGAAACTCACACCGCCACCAATGGGGAAGAAGCCATCAAAATTTGCCAAACTGACGCCTTTGATTTAATTTTTATGGATATTCAAATGCCGGGCATTGATGGAATGGAGGCCACAAAAACCATTCGACAACAAACCCCCAGCAACCAACCTCGCACTCCGATTGTAGCTCTCACCGCTCATGCAGTTAATGAAAAAAAATCGCAACTGTTACTGGCCGGCATGGACGATTATTTAAGTAAGCCGATTACTGAGGATCAGCTCATTCATATTATTCAACGCTGGTGTAATGCCACAACCAGTAATGCGTTTGCGAAATCCCCAATGACCGAAAAGGTCATGAATATCCATACGCTTCATCCTAAAAAAGAGGCGCAACAAACACCTCAACCTGCCGCCGCTCAACACCAAACCGGCAATGCAGTAAAAGTCACATCAGCCCCAGCAGAAAAGGTGGTGGACATCGGGCTATGCTTACAGCTGAGCAACCAAAAGAGTCGTCTTGCCCACGATATGCTAGCGATGCTAGTCGATAACCTTCCCAAAGACCTTGAAAAAATTCGGCAATATTACGAGACAAAAACTTTTTCAGAGCTGGAGCATACTGTACACAAGCTGCATGGTGGAGCCAGTTACACCGGCGTGCCAAAGCTAAAAGAAGCAGCCTCAGCTTTAGACAAACTCTTGCAAAACAAACATTACGATAATTTAGATTCCCCTATAAACGCCTTAACCGAATCCATAGAAGAGTTATTAGTGTGGTCTTCTGAAATGGATTTGGCAGTGCTGTTTGAGGAATAAAGTGGGTATTTGTAAATAAGCATTTTTTGAGAAACAAAATGCTTATTTACAGATCCGCTTGAAAGCGATGACACTAAGAAGAGTCTTTAAAAGTGTGCCAAACCTTGCGAAGCAAAGCTTGACTTTTCAAGGGGCGATCACCCAATCGGGCCATAATTGCCAGATGGGCAATGCGTTTCGCACAATGGCGTGCAGGAGCTGACAAGTGAGTAAGGTAAGCCTCTTTATTTCCTTTTGAGGGGACTATCATTTCATTTTGATTTTGCAAAAAATCACCGATCTGAAGCAATTGCTCGCCCAAAAAAATGTCTCTACCCTGAACAATCTTATAATGCTCACTGGCACTTTTCGATAAAATCGCTTCTGTTTTTACCGATGTTGCTTCGACAAAACCATTTTCAACATCAAACCAGTAATAAAGATTAGGTTGAATACTGATTCCAGTGAGAGGCTGACAATGGAAATTCACCCCCACACCCAAAACATTCAATAATAGAAACTCCAATCGCCTTAATTGCTCTGTAAACCATGCTAATTGTTGCGATGCAAGATCCGTTGCAGAAGCCAATATAACAAAATGGTTGTACGCCATGAATAATGACGAAAGCACTTCTTCTTTTGGCACCAAACGTAACAGCAACTCATTCACATACATAACACAGTAATAACCCAAGCCCATTGACACGGTACGATATTGAGCCACCTCCACGTCACGTAACGATTTTAATTCCCCACGACCTGACCACGTAATGTGAATGGGTAGCAGAGGAGTAAGTAATGAGACCTGAGAAGATTTTTTTCGCTTAGCGCCTTTGGCCACAAGGGAGATGCGACCAAAGTTTGCCGTAAAACAATCGACGATTAAACTGGTTTCTCGATAAGGCCGTGTATGCAATACGTAAGCAGGTTGAAAATCAATGGCGGGGTTCAACACATTCATTTCACCCCACATTGAGAAAAGAAAAGCACATTATAGAAAGGAAGTTAAAAAACGTTATTGCGGATCATCATACCCCAAACTCCGCAATGCACGCTCATCATCAGACCAACCCGCTTTAACTTTCACCCACAAATTTAACATGACTTTTTCTTCGAAAAGATTCTCCATATCCAGCCGCGCCTGCTGACCAATCTTTTTAATACGATCGCCTTTATCTCCAATTAAAATACGCTTTTGACCTTTGCGCTCCACCAAAATTAACGCGCTAATGTGAATAATGCTGCCTTCGTGCCGAAATTCTTCAATTTCCACCGCCATTTGGTAAGGTAATTCGTCCCCCAACTGGCGCGTGATTTTTTCGCGAATAATTTCCGCCGCCATAAAACGGCTACTGCGATCGGTAATTTGATCTTCCGGGAAAAAATGCTCACCTTCTGGTAGATGACGATCAATAATCGCTTCCAATTGTTCCAAGTTGGTCTTTTGTAATGCAGAGACCGGTATCACCTCTTCACAATTAATGGCTTCTGTGAGCGCCTGTAGGTGTGGTAATAAAGCGGCTTTATCTTCGACTCGATCCACTTTATTCACCGCGAGTACAATCGGGCATTCACAATTTGCTAAGCGCTCGGCCACCAATTGATCTTCTTCCGTCCACACAGTTCGATCAACAACGAAAATCACCAAATCCACGTCTTTAACAGCAGTATTAGCAGAGCGATTCATAAAGCGATTAATGGCCTTGGTTTGCCCGAGATGCATTCCGGGGGTGTCTACAAAGATGGCCTGAGTCCCACCTTCCGTTTTAATCCCCAACATGTTGTTTCGCGTGGTTTGCGGTTTCCGCGAAGTAATACTGATCTTCTGACCCAACAAATGATTTAATAGCGTGGATTTACCCACATTGGGTCTACCCACAATCGCCACATAACCACAGCGTTTAATGGATGCTACCTCTGTTGAGGAAGGGGTAAGGTCGTCGCTCATGAATCTACTCTTCTTTATTTTTCACTACTTTATTTTTCACTACTTTATTTTTCACTACTTTACTTATACTGCTTTTAATTTGTACTACTTATTTTTAAATCCTGCCGCATACAAAGCACTCAGCACTTGCTTTGCGGCGGCTTTCTCTGCCTGCTTGCGGTTCTTCCCCGTCGCCTCAAACGCCTCTTCCAGCAGAGATACGCGGCACTGAACGGTAATTAATTGATCGTGCACCTCACCAGACGTCGCAACAACCTCATAGTCTGGTAGCGGTTGATGCTTCGCCTGCAATAGCTCTTGCAACTGAGTTTTAGGGTCTTTATGGGGCTTATCCGGCGACACTGACTGCATACGGTCCCCATACCAATTTAAGACGATTTTCCGGCAATTAGAAAAGTCAGAGTCGGTATAGATAGCGCCAATAATCGCCTCAACTGTATCCGCTAATATAGAGGAACGACGAAAGCCACCGCTTTTCATTTCCCCCTCACCGAGAATCAAGCAATCGCCTAATTGAAATTCACGGGCAATCTCCGCCAGTGTCTCGCCTTTTACCAACGTCGAACGTATTCGGGTAAGCGCCCCTTCGCTGGCATTGGAGAATTGTTGGTACAACGCTTCGCCGATAATAAAGCCCAGAATGGAATCACCTAAAAATTCCAAGCGTTCGTTATTTTTCACGCCAAAACTACGGTGGGTTAATGCTTGATCAAGAAGTGAAAGATCTTTAAAGGTATAACCGATGCGCCGTTGCAACGCATCGATCAAAATAGGATTACTACTCATTAATGGGGGTACAACACTGTCCAGGGAATTTACTGTTCAATTGATTATTAAACGTTAAAACAACATCAATATTGGCAAACATCGGAACGCGAATTTCATAGTCAATATTCACCAAAACCACTTCGCCGTTACGCTGAACTTTGATGTTTTTGGCTTCTTCGTTTCTGACATTATTGATGGAGAAAAACTGCATCAGCTCTTTCTTAATTTGCCCATTACTCAGGGTTTCCACCCCTTCTGGGTGACGCCCCAAATCTTTCAAGCCAGAGGCAATAAACGAGTTGTCGATATAAACGGGGCCCAATTTAAACGCCACGGTGAAAAAGAAGCCTGCCACCATTAAAACCAATACCCAGCCATAAAGGGACATACCACGCTGCTTATAAGGCAAATTCACCATCAAGCTCCTTAGCTTTTTACAGTTACAAGATACAAGTGTTACTAAACATAAGCATACAACACTATACCGTTTTTACAGTTAGCTTTATTCAATCACCCCAACGGTACTGAAATTGGGGATGCTAAAGAAAGACTCCCAATGCATCCAAACCGCAAAAGCCTTACCCACAATATTCTCTTCTGGCACCACACCCCAGGCACGGCTATCAGAGCTGTTATCTCGGTTATCGCCCATCATAAAGTAATGACCTTCAGGAACCTCCCAAACACCATGAACACTTAATGGTCCAGGCTGAATGGATTTTTTCATGGTGTGTTCGCGCCCATCCAATGTTTCAGTGGTTAACTGAAACATTGGCCGAGCCGCCGGTAAGGAAGCCACTAACGATTGAGGTTGTTTTTCGCCGTTGATATAAAGCACATTGTTTGTGTATTGAATTTTGTCACCGGGCAAACCGATAACACGCTTAATATAATACTGCTTTTTATGTGGCGGAAAAAAAACCATAACATCACCACGCTTTGGAGTATTGATATCAAAGACTTTCGTTCGAACCACAGGTAAACGAATACCATAAGTGAATTTATTCACCAAAATAAAATCACCGATCTCTAAGGTAGGCTCCATTGAAGAGGATGGAATCTGGAAAGGCTCTACCAAGAACGAACGCAACACCAATACCACAAATAGCACTGGGAAAAAGGATTTAGCGTACTCCACAGCCGCCGGCTCTTTTTTTGCTGCGACTAAGGCCGTTGCATACGCTTTTTGCTCTGGGGCCAATGAGGCGTCGTTCGACTCCAGTAACACTAACTCATCACCCGGTAGGTTCACACCAGAAAACTGATTTTCGACCGCACTCACCGCCGCACGACGTTTACCAGAGAGAAACAATGCATCAAATAACCAAATAAAACCGCTGGCAAACACCAGCAAAACCATGATTAGCGGAAAATTAATATCCATTCAAGCAAAATCCAACGTTAATAAGGAGCCAATATTTCAACAAATGCAAAACACTATTTTCTTAACTATCGACTTTCAATACGGCAAGAAACGCTTCTTGTGGAATATCCACACTACCCACTTGCTTCATACGCTTTTTACCGGCTTTTTGTTTTTCCAATAGTTTTTTCTTACGAGTCACATCACCACCGTAACATTTCGCAGTCACATTCTTGCGCAATGCTTTCACAGTGGTACGAGCAACGACCTGACCACCAATCGCCGCTTGAATGGCCACATCAAACATTTGTCGCGGAATGAGTTCTTTCATTTTTTCCGCCAAGGCACGGCCTTTAAAGTGTGCATTATCTTTGTGAACGATGAGCGCCAATGCATCCACTTTATCGCCGTTAATTAAGACATCAAGGCGCACCAAATTGGCTTTTTGGAAATGGCTAAAACTGTAATCGAGCGAGGCAAATCCACGACTAACAGATTTGATACGATCAAAAAAGTCCATCACCACTTCATTCATAGGCAGCTCATAGCTCACCGAAACCTGCCCACCCACAAACTGCATGTCTTTCTGAACGCCGCGCTTTTCAACACAAAGGGTGATGACATTCCCCAAATGCTCTTTCGGAACCAAAATATTGGCCTCGCAGATCGGCTCGCGCATCTCTTCGATAATGCCACTGTCTGGCAATTTAGAGGGGTTGTCCACGTAGACGGTTTCACCGTCTTTTTGAACCACCTCAAAAATCACCGTTGGCGCCGTGGTGATCAAATCAAGATCATATTCACGCTCTAAACGCTCCTGAATAATTTCCATGTGAAGCATACCCAAGAAGCCACAACGGAAACCAAAACCCAGAGCATCGGAGGTTTCTGGCTCATAGAATAATGATGCATCATTCAAGACGAGCTTGCCCAAGGCATCTCGGAAACTTTCATAATCATCAGACGAGACCGGGAATAAACCCGCATAAACTTGGGGCTTCACTTTTTGAAACCCAGGCAACGCTTCGGTATCTTGTGTATTCGCGTGGGTTAAGGTATCCCCCACTGGCGCGCCATGAATGTCTTTGATGCCCGCCACCACAAAGCCCACTTCACCGGCTTTTAGTACTTTGGTTTCTACACGCTTGGGTGTGAAAATACCCACACTATCGACCACATGAGCCTTGCCAATGGATTTGGCAATGATTTTGTCTTTGACCGTTAAGGTGCCCTGAGTGACTCGTACCAGAGAGACGACCCCTAAATAGTTATCGAACCAAGAGTCAATAATCAACGCCTGCAAAGGGGCATCAACATCCCCTTCCGGTGGAGGTACGAGCGTGACCAGCTGCTCTAGAACGTCTTCCATACCCAGACCAGACTTGGCACTGCACGGCACAGCAGAAGACGCATCAATACCAATAATGTCTTCAATCTCTTGTGCCACACGATCTGGCTCGGCCTGAGGCAGATCCATTTTGTTGAGAACAGGAATCACTTCAAGCCCCTGTTCAACGGCGGTATAACAGTTGGCAACCGATTGCGCCTCAACACCTTGGGCGGCATCGACCACCAACAGCGCCCCTTCACAGGCCGCTAGCGAACGAGACACTTCGTAGGAAAAGTCCACATGCCCAGGAGTATCAATGAAGTTCAATTGATAGGTTTCACCGTTGCGGGCTTTATAATCGAGAGTGACACTCTGTGCCTTGATCGTAATACCACGCTCCCGCTCGATATCCATGGAATCAAGAACCTGGGCGGCCATTTCACGGTCAGATAAGCCGCCGCAAAGTTGAATAAATCGATCGGCAATGGTCGATTTACCGTGGTCAATGTGGGCAATGATGGAGAAGTTGCGTATGTTGTTGATATTATGGGACATTTACGGTTTATAACACTCTCATTTCTTCGTCTCATGTACACAGACTTGTACACAAATTCAAATTTCACCTCTACGGTACACACAGTACACGATAAGGATTTAATGGTGAGGATTATAAGAGGTTAGACATGAAAACACTAAGAGAATTTCTTATCGATGGCACCCACTGAACAACATTCAACCTTAAAGGTTAACTTACAACCAACTCAAACCCGATAGCACGCCTTATGCGACTATAAAGAAACTGTTCGATAACTGGCCTGAAGTAAACCCCTGATTAAGGCATAGCACAGACTTTATTTTCGCAAAGCAGAAAAAGGAGCACCTGAAAAGCAACCTAAACAGAAGCCTCAAATTACTGTATATAAATACAAAAAATAATTACAAAAATATCACCAAGGTTTTATTAGCTGTGATATAATTATCACTCTTTTAGTGAACACATTTAAAAATGTGTTCACCCTCTAGTCAATACCACACTATTCATAGTTAAAACACAAGAACAAACGATTTTTGTTTTTCGTTATGGATTGGTGTTTTCACTATTAAATCGTGCAGATAAATACAACAACATAAATCCATCAAAAAACCATTAATAGCAACGGGGCTGCCCCCAGGAAACATTTTTCAACAAGGAAATCTATGCCTATTACATCTAATCAAACTCTGTCTAATAGAAACACATTAAGTAGAAGCACCTTTAAAAAAGCAATCTTAGTCAGCGCTATGGGTGTGGCGCTGTCAACGGTCGGTTGCGGCGGAGGCTCGTCAAGCTCCAATAGCGACAACGACACCAGCGCACAACCAAATTCCTCTGTGGAGACACAAGTACAATTATCGGGTACGGCCGTTAAGGGGTTAATCGTCGGCGGTGAAGTGACCGTTTACCCCATTACCAATGGCGAAATTGATGTTAATTCACCACTCGGATCAGGCACCACCGATACGCTTGGGCAATTTTCAAACATTACGCTGACAGATTATTCCGGCGGGCCTGTCGCGGTGACCCTCACACCGGCACGCAATGGTTCAACGTTAATGAAATGCGATGTGTCGTTCGGCTGTGAAAACGGTATTCATTTCGGAGACACTTACGAAATGAACGATGAGGCCTTTACCTTACAAGCGTTGCTGCCCTCGGCGGATGAATCGCAACCCATTACCCTATCGGCCCTTTCTACCGTAGCCAGTCAATTGGCAAAAACAGAAATGAATACCAATAATGATGCGGCAGCGGTTATTCATTCAGCCAATCACAGTGTGGCAGACCGTTTTAATATTGAGGGCGATGTTACCCGTATAAATATTATTGACATCACAAACTCAGACTCTGTGTCGTTGGCAGACGACAATAGCTTGCGCTACAGCGTTTTAAATTCCGCCATTATTGAGGCCACCCTAAAAGATCACTCAGAGCCACGCCTGAGTCTCGCCCAAGCACTTAATACCTTTGCAGAGCAGTACGCACTGAATGGCGGAATTGCAGATACGGGTGATAGCGGCGTCACCTACGAAGACATTTTATCATCCAACTATTTAATCGATATCATGCAAAATGCGGCCGTAGCCGATGGCGTAACCACAACACTGTTTGAGTTAGAAAATAATTTCACTATTGATGGATTAACCGCCCATAACGGATCACGCACCCCTATTCGTGGCAGCTTTCCTATTACTGCTGACAACGAATTCGATACCGTAAAAGCCATGGTGCAAGACATTCGTGATATTGCTAATGCCGCGCTCTATACCGACTCATTTGAGTTTACCCAAGAGCAAACCATGACCGAGTCTTTTATTGATGAAGATGTAAGTGCTGGGTTTGATGCCTTGGGCCGAGTCGGCCAGGCCATTGGTCATGCTCACGCTTATTTTGCTGACAACGAATATTCTTCAATCTATTTTGACGACGATACCAACTTATACGTCAATAAAAGTACCTATTATGTGAATGACGATGACACACCGTATTTTAATTACACTTTAAACGGCTATCTTTATGGTGAAGACCAACCCACTTATGTGGACATCACTGCAACCGATCGTAACTCACAAATTACGGTAGGGGTTAACGGCAATACGGGTTTAACGTCTTATGAGTCAGACATCCAAGCCAGCATTGCCGCCAATGTGAATGTGGACTTGGTGGTGTCAGGGGAAGTTCGTATTGAAGACCAACTTCAAATTTCTCTTGCGCCAGAAAGCAGCTTGTTTATGCAGTTTGCTCTCAATGCCTCAGCAGGGCTGGACGAATTACACAGTTACGATTACACCGCTAGCGATTTGGATGTATTAATTCGAGCCTTTTTTGATGTGGACGTTACCGTAGAACAATTAAATCGAGAAAACGGCGTAACCTTTACGGGCCGCACTCATATCGGTTTAGATACGGCTGCCACAGCGGATCTCAATTTCAACGGCACACTCATTCCGTCTGAACATCGTTATTCGAATTTGTACGCCTATTTTTACCCAACCCTGACCACAGGTCAGTTGTCGATTGTACTTGATGGCTCTCTGACCAATGCTTTGGGGGATGAATTAAATACACGTTTTGCCATTCGCACCGATAGCTCAAATTTTCGCCCACGTTGTAGTAGCCGATTTTACGATAACAATATTGATTATGGTAACAACCGCTATTGGTGGAGAAGCTATTACACAGATACCTACCCCAGCCCCACTCTACGCTACTACAACTGCCCGAACGAAAACGATTATGCCTTTGTGGACATTGCCACCACATTGGAATTCGGTGCGTTTATTAATGCCCTGAATGAGCGCTTTTCCGTTCAAGTGCAAGCCACTCGAACCGGGGTGGATACCTATGAATCCAGCGTCTCTCTTAAAAACAGTAGCGGGATGTTAATGGAAATTGTGTATGAAGGAGACGACTCTTCGGATATTGACAACATCACCATTGAAAATGAAAACAATGTTGAGCTATCGCTTTTTAGTGTTGATGAAGATCGCGACGTTATTCAAGGTCGATTGACCTTAAATGGCACTGAGTACGGCAGCATCAGCGACGAATCTGGTACGTTGGTGATTCGCTACCGTGATGGTTCGTTTGAATCGCTATAAACACTTTATTTCTGTGCTAACACCTTTTCACTTTTATTTAACACTTACATTTAGCACTCTCATTAAAACGGTTTTCTTTACTCCATTAAAGTAAACCAACAAGGATGCACTCATTCAACAAGGATGTTGATAATAGGTGATTAATAGATCGATACTGGCAAAGTGCAAGCCTCGATAATGCCTTTGCCTTTTACCCACTCTCAATATCCTCTTACTATGAATCGAACATCCCGCTTTTGCACGTGGTGCGCCATCGGCTTTTCTACCGGTTTATTCTGTACCACAAAAAATACGTACGCCGACATTTCCCTCTTGCCCTCAAAACACAGCATTTCTTTAGAATTAAACAGTCAAAATTACAGCGATGCGATGCCCATTCACCAATTGGTAAATAATTTAGAAGGGCCACCACCGGATGAAGGGGATTTTGCGTTTTCTCATTCCCGTATGGAAATGACTTATGCCACACCTTCATTCCGTCTTCATGCCTTTGAGCGGTTAGATTATTTTGTTGAGTACACACCCAACACGATTGACTTTATTCATCGAGATCAAAATGACACTCCACTAGAAAACAATACCGTCTACAACATTGATTTATCGGTCAGTCATCTTCGTGCTTCGGGCATAGGTGTTTCCTTCCCGCTTTTAGAAAAAGACAATTATTCTTTTTCTTTAAGAACCAATTATTGGTATGGAAAGGACATTATCGATGGGCGAATTCACGGCAGTATCGCTGGAGACAACAGCGACATTACCAATTACAACGGTGATTTAACGTTAAACTACACCTACACAGAAGATCATTTATTGGATCGCGCTAGAGAAGAATTTAATGGCCACGGTTTTGGTATTGATATTATGGCCAGCGGTAAACTCTTTCAGTCCACTTATTGGCAGCTCAATATTGAAGATTTTCTGACTCGTACTCTCTGGTCTCAAGCCACCTATACCCGTGCGAACGCCAATACCAATAGCATCAGGTTTGATGAAGATGGCCGACTGTCGTCGGTGGCGGTGGTGTCAGGCTTTGAAGGCAATAAACGCCACACCCAACGTTTACCGATTCGAACCCAAGGAAGTATCACCCACGCCATACAATCACAGTGGAATGCGGCCTTCGGTTTTAACAGCATCGGTTTCAATACCAAGAGCCAACATGTTATCGCTAATGTCGGACTTCAATACCAAAGAGAAGCGTTTTCTCTGGGCGGATTTTATGAACCCGACACCGACAGCCTTCGCTTGTCTCTTAATAGTCGCTTTCTAGGTATCGATATTAATATGGACTCACTGGATGAAAAAGAAGCACGCCGATTGGGTGTGAATTTACGCATGACATTCTGAAATAAAAAGCCGAGTAAAAACTCGGCTTTTTATGGCTCTCACTACAAACTAAATTAATTTTTATTCATTACTCTGCACCAACATCAATAGTAATCGTCATCCCCAAACGCGAACTACCAGAACCGTTAGTGGCAATCACCACAACATCCTCTGCGCCCTGCACAGTCGTCGGTTCTCCAGAGAATACACACGTAGTTCTATCTGCAGAAACGGTCAACTCAATACCCTCTGGTAAAGGGTCCACTGTGGTACATTCCGTTAACTCACCACCACCATTGTTCACAAATACCCATGGGGAAGGATCAAATAGGCTAAGAGAAACAGGAACAAAAGTGAAAAAAGTGATATCTGGCCCCAGCCTCGCTTCCGCTAGAATCGGAAAATTCAGCTCAGGAATAGGCAATGCTGCCTCAACCGTTACATTGACGGTAAACTCTGACTGTCCTGCATTATTAATTGCCGTAATTAATATTGGGGCAGAAGCCTGCGGCTCTAATGGGGTACCTGAAATCACACACGTACCACCATCTGCTCTGACATTCACTGTTACCCCTGGGGGCTCCCCCTCTGACACACACCTCGTTAATTGCCCACCACCAAAATTCGGAATTTGTTCTACTGGATTAATTTGTACCCCTTCCGTTAAGGGAAGATTCGATACATTCACGCCACTGAAGTCTTGCAGTAATGGTGGTTGTAATTGCGCTTCCACAACAACAGGAAGCAACACCTCTGACTCACCTACCGCATTTACAGCCGTAATGGTTACCTCGGCCTCATCCACGGCAGAAGGAGTGCCGCTGATTTCACAGGTATTGCCAGTGGCGTTAACAGCCACCTCAAGCCCGGCCACTAAATTCACCGCTGTACAGTCTGTCAATTCACCCCCACCGTTATTGGTAAAGACAATAGGGTCTATGGCAGCACCTTCAATGAACGTTTGAACGCCAACCGGCGCCTCTAATTCTGGGGCGACAAGATCGGTTAATACTTCAATATCAATACTGGCCACCGAATCACCGCCGGCATTCGTTGCCGTGATATTTACCGTTATAATGGGCTCAATGGTCAGTGGTGTGCCCGATAACTCACAAGAATTACCGTCTTCAGTAATATTGATACTCAACCCTTCAAAAAGAGGGTCTGCCGAACAAGTTTGCAGAGTTCCTGCTCCCACATTGACAAACTCCACTGGTGCCATAGCGGTATTTACCGTGAGCGATATCGGTGTATCTTCCGACAATAATGCCGGTGGCGCTTCTGCTTCCACTACATTGACAACGTAAGTCGTAACGCTAAAGGGATACACTGCATCAGCCTGCTTTGTCGCCATGACTTCTGCACTACCAGTGGCAATCGCCGTAACAAAACCCGCTTCGTCCACCGTCGCAATGGCTTCATCTGAACTCGTATAGGCTAATAAACCCGAGCCCGGCGCAGAAGCATCGGTAATGATATTTTGGGCGATTTCACCCACAGTTAAGGTAATAGGGCCCGCGTCGGTAAACGCAATATTTTGTTCATCAGGAATAAGACTGGGTGTATTTTGAATTAATGCCACACCCGCGTTGGCCGCATACACATCACCAATAAACGCTGACACGTGCAAACTAAAATGTTCGCTTAATTCTTCTGGGTCATTATTTAACACCGGTACGCTCAGGGATTTTTCAGTTTCCCCGGCGCTGAAGGTTAAATCGCCCATCATGTTCAGAAAATCAATGTCTGCATCAGCGCTGCCTGCACGAGTTTCATAACTGACTACAACATCGAATTCTTGTGCGGCAGCTAATTCAACCGTAAAAATGACTTCGCTAGCCGATTCTGCAACGGCATCACCCACTACTTTTAACAACGCATTATTCGGTTGCACCACCACGGAGGTTGTCGCCGAATTTACTCGGAGTTGATCATCCTGGGCGACCAATTGAAAAATTAATTCTTCTTCAACATTCAAGTCGGGTACGACTATTTGATTTTCCAATGCAAACGGATCAGGAATTAACACCGAAGTACCACTGAGTTGTCGCCAAGCCACATCCGTAATCGTGGCACCTTCAGCGGCAGTTATCTCTCCAGATAAGGTAACCAACACATTCGTGTCTGCAAACTGGCGTTCTGCCATTACGATATTGGGCAGAAGACCTGCTTGCGCATCACTTACTGGGTCTGACCCTGGATCAGATACGGTAACGTCACCATCTTGATTAATGCCATTAGCAGCGGTTGATTCAATGGTTTCGTCTTCAAAACTCGACACATCACCACCACCACAACCTCCCGCAATCATGGCAACAAGAAGCACTAAAGTAGACAGTTTTATTTTTTGAAAAAAGGCGGTTGAATAACCCTGCTCTAGGGACGCTTGCGCGCCACCAGAGTTAGATGCAAATAAATTATTGACGTTGATTTGAGTAGCCATGATGCGTCCCTACGCTAAATCTCAGATTAAATAAAAAAGGTAATTGAATCGATCAATTAAAATTCGTATCGCAGACCAAATTGATATTGAGCAATATCCATGAACTCATAGCCGTAATACGCCACATATTGACCGAACACATTGAAGCCATGAGGTAAGACTGCGGTTGCGCCCACCGACACCTCATAAAAATCGGTATCGACGCCATCGCTGGTTAATTCAAAGGCTCGATCTGTTTCTGCGTCTGCAGCAAATCGAGCGGTTAACGCTTCACGATCAGAATGGGCTTCGCTCATATAAGCGATGCTTAAGGTGGGTAAAAAGACCCCCCAACTTGGCGTAAAGGTATAAGACGCTTGTGCACCGGCGGCGACAGTGAGCTGTTCCAAATATTGGCGACTCATTTCCATCGCCGCACCACCATAGCCCTGCTCTCCAAAGGCCTCGATATCATTTTGAACATAATCGGCTCGCAAAAAGGGCATAAGGGTGAGCTGCTGTTTCTGCCACTCATAATCGGCACGCAAGTTAAAAAAGCGTTGTTCACCCGTAGTGGAACTGATTAAGGTTTCATCTAACGCCAACGTTTGATCGGCTAAATTTTCACCCCAACGCACTCGCCGACTGGAATCGTATTCGATATCCCCCAGCCCTGCTTGAGCGTACAAACTAAATGCATTATTAAAATAAGCGCCGAATAAACTGAATGTCGTTAACTGAGATTCAAAATCACCGTCACTATTACGATATTCGACTTCATAATCACTGCCACTGAATGAGGTACCAATCAAAAAGGAAGAGTTAATAAAGTAGTCGACTCCGACCGTAAACCCGTTAGAGGTGCTTTCGTACCCACCTTCCAATTCGGTTTTTTCACGTTCAGAATCGGTCACCGTAAAATTGGCAAAAAAGCCCAATTTCGACCAAAGACTATCGTCCTCAATAGCCGAAGTATCCGCACTGGCTCCCGCACCTAGGGGCGCGTCTGACTGCCACACCGTATCATTAAGAACCCAACTATTGCCGTGCTCACCATAACCTCGCGCCACCACTTTTAACTGCTGAACACGATTGGTGACCGCGCGAATTTGACGACGGTTTGAGTCGGAAGCTACGCGTATCTGCGCAATGGTTTCTTCCGGGGCCAATTGATCCAGTGCTTGGGTTAGTACATCAGAATCCTCACCCACACTGGCAGTTAACCGACTCAACCGCTGACACTGTTCTAATAATTGGCCCTGTGCAGCACCTAACTCACTGTCGGATTGACCATCCAATTGGTCACACACCGCACTAAACACGGAAGCCAAGCCGGTCTCATTACGCCCACGGGCAAACGGCGCCAATTCACCACTTACAACGGAAATGGTCACCGTACCCACACTGGTTAACCCTTCATCAGAATCATCGCCGAGGGTGTAGGTAAAAGTGTCTTCACCGGAAAAACCTCGATTGGCGGTATAACGCACACTACCATCCGCATTTAAAATAACGGAGCCAGATTGAGGTTGTGTCACATCTCGCACAACAAGTCCGTCGCCATCAGCATCAAAATCATTGGCGCTGACATTCACGGTAATACTGCTATTAAGTGGAATGGATCGAGCATCATCGACCGCTTGTGGTGCCACCGCTAATGTTGAGGCACTGAGTGTTGAGAATATGGCAAGCGCTAATGGCTGAAAACGGGTGTTCTTCATTGAACAATTCTCCTATTGAGCAAGACTTAAAAAGTGAATATGAAGTGTTAAGCTGGCGGTTATAATAGTCATTAAAAAAATCACAACTCTGATGTAAACAGTAATCACCATCGAAAGACTCAACGGCAAATGTGTGGTTTGATGCAAAAGCAGAGACGCCATAACAGCACTAAAAGAAAATTGTTTTACAGGTTTATTCACAATAATCCGCTTTTGATCCGTTCTTTTTATCTTTATTGGAACTGGTTATTCTTTATTCGGGCTACTTATTCGGGCTACTTATTATTGGTACTCGTTATTGGTGCTCGTCATTTCAACTTAGTTATAATATAACCAAAAAGCATTATTTAATTTAAATATCAAACTTAAACGTCTAAGCTGTCAACAATATCAAATCCAACCATACCGATACAACACACAAATAAACTTCCCCATCACACTTATTCGTGATTGACACCCGGCAAAGATGGTTTTCATTCAAAAGTTTTGAGGCTTTAAAACCAAAGCAATAAACCGTCTTTGGGCTTAATTAGGTCGTTGAATAAAAAGACTGCTTCCTTTTTCTTTTTATAGTCACAACATATTCGCAATCACAACACATTCGTAATCACAACATGGCCTCAACACTGTATCGCTTCAGCTCTGAATTTGGCGCGAATATCAACGAAATCAGCGGCGAATATTTTTACGATCTGAATCCGTTTTTAACATGCTCTGATATTTTTTACTCCGCATTATTTGGCATTTTTCTTCTTTTGAAAAATTAAGTTTTTAACATTAACGCCACTGCGATAGTTTTTCCTTGCACAGACCAAAATGCTCAATAAAACTACTGATTCGATAAAGTACTTGTACCTATCTATACCCTTCGGCTGTCAATATTGAATTTTTCCGAGTCGGGTAATTGTAAATACCGATTTCAGACGTGAAACAATGGTTTTTTTTATTTTTTTGTGATTAAAATCATAAAATTTCATCATTAACGACGACTTGGGATACTTTTCATGGACGCAAATAGTTCAACAACCCATCACTCCACGGCTCGTGCCACAACATTAAAAGCCACTCCATCAACACTCACCCAAAGCACACCTTCAGCCAAAAACCACTCTAAGGCGAATGTTTTGCACACTTTGAACATCAATCACACAATGAGCTTGCGCCAACAATTACTGTTTGAGTGCGATGCAATGGCGAACTATTTATTAAACAACGGGATGGACACCAATATTGATGCCATTGAACAATTGGATATCATCAAAACGATTGTCCGTACGGACGACGATGAATTTCCCAACTTGTCAGCACTGAGCAGTGAGAATGTCAACACGTTGGCAAAAATTCATCACACCCTATCTCGATCTGTGGCACCAGCCAGTCCAAGAGCGTTGGTATTACTTCGTTACGAAAGAGAGCGTCGCCCCTTATTGTATTTTTTAGGGCCGGTTCCTTTAGTCCGATATTTATCCATGACAGCGCTGTTTTTTTTAATTGCACTCATCTCCACCGGGCTGAGCCCAATGGTGAGTTATACCGGTATGCAAGAGGGGTTTTTAAGTGCATTTGGCGTCAACTTGTTGATGAACCAATTGTTTTTATTAACCTGCGCAGGAGTGGGGGCTTCATTCGCCAACTTATTTCAGGCGGCAAAATACGTCTCTCAGAAAACGTACGACCCACAATTTGATGCCAGCTATTGGAGCCGTATTATTTTAGGGTTAATCTCTGGATTAATCATGGTGGAGTTACTTCCGCAGTCACTCTGGAGCGACACATTGTCAAACACCGAGGGCACCAGCGCTGTCTCATCAGTGAAGGATTTCGGCAAGCCCGCATTGGCTATGTTAGGTGGCTTTTCAGCCGGCTTGGTTTACCGCATTTTGGCTCGTATTGTCGAAGCCATTGAGTCAGTTTTTGCCTCTCCTAGCGACGTGAGAGAATCTGAAAGAGCCACCAATTCGGCACGTCTTGCCGAAGCTTCCACACAATTAAAAAGTGATCTCGCCAGCAACTTACTTGAATTACAAAGCGCATTGGATAAATCCTCTTCTCCAGAAGAACAGCGTGAGTTGTTAAAAACTCACCTTCAGAAACTCTTAGGGGATGGCGACATACACCCAAAAACTTCGGGAAATACCCAACAAGACCTTAGACACTAAAATTATTAGGCCACTATAAATTAACGCTGCTACCAACTCGATAAACCCAATACGTTAATTAACCTAATACTTTTTTATCCATCATTTTTATCCACCTTAAATAACAACGTGGTAGACCATAACATGCCCAGCAGCCCTATGTATTTTCCCCCTGCACCTTTCGATATCACCATGGCAACACTCGCCGTCACAATGGTGGATGATGCTTACGACCAATACCGACAATGGAAAGTTGCCGACGAACCTAAGGCCAAACATTTTCAATGGAGCACACCCAGTGCATCCAATTCATCGAACGACATACACACATCACTTTCATACAGCCCCACCCTCTGGGGAACATCGGGTTCATTTCTATGGACATCCACGGAACCGTTTGGCTATGTCGCTCACGACAAAGAGCGGGTTTATCTCGTTATTCGAGGTACACAATCGGGTACGGACTGGCTCTCAAACTTGGATAGTGACCTTACAGAATTCAAGATTAACACAGTGCCTCAAAAGCAAAATACCGGGAAGGTTCATGAAGGTTTTTTTGAAATCTATGAAACTTTACGAGATCAAATATTCACACAGATAAAAAACGCAATAGACAAGATTGACTCACCAGAACCGACACTGTACGTCTTTGGCCACAGTTTAGGCAGTGCACTGGCCACCATGGCAGCGGGGGACATCGCAGTAAACCTGGGAATTAACGCGGCTCAACAATTGCACCTTTATACGTTGGCAAGCCCAAGGGTAGGAGATAATACATTTGCCGACTTTTTTCTCGCCACTCAAACGCATTGCTATCGTATCGCCAACAGTTCAGATATGGTAACGAATGTGCCGTTTGCTGTGATGGGAAAAAAGTGCTTTCAACATGTTGGAATTACTGTTCCATTTACCGCAAATTACGATTCAGCGGCTAAAAACCACAGTACAACCCACTCTTATGAGTATGCGTTATTCCACCCCGACGCTCCAATGAAGTGATGCACTTGGGTGAACCCTACGGGGTTAAATCTAGGCATTGAAAATTGATTAAAACCCTGCCAGGGTTGCCTCAAATAAAACTAATGTCGAACGTGGCTTAATGGCTTATAGAAAAACGTTGTGGAATCGTAACAACCATTGGAACTCAGAGCGTAACCCGGCACCGAACCCGCTTCAATGAATCCCAACTTTCGATATAAATCATTAGCCACATCACCGGTACGTGAATCCAACATCAATAGTTGATGATTTAATTGAAGTGCCAGTACTTCAATGGTCTGCATCAATGCTCGGCCCACACCATAACCTCGATGACTCAATGCAACCATCAACTTTTCAACACCCGCACGGTGAACCCCGTTTCGGTTATGACACATGCTCAGCTGTACTCCACCGATGAGGGTGTTTTTCTCAAAAGCTACCAATAAATGACGCTCACCATTAGCAATACTTTTTTCAACCTCTCGCCAATAATGAGCCGCCTCACCCATGCGAAGAGGATGTAAAAATCCTAATGAGGCGCCTTCTGCAACACAATCCTCAAGCAGTGTACTCAAGTCGCCTAAAATTTCAGAAAGTGATGTAACCCGTTTTATATTCACAATGACATCCAGTTGTGCCGTGAAGAGTCATAAGATCAAAATAGCAATGAGAAGGGTAATACTATTGAACAGTAATGCTGTTGAACAGTAATACTACTATGGCTAAGTAGAGATGTGCGTAATTTTTTATAGTGTAAATAAAACGCTTAAATCACAGTTTTGTAAAAAAATTCAAATGAGAAGAAAATCTACGGCTCGCTCCGACGTTTAATCACTATTTTGTTGTTCTCGCACTAATTTCAACACCTCTTCACACGCGCTGTCTCCCACTTCCATCACATCCAGCAACGCCAGAAATAAATCCGCTGAAAAAATTCCTTTACTTACCTTGCTTCTAAGATTATCGGGTGACAGGCTTATGCCACGGGTCTCTAACGCGGTAGCCAAATCATCGTAGCGGAGATTGCGCAGTACCATCGAAGCGCGCACATAGCGAGCGATGGCAGTCTTATAAGGCGCCAGGGCCTCTTTGTTTTGTACGCTTTGATCTTGTTTCATAAAAGTTATCCGGTGCTCACTAATGTGGAATATATTACACTTTAGATACTAATGAGCAACATTTCATTCTAAAATAACGCTTGACTCTTGAGATATATCGGTTACATTTGTGGCATATATTCCACACAAGAGTCGATTTAAACAAGGAACACTACTATGGCTTGGACTCAAACCTCATTAAAAGAACTGATTGAACAACAACCAAACTGGGTCGTCGAAGACGAAGGCAACTGTATCAGCATTTCCAACGATGAGGGAGTTGATGCATTTGTGTACGCCGGCGAGACACAAATCATCGTCGAAGCAATCCTGTTCCCCGCAAAAAATGTCGGTAACAAAGCGGGGCTGAATGATCTTGTGTTGCGAACCCATCAATTAGTCCCCCTAACGACCATTGGTATCACCACTATTGACCGAGAAGATTACTATGTTGCTTTTGGCGCCCTCTCTGCCGATAGCAAAGATTCTGTGGTCATTGAAGAGATAGAGACCCTTTTTACCAACGTTGATGAATTTCTTGAACTGTACAGCGACCACTTGCTGAAGGAGACCGCGTAATGAGCTTAAAAAAACTATGGACTGCTTTAAAAGGGGGTGTCAATGAGGCCGCCGAAGCGGTTGCCGACACTCAAACCATTCGAATTCTGGACCAGGAAATGCGTGAAGCCAAACAAGAGCTTATTGCATGCGACCAAAGCCTGACTAAAATTATGGCTAAACGCAAACTGAGCGAAGGAAAAGTCAAATCACTGCAAGGCGATATTGATACTTACACCAACCATGCCGTTTCTGCCGCAGAAGGTGGCAATGAAGCATTGGCCATTGAGTGTGCAGAAAAAGTCTCTGAATTGGAAGCCAGCCTCGCCACTGAAGAAGGTATTTTAGAAGGCTTCAAGAAATCAGAAACCACACTGAAGCAAAACATTGCCAAAGCGAAAACCAATGTTCGTCGCATGGAGCAACAAATTGAACAAATTAAGGCCACAGAATCGGTTCAAAAAGCACAAGTAGCCGTTTCTTCACGCCACATGGGCGCTAACAGTAAAGTAAAGACGGCGCTAGACAGCCTTGACCGTATCAAAGCCAAACAAGCTGAGCGTTCAGCGGAATTAGAGGCCGCCGAAGAATTGGCCTCGGCTGAATCCGGCTCGGATCTTGATCAAAAATTAAAAGCTGCCGGTATTACCCCTGGCGGAAGTGGCAACGGAAAAGATAAACTGGCGCAATTAATGGCAGCCAAAAAAGGATAAGCACTTGTGATGATCACAAAATTGCGCCGCCTATTGGCGGCGCTTTTTTTTAAAGCCAATACCACAACGATATTGTCAGCTGGATTACTTTATGGCGTCATCAGTTATTGGCTGATGCTCATTGCTGGCGAACAAGACCTTCAGTCCTTTTCTAATTTCCTCTATTGGCTTGTCGTCACAGGTTCTACTGTCGGCTACGGTGATTACTCCCCCACTACACCACTGGGCAAACTCTTTGTGAGTATTTGGGTTATTCCCGTCGGGCTGAGTATTTTCGCCCTAGTCATTGGCCGTGCTGGGTTATTCTTTTCTGAAATTATTTCACGAGGTAAACGGGGGCTCACGGTGCTTAACCACACAAATCATACCATTCTTATTGGCTGGAACGGTCAACGAACCATTCGCTTAATTGAATTATTGCTGGCCAAAAGTAGCCGTCAAAATGATCGCCTTGTCCTCGTTGTGGCCAAAGAAATCGAGAACCCACTACCGGGAAAAATTGATTTTGTAAAAGCCGAACACTTTTCCCATGATGACACTATGAGCCGTGCCAATATCGCGGCCGCCGGAAGAATCATCATCGATACCCCTCTGGACGACGTCACACTGACCACTGCCCTCTACTGTGACAAAGTCAACCCCGGTTGCCATACTACCGCGTATTTTCAAGAAGAAGCCACCGGAGAGTTACTGAGACGATATTGCCCAACCGTTGAATGCATACCATCGGTTGCATTAGAAATGCTTGCAAAGTCAACGGTCGACCCAGGCTCAAGCATGCTTCATAAACAATTACTGGACGGCACCTACGGCATGACACAGTACAGTGTGATCTATGATGGCAATACACCTCAATCTGTGGAGCCCGTCTTCATGCGATTAAAAACCGAACTTAACGCAACCCTCATTGGAATTCGTAAAAAAGATTCAGATCATATCGACTTAAACCCAAGCTTTAAAAACACCGTTGCAAGCGGCGATACGGTTTACTACATTGCCGAACGAAGACTCAACGCCAATGAATGTTTTGAATAATCAATGCTCTAAACCGTCACAACTTTCAGCATACTAACCGAGATTTAAAAACTACCGATAGACAATAGGGTGAATTATGTTCAGTAAACTGTTTGGTAAATCTTCTAACGAAAAACCCAAAATGCCTACTACCCCTTCCATTTTGGGATTACGTATTGGGTGCAGTTTTGAATTGGATAGTTTATTTGTCAAACTGTTGTCCAGTGAACTAACGACCGAAAATATTTCGTCTACCTACATCATTCACTCAGCGGGTATTGTGGATTTAGGTGGAAGCTGGATTTTTCGCTTTTACACCGATGACGACGCCTTTTTACAAGTGGTTACCGAAGGCGGAAAAGAAGAAGAACATGTGGTCGATGTAAAATTGTTCCACTATTACGATACACTGGACGTCAGTAATCAACACAACTGGGATGAGTTGTTAAATCAGAAAATCGGCACAGAAACCTACACTCTTAATGACCAGTTGTACTATCGCGTGTGGCAAACTGCAGGGGCATACCATCAACCGGTTGCCATGACAGAGAAAACCTATGACGGTGAAGGTGATTCCTCATCGACAGATCAATTCACAATGCTATTTGAGCGTGATATTGGCAATGACAACACTGAGACATTATTTTTATCCGCTGAAGAAATTATGGATGAGCAAGGGCAGCTTAGCCGATGCTTTGTGAGAAGCACCGGCATGACATTAACACCTGCGCAAATTACGATTCATGGATAAGCCGATTACAATAAATTGATTATAATCGACTGTTTACAACAGACTCATCACCACCTCCAAAATAACCACATTAATAAGGAAACCTACTATGCTGGATTACCCCATCGTCAACAGTTTAATGATGTTCAGCGCGTATTTTTTAGGCGCCATCGTTGCACTGATTGTCTTTAAATTTATCTACAGTTTATTGACTCCACAGGATGAGTGGTTATTAATTAAAAATGATCGTAATACCGCCGCCGCCATTGGTTTTGGCGGCACTATCGTCGGTTTTGCCATCGCCTTAAGTGGTGCCATTAGCAATTCTATTTCGCTGATTGATTTTACAATATGGGCCGTGGTTGCCCTGATAGCGCAAGTACTCGCGTTCGCCATTTTACGTTTTGCCTTCATGCCCATGATTGTTAAACGCATCGAAGACAATGAAATCAGTGCTGGCATTATGTTAGCAGCGGTGAGTATCGCTGTAGGTCTCTTAAATGCCGCTTGTATGACTTACTAATAAGGGGGCCACTATGAAACGCTCTCAATCGATTCAACAAGAATTCATGCGTAAACGGCGCTGGCAATTTGTCGTCAAACCCATGACCGTTGCCATTGCCGCGATTGCCGCCGGATGTAGCAGTAACCGCGAAGAAGCCACGTTTGTGCAATCGGTCAGTGATTGTGTTGACCGCACGGCAATGAATGTCGAGCAATGCACCTACGCTTATGAGCAAGCACTCAGCGAAGCCAGGCGAACGGGACCCAAGTATCAACACAAATCCCATTGCGAAACCGACTTTGGTATTGAGCAATGTTACCAAGCCCCCAATAACATCTGGACACCGCTGATCAGTGGCTTTTTAGTGGGTTACATCGCCAATCAAGCCTTGAATAGTAATCGCGAAATTGATATTGATTTCTACGGCGGTGGATACAAAAAACGGCGCTACAACCCCGTTTATCGTTATGACAGCTACGTCGGTGGCAATTACAATAAACTCATGACGGCAGATGGCACCATCATTGGCAAGCACGGACAAAGTACTTACAAAGTTCCGAAAAAAACCTTAACGCAGAAAATGCCATCTTCTAAAAAGACCATTTCACGAGGTGGGTTTGGTTCTGTTGCTTCTGCTAAATCCAGTTGGGGCGGAGGCAAATCATCTAGGAGTTGGGGTGGCTAGCACCACACTTTTTACGCCTCCCTCCTTCAAAAATGACTGAATAAAAGTGCCTGCAAAGTGTTTTATTTTTCAGGTACTTTTATTTGTGTTCACATAACGCCAATACATCAATACCGTCTTCAATCCTCACTCATTATCTCAGGAGAAATAAAATAGGATGTTACGAATTCCCATTAATGAACGTGAAAATTGGCAAGAAATGGCCACCGACTACGGCTTTCATTTTCATACCATGTACGGAGAACGCTACTGGGATGAGCGCGCCTATTATCAATTCACCCTTGAGCAAATTGAGCGAGATTTAGAAGACCCAACCGAAGAAATACAACAGATGTGCCTATCGGTCGTTGAACGGGTTATTCACGACGATGAATACCTGCACCGATTTTGCATTCCTGAAGCTCATTGGGATCTCGTAAGGCAGTCTTGGTTAAACGGTGACCCGAGCCTCTACTCACGACTGGACTTTAGCTACGACGGAAAAAGCCCCGCCAAACTCTATGAGAATAATGCCGACACCCCCACCAGTATTTATGAGACTGGCTTTTGGCAATGGTTATGGCTAGAAGATCAAGTGCAAGCGGGGAAATTACCTAAACAGGCTGACCAATTTAATTCTGTTCAAGAAAAACTCATTCAACGATTTTCGGAGTTGGAATACTTAACACCAAGCCGAGCTTTGCATTTCTCTTGCTGTAAAGACACCCCTGAAGACCGAGGCACCGTTCAATATTTAGAAGACTGCGCAAAATACGCCGGACTCTCAACAGACTTCGTTTTCATCGAAGACATTGGCCACAATGAATTGGGCGAGTTTACGGATATGGACGACGCCATGATTACCTGGATGTTTAAGCTTTATCCTTGGGAATTTATGCTGCGTGAACCCTATGCGGAGTGGTTGCAAAAAAATAATGTACGTTTTATTGAGCCTCCTTGGAAAAGCCTATTGTCCAATAAAGCACTATTACCGATGCTGTGGAAATTATTTCCTAATCATCCGAATTTATTACCCGCTTATTTTGAGGACGAACTCAACCAAGCAAACCCAACCCAAACACTGGTTAAAAAACCCATTTTTTCCCGCGAGGGGGCCAATGTCAGTATTATTGAAGCTGGCACACACACCCCTATAGTCGGCTCAGAAGGGCCCTATGGAGAAGAAGGGTTTATTTATCAAGCTCATCACCCCTTACCCCGCTTTGGAGAGAGCTACTCTCTTATTGGCAGCTGGTTAGTGGGTGATGAAGCGGCGGGAATTTCAATTCGTGAAGACGAAGGCCCTATCACCCAAGACATGAGCCGTTTTTTGCCACACGTCATTGTGTAATAGAAGTCACGAAGTCATTGTCACCTCACACCGTATTCGTACCTCAAAACACCTCAAGAAAAATCTTGGGGTGGCAAGTAAGACGTCGGTTTAAAGTGGCAAAAAATATTCGCAAATTCATCCCCATTAAAGGCATCGGGGCGGCCATGGCGTAAACGCCCGCCTTCATAAAAAACCATTTCACCCGGTTCTAAATACACACGATGTTCCCGATAATCATGATCATCAATCACCAATGCCCATGGCTGATCCACAGTTTGATCAACATTAATAATGGCACTGATAATGTGTGTTTCGATTCGGTCACGATGACACTTTAAATACGCACCTCGTAAATAGGTACGGATTCCATACACATAGGTTGGCTCAAGCTCCTGACCGCACCATTGGGATAACAGTGGCTTCATATAATCGTGAATTTTGTCGCGTAACGCGGAGGACAAATCAACCAGTACGCTACTCTTTTCTTTTTTCGTTTCATTGGCAATAAAATCACCGGGCACATGCTCATCTTGGCTGAGCTCTCGACGAGCGTGATAAAACGTTTGAATCTCCTGAAATAATTCAGGCGCCATTTTCGCTTTTTGAAAACCTTGACGAGTAAACGTAGGAATGTACTCATTATGCTCTTTTACGAACATGGGCGGAGCGGGTGTGATACGACTGCTTGAACGAAACCATTTCGTAATGACCGCCTTGTAGCCTTTTTTTACCGGGTGCGCATGATGCAAACTGTTAATATTAGGGGCACCGTCCGAGTAGAGGCTACTCCAAATCACCGCTGTACCACACTTGGGAGCAAATTTGGCGTTTAATCGTGGAAACTCTGTTTCGCCCCCCTCTTCCACTGTATTTAAATAGATCATCACCGTAAACGTACGCTGTCCCATAACGGCACCGTGCTGATCAATTTCATGCTCTTCAAAAAAGTCGGTATGGGGTTTAAATTCTTGGCCCACTTCATAATACTGGCCTTGAATCACTTCTGGGAACCTCTATAAATTCGTTTTTTTAGCGCGATAATTTTCTAATTTTTTCTACCGGAACATTTACCGAAAATAATTATCATTACGCATTTATTTACAAAAATATTGGATAAAAATTCGTTCTTTTG
>NZ_JAJQVM010000012.1 GCF_021234875.1 Marinibactrum halimedae | reverse complement strand
AGCATTGCCAGCCCCAGCTTATTGGCTTTTATCGCCACGCAAAAATACGCGGATGCCTTACCCCTGTATCGCCAAAGTGAGATGTTTAAGCGTATCGGTATTCATCTGGATCGAACCAACATGTCGAACTGGATGATTCAGTGTGGAAAATTAGTGCAGCCGCTCATTAACTTACTGATCGAACATTTGCACAAACAACCGCTCCTTCATATGGACGAAACGACGCTGCAAGTCTTAGATGAACCGGGTAAAAATGCGCAAAGCAAAAGCTATATGTGGGTGATGAACCATACGGGTTCGCACTCGGCGAGTGTTTTTCATTATGCCGATCACCGAGGGCAACAAGTTCCGCTTGAATTACTCAGCTCAGACAATCATGCCATTATGGTGGATGGTTATGAAGGGTATCAAAAAGCCTGCTATGACTATGGCATTACGCGTTTAGGCTGTTGGGCACACGCTCGAAGAAAATTTAAAGAAGCTCAAGCACTGCAAAAAAAGGGGAAAACCGGAAAATCCGATCAAGCTTTAGCCTATATCCAAAAACTGTACGCGATTGAAAAGAAAATCAAAGAAGAGCCACCGGATCAGCGCCATATCTTTCGGCAAAAGGAAGCCAAGCCGATTGTGGCCAAATTAAAAGAGTGGCTGGATAAAAGCCTGCAAACCGTGGCGCCGAAAACCAAGCTGGGTGTGGCATTGGTGTACCTAAATAACCAGTGGGATCGATTAATCGGCTATCTGGAGGATGGACGCTACCCGATCGATAATAATGCAGCAGAGCGCGCAATCCGTCCGTTCACGATTGGGCGTAAGAATTGGATGTTCAGCAAAAGTCAGGCGGGAGCGAAAGCCAGTGCCAATTTGTACAGTTTAATCGAAACAGCCAAGGCCAATGGGCTCAACCCTTACGAATATTTGCAAAACATTTTTAAAGAACTGCCCAATGTCAATGATGTTGAGCAGGTGGAGGCTTTGTTGCCTTGGAATATCAAGGTGTAATTGGTTTGGCGTTTACGTTTCGGGTTTAAGTTTAGGCGTAGGTTGCGGTTTAAACTCTGAAGGGTTTAAGGGTTTAGCGTTCGTTTCGGGTTTAAGTTTAGGCGCGGGTTGCGGTTTAAACTCTGAAGAGTTTAAAGGTTTAGGTCGCCAGGCCGTTACGGCGAGCACAGCCAACACACAACCCAAGTGCAAGGCCATGGCCACTCCGGTGGTGGCCTGAATGACCACTGGCCCATTCAACCCAATAACGGTAATGGGTTTGCCAAAGGTGGCGGTGTGTGTGGTTTCACTCGACCATTGGTTTAACGTTTTAACTTGGGCATCACGCTTTTCATGCAAGGCCATTAAACCCGATTGCCGCTCGTAGGCACGCTGACGGTAACCGGCGTTAATGTCGGATTCGATTAAACGGTGTAGTTGGTTTATTTGTTGGTCTAAACCGTTTAAGCCCGCCTGAACATTTCGAAACGTTTGGTTGTTGGCCAAGGTTTGCTGGTGGCGTGTTGCCATGGTGGAGTGCAATAAATCTCCGGTGGCCGAAATGCTTAATGTCAATGCCACCAACGCCGCCAGTAATAAGCACAGGCCGGGTAGTAATCGTTGTTGTTCAAAGCTCTGAATCGACAGGGGCACAAAGGTAATTTTCAGCACACCCAACGACAACGCCGCCGCCCCTGCCAACCACTTAACAATGAGGTCACTTGGAAGCTGTGACCATTGGTAGGTGGGCAGTGCCAGACAGAGCAAGGTGAGAACAACCGCCGAAGCGGTTGTGAGGTGGGTGATGAGTGGCATTAATACTGGCCTTCGGGGCGTTGGAAAATCCAGCAAAGGGTGGGCTCACCAGTGAGGCGACTGGTGATGGTTTCTTTTCCGAGGTATTTGTATTGGCGGCTTAGGTGGAGGTGTTCTTCGATGTCTTTTTGATCTAGCTCTTCAAATTCATCCTCTTTTCGCAAGTGAGCCAAATGCTCTAGGCCAATGGCAAGTAAATCAAATTCATTACTGTGATCAACCTCCTCTTTTCCATTGTATCGTTTGCTCAAGTTGAACGAATGTAAATGCCTCCAAAAGTCTTCTAATTTTTCATGCTCAGGTTTAAGGGACTCACAGAATAGTTTCTTACCCTGCGTACTCAAAAGTAAAGGCACTTCAATTGATTCAAGGTCAGTTATAGAGGGCATCAAACTGACAGCCATTGAAGCTATATCGGAGTGGTTGTAACTCACCCCTGGAACCGCACCAGCCTTAATAAACGCTTCCTCAATATTCGCTGCGACCTGGTAAATCCGATCTGACAACAACCCACCAGAATATGAATCTTGATCAGCAAATAATTTTTGAGTTGAACTTGTCATGGTATTCCTCTTTTTAGTTTTGATTGATGAAAAATCCCAGAAAAAAACACATACGGGGATGGGGGTTTTGAAAACAGGCAATTTCGGCAACACCATTCCCTCAACATGGCTCAAAGCCAGTGTTTTCGGGGGATACAGCCAAATCACCCGAGAGCAACTCAAGAGCAACAAAGTTGCTGTACACATTTTAACCAGCCTGAAACCCTTATGAATAAAGGGCTGTAGCCATTTTTAAAATTTCTGAGTAGAGCAACTGAAGAGCAACTTCTTGTTGCTCTTGTTGCTTTTGAGTTGCCGCAAAGTTGCTCTATTTTTTAGGAAAAAAAGTAACTTAACTTACTGATATATATAGATATTTATAGTTATCACTATATTCAGTTGCCCTTGTTGCAGGTTTACACGCCCCCCCTTCCACATTTTTTTACTCTCCAGTGGAGACACAAAAAAAAGGGGAGAAAGACACTGTCATTCCCAATCCGAAGGTTTCTCGAATATGAAGCACATTGGTGTTGAGTTTCCGCCTTCGCGACTACTTCTAATTTTTTTCTTTGCCAAATATTTAGGCCTTTTACTGTTTGGTAACAGACGCTTTAACTCGTCAATTGAAAACGGTTCTTGATAAGCTTTTCTTGCCTGTTGAACAAAATCATTGAGGTTAATTGCAATAAGATTCTTTTGTTTATGTTGGTTTAAGATTTCGTATTTCTCAGTTTTGGTTTCTTCTTTGCCGTTTTCCCTTATTGTGATTTTTCTAGTCCGATAGTTTTGGAACAAGTAAAAATCCCAGGCGCGTGCAATTTCTGGATGATCACAAGACATTCGATCAATTCTATTTTTTGCCCGTTCAACAACATGATCCAATGCTTTTTCGATAACAAAATCCGGGAACTCCGGCAGTAAAAATTTAAGTAATTCAACCGAGGCCATTGCCTGCGCATGAAAATCTACCGTACGATCACTCACTTTTAGTTCTTCTACTTGATCAAGGCGTTCTCGGAAAACTTTAAAGTAGGTAAAAAATTGATCGAGGTATTCTTTTTCATGAGTCAATACATGGTGTAAATAACCGCCCAAATCCTCTACCGCCATTGCCTTTAATCGATCTGCAATAGGACGATTCTCTGGCCGCTTGTGTGCGGTTGTGAAATGAAGGTGAAAAAAGCGGCTTAAAATCGGTTCACCTCCATCTACACTGGCATTTTGCGCAACAACATAAGCCGCTCTATTCAGGATTTCATTGGTATTATTGTCATTGGTTTTTATTCCACGAGATGAAATGACAGCATTTAAGTCCGTTAATTTTTTCATCACATCCCAATTCACTGCTGTTGTAGGCCGGCCACCTGCGGAAGAATTCACTTCCCTATCTGACTCTAAAAGTACCATGGGTAAATTGGATATCTGGCCAAAGGTTCTTCCGCGTGAGGCATCTGTCATTTCATTCATATCAACACCCTCATAACTACGGCCAAATAATTTCCATAAAAAACGTATCAATGTAGTTTTTCCAGATTCTTTCTCGCCGGTAATTTCAAGGAAAGGCATACCCTGCAATTGTAATTTTATTTGTTGAGAGAACAGCGACATTGTCCAATACGCTAAAGCACAGACACCATTCAAATGAAATACTTTGATAAAGTCTCTAACCCATGTAGGATCAAATTCTGTTGTAGAAGTGATCTTAATACTGGATAGCGTTGTCTTTATTCCACGATTAGGTAGTTGTATATAACCCTGCTCATTCAATTCATAACGTTGCCCATTTTGGTATCCGCATTCTGGGAAAATATACGTTTGGCTCTCTTCGTCGTAGCCCACAAAAGGCACAGTCTCGACAAAGTCCACTTGGCGGTTTAACCATTGGTCTCGTAATTTTTTTAAGTCACCAGCCGCACCATCAAACGTACCGCCATCGGTATTACTGATAAGGGCTTGACCAAAGGCACGCGGTTCCGTTAATGCAGGCCCAGTGATGCCCACGTGATAACGGCGATTACTGCTGGCGAGTTTGACGTCAAAAAAATAACGGCGCTCATCGGTAAACTTATCTTTCTGCACATACAAAAAATTCGGTATGCAATTGGATATATTTTTAATTTTCGCGGCACGGAAAAACTCATCGCGATGAAAGTGATGGTCAAATCTTTCACCGTCTAGTTGTTTACTGAGCACTTCTAAATTGACTCTGACTGAATACAGCTGGTTTTCAAACGGCAAAATACAATAGCTTTGCTGCTTCCAGGCGTAGTGCATAAAGGCTTTTTGTTTCGCGCTCTCGGCAATAAATAACTGGCCACGCCATTTGCACGCCTCTAACTCTTCGTCGTTTAAACGGTCTAATCGGTAGAGGTCGTCCCAATCTTTCTTGCTGCCGGTGAGGGCAATCTCAACGGTTTGCTTCAGTGTTTTTAATTCTTGGTAATATTTACGAATGTGCTTATGGGCACCGGGCTCGTCGTCGTAGGCCAAGCACCAAATAATGTTGTCGTCTTTGTGTTGTGCAATGAATTCCCTTGGCAAGTTATTGCAGGAAAACGCACACACCGCTTTCTTGCCAATGTGGTGGTACGCAATCGTATGAAATATCCCTTCGGTGATGTACACCCGATCATTCTTTTTAATCACCTGCCCTGGTGGCGACCAGTGTTTGTCGGTGTATTTTGTGCCCTGTTTAAAGCGAGCTTTTTTACCCGCACGTTTGACGTGAGCCGGATCAATGATGCGCTCCCAATAGTCTTCCCCTTCAAATAACCGAAAGCGGCAGGTTTGTGCCCAGTTATTGTCGGGGAGTTGGAAGAAGCCCTGGGTGTACCACCCCTCTAATTTATCGGTGTTGAACCCTCGGTTCACTCCGAGAAATGCGCGAGCGGTGGCGTTGGGGTCATGATCCGTCGATGGGAAACGCTCGGCGAAGTTCTCCCACAACGCCGGGTACCGCTCTCGGGTTGTGATGGAAAACCCACATTCATCCCGGCGATTACACAGAATGAGACCCGGCTTGTCCTTGCCGACAAATAACTCTTTTTTCCCACAATTCGGACAACGCCCGTACTGAAAGAAATTGCTCCTTTCTTTAAAGGCATATTCCGTGTCGTTGCGAAGGGATTCGATGATCTCATCATCAATATTCAAATAGTCAGGCATAGCAGCGTTTCCAGCTCATTTCGGATCAATAGGGGTTAGTCTTTGTCCTTTTGTGCCATGCACTGGAGGGTGAGTGCGGCGATGTTCACCAGCCGCAACCGCCCGATCTTCACGGTGGGTATGTTGCCCAAGTTGATTTGGGTGTTCATCTGCCCCTGTCGAAAGCCCACCTTCTCGGCAAACTCTTCCTGGTTCATCAATGGAAACGGCATATTGAAGGTCACCGGCCCCTCAGGTAATTCGGGAAACTGGATTTGGTCTAGTGGTAAGTCTTTAATTTTGGTAGGCATATCATCTCCTGTTTGCTTTGCTTTGGATAATTATTATCTATGGTAGGCCTATTAAATTTTATATCAAGTTATTTTTAACTATTTTTATCTTTTTTTATCTGCTAAAGTGATTTCTATAAACTCGCGACATTATTTATCAATCAGTAGAGTTGATAATAATGACGCCAAATACTGTTGAAAATGACGCTGAAAACATTATTGGAGGAATGACATGTCACAACCGGCTGGTGCTAGAGTGAAGGCGATCCGTGAATTCATGGGAATGGGCGTTCAAGAATTTGCTGATTTTATGGGTATTGAATATGTGAGGCTGAAAAATATCGAAGGTATTCGCGCCAAGGTGAATGAAATTGACTTTCGAAACCTCGGTGAGAAATTTCCTGAATTACTACCGTGGTTGGTGTATGAAGGCCCCATTTCTATCAAGGCTTTGCAGAGCAGTAAGAGTAATTATTGCCATATTATCGTTTCAAAAATCATGGCCGATTTAGAGCCAAAGGGGTATGGCATTCGTGAATTAGTCGTTAAATAGGGAAGCGTTATGGCGATTAGAAAAGTGCAGAGTGGCTGGCAAGTGGATTTTCGACCTCATGGCAGTGAAGGTCGTAGAATTCGAAAAACTTTCCTGCGTAAGAGAGAGGCAGAAGACTACGAAATTGAATTAAAAGCACAAACCAATCGAGGGGAACTCTCAACCGCCCGAAGTGATAACCGCCGTCTCTCTAAGTTGATTGATGATTGGTACGAGTTATATGGCTATTCACTCAAAGACGGTGATCGCCGTAAAATTAAATTAATGAATATGTGCGATCGCTTGAAAAACCCCCTAGCCCGTAAGTTCACCGGAGAAGATTTTTTACGATATAGAAAAAAACGACTCCAGGAAATTCTCCCTCGGAAAAATAGAACGGTGAGTAAAAACACCGTCAATCATGAACACGCTTACCTGTCCGCAACGTATGGCACATTAATTAAGTTGAAAAATTGGAAGGGAACGAATCCTTTAGCTGGAATTCCCAAACTTCAAATTGATGAATCTCAGTTGACGTATTTAGAGGAAAACGAAATCAAGAAACTCTTGGCGGAACTGGAAAACGCCAAGAATCCGGATGTCCTCACGATCACCGAAATCTGTTTAGCGACTGGCGCACGCTGGAGCGAAGCAGAAACATTGGAAGCAGGAAGAATCCGGAACGGGAAAGTACACTATGTAAATACCAAGAATTCCAAGGCCAGGGCAGTACCGATTTCGGATGAACTCATCGCTAGAATTCTCCATGGGCGGCCACGGTTCGGGCGACTTTTCCCTCACACCTGTTATCGGGCGTTTGCATCGGCTGTTGAACGTGCGGGCTTACAGCTCCCTGAAGGGCAAAGTACTCACATCCTGAGACATACCTTTGCCAGCCATTACATGATCAATGACGGAAATATACTGAAGTTAAAAGAGATACTAGGCCATAAAACAATGGAGATGACGTTACGTTACGCTAAACTCGCTCCGAAACATCTCGTTGAAGTACTGGATAAAAACCCGTTTGATCGCTTACTCGCAGTATGAATCACCATTTTGTCTACTGTGCCCAAGACGTCCAAATTATGTCCTAGTAAACGAGAGAATAGCAACATTTGTGAATGGTGGCTTACATGCAAACACTTATTATACGAGAATCAAAACCTTTCAAAACTACTCTTAGGGGGTTCAAAATCCCTTGCTTTCACGAGCGTGCCGGTTCGAGTCCGGCCTCTGGTACCATCTAGAAAGTCCTTTAAAATCAACACCTTCCAGAACGCAAAAGATTCTTACAATTTTGTTAAAATTCAACCTTTTGCGCAAAAGTGTCTACATTCTGTCTACGCAGAAAAACTTCCCTTTATTTCTGTGGGATTGGCACCGCAATTAATTGCAAATTCAATACCTCGAAAATCTCAAAAACAAATCCCTGATCATTCGTTAATCGATTTAACATTTGATTTAATTTCGCCTCCGAAATTTCTCTGCCTCTTTTTTCTGAGAGTGCTCTTGCCACTGCCTTTCTGGTACTAAATGGTGCATAACTTAGCCAACACTGTATAATACAGTTATGAAAAATGATGGCAGAAAATTAAGTCACGATACGCTCGAAGAAATTCGCATTCGTGCAGTACAGCAAGTGGAAGCTGGCGAAAGTCCTGAAGTCGTAATCAAAGCGCTCGGCTTTAATCGCAGCCAAATTTATCGATGGTGGCCCTTTATCGTGAAAGGGGCTATGAGGCATTGAAAAAAAGCGTAGCCAAAGGTCGAGAACCCAAGCTACTAAGGGGTACATAGCTTAGCCAACATTAAGTGGCATCTGCTATGTACCCATTAGTAAGCTGAGAAAATCGTTTTTTTCTTTGGCGATAGTTCCATCGTGATCACTCTCTTTTTTAATTCATTACGGTAGAGACAAGGGCACTTTAAAACGGGAATGAAAACGAGTACATATTGCTCAAGAGACTTTGTCCAGTTATTCCGGAAAAAATAAACATCCCCGCCCCAAGGGGCGGGGTATTTAGATTAGTTATTCGCCGCAAGCGGCGGGGAATTAAACCCTAAGAGATTAAATTATTGTATAAGTCTCACCCAACCAAATAATTTATTGGCACATAAGACATTAAAAAAATAATTATTTTATTCATAGGCGCCATGAATCGTTATGGGTGGCGAGGGGTTCGCAGTACCGGATAAGAGCAACCAGCCCACCCGAGGGTGGCCCCTGGCAACCCACCATAAACGTACAAGCAGAATTTATTAAAAAGAAAAAGGAGCTAAATTCGCCCCTTTATTTACCTCGATTTTTAATATTAACGAAAATGATTAATGAGAGGAATATCATTGGCATTGGTAAGCTGCCAATGATATGAGTAACAGGAAATATTACAAGGCTGGAGCCATGAAAGACAATTATCGCAGGGAGCCATAATACTCCCTGCATCGTCGTGTGCAACAAATGCGATTTTATTGGCTTTAAATAATCTTACAATCTCATCCAATCCCTTTTCACGAATGGCATCCAACAGCGCTTCAAACTCTGCGCAGGCACACATTGCACGTCGTTTATTGTCTTCCACTTCATATTGTTGATGAGGGCATAGACGGCTATTGGGTTCGCAAAGCCGGCGATCAACTCCCATACGCACAAGAAATTCGACGAACACCTTCATACTGGCATCTTGCGAGGCTGTTAATTCACAAAAAAGTGTTTTTGGGTCAATGGGGCCAAATTTGGTAGTACCTTTGCAGCTGGTATGTCCTGAACGTCCCTCACCAATAGGGTATAAACTATCAACCATTACGACCTGTGAAGTCGGCATGAATTTCTCCTTTTCAACTATTTATGGATGCGTACTGCATAGTAGCGGCGAGAAGTGTAATTACGATTTATACAGTTAACAATAGCTTACTGCCCGGCCATGAATAATGGCCAGAGCAGTGAGAACTACACCATTAACAACGGTGCATATTCTGGTACAACCGAGCCAATAATATTCCAACGGCTTCGCTTAAGTTGTAATTCTCATCAAAGGGGCCGAGGTTATTGATGGAGAGGCATTCCAGTATGTCGACGATGGCTTTGGCTTCCGAGAGGTTTTCGTCGCGCCCGTCTCGGTCGAAGGTGATTTGTGCATTTTCCGAGTGAATAAAGGCGGGTGTCAGCGAGTCCAGCACCGAAGGTGCGGTTTTGGCTTGCCTTGTTACAAATTTTCTTCAGCCTCATCTGGACCATAAATATCTAAGTCAAGCAGGATGTTTCTTTCACCTAGTTTTTGTAGTGATTCAGGACTTAGACTTATACCCTCCATCTCGTCCTCCATGAAGAGGCCACAAAATAAATCTATTTTGTAATTGTCAGCTAGCTCTTGCCAAGCATTGAGATTACTTGTTAACTGTTCTAGTATTTCTGAAATTTGGCAATCTAGATCGCCAGGTTCTTGCTCAGTGGCACATAAACACCACATACCAAATTTAGCCACCCGTATGCTTCCAGAGGATGTTTCTAATTCCTCGCCACGAGTCTGCTCATGTGTAGGGAACCCCCCTAACGAATTAGTAATATCTTCGGGTAATAGATCATCACCTGATATTCTCAACGTTGCTTTCGTGCGACTAATGAGTGCCATTTAATAATAACTCTGACTCAATATGTAACGAGACTGTAGAAAAGCCCAAATCATAGCTTCCCTACACCGCTCATAATTTGTTTATTTTTGCACCAGACAAAAGAGCTGCCACTGGCCATTCACCTTAGTTTTGCCATACAAACTAAACCTCGATACCGCTTATGAGTGCCAATGCTCGCAAATACCGGCTCACCCATCGACATTCGATGACGACAAATGCACTGCCTTCCTCACTATCCACACCCTCTTTCATCCAACACGTGTAATTGGCTTTTCCAGCATAAGCTAGAAACAAAGAAAGTATTCTACCGATATAATTGTATATATCTCGCAGTAACCGGCGGATTCAACACCGAAGTGCCGCCCTTAAGGTGGCACTCAATCGTTGAATAAAAAATAATTAAAACTTTTATACAGAACGATGCGGAGCAGGAATTTTGTAGAAAATAGCGTATAAGACTGGCACAACACCCAATGTAAGCAAAGTACCAATACCCAATCCAAACGCCATGGCATTAGACATTCCGTAAAATAAAGGATCATTTGCAAGAATTAATGGCAACAAACCCAATACGGTTGTAATAGTTGTCATTGTAATAGGCCGTAAACGAATTAAGCACGCATTCACAATGGCATCGTAAGGCTCTAAGCCTGCTTCCATCTCTAGCTCAATACGCTCAATTAAAACAATGGCATTATTAATAATAATACCGGCCAGTGAGTACAGCCCTAAAGTTACCATAAAGCCAAATGCAGAGTTAGTCACCAATAAACCCAATACCGCGCCAATTAACGCCAGTGGTATGGTCACGATTATAATGCCGGGTTTCCGGTAAGAATTAAATTGCCATACCAGTAATACCACAATAATACCTAAAATCATTGGCACAGACGCCGATAACGCTTTTTGAGCATCAGCAGATTCGGCAATCACACCGTCGTATTCAATATGATGATTGAGTGGTAAATCCTCACCCGCCGCTTGAATATCTGCATCCACCAACGCTTTTAAATCTTCTGCGGTATAAAGTAAACTTTTCGCCTCTACCGTCACTGTACGAAACATGTCTTCCCTTTCTATTCGAGCATAACGATTTTGAGGTTTGAAATCCGCTATCTGAAATAACGGCACATTGGTGTTTTCCGCAGAAGAATAGACGTTCATCGATCGCATACGATCTAAATTCATTCTTTCTGTTTCTTCCGCCCGCATGATGATAGGAATAATATCCCCGCCATCTCTAAACTCCGTCACCATGGTGCCATCAAAATATCCTTGCATAGAGTTAGCAATGTCTGATGATGTCACACCCGCACGTCGAGCACGTTGCTGATCAACGTCCACAATGACGTTAGTAATACGATTTTCCCAATTTGTACGAACATCAATTGTACCAGGCACATCTCGCAGTAAAGCGGCAATTTCTTGAGCTTTATGGTAGATGACATCCGCATCCGGCCCTTTCACCTGTACTTCTAATTTACTGGAATCACTTGGCCCCAAAAACATACGCGTAACACGCACAAACATCTCTGGAAACTGTTCAGAAAAACCAGTTCGTAACTTATCGATTGTGGTATCAACGTTTTCCAATTCATCGATATTCACCACCATAAAACCTTTATTCTCAGCAGGGTCTTCGGGTGATAAAGACAACACAAATCGTGGCCCACCGTACCCCACATAACCGGATACCGATTCAATATGAGGAAACACCTGTTTATCTCCCAGCCAGGAAAAGGCTTTTCGCATTTCGCGGTCTGTTGTTCGAGCAGAGGTGTTGGAAGGCAGTTCTGTGTAGACCAGAATTTGAGAACGATCTGAATCTGGGAAAAATTGCTGAGGAACAAAACCCATTAACACGCCAGTTGCTAGAAAAAGCCCTAACATTGACATTAAAAATAAAATTCGATGATACAAAATGCGATGCAAGAAGACTCGATACCCATTGTAAATTCGATCCATCACGGTAAGTTTGCCATCGTTCGAATCGTCACTGTTTTTTGCTATTTTTTTCGGATCAATTTTCAGGAAGTAATAACAGAGCGTTGGTGTCACCCCTAAGGCCAGCACCCAAGAGGTCATCAGCGATATCAATATCACCAAAGATATCGATCGTGTGTATTCACCAGCCGCGTGTTCCGCCAACATTAAAGGAAGAAAAACAAGAATGGTTGTCAACGATGACACCAATAAAGGTACGGTCAATTCACGACCACATGCTTCCATGGCCTCTTCTCGAGATCGCCCCATCTCAAGTAATCGCTTAAATTCTTCCGCGATCACAATACCATTATCCACCAACAGGCCTAATGCGATAATGAGTGTTGCCAAGCTCATCCGCTCCAACGCCATACCACTGATATTCATAATGGCCAAGGTTGCCAACATCACACAGGGAACAATAGTGCCAACAATTAATCCGGTTCGCATTCCCAAAAATAGAATAACAACCACAAGTACAATCACTAACGTTTGCCCTACGTTAGTCGAAACACCAAACACTGTCTTCGCTACTTGATCTGCCTGATAAGTAGCAATATCCAAATTAAAGCCCACAGGAATGGTATCCTGTAATTCTTCAATTTTGGCTTTTACTCTAGGCGCATACTCTAATAAATTATTCCCCGACAACATGGAAATGGCGAAAATAATGGATTCTTTACCATTAAAATAAGAAGACTCGTTCGGTGGGTCAATGTAGTCACGACGAATATTCACAATATCGGAAATAGGAACAACATCGTCCGTTCCCGGCAAAGACACTAATGTGTTAGCAATATCGTCAACAGATTCAAAATTACCCGTCGGCTCAATAACAAAGCTTTGTTGTCCTGTATCTACCGCTCCACCAGGACGAATGATATTTTGATTTTGTAATATATTCAGCAACTGATTCGGCGACACGCCTAATTGAGCCAGCTTTGCATTAGAAATTTCTAAAAAAATTCGTTCATCCTGCACCCCAAACACATCAATTTTATTGGTGCCAGGAACCGTATACAGAGTGTCACGAATATGCTTAGCCATATCATTCATGGCGGCCATTTCGAACCCTTCTGCTGAAAGCGCCAAAGTCACCACGGCCACTTCGCCGAATTCATCATTCACCACCGAGCGTCCGGTTCCTTCTGGCAACAACGATTGAGCCGAATTCACTTTATTGCGCAAGTTTTGCCAAATCGCATTTAAATTAGTGAAACGGTCTTGAATTTCTACATGAATAATCGATTGTCCGATAGTAGAGCTGGAAGTAATTCTCTCTATTTCGGGTATTTTTCGAATTTCACGTTCCAATTTTCGAGTAATAAGTTCCTCTACACGCTCAGGGTTTAAGCCCGGATAACGCGTAATAACTAACGCTTCACGGATCAGAATTTTCGGGTCTTCCTGAGCGGGAAGCGTAAAATAGCTAGAAACGCCATACAACAATACAATCGCCAGAACCATAAATACCAGTCGGCGATAATTAAAAAATACTGTGGTCAAGGTCATACCACGTGCCCCCTTTGGCATGAAACACCAGAATAAAGTGGAAAAGTCATTAGAGTTATGCCTTTTTATGGTAGAAAATACAGTAAGGCATTAATTGAAAACGCGAGGTCCACGATTTAACAGTGTGACTTCTTGACCATCGTATAAATACACAACCCCTGCCGAGGCAATAATTTCACCATCTTCCAGACCAGACGAAATCAACATTTCATTATTAATGATATTCTCTGTTTGCACTGCACGACGTTGGACCGTTGAGGTTGATTCATCGTAAACAAACGCAAACGACGTCTGCCCCTCTCCGGCAACTAATGCGCTCATTGGTACACGAATCGCAGGGCCGGTATAGCCGGTGCGCCCCGTACCCATGTACGTAAAGTCCACTTCTGCACTCATACCAGCACGCAAAATGGCAGGAGAATCTTGCACAAACAAGGTAATTGGGAAAGCATTTGCCGCTTCGGCTTGGGAACCGATTTCAGTGATTCGAGCATCCAACGTTAAATCAGGTATGGCAGGAAAAGACGCTTTGAATACATCGCTGTATTGCATTTGACCAACAATCGTTTCCGGCGCCACCACAGAAATTTCTAAACCACCCTGACCTTCAATTTCAAAGCACGATTGCCCTGCTGACACTTGTTGAGAAGGTTCAATGTTTCGTGCGGTAATGGTGCCATCGTAGGGCGCCCGCAACACCGCATCACGTAAATCTTTATTTGCCAAATCTAACTGAGCCTGAGCCACTTCAAGGGTGCTTTTCGCACTCTCCAACGCCGTCTCCGCATCGTCATACAGTGCTTTTGACACCCATCCTTTTTCGTACAAATTGGCCTGCCGTTCAAACTCATTGGTGGCTTCACGAACCGCTGCTTCTGATTCATGCACTTGGGCATTCGCCGCTTTCACGTTTAACTCATAGCTGCTTTCATCCAACTCAGCTAACACATCCCCGGCTTTAACTTGATCTCCCAAACGCGCAGGCACCGACTTTATTTTACCCGTCACCTGAAAACTCAGTTGGGCACTTTCGGCCGCCTGTAAAATACCGGATATTCGTCGAACTTGAGACATCTCAGAGGTGGAAACTTGTACCCAAGCAATCGGACGTGGTTTTTTCTCAACCACCACATTTTCTTCCGCACAACCACTAAGCCCTGTGAAGAGCGCCCCCCCTAGCCCCAATCCAAGAAGAAGTCGAATACCAATGTTTCGTAATAATGGAAATTGAGTCACTGCAACCCTCATATTAATCACCCAAATGAATAAACAAATCTGACCAAGAACAGGATCGACACCATCAAGGCCTAAATCACAACCCGGTTATCGATTACTTGAAATTATGGTGGTATTAGCAAGTACTAAAGTCAACTAAAGCGCCATAGGATTCGGCTAAAGTCGCGTCTTACGCCAACACCTTAAGTCACCTTCTATTTGTACCCCTTCCACTTATACCCCTTCCAAATGAATAGCGTTGACATGACAAAGACGCCTTACTAAAAACTTCTTTTACTTTAGCGCTAAATCCAACCTTTTGTTGGTTAGCGTATAGTACGGCTAACACTTAACGGAATTGACAGACGCAACGCCAGCCGTCGTACTGAACTTCAGCTTATGCCTTTAATACTCTTTTATGACAGCCAATGTCCGCTCTGTGTGATTGAGATGGACAGCCTGAAACGGAAAGATCACAAGAACGACATTAATCTGGTCGATATTCATTCAGAACAGTTTACGCTCGACTACCCCGCTATAAATAAAGCGTCGGCCTTAGCAAAGTTACATGCCATGGATGAATCGGGGAAAATTCTATTAGGGTTAGACGTCACTCATGCAGCATGGAGTCGGGTAGGACGAGGGTGGCTAACCGCCCCTCTTCGGTGGCCTCTAATACGTGTATTGGCAGATGCAATGTACAACTTATTTGCGGTGCATCGTTTTACTTTGTCGAAATGGTTAACAGGTAAAGCCCGATGCCAACCCTGCCAAAAGGGATTCTGTTGCCCAACACCTCCCCCACAAGAGGACATGAAAACGAGAAAATAAATAGGTCGAGGACGACGAGGGCGTGCTGGGATTTCTTTATGCATAACGGTGGAATACACTTACCCCCATTATGATGACAATGTCTATTTTGGGAGACTCCATGAAACTGCATTTTCACACATTCAATGTTCTTTTTTTCACCATTCTGCTTTGTTGCTCAACATCCGTCCATAGCGCATCAGACATCCATACCTTAATGGAAGTAGCGGGTATTACAGAGCAAATCAATGAACTGCCCAAGACCATGAAAGCCGGATTTGAGCAAGGCCTAGCACAAAAAAATGCCCCGAATAAAGACGCCCTTCTAAAATCGGTGGATCAAGCCATTTTACCCTCCATTATTATTGAAAAAACTCACACCGCCTTAAAAAAAGCATTGTCGAAAGAAGACATTAAAACGCTTCTGACTTGGTATCAATCAGACTTGGGAAAAGGATTAACAGCAGCAGAAAACAGTGCTTCGACGATAGAGGCCTCCCAAACGGTCGCCAATCAATTGCAAACCTTGCTCAGCAATGAAAAGCGTGTAGAGCTGGCAAAGAAACTGGACAAGGCTGTCGGCATGACAGACACAGCCGTTGACATTCAACTTTTCACCATGGAGTCAATGTTTACTGCCTTTTCATCAATGGAAGATCCGAGTTCATCCATTGATCCATCTCAATACCGGGCCAGAATTGAAGCCATGAAGCCTCAAATGAACGCCCAAATGGAGCCTTTCATTCACGCCACCATGGTACATACTTACCGGTCGTTTGATGATAAAAGTATGGATAAATACGCCGCTTTCTTGTCTCAACCTGCTGCACAAAAACTCACAACCGCCTCTATTGAAGGTATGAAATCGGGTTTGAAAATAGTAACTCAGGCATGGATAAAAGACATTGCCACTATTGCCAAAGCCAATCAAAAAAACCGCAATAGCCCTTAATAAAAGAGAGAGGTTTCCTAATCTTGCAATACAACCATTTTATGGAAAGTGATTAATGGTTCACACATAACGAACACGACAACATCCATGTTGAAGAAAAAGTTTATACCGTTGTTTCTATAAAGTGTTTCTATAAGTTGTTTCTATAAATTGCTTCTATAATCAGATATAAGATGGCCTGCATCATCACACCTACATTATGAAAGTGGGTTTTATGAACACAGATTTTATGAACATTGACTCAAAAACTCATGCTTCATCGATAACGAGCAGGCCCATTTTTTAACCCTAAAAACCATCCATAGGGAAATCATCCATACCAAAACCATCCATAGCAAAGTCGTTTCTATTCGACCCTTTGAGATGAGGCGGCATCCATGAAGCACCACTGCTACCGGCAGCAAAGTTGACATTACCTGAGCTAGCCGCCTGGCCCCAAAAACCGCCAGCGCTGGAGTTTGCCGCTCCAGAATTATAAGGTGAGGTATTCGTTACAGACAGATTGGCTGCGGCTCGAATGGCATTCACTTGAGCCGGGGTTTCAACACCAAATTGTTGCTTAAGAAAAGCCTCCGTGCATACCTCTTCAAGATTCGCCCCCAACGGCATGTAATAATGTAATACCGCCCAACCGGCAACATAAGTACCCGTACGCCCCGCACCAAAACCGCAATAGACGAGCGTCGCGCCGCCTTTACTTCTTGCGGCTTGAATTTTGTTCGCAACGTCTTTGATCACATCCACCGTTGGCGCACGAAAATCCTTAAGCCCTCTGTGGTGATACTGTATTCCCAAATTATTGAGTCGCTTTTGTCCATCGTCATCCAATGGGAATTTATTTGCACCAATGACCGTTGCAATTCTCTGGTAGCGTAAAAAACTGACATCCACAGGGCTCAATGTATGGTTTCCATCGCGATGTTCATAGTTGGGTTGAGCACTTCTGGCCACTACACCATTCGATGCCCATTGCAAATTGGTAAATGCAAATTTTTTCTTATTTCTTGGACTGTAAGTATTTAGTTTTAACTCGTTAGTGTTGGCCATGTCGATACCTCATTGTATTCCCATTGAGTTTCATTACCTTCCTTAAGCCAAATTTCACAACCTCACTTAGCTCAAGAAGTATTGCATTATCACAAAAGGGATATACTGAAAATGGCCTAAAAAGTTGCCATAGAATTTATACCGTAGATAAAAGCGACAAAAAATGAGACGCATCTCACAAAAAACTACGAAAAGATCAAATTACGCCCACATTCTTTGTCCTTATTTTTCATCTCTCTCTGTATCTATCCATGAACGCGTTAACGCTGTTCAAGGATTTCTAACCTTTCCTATCAATACGCTTTGGAGAAAACGTTATGACATTGAGAGTCATTACAGGGATAGCCAGTGCCTTTTGCTTGCTCACAGCAGCATCACAAACTCTGGCACTTGAAGCAAAAGTATTTGCCATCAGCGACTTTGTTCCGACCAGTTCAGGTGGCTGTGGTAGCAATGATGTTGCTCACTGGGACAACATGGTCGATCGTTGGTACGACCGAATGGGCAACTTCGGCCATCAGAAAGATGGGCAATACACGAATGGAAGCATGACCCTAAAGCGCTTTTGCGACCCGGACTGGAATAGTAACTGCGAAGATCACCTGTGGGTCGATGAAGCCGATGCCGCGATGATTGCCACCCACGGCTCAGACAGCGGCGACCATTGGGCCGGCACAATGCGCACACGCTGGCTTGGGCACTGTGCATTGGATGGCGGTGGCAATGCGTCTGAAATGCACGTTGGTGACTTTGATTTGGAGTTTATCCATCTATCGTCTTGCTACAGTGCCGATGACGATAACTTAGATGGTATACGTGAAGCCATGCATGACCCAGAAGACTCACCCAGTAATGGTCGACGCGCCCATCAATGGGATGGTTTTCACGGCATTATGTGGATCGGCTCTCGCTTCAATAACGACTATCGTGATTTTGTGTCAGACGCACACAGTACGTCTATGGCAAGCGCCTGGGTTAGCAATATGTACAACAGCCGTGTTGGTTGTGCTGGGTATGACCCGTTCAATTGGTTTGGAACTTGCCAAGAACAATGCCCGGTAGCCTACAGCATTGGCAACGGTAGAACAGACGCTCTGAATCGCATTAATAACGAACGTTACAACTACGTCTTCAGCGACCCAAGCAGCAATAATACCTACGCCTATCGCTACATTCCTGGGTGCAACCCTGTGGGCGAAAACGCCTTTTCAGCAGACTGATTTTTCATTTCATTGACTCATATTGCATACAAGGACACACGCTATGACGATCAAAAACACATTTTTACAATTCGCACTTACGGGTATCGGGCTGTCGTTACTGACTCAAACTGCATTGGCACAAATTAACGAAGCAGATCGACAAGAAAAAATATTGAGTAAAGCGGCACTTAGCCGATTAATTTCCGCAGGATTACCAGAAACCATTACCGAAAATAATACTGAGTTGGCTGCAGTGTTATTAAAACCTAAATTAGGCGACCCACTGAGTAAAACGCTCAATATTGATCACGTTATTGAAACCGTATTTGAAAACGCTCGAGACATTAAAAAATCCGGCAATTGTTCAATACTGCCCTCAAAATGCGAAATCACGGCTGGAGATATCAACGGTAAAGAGGCCTTTTCCATTCTCAACTATGAAAACAACGGCACACAAACTCAGTTACGCTTTGTAAAACGAGGCTCTGCCGATCAGCTACCAGAAACGATGAAAATCGACGACAGAGAAGTGTTTGAACAAGCCATGGCATTTGTCGACAATGTTTTCAAAATCGCGCCTGAAAATATCCCAAAACCGCCATCCAGTGCCAAAAATCGGTTGCCAGTGAAAACCGTGAATTTGTCGGTCTCTTCCGAAGATAAACGAGGCCAACGTCGTACAGAAACCACACCGGTCGAGAAGTTCGTACAATTTCAACGCGGGTTTCAAGTCGAGACGCTTGGTTGGGTACCCGGCCCCGGAGAACTCGCCCTTCAATACGATGCTAAAGGCTTAAATGTGGCAGTAATTCAAGGTTGGTCAAGCATGGAGGAATACGGACGAAATCTAAACCCACGTAATGCGAAAAGCCGCAGTACCCTCATTGAAGAAATTGCCTCACGATTTCAACGAGAAGGTATTGGCCACCTAAGCTCTGCACGTTCACACCTAGCCATAACACAACTACCCGGTGACGAATCTCCCATCCCAGTACTGCGCATCTACGCCGCAGCCCAACCCAATGATTTAACGGAAGAGGAGCAAGCAAAAGTCGTCTCCAGTGCGGGAGTAGTGATGGATATTGCATTAATTCGGGAGGAAGAGAGAAATTTTGATTTTGAAGAGAGTGAGTAGTTAAATGATTAAAAGTTTAGCAGTCTAAACTGATACAGCCATCACAATCAAAATAAGGGTTGTGATGGGCTTTATGAATCAAAGCATAACATCAAGATACTCTCTACAATAAACTTATGAATAATTATCAAAATACCAGGGCTCCCTAGTAATAATTGATCAATGCTTAAGGTTAAAGCTTGATCCATATGAACCTTTATTAATCAAAAGAAAGATTCATAAGAGAAAAATTTCATCAGGCAAATTGCCTGAGACCCCAAATATATCTTTTTGAATTTAAAATTAGGTCAAACAATGATCCTTTGGGTTGGATCTGGATCATTTTGATTGTTTATTACTAGGGAGCCCTGATCAAAATACTTCATTAACGCCTTATTCATCAAACCGCATATCCTCAGGCACAGGAAACTCGGTCGGCATTTTCGGCTTTTTTCCACCTTGCTTTGCATAACTTTTAAGCTGAAAGACGTAAGCTAAAACTTGAGCCACAGCAAGGTATAAGCCGGAGGGAATTTCTTGATCAATTTCTGTGGTATGATAAACCGCCCTTGCCAATACTGGGGCTTCAACAATTTCAATCTCGTAAGCGTTAGCAATTTCTCTGATTTTTAAAGCATTAAAATCAACGCCTTTTGCAATCATTATGGGGGTTGCCATCACTTCTGGATCATACTTTAAAGCCACAGAATAGTGCGTAGGGTTAGTAATGATAACGTCTGCTTTTGGAACTTCGGCCATCATCCGATTATTGGCCATTTCTCTCTGTAGTTGACGAATCCGACTTTTCACTTCTGGCTTACCTTCGGAATCTTTCATTTCATCTTTAATGTCTTGGCGAGACATTTTTAACTTACGAGTGTTATCCCAAATTTGAAATGGAACATCCGCAATGGCTATTAATATTGTCACCGCCGATAATAAAATCGCGGCCCAGCCTGATAATTCTAAGGAATGAATAATGGAAGATTCGATCGATTCTGTTGAGAGATTGAGAATATCGTCTCGCATGAATTGCAGCAGAAATAACCCTACCGTCAAAATAATCAGAACTTTTCCCAACGCTTTTGCCAGTTCTACCAAAGCCTTCACTGAAAACATACGTTTTAACCCTGCAATAGGGTCCATACGATTCAGTTTCGGCGCCATGGCTTTGGTGCTGAATAACCACCCCCCTAATGCAATGGGCCCCAAGATACTGACGATCAATAAGATGGAAAATAACGGAATCAGCATTAGCAGCCCTTCCGCAATACCCGCTTCCAATTGCCAAATCATGAGTTGAGGGTCAAACGCCACTTCACGACTAAAAGAAAAATTGTGCTTCAATATCCCCAATAACGTACTGCCCATTGAACCACTGAATATATACAGCCCAATGGTACCCGCCAATAAGATAGCGGTTGTGGTTAATTCACGTGATCGGGGAACTTGACCTTCTTCTCGGGCTTTTTCCAGCCGCCTGGCCGTGGGCTCTTCCGTTTTTTCCTGACTGCTATCATCTTCGGCCATATTAACACCTTATGGTGAAATTAATTCACGTACAAAAATGAATGCATCATCGGTATACGCCGAAAATTGAGGTAAAAAATTGGTGAGCCCTACCCACATTAAGAGCATTCCAAAGACCAACGTAATAGGAAAGCCCACAGCAAACACATTCATTTGTGGCGCCGCCCGACTCATGACACCAAATGCCAAATTTACAATCATAATCGCAGTGACAACCGGCAAAGATAAAACAAGCCCACCCGCAAACATCCAACTCGCTAACTTTATAATTTCAAAATAATCGTCCGGTAAGAACTGTGCAGAACCAATAGGAAAGGTGGTAAAACTCAATGCAATCATCTCAATTAACAACAGATGCCCATTGATACTTAATAGTAATAAAGTGGATAACGTGAGATAAAACTGGGAAAGCACCGTCACCGTCACACCATTACTAGGGTCATTCATTGAAGCAAATCCCAAACCCATTTTCATGGCGATTATTTGCCCCGCCAATACAAAAAGCTGCAGGTATATTTGAAATATAAAACCCAGAGCACCACCAATAACCACTTGAGAAAGTGTGATAGAAAACCCTTCTAGAGAAAGAGGTGAAATATTCGGCACTGGTGGAATGACCGCTCCGATTGACATGGCCAATGGAAAGGCAATTGCAATGCGAAAGCGAGGAGAAATAGTGCGCGCACCAAAAAAAGGAACGGCCATCAAAAAAGAGCCAATACGAATAAAAGGCCAAACAATTTGGCTGACATAGTTTTGAATAACCAGGTCACTTAATTCAACCATAATACAACAGCGCCCAAATGACCCACCATTCGCAATTAATCAACTATTTTCAATAAAACAACAATGCTTAATCAACCAATTAAATTAGGAATATCAGTCATAAGCGTGGTAAACAAACTCATTAACTCATTCAATAACCACCCTCCAGCGATCATAACAGTGGCCAAAGTAATAATAAGCCGAGGAAGAAAGCTCAAGGTTTGTTCATTTATTTGCGTGGCGGCCTGAAACATACTTACAACCAACCCGACTACTAAGCTTGGTCCCACAATTACCGTAACCATAATAACGGTTAAAAACAAAGCATTTCCAAATAAATCCATCGCCACTTCAGGAGTCATAAGGCATCCTCAATTTACACACCAAAACTGGCTGCCAAAGTACCAACGATAAGCCCCCACCCATCCACTAATACAAACAGCATGATTTTAAAGGGGAGGGAGATAATCAACGGCGATAACATCATCATTCCCATAGCCATCAGTACCGATGCAACGACAATATCAATCACAAGAAAAGGAATAAAAATAATAAAGCCAATTTGAAAGGCGGTTTTTAATTCGCTGGTGACAAATGCTGGCACCAACACAACAAATGGAACATCCTCTGGCGCATTCAGCGGTGGATAGTCTCCAATATCCAAAAATAACTTTAAATCATTTTCTCGTGTTTGCCCAAGCATAAACTCATGAAGAGGTTTTTGAGCTGCGTTAAACGCCTGTACTGACGTCATTTCATCGCTAATATAAGGCTCGACGGCATCCGTGTTAATTTTCTCAAGAACCGGCGACATAATGAATAAAGTCATAAATAAGGCTAACCCAATCATAATTTGATTAGAGGGTGTTTGCTGGAGCCCTAATGCTTGACGCAAAATGGAAAATACAATGATGATTCGCGTAAAAGAGGTCATCATCATGATAATGGCAGGAATAAATGTCAGCGCTGTCATTAACGCCAAAATTTGCAAAGTTACCGAATATTCCTGCGACCCATCGGGGTTGGTTGTGACGGTAACCGCTTTCAGCCCACCTAACTCATCAATTGGAAAAAAATCTTCATCTATCGTATTTTGCTGATTTTGAGGTTGGGTAACAGACGATGGATTAGCAACAACATTGTTATTGCTCACCGAACTGGCTGATTGAGAGTAGACTCCTTGCGCCAACAACATCAAGTAAAGCACAACACATAGCCGAATACAGACTCGAACAACACTCACCTTATGCTTCCGCTTTTCTCTCATTCTTTAATACCTAGACTACAGGCACCGTTCGCAGAATGACTGGTATTGCTTTGAGATTTGTCATGAGAGCTCGATAAAGAAGGATTAAGAATGGTTGCCAGTTTTTCAGAAAATTGACTTTGAATACCCGAAAGCCCAAAGACAGGTGATGTCTTCCCTGGTACTTTATGATCACCGGGCTTATCCTGGCTTGTCTTATTACTGCCTACACATTCATTGTCTACCTCTTTCTCAAGGGGTGCTTGATCTGAAGAGTCATCGAATACGTGTAAAGTATTGATATTATTTGCCGTAATACCCAATAAAATGGGTTTACCACAAGCCTCTATCAATATTACTTTTTCTTTCACACCCAATGGCAATTGTTCGAGTACTTGTAACTGATTTGACCCCACATTACTGAATTTTTGAAACCGCTTCATAGCATAAGCTAGCGCAGCGATTAACATCAAAATAAACAGTAAACTTCCTATAACTTGAGGAATATAACCACCAGTGGAGTAGCCACTACCAACCGCTGATGTGGTGATGCTATTCGCCGGATGAGAATCCAATGCTTGGTCTTTTTCAGGCAAAGCTAAAAGATTGGCGCTGAAAAAAAACAGTAACGCCATGAATGCTTTTAAGAGTTGGTATCGATGTAACCACTTTTGAAGGTATTTCAAAGGAAAAGCCTTATCGTAAACGTTTAATTCGCTCGGATGGACTAATCACATCTGTCATGCGAATCCCAAATTTTTCATTAACGACCACTACTTCACCATGAGCAATTAATGTCCCATTGACCAGAACATCTAATGGCTCACCTGCAAAGCGGTCTAACTCAATGACGGAACCCTGATTTAATTGCAACAAATTTCGAATACTGATGGAGGTACTTCCCACCTGCATAGAAATGGTGACAGGAATATCGAGAATAACATCTAAATCAGGGTTGTCTTTTGCCGCTTGTGGCACACCAGTATCTTGATCAAATTCGTCTAAATCCATGGGCTCTGCCGGAGCAGGCGGCTCTTCTTCATCCACCTCTTCCTGCTCTGCCATCGCCGCTGCCCACTCATCCGCCATAGCATCCTGATCTACATCTTCTTCACCCGGCAATTCATCATCTTCTATCATTGTTACCTCCTGAATTATCACCGTTTTGATTTTCTGCCTGTGTTCGATATTCTGCAAAAATAGATTTTTCTTGAAGATTCGGACGTTCTACTCGCCCAATAATACGCAAGGCTAAATTACCAGAATGCTGACCGACTTGGGCCTTAAACATTGGAACGTTATTGGCGGTAATAACATGATAAGGCGGCATATCTACCGGTAGAACATCCCCAGATCGTAAATTAACAATATCGCGCAATGTTAATTCTTTTGAGACCACCTCACATTCTAAATCCACCTTTGCCCCCATCACATCTTCACGCAAAGCATGTACCCAACGCTCATCACGTTCATCACTGTCACTCTGTAAACCGGCATCCAGCATTTCCCGTATGGGCTCAACAGTGGAATAAGGAATGGTAATATGAAGCTCCCCACCACCACCGTCCAATTCAATATGAAACGTACTGACGACCACGACCTCACTGGGGCTAACAATATTGGCCATTGAAGGGTTCACTTCCGAATTAATGTATTCAAATTCAATGGGCAATACGGCCTTCCATGCCTCCGCCAAATCAATAAAGGCCTGCTCTAATACCATCTGAACAACACGTAATTCCGTTGGGGTAAATTCTCGACCTTCAATTTTGGCATGGCGCCCATCACCACCAAAAAAATTATCGACTAATTTAAAGACCAATTTCGCATCTAAAATAATCAGCGCCGTCCCTCGTAACGGGCGGAATTTCACCATATTTAAACTGGTAGGAACGTATAAAGTATGAACGTATTCTCCAAATTTTTGAATTTGTATCCCGCCTGCAGATACATCAGCCGTTCGACGCAATAAATTAAACATGCTGATGCGGGTATACCGAGCGAAACGCTCATTAATCATTTCCAGGGTGGGCATACGCCCACGAACAATTCGATCCTGACTGGTAAGGTCATAGGATTTAACCCCACCCTGTTCACCATCGCTTTCTACTTCTATATCACCGTCATCAACACCATGTAATAAGGCATCAATTTCGTCTTGGGATAATAAGTCCTGCACGCGCTTGCCTCTGCGTTTACTGCATCACCAAATTGGTAAACAAAACCTGCTCTATAGCGGGCTCACCCATTTCTTCTTCAAGTATTTTTTGAATTGATTTTAACGCCTGCTGACGTAAAAGCTCTTTCCCTTCCGCCGTTTGTATCTCTTGATAATCCATACTGCTGAATAACATCACCAAGTCGTTACGGATACGCGACATATGCAACTCGATTTCTTTAATCGCTAAATCATTCCGAGTCAGCAATGTAATATCAAACTGGCCATATCGTTGGCGGCCGCGAGCATTGAATGTCACAACAATCGACGGTTTTAAAGGATAATACAGTGCTGGTAGTTTCTCTTCTGACGGTTCCTCCATGGAGGCACCTTCATCGCCACCCTCAGCCATTTCCGGCGGCGGCTCGTCCTCAAACATCGTTAATACCGCAATAGTGCCGCCCACACTCAGTACAATCAGTAACAATCCAACAACGATTAATAAAATCAGCTTCTTTTTTCCGCCACCTCCACCCTCGGCATCTACTTCTTGATCTTCATCAGCCATGTCAAAAACTCGTCATTCACTTAATATTACCGTCATCGTTAACACTGTTATTAATATAACAGCAAAGGTTGTGCCAAATAGGTTTTGACACAACCACCCCACTATGGTTTAGACCAAACAGAAGCGTAAAACCAGTCACTCGCATTATCTATCTTGCAAGGGGCTTTAATATCCGCACTCCCCTGCGTGACTATAGCTAGCGCTTGAAATTTGACAGCGCCAAAAACCCTACATTGACTCCCCTTTACTGCCAAAAAGAGCCATAGAGCAAAATACGATCATATAAAAGACATCAACAGGTGGGTGAAATCAAACACCGTATTACGAGGTATAAAAAATGAGGCGATAAGTGAGAAAACGAAAGAGTAAGCCATACAGGCACTGAGTACAGCCTACTCTTTTATTGGATTGGAACTAGAGTGGTATACCTATAAATTCAAAATCGACAAATGCAAAAATTCACTCCCTTTTTAAAACTTACTCAGGTATACATTTGGATGGGACAGACGTCGGAGTGTAACCTTTCACCCCATAAAAGATGATGTATACATAACACAGAATCGGTACAAAAAAGGCCAGCTGAATACCGATTTGGTCTGCCACTACACCTTGAATAAGAGGAATAAATGCCCCACCAACAATAGCCATGCACAGAATCCCGGAACCTTGGCTTGTGGACTTACCTAACCCTTGTAAGGCCAAACTGAAAATCGTTGGGAACATGACCGAATTAAACAAACCAATCAACACCACTGACCACATTGCTATCGGTCCATCGGTGACCATCGTTATTACCAACAATAACGCCGACATAATGCCGTTAAAGGTCAGTACTTTATTGGCCGCAATTTTTTGCATAACCGCGCTACCAATAAACCGACCGATCATTGCACCGCCCCAATAATAAGACACGTAAATCGAAGCTTCATGCTCAGACAATCCGGCGATTTTTTCTTCCCCTAGGTAATTAATCAAAAAGCTACCAATAGCAACTTCTGCCCCGACATACATAAAAATGGCCACGGCACCTAAGATTAAATGTCGGTGTCGCCATGCCGAATCATCCAATTTTGCAGACACCTCCGTAGACTGGGCATCGATTTTGGGTAATTTTAAAAGATAAAAACACACGGCCAAAATAATTAACATCCCAGCCAATAATAAGTAAGGCAATTTAACCGAATCCGCGCCATTAGCCGCCAACGCCGCTGCGCCCCCTGCAGCGGCAAAAATCATCGCAGAACCTAAGTACGGTGCAATGGTCGTACCTAATGAATTAAATGCTTGAGTGAGTGTAAGCCGGCTGGATGCCGTACGTGAGCTACCTAATACGGTCACATAAGGATTCGCCGCCACCTGTAATAAAGTAATGCCCGAAGCCAACACAAAAAGCGCTCCTAAAAACACCGGATAGGATTGCAAACTCGCCGCCGGGAAAAAGAGTAAGCAGCCACAGGCCGCTACCAGTAAACCGATCACCATTCCTTTTTGGTAACCGAGTTGTTTAACAAGTTGCCCAGATGGAATGGAACAAACAAAATAGGCAAAGAAAAAACAAAATTGAACCATCATCGCCTGTGTATAAGACAAAGAAAAGATATTACGCAAATAGGGAATTAATATATCATTTAAGCTGGTTATGAAACCCCACATAAAAAATAATGTGGTGAGTGATACTAACGCAAAATTATATTTATTCTCCCCAACCTGAGCAGGCACAGCGGGATTTTCCGCTGTTACTGGAGTAGACACACCAGACATAGCATTCTCCTAAAGACCCATTATTAAAAATAACAACCAGAAATAACGGTTAACAACACTGACTACAACAGTAACTCAAACAGTAACTCAAACAGTAACTGAAAATATTGCGTAAAACCTTAGGAAAACGTATGACGGTTACTTTATTGCAGACATTGCTCTAACCACGCTCCAGCACCATGTAATGCCAGATACTCCCCCGTAATGACTTCTACAGGAATATTCTCTAAATAGTGAGACATCGGCCCCTTTGATCGAAAGGCAGATGTAAATTCCGATATCGCTATCTGTGGTAATAATTTGGGAAAAATACCGCCGCCAATATAGACCCCGGCACGCGCGCCCATCAACATCGCCACATCACCGGCAAATGAAGCGAGCGTTTCAGAAAATAAACGTACGGCTTTCATCGCTAAGGCCGATTCACCATTCGCTGCATTCTGGCTCACTTGAGCAGCCGTTGTTATGTCTCGGCCTGTGTTACCTTCTATTGCCAGCAATGCCTGATAAATATTAACAAGCCCAGGGCCAGACAATAATCGCTCATAAGAGACGTACTGGTAGCGAGAGGTTAAGTATTCAATCACCTCTGCCGCTAAAGGAGAAACGGGTGCTGCTCGAAGATGCCCGCCTTCTCCAGGCAAAACATTCCACTTATCATTGAGATGTGTTAAACCGGCTACGCCTAAACCCGTACCTGGCCCTAATACCACCTTCGGTGCATTTTCAGCCGCAGCACCTTCTACAATTTGAGTATGCTGATCTTTTTTTAACGTCAAAATCGAGTACGCTTGTGCAGCGAAATCGTTCATCGCCTCTACTCGCTCTAATCCCACTTCTGCGGCAAGGCCACTTAACGAAAAACGCCACCCCCTGTTCGTCATAGAAAATTCATCACCAATGACAGGGCCTGCTAAGGCAATGGCTCCTGCCCTAGGACGAACGGCTGTCACTGTTGATAAATAATCCAAAAAACAGTCTTGAAAGGAACCATAATGCTCGCAAGGCAGTGTTTTGATATCGGATACATCATAAGAAAAGGGGCGACCTGTTCCGTCCGGCTTCAACAACCCAAAGCGGGCATTAGTACCTCCCACGTCAGCCACAACAAACGGTGTAGTCTCATGATATGACTTGGTCACATAGCTGCTTTTAAAAGGCGGCCTGTCAAAACCCTGTTCTTCACTATGCTGATGGCCCATAAAGCCCCCTACTCGAATCCAAATTGTTTTTATGAATATGGCGCAATGAATCAATCACTATTGCTGATCCATGAACATAATTCCACAGCAAATATAACCTTACGACGAATGCTGTGTTATGACAGATGTTATTTCATGAATTGAATTTGGGATATCACTCATTGACTCTCCAGCGGTTACTTAAAACAATTTGGACGGGCCACTTTCCAACACCTTTCCTAAAAAGATGAAAAAGATTGTAAAAAGACCCCAATACACTCCACAATAGCGTGCATACGTATTCAGCGACTTAAGGATAAGCAACAATACATTCATTAAATACACACCTCTATGGAGCAGCAATACCGAATACCTATAACAACGATAAGAACAGTGTTTACAACGCTTTTGAGGTAACATGAAAGACAGCAAACCCACCTCTCTGGATATTGCCCACCTTGCCGGGGTATCACAGCCAACCGTTTCTCGTGCACTTCGCAACAGCCCATTGGTAAGTAAAGAAACCAGAGAAAAAATACAAGCCATTGCCCGCGAGCTCAATTACAAAGTTGATGTGAATGCCAGTAATTTGCGTTCACAAAGTACGAAAACGTTGGCGTTATTACTTTGTGAAGATCCGGGCGACTCCATGATCAACCCCTTTTTCCTCTCCATGCTGGGCAGTATTACCCGTGCCGCCGCAAAAGAAGGTTATGACTTATTAGTATCGTTTCAACAATTAAGTGAAGATTGGCGCGCCGATTATGAAGATGCCAATAAAGCCAATGGCATTATTTTTTTAGGGTATGGGGATTACACACAGTACATTGACCGTATCTCACGGCTGGATCAGGCAGGGGCGCACTTTATTACGTGGGGGCCCGTTGTACCAGGGCAACCAGGGCATTTTTTGGGCTGCGATAACACCCTTGGTGCTTATGAAGCCACCCAGCATTTAATTCAATTAGGCCGAAAGCATATTGCCTTTATCGGAGATACTTCCGATGATTGCCCTGAATTTCAAGACCGATACCGAGGTTATCTCAAGGCACTCTCTGAACACGGCTTAAAATACAATCAACAACTGCACGCCTCGGCCAATTCCACAGAAACCATGGGGTTTGATGCCACTCAAACCATCTTGGAACGGACTGAACCGTTTGACAGCGTCTTTTGTTGCAGCGATTTAATGGCCATTGGGACCATACAATGCCTTCGGGAAAATGGCTACTCGGTACCAGATGATATTGCTGTTGTGGGTTTTGATGATATTCCCACTGCCTCCCACATGACACCACCGCTGACCACAGTACAACAAGATACCATCAAGGCAGGTGAATTATTGGTCGAGAATATCCTGTCACTTATAAATGGTGAACACATTGAGTCCAGGCTTCTTCCCCCTCAGTTAATCATTCGAAAATCCTGCGGTAGCTAAACAGGAAAAAGGTTAACTGCATCACACCAAAGATCTCTATCAGATTCTATTTTTATAATACAAAATAAATTAAAATAATTTTTGCGCCAAATGTCACCAATTTGGCGCCATAACTCAAATACAATGCGCCTTTATTTATTTGATGCAGCTTCTGAAAAGGACGTCTTACTCCATGCTGACTTCACTTTGCACCAGCTCTATTGACATCAGTGCCTTCGACTCAATATCACCTAATCCAAAACACACTGCGGTGTTCTCCCACCACCGTTAAGCCCGTATGCCAATTTCTTTCGCCCAACTTTTAACACTTAACAAACCTATTCCATAACAGTTCGAAACGGAAAGAGCTACACAAGGAAATTCAGATGAAACGAAAAATGTCATTATTAAAAAAACCATTTACTTTAAGCACAATAGTCACCTCCTCCCTTCTATTTGGCGTGAATCACGTTCACGCTTTTCAAAGTTTCTTTGTATCAACCGATAATACAACAGGCTTAAACCAAGTACATACTCCTGGCGAGTCAGGGGAGGTAGAAACCCTAGTAATAGACGCCCAAAGTAACGACACATTCTCACTATTCATTACACCACCACCGGTGTTAACTGAAAGCGATGTGGCCCGTCAAGACGGTGAGCTTATCCTCCCTGGCTCAGGGGAATGCACCATTACTGGCCAAATAATTTCGGGGGATCTTGTTGATGAGTTCTCAACAACCTTTTCTTACACAATTCGAGACTCAGATGCTTTTGCCATTGATACGCAAATCATTAGCACATCTGGCCCTACTTACAGTGCACAAGGAATTGGGGAGTTTTACGAGACAACAGAGGACCTACTTCTAGTAATGAGTACGAACCTCCCAAGATTAGATTTTGATTGCCCGTTTAGCTATGAAGGTAACCCTAACTTACCTATCAGTATTATTGGATTAGAGTCAACGGTTCCCGAATCTGAGCCAGAACCCGAACCTGAGCCACAACCAGAGCCCGAACCAGAGCCCGAACCAGAGCCCCAGCCAGAACCTGAGTCAGAGCCAGAACCTGAAACACCAGTATGGAATAAAATCGCCGACACCCCTGGGCTAAACACTCGTCAGTTTGCTGTAGCTTCTGCCTTTGATGGTGGTTGCCCCATTCTGCTAGAAGGGATAGAAACGTCAGAAACAACTGTTTCACAACAAGAAGAAAGTTTCTTTAATACGTGTATGGCCCTTCAAGCAAGCGAAACTTTAGGTAATGACCTTAACCAAATTGCACCAACCAATTTATTGTCACTTGCTGACTTAAGTTTAAATAACTCAAAAGCCAGCTCAAGAACTCTAACGCGTCAGGTACAAAGCCAACGAAATAATTTTGGTGGCTTTAACATGAACGGTTTAGCACTGAATATTGACGGGCAACATTTACCCATCGGCAAATTAGGTAGCGGCGCCAGTGCCGATTCTATTGCCAGCGATTGGGGAACTTTTGTTACTGGTACCTTAAAAGTAGGCCAACGTGAATCTGATAACGGCGACTTAGATTTTGACTTAGGCATTGATGCGCTGCTCTTTGGTATTGATTATCGCCTTACCGATAGCTTGATTGTGGGTGCCGCGCTAGGTTATTCGAACGGTGGAACCGACTCAAACATCAATCAGTCTGAAATTGACCTAGAAAGCACCAACGTCTCTTTATTTGGTAGCTATTACTATGGAGATCAATTTTATATCGATGGTATTGTTACCCAAGGCCAAAATGATTACGAAACACGTCGCCAAATCAATCTCTTTGATGTTCAAGACATCGCCAACAGTGAGTTCAGTGGTGACGATTTTAATGTTGCATTCAACATTGGCTACAACATTAATATTCAGCAATATCGTGTTCGTTTGTTTAACGAAATGAATTACATCGAAGTCGACACCGATGCCTTTATTGAAAGTGTTGCAGAAGGATCTGAGTTATCTGGCATAATGACACGCATGGACTCTAATACCTATGAATCTCTTGTAAATCGTTTAGGGGTAGAGCTGGCGATGGCCATCAATATGGATTTTGGCGTCATTACCCCCAGCATTTCTCTGGACTGGGAAAAGGAATTTAAAGACGATGATCTATCCATACGCGGATTGTTTGTAGGTGATCCATCCCAAACAGCGTTTGAATTATCTTCTGAACGAGCAGAGCAAAATTTTGCCAATGCACGATTTGGGTTAAATGCGATATTTAAAGGCGGGTTTTCGGCTTATGCAGTAATCGATACTGACTTAAATCGCGACAATGCCAGCAATCAAGCTTATTCACTGGGTGTGCGCTGGGAACTTTAAATTTTATTTGCAAAGCCTAGGGTAATCCCTAGCTTTGCATCATCTCAGTACACGCAACACAGTTTCAACCTTCCGCAATAATACAATACCCCCTTCAACAATGCCCCTCAAATTAACTGAGCTGAAAATTGATTTATTTCAGTATTTACAAATAAGAATACTCACTGAAATGGTTAATGAAATTTAACAAAAAAATAAGGAAAAACATATGCCAGTTAGTCAATTGGGAAACACTATAGAGAAAAACACAGAATTTGATTCACTTAACCCGATCGCCAGTAAAGCTGCTAGTATTTTGCAAACGGGGGGTATTGTTTATTTAGGTGAAAACCATTCAAAACCAGAAGCACGGCATGTTGTTTTAGGACTCATAGAACAGCGCTCCAAATTTATCGGTACTATAGGACTAGAAATCAATACTGAGGATACAGAGAAATACCTGGGTTCTGATAAGGGTGTAAAGTTACTCAAAGTAGACCCTAAATTTTATCGTAATTCCCACTATTCATTTGGTGACATCGTAGAAGCTGCTCGCGCTCATCATATTAATGTCGGTTTCTATGACAAACAAGAACCCGGAAGGGGCAACACAATAGACCGCCAAAATCATATTGCAGATCAGATTCAGGGCTATTATCAAAATCGGCCAAGCAGAAGTACATGGTGCGGCCTCTCTAGTACAAAAAAAGGCGTCTTAATTTTAATAGGATCTGACCACCTAAACCGCTCGCAAGATATGTATAAATCAAAGAACTGGGAGGCTTTGCAAGCGCTTGTATCTAGCGGCACGAGTGTTAGACACGGATATAGTGACACCTGCACCATGGTCTATACAGAGGCAAAACAGGTAAAACTTAACAATTAAAAACAGAACTAAAGCTTAATCTTAGGGTGTTTTATCAAGGAAGTACAAAAACCTTCAGATTAAGCCAGAATAGTTTACGGTTTACTTTCAATAACAAAATTAAAAGAGAGAATTAAAAATCGTACTCATCTCCATATTCATCATCGTCTGAGCCAAAATCATCTTCCACCACACCATCGTCAATTAGATAATTTCGGCGTTGTAAAAACGCATCGCGCATAAAGACGTATCGGTCGCCACTCATTAGCTTTTCAGCTTCTAATAAAGACGCTCGGGCATTCACCAAGCCTACGACGTTAAGCGTGTTAGACGTGCTTCTGTCATCAATATGATTGACTGGAGAGGTAGACCAATCAACCGGAAAACCGGCAGCATCTCGCAGAGTAGACGGGCCAAATAGCGGTAAAACCATATAAGGGCCTTGCCCTACTCCCCAGGCAGCTAATGTCTGACCAAAGTCTTCACCATCAGAACGCTCCATGCCCATTTTTTTGGCGACGTCAAAAAAGCCGACAACGCCAATGGTGCTGTTAACGAGGAAACGCCCGGTATCATTTGCAGCCTGCTTCCACTTCCATTGAAGAATGTCATTCAACACATTCCCCACTTCGCCCAAGTTGCTAAAAACATTGTTCACACCGGTCTCTATCGGATCAGGGGTAATCCACACATACCCTTGCGCCAAAGGTTTAACCAAGGCTTTATCCAACACATTGTTGAACCCGAACATGGCTCTGTTGAATCCCTCCCAAGGGTCATCGCTGGAAGCGGCTGACTGTGTGTTAGGTTCCACCTCACTGCTCCCCGCTTCCTCATAGGCTTGCGCCCAAGCGCCACCAAAGGGCGATGACATCACTAACATTGCCGCGAAAGCGGTTGATTTCCATTGCTTCATGTGAATTCCGAGTAGTTTATGATTTGACTACGCTATATTAGGCTTGCGCCATACGATATCAACAGCAATACGCGCCAAAATCTTTCTTTTTACGCCTGGGGCAAAGGGCAGTACGAAAGACGAATGTTAAAGGCGAGTACCGCAGAGAATATCGCAATTGTGCAACTGCTGAAGGATCTCAAGCCCCATGGACACAATCTGTTCTGGGTCTGGTGCTTGCAACTCCGAAGCAATCACCAATAAAGCCTCTCGTCCCGTCAGCCTCTGGGCTTTCCCTTCTAACAAACCTTCTGATTCGCCTTGCAATAATTGTAAAAGACGACTGGTTACCGCATTAGTTTCCATAAACCGGACTTCATCTTCCCGAGTTCGATACACCAGTAAAAATGTAGGCAACTCTGGTGGTGACTCTGGTTGAAAATCCGGCCCTATATGGTGAACAGGATATTGATACGATAACGACCACACAAGAGGGCTAACAACAGGTTGCCCATTTAATAAGTCACCATTTCGATCAATCTCTGTAGGAAACGTTTCCGTGGAAACATCCAACGCTAATTCAACCCACTCATAATGAGCCAGCTCACGTATAAAGTCGGGCGTCCAAGGCTCAGGTTGATACTCTTGTTGTAAATACGCCAAAAACTCTTGGCTAATTTCCAAAAAATACGGTGTATGGCACTGATGACTTACCACAAACCCTCGAACTAATGTGTGCCAATGGTCATCTTCAATAAGCGAGCGTAATACTGGAAAACCGCTGGCAATGAAACCTTCAATGTTATTGAAAATAAGGTCACGATAAATTTTTAAGCGACGATCCTCTACACCGTCAATTCCTGGATTATTATCTGGATCTCTCAGATGCTCTGCCAACGCCACTTGAGTTTGCTGGAACGTAGCCATTGGGCCGGGTGTTTCTTCCATCACACCAATACCTCTTCTTTTTGCGGCGTATACTGATGTTGAATCCGCTTAATGGTATTCAGTTCGCCCAATAATTCTTCAGGTGAGGGAATATTAAAATCTCTTTCCAATAAAGTGGGAATACGACCGAATTGTTGATAAGCACAATCCAGCAACTCCCATACTGGATCAACCACAGGGGCACCATGAGTATCAACACGCAAATCTTCCGCTTCTTCAAAGTGGCCAGCCACATGCACGTACACAGCACGATCACCAGGTAACGCTTGTAAAAACGCTTTCGGATCGTAACCATGATTAATGCTATTGACATAAATGTTATTCACATCCAACAACAAGTCACAATCGGCTTCTTGAATAACCGCATTAATAAAGTCGATTTCAGCCATTTCCTGGTGAGGAGCGCAATAATACGATACATTTTCCATTGCAATACGCTGCTCTAAACAATCTTGTACCTGCCGAATACGATCTGCCGTGTATTTCACCGCTTCTTCAGTAAAAGGAATAGGAACCAAATCGTACAAGTGTCCCGCATCACTGCAATAACTCAAATGTTCCGTGTAAGCATGAATTTTATATTCAGCTAAGAATGCTTTAATGTCTTTCACAAGACTCATGTCCAGCGGTGCGGGTGAGCCAATCGATAGTGATAACCCGTGGCAAACAAAAGGAAATTTTTCCGTATATTCCCGAAATTTTTTACCTAGCCTTCCCCCCACATTGACCCAATTTTCAGGGGCGACTTCCATAAAGTTCACGTCATCAGAAGTGAGGTGAGCAAAATCGTCCAACATACTACGCCGTAAACCAAGGCCAACTCCGTTTACAGGAAAACGAGACATAAATACTCTCCTTTAAAATCGATAAACCCTAAAGCCATCATATAAAAACAAAAAAAGCAATTGACTCTATCGCCAATTGCTTTTTTAAAGTGCGTTATGGATACGAGACGTATAGGGTAATGACGCAAATACTGGACGTTCAACACCCCAAACTAAATAGTGACTCGCACCAAGCAACTCAGCGACTCAGTTCTATTTATGCAGCACCGCCACATTTACCTTCACCGCATTTGCCTTCGCCACACTTACCTTCTTTGGCTTTAGCACCGCCGCATTTACCTTCACCGCATTTACCTTCTTTGGCTTTGGCACCGCCGCATTTGCCTTCACCACATTTACCTTCTGCTTTGGCTTTTTTGTCGCCACCGCACTTGCCTTCTCCGCATTTACCCTCGCCACATTTTCCTTCTTTTTTGGCTTTTTTCTCACCACACTTCCCTTCGCCGCACTTACCTTCACCACACTTACCTTCCATGTAGCTTGCCAAGTTATAACCCTTCGAAAGCTCAGTGGCAGCAAATGGGTTTTCTGATGCGGAGGCTACAGGAGCAATTGCTGCAGACGCCAAGAATGCCGCACCTACGGCAGCTGCTAAAGGAGTTGTGTTTTTCTTCGCCATGATTGTTCTCCTAATTAAAGAACCATTAATAATTAATGTCACTAGCGCTAGTGCGTAACACTACACCCTGGCGCAACTAATAACCTTAGCTCAAACAGGGACATAGACCCATTCCGTGAGACTAAGTTTCATTTTCATAAAACATTCAAACTTAATGATGAAATACTCGTCAATTGAAGCCACTTAGTTAACTTTAGCGCCAACTCAGTGTCTCTCTTTACAATATTTCATTATTAAAACTACCTGAATTTAGGCAATTTTAACGCTTGCTGCAACCTCAGCTGTCAACCCTTCGTTGTTATGCCCCTGTACATAAAGCTATGATATTAAAACCATGCCTACGAAATAACTACAGTTTCAGATTCACACAACGACGGCTCACCATCACCGAGATTACAGCATCGCAAAGCACATAGGCTTTTTGTCGATGATCAAACTATAACGACAGAGTATCACCAAACTATCACAGCTAAATAAAGACATAATCAAGATATCACCACAATTTTGAGGCGCATTTTGCGAAGTTGAATACTTTTAGATTCAACTCTACCGATACTCACTCAATGCCCAAACTCTTATGATGACCAATGATGACTAATTTATAACGACTACCATCTTATGAGTACTGCCACCTTATGGGTACTAGATGATTACCACCCCTACAGATCTGCGATAATTTCTGTCCATTTTTTATCTAATCTCTTGGAAGACACCGGCATCAGGGTTTTCAGCGTTTGAGCAAAGAGCGACACCCTCAGCTCTTCAATCATCCAACGATAATCCGTTAAGCCTTGGTTTTCGGCACACCAAATGGCACCTTTTTTCTCCTCCAAGCTATAATACCGATCCCAGTGCGGTTCCACTTCACGTGTCATTAATTTATCTTTTTGAACATTCAAAACCACTTTCTCAAGCCGGGTCTCTATCGCCTGCAAATAACGAGGATATTGCTCCAACCAACGCAGTGGCGTTAGGAACAAAAAGTTAGGAAAAATCAGGCCATCGAGCTGCTTATTCACATCGCCTGCGGCAAACGCCAATGCCAAGGCATTTTTGGACGACTTCAATTGCTTTCGAATTCCAACCACAGAGCGAAGCACGGTTATGAGCAAGGCTTCCAACGTTTGGGCACGTTCAATCAAATCCGAACGGGCCGCTTTAATGCGGGCTCGGAAAGTCTCTTCGTCTCTGGGTAAATCATCCACGGTCAATAATTGTCGAATGGATGCGGCAATAATATCCTCAGCGACTTGGTCACGTGACCCTAAATTCGTCACCGACAACCCAATATCTTTGCCTTTTAAGAGTTGCTTGCGCAGATACTTTACGGTTTGTGATTCTTCGAGCATGGCCAAGCGCACAATCGCTTTCACACTGTGCCAATGAGCTTCCGTCGGGTTATCGTGCATTTTTAGGGCAACCGAATCCCCTTCATCCACCAGCGCCGGATACGCCCGAATTTTCACGCCTTTACGCTTAAGCTGGCAGCTCTCTTCTAGATCACCAAAATTCCAAGAAGTAATTCCAGTACGCTCAACCTCTTCCCCCGCCTGCTCTAAACTTTGCTGCACGCGATCACGATAGCGCTCTCGTAATTTTGCCAAATCTCGGTCTTGTTCGATTAACTTACCTCGATCATCCACCACTTGAATATTCATGCGGTAATAATCGTCTAAGGTCATTTGTGCCCAAGCACTTTCGGGCACCGCTATGGTTGTGTGTCGTTTTAATTGGTGCGCCAATACTTCATGCAAAGGCGTATTGTCCGGCCCCATTGATTGCAAACATTTGTCGACCACATCAGGCACCGGAACAAAATTCTTGCGCCATTGTTTCGGTAAGCTTTTCACCATAGCAATGCATTTTTCGCGAAGTAACCCAGGCACCAACCATTCCAATCGGGCTTCAGGCACCAAGTGCAGCACACTCACAGGCACATGCACACTCACCCCATCTTCCGCCGACCCCGGCTCAAAATGGTAGCTGAGTAGAAACTCCATACCGCCCCACTCCAGAATATCCGGGAACTGAGCTTCCGTAATCTCCCCCGCATCGCGCTGCATCAATCGGTCGCGGTCGATGTGTAAAAGGGTCGGGTTCTCTTGCTCGGCGTCTTCACGCCAGGTTTCAAAGCTCACCAAGTTAACGATATGTTCTGGAATTCGTTCGTCGTAAAAAGCAAACAACACTTCTTCATCGGCAACAATATCTCGACGCCGGGATTTCGCTTCTAAATCATGAAGCTCGGCCAATAATTGTTGATTATGAATAAAAAATTGCCCTGGCTTTTTTTGGCCAGACACTCGCCGACGACCACCGCGATGGCTGTCTTGTTTTGCTGCCGGCTTAGCGCCTGATTTTGCCGCTTGACCGTAACGCCCCTCCACCAAAGCGGCACGAATAAATACCTCTCGCGATACCTTTTCATCAATGACCGAAAAGTTGACGCGCTGCTTTTCCACTAACGTTAAGCCATACAACGTCACCTTTTCATAGGCCATGACTTGGCCACGCTTAGCATCATAGTGGGGCTCAAAATGATTGCGTTTTACCAAATGGCGGCTGGCATTCAAAATCCATTCGGGTTCAACTTTGGCCACCGTATGCGCATACAATTTTGCGGTTTCCAATAATTCGCCTGCCACCATCCATTTTGGGCTTTTCTTAAATTGCGACGACCCAGGGAAAACGTGAAATTTACGGTTGCGTGTCCCTAAATATTCGCGGTCTTCACCTTTGTTACCAATGTAATCCAATAAGCCAACCAAAAGCGCTTTGTGCAATTGGTCGTAATTGGCGGGTTCGCTGTTTTCTTTTAAATTCAACGTTTTCATGGCAAGGCGCAATTGATGATGAACATCTCGCCATTCCCGCATCCGTAAATACGAAATAAACTCTTTTTTACCCAATTTACGCAATTGATTTTGTGATAAATCCTGCCGCTGCTGCTCCCAGTATTCCCATAAATTCACATAGGCAAGAAAGTCCGACTGTTCGTGCCAAAAGCGACGGTGTTTTTCATCGGAAGCTTGTTGTTTATCGGCAGGGCGTTCACGAGGATCTTGCACACTTAACGCACTGATAATAATTAATGCTTCTCGTAAACACCCGAGTTTCGCCGCTGACAACACGATGCTGCCCAAGCGCGGATCAACTGGCAAGGTGCTTACTTGACGACCCAATGTCGTCAATTGGGCTTTTGTGTTTACCGCCTGTAAGGCTTGAAGAAGATTAAAACCATCATTAATGAGACGATGATCTGGGCGATCTACGAAAGGAAATTCTCGAATATCCCCAATCCGCAACTGCAACATTTGCAAAATCACCGAGGCCAAATTGGTACGCAGAATTTCCGCATCGGTAAATTCTGGGCGGGATAAAAAATCGCTCTCTTCGTATAAGCGAATACACACCCCATTACTCACACGACCACAACGCCCTTTACGCTGATTGGCGCTGGCCTGCGAAATGGGTTCAACGGGTAACCGCTGGATTTTGGTGCGATAACTGTATCGGCTTACCCGAGCAAAACCTGGGTCGACGACGTACCGAATACCGGGTACAGTCAGTGAGGTTTCTGCCACATTGGTGGCCAACACCACTCGGCGGCCCTTGTGGTTTTGAAACACTTTCGTCTGCTCCGCCAAACTCAAGCGCGCATAGAGGGGCAACGTTTCCAAATGAGGGAAATCCGCACGGCGAATGGCCAAAGCCGCTTCACGAATTTCTCGTTCGCCACTTAAAAAAACAAGAAAATCGCCACCGCGTTGCGTCTCTCCTTTTCGCTCCATGATCAATATTTCATCAATGGCATCGATAATGGCTTGGTATTGATCGTCTTGATCTTCTTGTTGAGGGCGATACAACACATCCACCGGATAGGTTCTACCCGAAACCTCAATAATAGGCGCATCATTAAAGTGTTTGGAAAAACGCTCCAAGTCGATGGTGGCAGAAGTGATAATGACTTTTAGGTCTGGCCGTTTTGGCAAAATACTTTTGAGGTAACCCAAAATAAAATCGATATTTAGACTGCGCTCGTGGGCCTCATCAATAATTAACGTATCGTAACGGGACAAATATCGATCATTTTGAATCTCCGCCAACAAGATACCATCGGTCATCAGCTTGATGTGGGTATGATCATCACTATGGTCGGTAAAGCGGACTTGATAGCCCACCGAGCTACCCAGCTCCACGTTCAATTCTTCCGCAATCCGCGTCGCCACTGTACTGGCCGCAATTCGACGAGGCTGAGTATGACCGATCATACCGTGAACCCCCCGACCCAGCTCCAAACAGATTTTCGGTAGCTGCGTGGTTTTCCCCGAGCCCGTTTCCCCAGCCAATACAACCACTTGATGTTTAGAAATGGCCTCGGCGATTTCCTCACGTCGCTCACTGATGGGCAGTTGCTCAGGAAACACAATCGTGGGCGGGCGTCGGCTTTCTCGTGCTTTTACTAATTCCAAAGAGCGTTCCATTGAACTCTGGAGACGTTGAAACAACTTATCGAACGGCTTTCCCGACCGCACTCTGCTTTTTATGTCTCGAAGTTGCTGACCGATTCGGTAACGGTCTTTGCATAAGACCTCATCGAGCTGTGTTTCCCATTGCCTAATGTGTTGTGTAACAAGTTCTTTGGTGACGATTTCTGCGGTCATACGGCTTCCTGATTTACCACCCTAATTTTTCAAGCCGGCAATTATACGCGCTGATGAGTGAAGCCTCTACGGTTAGACAATTGTCGTAAAAAATAACAAATTGTCACCAAAAAGCACATTAAAGCCTATTTTTGTATATAATCCCCCACCTTAAACAAATCCTATTTTCACTTTTGGGAGAGGTGTATTACCCATGAAGTTAAGAGTCACCCTGAGTGCAATCGCAGTATTATTCCTATCGGCATGCACGAGCATGGAAGAAAAAGCATTGATGGAAAAAGTGGTTTTCACAGAGTCCGTCAACGAATCACAATGTACGCTCGTGGAAGAGGTCGCCTGTTCTTCACGACGCTTTTACGCCGGAGATGTGTGTACACCTTGGTTTCAAAAAAGAGCCGTTAGACAAGGCGGAACCCATGTTATCACCGGGAATACGCGCACAACAGAGAATGATATTTACATTGGAAACAGCGGTGTCTCGGCAGGAAAAAGCATTGTGGGCATACAAAAATACGGAAGAATCTACAACTGTAAAACCAGTCACTAATGACGAGACTCTAAATTAAATCAATCTAATTTAAATGCCCATAATTTAAAAATCCTTGAATAAAACCAACGCGCTTGTTTAGCCACCACGTTGGTTTTATTCAGTTAAACCTAAAACCCCTCTACCCCAGAAATCATCCCATAAGCCCTTAAGACCTATGGCATTTCTTGATCCACGTACAATTCTATTGGTGTTTCTGCATTGATGGTTAACGCCGCCTTAGACCAATCCGAATAAAAAGCCGCATTAATAAACTTATTCACACTGGCAGCCACATCATCAAAAAAGTGCGCTGGGGTACGCCGACAATTGGTGCAGCCTGGGCATCCGTTATCGCAGAAACTGCAATGAAAATATTCTGGAGCGTAACCACAAGGCCCCCACGAAAACTGCTCTTGTACTTGGAAAAAAGCCCGCTTGTCATTGCTGCGGCGGTAGGCTTCTTCTGCCGCATCTTCACGAGTCACAAAACACGACGTAAAACTAAACCCCCAGTAAAGCGCAGGAATAAACACTTCTTCCGTTACACTGGCATCGTAAGGATCAACACTAAAGATCGCATCAGCCAACCAACGATTTTGTGCAATGGCATTCTGAGCCGCTTGCCCGCCTGCGGAATGTCCGCCCATAACCCAATGATCAACAGACTCACAACCCGTGCCATTCAACCAAGTCTGTGCCGTACTTTTTAATTCGCTGGCTAATGCCAAATAACGTTCACTGTCGGTTTTAACGATATTGCCAGGGTTATGATCTAAAATAGCGACCAGATAACCATACCCATTTAACGCACTGGAAAGCCTATCGTACGCATCTGCGCCCATCGCAGTCCCTACACCCAACACAATAACATCACAAGAGGACGCAACCTCATTAGAATAATGCAATCTGATTGCGCCATTTTCTGCGGAAATATCCGTGTATTCGGCCAATGAGAATGGCGTGTAAAAAAGAAAAAAAGCAATTAATATTGAAAGTACTCGTTGACGTGAAACAGAAAGAATAAATGGCATAAAAATCCTTAAAGAGTGATTAATAAGGTGAAAAACCATTAAAACAGTCGATTAAAACATTCACATATTTTCATTCCACCATAGGGCTGTCAACAATTACAAAAGAGAGCAAATAGAACCCCAAGAGTTATTTATCAAAAAGCGACAAATCAAAAAAAAACGCCATGAGTGATGAATAAAACTCATGGCGTTTTTTCTTTTATTTATTCTGTTTTTTTAAAACTGTAGTGTTACAACCTAGGTTGAGTAACCAACGATTTAATTACACATTTCCCAAAAAGCCTCCACTTTGGTGCGCCCATAACTGCGCGTACAAACCGCCTTTTTCAACCAATTGCGGATGTGTGCCTTGCTCAACAATACGACCGTCATCGAAAACAATTAATCGATCTAACGCTGCAATAGTGGATAAACGATGGGCAATCGCAATGACCGTTTTGCCTTCCATTAATTCATTTAAGCTGCCTTGAATACTGGCTTCCACTTCAGAGTCCAGAGCCGAGGTGGCTTCATCCAAAATTAAAATCGGCGCGTCTTTTAACAAGACTCGTGCAATGGCAATACGCTGGCGTTGCCCGCCAGATAGTTTTACACCACGCTCGCCCACATGAGCGTCGTACCCTGTACGCCCTGCACTGTCGGCCAACGACTGAATAAACTCATGGGCATGAGCCCGTTTGGCGGCTTGCATCATGTCTTCGTCAGACGCATCCGGTCGACCAAATTTTATGTTTTCTCGAACGGAACGATGCAGTAGCGATGTATCTTGCGTGACCATACCAATACAGCCATGAAGACTGTCTTGGGTGACTGATCGAATATTTTGATCATCGATACAAATTTGACCGCGCTGTATATCATAAAAACGCAGCAACAAATTCACCAAACTCGACTTACCCGCCCCAGAACGGCCAACGACGCCAATTTTTTCGCCTGCTTTAATATGCAAGTTTAAACCCATAAAAACCGGGTCAATCAATTGTCCTGAACTGCTGTTTTCACCCGCATAGGAAAAACTCACGTCTTTCAAGTGAATGTCACCATTGGAAATGGTTAATGCTTTCGCATTTGACTCATCTACCACCGCATGTGGGCGAGATAACGTATTCATGCCATCTACCACTGTGCCAATATTTTCGAATAAACCGCTCACCTCCCACATAATCCAGTGAGATAAACCCGTTAAACGAATAGCAATACTCATCGCAATCGCAATGGCACCGGTGGTAATGGCACTGTTCATCCACAACCAAATACCCAAAGCACCGATGGAAAACACCAACATCATATTCAGCACCCAAATACAAAAACGTAAAGCCGTCACTAAACGCATTTGTGGGTGTACGGTATTTAAAAAGTCTTCCATGCCTTCTTGGGCGTAGTCACTTTCTCGTTTGGAATGAGAAAATAATTTAATGGTCAAAATATTAGTGTAACTGTCGACAATTCGGCCCGTCATCACAGAGCGAGCATCAGCTTGGGCTTCGGCCACGCTTTTTAATCGAGGTAAAAAATACCAAAGAATCACTATATATAAACCAAACCAGACAAATAACGGCAAGCTCATACGAAAATCGGCGTTGCCTAATAATAATATCGCGGTGATTAAATACACTGAGGCAAATAACAACACATCCAATACTTTCATCACGGCTTCGCGAACCGCTAACGAGGTTTGCATCACCTTGGTGGCCACACGACCACTGAATTCATTTTGAAAAAAGCTGTAACTTTGACCCAACAAATACCGATGCGCGCGCCAGCGAATCGACATGGGATAATTTCCCAATAGCGCCTGATGCACCACCAATGCATGAAACCAAACAATGGTTGGCATCCCCACTAACACAAAGAGTGACATGCCCAGTAATTTCGGCCATTGTTCATCAAAAAACGTACTGCGATCATTGATCCCCAGCCAGTCAACAATTTGGCCGAGAATTCCGAATAAAAAGGCCTCACCCACCGCTAAACACGCGGTAAGCGATGCCATTAATATGACATAGGGAGTAATGCCTTCAGTGTAATGCTTACAAAACGCCACAATGCCTTTTGGCGGTTGTACGGGCGGCTCGGGGGGGAAGGGGTTGACCAATCCTTCGAAAAATCGAAACATACGGGCTCCATAGCCAAAAAAGAAAACGGTATAAAGGCGCTTATTGAAACGCAAAACGTTGCGCTTTAAAACGCCTATCGGTGCTATCTTCAGATTACCTGTCCAAAGTTGCGTTAAAAAGTGGCTTTAATCTGTATACGGGGTGTGCAAACATTCTAGCTATGGCAAAACCTTTACTTTCTTCAATTTATATCAGCGTTCATGACCAAATCTTCGCCACCCCAATCTAACCTTGTTCCTGAATACTCTTTAAACAAAGAAGCATTAGAGCGCCAGTGGTTAGACCAATGGCAGGCAATTGTGGATACACATTTCCTATTAGCCCATGAACGGGTAGACCCTTTTTTCAGTCACTACTTTCTCTCGGTTAAACACGTATGGCAGCGCCACTGGCGCCACAAAGCGGATATTCCTCAAGATTTATTAAACCTCCCCAAAAGTGCATGGCGACTGTGTACCGCACCGTTACGAAAAGGCAAAACCGCCCCTCCACCGTTGATGACACGAAAAGAAAAGGAGCTAACAGAACGATTACAGGTCGAACTTTTGGCATTACCCACATTGCACCAACAATTGTTTGAACATCTACAATCTCACCCCACTTTCTGTGATGAACAATGGAGTGAACTGCAATCATTGTTGTCACCCTTTTCAGAAGAAGAGGCTCACCACCAATTAAGCAGCGCCATCAACCGCCTGACCATTACCCAAGAAGGCGGACGCGACTTTTTATTATTCATTTCACTTGGCATTATTGGCCGTGGATTATCCGATAAAGTCGCCTTTGGGAGCGCCATGACCTTAGGAAGCTCCGCTGCCACCGGCGCTTATATGAGCCAGCAAGGTTTTTTTGGGGGGCTATGGGCAAGTTGGTTTGGAGTGCCGGGGTGGGTAAGCGCGACCGGCGCTGTCGCAGGGTTTGGGCTAGTACTCATCGCCACTCCTCTACTGTCGCCCTTAACTGAGGTAGGCATCAATCGAATACGGGGACGCAAAGCTCTCACCAAAATTGTTGACGAAGCGCATCAACAGATGGGCCATCAACACAAAGACCTTTCTACCTTAGCAGGCCATTTGGGCACCTTTATGCAAATGCTGCCGGATGTGGTACAACTGTTGAAGCATTTAAAGCCGTAGTATTTTGGGCATAGATAACATCAAAATACATTATGATTAAATTTAACAATATCGAAGAAAAGAAGCGTTTAGTTCACTATGCGAAAGAATTCGGAGACGCCAATATTTTAAACATTATTGAAAATGGAGTCAGAAGTGAAGTAGAAGCAATTCTTTTAGCCAGGTTTTACTGGAAGGTAATTGAGGAAACCATTAATAAAAAAGAACTGGAATCCATTTTGGAAAAAATCTATACAAGCCTGCATATTCATTGCGGGAACAATGGCTACTCAGACACTTGGGATAATGAGATACCTAACTAAAAATTTTGGAGCGCTGCTTTGCAAACAGCATTTTAATTTAGAATCAAAAATATAAAATGCCCACAAATTTCCAGCCAAACAGCGGGTATTTCAACAAGTAACCACATCAAGATTTATTAACATCAAAGTTTATTACCACCATCTCCTTATTCCAATCCAAACCTCACCATAAAAACTGAGTGGCAATCAATTTTTATATACAGTAAAGAATGGGAATTCGATGCCATCGTTCATTGCCCTCTTCCATGGTTATTGAATTTTGTTTTGGAAGCACCAGACGGACAAATGGTAAGACCTCCAGACTTAGGCGGTATCGATGCCCTCTTTTCAGGAGACCAGTTTACCAAGGCTCGTTTAAAGCGGCCTCCTCTGGCAGCTATCGCACAACCATTTTGGCCAATGGGGTCACGCCTCAAGGTAAACCCAACCCTCTGACAAAATCCTACCTGCCTGCGCCCCCCTTAAAAACAAACTTAAAAGCCAAATACCACAAATTCGTAAAAAAAAAATTTTTTATTTGAAAAAATGATAAATGCGTCTACTTTTAATTTGTCATATAAAACATACCTTAATACGCCTGTTTTTTGGCTTCAGAAAGAGCATTTCTATGCTTTTAAATACACATAAGGAGCATTTTTTGACCAACTTCATTAAGCAGTTTCTTTTTTACGGCTCTGCATCTTTTTTATTTGCCTCCTACAGCTGTGCAGAAGGCTCAGCTCAAATGGGACTTAATCAACCTCTTCAAGATTCTAATAACAGTTATGCCATAGATGACAACACGAGATCATTCTTTGTTGACATATTAACGGCTGGAGAGGTGATTAACTTTTCACTGTGTGGAGGGAGTAATACCGACGAACTATCCATTGAGGTATTTGACCCAGATGGTCTATCGGTTCTATCTACAACGCTGACTGAGAGTAACGTAGATTGTAATGACCCAATGAACGCGCCTCTGAGCAACCCACTTCGTCATACCACTTCAAAAAGCGGCACTTATCGAGTGTTATTGGAAAACACCTTTGGTAGCGTCTTCGATCGATATGACATAACCGTAACGCCTGATGCCCTGACAAATCCAGACCCAACCATTGCTGCAGGACGACTGTGGGCCTATTCATGGAGTTTTTCAACGAGTTCTTTTGCCGAATCGGACGCCACCGACGCCGATTTATACGCATTGGTACCCGGTGGGCGCCCAAATACCAACTACATTTGGGCGCTGGACTTAAATAACTTTTCTGGCTATGTCTATAACATTGTTGCCAATAGCATTGGGGTAAATGCCCCCAATTCGGGGTACTCAACACCGTCCAGTGGAAACAGCGCCACTTATAAATTCCCCATTTACCTCGGTGTACCTCAAGTTGCGGACCCTCAACCAAACCAATCACCTTCTGTTGGCTCTGCACGCTTTATTGATAACGAAAATCAAGACAGTGGTATCTCGCCTTCCACCACCACCGGTTCTCAAGATTCTGGTTTCTTTGAATTTACTTCCGATATTGAAGGAACCTATGCCATTAATATTGATATCAATGAAAATGGTGAGTTCGGCGACCCGGGTGATCTCCTTTTACTGGGGGAAACTACCCCAGGTTTAAATCAAGTCGCCTGGAATGGCACTGACGCACTGGGAAATATACTTCCTCTGGGCAGCTATAACGCGCAAATTAATGTTCGCATGGGCGAGTACCATTTTGTTGCAGATGACGTAGAAACCAGTGGTGGCCCTATTGAAGACGGATTAACCATTTTTCTCTCCGACCAAACCGGTAATTTATCCGACACATTAGTCTATTGGGACGATGTTACTGTATTAGGTGAAGCCGCAGGTGGCACCTCGACCCTACCCAATGGCGAAAGCTCAGGAACCCCTGCCGGGCGGCATACTTGGGGTAACTTTGCCAGAGATAGCCTTGGTGATCAGCGACTGATTGATACTTATGTTTATGGATTATCAACAAAAGCAACAGTGCTCACTCACATTACCTCCGACGACAGCTTGATAACCGGCACAGACGGTACGATTTCACTGGCCGCACCCAGAAGTATTCCGGGAGACACACTAAGCATGTCTGTGACTGATCCCGACTTAAATATCTCCGATACCATTACAGAATCTGTGGTCGTCACAGTCATCAACGATATTACCGGCGAAGTTGAGCAAGTGGAGTTAACCGAAACCGATATCAATACAGGGGTATTTACAGGGAGTTTGGCAACCATTTCTGGCACCTCTGCAGACACAAATAACAATGGCAGTCTCCATACCCAGATAGGCGACACACTTACCGTCACCTACACCGACCAAATGGATTCCATGGGGATTTCTGTCGATCGTACAGCTGCCCACATCGTTGAATACGAAACCGATACCGATGGCGATGGCGTGTTTGACACCGATGATGCGGATGATGACAACGATGGCCTAACCGATATTCAGGAAGGCACGCAGGATTCTGATGGCGACGGCATTCCCGACAAAGAAGACATCGATTCGGATAACGACGGCATTGTGGATAATGTAGAAGCGCAAAGCGAAAGCAATTATATCGCCCCTACAGGTCTCGATACCGATGGTGATGGGTTAGACGATGCCTACGATCCAGACAATGGAGGAAGCGAAATTCGTATTGCTGATACCGACGCTGACAACCTACCCGACTACCTCAGCCTTGATTCAGACGGCGATGGGGTGCCAGATTTAATTGAAGGGCACGATAACAACAGCGACGGCATCGCCGATGTCACACCCGCGCCTGCCAATGCCGATGGCGATGAAGATGGGCTCAACGATAACTTTGATACCGTCAACACCAAATCCATTGAAAACATTACAGGCAGCAACAGCCCCTTACAAAACACAGACGGAACAGATAACCGAGACTGGCGAGATAATAATGACGATAACGATACAATTTTAACCCGATTTGAAGATAGCAATGGTAATGGCAACTGGTCTGACGACGACAGCGACGGCGATAACCTACCCGACTATCTGGATTCGGCCGACACCGATAGTGATGGAATTATCGATGCCCAAGACCCCGCCGCCAACGACCCTTGCCAGCCGAGCAATACCGTTAACGCTTGTGACACCGATGGCGATGGCATCAGTGATGGCGACGAATTGGCCAATGGCACCCTACCCAATAACCCAGACAGCGATGGCGACGGCATACCCGATGGCGTGGAAACCTTTACCGACACCGATGGTGACGGTTTAGCGGATGCCATAGACCCTGATGCCGACAACGACGGTATCAGCGATATGGATGAAGCCGGACTAGACGTTAATTCACCGGTTGACACTGACGGGGATGGCACATTCGATTTCCTAGACCCCGATTCTGACAATGATGGCATTCCAGATTCCATTGAAGGGCTCATCGATAGTGATGAGGATGGCATAGCCAACTTCCGAGACTTAGACAGCGATAACGATGGCATCCCCGATACGGTCGAAGACACGATTGCGGTGGGAATGGATTCGGATTTAGATGGGCTGGATGACGGCTACGACGCCGGCCACACCGGCGGTACAGACGGCAATCAAGACGGTGTAGATGATAACCTGACGCCGCTGGACAGTGATGGTGACAATGCAGCGAACTACGTGGATATCGACAGCGATAATGACGGTATTCCCGATGACATCGAAGCGGATGTCGACCGTTTAGCCGACAACGACAGAGACCAAATTAACGACCTCTTCGATGTTGATATTACCCTAGGTGTCGATACCAACGGTGATGGTGTCGATGACGATGTTCTACCCACAGATACCGATGGGGATGGCATCTTCGATTACTTGGATTTGGATAGCGACAGTGACAGCTTGTTCGATTCTGTTGAATCTGCTGAAGCCGATCTGAATGCCGATGGCATCGTGGATGACCTTGCACGGGATGAAGGCGCCACAACCAACCCCTATGACACCGACATGGACGGTATCGGTGACTGGCGTGAAATCGATAGCGATAACGACGGTATCTTTGATATTGAGGCTACCGATTACAAACTGCTTGATGACAACAATGATGGAAAGATTGATGACCTGACCGATCTCAATGATGATGGTGTCGCCGACATTATCGGCACCACAGACATTGACCTTGACGGTATACCAAATGAACTGGAAGGCGAAGTGGATACCGACAGTGATGGCATCCCCGACTATTTGGATACCGACTCGGATAACGACGGTATTGAAGACCGAATCGAAGCCGGCTCAGACCCTTCAAATCCAATAGATACCGACGGTGATGGCCTCTTTGACTTCATCGATTTCGACAGTGATAACGATGGCATTCTCGATGAACTGGAAGGGCAAAACGATTATAACAATAATGGCATTCCCGATTACCTAGAAGCCGAAGGTGAAATCGAAACCGCACTGGAAGGCAATGGCGGCGGTGGCAGCAATAACCTTTTGATGCTGCTGGGACTATTCGTGGCGCTAATGTGGAAAAACGCACCCTGGAAAAGTCCAGTCTTGAGAAATAAGGTAGTTAGACACTCTCACATCCCTGCAATAGCCGTTATTGTTTTAGTTAATGTGGCTTCTGTTAATGACACTTATGCAGAAAACACGTGTGGGCAATACATCAATTCAGATGAAAAAAGCAATACACAAACCAAGGCGCGGTCTTCTGACCGCCACACCGATTACCAAGCTTGCTGGTACGGTGGTATTGGGTATGGCTATTCCTATATGTCACCAGATGAAGAAGTGAATAACTTCCTGCACGACAGCAGTGAAAATCATGACACAGGGTTGCAGCTCTATTTAGGAAAGCAATTAAATGAACACTGGTTTGCCGAACTAAAATATGCTGACCTAGGGGAAGCCGGAATCACAAATCGCAACCCAGCCATTGCCAACGCCTTTCCTAATACCAACATCAGTTACAAAGTAACGTCACTCATGGCGGGTTACCAATGGTATCCGGAGAAGTCATTACGCCCTTACGTCAAATTGGGTATTGCGAATATCGCCAATAAATCCAGTGGCGGACCAATCCCTTACGAAGAGCAAACATCGACTCAAGTAGGTTTTGCCACAGGGGTTGAATACCATTTTAGAGAAAGCCCGTGGTTTATTCGCAGTGACATCGACTTTTATGATCGAGACGCATGGTACGCAGGCTTTTCCGTGGGACGACTTTTTGGTTCAAAATCTAAATCGAAAACAACAACACCTGCTCCAATGGAAAGCACCGCACCAGTTTCTCTGGTAGATGATGACCTTGATGGTGTCAATAACACCGATGATCAATGCCCTAATACTCCGCAAGGTACCGCCGTTAATTCACAAGGTTGCGAATTAGTAAAAGATACCGACGGCGACGGTGTTATGGATGATCAAGACCACTGCGTAGAGACTCCCCCGTCCACTCCTGTAGATACTCAAGGTTGTGCCTTGCCTGAGGAAATCCACTTACCGGGTGTTGAGTTTGAAACCAATTCAGCGAAATTAAAACACGGCGCCGAATCCGCATTGGATGAGGCCGTGACTATTTTAATCAACAATGCTGATTTACAAATCGAGGTGGAAGGTCATACCGATAGCGATGGCCCATCAGCCCATAACCAAAACCTTTCTGAGCGTCGTGCCAAAACCGTTATGATGTATTTAATAAAGGGGGGAGTAAAATCTGAGCGACTTAGCTACAAAGGCTACGGCGAATCACAACCCATCGCCGATAACACAACCTCAGAAGGCGCAGCACGAAATCGCCGGGTAGTATTGAGAATTTTGTAAAATACTGATCCTTGGTAATATAGACATTCTTAAATATAGACCTTCTTAAACAAATACCCCGCCGTACACATGCGGCGGGAAATCTTTCTAATCATCAGAACCCTTCCTAGAATTCCCAACACCACACGTTTGTATTAACGCCTGATTTTCAAGTGGTCACTTTATTGCCATACACAATAGGTTGAGACAATCTGGCACACACCCCATTTTCTTTCATAAAATAGACTTACCCTTTGAAAGAATGAGTATTTCATTAACTTTAATGGGCAAACCAAACTAAGAATGACATAACTATTTTTCTCTATGCTAAAAACCACACTCGAACAATGGCGTATGTTTAAAGCCGTCGTGAACTACGGCGGCTTTAGTCAGGCGTCTCAAGCGATTCACAAAAGCCAATCCACCATCCATCATGCCGTCCAAAAATTGGAGGAATCTCTTGGTGTTACACTATTGGAAGTGGTTGGCCGCAAAGCGCAATTAACCGCTGCCGGTGAAATGATGCTGCGTCGAAGCAGTTACTTACTGGAAGAAGCCGAAAAAATTGAAGCCCTAGCGGGTACGATTGCACAAGGTGTTGAAACACACTTGCGTATTGCCATTGATGAAGCCTTCCCGCGAAAAGAATTATACCAAGCCATTGAAAGCGTTTCGGATCAGTACCCGTTATTGCGTATCGAATTGTTCGAGACCATTTTGTCTGGCGCCAATGAACTGGTTACTCACGGTAAAGTCGACTTAGGTATTTCTTCAATTATCGATCATGCGGGTTTTAGCGAAGAAATTTGCCAACTGGAATTTGTCGCTGTAGCCTGCCCCAATTTTCCGCTGACACAATTACCAACGCCATTAAGCTTTGAAGACATAAAATCCTACCGGCAGATTGTTGTAAGAGATTCTGCACAGTCTGCCAGTATCGATAGCGGTTGGCTTGGTGCCGAACAACGTTGGACGGTCAGCCACCTAAGCAGCTCCATTGATTTGGTTTGTAAAGGCTTCGGCTTTGCCTGGCAACCCTACGCCAGTATTGAGCAACACATTAAGGAAGGCCGCTTACAATTACTGAACTTGCAGCATGGAAGCAAACGATACCTGAAACAATACCTACATTTTATCGACGCCGATAAGCTTGGCCCTGCCGCGAACGCCTTTATCAAAGCGCTACGACACCAAACTCAGCATTTACCCACGTCGGAAAAAATCAACGCCATTCAATAATCTCATTTCTCTCACACGGTCTAATCATTCCATAGATTCGAATGATTGGATCGTTTTTATCCAATTTTTTCATTCACTCCACCATCGTACACTTCCCCCATTCGCAGTCTCCACAGATTTAATACACCCTAATTAGCCCCGGAGGTTACTATGGACTACATTCGATTCGCCGATGACCGTGGCAGTGCCCACTTTGGTTGGTTAGACAGCAAACACACCTTTTCTTTCGGAAGCTATTACGATAGCAAACACATGGGCATTGGTAGCTTGAGAGTGATTAACGACGATACCGTAGCCCCGGCTGCTGGGTTTGATACCCATGGCCATAAAAATATGGAAATTATTTCGTATGTTACCGAGGGCACGATTGAGCATAAAGACAGCATGGGCAATCACTTTGTTGTGCCTGCCGGTGAGGTACAGCGGATGAGCGCCGGTACGGGTATCACCCACTCGGAATATAATGCCTCAACAACAGAGTCTCTTAAATTCTTACAAATTTGGATACAACCCAAATTTCAAGGCATCAAACCCAGCTACGAACAAGCCGTGGTGGCACAAAAAGGCAAAGTGACCACACTCATCAGTCCAGAAGGGCATGATGGCAGCCTTACTATCAATCAAGACGCCATTATGCAACGGGTGGTATTAAAAAAAGGAGAAAGCGTCGAACTCTTTTTGGCAGAAAAACGCAGCAGCTACCTTCATATGGTGAAAGGACAAGTGATGGTAACCTCAAATCAACCAAACCAGCACGGTATCACATCCATCGAACTCAGCTCAGGTGACGGCATTGGCGGTGAACAATCGAGAACCCTGTCTTTAACTGCCATAAATGATATAGAAGCACTTTGGTTTGATTTAAAAAATTAAATTTTAATGGAAAAACAGCCCGCAAAAGCGGGTTTACCTGGCGGATAAAACATTCTAAATTAGAATATTCATAGTTTATTTATTTACAGCTATAGTCAAAATGAGGCATTCCGGTCAGAATTAAATACACCACCGCCCGTTAGAAAGTAATATAAACAAACTATGATAGTTATTACTAACTTCAAATCAACAATCCTAATTCGCTGCTTATTGAAATTTCCCTTTCTAATTATCAGCCTTTGTTTATCCTTAAAATTATGGGCAAATGAAGTCGTCGTGCTGGCAAATGGAGAGTGGCCACCTTATACATCCGAAAAACTGACTTACTATGGCATCTATTCTCATATTGTATCTGAAGCCTTTGCCATGGAAGGCATCGAGGTAAAGTATCAATTCACTCCATGGGCCAGAGGATACAATGATGTAAAAAGTGGGGTCATCGATGGGTCTATTACATGGGCAAAAACCCCCGAAAAAGAAACGGAAGTCATTTTTAGTGATCCTGTTTTCATACATCAAAAAGTTATTTTTCACTTAACATCATTAGACTTCAACTGGGAAACTATTGAAGATTTAAAAGGGTTGTCCATCGGCGCCACCCGAGAATACACCTATGGACATGAATTTGATTTCGCCACCAAACAAAAGATGCTTCATGTGGAATTCACCCAAACTGACTTACAAAGCATGAAAAAATTATTGGCAAGCCGCATTGATCTATTTCCCGCTGACATTAATGTTGGATACAACCTCTTACATACCCATTTCAACCGCCAAGCCATCAGCCTTGTTACTCATCACAACCGCTCAATTCAAGAAGTTTACACCCATGTTATTTTTTCAAAAAAAAATCCTGAAAGAAGCACAAGACTGGCCATAACATTTAATAACGGGCTAAGAAAGTTGAAAGCCAAAATGACGGGTGGAAAATCCTTCACATCGTTTCAATGCCAAACCTCAGAAAGGGATTGTATATTAAGAATGCATAACGATTAGATCGACATAATGGCTTATTCACAAATCTACTCACACTCCCAACGAAGCGCAAAAAATCGATTGCCATCATCAAACACAGCGCCATTAAACTCAAACCCATCACACACCCACAAATCCCCTACAGCAACGATTTTTTCGCCGCAATATAACAAAGGTACTCGATCCCTCAACCATGGTTCCAAAGATGCTTCTTGCAATAATTTTTTTAATGTCTGAGATTTATGTCGACCATAGGGTTTACAACGCTCTCCACCTTGTCGAAAAGCAAAGGTGAGGTGCACTAATTCTTGCGCATTCAGGCGAATTACCACAGTAGGAGACTGGCCGTTTTTTTCCTTTAATTGAGATTGACTCTCCTGCTTACTCAGAGCGGTTAGAGTAAAGGCCCCTCCACCTGGTAATGGAATGGGCGTTACTGAGCCTGTTATCATAATGGAGGTTTGGGATAAAAGTAGGTTATTTTTTCTATCTCTGAAAGCATCCCGAGGTAAAAAAAACAAACGCCCATGATAATAGCGAACCGTTACATTTCCCCAGATTACTTCAGCCTTATGATCGTCTCGGGTATTATCAATCATTTGCGCATTCAATTGCTGCAAATGAACTTGCTCGGGCGTGGTGTAATTTAATTGTTGAATACCAAACCGTAACACCGCATTTCGACGTATCACTGGCCATTGACGCAACTCAGTAAGATTAACACTCACCCCCAAACGTTCTTTTTTCGGCTTCAATACAGACCAATCTTGCTGCGTATAAAGATCATTCAATGCCATAGTATCGGCACACAAGCTTGAAGTAACCGACAATCGGCGCTCAACATCTGGCCACCGTTTAGCGAGTAAAGGAAAAATTTGATTGCGTAAATAATTGCGATCAAAGCGTTCATCACTGTTACTTTCGTCTTCAATCCATTGAAGGCCGTGAGCGTTGGCATAAGCTTCTAATGCACTACGTGGAAGTTCCAAAAAAGGTCGAAATAAAACACCGTTTCCTACACGTCGTGAGTGGGTAATTCCCATCAAGCCCGACGGCCCGGCACCGCGTAATAATCGATACAATATGGTTTCTTGTTGATCATTCAGGTGGTGTCCAAGCAATAATCCATGCTTACTTCGAACATGTTGAGAAAAAACAGAATACCGTGCACGTCTCGCTGCGTCTTCCACACTGCCATTGTCTTGAGAGACGGCCACTCGCTCATAGTAAAATGAAACGCCAAAATCACGAGCTTGTTGCTCACAATGGCTAAGCCATTGATCAGCGTTCGTTGATAATCCATGGTGAATATGCACTGCCGTAATTTTTTCAGACACGTTCTCAAAAGGAAAGCGTGTTCTCACACTCTCTTTTAACGCGTGCAATAAAACCGTGGAATCTAACCCTCCACTGTATCCTACCCACCAATGTTCAAGAGGGTTGTTTTTCAAACAATTATTAAGAGCGGCTAAAACGTTATTCATATCTTTCCGAGTTGTCGCACAGACTGACCATTTTCGAGAATCATCCGCCGGTGTACACTCACGACAAACAAATTCAAATAGCACATCCTAAAGGGTATCTCCTAAAATGGGAAAGCGAATGCACAGTGATACTGCCACATCGTCCAAACACGCCTCTCAATCTTCTTCTATTTCGCCTTATGGTAGCTGGCAATCTCCAATTACGAGCGAACACCTTGTTGCACAAAGCGTCCGACTTGCTGAGCCCCAAATAGATGGCGAATGGCTGTATTGGATAGAGTCTCGTCCAGAAGAGAAAGGACGAAATGCCATTGTTCGCACACCGTTAAATAAACACGCTAACAGGAGCGAAACCGACCAAGACATCACTACTGAAGAGGTTTTACCACGACCTTTGAACGCGCGCTCCAAAGCTCATGAGTACGGTGGCGGCAGCTACTGTGTTTATGACGACATTGTGTATTTTGTGCAAGCCGATGACCAACGCATTTATCGGCTCCCTCTAAACGGCAAGCAACTTGCAGTGCCTGAACCCATCACACCAGCCTCACCCGGCGAAGAAGGCAGTTGGCGTTTTGCCGACTTACGCATTGATGCCACTCGAGACCGATTAATTTGCATATTGGAAGATCATTCTGCCAGTCACCGTGAACACCATGCAGAACCTACGGCAAAATTAGTGGCGATTTCCCTGAGAACACCACAGGAAGCAGAGGGCAATACAGCCTTCACCGTTTTACACGAAGGCCACGATTTTTACGCCAGCCCAAACCTCAGCCAAGATGGGCAACAACTCACCTGGCTAACATGGAATCACCCAGACATGCCGTGGGACAATACCGATTGCTGGGTCGCCCAATTTGATGACAACGGCCACCTAAAAGCACCAACCCCCGTAGCAGGGCGTGCCGCCAATGGCAATTCGGAATCGGTCTTTCAGCCAAAGTGGGCAACCAGCGAGACTCGAAGCAACGAGCTGTATTTCGTCAGTGATCGCAATAATTGGTGGAATATTTATCGTTACGACACCGCCACCCACACCACCGAAAGCATCACCCATATCGAAGCAGAATTTGCCACCCCACAATGGGTATTTGGAATGTCGACGTGGAGTTTTCTCAATGAAGACACGCTCATTGCCACCTACACCCAACATGGCCTTTGGCATTTGGCGTTAATTCACCTCAACTCTGGTGAATTCCAATCGATTAAAACACCCTATACAGAAATAAATAGCATCGCATCAGATGCTCACAACAACGCGGCTTTTTTAGCCGGCAACGCCCAAACCCCAACCGCATTGATCCATTTGTTCAACGAAGCGCGCTCACCCTCAACAACGTTTACCACGACGGCAATCACCTCTGCAGAGTTAGCCTTTTCTACTGCGTTTCTTTCAGAACCTGAAGCCGTCACGTTCGGCCCACAAGGTCAACAAGCCCATGGCTTTTATTATGCCCCCTGTAATCCTGAATTCTCTGCCCCCTCAAAGGAAACGCCACCGTTAATGGTGTTGTGCCACGGCGGCCCAACAGGGGCAACCAGTACCGCCATGAACATCAAAATTCAATATTGGACTTCACGCGGCTTTGCCGTGTTGGATGTCAATTATCGCGGCAGTACGGGGTATGGCCGCACTTATCGAGACAACCTGAAAGGCGCCTGGGGCATTCATGATGTGGAAGATGTCTGTAACGGCGCACAATACCTCGTTGAAAAGGGTTTAGCAGACTCAAAACGCTTGGCCATTAAAGGCTCCAGCGCCGGAGGTTACACCGTATTGGCCGCGTTGACCTTTACCGATACTTTTCAAGTAGGTTGCAGCCTTTACGGTATTGGCGATTTAGAAACCCTGGCCACCGACACTCATAAATTCGAAGCGCGCTATCTGGATTCGCTCGTCGGCCCCTACCCAGAAACGAAAGATACCTACATTGCTCGCTCCCCGATTCATGCGGTAGAGCAATTATCCTGCCCGGTCATTTTATTCCAAGGGCTGGACGACAAAGTCGTGCCCCCTGCCCAAGCCGAGTCCATGGTTGAAGCCCTTGCCAATAAACAATTACCCGTGGCATACGTGCCATTTGAAGGCGAAGGTCATGGCTTTCGTCAAGCGCACAATATTATTCGTTCATTAGAAGCAGAATTGTATTTTTATGGGCAAATGTTCTCCTTCACACCTGCTGATACCATCGAGCCCGTCATCATTCAAAATTGGCCGATGGTACATTAATTTATGAGACGCTAATTTATGAGACGCTAATTTATGGGACGCTGGAGACCACCACAACCCAAAAGTTCTGCCTACATTACACCGGAAGGGGCGCGGCAACTGAAAGCGGAGCTGCATCAGCTTTGGAAAGTTGAACGCCCCCAGGTAACGGATGCAGTGCATGAAGCGGCGAAGAATGGCGACCGCTCCGAAAATGGCGATTACATTTACGGCAAAAAACGTTTGCGAGAAATTGACCGTCGCGTTCGCTATTTAAGCAAACGTCTTGAAGAGCTAACCATTGTAGATCGACTACCGAAAGAAAAAGATAAAATTTTCTTTGGAGCCACAATCACTCTGGAAAAAGAAGACGAATCGACCGTCACCTACCAAATTGTAGGGCCGGACGAATTCGACGTAAAATCTGGAAAAATCAGTATGGACTCCCCTTTAGCCAAGGCGCTTTTAGGGAAACGTTTAGATGACGAAATTTTTATTCAAAAACCCGAAGGGGATGAGACTTTTTGGATAGCCGACATACTATATACCCAGTATGACTAAATACCCACTATGACTAAATACCCACTATGACTAAATACCCACTATGATTAATTAAGACTCATTTAAGAGATTGGACGCTTTCGTGCCCAATCTCTTATTCATGTTTAAACCGCTTAATGTTTAAACCCTTGCACCAACTCATCCAGCTTTTCTGCCAACTCAACTAATGTACCGCTAGAATGAGAAAGTTGTTCAGTATTGTTCAACGTCTCTTCCGAAATCGCCTGTATTCGATGAACATTTTCGGCTACTTCTTTAATCACCGCCGCCTGCTCTTCTGTGGCTACCGCAACTTGATCGTTTAACGTTTTCAAGTTAGAAACCGCCGATTGAATGTGCTCAAGCTTTTCTTCACTTTCGGTCACGGAATTAACACTGTCGTCTGTACTCGCTGTGCTATTCATGACTTTTTGGACAGCTTGGGACGACTGACGGGTTAAATGGCTAATCAATTCCTCAATATCTTTTGTGGACGTCTTGGTTCGTTGTGCCAATTGTCGAACCTCATCGGCCACCACCGCAAAGCCACGTCCCTGATCTCCGGCACGAGCCGCCTCAATGGCCGCGTTTAGCGCCAATAAATTCGTTTGCTCAGAAATACCATTAATAACGCTAAGTATTTCGCTGATGGAATCAATATCGCCCGCCAATACGCCCATATCGTCTGCAACAGCCGTCACATCATTTTTCGCTTGGATAATTTTATTTCGGGTTTCCTCACCCAGCTCCACCCCTTGTTGCGCGCTATTGTCGGCCTTATCTGCCGTATCCGCCGCTTGGGAGGCACTGCCCGCGATTTCCTGTACCGTAGCCTCTACTTCGTGAATTGAGGCAGCCACATGAACGGTATGATCTAACTGTATTTGTCCTTGTTGCTTGGTAGAATCCACAAAGCCAGATACCGTGCTCGCTTGGCTCCTCAACTGCGCACTGGTCTCTCTTACAGAGACGATCGTGTGATCAATTTTTCCCACAAAGTCATTAAACCCTTGTGCCAGATCAATCAGCTCACGATGATTATTGATGGATAACCTCACAGATAAATCACCATCGCCTGCACCCAATTCTTTAAAGGTATTGGATATCTGCTGGATGGGTTTGGAAATAGTCGATGCAAGCCACCATGCCATGATGATGACAACGCCAATCACCATCAGCGCAAATAAAATTAACTGATTACGAGCATTATCCACCGCAACGTACACTTCATTACGAGGAATTTGGGCAATGAGCGTCCATTCCGTATCAGCAATACTTTGACGCGCAAGAATGAGTGGCTCACCATTGTGAACGATTTCAACGTGATGAAAGTCTTTCCCTTCTACCAGCTGATTCGCCTGTCCGTCATACAACATATTCAAATCGGCTTTTCCGATTAAGTCAGCATCTGGATGTAAAATCACCTCTCCGTTTTTGTCCACAATATAAGTGAAGCCTGACTCACGAATTTGTTTACCCAATAAACTGCTTCGCCACTGACTCGCTTCCTTACCAATGCTGGATAACCCACGGCCATTCACTTGCTGGTAGTTTACAAACAACATCGTTTGACCATCTTGGTTAGTGTACAACGACAAATTAAAGTCGTTACCGCTAGAACGAAACTTAAAAAACCAGTTGTCTAAATCGGGCTCCAATACCCTCAAGAAGCCATCGGTGTTCCAATAGCGGGCTGTTTTTCTATCCGTGAATCCGGCTTTATCCACATCAAAAAACGACACCATGTTGTTTAAACGGTTAACGAGTAATTGCTCGGTCTGGGTATCCTCTGGTCGATCAAACCACTCCAGCATTAAAGTATCGCTGGCAAGGAATACACAAGCATTTTTTACCACCACAATTTCTTTGCTAATCTCCCCCGCAATGTTCGCAAGGGTATCGGGCAATTCATTCTGCTCTAACTGCTCTTCCATCATTCGTCCGGTAGAACTCACAGACAGCAACGTCAAAACAACCGTCGTAATCGTTGCCGTGAACATGAAGGCAATGATTAACTTACGTGTGACCGACATAGACGCGATAAAATTCATGAAATGATCCTTACTCTACTCCCAACAAATTACCACTCATAAACTACCTGACTGGCCAAAGTCACCCTCAATACCACACATTTATTCATATAAATGACATCTGTTAATGACTATTTCGGCAAGAAATGTCATGGGTTTAACGCCAAATTTGCTATAAAAAATTTTTATCTATAACCAGAAAAGAATAAAGCGACTGTATGGCGCCTATATTTGCTCACCTCTGGCGCGATAATCAACATAACATTTTTAAGGAGTACTGTGTCACAAAACTCAAGAATCTTTCGCTTTTATAATTTCTTTGAGGAGTTTTAATCACTCTTCGTTATGGTTTGGTGATGATTTAGGTATGCAACTATTTCGCGGCTGGCATTGACCAGTATCCGAGGTCTTGTGACCCAATAAGCATGATGAAATCCCACAAATAATGAAAACCCACTATGAATTACTGTGGAATATAAAAGGTATTTGAATGAAAAAACTTGTAACCGCAGGCGTTTGGGCCTGTGCGCTGGGTTTGTTTACTTCTAGCGCCTGGTCAAGCGCAGTCAAGCAAACAAAGGGTGACTTTGAAGATAAGTTCCGCCAACTCGACGAAGTGCTACCGACCCCCAACGACTATCGCAATGCCGCTGGTGAGCCAGGTAAAGAATACTGGCAACAGCAGGTCGACTACATTATTGATGCGAAACTCGACGAAAAAAAGCGTCGCATTACGGCAAATGAACGCATCACCTATCACAACAACTCACCCTACACGCTGAAGTACTTATGGCTTCAACTTGAGCAAAACCGCTTTAAGCCAGATTCCATCTCTGAACTCACAATCGATTTCTCTGGTACAGGTGGGCGCGGTCCAAGCACCCGTGCCATGAACGATGATCAACCTGCTGGTATCAGTTTAGGAAAACTGCGTCGTAATCAGTTTTATGACGATAATGAGATTGGTTACACCATCACCAATGTGAAGGCGCAAGGCCAAGACTTACCCTTCACGATCAATAGCGCACAAATGCGTGTGGATTTGCTGAAGCCACTAAAGCCCGGCGAAACCTTTGAGTTCAGCTTAGACTTCGCCTTCAACATCCTAGAAGAGGACGCCGTTACAGACCGTGGGGGCTATGAGCACTTCCCAGATGATGCTCGCAAGGGCGGTAATGACATCTTCCTGTTGGCTCAATGGTTTCCTCGCCTAGCCAGTTACTCCGACTATGAAGCCTGGCACAACAAAGAGTTTTTGGGTCGTGGTGAATTCACACTGGAGTTTGGTAACTATGATGTAAAAATGACCGTTCCAGCGGATCATATTGTTGCCTCAACCGGTGTGCTTCAAAACGAAAACGACGTATTAACCGCCACTCAAAAGCAACGCTTAGAGAAGGCGAAAAACGCCAAGCGTCCTGTCTTTATCGTTACAGCAGATGAAGCGCTTGAAAATGAAAAAGAAGGCACGCGTGATACTAAGACGTGGCACTTTAAGGCAGAGAACGTTCGTGACTTTGCTTGGGCCTCTTCACGTAAATTCATGTGGGATGCCAAAGGGTATCACCAAGGGGGTGAAGAACAGCCTTTCGTCATGGCAATGTCTTACTACCCGAAAGAAGGCGGCGACCTTTGGAAGAAATACTCCACGGAAGCCATCATCCACACCATGGATGTCTACTCTCGCTACACCTTTGACTACCCCTATCCTGTTTCAATCAGTGTTAATGGTCCTGTCGGCGGCATGGAATACCCCATGATCACCTTCAACGGCCCTCGCACTACCTGGCATGAAGACGGCAGTCGTACCTACACCCAAGCTGAAAAACGCTTTTTAATTGGCGTAGTGATTCACGAAGTGGGTCACAACTACTTCCCCATGATCATCAACTCAGACGAGCGCCAATGGACATGGATGGATGAAGGCTTAAACAGTTTTATGGATGGCGTTGCCTGCCGTGAGTGGGACCCAACCATTCCTTGGGGTGTAGAGCCACGCGATGTAACGGCTTATATGAAGTCTGACGTACAAGTACCTGTGATGACCCAATCCGACAGCGTACTGAAGTTAGGCCCGAATGCGTACACCAAGCCTGCTGTGGCGTTGAACATTCTTCGTGAAGTCATTCTTGGTCGCGAATTGTTTGATTTTGCCTTTAAAGAATACGCCGTGCGCTGGAAAAACAAGCGCCCGACGCCTTCTGATTTCTTCCGCACCATGGAAGAAGCCTCTGGTGTTGACTTAGATTGGTTCTGGCGTGGCTGGTTCTATACCACAGACCACGTCGATATCTCGGTCGACAGTGTGTACACCTTGCGTTTAGACACCAAAAACCCAGATATCGACTTTAAACGTCGTCGACAAGAAGAGGCCGACAAGCCGACCTCGTTGTTTGTTGAGCGTAACAAAGAAGAGCGTAAGCGTACTTGGGTAGAACTGAACAAAGACGTCTCTGATTTTTACGACAAGAACGATCGCTTTACCGTCACCAATAAAGAGCGTAACAAGTACAAGCAATTCCTTGCTGACCTTGACCCCTGGGAACGTAAAGCCTTCGAACGTGCCGTTGACGAAGATAAAAATTACTACGTCATTAATTTCTCTAACTTAGGCGGCTTGGTCATGCCCATTCTGCTTGAGCTGGAATTTAAAAACGGTAAAAAAGAAGAGATGATGATCCCAGCGGAAATCTGGCGTCGCTCTCCGAAAAAAGTGAGCAAACTGATTGTCACTGACAAGAAACAAGAGCTTGTTTCCGTGGTTGTTGACCCACATTGGGAAACCGCCGATGTGAATAATGAAAACAACCATTACCCACCCCGCATCATTCCATCACGGATTGAGTCGTATAAAGATGAACCACGTAAAGGGCCTGTATATCGTGACATCATGCACGACATAAAAACAGAGCTGAAAGACCCTGAAGTGAAGGAAAAGCGTAAATAATGAAAAGGATCATTCACAGTATCTGCGTTGGCTTCTTGTTAATGAGTGCGATATTGGCACCCAATACCGTCTTAGCGCATCAACAAAAAGAAGCGTATACCACCATACTCGTGAATGAGCGAACGGGCAATCTTGAGATTGCCCACCGCTTTTCTATTCACGATGCAGAGCATGTCCTTAAGCAGCATTTCGGCATAAAAGCGGACATCATCAGTAGCAGTGATACACAAGAGCGCTTTGCCCAATATGTACGCCTTCACTTTGCCATTAAGGCGTCTGAAATTGACAACGAAATGGCGCTGTTAACCGTTGGACATGAAGTCGAAGGTAAATATTTTTGGGTCTACCAGGAAGTGAAGCTCCCACAAAAGCACGATGTTTTGTGGGTGAAAATGAACGCTTTTCAGGAAGTTTGGCCCAAACAAACCAATCATGTTAATTTTGAAAAAGGCAGAAATATCCGCTCTGCTCGATTCAAAAAAGACGATGAATGGCTTGCTTTAGAGCTGAAAAAATAATAAAGCTCTTTTTTACAATCTCTTTCCTTTGTAACATTTTCTTTTAAGAGATTATTGTTGACGATAAGCCAAATCACGACCATCTGGTTTATCGTCACATTCAACCTCCTGCTCTCACTCATACCATCACTCCTACTCTCAACCCCCCTCCTCTCAGCCCCCCTTTTTCATTTTTTATATCTTCTTTCACACCCTTTGTACTCCCCCTTTTTCGACTCATTTAGATTAACGCGCCAAAAAAAACTTACTTCAGGACAAAAAATAAAACGCCACAAAATGTTTACGAATTCGTGAGGATTAGAACCATCAAATTGTTCAATCTCTGACGTACCGATCATTAACGACCGGAAAAATCTAACAACAGATTTCTCATTGCGCCAATTGAAAAGCGTCTCAACATCATGCGTAAAAAAATACCCTTAAAACACCACATTGGTTTTATCCAGTTATACACAAAACCTACATTTGGAGGCTAGAATAATGAGTCTTAGAAATGTGAAACGCCTGAGAAAAACCACCGTTTACATCGCACTTTCTGCAATCATTAGCTCACCGGCTTTTGCCACCGTTAAATCAGATTTTTCAGACAAAAAACTTAGACACCTATTAAAATATCACCAAGTAAAACCCGTAGACGCACCAGCCCCACGAGATCCCGCTTTAGTAGAGCTGGGTCGAAATTTATTCTTTGAAAAAGAAGTCGCCGGGCGTAGAAATATTTCTTGCGCAACCTGCCATAACCCATTACTCGGCAGTGCCGACAGCCAAAGCCAATCACGCGGACAAGGTGCCATCGGGTTAGGCCCACATCGCCGAGGTGATGGCGATGAATTTTTCCAATTTTTACCCCGTAATACACTTAGCCTTTGGAACCGTGGCGTAGAAGAGTGGGATACCATGTTTTGGGATGGGCGCTTAGGCGGAACCACAGAAACCGGCTTTTTTTCACCGGCAGATCCCTTTACGCCACAGAACTTTTCCAATGCACTCTCTGCGTTCTCCATTATTCCATTAACGCCTGATGAAGAAATGCGAGGCTTCCCTGGCCAACTGGATGTCTTTGGGCAACCCAATGAAATGTCCGAACTCACCAATGCTGATTTCCCATTAATTTGGCCATTGGTTACCGCTCGCGTCACCAATGAAGAAGGCTACGATGAATTACTGGCCGACGCATTTCCAGGCCTAGAAGAAAGCGAACTAGACATAAGCCATATTTCTGAAGCCATTGGCGCTTTTATGGAAGAAGCCTTCACGGCTTTAAATTCACCATTTGATCGTTATCTGGCCGGCGACAACAGCGCCTTATCAAAGAGCCAAAAACGAGGCGCTCTATTATTTTATGGACGAGCAAATTGCGCCAGCTGTCATGCGGGCGGCTTACAAACGGATTTGGATTTTCACAACATTGCTGCACCGCAAGTAGGAACCGGCAGAGGTGATGCCGCCCCATTGGATTTAGGTCGTGGTGCTATTACCGGGAATAAAGAAGACGATTTTAAATTTCGAACTCCATCTTTAAGAAACATCGAGCTGGAATCACCGTATTTTCATAATGGTGCTTATGCCAAACTAGAAGATGCCATCCGCCATCATTTAAACCCCAAAGACGCTTTGGATAATTATGATGCAAATCAAATCGAGCCCGAATTAGCAGGCTTATTTCAAAATGATAAAGTCACCATCAATCGCTTACTCAGCACTGTTGACCCTGCACTCTATATACGAGGAAAGCCCCTGAACGATTCTGACGTGCAAGATTTAATGGATTTTATGCATGCCCTAACCGACCCAGCTTCATTAAACATGCTGGATATTGTTCCAGACAAGCTGCCTAGTGGACTACCATTGGCTGATTAATTTTTAACAAACCTAAAAATACAATCAAAATAAAACCAATACACAGCCGCACAAAATAATTTTTTGTGCGGCATATTCAAAAACAACAAAACCAAAAAAATCTCAATCGATAATTATTACCTCTTATTACACACCCCTCTCAAAAAATAATTCATCAAAATCCTCCCAATTAGATTGACTCATTAATCATTCACAAATAATTAATTTACAAACAACAAGAAATTTTTATAATCCCCCTGATTTCAATCAAAATAATTAGCGCAAAAATCCTTTATTTTCTCTAAAGATTTCTTACAACAGTGCAACAAAAGGATATTGAACATGATAATATTTTCTCGAAACACTTTAATTTCTTGCCTTTTACTCAGTGCCAGTTCTTACGTATCAGCCAACCCAGAAAGCATTGTGGACCAAGATGGAAATGGCTTGATAGAAATTGATTCATTAGAAACCTTAAACTGGATTCGAAATGATTTATCTGGTGAGGCATTGGTTGATTTTCACGGCAATCGATCGTCACAAGGTTGTCCAAACTCTGGTTGCTTTGGGTATGAATTAACCGCAGATTTATCTTTTGACACGTCCGGTGATGGTAAAATTGATGCCGACGACGCTTATTTCGACTATGATGGTGATGGCTCTAACAATGGTTGGTTACCCATTGGTAACGATACTGCAGGATTTGAAGCGGTTTTTAATGGGAACGGCCATACTATTTCTGGGTTATACATCAATAGAGATCAAACCGATATCGAGACCCAAGGTAATAATATCGGCCTATTCGGGAGTTTTCAAAATCATACCTACGACGGTAGAGACCGCAGCGCATACATTTCAAATATTACCATCGAGATTGCCGAGCAAGGTATCACTGGCTACTCCAATGTAGGCACCATCGTCGGTAATATGTACTTTGATAATTACCCATTTTTCTTAGGCATCACCTTCGATAATATTTTTATCAACGGTGACGTACGCGGAAACAACCATGTCGGCGGAATCCTTGGCGCTCATCAGGATGACGGGGATAATAATAGCGGTGTCAAACTCTCGTTTATAAAAAATAATTTCAATGGAACCATTGAAAGCACTTCGAACTTTGCAGGGGGGTTAGTGGGGAATGTCGATGTTTGGGCATACTATGGAAATGTAGTAGTTGAGAATAATCTCATTTCCGGTAGTGTCACCTCCTCCGGCAGCGCATCCTTGGGGGGCATTATTGGAAATGCCGAAATACGAGAAGCGTTTTCTACCATTCAAAACAACAACGTGAATATTACACTGTCTGCTAATACAGGAAGCGCGGGTGGTATAGCCGCTTTTATTCTGGGTGAATACGGTGGCGCAAAGGTGAATTCCAATACCGTCCGTGGTGAAATTAGCACAAACGGTTCCTACCTTGGTGGTTTAGTGGGTGATGCTTATGAGGCGGAAGGTTGGTTCGACGCCCAAGGCAATAAAATATACGCGACGATTTCCGGTGGAAGCCGGTGCACGGGGGGGGTCGCAGGATCTTTACTGTCTACCTCTGATTTCTCCGGCAATATGAACATCTTGGAAAACACTATTTATGGCGACGTAACGGGCAATAGAATAGCGAATGGTGTAGCTGGCTGCACAGCAGCTTTCTCAGACTTTCCTGATCCTATTATTATCGAAGACAACGTAGTAATAGGTACGGTGACGGCAGCACAATAAAATAATCAAAAAGACAAAATAGAGAACACAAAAAAACCGCCATAAACAGTGCGGTTTTTTTGTTCTTCTATCAAATAAATTTTAGCTTACAGCGAATTAAAATACAGACAGTTAAAGCACAGGGGATTCAAATACAGAAAATTAAGGCGTAGAGCAAATTCGGACATCATCAATACCACATTCCACTAAATCACCTGCACTTGCCCCATCTGAGCACAAAACACGAACCACCACATTAGAATTAGCAGGAAGAGCACGAGAAGCAAGCAACCAACTTGCGCTTGATCGAGTATCACCATTACCGACTAAATTCTGGAAGGTATTTCCGCCATCAGTAGAGACCTCAATACGAAAATAATCACCTTCAGCATCATCACCTGTGTCTCGTTGACCATGAAAGTAGCGTAACGACAACGTAGATTCCTGATCAACCGAGTAGATTGGGGAGTTAACAATGCAAACGCCTCCATCCACATCATTGGTACCTGCGGACGAATTGGTGGCCGTAAATAATGCATTATTTCCCAAAGCAGCACCTTCAGCCTGAATGACAACACCACTGGATGTGGTTTCAGTTGGGCGACCAACAACAAAAGCCCCAGTTGAGCATGAAGAGGTTGTTGAGTTTTGCCATCCGCCCTCTCCAGACTCAAACCCTTGCACACTACTGCATGAAGTAGAGGGCGGAGGCGGAGTGCTGCCAAAGACATTATTGATGGCTTGAGCATATTGAGCGACACTCGGGCTATTATCAAAATCATCATAAAGCCACATAAAGCCACCCTCCACCACCGAGCCACAGCGGTTATTCCAATCTCGCATACGACTTTCTACACGGGAGGGCGAGTCATTACGAGACCAAAGGCCGGGGTAAACCGGAATACCCAAATCCCAACTGCACGGATTATTTCCAGAACCTCCCGCATAATTTTGCAAATACAAAGCGTCAACCGTACCGGGTCGCGCGCCATTTACCTCATTTACAAAAGATCGCCAAAAAGACTGCCGTGTGTAAGGAACAATGGCCGTTTTAAAACCGATATCAGCAAGCATAATATGGAAGGCTGCAGCAGACTCAACATGATACTCACTCTCATCGTCATTATTAACCGCATCTACCGATGGAAAAGCCTCTTTTAATGCCTGAAAATTTCGATACAAAATCGAACTCGGATCCGTCTGACAACGACCATTTTGGCAATTGAGCAAATCTCTGACAGCATCATAAGTGCCTGAGCCCGCCGCACTTAAACCAAATTCTACCCGAGTAATAGACGTATTCCCCGTTTTCAATGAAGCAATATCGCTACGAAAATTAGGGTGGGTTTGATCCCCAATATAGACGCCATCTTCTACCAACGGAAATTCACCGTTAAACCCCAAGCTACCATCACTCTCGATATGAATTGTCCATACCACCAAATTAGTAAAACCCGAGTTTTTCAACTCATTAATAGCATAACCACGCTCCCGGTAAACCGGCCCACCCGCGTAAATACCTGATACCGCCTCCACCAACACACTACTTGCAAATGAAATAAAAAGAACCATCAAACGCACTAAATTAATTATATATGTTGTTTTTTTCATAGTATTTCCTAGTAATCAAGAGAAGAAACTACGGGACAGCAAAGAACACTTACAAAACGTTATCCAACCAACCAATGGAAACCAAAAAACATCAGCCGAATGACATAAACTTAATTTTGATGGCATTATTTTGATGACACCCAAAAACCTCTTTAATCACGCAACACACCACCAAAACAATCCATAAAAATCTCAAAAAATATCAGCACTCGTCAAGACACCCTTTTAACTTTTGTCAGAAAAATAACCATAAAAAGCCAACAAAGAAATTATCATGACAAAACATGCAGCACTGACACACCAATCATTCCCTCAACAGAAGCCAAAAACATACAAACAAGAACAATTAGACTGCATGGCACAAGATACTGAAATCTGATAAGTTTATAATTCCAGAAGGATAAAAAATCATCTTAAAATCAGAGTGCCACTTTAAAATAAGAATCAGCAAATTTAAATAAGACTCAACAAATGCATCAGCATTATTGACTGATCAGCCAAGGGAAGCTCAATGAACAAACTCACAGCTTTTTTATTATTTATCCTTTCTGGAACTGTATTTGCCTCCGAATCATATGTGGTGAATACAAGCCACATACTCTATGTAACAAAATCCGAGGATATTAGAGCCTTTATAGAACCCGGCACCGTCTTAAAAAAAGTTAAAATCCCTACCGAAGATTCCTACAAAAGACGGATAAGAGTCATAACACCTGGCGGTCTTGAAGGAGAAGTATCAAGATGGGGATACGATGAGCATAATGAAATTCAAAGAGATGTTGCTTATTTGAAACGCCCTCTCCGTTTCAAAAAAGAAACTTTTCACAGTGGTGATAAGTTTATGACCTCTGTCATTGATGATGAGGATGGCATCCGGGTTGAAGTGGTATACCCTCAACCCTTCCTAAGCCTGAGAGATAACGCGTACTATGTAAGAACACGCACACAAACGATGACCGAAACCGAGTTTGAATATCATTTCAATTTAGTCAGCCCTGGTCCTGTTAATACAAAATTTCCAACATGGGCTCGAACTCGCACCCCCCCTGTAGAGTGGGGATGTGAAAATTCCAAGACAGAAGAATCCGTTATTGAAGTGGGCGGCGGAGCAAAAGTCAGCGCAAAAGGTGGATTCTTTAAATTCTTTGAAGCCGATGCCTACGTTAATAATGACAATAAGAAAACCATAACTTACACCAAAGAGCTCACGGACAAAAACAACAGACACAAAATCACCTATTGGGGGCTAAAATCTAGCACAAAGCCCTCTACCCCTATCTTAGACTTAGCTCTAGAAAAGCTGTCCCCATGCGATAGCACCAAAAAACTTCAGTTTAGCTATGTCATTCATTTTCCTAAACATGAGCATATAGACCCAATCATTATCAATAGAGATTGGGTAAAAGGAAAATTAAAAGAAGGAGGAACATCTCCGATTGCCCTAAACACACTTGATGACTATAGGGCCCTAAAATTTGCATTCCAGGATTTTAAATTCGAACTCACCAGACAAGGGTATGATTTAAACAGTGCTCTACTGCAATACGTTATGATGATCACAGCCAACATCCAAACCAATGTTGAAACCAATAAAAATTTATTGGTCAACTCGCCCATCTCCCAAACCCAGCATTCCCCTAATTAGATGAGCTTTTACTACATACACCATGCTGTCTTATAGCAAGCTTATATATCCTAAATGACAATTTATCGCTCCAGAGAAGTTGTGAGAGGAGAAGTTGTGAGAGGAGAAGTTGAGAAAGGAGAAGTTGAAGGGGTAAATAAAAAAGCCTCAGGATTTTACTGAGGCCTTTTCATTTTAATTCAATCAATAAATCTTCCGTGCGATACACTAAGTATTGATACCGCCATCCACGACAATACACTCTCCATTCGTGTAACTGCTCGCATCGGACGCAAGATAGAGAATGGTGCCTGCCATTTCTTCCGGCTCTGCATGACGACGCATAGGAATATTTTGGACGATGGAATCGTAAACGGACTCATCGAACAAGGCGCCCGCGAATTTTGTTTTCGTCAACCCAGGCAGCAACGCGTTGCATCGAATTCCTAAGGGAGCACACTCTTTTGCGAAAGCTTTGGTCATATTCACTACTGCCGCTTTCGTCATGGAATAAACCGATTGATTTAACCCAGGCGATAGCGCATTAATGGAGGCGGTATTAATGATGACACCACTGCCTTGTGCCTTCATGATTTTTCCTGCCTCCACCGACATGAAAAAATACCCTCGAATATTCACATCAACCGTTTTGGTGAACGCCTCTAATGTGGTATCCAATACATGGCCAAATTGCACATTCGCGGCAGCATTATTCACCAATACATCAAGACGGCCATGGGTCGATTTTATGTGCTCAAACGCTTTCTGAATATCGTCCATATTCCCAACATGGCAGGCCAAGGCTTCGGCTTTGCCTCCATCGGCCGTAATTTCATCTACAACGGCTTGGCACGACTCTTGTTTTCTGCTTGAAATAATGACATGCGCACCTTTTTGCGCAAGGAGTTTCGCACCTGCTTTACCGATACCGGTACTGGCACCAGTGAATAAAACGACTTTTCCGGATAAATCAAATAAATCTTTCATAAAGTTCACCTACCGTCCCAAGGACTACTCTGTTTTTCTCGTATTCTGCTGTGCTTTTATTTATTTTTCCCCAACTATTATTGTTCCCAAACTTTTATTGTTCCCCAATTTGCAACATGACTTTACCCATGACTTTTCGACCCGTGACGTGTTCCAGTGCCTGCTGAGCCTGCTCCAGTGGAAATACGGTATCCACCACCACTTTCACTTTGCCTTGTTGATACCACGCCACCAACTCCTGCATATTATCCATAAAGGCTTGTGGTTCATGGGCCGTAAACGATCCCCAAAAAACCCCGACCACCGAAAACCCTTTCACGAGCGCCAAGTTAATGGGAAATTCAGGAATGGTACCACCGGCAAATCCCACAACTAACAATCGCCCCTTCCAAGCCATGGCGCGGGTACAGGCATGAAATAAATCACCACCGACCGTTTCGTACACCACATCAACGCCTTTTCCATCATTGATTTTTTTCAACTCCGCCTTCACATCACTGGTAGAGGAATTAATGAGAATGTCAGCGCCTTGGCTTTTCGCAAAAGCGAGTTTTTCCTCTGTAGAACAAATGGCGATAACCGTTGCTCCCATCGCTTTGCCAATTTGTACTGCCGCAATGCCTGTTCCGCCTGCCGCCCCCGTAATCGCGAGTGTTTCACCCGGTTGTAAATTGGCCCGTTGCTTCAGGGCATGGTGAGCCGTCGCGTGAGCGGTGATGAGTCCTGCGGCCTCGACCGGGGGAATAAAATCGGGCAATGGCATCACATGAGACATTGGACACAATACCGTCTCTGCATACCCTCCTACACGAGGCAATGCCACAACCGTTCGGCCTGGCGTTAAATGTGGTACACCCTCTCCTACCTCCCGAATAACACCGGCCACTTCACCACCGGGAACAAACGGACATTCCGGTTTTACCTGATATTTGCCTTGTACTATCAGCCCATCGGGAAAATTCACACCCGCCGCCAGTACATCAATTAATACATGACCCGGTTTTACGGTAGGCACTGGAAATTCTCGGTACTTCAATTGATCAATTGGTGCAAATTCTTCACAAACAATGGCTTTCATAATTCTCTCTTTTATTTTTAATTGTTAATCCAATCACAACCACTATTTAAATCACGATCTCTATTTAAATCACAAACACTATCTAAATCACAACGACTTAACACCTATTCTAGAGCGCTTTTTAATACACAATAAAAGCGCGTTTATGCCTTGTTAATGACATCTAATGCAAATTCCGCTAAAGGTTGAACATACTGACCCACCTCTTGAGCCTGCTTGCTAGACGCATTGCCTTCTACGGCGCGTTTTGCAACACCTTGGACAATTGCCGCTAAACGAAAGTAACTAAAGGCTAAATAAAACGCCCAGTGATCAATACCGTCAATGCCCAATGTTTGACAATAACGCTGCACAAATTCTTCTTCCGATGGAATACTCAAGGCGGCACGATCAACACCCATTAACCCCGAAATGGTGCCGATATTGGCCGGCATTCGTAATTGCATACATTGATAGGCGATGTCGGCAAAAGGGTGCCCCAGTGTGGAGAGTTCCCAATCAATGACCGCAAGAATTTTTTGGTTATCCGGCGCGAAAATAAGGTTATCTAAGCGATAATCTCCGTGCACAATGGTGCAACGGCCATCGTCTTCTGGAAGGTGGTCACGGAGCCAATTCATTAAGTCTTCCATGGCCGCAATCGGCGCTAATTCTGCGGCACGATATTGCTGTTGCCATCGATCGAACTGTCGCTGAAAATAATTTCCAGGTTTACCGTAGTCTGATAAGCCTACTTTTTCGATGTCCACTGAATGAATCGCGGCCAACACATCGATCATCTGTTCGTACATGACACCGCGTTGAGTATTAGAGACTTCTGGCAGCGCGGCTTTCCAATAAATATTGCCCTCTACCAATTCCATAACGTAAAACATGGAACCAATAATAGAAGCGTCTTCACATAAATGAATGGGTTTGGCCACCGGAACCGGTGTCTCTAATAAAGCCGATTGAATACGAAATTCACGATCGACGGCGTGAGCGGATTTCAGTAATTTTCCTGGAGGCTGACGACGTAAAACGAAGTGGTCTTTACCGTTACTTAATTTAAAGGTGGGGTTAGATTGCCCACCGGCAAACTTTTCTACCGTAAACGTCGTACCTAACTCTGGGATAATTGGGCGCAAATATTCGGTTAACGCGTTAACATCTAATTGGTCAACGGAGACTTTATCCATTCCAAACTCTCTTTATTCTTGTCTTTATGATTGTTCGAGTGATTAATAAACTACTCATAAACTACTGATGATCGATGTATTTAAAAAGCGTAGTTAAAATGCGTAGTTAAAAAGCATAGTTAAAAAGCGTATTTAAAATGAATAGGCAGACGCTAAATTTCGTCCCAGTTGCATCATATGCACTTCATCCGGGCCATCCGCCAAACGCACCACTCGTGCATAGGAATAAAAACGAGCCAGCGGTGAATCTTGACCCAAACCATGAGCCCCATGAATTTGTATCGCTCGATCAATGACATTACACGCCATACGAGGTGCGACAATTTTAATCATGGCAATTAACTCTTTGGCGCCTTTATTCCCAACCGTATCCATGGCATGGGCCGCTTTTAAAGTCAGCAGTCGAGCTTGCTCGATTTCACAGGCCGAAAGCGCAATGACTTCACGCACAGATTGCTGTTTACTGAGCGTTTTTCCAAAGGCAACACGAGACTCAGATCGCTCACACATTAACTCAAGCGAACGCTGTGCCATACCAATCATGCGCATGCAGTGATGAATTCGACCCGGGCCAAGTCGACCTTGGGCAATTTCGAAACCTTTCCCTTCCCCTAAAATGATATGGCTAGCGGGAACTCGCACATTTTCAAAAATAATTTCAGCATGCCCTTCTGGGGCATCATCCCAACCCATTACCTCCATGGGGCGAACAATTTGAACACCCGGTGTGTTTCTCGGTACAAGAATTTGTGTTTGCTGAACGTATTTATTGTCGTTGTCCGGGTCCGTTTTTCCCATCACTATCAATATTTCGCACTCTTCGTTGCAGGCGCCGCTGATGTAAAATTTATGGCCATTAACGATATACTCGTCTCCGTCGCGCACAATGGAGGTTTCAATATTGGTGGCATCGGAAGAAGCGACTTTTGGCTCGGTCATGGCAAAAGCGGAACGTATTTTTCCATCCAACAATGGCTGTAACCAACGTTCTTTTTGCTCCTCACTGCCATAGCGTGCCAAGACTTCCATGTTACCGGTATCGGGTGCACTGCAATTAAATACCTCTGCACCAATCATAGAGCGACCCATTATTTCCGCCAACGGCGCATATTCCAAGTTGGTTAACCCTTTACCGTAAGGAAGATACGCTGTCGGCAAAAACAAATTCCACAACCCCTGGGCTTGCGCTTTTTGCTTAAGGGACTCCATCACCGCCGGTGTTTTCCAACGCTGTGCATTCAATTGAGTTTGATAAGTGGGTTCTGCTGGAAAAACATGCTCGTTCATGAAGGCCGTAACCGAATCCATAAGAGCTTGGGTTTTTTCACTATAAGAAAAATTCATAAGGCGACTTCCGATTCTCATGATATGAGGTATTTATTGTTAGAATAAGTATCCATTGATTTTCAATTTATACTGGCCATTCATTCCTATTCTGGAGTTCTAACCCTATTCTAGAATTCTAACGTTAACGATCCGTTTGAAATTAACGATCAATTTGCCGTTAACGATCAGAATTCATTAACTATAGGTAATGAACTCTGATCGTTCGCTCGACTCCAAATGCGGTGTTGCATTAAAACCCGTCAACTTGAACCCACCTGAGGTCGCTTGATAGGTAATTTGAGCTGTATTTTTCACCTGAAGGTTAATATCAATAATGCTTTCATTGGGGCAATCCAACACATGGGCCATCAGTGTTGACATCACGCCACCAGAACTCACCACCAGTACGCGGCCATTTCGTGCTGCCTGGCCAATCACCTCTGCTGCCGCGAGCACTCTTCCGGTAAAGTCTGTCCAGGTTTCTTGAAAATCGGGGTGATGCGAGGGGTCTAACTCATTGCTCATCCACGCCAACATGGCTTTTCGCAACAACTTAAAAAATTCACGGGGTGTCATCCCTTCCAACACCTGTTGATTAGCAGACTTCGCTTGGTATGCGGCGATCACCGCTTTGAAATCAAATTCATTCAATCCTGCATGGACTTGAAACGGCTCAACGGTGCCCTCAAAAGCGGTACAGAGACTTTCTGCCGTCTCTCGATGTCTGACTTGTTCCCCTACAAACACGTGATCAAACCGCAAGCCCTGCACACGATAGTAGTCACCCAACCAGCGAGCCTGTTGGTGGCCTAATGTAGAGAGCTTATCGTAATTGGCCGCACCAAATGACGCTTGCCCGTGGCGCACCATCAATACATTGGACATCCCCCCCCTCCTTTCAATTATTCAGTCAATGTAAACCGATTCAGGTATTGATCGACCCACTAAGACTTTCAGAATAGCGCTGAGTTAGCCATAATTTAAATTTATTTCATGAATTATGTACTATTCACAAAACATATAGTTTAAAAAATGAACACTCTACAAAAAATTGATTTGAATCTGTTTGTGGTTTTTGCTGCGATTTACCAAGAGCGCAATCTGACTCGAGCCGCCGAAACCCTCTTTATCACACAGCCTGCCGTCAGCAATGCACTTAACCGACTGCGTGCGCTTTATGATGACGAGCTGTTTATTCGTTCGGGCAAGAGCATGGTACCCACCCCCACGGCAGAAGCCATGATTGAAAAGGTAAGAGCCGCTCTGAATTTAATGCAAGATAGCCTAATGGCAAATTCGAAAACGTTTACCCCTGAGCTTTCCTCTCATGGAATCAGTTGCAGCATGAATGATCTTGCTGAGTCAATGATTCTTCCGAGGCTGTTAAAACACCTCAAGCAGAGCGCCCCCGGAATGACACTCAGCAGTTACTATGTGCAAAGGGATCGGCTCATTCATGAATTGGCAGCGCGAAGATTGGATTTTGCCATTGATGTTCCTCTCATTGCAGACCCACAATTGCGTCATTCTCAGCTGCATGAGGATGCTTACGTCTGCGCGGTAAGAAAGCGCCATCCGCTTGCGAAACCATCGCTTGAGAAACAATCACTAGCAAAACCATCACTGGCGAAACATTCACTTGATTTAAGCACGTATTTAAACGCCAAACACCTGCATATCTCCAGTCGACGCCACGGAAGTAATACGGTGGATTTATGCTTGCAACAACTGGGAGAACATCGTGACATTCGAGTACGGCTTCAACACTATTTACTGGCACCCAAAATATTAGAATCAACCGATCTATTGTGGACATTACCGAAAACGTTAGCCACCCAACTCAAACTTCACTATTTCCCCTTGCCCTTTCACGTACCGGCAGTGGAATGGCATCTATTTTGGCACAAAAATACAGACAACGACCCTCTACAGTGTTGGCTGAGAGAGCTCATCACCATTATTGCCACTTCTTCTTAACACCGATTTTATTCAATGACACCTAAACAAACTTATTCAACATTGAAAACAGTGTTAAAAGACAACAAAGAATTTCAAGACTCTTTTTCATCGCACTACCATAAAAGCAACTCGTTAAAATTCTAAAATATTCTGAGTGATCAGTAGCATTTCTGACACATATATATGAACCTAACGCTAGATTTATAAAAAGTCTATACTCATTTTCAATGCGCTGCTCATGAGTCCTTACTGACACACTCGTGAGGCACTCTACATTCAAAAGGAACTTGATATGATGGAGCATGGATCCATTCGAGCCAGTTTATTTAGGCCTTCTCAACGCTTTAATGCTTCAATCGACAATCCCTTTTTTGTCGCGCTGGAAAATGAAATTAACGCCGCGTTTGTCGATGACTCACTGAAACTCGAATTAAACATTCAAGAATCTTACATCTGTAATCGTCCGTCTGAATTCGACAATGATACTATTGATGCTATGGCATCACGATTACCCGATGACATTTTGTCATTCTTGCGCCAATTTACGCCAGGCCATCACTTACTGCCAGCGTATTATGAACTGGATTTTCTGAATTTTTTATTGAACTCCAAATCAAATAAAGTGCTTGCCATCGTTGGGTCAGTCGGATCAGGGAAATCGACGTACTTATCTTTTATTTTTCGGCGGATGGTAAAAGAGTGCCCTTCACTCAATGATTTCTTACCCGTTATTGTTGATGGGCTTCTTATTGGTGATGATGATTTCCGGCACTACGAATTGTGCCGCCGACTCCATGAAGACTGCAAATTTTATACTCAACTTCACATAAAAAAGCCTCAAGCTTTTGAGATCTGCAATGGCTTAGACCAGTACTTTGCAAAAAAACATAGAAGCGACTAAAAACCTTATTAACTCAACGTCGATCACCCTATATATACAGCACTTTAAAAAGCTTGCACCTGAAAAAAAGATAATTATTGCATTTGACAATCTAGACCAAATGACCTCTAGCGCTGTCTCTAAAATTTCTCACCTTGCGCGTGCTTTATATTTACAAGATGGCAACCCTGTCATTTTAAGCATGAGACCACCGACCTTTGCAACTCATGTTGAAACCGATGCAAATCGTGGTGCCTTTTATACGTTCCGAATTTACCTTTCGCCACCGAACATTAAAGAAATTATCAACAAGCGCATTGAGCGTATATTTTTATCTCCCGAACCCATCTCCATTTCAGACCCACGGTCTGGCTTTATTTTATCGGTTGCCAATCGCAAAGAAGCTATTCAACGCGTCAATCATCATATACTCAATATTGCCCATCAAGATCTTATACTTAGAGGTCTATCGAATAATAACGTTCGTAGAGCTTTGCTCTGCTTCCAATGTTTTTTACGATTTCCTGACTTAGATTTCAGAACCCTATTTGATGTAACACTGGCTAGCCGCCATGACAGTAAATCGGACGACCGTAAACATTCTTGGTCTGAGCACTTTTTGAAAGGGCTTATGCTTTCAGGACACCGCTATTTTCGTTCATCCAGACGCTCAGTAGTCTCGAACATTCTCTTTCTAGAGTCCAATGAATTTGGGCTAAGCTATACCATTTTGTATCGGGTACTATCGGCATGTTATTGGTCTAAGGGCTTAGTGAAAAAGTACTCCGTTTTTGAATGGTTTTCAAATTTATACGCAGAATCTCATGTCAAGAAAGCCATGGAAATGCTATTAGATACTCGACTTCTTACCTCTCCCGAGCACGAATATAAAGTGAGAGACATCAGCCATGTGTCGATTTCAGAAGCCGGTAATTATTATTTAGAACAGTTAATTAAAGAACAAACCTATCTTTATGAAGCTATATTTGATATCCCCCTACATCATAAAGGGTGGAATGAAGAATCTAAAGAAGATTTTCACCAAAGAACCAACTCTATTCTCGAATACTTACATGCGTTAGTAGAAGCTGAAGAATTAGAATGTACCATCATCGAAAAATCCAGATTTAGAGAAAAGCTCTCAGGTATTTTTCGACACTCAGGCTTACTATGCCACCGTATTCACTCCCTTGCCCTGCGTATTGGCAACAACGGAAAGCGCTCCAAAAATAAGCGCATTAAAGAGGTCGCAGAGAGTTTCTGTATACAGTTAGAAGACATTAATCATAAAATCAAACAAATTGAGAAAACACTACGAAGCTATGGATCAGAAAGCATTGGGCACTTACTGCAACAAAATGAGCAAAAGTCTCATACCTGGAATCTAGGTTCAAAAGGGCAGTTTGTGTTCAAGCACCCACCGATATTACTACCAGAGTCCAATAACTTATTACATGCCGAGCTGTTACTAAAATTACCCCACGAACCAGAGGTTATTATGGTTCATTTAATGGCAGACAATGAGACCAACAAAATTCCTTGTCGAGCCATGTGGCCCCTAAAAAAACAACCTTATCAAAGTAAATATATGGGTGAAATTGCTTTATCCAACATAAAAGAAAGCCAAACATTACCCACTTCATCTTTAACGGTTTTTGCTGACAGCCGTGCCTTATTTACAAAGCAGGTCACACCATGAAATCAAAAATACTGACTTACTGCTTCGCCTTTTATGACGAACAAAAATCCCTCTTAAAAATCGACATTAATGGCGGCAATGATCCCGCTGCCCGCTATGCCATTATGGAGCAAGAGGTATCCACCAACAAAATAGAAGCATTGCAAAGAAAAATCCAAGAGTATTGGACTTTTGTTGATAACAAAATTAAAGAAGGCATTGTTGACATCAAAGACAATGAACGTAAAAGAAAAATTTTCTTTGAAGATTTAAAAATGTTTGGCGGAACTATCGCCAGTTTATTGCTACCCAAGGATGTTATGACCGAGTTATGGAAGCACGCTGCTGGCTCAGACATTTTCTGCCTGGCCACCAACATGCAATGGGTTCCGTGGGAGTCGCTCTATAACCCCGATACCGAGCAAGGTGAATTTTTATCTGATAACTGTGTTATATCACGCATACCCACCAAAACCACCATGGATACAATGCAAAAATGCGAAGAAGTCTCTGGTCGAATTATTTGTCTCGATCCGGTACTCAATCAAGATTATACCCACGAGGCTGCACAAACTGCATCCGCCATTTTTGAAAGCAAAGGTGAAGATGTTTACCTTACCGATTTAATTGGCGATTTCACCAAAAAAGTGTCGAATAAGCAATTGATCAGTTGGATATGCGAGCATGAGGTAGATCGAGGTTTGCGACTGTGTGAAGATGTCCATTTCACTTGCGACAATTGCTATACCCATCGGTTTCCACCCGGCTCCGTCGTCTTTATTATGTCTTGCAGTACCGCACGTGCGGATATAAAAGAGGAAGGTTACGGCGCTCGCATTGTCGCCTCCAGCGATTGTACCGTTATTGCCCCCTCTTCCATTATTGCGGCCAGAGCCGGTATTGATTTCGCCAGTCGATTAATTGAACTCGCCAGAAAACAAGCTTGCTCAGCGGTGTTTGAATTATGGACATTACTGAAACGCCCCTTGGAAGGCGAACTCGCCGATGACGGTAACATCACACCAGAAAAATGCTATGCCTTGTGGTTTTGTATTTTTGGCAACTGCGAAGCAAGCTTAGAATCCATTCAATAAAACTGACTCTATAAGGAATACATCGCATTATGACTGAATTTGCCATCACGATTACCGATGACGATATCAAAACATTTCAATCTGAAAAATCACCCAAAATTTCCGTTCTGGGGAAAAACGATGACGATGACAATCAAAACGCCCAAGTGTTAAAAGAACTGTTTCCTAAAATCATTACAAAGAAACTAGAAAAAATGATACCCGATCATTACGGCATCGCCGAAATCACCATGACAATTGGCATTCAAGGCAATGCGCTCGGGCAAAAACTCTCTGGGCAAGTTCAAGTTAAGTTTTCACCGAAACCTGAAAACACCCAGTAAGAATCAAGAAAGCAATTAATTTTTTATTTAACAAGATATTTTTGCTTAAAAAATTTTGCCTCCTCTACTTTCTGAATGATTTTTTTGATAAATCTGCAGACTGACAGACAAATCTTAATCCCTCTCTGAACATGCTAACACTGCCCACGACTGCCAGTGCATGACTTCTTTCATTAAAAACGACTGATAAAAACAACTGACATTAGCGTTTAATTATACCGAAGACGAGCGCTATAAGTCTGTAAGGGCGTGTGATTCGATGTAACTCGATGTAAGTCCATGTAATTTTAATCCGCGCAAAACCTTACTAGCGTCTAAGGAAACAACTGTTTCAATAGCAATAAAAAACACAGTATTTTTTCATTGAACAACAGGAGAATTTCGTTGTGATGAATTCTATTTGCGATTACATGCAAAGCAGCATAAGAGCCAGTACCCCCCCTTCTCTTCAACGTTACGCGATGCGCAACCTACCGCTTCTCCCCCCACTAATTCAACGCTTTTTGGAAATCGTCTTATCACCTTTGCCATGGGAGTATTTCTAAGTGCCAATGCCGCAGCCATGGAACCGCTGGAAGCTGTGAGGCTTTTGCAGCAAGGGACATTTGGCCCCTCTCAATCAGACGTTAATCGTTTAGAAAATATGACCGCTGAACAATGGGTTGATGAGCAATTAATGTTACCCCCCACCTTTCAATACAAAGGGCAAGACTTTGGAAGAAGGCCTATGGGCCGCTATCGCAGCTGGTTTCACTCGGCGTTCTATTCTGAAGATCAATTAAGGCAACGCATGGCGTTTGCACTTAGCCAGATATTTGTTGTATCGCAAGCAGGTACTAAATTGCATAACCATCAATCTGGCTTGGTTACTTATTACGATACCTTAATCAAACACGGTTTAGGTAATTACCGTGATTTAATGTACGACGTCACCATGCATCCGGCGATGGGGGTTTTTCTAACCTATGCACCCAATAACGCGGCACCCGCTAACAGTGCACAAGAGGCAGATGAGAATTATGCACGAGAACTGTTGCAGCTGATGAGTATAGGACTTTATGAGCTGAATATGGATGGCACCTTTAAGCTTGAGAATGGCGAACGCATCGAAACCTATACCCAAGATCACATAAAAGCGTTTGCAAAAGTATTTACCGGTTTTTGCTTCCAAGATATTCGACGAGACTCTGGTAATTACACCTGTGATGACCGTTTTGGTGACTACACAGTGCCTCTTATACGCGCATTAGGCAGGCACGACAAAACGGAAAAACGCTTGTTCCCAACCCCTGAGCACCCGGACGGACAAATCTTAGCAGCTAACTCAGGTATGTCTCATGACGAGTTCGAGGACGAGGTTGATGCCGCACTCGATAATATATTTGCCCACCCAAATGTGGCACCGTTTGTCAGTGAACGTTTAATAAAAATGCTAGTGACCTCTAATCCATCACCAAACTATATCAAAGACGTTGCCAGTGTATTTAATGACAATGGGCAAGGCGTCAAGGGCGATCTGGCCGCCGTAGCCAAAGCAATATTACTTCACAACGAAGCCAGACATGGGCACATTAACGATACAACCGTCTTTGGTAAGGTAAGAGAACCCCTATTGGCATTGACCCATTACTATCGCGTCTTAGATGTTTGGCAAGACGGCGACACACCAGAATATGGCTTTTACGGGCTCGCAGATAGCCTATTCAGTGCCCCCATGATGGCACCTTCTGTATTCAATTTTTATCAATTTAATTACGCACATCCATTATTAACCCGTGCGGCAGCACCAGGAGATATTGACCCACCTGACATACCCAGTGAAGAAATTGTACAGCTTGAATCAGATAATTATCCCAACCATTTCATTCACCATTACGGTGACGGTAAGCAAGTTAGGATTGATAATTCAACCGACAATATCGAAGCAACGAAATGGAAAATTGTGCCAGGAATAGCGGGAGAAACAGGGACAATTTCTTTAGAATCCGTAGATACACCTAACCACTATTTAAGGCACAAAGGTGGGGGTATCTATCTTGATGCTTACACCAACACAAATCTATACAGACAAGATGCAAGCTGGAAAGCCCGTGGCGATGTTAGTTGGATTGGCGAAACACAAACCAGTGACCAACTTACTTGTGTGAATCAGTGTGCACTAGAGTCACTTAACTATGGCAATGAGTATATGCGCCACAAAAGTTGGGTGCTGATACGTACACCGATTAATAGTGTCCTAGACCAAGCTGATTCAACCTTTTCATTTCATTTAGTTGAACCAATTCAAGCGCCAGATTCAAATACACTCCCACCTGCATCAGTCGGTGAAAATACCGTATCTCCTGTACTTGGTGTTTACGCCGAAGATGCGATGTTAAACGGCTTTAACTTTATCTTTCACAATATATTGAAACGACCAGAAGCAAATCGAGCACACGGGCAACGTATTGTCAGTTTGATTGGCAATAAAACCGATGAAGAAGTGGAAAATGCCATCAATTACATTGACCTAATGTTTACATCAGGCGAGATGTCCGACGCGATGCGCAATGAAATCAAACACATTATGCAGCATCAAAGTGACCGTTATCGCTCAGTGCGAGACACCATGATGATGTTGTTCACCAGCCCTGACTTTATGGTTCAACGCTGATACAGTCGTGGAGAAAATAAAATGAAAAATGTAAAAATAAATCGACGCGGCTTTATCAACGGAGCGTTAAAACTCACTGCTGGTGCGACCGTCGCTTACACCGCTTCGGGTGTGCAAATGTTGAATGCCGCTATACCGAATGACCAAGGTGATTACAAAGCATTGGTCTGTGTGTTTTTGTACGGCGGTAATGATTCCCATAACATGCTAGTACCTATGGAGGGAAGTGTTCTTGCAGACTACCAAACAGTACGAGGCTCGCTCGCGAGACAGGCGTCTGCCGAAATGGAAATTTTTCCCGAAGGGCAAAGTTTTGAGGGCAGACTCGCCTTTGTTGATGAAATGAGCGCGGTAAAAGCATTATTCGATCGTAAAAAACTCGCCATACAAGGCAATGTTGGAGCACTGATTAGCCCACTGCCCAATGGACCAAAGCCTAAGGGGTTATTTGCCCACAATGCCTCACAAGAAAACTGGATGCGTGGCGCAGATTTAGGCCAAAAGCCTACCGGCTGGGGCGGACGATTACTCGATGCCTACTTTGGCGACGCAGCAGAGAATACCAACTTCTTACGCAATATCAGTATCGGTGGCAGTAATTCCTGGCAAACAGGTCTGAATAGTCGCGCCTATTCTGTACCAACCAGTGGTGAAATCGGTAAAGACTATCGATATTCAAGAAGTTGGGATAATCGACGTACTCATCGTCAAGAACTGATAGATAATTACCACGGCAGCTACCAAAGTGACCATATACTCAAGTCTGCATTTTCCAGGCTTTACAATAACGCCGTTGACAATAATGCATGGTTGGCAGAAGAGTTAAGCAGTGTCAGTATTGCTCATGAGTTTCCAGACAGTAGCTTGGGCAAACAATTGGGCGCTGTAGCGAAGTTTATACGACTGGGCAAAGCACAAGGACTGAAGAGACAAGTATTTTTTGTCGGACTCGGGGGTTTCGATACTCACAATAACCAGGTTAATTCGCATCCTGGTTTGTTGTCTCATGTGAGTAATGCAATGGCGAGTTTTTATGACTTTACAGAAAATGAAAGGATAGCAAACGAAATCACCAGCTTTACTATGTCTGATTTTGGTCGTTCCATTCGCTCCAATGGTAATGGTACCGATCACGGTTGGGCCGGACATCAATTTATTGTTGGCGGTGCGGTTGAAGGCGGCAAAATATACGGAGATTTACCTTACCAAAATGTCAATACCAGTTTGCGACCAACCACATCCAATGAGCAAATGTTTGCTTCACTGGCACGTTGGTATGGTTTTAACGACGACAGCGTATTAAATAATTTATTTCCAAACTTGAAACACTTTTCTTCGAATTTTATTCACTATTTTGCCTAAATCGAAAATCCCCCAGGGTAAGCCTGGGGTTTTCCTTAAAGCACTCCGATTCAGATAGGGGCCGCGCCTTTTTAGTGATATCACTTATATTTCATGCACAAGCTATAATTCATGAACAAACGGTAATTCATAAACAAACTAGGCATCACCCAATTCAAACGCCGCAACCAAATTAGCAATGTGTTGGGTGGCATCATTGAGTGCAGATGCTTTAGACTCCTCACCAAGATTCAAACCTTCCGCATAGACAAACCTCAACGATTCAAACCCCAGTAAACCAAAAAACTGTTTTAACAGCGGCGCTTGGTAATCTTGCCCCGAAGATTGATAGACCCCTCCTCGGGCCGCCAAAACATAAATGGGCTTGTCTTTCAGTAATCCCACCGGGCCATTTTCTGTGTATTTAAAGCTTACACCCGCCCGAGCAAGATGATCCATCCAGGCTTTAAGCTGGCTGGGTATACTGAAGTTGTACATGGGCACCGCCAGTACAATCGCGTCCGCACGGGTCAGCTCTTCCAGGAGATCGTCCGCAAAATCAACCACCGACTGTTGCTCGCTAGAGCGTGTTTCGGGGTCAGAAAACAAGGCCCCAATGCGCTCACCGTCCAAATGAGGAATAGGGTTTGCCACCACGTCTCGCTCCACGACGTCGGCATCCGGATATCGAGCTTTCCATTGTTGACAAAACGTCTCCGCCAACCCGCTAGACTGCCCGCCCTGCCCAAATACGCTGCTTTTAACGACCAAAAGATTCATGCTGTGACCTCACTGGTTAATGGTGAATGAGGTCATTATCCATTCGATGGAGCCCTTATAAAATCGGATAAAATTGAACTCTTTATTCTATTTTTTCGAAAGTTAAAACTGACTATGAGACTATGAGACTATGAGACTATGAGACTATGAAGAGGTGTCAAGGTGCGTATTCTCAGAGACCCCACTTAAGCTTCTTTCAATAGCATTCAATTGCGATTCCAAATCAATGGTTAAAATACCCATTGGCGTCTCCATTAAGCAGCTGCCAACATTCACCCGGTCATCTTCCTTAACATCTAGTTGGTTAATGCCTGAATACTGGCTTCGAATGGCTTTAACGCGCTCAGAAAATACAGAATACTGTTGTGGTGCCACACGCAATATGACTTTCTGGACATTGTATTGCGTGTTTAAAGCTTGTTCGACTAATTTTAATACGAGAGCTTCTTGCTCCATCTCACCCAAGAGTTTTCGAGATACCTCAATCACCAAATTGGCAATATTGTCTGCGCGTGATTCGAGAAATTTTTGAGCTTGCTTCAAGGTGGTCAAGACTATCTCTGCTTGTTCTGATTGCACCGCCTCAAAGCCTTTCCGATAACCTTCCTCACACGCTTTTTGCTTTTCTCGCTCCGCGTCTTTAACAATCTGCTTTGCTTTTTCTTTCGCTTCCGCCACAATCGCCTCCCCCTCTAGGAAGTACTGATACTCACTGCGTTTCACGATTTTCGTCGAGGCATCTATCGTAAGCTTTTGAGGAGTTATTTTAATAGCGGCAGACATTGTGGCTCCAAATGACGAATAATTTTACGAATAAGAATAGAAAGTCGGGACAACTCATTTTCACTAATAGCGCTGATATCAAGCGATTCAAAATCCGGTGCTGTAGTCTCTCTACGAGGAAGTTTCAGCGAACAATATTGTTGCCAAACACGTATTTTCTCAGCACTGGAATGATTTTTCACTCTGAGGCCTTTCGCTTTAAAATCTTCCGCCTTGAGACCTTCCCCTTTGAGATATTCCCTCTCTAAGGCTTTAGTGAAAATAAACTCACCGATGGCGGTTAAATTTACCAACGCTTGCGAGTGTGTATTCCATACGGGCACACACGCTTTCAGTCGCTCAAACAAATGCGGAGGTTGCGCTAATAATAGTGGGCCCGTTTTTTCAATATAATCGAGAGAGACCCGATCTAAATACAGTGACAATTGCTGATGGAAACGCTTTTCGATGATTTTTTTCGATTCGATACGATAACACAGCGCCCCCAATACCGTCATAATACGCTCCAAACGTTGTGTAGGGGCAAAGAGAACTCGCGCCAATGGTGTACTGAAAAATCGCCACTCTATTCCCTGTAATTCAAGTATTTTCTTTACCCAGCTCTGCACGCTTTTGCATTGCAATAATTGCCTGTGCACCTGCGGAAAGGCATAGTCTTGCCAACTTTTATGCAGCCAAGTAGCAGGCGAGTTATTCAATTGCATCCAACCTTGAAAAACCTCACTGCAAAGCAAACTTTTTACCTCATCAATTGGCATTGTCTTTAAATCATTAATTGTCTCTAAATGATTAACTGTCTCTATGCCAGAAAAAACAGGACTCTCATCGACGACGGTTTGCTCACGACATCCAGACATGAACGAACACTCTTATCTTTTTGCGTAATTTGACGCTGCGGGAAAAATCACCACGGCGACGTTTTCATAGTCAAGCTGATCCACCGAATTCGCCACCATTGCTTTCACTTGGGGAATGTAAGACTTCATCGGCACCTTACTATCGTATTTAATAAAGACAGACGCTTTAGCAAACTTTTTCTCTTCTTCTTTTTTGGTTTTATTCTTCGCTTCCTCAGTTGGTAATACCAAATGTACTTTCGCCGTCAGCACGCCATCAATATTCGATAAGGTTGATGCGATATCTTGCGACATCGCAAAGGCATACCGTGCATTATCAGCCATTGGCGATTGAATCAATCCGCCTTGCGGAAAAACATCATTGATTGAGGCGTATTTTTTTCGTGGATAAGAATGGCGAGATAGAAGATCCATTGCTTGCGTCAGTTGATCTTCCTGCACACTAAGGTTAATACTCCCGCCTTTACCTGCCGCCTTCTCTGCCTTAATGCCCTCAGAAAGAAGTAACGCGAGCATTTCATTCCCTTCTTTTTCTTGAAGACCAGAATATAACTCAACTTTACATCCCATGAGCAATAGGCAGGTTAGGCCAAGCCCAATACACTTCAATCTAAACATAATTATTGCGCCTTTAATAAGGTGTCAACATTTTGAGTACTCTTAGAAACCCCTTTACTAATGAGCTCTTGTTGAATGGTGATTTCCGCGATTTCATACTGCAATCGGATTAAATCCATCGGAGTAAGTTCATCGACTTTTAATGTACTTTGAATTTCACTGGTTTTTTCATTTATTTCCCGCTTGGTCTCAGATAATATTTGAAAAAATTTATCCCCTAGCGAGGCATCTTCCCCTCCGGCAATATCTCGGGGCCCACCGATATCCTCAGAGGGTGAAAAATTCTCTTGCTGCGAAAACGTACTGTTTACATCAACCGGTGGCACACCAGATATCGCATCCATTATTTGCTCCTATTCACTACACACATAAGGTAAGACATACATCACGGCTAGGTGCCTACCTGTGCTAAAATTTCATGGGCTAAAGTTTGTGTAGTGGTATCCGAACTTTCAGTAATAATTCGATGACACCATTGCACAGCCTGCTCGGTTCTAGCCAATTGCCAATACGCTAACGCTAAATAAGCATGAGCGGTATCCAATGTTGTTTCCTGCTCACACCAGGTCTCTAACAATTCCACCACACCTAGGTAATTGTCTTCGCTCATCAGCACCAGTGAGAGCAAGCTAAGTTTCGCTGTCTCACTGATGGGTTCATTTTCGAGGAACCCAATAATCACTTTTGAATGCGACACCATCCCCTCGAAAACGCCCTGTATTGCGATTTCCGCTAATACTTTTGATAACTCCATAGTGATCACATCTTCTGTACAATAGACATAGATGCGTCTTTCACTGTCTTATTGATCGTAGAAACCACATTCATAACTACCGACCACTTTGCTACCGCCGCATTAAAGTTTGCCAGTGCAGACGGATCATCAGGATTCGCAGCCAATGTCGCAGATTGAGTATTCATATCGGTACTCACAGTACTGGCTGCAGGGGAAAGCACTGCCGAAGCCGACTCAATTGAAAAATGTGCATCAATAGAAGTATATGCCATAATAATATCTCCATCATAAATAAAATATGCCCACAATATTTCGGGCGGTTAACATTTTGGACGTTTAAAAACTTGAGAGACCATCAACTGAGATCAGAAAACACCATTCATTAGAAACCATGTTTAAAATAACGTCTTAAAATTTGTTTTCTCAGCAATCGTTAATGCTGACTCAATCGCCACCAGCTTCTTTTCCAATACTTTAATATCGTCAGGCGTCTGCGGAATACGCAACTGCATTCGCACTTCATTAGCAGATTGATTTAAAAAATCTACCACCTCATTATTTTTTCGCATCGACTCTAAATCCACTCCAAACATAACACCTCCTCTTTAAAAACAAAGCCATTTCTTTAAATACGAATTTAATTAATATATAAATTTTTATCCAGATGCAAAATCTTCTCTTACAACACAAAATCATGCTTTATTCATACCGGCTTGCAGAGTTATTCACATCTGTTAATTGGAGGTTATTTTTCTCGTATCGGATAATGCGCTCTACCCCTCTATGCAAAATATGAATCTCTCCCTCACGTATATCTTGCAACGTAATTCCATTTGGTAATCGAGCCCCAAGCAAATAACGGTTCCCATTTTGATGTGTTACATACGGTGCCTTACCGGTACGAACTCCTGCAATGCCCACATCATTTAAACTCAACACTCGCTCAGAATTTTTAGGAGGAAGGTATTCCACCAACGGCGACTCCCCGACCCGCTCCCGAAATTTTTGCATTGTTTGGTTTAATTCTTTTTCTTCGACAGAATTAAGCCGTCCAATGATTTGGATCGCATCGTCTGTTTCAGAATAAGAAAGCCGATGTTCAAAGCCTAAATTGGCCGTGAGTTGTTTTAATCTTTCCAGGGGGGTGAGCGTGGTTTTCACTTCAAAATCCCACCCCTGCAACCCTGGGATATCAGACAATAATAACCGCTGTGCAGACTCCCAAGCTTCCATAAAATCACCATCAATGACCGCAATATAATAACCTGGTCCCTCACCTGTTTTAATCTGTTCCGCAACCAAGCCAAGGTGATTGAGCACCAATTGTGCGGAGCGTTGTATTTGCTCTAAGCTATAGACATTAATACTGATTCGAGCATTAATGTGTGCCACCTCATCCTGTAAACGTGCCAAAGTCACATCATCTGCAACATAACCGGAGACTTCTACGTAATCAGACGCATCAGATTCCATTACAAAGACTGAGGAATAAACCTCACCCTCTAGCAACGCTGACAACGCCTGAGTGTACTTAATGGCTCCGCTCGCACTTTCACTTTGTAAGCCGACCAACGTCTCTCTGCCATCCAAGCCCGGGGGCACAGAGTTATCCGCGATTACCCCTTTGCCCACGATTACCATAGCGATGGCCAGAGTACCGACTACCGAACCACCAATCAGCATTTTTTTGCGTGTTGTCAGCCGAGAAAAAGTCTCTATGAATTTACGATGGGCCGACGCCGATTTTAAAGCACCCTCAGAAGCGGTTTCTTCACTTCTTTTTTTCTCATTATTGTCTCCGAATAAATCCTCTTCTGAATCTAGGGGCTCTGAGTCCGCCGCTTCCTGAGTTACCTCAGGTGCTGGATGTTGCGCATCAAAATCAATGATCTCTTGAGACCAGGTTTCATCATTACTACACAACGCGATGGCGAGTTCCCCCAACCACAACACGGTTTGCAGAGGCATATACACCTCATCAGAATCCGCCCCCAGTATCTGTGTAATGGCGTCATCCAACAGTTCTATTTTTACCCCTTGTTCTTCAGGATGTAATCGAGCCAACAATGGGCAAATAAAATCGTCATTGAGTACCAAATCGGCGTTTTCTTCATCACCCCCCAACACCATGGCCTGGGACAATGACACTTCCGCTCCGGCATGTTCGCCATTAAGAATGCGTAATTTCCATAATGTTGTCACAGGGGCACCACTCGGTAAGTTTCATTTGATTTATCGTTATCCGTGTTATCACAGGGCATGATTCGGGTCGCAATATTGTCTTTGCGATACTGATTTCGTCGTTGTCGCGCACTCAATGCAGACTCACAGACGCCGTTATAACGCAGGCGATTTATTTCCGGATTGTAATTGGATAAATCTGCAAGCTGTCGTATTTGTTGAGAATGTGTGAGTGTGCTGTTTTCGGAATAATTTTCTGATTGAGTGAAAACACTGTCTGATAAAATGCGCGGGCTCAACATAAATAAGCGCACAAGTTGAGAATTGTTGTCACCGGTGTGACTGAATAAATTCCCCAGTACCGGTAATTTCCCTAAAATAGGCACACCATTTCGGTTACTGGTGGTCGCCTCGCGGTAATACCCACCAATTAATAATGAGCCACCATTCGGCACGGACGAACGCGTACTGATTTGCGTATTACGAATGGAAGGCAGAGCATCAACACCGCCATCGGCCAAACGGCTCGCATCTTCAATGGTGACATCCAAGCTCACTAACGGTGAATCGGCATTCTTTGTACTCTCTACGATTCTAGGCACCACCTGCAATAATGTTCCAAAGGTAATTTGCTCTAAAGAGGCTACACGCTCACCTTGGACTCGCACGAAGAACGTTTCGTTGTTATCCAGTAAGGCTTCCATTCCGTTCTCTGTGACCACAGCCGGGCGAGATGTCACTCGTGCTTTCCCTTGCGACTCCAGCGCAGAGACTGTTGCCAAAAAATCAGCGTTGGTTTGCCCGAGGGTTTCAGCGGCCACCGCAGAAGCGCCGGGCAATACCAAATCCAACAGCCCTCTGCCGGTTTGCCTAGTGGCGACTGTCCAATCGACGCCCAAATCCCGTAATGAATTCGCCGTTAAATCGATAATTAACAAACTAATTTCTAATTGAGGTTTAGCTTGATCGAGCTGTGCAATTAAATCAGCGTACAACGCCAGGCGCGAAGCATAATCCTGCACAATGACCGAATTACTGCCGGGGTCTGCATAAATAGCCGCTTGTGGGTGAGGGGCACCATTAACTCCGCGAGCGCGCTGGGCACCAACCTCTCGGCGTTGAAGTTGGCTGACTGATCTACCATGACGAATTGCATTTTCTGAACGAAATGTATTTTCTGAGCTGAGTGTGTTTTTTGAATTGAATGTATTTTCTGAACTGAATGCCTCACGCTGAAAAGCATCACTATTAAATGAACGACTGCGATATGAGCTGTTATTAACAGACGTACCATTGTTGAGTGAAGCACGATTCTCACGTGAGACACGATCATCTTCCAGTGTGCGCCCATTTTGAAAACCATCATTAAACGTGGTTAATTCAGAACCACCACCTTCTGTCGCGCCCCCTCCTGTCAACAACCCCTGCAATAAGGTCGCCACACCAGGTAAAGTAATGTCTTCTCCTCGTAACGTGACACGACGATCGGTTGCTGAAGCATGAGTTAGCGCAAATATTTTTACGCTTAAATTATCTTGATCCGTCGTTTCACGCTGTTGTTTTAAAAGGGCGATGGTCTCGTCCGTCAGTTCTAGGTAACGAGGTGGCCCAGAGACCATCAAAATAGCTTCATCAGGCAGTGCCCGCCACTCAAATCGAGCATCCCAAATAGACAAGCTCTGCATGGTGCGCTTCACTTGTCTGGCGGCCAAGTGGTTTAAATGAAACAGTTTGGTTTCTAGCGCATTAATGGGGTCAACATAAAGGGTGGAACCATCGTTGTACCACACCAAATCGTAACTGGCCGCTAAATAATTAAGAGCATCTTCGGCGGTACGCTGTTTAAGGTGACCACTAAAATCCGCATCAATATCTTCATGAATACGCACCCCTAAACGGGCGTGAGTGGCAATGGCCGTGAGCACATTTGCCAGCGATTGTTCCTCGCCGTAAAACGCAAAAGGCTCCCCTCGTAGATTTTGCCCATAAGACAGCGTTGAAGACAGTAACGCACAGAAAAAAAGTTTAAGGAGTAATAAACGCATGATAATTCACTTTCGTATCTGGCACTCGACGTATTTCACCTAATAACCTCTCGCAAAAATTGCAATGCGCATTCGTCAAATCAAAAAAAGTATCGTAGGTACAACCTTCGTTAATGAGGGTTTGCACCACTAACTCACCTCCATCATTCACACTCAAGCTCGTAGACAAGCCCGGCCACCCATAGCTTTTATGAAGCGCCTCTTCTATAGAAGCCCATGCATTCTCTTGCGTAGCGGCATCGCATAAGCCCTCGGTTAATAACACAATACTGTTATGACTGATTAAAAACCGTATATTAAATAAACGATAAAAGGCTACGGTATAAGCGCCTTCTGCATCCTGTAAAGGCATCACCATCGCCATTTCTTTACACAGATCGCTCAAATGTTGAACTAACTTCATTTCCATTCACTGCTGTCGTTGGTTAGGTACGGGATAAAACAACACTCACGTTTAATACCCCTTTGTTCGATGTGCACTGTTACTGCTTGTATTCGTTCGCATCGTTGATAAGTAATACTGAAAAACACACTCGACGGAGTCACAAAAGGCGTCATGGGAGAATAAAAATAAACATGTAGAGCATTGGGCGCTCTTTTTACTCTCTAACTCTTTTCCATAGATTAAAAAGTTTGCACTTGCCTTAAAAAACACACCAAGAAATATAAAGCGAAATCATCACGTTTTCGGTTCTATTGAGTATCGGCATAACAAAGCGTGCCACCCCAAAGCGTCGCTTAAAAATGCATCAACAATTACTTTATAGAAAACAAATTAATAAAAGAGACAAGATGAAATTTCAACCTAATGTCACACTGGAAAGACTGTCTGATAACGAGATTGGAATCGATGCATTATTGCAACTTTATCTGGTTTTTGCTTATCATCAACGCTAATGGCTTTTTTGTGCAGATCGCTCAGGTAATTAAAACGACAGACCGAACATTTCTCTGGCCTGTCGATAGGGTTTGACAATGGGATTAGAGCACCACTCATTGATGAGCTAAGGTTTAACCTAATCCATGCATCTGTTGTTCAGTTGGCTTGTCAGGTGCGACAAAATTGGCGTTGTTATTGTTATTGTTATTGTTGGCAGCAATATTTTGTTGGATCGTAGCAATCGCAAATGCTATGCAACCTAATCGACCATTACCGTCATAAAAACCATGATCCCCAACGATAAATGCAGCGGGACGGTATCTAGGTTGATAATTAGTGCCAAGGATTTCTCGATGTAGTCGGTCTAAATCATTGATATCCGTTAAATCCACATTTGTGTTTATTTTATTATGAATAATTCCGGCTATTCGTTGCACTTCTTGAGTCCAGTTATTTTGACGCTTAATCGTAAATGAACAGTGTGCTATCCATGCTGCCGCTTTTGCTTCAATAGTATTATATCGGTCTCCTTCGTAAACGTTCTGATTGAGCGTAGAATTGGCAAATGTAGCTTGGTTAGCATTTGGCAACAAAGTAGTATTGACATGTCTATCTCTTATACCAGCTATGCGTTCAGATATATTCAAGCGCGCATTAAAATACTCACACGTCGCCTAGCCATTATTATATAATCGCTGCATGAAAACAGTCGTGGCGTTACAACAAGAAGTTAATTTATTGCGCTTTTCGGGAATGACTGCCTACGAGTTGATCTAAATCTTCTAGCACAAATTTTGTCAAAACAAACCAGAAAGCACGACCCAGTAGCCCCAAATGATAGAGGTAAGCCTAATGACAAATACACCAGTTAATGGATTTTCCCCAAACCGGGGTGTTGGCCAAACAAGAGATGCCACACAAGGCAACGAAGGAGGCGCTAGGCATGGTAGATTTCGCACATTCAAGGCATTAAAGCAACGTTTAAAAGATGCTTTGCATCGTAGTAGACCCGCAAGAAAACATAAAAAGCATCACGCGGGCGTACAGAAACAACCTATATCTATAGGCCCAACTCAGCACTTTAATCACACTACAACAGCTTATGCACACTTTAATCGAAGCTCTTCCGAAAGTAGTCGACATTTGAGCAATTCAGCACCGAATAATGTAGATGTAGATGTAGATGTAGACAGTTTATTGAAGAGTTCTTCCCAAAGTTTAAGCAATTTTTTCAAAGATTCTTTTGAAGCCAAAAATAATAAACCATCACCCGAGCCTTTAAATAGAGCTAGCTCAAACGATAGCTCAAACGATAGCTCACCACTCCCAGATTTTATTCAAGGTATATTGCACAACGCGAATGAATCAACGGATTCTGATCCCAAAAAAGTGAATAGACGAGAATTGGCAAAAACCATTATTGACAACATGCAAAAACATATTGCCGTTGGTAAAGATAAAATGTGCTTTATAGATCTAGATGATGCTGGGCAATATCTGGAAAAACTAGCCAACGCTGTGGATACATGGTTTAACACCTATAGCGATGAAAAACCTGCAAACGATGGCGACGCGGCAATGGTCTTGGCATCACACTTTTTATCAAACTATATTTTACGCGATGAAAATAGAACCCTAGATAAGGGAACAATCGCTGCGGCTATGTTAATGGCCGTGAAGGTGAATCAAGACGTCCCCATAACAAATAAATATTGGTCAGATATTACAGGTATCGATGAAGACAAGCTGCCTGAAATTGAAAGGGGTTTTGCGAGCGGTTCTGAATTCGACTTCTATGTCAGCCAGGATACAATAAAAAAACTATTCAAGGAGCTAAAAATCAAAGATGATACACTGTGGAATGCCCTTGCAGAAAGCGAAAGTACCGAGGGGAATCATAGGCATCATTCGGATGTCACTTAAGTTACCTACCCGATCTTGAACTCTAAAGAAGCCAAACCTAAGGCCTAAGTAGGCAAACCTAAGTAGCCAAACCTCTTTGTGGCCCCAGCATTGCTGGGGTTCATCTGAATATTCAATTCATTACAACTGAAAACTAACACCAAAATAGATACTCGTTCCATTGACAGTAGTATTGTACGGCCGATCAGATCTTTAGTTGCATTCGCTCAGGCGGCCCGTGAAAAGGGCCGTTTTTCTTACTCACCCTCAAGTAAAGGTTCTTCTTCACCTTGACCTTGAATATCAACTGGATGCGTTGGCGCAGCTGGTAGGTTTGTCATGAACTCTTCGTCATCATCTACGTTTACGAGCTCGGGTGTTGTTGTGGTTCGCTCGAGACTTGTATCCTCGTTCTCAGTTTCTCTTTGTTCTGGTGAAATGGGAGTTGGGTCAGAAACAATCTCCGCTAACGCTATCGATTCGTGGGAATTACTGTCTAGTGCTAGGGCTTCTGGTATCTGGGCTTCTGGTATCTGGGCTTCTGGTATCTGGGCCTCTGGTATCTGGGCTTCTAGTATCTGGGCTTCTGGTATCTGGGCAGCATCCAATAAATCTCGGGTTAATAACTGGTTACTCTCTGGGAGCATCTCAGTAGTAGGTGTATCGTAGTGTCTTATCAGCTCGACAAACGGATGTACGCCGCCCCGCCCATGAACTCGATTTCCTTCGCTATATATTAAGTCTTGAGCTCCTGGAATTGACTCCCTATCTTCAAGAGACTCCTCCACCTGGATAACCTCTTCAAACTCCGGCTCCACATTGGAGCGTACTGGAGTGGGTGATCTCGCTGTCCATCTTTGAAGCATGCGAGCAATTCTGTTACGTAGGTCGCCCAAAAAATTCCTTCCCCCACGACCGTTATTTCTTGGTGCATTAAGGGCTTCCATATTATTTGGCATGGCATCATCAGCACTGTCTTGATCGGTTACACGAGTACCTAAGTTTCGATCTAGGGCTAAGCGGGCCGACTCTCTATTTTGGGTGGAAGTGCCATTATTCCTAGTACCATTAGTTTCATCACTTCTAGTTGAGCTAGTGTCATCGAAGCTGGTGCTGGATGTACTTGTAATTTTTCGTGGAATGCTACCAACCATAGTTAACTCCTTCTGTAGTTTCTGTTAATAAATATGCCGAAGCACTTGGGTATAGGACGTATAAAGCGCCTTGCGAGAAGGCCTACATTTTTTGCAAAGCCAGACGGCCCACCCATGAGGTTTTACCACGGTTGTTTTGATTATTCATTTGAGCGTCCTTTAGGTAATAAAAGTTCCGATGTTTCACAGATCTATCTACGGCGTTGAATCATCTCTATTTATGAGGTGTTGTAGAGGGTGAGTGAAGTACGGATGCCCTGTTTTATCAATGCGTCTCACCGTGCGAATCCTGTTGTGTAGATGTTGACTAACCGACATGGAGAGAAGCTAAAAATATATACCGAGAAAGGTAAAAAAGACTTTCAATTATTGGATAAAAATAGAGTGTTTCTTTGATAAAATATTTTTTTGAAAGAATTGTAAAAAAAGTGCAACCTTTTTTTTGTGCTCTCAGTATAAGTTAGACAGAAACGTTTGGTAAAGCATTTCAGAGTGGCCAATTAACATGATCGATATCGAGAGAATAATCCTTTATCTATTTTGCACAAGGAATAACAAATATGGCTATTTACATGAACTACAACAAATTAGCGGTGAAAGGTAGCGTTACTGCAAAAGATTATGAAAATTGAATCTGTTCAAAATTCCAACACACAGCAACTCCAACAAACTGTTTTCATTAGCAGAGCCACCTTTCGTCTTGGTTAATTTTCGAAATTGCCGTTGCACTGCCTCAACCGCATTAGTGGTGTAAATGACTCGACGGATATCCTCTGGATACTTGAAGTCCAGTCACAAAATGTAAACCTTTGTAAGAGGAATCTATGCCTAGATCAAATAGCGTTAACAACTCGTCAATGTCACTCAAAACAATCATGAATGAAAGTGACAAAGGAAAAAAAGAGGCTCCCGATAAACAACCCTCTACTGCAGGAAACGAGCGCAGGCGACTGGGGCATCGCCTGCAAAACTTTTTTCGCAGAAGATCACCAGGAGTACGGGGCAATACCCCACAGCCGAGACAGATCCGCAGAGGAGCGATGTCAGGTATTCGAAATGCTTTTCAGAATGCCAGAAATGGCTTACTGAATCGTTTCCCCAGTATTTTTAACCGGACAAGTAATCAACCTAGTGAACCACCTACAGCATGGGAGCTAAGTTCAGTTTTAAGCGGGCCGTTGGCGATAACAGGTTTAGAAACATCAGTGTCAACTGACCAATCAACGGTGATAGGAGTTGAAGCTGAAGAAAATCCAAGCTTGCTCGAATTGGAGAGGGAAATTGACGGAGTAATTAATCGTAAGGTAAAAGTAGATGCTGATGTTAGTTTTGATTCTAATTCCCTTCTTTCGGGAGAAGAGTTAGAACTGCTAGGCGAGGAATTTAATCTGCCTATGGCAGAAGTTGTAAGGAGAAACGACATCGACTCTGATACGGTGCACTCTGATACGGTGCACTCTGATACGGTGCACTCTGATACGGTGCACTCTGATACGGTGCACTCTGATACGGTGTACTCTGATATGGGGGACGACAACTATACGCTAAAAAATATTGATGAAGATACTATCGCAGCTCTAAGTGATCAAAAGGCTCTCACGTTTTCTAGGTTAATAGCGGATGATGTGTCCACTGTAGATTTCGATACTTCAAGCACAGATGATTCAGATACCACTAGCGGCGAATCATCTCCAGAAAAAGAAGAAACGAAGCTTAAGGAATAATATCGGTCCATAGGAAGCGGTGTCTTGAAACATAGGTTGGCTAATGCTTCATATTCTACAATTCACATCCCCCCGGCTAAACGGGGGATTACCTGAGAGATAAAGGGGAAAATTACGAAGAAAGGTCAGAAAGCTCGCTTGGCTCTGCCGTGTTATCGGCAGCACCATTAGTATCCTCTTTATTGGCGACCAATGCCTGAAGGTTTATCTCTGCCACTTTTTCATAGTCACTCTTACCAATGGTGAATACCGTATCACGGCCACTGCGTTTCACATAGTAAAGGTCATCTTTTGCCAGAAAAAAATAAACATGTAATTCGCTATTCGTATTAACCTGGGTATCCACCGGGTTTTCTAGCACCATATTTGCCGCAACATCCAGCACACCATGTTTAGCCGGCGTCACTTGAACACGGTGCTGGCTATTGGGTGCGAATACTCCGTGGAATCAAGTGAGGTTGACCCGTGGCTTGGCGTGGTCAAAATGCGTTTATGCCGTTGTTGTATTTTTGGCTAAGGACGACGGCCATTAGCGGCAAAACACGCCTAGCCTGAACCCATTTTAGACTCACGCAGAAACCATTCGAGGTTAATCAGAGGTTCCTTTAGATTTTTATTGCAAAGTCATTTTCAAATCCTGCCTTTATGCTCACCCCTTCGGTAGCGGTATGTTGAGCTTCATCGGCAATAATTTCCTGCCAATACACCGCTGCCTGATAAAGTTTCTTAACGCGTTCAGTGAGCTGCTCTGCATTCACCAACTCAGCATTATACTTGTCACATATGGCGACTCGATTACTTTCAGGGTTTATAGACAATGTAGCGTACTCACTGGCTATCCACAGATAGTTGGCTTGTAGCATTAATAGAAATACGCGTTGTTCGGCACCCGCAGGAATTTCGCCAATATCCAATGTGAGTATGACTAAATTCTCGCCATTATCATCATGATAGTAAACGTGCATATCGACGTTGTCCCAGGAAATTCGACAGGCATCTTCTACAGGGTCCATAAGAGGCTGCTGCAGATTGACGGCGAGTTCTTGGATTAGTCGGGGAAAATCGATGTTCATTTTTATGCTCCTAATAAATTTTCTAGGTTAATTCAGAGTTTTCTTGTTCATACAACCAACGAACAATGTCAGCAACAGGCTCGACAAATTCAGCGGTAATTTTTTGGTCAATTTCAATCTTGGCGTAAAGTGCGCGTGCAGGTTTTACGTTCTCTATAACAGGTAATACTGATTAGCAGTACTTATAGTCTCATCTGATTGGTTGTGTGGATGTTCTTTGTGATTTTTGTCTGCGCGCACGTTACTGTTCAAAAGATTAAATCGCTTATATCGATTTTTGTGTGTTAGGTAATTGACTGCGCTCAATATGGGCGGCGAGTATTCGAGTCGCGGAGGTATAAATACACTGATTATTCAATTAGCCACTTTTTTCACGAGCTGACTGAGCCTAGATGCAGAGCTTGTGATAAAAATACTTAAAATATTTTTATACTTTCGTTAAAAATTCATACCGACCAGAAGCATAATTTAAATCATTATGACTAGAATATTGATTATTTTCTTCTTCCGCCGCACCCTTCCAATATAGCGCCGCATGATAAAGCTGACCAACACGCTTCGTAAGCATGTCAGCATTAACTTTTTCGGCAAACAATCGATCACAAAGCGTTAATTTTTTTGATTCCGGATGAATAGACAAGGTTGCATACTCACTCATCGCCCACAGATAATTTCCTGAAAGCATCTTTTCAAGAAAACTCACATTTGGCTCAGAAGACAGCTCACCAAACTCCAGCGTCAAAATAATTAACCCCTTCTCACCCTCTACATGCGCATACACAAACAGATCTATACCGTCCCAAGAAATTCGGCAGGCATCTTCAATAGGGTCCATTAATGGTTGTTTTAAATTTACCGCTAACTCTTGTATCAACCTCTGAAAATCCAAACCCATAATCACTCCCGCCTCAACACTTATTTAACATTAAAAATCATTTTTATTCATCACACTCTTTGTGACACCTTACTTTAATCGTCAAAGGAGAGAGACTAACAATCATGAAAAAAACCACTGACATCAAAACAAGTAAAAAAACCAAACAAAGCACCACTCTCATACTGACCACTCCATTCAATCCAACTTTTAAGCACCCCAACCAAAAAGCTCACAACACTAGACACTAACATCATCGACATTCCGCTCATCTAATCCTTCCGAATTTTGAGACTCACGATTTATAGAAGAAATACCATTTTCCACGCTAGAAGAATCAAAATCACCAAGCAGCTCACTCGAATTACCATCACTATGATTTATTAATAAACCCTCATTTTCGCCTTGCTCATCTGCATTGCCAGATGCTCGCAAGGCAGAGGTTAAGTCTATATTGTTTGGATGTGACACTATTTCCTTTGGCTTAGGGACACCTTGCTTCTGACTTTCGTCAAAGGCACCTACACCAGAACCATTACCGAACATGGGAGCAGATCGTATACATGAGCGCAAAAATGAAACCGTAGACGACCCCATATGACACATAGATTTTTTCGAAGCTAGACTTGCTTTCCCAATTTTTTGCGCCGCACTCAAGAGCATTCCACTTATATTCACATTCTCACCCCTCTATAAAATACTGAATTTGATACTCTAAATTTAAAATAACAGCTTCAGCATCTATTAAATTTTTCACAATCAATTTAAGCATCCGATTGATCTCTCAACCAACGAATCACATCCGCCACCGGCTCTACAAATTCTTCCGTAATTTTTTCATCTATTTCTAGCTTCGCGTATAACGCCCGCGCTAGAGGGATATTTTCTACTATCGGCACATCCGCTTTTTTGGCGATACCTTTAATTTTTTCTGCCAACTTCATTTCACCTTTAATCATAATAAAGGGTAACTGAGATAATTCCTGATCATACCGAATACCGACAGCAAAATGGGTGGGGTTCGTTATCAGCACATCCGATTGGGTAACACGTTTTTTTACGACTTCTTCGTTCATCAGTTCGCGGTGCAGCTCTTTGCGCCTGCCCTTAATCTCTGGACTACCTTCCGTTTCTTTGTATTCACGGCGCACCTCATCAATAGACATCATTAGTTTTTTGAAGTACATAAATCGCTCTAGGCCAAAATCGGCGCCAGCCAAGAATATAAACACACCTAAGCAGTAGAGTATGAGCTTCATCAACATAGAGCCACTAATATACAGCGCACATTCCGCACCACATTCGGGAATGTTCATCAGCACTTGCATATCACTTTTAAGTACATACCACGCCATATAACTGAGCACTGCAATTTTAATAATAGACTTCACAAACTCTAAGGCGTTTTGCGGGCTAAAAATTTTTTTAAAGCCATTAACAAAACTGATATTCTGCAACTTTGGCTTAATAGACTCTCCGCTAAATACACCTCCGGTTTGTGCCACATTAGCAATAATCGCAAAAAGAAATGTCGTGACTAAAATAGGCGCCAAAATAACAGAGGCTGCCATTAGCGCATCCATTAATGCAGGAAAAATCACCTGATCTAACGGCAAACTCGCATATCGTTGAGGCAACTCAAATAACGCCCGAACTCGCAAGTACATGCTTTCACTAAATAACCAAAAGCACCCCATAATGGCGAGCAACAATACCAGTGAGACCACCTCTTTACTCTTGGCGACCTGGCCTTTCTCTCTCGCATCCCGTATCTTTTTGGGTGTGGGTTGTTCTGTTTTCGAACTACTGCTGTCACCACTCATGATGATTCCTGTAGCTGTTGCATAAAGGTATACATGTCATCAAATGTACTCTCTACAATTGAATCAATATTCCCCATCAGTAACTTAACGTACAAAATAAGAATGAATATGCCGACAATACTTTTAATGGGCATCGCCAGAAAGAATACATTTAACTGAGGTGCAAAACGACTAATTAACGCCAAGGTAAACTCTGAGAGAAACATGGCAATCACTACCGGCGCAGAGAACAAAATAATGGAGCGCATTAAAAAATCTAGTTGCGAAAAAATAAAAACATCCGTCCCGGTTAAATCTAACGGAATCATCTTACCAATAGGCCAATAAACATAACTCTGATAAATCACCCCCATCATTAGCAAAAACGCCCCGCTAATAATAAAAAAGGTATTTAACAACTGGCTTAAAAACACGCCCAACGGTGAGGTTTCATCTCCAGACAGCGGGTTCACCATATTTCCCATGGTCGACCCCCTCTGGTTATCAATAATAAAACCGACCCCTTCCGCAATCCAAAAAGGAATGGCAATGACCAAACCAATCACTAAACCAATGACTGCTTCCTTGAGTAAAATCGAGAGATAATCTAACTTACTCAGTTCTGTCTCTAGGGTTCCTTCATTTAAAGGAAACATAAAGAGAGATAAGCTAAGCAAAATACCATTTCGTACCATTGCACCGCCCAATAAAGTTTTACTCATAATTGGTAGAATGGTAAAGACGACATACACGCGGGGAAGCGCTAGCGAGTAAGTCTCGATCATGGTATCAATATCGCTGATATTCCAGTCCATAGTGTTTATTGCCGCACTCAAATACTGGTAAACACGGTTCGCCCAAGCTGTACCAGCTCAGCCGCCATCCAATGACCGGTGGCAATCAAAGAGATAATAACCGCGACTAACTTCAATACAAACCCTAAGGTTTGCTCTTGTATCTGGGTTAGCGCTTGTATCAAACTTACGAGCGTGCCCACGAGAGATGCCGCAACAATGGGCGGCAGTGACAACAGCAACACCAACACCATCGCCTCCTGAGCTAGCTTCATTAATTCACTTACGTCCACTTGAATACTCTTTCGTTAACCAAAAAATTACGATGGGTTAATTGAAAAATAAAGTTATATAATTTAGATAGGTTAATACGCCATAACTAAACTGTGAGTCAGCGTTGTCCAACCATCCAACACCACAAATAACAGTAATTTAAATGGGAGAGATATGGTCATCGGTGATACCATCATCATGCCCATCGCCAACAATACATTCGATACAATTAAATCAATGACAAGAAACGGTAGGTAAATTAAAAATCCAATAATAAACGCTTCGGTAACCTGACTAACCGTAAATGCAGGCATTAATACTAGCAGGCTATCTTCAGAGACTTTATCGGCATGGCGCTCGGGCCAGATTTCTCTTGCCGTATCTAAAAAGAAGGCTTTCTCAACGTCTGATGTGTTTTTATGTAAAAAAGCTTGATAGGGCTGTATGGCACCATCAAATAATTCTTTATAATTTTCAGCAGATTCGGTTAAATGCGGATTTGCATCTACAAATTCTTGTATATCATAACCAATCGGCGCCATAATATAGAGCGTTAGAATTAACGCGACACCGTATAATGCCATATTCGGCGGCACTTGCTGAACACCTAGTGCGTTACGTAAGAGGGAAAACACCACCACAATTTTAACAAAGGAGGTTCCCATTACCGCCAAGAAAGGCACCAATGCCAATGCCCCTAACACCAAAATCAGGGAGATATGGTCTAAGTCGCCTCCAAGAAAACTAACACCCATTGCCCAACCACTCCTGAATACAAACCCCTATCCGACCTTCAATGTTCACTAACTGCCCTTTACCCAGACGCTGATTGTTTGCCACAATAGTAATATTTTCTTGAGCACCGTCTTCTAACGTGAATACGTAATTTGGCGACAGAGATTGCAACTCACTGACCGACATCTTTTCACTGGGCAGCATAAATTGAACGGTAAGTTTAATATCGTCAACACTGGCTGGATTGCCCGAATTTACTGACTCAGAATGGCTTTCTGTTTCAGAACCATAGTCTGTTTCAGAACCATAGTCTGTTTCAGAACCATAGTCTGTTTCAGAACCATAGTCTGTTTCAGAACCATAGTCTGTTTCAAAACTACAGTCTGCTTCTTCCCCGCTGATCGTATTATCATTTTCTTCGTTCATTAACATCACTCCAGGTTCTAGTAGTCGCACACCATCTGATTCAAGCATTGCTCGCCAATAAGGTTTACCTTCAATCAGCACTAATACACTGTGTTTTTTCTTAAAACTCGCCGGCAATAGCAATACATCACCGCATTCCAATGCACTGATGTCATCAATCTTCAGCTCAGCTTGACCACATAAAAACTGAGTTTTTAAATCTGGTAACGGAGTGGTTTTTCTTTTTTTTCCGTACTGACTGATCAATTGGCATAAAGCTGACGATTCACTGACCAGGTATGCCTCTCTATACTTAGCGCCACCACCCAATTTTAAGGTTAAGCGCAGCGCATCTTGTGACTCTTCAACCTGCGGCACCTTACACGGATAAGAAACCTCTTTAATGCGAATTTGCTTTTTTATACCTTCGCATTGATCTAAGAAAAGTTCGCATGCTGCGGTAATGAGTGCTTTAGGCAAGCTTTTCAGCTTCGCTCCCTTTAACCAAGGGAGCAACAACTCTTCAACATCATCACCATTAATGAGTAACTGCCAATGTAGATCTTCTTCTACCGATACAAAGCCAATATTGACCATACCATTCGGAAAGGTTGAGGCGGCATTCATTTCGACGATTTCAATCTTCGGCATACGCTGAAAAGCGGAATGCGCCTCTTGCTCAGCATACGGGTATTGATCTACTTCACCCACCTCCCACCGCAATTCATATTGCGATAAAATATTGCTCAGCTTCACTTCACGTTTACTCATTTTATTTATTGGTAAATTAACTAACTCCATGGTTATCCCTCACTGTACTCTTCCTCAAAATACGCCGAGTGTTGATCTCGTCGTTCATCATCATCTCGATGGTCTTGTTCACGTTCTTCCTTTTGGCTCAATAATGTCTCGCCAAATTGCTGATCCTGAAGCGTCTCGTTTTTATTTAATAACTGAACCCCTACATTAATCTGCAAGTGAGGGTACTTACTTTCCAGCACCTCTCTTAGCGAATTCACGGATTCTGCACTGGTGAGCGAATTAACCACAGTTCTGTTTTGTACCGCATCTTCACTCACTGTACCATCAACTGCTAACGCATCACGTACTAAACCACTGCCTGCAATTTCAGTGTTATTTTTAATATTTACATTTATTTTTCCGCTAAGGACTTGCACATCAATCTCAACATTTTTGTCTGAACCAATGATTATTTGTGCATGCGTTGCACTCTTTGCCAGAGCATTGAGTTCGATATTTGAATTCTGCACTTTTATTTTTTGTTCAGCCGAAGTTGAAATTGAGGCTTGGCTGGTCGCCTTTACTTTTTCTATCTGAATCTGCAGTAGTGACTCCAGCTCTTGCGTCACGACTTTTTGAATGACAACAATCTCACCAATGGGCAACTGGGTTTCCAGATGTGTCGTTTCAGCCTTTTCTGTTGTTTCAGTCTTCTCAGTCGCTTTAGCCTTTCCGATTACTTCTGTCTCTCCGGCCACTTCAGTCTTTCCAGTCGCTTCAGCCTTTCCGGTGGCCCCAACCTTTCCGGCCGCCCCAACCTTTCCGGTCACCTCAACCTTTCCGGTCGGTTCAACCTTTCCGGTCGCCTCAACCTTTCCGACCGCTTCGGCCTTTCCAGTCGTTTTAGTGATTTTAGATATTTCCTGACCATGATTTTCGGCAACAGAGAAATGATCTCTTTTTGATAACGTCTCTACTGTATCCTTATAAACATTTTTACTGCCTAACTCACGTACATTTGCCACTGCAGAGTCCAATACTGCTTTCTTTAAAGACAAATTTGACCCCTCTAGGTGCTTTAAAAATTTGGAGCCTTCATCTTTACTTTTATCTTCTTTTACTTTGTTCTTAAAATTTTTTACCGCTTGCATTTCTGTTGAAGTCATCGACCGATCACGTTTAATGGGCGGCAACGCAACCACTTGCTCACGGCTGGCTTCATTTAGTTTTTCTGTTTGTACGGTAGGCATGGCAGCTTATCTCATTCTGGCGCTTGCAAATTCATCCAACAACTCTTCCGATTGCCTTTCCTGAAAAATCCGAGCAAGCTTTACGGTTTCTTCAATTAATAATTGGTATTTTTCAACATCTTTTTCTGCTTTGCGCAACGCCTTCTGACACTTTGCTTTTTCTTTTTCAGCCTTCTCAACACTATTTTCTAGCTCTAAAGCCTTTTGATTAAGCGCTGCGCCTTTTTCATGCATTAATGCAATTCGCTCTCGTAATGTATCAAGCTGCTTGAGTTGCAGTATTTTTTTCTCAATACACTGATACAACCGATCTTCTTCTTCAATGCGCCAACTGGTATAGCGTATGCTTTCATTTACAGCGGCCTCATATTGAATCTTTAATTCATTAAGTGTTTTTTTAGCATTGCGAAACTCGGTTTCGGCACGCTCTACTTTGCGTTGTTTTAATTCTTTAATTTTTTGTAAACCCGACATGCTTCATCGCCTTTTACCGGAACCTTAATGAACAACCCTTTTGAAAGGTGAACATAGCGTGAGTGAAGACGAATTCCCTGTCTGTTCTTGTTTATGCCCCTTATCTTTAACCTATTCCTATCTAGCTGAAACCGTCACCGTCGTTATAAACACTGTTATAAACACCGTTATCTATGCAGTGAAAAGCGTGGTTATAGACGTTTCTATAAATAGGTTATAAACACGCCTGTTTTTTAGTTTTCATACTCATTAATACTGAGAGTGTGAACTAGAGACGTCATTTTTTTCATTGAATAGAGACGGCACTGATCAGTGACTATTTTTCGTAAAAAAATTCAACGATCAGTGCGTTTTACAAGCAAGATTAAAGGGAAAGGAGATTACTTTGTTTAAGAATTGGCCAAGCGTTAGAGTGAACGTTTTTAATAAACGCTGGCAGTATTGATGATAGAGAACAAAATCGTTGTTAGATGAAAAAGCATTAAGAGTTTCACTGTCTACGAAAACTGTGTTAATAGCTTATTCACACTCTCATCAAAGTGCACAGGGTCATGGGTGCCTTGTTGCAAAAACGCATTAATTTCTGCAATTCGGTTTACCGCTTCATCGGTGTCTTTGTCATGCCCGCGTTGATACTCACCAATGCGCACCAAAAGCTCCACCTCTTGGTATTTCGCCAATAGGTTTCGAAGTTTCATGGCCGCTTGTTTATGCTCAGTACTGACAAAGTTATTCATCACACGGCTGGCGCTGGCCAACACATCAATAGCAGGATAGTGGGCCGCCGAAGAGAGTTTGCGAGAAAGAATAATATGCCCATCCAAAATAGAGCGGGTTTCATCCGCCACGGGCTCGGTCATGTCATCCCCCTCAACCAGAACGGTATAGCACGCGGTAATCGAACTGGTCCCTGAGTTTCCTGCACGCTCCATCAACTGAGGCAAGGCCGCAAAGACGGACGGCGGATAACCACGGCGTGTGGGCGGCTCACCCGCCGCTAGGCCAATCTCCCGCAATGAACGAGCATAACGGGTGACCGAATCCATCAGTAACAGCACCTTTTTGCCTTTATCACGGTAATATTCTGCAATGGCGGTAGACACTAAAGCCGCTTTCGCACGCTCCATGGCTGGGCGATCTGATGTGGAAACCACCAGCACCGCGCGCGCTAACCCTTCTTCTCCTAAATCGTGATCAATAAATTCCCGCACTTCACGACCACGCTCTCCGATTAATGCGATAACCACCACGTCCACATCCGCATTGCGAATAATCATCGATAGCAACGTACTCTTACCCCCACCAGCCGCCGCGAAAATGCCCATTCTCTGGCCTTCACCGCAGGTTAGAATGCTGTCAATGGCTTTCACACCCATGGATACCGGCTTATCGATGAGTTTCCGCTCCATAGAATCTGGGGCATCGGCCATTACCGGGACTTTAACCCTTGGGGAGGTATCACTGTCAAAACGCGGGGCTTTTTTTATCGGGTTCCCCAAACCATCCAGCACACTGCCCAATAAGTGTTCACCCACCTCAATCTCATGACTTTTACCGGTAGGAATAACTTCCGTTTTACTGGAAATACCGCTGGTGGAGCCAAGTGGTGACAGCAAGGCGATATCTCTATCCAGCCCCACCACTTCTGCCAGCAACTCCCCTTTTTCATCCGGAGAAATGAGCTTGCACAGCTCCCCAATTTTCACATCCGGCACCTGGGCGCGAATAATGGTGCCCTCCACTTTGTTCACCCAACCTCGCATTCGCAAGTGCCGACATTCTGCAATCGCTTGTTGAATTTTGGTGGATTCACGAGACCACTGCGCACTGGCGGTTGTCAGCGCGGACGTTAAATTTTCTCGGGCGCTCACCATTTCTGTACACACTTCTTTTTCTTGTAAACTGCTTGTTTCTTGTAAACTACCTGGTTCTTGTAAACTAACTGGTTCTTGTAAACTAACTGGTTCTTGTAAACTAACTGGTTCTTGGCGGTTTGTTTCCATTTCAATAAACGACTCTGTTGACATAGTTAGCTCGCTGATACTCTGGCGACGGGTTGTACGTTAATGTCTTTGGTTAATTCTTGGAAAGACAATACAGGCAACTCGTAAAAGTCCGTTTCGATCAGCTTTCGAACATATCGACGAATATCCATCGCAATTAACAACACAGGCTTACGTTGTAACTGAATGCCCTCTTTGGCATACACCCCTAAGTTTTCGATAAAACGTTTCGCAATGGCGGGGTCTAAGGCAAGATAATACCCCGCCGATGTCTGCCGAATGGCGGCACGAATACTTTCTTCAAGCTCTTGATCCAACAAGTAACACGGTAGAATTGAACTGCTACCTGAAAATTTAAAGCAAATTTGCCGTTTTAAACTGCTACGTACGTATTCTGTTAACTGAATAACGTCTTTTTCTTTTTGCCCCCACTCCACTAACGCTTCTAAAATCACGCGTAAATTACGGATCGAAACATCTTCAGACACCAAACGCTGAAATACCTCACTTAAACGCTGAATGGGTAAAACGCGCTCCACTTCTTTCACTAATTCACCAAAATGCGGCTCTATTTTTTCGAGCAAATACCGAGTTTCTTGGATGCCAATAAACTCTTCCGCATAGCGACGCAACACATACGCCAGGTGATAGGTAATGACACGATCCAGCGACAACCACGACAATCCATTGGCTTGTAATTTTTCACTGTCTTGCTCATTCACCCATAAGCTTTCAAGATCAGGAAGAAATGCTTCTTCTTTTTGATACTGAACACTGGCCATTTCCAGTTGTGCTTCTTTCTCCGACACCAATACCGACCCAGGCACGAGTTTTCCATGAGCCACCGGCACTTCTTGATTCAGAATATAATATTCGTTTTCACCGAGATTTTCGTTAAACCGTAAATGCACTCCCGGAAACGGCACACCCAAATCCAAATACAAGGCTTTTCGCACACGACTGAGTTCGGCGTTTAATTGCTCAGCGTCTAACACCCCTTCCAAATTAGTGGCTAAATCTACCAGTAACGGCACCGTGACTGAAAACTCTTCATTACCCGCAGCAGCGTTTCGTGCAGCCGCTTTTTTACTTTCTGCACTGGCGGTTGCGGCGGAGCCACTGTCTTTGGCTAAAATAGCCGGTAAATTATCGGCAGTACTTGCGGTGTTCTTTTTTGCTATTTTGGCAAGCAGTAGGCCACCCCCACCAATGACCGCCGCTAACCCGACAAAAATTTCTATGGGAAAGCCGGGTATTAAGGCAAAACCCAATAATAATACCGCAGAAATATAAAGCGCTCTGGGATGTTGCGTAATCTGGGAGCTGATCACCGTACCGAGATTGAGGTCTTTATCTTGTTGCTCTTCTTCGTTTGAGCCAACCCGCGTGACAATCATTCCGGCGGTCATGGAAATCAACAGCGCCGGAATTTGTGCAATTAACCCATCACCCACGGTGAGAATAGAATACATTTCCAGCGCCGCACCGGCAGACATATTATGCTGGGTTGTCCCGATCAGTATGCCACCAATAATATTGACACTAATAATAATCAGTCCGGCAATGGCGTCACCTTTCACGAATTTCATGGCGCCATCCATCGAACCGAATAACTGGCTCTCACGGTTCAGTGACTCACGACGGTCACGCGCCTCTTCAACGTCCAGCACCCCTGCACGCATGTCCCCGTCAATACTCATTTGTTTACCGGGTAACGCATCTAAGGAGAAACGCGCACTCACTTCAGCAACACGTTCGGCCCCCTTAGTAATCACTAAAAACTGAACAATGGTGATAATCAGAAATATCACCAAGCCCACAACAAGATTGCCCCCTACCACAAAATTACCGAAGGTCGTTACTATATCGCCGGCATCACCATTCATTAGAATTAAACGTGTTGTGGTGACGGATAACGCAAGCCGAAACAATGTACTGATCAACAATACAGCCGGGAATGCGCTGAATTCGAGCGCAGATTTAATGTACACCGCCAACATCATTAAAATCACAGCAATGGCGAAATTCACAGCAATCAGTGTATCCACTAATCCCGTGGGCATAGGAAGCACCATCATGAAAATGATGGCGACCAATAAAATGGCAAGCGCCAAGTCTGATCGAGAGCTCAGTGCGATCAGAAAATTTTTCACAAAACGTCTCCTTTCGCTTTAATGGCTGACCGGTAAGCGGCCTGTGCTTTCTTTGCACCCAGTATATTTTCTTGATGCCAGCGAGCATTACGCAAACACACATACAATGCCGCCGCTTGATCTTTCGATAGCTCAGGGTGTTTGAGCAGTTCTTTTATTCGACGCTCAAGAACAACAATATCACCAGTACGCCCCCACGCTTTGCATAGCATAAGACCAGAACTGAGAGAATCCCCATAGGCAGACTCAAATAACTCCAACAATACAATGGCATCGTTTACAGAGGCATAATCTAACTGCAATTGCGCCTGTATCAGTAACCACTCTTTCATTCCACTCTGGTTGGGAATACTGTCTTTATTATCTGCACTTTCTTTCCCTAATTGCCCTGTTTTACTGGGCTCTGTTTTACTGAACTTAGTTTTACTGAACTTAGTTTTACTGGACTCTGTTTTACTGGGCTTTTTTTTACTAGATTGTGCTTTGACAAATTGCGCTTCTTTTATTGTTTGACGCTCATCGCTATTGAGTGAATGCATTTTATTGGTAAACTCTTGTTGCTTGCTCATAATTACACCTGCTTCAATAAATTACGCTGAACTTGCTCAGTGATCTCCAATTCAGCAATTCGCTTTAATACATCTTGTGCTTTTTCGGCAAGTGGCTGCGGAATTTTTCCCTCAAGCGTATTAAGCCAGTCTATGGCAGATAACGCCCCTTGATGAGACAACTCATTTTCTACGGTGTTAAATTCTTGCTTCTGAGGGCGGCAAATCTTATCGAGCAGGCATTTACTGGTGAATTTTTGATAGAGCTTTGCAAGATGAGAAGGGGCTGCATCTTCCGTGAAATAAATAATACGCTTTGCCTTGGGCAAAGCAGGGAAGTCCCGCTGACGCTCCAAGTAGGAAACGGTTTCAATGCCCCCTGAAAAATTTAACGTTGCCTTTGTATCGTTGTTAACCATATGCCCCTAGCCATCTTATCCATTATCTATCAATATTTGCTTTCTCTGTAGAAGATTCGTAAACACAGACTCTATATTTACCAAACTTACCGCTTCATTTACTAAGCACGTTCTTAATACAATACTGGAATCATACAAATGGCAGGTCGGTGAGAAAGGAAGTTTTTTTAAATAATGGTTCATAGCGAGCATTTGTCGAACAATGGCTTGATGAGCATCCTGAACCAAGCGTAAAGAAAAGAGTAAAGACTCCTCGGCGGGTAAGTAGTCCACCTCCAACACCCCATCATAAGCCAAATCGATTTGAAGATAGCCTTCCGGTAACGAGTGCTGATTAATAGGTATCCCTCGGTGATCAAAATACCGTATCATTTCTTGAATTATCCACTCAGGCATGGCTGGCCTCACGTCTTGATGTCATATCAATAAATTGAAAGAGTGCTTCCAAGCTTTGTTGCTTTTGCGCAGGCTCTTGATACATAAAATCGGGTATTAGGCCTACAATACGCTTCAATTGAACGCTTACTGTCGCTTGCATTGAGGCACCCTTTAAGCCTAGGTTTTGCATTAACTGGCCAATGTCTGATTGCTCTACCCATGTTTTATCCTGAATAACAGCAATTTCATTTAACAATCGAACGGTCATTCCCTCTGAATTTCCCCCTGGCGAAGCAATCAGCTTTGATAACTCCCGGCACTCGTCAAATAACCCCATTAAGGTTTTAAGCTGCGACATATTCTTCATTAATTCAAATAATTGTGCCTTACTTATATTCTGGCCTTCTGCATGGTATTGTGCTGACAATTGTTTAAAAATGGCTTGAGTGCCAAATTCTATTTTTTTATCGCCGAACTTTTGCCTTAAGCCTGTCAACGCATGACTCATGTCTTTAAACGAAATGGGGTACGAGGCTTGGAAGTGTGTTGAAAGCGCTTCTCTTTCTGCAATACCTTGATCGGCTGCCCACTCAACGATAGAGAAACCCAGTGTGGCCGCTGCAAATTCTTGTGAGGTTTCTGCAGGTTTTAGCTGATTATCAATGAGTTCAATAATTTCGGAAACGTCTTTTTTAGGTACTCCCGTGTGCGTTTCACGATCAAAATCACTGGAATTGATTTTTTCTTTGAGGGCCAAAAGCCCAATAGTTTGCTGGGTAATGTCTTCTGAGATCGCGTGGCGGAAAGCCTCTATATTTTGCAGCAACGCTTTTTTATCGAAATGTTTGGATTTAACATGCAGTACCATCTCTTCAACTTTTTCGACCTGTTGTGCACTCAAGGCCGATCGTGTTAACCGACGTACATCCAGAGAATTGAGGTCACGACGAGATTCTCGTGCTCGTTGCCGATTTAAGTTTTGATGCTTATGCAGAAACGACCCAAACTCTTCCATACTATTATTGACGGTTTGAAACATGGTTTTACCCGGAGGTGCTGCATCCACTCGACGATGAGACATTTCCAGGGAAGTGGGGTTTTCAACTACCGCATTCACACCTCGCGGCTGTGCATCTGGCCCGATCATTGTAATCCCACCTTCGCAACAGAAGTTTTTTTATTAATAAACGCCAACTCTCTTTGTTGCTCGCTCTGTAAAACCGCCTGTGTGAAAAAGTATCGTAGTGATTGCATCTCTTCCTGACTGAGAGTCAGGGAATTGAGCATAACTCCATACGTGGTGGCCTCTTTTAAAGACGCTTTTACAATACGCTGGCCATGGGGTTTCAGCGCATCATCTAACGCTTTCAGTGAATTCAACCCAAAGGTGGCCATTGAATCAATCTTTTTTTCATGTAAAAACCTGACACACCCCAATACCGTGCCACAGGGTGTAAAACTGTGTGAATTCTCTAATGTGGCTATTTTTGCTTCATTAGCAATACCCACTTTACCCACGGATACATAACCGACCGCTTTCGTTTTCAAAAAAAACGCATCTTTATTGCTAACATCGCGAATATCTTGTCTTTCTGGCAATACAAAATATTGAAAATCCATGGATTTCAAAGGAATAATATCGCCCGCAATTAAATACCCTGCTGAAGAAGCTTCGACGACACCTAAAATTACATCATAGTTGCCAGCAGCAAACTCTGAATACAGCTGGGATGATGAACGGTATTCAATGGAATAAGGTAATACAGCTGGACTTAAGTTTTCATAAAACAGTGAATTTGACAAGCTGATCAAACTCTCTATATTTTTTTCAACACCAATACTCAGGCTCGCCACCACGACATTAGGGCTCTTGTTTTGTGTTGCACAACCTGAGATATGCATCAACAACACAGACAAAAAAACAAACCGTTCTATGAACTTCACCGATTTAATCCTTAATAAATACATACCCAACCCGATAAACTGTGAACAACACACTTTATCGGGATGAAACATTATGACAATTTTCTATGACAACCTTCTACGACAATCGCTATACCATTGCTTTTGCCATTGAACCAATCGTACCACTGTGTTGACCATGCAGATCGTTAATAAAAGAAGAAAACGTATTGGTAATACTGTCAATAAAACTTATTTGAGCATTGGATAATTCACCTTCTTTTTTAGCCAAATCAATAATGGCATCTAACTCTGTTTGTGTCGCATCAAGAAGCATTCTTAAATCTGTAACTTCAGCATCCAACTTCATTACTTCAGAATCAATAATTTTACTCATCCCCTGAGCAATACCTGCACCAGCTCCTGCCATGGCACTGCCCTTAATCGTAGAGGATGAAGCAAAACCCGCGCCCGCAGAAGCCAAACCGACTGCACCCTGTACAACACCCGAGACCATGGTTAATTTGGCTTTTTGAAGTGTCAATTCCTTAATTTTTTCTGCCTTTTCCAAAATTTCATCTCTTTTCTCCAATGCCGTTTTAAACTGATGTTCATAGTTTCTGATACGAACTGTCGATTCAACTTCTCTCATTTCTCTGAGAATCGACTTCATTTTATTATTTAAATCATTCACCAAACCATAAACATGATTATTTCTAGCGAATGCCTCTAGAAAGTTTTGAACAGGTTCATCATCAACTGACAAATAGTGACGACTAGCATCCAATGGGGATACAATGTTGCTATCCTCTTGCCTTATGTTATTTTTTTCTACATTGCTTACACCACTAATTCCATTACTTCCTGACTTACTAACACTGCCTTCAATCATAATGTTCTCCACATCTTATAAAATTCACCAATAACCACTTAGATCACAAAAACCATATAAAATTTTGCATATTACACACTGAAGCTTGCCGCAATTCGCTTAGAGGTATTACCTCGATCTTGAATAGATGAATTCAAAACTTTCATTGCTTCTTCAACAGGACCTGTAACAGCACGAGTCCAGTGTTCCTGTAATAATTTGATAAGATTATTCACCCACTCTTGGGTATGAGTAATTTCTTCCAAATTTGCTAATAAGATGTCCTTTTCTTTTTCTAAATCGGCTTTTCTCGCATCAAACTCCTCCTGAACAACGGCAGCATGAATATTATGTGACTGAACCAGCGCCTCTTTAGCCAACGCCGCTTTACCTAAATTCCTGAATACTTTGGTTGAGTCACTTAACTTCTGAACATTGTCTTGGAGCTCTTTTTTAAGATTTTTTAACATATTTTGTGTGGCTTTTTTCGCCATCTCTTCAGAAACTTCGCCGAAACCTCGCTTTGTCGTCTCTTTAGCAACTGTTTTCATGAACACCTCGGCATATTCATCTAGATGTTTATTCATTCCTGATTTGAGTGTTTTTGTTGTTCCTCGCGAAAAGACTTCAAGAGTCAAGTTGTACATTTGGCTTTTCAGCCCTTTTGCGGCTTGCTTCGAGGCTTCTTTCATTGCTGTTTTTGCGATATCGTCCATGGCTTTTTCAGACACCTCTTTAGACGCTTTTTCTGCGGCTTCTTGAATAAGCTTCTTCCCTCCTGATTTTAGGGCTTTTTCAACACCTTTAATCATGAAAGCGACCATTGGACCACTGCCCACAAATGACAAAGCAAGACCCACCCCCATAAAGGTATTTGCCGCCATTTTGAGATTATCTTTCGTTGCTCCCTCTTCCAAAAATGCTGCCGACATCTCAAGAAGCCCGGCGACAGCAAGACTGGCACCAGCGGCAATATCTGCCGGATTCAAAGTAAAAACCCCTTTTACCATTGTGGCAAGGCCAGTTACGTATTCAAAGGCACCAAATGCAAAATCGGCAACCTTACTCCAAAACCCCAGCTCGTTTTCACGCTTGATTGCTCTCTCTTCGGCCTTTTCTTGCTCAACACGACGCTTCTCACTCGCCTCAGCATTTAATAATTTTTCTTTCAAAAGCCGTTTAATTTCTTCTCGATTGAATTGCAAGTCTATTAAAGTAGAATCTGCCATATCTCCAAGCAAACCTGAAAGCCTGGATAATGCAATAATAATCGTGTCGTAAAATTCCCCACTGGAAGTAGACACCTCTGGCGGATCTAGCTCTACTGACGGTGTATTTTTTAAACCATTCAACTGATTTTCTTGTTGCTTTTTTTCTTTCAGGGGGATTAATGCTTGCTCTTTCTGAGCCACAAGTAAACTTTCCGTCACGGTGCGAGAAAAATCACTTACTATAGGCATCGCAAGCGTAACGGGCCTAGTATTATTGTCAATCGCCATCCTTTATTCTCCTTTAGGGTTATATTTCCAATTAGGGTCATATTTCCCCAGTTTTTTAGATAACATAAATAAACAAGCCTCTGCTTTCTCTTTTAACTTCTCAAATTTTGGCTTCCCTAAACTCCGGTTATAAGCTTCTTCAAAACCACTGGCTGCTTTTATGTTATTACCCAAAGCTAAATGACACTCGGCTGTATGGAAAGGAAATCTTGGGTCTTGAGTATGCACTACAGCGGCAAAACTGTAAGTTTCTCCTGCCAACTTGTACTCTTTAAGCGCCTGCCTCACAGCTCCCAGCCCTAAAATAAATCGTGAGTCAAAGTGATCACAACGACATAGCAACTGAAATAATGACAACGCTTCTTGATACGCGCCCATGGTGTATTTTTCGTAAGCCATCGCATACATGGCTTCTAATTCGCTTTCTTGCAAATCTAAAGCATGACCCAAAGTTCCCCCTTGCTCTAAGAAATATTGCCAATCTTGTGGATCCACCTGATGTAAATTTACGGCTTGACTGGTTTTTTGACTCATTGCACTCCCCTAGCAATCAGATAGGATTATTCACAAAAAAAGGGCTCATAAAACTGGATTTGACCGTCTTTTCCTTTAGAAATTTTTCTTTAAATTCTTTATGTGCAAAAAAAATCTCACTTTCATTAGGTTGGCCAAATTCAGCATTGATTTTTTCGACCCACTGATATCGAGAACAAGCCCAAGTAGATTGAATATTTGCGTCCAATACAGCCTGGCGATATTCGCTTTTTATTAACGCTTCTTGGACTTCAGCAAGAATTTTTTGACTCTTATTCAAGATCGCCTCCATATCCATGGCCGCAACCCCATTCAACTCATCATTATTCATAGATTCATCTTCTCAAGATTTAAATAACGGAAAAACGTCTTAAAGAGTCCACAATGGATTTATTATAATTATTCATCGCCTCGATAATATTGTTGAATCGACTATTATCAACTTTAAAATTCGTTCCCAATTGCTCCGACAAACTCGACAACGTTTGCACTCTAGTTTGAACATTATTTTGTGGGACAACCATAGCATCAATAGAAAACCCTTCTGGACTGCTATATTTCGCATAAGGAACACCCAATACATGAACCCGCCTATCAAGGCTAACTCCCCATTGTATATCGTCATATGCACTAATTTCCCCCTCTTCATATCCATTGTTCCACTCCCCTTTATTCACTTCATTTTGAAAAGCAGGCCAACTTTGCCCTCCATAGACATATTCAGTCTCAGAGAAATCTTTTAACCATTCACCATTAGTTTGAACACCACTTCCCTGAAGCAATTCATCATACTCTTTCTTAATCGCCCGTATATACTGCGCTCCACTTTTACCTTCATACTCCGTCCCTTTGACTAAATCTTTAACATGCTTATTAAAATCGGTACCGCCATAATCCCTTCGGATATCAAACTTATCTTTAAAGGAGTTAGGTATTTCATCCAGTTTGTCTATATCTCTATAACCCTCACCAAGCCTCCATTCATGACCACCTGTATCTCCTATATCTTCATTCTTATCCGGACGCGTTTCAATTCTTTGCAGCATCTTGTAACCACGATCAACCCTCGCAGAACCCACAATGACTTTTCCCTCAGAGCCAATATTTTCTTTAATCCACTTATCAATTCCAGCCAACTTGGAGCGTAAAATATTTAAATCACTCACTTTATTTGTAATTGATTCGATCAATAATGCATTCATTTCAAACCCAACCTTTTCCGGTGGAATAAGAACATCCTGGCCCTGCTCATTACGATGAAACACTTGCCCATTATCTTTGACTGAAAACACACCACTGGCGATATGATCTCGCATTTTATTGCGCAATTTATTAATTTCATCATTAACTTCATTGGCAATTTCTTCTGTGCTCTTATCCGTTTGTTTGTATAATTCTGCAATTTTTTCTACATCATCTTTGTAATAGCCATTCGCATCAAAGCGTAAAAGATCCGCACCGGTATTCAAAACTTGAATCATCGCAGCCGGGGAGCTTTTTGTTTCTGCAACTATTTCTTCTTGTGTCGCTTCACGTACACCACCATTAGAATCCACCCTTACACTTGCAGAACCAAACATCCAAAGTTCGTTCGTTGAATTATTCGATACCCCATCCATTCCACTTCCCCTCTCATTTCGCAGAAAATAAAGTCGGTGCCCCACATTCTGAGTACCTCCTCTATGAATACCGAAAGCTAAGGAGAAGTCTGTCACTTAAGTCATTGATTAACGATCACACAAGAACGTGCTATTAATTGGTCTTTTACTTCTAATGAATTTCACAAGAAAGTCATAACAGATCGAGTGATATCAATGAATAAACTGCTCACTAAAGGATGGACTTTCTCATACCCACAAGTGGTAAACCGACTCAGAGTGAGAAAGATAAGGGGGTGACGCTTGAATTTCTGACAATCTATGGAGAAATAAGAAGGGAAAAGCTGACGTTATCACGAACGGCAGCTCTATCAAAATGATTACTTTTAGAGCAGGAACGCTTTAAGCAAGGGTTAATATCACGTCGACATTTCCGCGAGTGGCATTGGAATACGGACACACGGCATGGGCTTTATCGATTAAACCTTGCGCGACGTCTTTTTCTAAACCCGGAAGCGAAATTTCAAGGCTGACGGTAATGGCAAAGCCAACCCCTTTCGGATTCGGGCCAATCCCCACAGCAGAGTTGATGCTCACCTCTTGAGGAACAGCAATGCTCTCTTGTGCCCCCACAAATTTCATGGCACCAATAAAACAGGCCGCATAACCAGCGGCAAAGAGTTGCTCGGGGTTAGTCCCATCGCCGCCGGCGCCACCGAGCTCTTTGGGTGTACTGAGCTGAACATTTAATTTTTCATCAGACGATACGGCGCGACCATCACGGCCACCCGTGGCCACAGCGTGTGCTTGATAAACGGTTTCCATTATTTTCTCCTCTCGGTATTAGGGGTGTAAGATCCAACAAGGTGATACGAAATATCGGGTTCTCTTTGCTATTGCTTGTTGCGACAGTAGTTTGCAACGTTGTTTATAACAACACTAGTCATAGCAAAAATAGTTATTGCAGTAACCATTTAAATCAAAAAATAGGTGATTCATTAATCACCCCCCAATAAAGATTATCGCAATAACTATTACTGCGCAATCTATTTTAACTCTTTTCGCAAATCATCCAGCTGGTTTTTGAGGCTCATCAGGCTTTTTACATCAGCATGGCAACTTTGTGAGATACAGGCATTTATCTCTATCGCGGTTTTACGCAGTCGCTTTCCCTTTTTGGTGAGGCATATTTCAAGTTGCCGCTCATCCGCCAGGCTGCGATGACGAACCACCCAGCCATCGATTTCCATCCGCTTGACGACCGGCGTTACGGCCCCTGGCTTCTGCCCTAAACGATCGGCAATGTCTCGCAACATGAGGCCATCACTCTCCCACAGAATGAGTAAAATAAGGTACTGAGGGTAGGTCAACCCATGAGGTTCTAACAAAGGCTTGTACAATTGAGTCATGGCCAATGAGGTGGCGTATAGGGAAAAACACAACTGATTACTGAGCGCTAAGGGGTCATCCTTCGTTGTGGAGGGTGTAGAGGATGAAGATGCCTGACTTACATTGTTTACCATAGATTATATTTTAACCACCGCTTGTGTTTTCACGACTCGTTGTCTATTCATTACGCCAACGTAGCACAACGCTGCCGCAATATAGTAATACACAACAGTAAAAATCATTAACGCTAAAACCATTACTACTAAAACCATTACTACTAAAACCATTACCACTATGATCCATAGTAGGGAGCGTTTATGGTTTTCAAACGAAAAATGAATATAAAATAATTTATTTATTCTATTTACATTGTTTTTTTATTCCATAAAACCAACATTTTTTATTTTTGGCGCTTAAAAAATTATATCTCCTTTAATTGTGTTTCAAGCGGCAAGCACAACCTAAAATTTAGCCATAAACTACAGGCACATTGCTTTCTTTCTTACCTCCCATTGACGACTCTTGGCGCCAAAACTACTCTGATTAACGTCAACAGCGGATGTCAGTGACGGAGGCACTTATGAAAGCTTTGGCAAACAGATGCGTGAAATTACTTCTCTTAATGGCACTGATCGCCCCTATTAACGTCAGTGTTGCGGATGAGGAGAGCAAGAGAGGCGAATGGTCTTGGGAAAAAGCGCAGCGTTATTTTTCTCATCACTCGCCTATGCGTTATCTACCGGAGAAGTACCGCCAGACGATGCACCGGAAAATGGATGAGCGAGAACGCATATACGAAGGTAAACACAAGCGATACCTAAAACATCAACACGGAGGCATTAAAAAAGTGCCTGAATTGGATAACGGCACCGGCTTTTTGGCCATCAGTTTAGCGGCCTCACTCTTACTTTTACGGATGGAACGATCTCGAAAACAGGGACGTTAACCTTCTGAGTTTTTCTGAATACACCCTGCAACACGCAAACCTTTAACCACACAGCAATGTGTGGTTTTTTTGTTTACATTTTAATTATTTTAATTGGTAGCCAATTCACGCAAGACTTGCCCAGGCGGCACTGAAACGGTTTTCCGACATGCTAAGACACCCAACGCCCCAATGAATATCATCCCAAGGATGGGCCCTGTAAACCACAGTAAAACATGTGGCGTCACTGGCTGATCAAACACAAATGCCTGCAATGCCATAAGCAACGTTTCCGCGCCCAGTGTGGCGAGTATGCCGGCAAATAAACCAAGTGACGAAAACTCCAGCCAAATACTGCCAAGAATCAGAGAACTTGGGCTACCCAGTGCCCGCAATAAACCCGATTCTTGCTGACGGGCACTCATACTGGCGTTCACCGCTGCCACTAAAACCAGAACCCCACCGACTAAGACCAACCACAATACAAGCTCAATCCCACTACTGACCTGATCAATAATGGTTCGAATACGTTCAATAATGCGGTCTACTTCAATCACGACAATCGTGGGGTACTCCCTGAGCAATCGGTTAATAAAGCCCTTTTGCTCAACCGGAATAAACACACTGGTTAAATAATTCGGTGAAAATGCGTCTAGGGCACCGGGGCTGAATAAGAAAAAGAAATTCGGGCTCATGGAGTTCCAATCTACCGTGCGTATGCTCGATACCTCTGCTTGTAACTCCAACCCGCCAATACTGTAAGTGACCACATCCCCCACATCTAACGAGAGATTTCTGGCGGTATCTTGCTCGACACTCACCCCCGGCAAGCCACTTTGACTGCGCCATTCATCCCACCATTGACCACTGACCAGTTCGTTGTCTGGGGCCATCGCCTCTGCCCAGCTTAAATTGACTTCTCGACGCAACGCTCCTGGTGTTTTGTCACGATCATCATCGGTGAAAACATAATCATTACGGGCTTTGACTCGTCCTAATACCATAGGATACATAGGGTTTGTGCCCAGTGTGTTTTCCGTGAACAACGATTGCACTGTTTCTTTTTCGTAGGGCGCAATGTTCATAACGAAATGATTTGGTGCATCTTCCGGCAGCTGTAAACGCCATTCATCAATAAGACTGGTGCGTACCTGGAAAAGCACCATCAACAACATCAAGGCACAACCAAAAACCATGATTTGGGTAATACTTTGGGATCGATGACGGTCTAAATTGGCCATGGCCAGCCGCCATATGCTGCCTGCCCGCCCGGCCAAATGTCGCCCAGATCGCAATAATCCTAAGGCGGCAACAGCGCCCACACCCAGCACTACGCCCATACCGCCAACCATAGAGGCTGTCAGTTGCACATCACCACTGTAAAGCCAAATCAGCGCAATAACCGCCCCCACCCCCAACAAACCTCGTGCCCATGTGGAAACATGATCAATGCTCATTTCACGGCGGAGAACTTTCAATGGCGGTACGCCTGGCAAGTGCCACAAAGGCGGTAAGGCAAAGAAAATCAAACAAACCACCCCAGTGAACAGACCAGTAATGTAGGGGGTAATACCGGCCGCGACCAATTCCACTTCAATCAATGAATCAACCGCCCCCATAATGCCGTGTTGCAGTAACTCCCCGATGCCCAACCCCACTACAGATGCCCCAATACCCAAGAGCAACATCTGCAACGCATAGAGCTGGCGGACTTGAGTCGCGCTGGCCCCCAAACTTTTCAGTAAAGCCACTTGATCGGTATGCCGTTGACCAAATTGTTGGGCTGCAATGGCAATGGCCACCGCCGCCAGCAATACACCAATCATGCCAGACAACATCAAAAATCGCGTTGCCCGGTCTAGTGCTTGCCCAATGTTTTGCTGGGAATCTCGGATGTTTTCTAGCCGATAATGGTCCCCGAGCTTAGGCTCAATCCATTCATTAAACGCTTTCAATTCTGCCTCGTCACCCGCCAGCAACCAACGATAAACCACGCGACTGCCTGGTTGAATAACGCCTGTGCTAGCAAGATCGGCTCGATTCATCATGACCCTTGGGCCCATGATGCCGAAACCAGACGAGCCATCTGGCTCACGTATCACCACTTGTCTAATCGTGAAGTCGGCATTGCCAATCGCCAAGGTATCCCCCAGAGAGAGATCCATCATTGGCAGTAAGCGAGAATCTACCCACACATCACCGGGATTAGGAATTCCCTGGGCCAATCGGACTTGATCCCCCATGGCGAAGGCTTCATCACTGACCTCAAGCTCGCCCCGCAAGGGATACCCCGGGCTAACGGCTTTGACGGACGCGAGAATCATTTCATCACCAGAAAAGACCATCGAACTGAATACGGCCAACTGGCTACTTTTTAACCCCATCGAGGTCTCTTGCCCCAACCATTCACTGGGGATTTCAAAACGACTGCTCACGACTTGATCAGCGGCAAGGTAACTGCCACTTTGTCGCTCCAACGATTTATCCAATCGCTCCGCAAATACCGCAATGGCAGCCACTACCGCAACCGCCAACGCCAACGCCCCCGCCAAGATACGTAACTCACCACTGCGCCAATTGCGCCACAACAGTTTGGAAGACAGCATCAACATTTAACGCACCTCTGACACAGCGTTATCGGAAGAAAGTGAAAGCGCATCCTGTTCTTGAGACGTTGAACCGGAAACCTTCACAACCTCTCCTGCCTCAATAGTGATTTGACGCTGACACCGTTCAGCCAGGCGGTTTTCATGGGTGACGAGAACCAAAGTAGTGCCTTGCTCACGGTTCAACTCAAACAATAATTCGATAATTTTGGCGCCGTTCGTGCTGTCAAGATTGCCCGTGGGCTCATCAGCAAACAAGACCGAAGGCTCACTGGCAAACGCTCTAGCAATAGCCACACGTTGTTGTTCACCCCCTGACAGCTGCTTTGGGTAATGCCCCATTCGGTGAGCCAGCCCAACTCGCTCTAAATACTCGGTGGCACGCGCACGAGCATTGACTACCTTATGCAGCTCCAACGGCATCATCACATTCTCAAGGGCAGATAACCCCGGCAACAACTGAAAAGATTGAAAGACAAATCCAACATGCTCCGCACGTACTCGTGCACGACCTTCTTCGTCCATGCTGGTAATCACCTGGTGAGCAAGTTGAACCTCGCCGGAGGTGGGCACATCCAGCCCAGCTAAAATACCTAGTAAGGTTGACTTACCCGAGCCCGATGCTCCGATAATGGCAATACTGTCTCCATCGGCAACTTCTAAACTGACATTATTTAATATGGTTAACGGCCCTTCGGCGGTTACAACTTGCTTGGACAACTGCTTTGCACTAATCATAAAAATTCCAATCACTGTTAGGCACGCTAAGCGCATGGATGAAACTGGCGTAATTTCACACTGTCTCAGGGAGACGAATAATGGATACTGACTATCAGACGAATAGATAATGGCCAGTAACCACGGCCACACCATTGCGTTCAATATTTACGATCAACATTCAATAAGACAGTGCCATATAATCATTTTGCGCCACACAAACCAACATCACTTAACGCCGATTTTTATCTGATTACGACACATTATGAATAAGAGACCTATGTCAAAAAATACTTTCAATAATAGAGCCCTACACATAAATATTCTGCCTTTATTATGGCTTCTGCTATCGGCCACCGTTTATGGCAACGCTCTCCCTTCACCGAATGAACATACTTCAGAAAGAAACACACAAGTAGAAAGAAACACACAAGCACAAAACGTCGAAACACAAAAAACCATTTTGGTGGTCGGTGACAGTATTAGCGCGGCCTATGGCCTAGATGAAAAACAGGGATGGGTTCACCTTTTGAACAAGCGATTACAATCTGGTGAATATAAAGATTTTCTTGCTGTGAATGCGAGTATCAGTGGCAATACTACCGGGGACGGTTTAGGGCGACTTAACCCATTATTAAAAGCACACCAACCCTCAGTGGTGATTATTGAACTAGGAGGCAATGACGGATTAAGAGGTTACCCAGTGAAAATCATGGAGCGAAACTTACGAACCATGATCAGCAAAAGCCAGGCCGCCGGTGCCAGAGTTCTATTAGTGGGTATCGAGATCCCACCCAATTATGGGGAGCGCTACACTCAACTGTTCAGGAAAACGTTCAACACTGTTGCCACAGACACAAATGTTTTATTTGTGCCCTTCATCTTAGACAAGATCGCCACACAGGCCGACCTTATGCAAGACGATGGCATTCACCCCACCTCTGAAGCCCAACCAATGCTGCTCGACAACATTTGGCCGAAGCTCGAACCTCTGTTGAAAAGCTTATCGCTATAGCAGTGAAAGCTGGTTGCAACAAAAGTAAAACCCGTTATTGCAATCGACGAGTACTGGTTCTTACACTCATATCAGGTTGGTTTGTGGAAGCGGATGATGAGAAATCGGTTAATGAATCGGAGGTATCAAAGCCACCGTACATAGGCTGGTTATACAACTCTTGGAGTAGGCTATAGTGATTCTTTTTGGCCCATTCCAAGGTTTCACACCAACGTTCGCTTTTTTCTTGGTCGGAACTGCTTGCCCATAAATCGACAATCAAGGGCTTGGGGGGGTGCTCTCCGCTGCAACCATCTTCAATCCATTTCTTTTTCAGTTTGCAGTAAATCCTGTTCCAAGTAAGGGGGTAAGGACATACGGTCAACACCACTCATTTCCTCGTCACGATAGCCGTCTAGCGCGGCTTACTTATTCGGTAAAGTGTGCTTATTCGGTAAAGTGTGATTCCCACAGAGCGAAATCACGAGCGGGATACTAACCACTTGTCAAAAAATTGAAAAGTCTTGCGAATTTCGTAAAGCAACTCACCTTGTAAAAATTCATCCTCTGATGCGATGACGAAAGTATTTACTTACCGTCAAGCACCAAGAGTGACATCGTCGATACAATCGTAAATTTAATGTGTCACTTTTATGAATTTTTTATTTTCATTACAAAAAGGGTCGAATTTTCTCAACCTTAATTCACTCTCTCTGTTTTTGTCACCAAGAGAAACACAACGAACACTCTACCACCCCGCTTAATATTCCCCTTCTTTCTGAGACCAACTTAACCAAGGGCTTCTCAATAGCTCATCAGGGTTTAACTGAAGCGCTTTCGCTACTTTAAACAACGAAAAAACGGTGAGCTGTTTTTTATCTAACTCCACTTCTCGAATAGAAGTGACAGACAAAGAAGCCCTAAACGCCAATTTCTCTTGAGAAATACCCAACTGAGTACGTCTTTTTAATCTCTAACGAGACTGTAGAAAAACCCAAATCATAGCTTCCCTACAGCTCTCAAAACTTGTTTATTTTTGCGCCAAAAAAGTCAAACACTACTAAAATTCTGGTGCTGCTTTACAAACTGATCAACAAACAAGCTATTCAATCGGGTCAATTTGTCCAAATGACGGCAATTTGGGCCGTTAGGGCTTAAGATTCCCATAATTTACCAGCTGCTCAATATTATGCACCAGACAAAATAGCTGCCACTGGCCATTCACTTTGGTTTTTCCACGCAAACTAAATTTCGATATCCGCTTATAAGTGCCAATGTTCGCAAACACGAAGCGAGGAGAATAATTTTTAATAGAATGGCCGAATCATAAGCGGGGCGACCCGTACGGTCGTTTTTATAACCACCATTAAAGATCGATAAATCCAATTTATGCTCAATCAAATAGTTCAAAGCGAACTCAAATGTCCCGGGTTGTATTTGACGATTGAAATCAATCGCCACTAATGTGGTTTAATTGAGATTGTATGGGATGAAATTTGGCACAATCGATCAACATTCACACAAAACAAAGGCAGTAGGATCAATTATGCCAAATTTTAGGTTTTTCTACAGTCTCAACGCTTAAAGCACCGGAAAATAAAAGCGAAGCTTTTGGTTTTCCGGTGCTTTACTTGTTATGAGTGTCTGCCTCGTCAATGAAGCCTTCTCCGTCACTAATCTTTTTAACAACAAAGGACTCTCGATCTACAATTGTTTCTATATGGAAAAGCGATTCTGTTGCTTCTACTACTCGATAAGCATCATAGTAGTACGGTTCGCGTCTATCAGTTCTTTGGATAGAATCACCGACTAACCTAGCATCTGTTATGGTGAAATAGATATTATCGGACACACCCCATTGGCCATATTCAGTTGACACATCTACAGTTCCATCATTTTGGATAGTTCTGAAAACTATTCTAAATGTGCCATCTGAAGCTCTATCAATAATCCACTCGGTTCGACTACCTCCCCCTAACTCCTTTTCCCCTTTCCACGTGCCTACAAGGCTATTCCAGTACTCGATTTTCTCATCAGATACATATGGCTTGTCTATGTATAATGAACTAGGCGAATTGACACAGCCGCCTAGAATAGTTATCAATGTGATTGTCAGTATTTTTAGAATTTTCATCAAATTCCCTTAAACTCAGTCATGATAGAACGCCCAGTTACCCAGACGCCCCCATACAGATCCGGACGTACGGGACTACCGCATCCGGCTCTTCAGTTATATCATTGCCCGTGTAAGGCACAGGCCCTCAATACCAGTCAACAACGATAGCACGCTTGCGCACCCTCATCGGACGGATTTCAAAATATCCTAACATCTCCTTCATGCCTTGCCAGTTAAAACTTCTCCGTTGGCTGCGGCGATTGAGCCATTTGTAAAGAGTGTGAAAGATAAAGTCATTTATCCTCATCACACTCAGGCTATTATCCGGCAATCCAAAGTAGTTGGCGATACCAACCATCTTCCGCTTTAATATTGGCATAAAACGATTCAACCGCTTATAGCGGTTTTCTTTGATCCAAAGATACATCTCTTTGAGTATGGATCGATGTTTCTTCGGTGCCGTTTTCCGGCGAACCCGGGGGTGACCCTGAAAGTCCAAAAATTGCGGCAATGGAAGGCGTTTGGGAAACCGATACCCACGTACCACTTTTATTATTCGCTATTCCTGACGAAGCCAATAAAGAAAATCATTTTGAAATTGCCATTCCCAATTTAGCCAGCCTC
>NZ_JAJQVM010000121.1 GCF_021234875.1 Marinibactrum halimedae | reverse complement strand
ATCAAAAAAGCCGGGCTGAGACATAGAAGGAAACTCTTGAAATTTTTGAACAGTGAGATTATATCAAAGTTGGGCTATTTTTAGAGGTGCCCTGTTTCTACTTGTTTCTTTCGCGGGGAATTCGAGTATAGAGTTACCTGCTTTAATTATTTTTTTCCTCTCAAGTTTTATAGTATCTTTAATAGGGCTAATATTATTTGGGCTGCCTGCTATGTATCTAGTTTCAAAAATAATTGAAATTAATTACAAAGTGCTTGTTATTTTAGGTTCTGTTTTGGGGCCTTTAGCTCTAATAATATTTTTATCAGTTTTTACAAACTCTTTATCAATAATCTCACTTTCAAATTTGGGGCTATTGGTATTTGGTTCCACTTTTGGTGTAATTGCAGCGTAAACGCCAAACCAATTACACCTTGATATTCCAAGGCAACAAAGCCTCCACCTGTTCAACATCATTGACATTGGGCAGTTCTTTAAAAATGTTCTGCAAATATTCGTAAGGGTTGAGCCCATTGGC
>NZ_JAJQVM010000120.1 GCF_021234875.1 Marinibactrum halimedae | reverse complement strand
GAATAACATTGAAGATTGAAAGGACCTTCAACTCACCAACAGAAAGATTGATTCTCATCAATTCACAATAATAACGATTTGCACCGGACAGGTATGTACATGTAAAAAATACACACTCGCCTAAAAAATAAAATTAATCAGCTATTACTTTACATTCATCTTTTTAAAGAACAGACACCTGCTTGAGGGGTCAAAAAACTCATTTAATCACACTCAAAAAGAATGAAATTAAATGAGTTAAGTGGTGGAGCTATGCGGGATCGAACCGCAGACCTCTTGGATGCAAACCAAGCGCTCTCCCAGCTGAGCTATAGCCCCACTATTGGTAGGCCTGGGCAGACTTGAACTGCCGACCTCACCCTTATCAGGGGTGCGCTCTAACCAGCTGAGCTACAGGCCTAAAAAATCATCAAGCAATGCGTGTGAGCACTCACAAAGACAGCCAGCTAATCGTTTAAGGAGGTGATCCAGCCCCAGGTTCCCCTAGGGCTACCTTGTTACGACTTCACCCCAGTCATGAATCACACCG
>NZ_JAJQVM010000011.1 GCF_021234875.1 Marinibactrum halimedae | reverse complement strand
GAATAGCGGTCCCGTATTTGGTACTCTATCTGATCATCGGATACATTGTATAAGTGCTGAAGTACGAGTACTTTGAACATCAGTAGCTCGTCATAGGCTTTACGACCCGCATTGCTTTTTCGGTTTGACTTTCGTATTTCCTTTAAGGTCGGACGAAAGGCTTCCCAAAATATCAGTTTGTTGAGATGAACTAATGGATCTTTTTCATCTAACTTGCGATACCTGTCATCTAAATCAAAAAAGCCGGGCTGAGACATAGAAGGAAACTCTTGAAATTTTTGAACAGTGAGATTATATCAAAGTTGGGCTATTTTTAGAGGTGCCCTAATGTTATTGTTGTTGGATACCGATTTCCCTCGGCTTCTATATCCTCATTAAGGTCGCTTATAAATGAGCCGGGATGGCTGCGCTTGATTTTTAAATCTTTCTTGCCCGCAGCATCTTCTGGCCAAAAACTAACGTAGTTTGTTCCAAATGAGAGGGAGGCATGTCCAACCATATTACCGCTAGGTTGCCAAACGTGTACTTTTAACATTACTTTTCCTTAAATAATACTATTCAATATTCATTTTAGAATTTTTTATGGCGGTACGATGAGAAGTAGTTCCAATAGCGTAATGTCTAAGTAAAATAATGATATTGTGCTAGGGTAAGGTTCTAATAGACGGAAAATGAAAGTATAAATTTGTAACAAAAATTATTTTTTCTTTGTATTTTCCGTATTCATATTTTTAATCCGCAATGTTGTGTGATTTCTTTATATTCTCTTCTTTCAATCATAGTTGAAGCTCATCAACTATGGCCTTTCGTGCGTTAGGATGTCTCCGGTTAACGCATAATCATTCCCACCTAGTCTTGCCAATGGATTTAACTTTTTAGAGTCTAATTGAAAATCTTTTCCTGTGAAGAGGGGATCGTCTACAAAGGCGGCATTCACCTCTACATAAATGATGGCTTGAGGCCCATTGCCCAGTAAATGAATATCGTGGCATTCGGCGGAAAAGGCGACCGGTGCTTTAGTGAGTCGTGGTAGAGAAAAGTGTGGTTCCTTAACTAGGGCATGATTCAGTAAATTGAGTTCCGATTCCCCTTCGGCAAGAGGCTTGGCGGTTTTGTTGACTTCATCGGCGAGTTCTCCATTAGCGATATGTACAGTGCAATGGCGGTTTCTTTCGATATTGGCCCATGTATCTTTCTTGGTACCATCTCGTTTATGCCCGGCTGAGAACATCAATATACCTGGGTTAGAACAAACAACGTTGAAATAGGAATATGGCGCCAAATTAAATGATTTGTTGACATTTTCTGTCAAAATCCAAGCAATTGGCCGGGGTACTATGGTATTGGTCAATAGTTGGTAGGCATGCAGCTTCTCTAAGTCCTTTAAAACGATATTCATGTAATCCCCTGAATTTATTAGTGATTTTTTCATCAGTCCAATAATTTTTACCTGAGAATTGTCACAGGTAGAGTGGTTAAACATAATAATGCACTGAATCGCGTTGAGCCTTAAAGTGGAAAAATTTCATAACCTGCAAAATGTATAAAAAGTTCTGGAATGCGTATAAGCGGATATTCAACAAGGTACATATACTTGTACTTGTTCGCAATTCAATGAGTTTAACGACTCAGCCCACTTAGGAGCCTATTATGTTAACCCGATACCTTGCCAATATGATGACCAAGTCTGGAAAAGCCCCTGTATTTGATGATCCTAAAGATTATGGTTTGGACTATGAAGATGTTACGTTTAAAACAAAAGATGGTGTGACGTTATCAGGCTGGCTGGTAAAAGGTGGAACCGAAAAAATTATCGTGCAAACTCATTTTGGGGTTCAGTGCAGTCGCTCGGGCTATACACCAAAAGGAAAAGGTCTATATAAACTCTATAAAAAGAATATTTCATTTTTACGTCAGGCTAAATATCTGGTGGATCAGGGGTATTCTGTACTGATGTATGACATGCGTAATCATGGTAACAGTGGGCAGGGGACATCTGAGTACATCGCTTGGGGCAGTGCTGAGGCTCAAGATGTACTGGCCGCAGTAGGATATATTAGTCAACATGCGGATTATCAAAACGCTGAGATTGGTTTATTGAGCATTTGTATGGGAACCAGTGCTACTTCATTTGCCTATGGATTAGAAGATGGGTTATCGAAGTATGAAAATATTAAAGCATTGGTCTCTATTCAGCCTCTGCGTTTTACCGACAATATGCGCGAAATCAAAATCTCAGAAAAAATGGCAAGTAAAATCAACGATTATAATATGAGTCGTGGTGGTGCCGATTTGATGGAGTCGTTTTTTGAACATGTTCCTAGTATCAAAATCCCCACCTTGGTAATTCAAAATACCAACGATCCTATGAGTGATATCGATAAAGTCAGAGAGTATTACGGCTTGTTAGGAGGCGAAAAAGAAATGCTGTGGTTAGACCTCGAAAAAAACCGAGCGGCGGCGTATGACTGGTTAGGGCAATCTCCAGAACAATTTACCGCTTTTTTCAATAAATATATTGGCAAATAAAACATAATGCTGAGCTTTTTATAGCTCATAAACCCTACCCTTAATAGGATGCCAATTAACAACAAATTTGAGAGGATTTATCATGACAAAGAAAACAGTGTTAATTACCGGTTGCAGTTCAGGCTTTGGCGCTTTAGCGGTGAAAACCTTTCAGCAAAATGGTTGGAACGTTGTGGCGACCATGAGAACACCAGAAAAAGACACTACATTAGGTGAACTAGAGAATGTATTGCTCTGTCGATTAGATGTGACGGATGAACAGAGCATTGATGCCGCAGTTGAAAAAGCTTTAGCCGAATTTGGCAGTATTGATGCATTAGTGAATAATGCCGGTTATGGTGGCCATGCGGTTTTTGAGCAATTTGAGATGAGCCAAATTCAAGCCATGTTTGAAACCAATGTCTATGGGCCTATGCGGGTCGCTGCTCGGGTTTTACCTCATATGCGTAAGCAGGGTAGTGGTGTGGTTGTGAACGTTACATCTATGGCTGCAGAGGTTGGTTTGCCTTTTGCCTCTACGTATTCTGCCAGTAAGTTTGCTGCTCAAGGTTGGTCTGAAGGGCTAGCGTTAGAATATGCGCCGTTTAATATTAAGGTGAAAACGGTTGCTCCCGGTGCGTACGGGACGAATTTTTCAGCCGCAACGGACAATAATTTTACCGCTGGTGATGAGCAATTAACGACCTATGCCGGTCAGTTGGCTGCACACTTTGAAGGATTAGCTGCACAGATGCGTCAGCAGGGCGGTAAAGAGGCGGATCCGCAGGAAGTGGCAGATAAGATTTATCAATGTGTAACCAGTGAAACACCGATCCACAATGCAGTGGGGGCAGATGCCACTATGCTGATGGATATGAAAAATAGCCAATCAAGAGAAGCCTTCTTAGAGCAAATGTCGGCTATGCTCGTACCGAATCGCTAGCTCGAAATCACAAGAATTAATTTGTTTTTTGGTAGTGATAAGTTGTATTAAGTTATATTAAGGTGTACTCATCATTGACTGAAGGGTGATTTATTTCGCCCTTCAGTTTATTTAGATGCAAACACATTTTTAACGCTGTGAACAGAAGAACAAAAAATAGAAACGTAACGGGGCGAGGTAGAGTAAATGATCTCTAAATGGGTTATTGGTTTCATTATCGTATTGGTAATTTTGGTGGTCTTGTATGTGCTTGGTCGCAAATCAGTCCACAGTGAAGTTTTTATTCCAGTGAGCCCAGACAAGGTCTGGAGTGTTATTGTGGATACACAGAAGTATCCAGAATGGAATCCTGTTATGGAGGTGTTGGATGGGGAGCTGAAAGAAGGCCAAACCGTGAGATATCGCTTTCATCAAGATGAGGATAATAGCTATGAAATCCCGTCTAAAGTAAAAAAAATAGAGCCTTCCTCATTGTTAAATCAAACTGGTGGAATGGTAGGGATGTTAACGTTTAATCATCGTTATGTCTTAACGCCAGAATCTAACGGTACACGAGTGGTGATTCATGAGGATTATCGTGGTGTAGGGGCTGCATTTTGGAATCCGGCTCCGGTTGGTGCTGCCTATGAGCGGCTCAATCAAGCTATTAAAGTTCGTGCTACGGCATTGTATTTGCCAGAGTAAGTCGAGTTACCTTAGGCTATTACCGCTATTAAAAGCGTTTTTTTTAAATATAGGTGTGAACATGTCAAATTCCAGTTCCATTATCCGAGTTAAGACCATCAGTGAAATGCATAAAAATTTAGGCTTAGATAGCCCTCAGCATCCACTGGTGTCGGTATTGCCGATTGATGAACGCCTTGCCAATTTTGATTATGGTGATCACACCTATACTTTAGATTTTTATCAGGTGGCGATGAAATCTAACATTAAAGGCCATATCACCTACGGACGTAATAGTTATGACTTCCAAGAAGGCTCAATGGTGTTTACACAGCCCGGTCAAACACAAAAATTTGAGCGAAATGAAGACATTACTTCTGCTCGTGGTTGGGTTTTGTTCTTTCATCCGGATTTAATTCGTCGCTCAGAACTGGGTAAAACTATTGGTGGTTATTCTTTTTTTTCTTACGATGTTCATGAAGCGCTGCACTTGTCGGAAGGCGAACGAACGATTTTGACAGATCTTGTTGAGAAGATTAAAGAGGAGTATCACCAAAATATTGATAAGCATACCCAAAAATTAATAGTCAATAATATTTCATTAATTCTCGACTATTGTATGCGTTATTATGATCGCCAGTTTTATGTTCGTACGAATTTAAATCAAGATACTATTGGTAAATTTGAGCACATATTGCAAGGCTATTATGAAAATGAGCAAGCCGATGCTCTAGGCTTGCCTACGGTACAATGGTGTGGAAAAGAGTTGGGTATGTCGCCTGGGTATTTAAGCGATTTGCTTAAAAAAGAAACCGGCGTGAATGCGCAACAGCATATTCAGTATTTTATTGTGGAAGAGGCAAAGAATCGCTTACTGGGTTCTCAGGCGCAGGTGGGGCAGATCGGGTATGATTTGGGTTTTGAATACCCACAGCATTTTAGTAAGTTCTTCAAAAATAAGACGGGAATGACACCGGCTCAATATCGAAAAGTGAGTTGAGTGTGTTGAGTATATTTATGTTTTATTAACCTGAATGAATCCGCACATCCTTGTGCGGTATACACTCTATAGCGTTTTATCCCTTTTAATTAGAGATACGCACATTACTGACAGTAACCGTATTGGTGGTTGAGCCGCTGTCTTTATCGTTTGCAATCACGAAGCCCATATTATTACCGGTATAGAATTGTCCAACCGGAATAGTGAAGGTTTGCGTGCCGCCGGTGTAGCTGTAATCGTCGATTCCCCAATCCTGTGTGCCGGTTAATTGGAAAATACGATTTGAGCTTGCGCCATTGTCACTGTCAAATCCAACACCTTGAATTTCTCCTTCTACACCACCGGTACTGAATTCAAATGTGATTACCGTATCTGACGTCACTTGGTATTCTGAATTGGTAATACGCCATTCGTTACCGGTTAGGGTGATGGAACAACCATCTTCAGAGACCTCAGCAGAGCCTGGCGCGCTGTTGGAGTAGTCATCAGACGTGTTGTTGAGGAAATTAATGGCGCCATCACAATCGTCGTCTCCTGGGGGCGGTGGAGGTGGCGGCGGTGGTGTTGTGCCTGAACGAAAACTGGCAATGATATCCCGTACGTTATTCAAGTGCCTCGCCGCATCGCTTCGATCTTCTTCGCCAACCACTTGCCCTGTTTCCGGATAAATCTCGTCGGGTGTTGAGAAATAATCGATTAATGGGAAGGGGCGGCCACCAGCCATGATAGTTCCCCAATCAGTCGAGCCTTGTGGGTCAATGTACCCAAAACTGTACGGATATAAGAATTGACCACAGTTTCGAGTAGCGCTACCACAATCTCTGGTTCGGTCGTGACGTAAACCCATTACATGGCCTAATTCATGAATCACAATCGGGGCGACATCCATTAAACCACGTTGGCCTACAGAAAAGGCTTCATCTTCGAAAGCTTGGTTACAAGGAATGCCTGCACCACAAATGGCATTGGCTTGTCCATTTTGTTGAATGCCTTCAAAAATTAAATAGACTAAATCGGCTTGAAGTTCGTCACGCCATTCGTGTACCACACCAAAGGTACTGTTATTTGGGTTTGAGAGGTCTCGCAATAACGGCCCCATGCTGGAATAACGGCCTTCATTGACATTCACCTCTCGCATACCTGCAATGGTTAATTCCATGTTTACATTACTGTTGGTTAATGCCAGGTTACCATCGTCGATGGCCGCAATAATATCGGTTTCAATATTCGATACACCGCCAACTGCGGCACGGGCATCATCGGTATAGACCATAAGCACGGTCACTTCCGTTTGTGCATAGGCTATAGATTGCATCAATAAAGCTGTGGCTGTCGCCAGTAATTTTGTTTTCATTTTCATCGCTTTGCCTTTTTAAGAATAAGTGAAAGAAGGAGGATTAGTCGTAGGTGATGTCACTGACATCCACTTCATAAGTGGCGGTGGCGCCGCCCTCCATACTTCTAATCACCAATACTTTTTCTGTTGAGGCAAAAGCGATTTGGCCGCTCATTTTCCTATTGTGAACAACCAGTTTTACACGAGAGTCGTCATGGCCTTCCACTTTACCTCGGAGAATGTCGCGCGTATGACGTGTGCTAATCTGATCAATCATGAGGGTTAAAGGAGCTTGTCCTTCAAAAGTATCAACAGAAAGGCGAAGCTGCGGATTTTTTGCTGTTTTTTCAGTATTAATCGCAGATTGCAGGGCTTTTATGTTAGATACATAAAAAGGTTGGGTATGTTGCGTCACGTTTTTCATTAAATCGGCAGACAAGCTTTTATTTAAATTTGCTGCATGATTCTCGATTTCCCAAGCCCCTAATTCGGTGCGATCGGATAAGAATTGTTGCTGGATTTCTAAAACACGTTCTTCGGAAATGGCTATTGATGAGAATGCGATCAATGCCGTAGTTATTGCAATTTTCATGTTCTCTCCATTATTTTTAAACCGCTTGTTTTTAAATAAATTTTTAAACCGCTATTTTTTAAAAATAGGATTTTATATTGCATTGCGAATGACTATTTTCCTCCTGTATGGGTGAGTGGGAGCACGCTATTGGATAAATCACGCTTTTTGAAATGACGTAGGGTATTTACTCGTTGGCGTGCATTTTTTCTTTTCGTGAAGTTTTATTGTTGTATTTGTATTTGTATTTGTATTTGTATGTAAAAACGAATGAAAACCTATTCGTCTACGTAAATGAACGCCCAATGGTTCGAAAACCTCAACGGTTTTTTGCCTGTTGCGTGTTTTTGGCGTTAGGGAAGTAAATCAGGAGAGAGGTTGGTGAATTGTGTGTCATCACTTTGAGTTTAATTGACTTGAAAAGTGATGACACACATTGATGATTAGGTGGCGGGAGGTAATGATAATTCTAGTAAGTGTTACCTTTTTATTTTTTCAACCATTTGCCGCTTTTTTTAATGTACTGTCCAGCAGCGGTTTTTTTGATGGCGACTTCTCCAGCTCGATTTTCTACTGCTTGTAAACTAATGTTGTTCTTGATTGCAATGGCTTTGTACTTGTCTTTGCGTTGTTGATTGATTGAGCTAATCAATGCTTTCACGTCTTTTGCCGGACTGCCTTTTACGGCGGCTAAATAGCCGCTTTCGGTTTCGCCGACCAAACCCTGAGATTTTGCGCTGTTGAGATCGAGAGCATAAGACGGTACGGTAATGAACGCGGTAAGTAGTGTAAATAAAACAATACGTAGAGGTGCCATAAAAGCAAAACGTTGGGTAAAAAAGAAAAGATGTGGCGTCTTAAGAGTATTGACTGAATTGTTCATTGTGCTCTCACAAGTTCAAGTTGTTGAGTGTCAAATTTGTATTTAGAAAAACTTCAATAAGAAAAAGGTTTCGTGTTTAGAATAATTCGCTGTCATCAGAGAAAATATCTTCCAATTCCTTATCAACCTTGACGCGAATCTCGTGTTCGATTTTTACATTCAAGTTAATGGTAATAGGCTCTTCAGAGGCGACCTGAACGGTGGGCTGGCATCCGGTTATGGCCGCTATGATCGTTGCGACGAGGGCGCTGTAGGCGGCCAAAGTGGTTAACTGTTGCTTCATGCAGTGTTCCTATTTTGTATTGCGCTAATTGATTGATGTTTACGTTTATCGCCATTATGGGCGACCACTGTCGCTAATATGTAGCCTGAAATGATACGTAATTCAATATAGAGCAGAATACACATCATGTTCTGAACACAGGCTTAAAGAATTGGAAGAGAGCAAGAAAAGAACATAATGTGTATTTTATGCCCATAAATCGAGGAGTGAGGTGCTTCTCTTATTATGGTTATCATTTATTATGGTTATCATTTATTATGGTTATCATTTCTTGTGCTTACCTTTGCACTTTTTCTTCGATTTTTTGAACAAACTCGTCGGTTAAGCGTAAGCTCTGTAGCAATGGGTACAGGTTTTGCTCTAAATTGACGTTGAAGTTGACCGCTTGCCCTTGGAGTTCATTGGGGTTGCGACCCTTTAAGGATAGCCCCAGCAGTAGTTGGCCATCCGGAGAGAAGGCAACATCGCTAACAAGGGCATCGTATTCAAAGTTATCCAGCATCCGCAGTGCCAACCCCAGCTCTTTGCTATTGGCAGCGAGAGCATCTGTGGCATGTTGTGGGTAACGAATAAAGCCCCCAGGCTCTCGAGCCTTTAATTGGCCGGATGGAATACTGATGCCGGCATCGCTCCACTCCATATTCAGATCACCATCCACAATACCGTCGGCATCAATCTCTTGTTGTTGCAGTGACATCATATCTTTTAGGTGTAGCCCTTCTAGCGACACTGTAAAGCGGTTGAGTGGCTTTGCCAGGTCCAACTCGATAAGCTCTGGCGTAGACACTTTTCCTCCTAAAACGTCTCCTTGAAATTCCGTTACGTGAATGAGTAAGTTATCCACAGAACGTGCTTCCGGTAGGGCGGCAATCAGCGTCATGTCAGTCAGTTCAACGCCCACATGTACTCGTTGAGCATGGAGAGTGAGTGGTTTCGTGGTGCGAAATTCAGACAGTCCTGTCACGCTATTATTGAGGGTCACTGTATCGAAAACCATATCGTCGTAGAGCCCTGTGAGTGCTGAAACCGATAAGTGGCTTTCGTGTTTCCACCCAGAGGTGTTATCCAATGTTGAGTCAGAAAGGGTTAGTGCACTGTTAATGGCAACGTCGCCGCTAACAAAGCCGAGTTTATTGAGTGCTAAAGGCACATAGTCATGTTGTGCGTCGAGTTTATCGAGGGATTTTGCCAGCGTGAGCCATTCGTCGTAGGCACGAGAAAGATCGTTCACTTCAAAAGAGGAATTAATGTTCCCTGTAAAACGTTGGCTAGAATTGGAATGGAGTTCACCCACATTACTGATTTGGGTATTCAATTGTGGAACATTCACCGTGTGGCTGAATTGATAATGCTTTTGTGTTTGTGCAGCAAACACGGTACTTTCGATCATCGGCAATACAACAAATTCTTCGTTTGTGCCTGGTTTTTTTCTTTGTGCGTAGGCACGTAGATTCGATTCTGCAGTGGTTGTTATTGACCATTCCCTTTTATTTTCTTTTGTATTCTCAAAACCGACAGATGTTGGCCCAACACTCAGTGTTGGTTGGATTGCGCCTATTGGGTGGGAAGGTATCTGCTCCTGATGATCATGGTTTTGGGTGAGTAAAAGCTTGGGTAGTTGTACTTCTAATGACTCGAATTCCATTGTGAAAGAGTGGAAAGCCCCTTCTTTTGACAGATTCAATTCTATTTCCCAGGGTGGCGCAGGGTGATTATCACTGGTTTCGTTGGGTAATTGATGAAATGACAAGAAAGAAGGCGAATCGAGTCCAAACACGGGGGTGTTTAACCATTGATTCCACTGGTCGCCGTTAAACGTTGTGGAAAATAAAAAAGTGTTATCCGTATGTGGGCTGCCCTTTAATTGCAAACGCTGAGGTGATGCACTGAGTTCGGCATTCAAATTCAGATGAGTTGTATTGATCAGGGGGGAAAATTCTCCTTTCATTTGTATATGCAGATCTGTGTTTAAGGCAAACCATTTTTCCCAATGGGGCAGTGCTTTAAGAGAAGGCATAATTTCCATTACGCCGTTTATTGTTATGGAAGCTAAGTCCAACTGTGCTTGATTAATGAGTGTCAATAGCGTGATTGAAGATTGTTTCTTTGAGTGTTGTGCTTTCAGTGGTAACACCACAGATTCAAGCCACTTTATATAAGGATGTTCTTTCTGTTCCTGTGCTGGGAGTGAATGTAGAGCGTTTTTTAAAAGCGATAATAATGTCTCTCCGTTCAGTCGGGCTTGAAATGATATGGCCTTCGATGAGGGTAAAGCTGAAGAAGAGGGAATATTCGTTTGAGGCTGCTCAGGCGGTGAGGGGAGTGCCGCATCAATACTCACTAATGTTTGTCCTTTATGTTGAAAAGAATAGGTGGCATTAGCGATTGTAGAAGTTGAGGTATTAAATTTAACAGACGCTTGGTGAAGTGTTTCTAAAGCGTCAGCGTTGATTTCCGCTTCAATCGATTGAGGGGTTGAATGCCAATTTCCTGAGAGGGAGAATGTTCTGTCTTGCCAAGTATTGAAGAGTGTTTGTATGTCAGTGTTGGAATGAGAAAAAGTCGTGTTGCTGTCGTTTAAAACCATTTGCCACTGATCAATGGAAGCGTCGTGAATCGGTAATTGTTTTAATAAGTCTAACGCCCATTGCTCAATCGTAGAATCTGGTAGCGACAAGTCATTATTCGGTACGTGGTGATATGAAGTGTGCTTTTTATGATGAGGAGCGCTACTTGTTGTGAGCCAAGTTATGAGCCACGAATCCCAGCCGGTATCAATATTGAGTGACAGAGATTCTATGTGGGCTGTTTGTACTTTTGTGTGTGACCATAATTCAGGCCACATGAAATTGAGGGTTAATGATTCAAAGTGGAGTGAAAAGTCTAAGGGAGGAAGCTCAGGAATGGGTTGCCACTGACTAGCGCTAGCTTGGCCATCAGAAATATAAATATGCCCAGTTTTGAAGCCCGACCAAAGACCTAATTCCACTGTAAAACCATTGAGCTCCACAGTTGAAATCCCTTGTTCTGCTAAGGCAATACGCAGAGATTCTGTAGCCAATTGTTCCAGATAGAATCGCAACCCTGCGAGTAATACCAAAATAATGGCCGTAAGGCCGAGTATGATTCTTCCAATAACGGGTTTTCGAATAACAGCTTTTCCCATAATGCGTCGCAGCGTTGCCCTTTTTTATCAGCTTTACATTGGTCGTAAAACCAGTCTAACACTGATTATGGGAAGGTGTTGATGACAATGGGTGCTCTTTGCAGAGAGGCTGGGCGATGAAACGACAAGCGTGTAATTTGCTAGTTAATCACATGATGATTTTTGGCATTATCTACCGTATCCGCAACGGAAATACCGAGCCGATCTGTTACTTTCCCATTGAATGTTCCCTTGGCATTGAATTGATTATAGAGCCGTCGCCAATCGTCCCAGCGTGGGTAAACGTTACGGGGCATGTCTTCACCTTGGAAGTAATTTAAATCCAGGCCCCAATGTGGACGGCTATCAAACTCGGTAAACATCACCTGTTGATGTTGTTGAAAATACGTATCAACACCATACAACCCTTGCAGATTAATTAATTCCATCATGGCAGTTGCACGGCCTTCCATCATGGCGATATGGGCATCAGAGGGTTTTACAAAGCGAATAGCCACCGGGGCGGATTGCACAATGTTGCGGGTCTTGAGTGACGCCACTAATTCAAATTGGCGTTCCATGGCGGGAATAATATCATCCAGAGTAAACGCGATCTCAATGGCATAGACTTCAGTACGATTAATTAAACCAATGTTAAACACGCGGTGGCTGATATTAGTGTAACTGTCATCAACTTGCGTGCGTAAAGCCGTATCAATGGTTGAACTGGCAATTTGAGGGGCTAAATTGATGGCGCCTTCCACCACCGGTTGAAACGCAACCGCGATGGCTTGCAATATTTCTGAACCTTGTACGGCCCGTTGACGATCAACCGGAAGTGGTGAGTAAGACTTCCAGCGCTGGGTGAGTAGAACATTATAATCAGAACGCTGGCTAGAGTGATGCTCAGGGCTCTGTACAGTGGGGTAAGGGTTAACCTGCAATTCGTAGTAATCCGGCTCAGTGCCGCCAGGATTCAGAGGTCGGCCTTCTACTAATCGGGTTAAAAATCCATCGCTTGAGGTAATGTTACTCCAGGTGGTCAGAGTGCGGTTTTCGTTTATCCAAAAGGCAGGTTCTAATTGTAAAATATAGGAATACACAATCCCCATTGAACCGATACTGACTTTCATTGCTTGGAAAGTTTCATCATCTTGAATAAGACGAACGGGGATGTCTGGGTTTTCTGGCAAAAAGCCAGAAAATCGATGTGGATTTGTAATGCCTTGGGTGGGTTCAATTTGTAATACTTCACCACCATTGCTGACGACTTGCATACTGAGCACAGTGGATTCAATTGGGCCGTAGTCCAAACCCGAGCCATGGGTTGCGGTCATTACTGCGCCGGCAATGGTTTGCTCATCCCAGCCTCCCAAGTTGGGAAACGCCATACCAATGCCTTCAAAGTACGTGTTTAAATCTCTTAAAGAGGTGCCACTTTTAACGCGAGCAATGTTGGGTAGGTTAGGGTTGCGGAGTTGTGAATTGTCCAACTCCAGTGGCCCAGTCAACAAAGGTGGATACAATAAAACTTCTTTGGTAACGGCGATGTCTGAAGGGGAATGGCCGGAGCCTGTCATACGGACTCGTTTACCGGCATCTTCTGCAGCGATGACAATCTCAATTAATTCTTCAATGGCGCTTGGGTTTGCATAAAATTCAGGCTCAACGATTTCTGTACCCCACACGTTTTTAAACACAGGGCCAAACATGCCCACTGAATAACAGCCGTAAAAGAGTAACCCACATGCACACAATCCAGACAACAAGACACTACGAGTAATATTGTCAGCCATGACGAATTCCGGGAAAACTGTAGGGTAATCATTGGCGTTTAAAATAACACGCCAAACACATAACTACTTAAAGATACAAACAAAGAAACAGAGCTAAAAAATGAGGCCTATTCGCATTCTGTACCCTTATTATGAAGGATATTTCCAATACTGTTCAACAAATTAACAAAAATTAAGCGTATAAAATTGTCTACACGGTTAATGATCTCTTTGGGTACTGATATGGGTGTAAGTTCAAATCCAAAGTTACTATTCATCAAGACAAATTTCAGACGCTGTGATTACAAGTGTAATGTTTAAAATTCACACAGTTTAAACATTAAGTATTAAAAAAATCTTTTTTCAGAAATTATAAATTCTAAGCTGACGCTTCTTTTCTCTTGCTTTAATAAAAAAGAATTCACAGGTAACAACAAAAGCTCAGTTCAAATAGCCGGCTTTTCAGATAAGCTGCCTTACAGCTGGTTTGAGATACGGTTTATGAATTCATAATACCATATTGATGCTGTTTTTATAAACAGTATTTTTTGAGGGAAAGAGATTGTACGGTATATTGTGTTGGTTGGTTAAGTTTTATTCGGATTGTGCCATGGGGGCTTAGCTTTTAGGTGGTGCTAATCATCGTGATGCTAAAATTGTGATACCAACCATTTTAAATCTGATTATTAATGGAGATGCGGTGGGTGAAGGTTCAATATTTAATTTTTGTTTTAATGTCGATATTTATGGTCTCTGATGTCTTTGCCCAGAAAGAAGGTGAAGAGAAGGCAGAATGGAAAGCATTTTTTGATAAATATAACACGTCCGGAACGATTTTGGTTGTTGATGATCGTTATTCTTCGGGGAGTATCGGTGTTTATAACAGAGTGCGTGCAAGCAAGCGTTACTCCCCTGCTTCGACTTTCAAAATTCCTCATACCCTTTTTGCTTTAGATGCCGGATTAATTAAAGATGAGTTTCAGGTATTTCCATGGGATGGTGTGAAAAGAAGTTTTGAGTTGCATAATCAAGATCAAAATCTTCGATCCGCAATGAGGAATTCTGCACTTTGGGTTTACGAAATTTTTGCCAAAAAACTAGGTGAAGAAAAAGCACAACGTTATTTACAAAGAATAAATTATGGAAATATGGACCCTAGCTCAGAGCAGGTGGCTTACTGGGTAGAAGGAAATCTTGCCATTTCGGCGTATGAGCAAGTTGCGTTCTTAAAAAAGCTGTATCGAAATCAACTTCCTTTTCAAAAAGAGCATCAACTTCTTTTAAAAGATGTCATGGTAGACGCCGCTGGCAGTAACTGGATTTTACGTGCAAAAACGGGGTGGAAAGGTCGCTACGGTTGGTGGGTAGGTTGGGTTGAGTGGCCAACAGGCCCAGTCTATTTTGCTTTAAATATCGATACCCCAAATGGCTTTAAAGATTTGTATAAGCGTAAGGCAATTGTTAAAGAAGTACTTATTTCTATTGGTGCCCTTATGCCTAACCACTCTGCCATTTCGAGCTGAAGCTTTGAAGGTTAAACAGGTTTATTTTGAATTAACACAATTCATCAAGTTAATCATGCATTGCCGCTTCTGAGCAAATGGCCAATATCAGTGTGGTACTAGAAAGTCTTTTTAGATGTGGTCACTCTGAAGTTGTTGTTGCGTTTGATAATAAGGAGCCCACATTCAGTATAGAGCGCCACAACGGGCAATTTCAGGCTATTAATGAAAATATTAAAAAAAACCTAATTAAATTCCCCACTATTAAAGATGTGATTGTTATCGTAGGAGCAGCGCATTTGGAAAAATTAAAACCCAATTGGGAGCCTCACCATGAGAAACTCGATCAACCAATTTATACAAAAAACCTGGGAGGTGCAGATGTATATTGCTATACCACCCTCAGCGATAATAAACCCTTCAACTATGATGATTCTATTCCATAATGTTTTAATGGCATCTATGCAAGTGCAGAATAAGCTCTAGATATAGTCGTGTAGATTGTTCAGTGTTTCTATTGAATAAACAAGTTGGGTAGCCGCATCACTGACCGCCAATGGACAAGTGCGTTACGAACTAAAAACACCGTATCGCAATGGCACGACCCATGTGATCTTTGAGCCGCTGGGCTTTTTGCCAAGTTGGCCGCGCTAGTACCCAAGCTGCGAGTCAACCTCACACGATTCCACGGAGTCTTCGCACCGAACAGCAAACACCGTGTTCAAATCATACCGGCCAAGCGCGGCAAGAAGCCCGACCCAGAACCGTTCGATACCGACTGGCATGACAAAAGCCTTGCAGAGCGACATCGTGCCATGACTTGGATGCAGTGTCTCAAACGAGTTTTCAACATCGACATCGAAGTCTGCGAACACTGCGGCGGTCAGGTCAAAGTGATTGCCAGCATTGAAGACCCGAAGGTGATTGAACAGATTCTCAAGCATCTTAAGCAGAAAGCAGCCAAGACGGATGCTGCCAAGCAGCACGAATTGCCGCGAGAGCGAGCGCCACCGCTGGTCCCCAACCTGTTCGACCCATCTCAGAGCCGTCTATTTTATTAACGACTTCAAAGCCTACACTGCCAGCTTTCACAGCGGCCGGTGGGGCAACTTACATCCAGCGAACCATCAGCTAGAGACTTTGCTGCCAAGCCGCACCTCATTAGAGCGATTTGGGTTGTTCCGACGGCGAAAATTGGGATTTGAACGGTAAACGAGAGAAGGGATTTCGGGTATGGTGCTTCACAAGAAGTGCAAAAAGGTGGTTTATACTTCCTATACCTCGTCACCCTCCTTATCGTTCTCACTCTGAGTCGGTTTACCACTTGTGGGTATGAGAAAGGCCATCCTTTAGTGAGCAGTTTATTCATAGATGTCACTCGATCTGTTATCACTTTCTTGTGAAACTCATTAGAAGTAAAAGACCAATTAATAGCACGTTTTTGTGTGATCGTTAATCAATGACTTAAGTGACAGACTTCTCCTTAGCTTTCGGTATTCATAGAGGAGGTGCTCAGAATGTGGGGTACCGACTTTATTTTCTGCGAAATGAGAGGGGAAGTGGAATGGATGGGGTATCGAATAATTCAACGAACGAACTTTGGATGTTTGGTTCTGCAAGTGTAAGGGTGGATTCTAATGGTGGTGTACGTGAAGCGACACAAGAAGAAATAATTGCAGAAACAAAAAGTTTCCCGGCTGCGATGATTCAAGTTTTGAATATCGGTGCGGATCTTCTACGCTTTGATGCGAATGGCTATTACAAAGATGATGTAGAAAAAATTGCAGAATTATACAAACAAACGGTTAAGAGCACAGAAGAAATTGCTACCCAGAACTAGTTTATATATTGGTTATCTTGAAACGAGCAATTAACTTCTACGGTGCATAGCATATTCTAAATAATTCGGATTTCGCTATAAAAATCGCGGTTAAGGCTAAAACCATTTGCTTAGAAGAGCTTAGTGAAGCGTGCCAAGAGCTGAAATCGCAAAATGGCCGGTAGAGGTAACAAATATTCATTATCAAGTTAATAAAAAGGAGTAACTCCAATGTCAGGAATCGATCCATCAGCTAAAAAATCACCAAGGCCATCAAATTCAGGATCAGATGTTAACCAAACGCAAGCAACTGAAAAAACGACGCCTTTAGAGGGGGCAAAAGTTCAAAGCGGCAGTGACATTAAGAGCGCGAACGTGGAAAAACCCCGATTGATGTCAAATCCAACTAATACTGAAGGCCCGAGATTAGGCAAAGGCACAGCCGTATCACCATCAATTAACGGATCTAGTACGATAGTAACTAATTTTAAAATTGGGCCAACATTGAATCCTGGAGATACATCTAGGGTTAGAGATAAAATAGGAAAAGAAGCTTTAAATGATGAGGATGGAGAAACCTTTTCTGACCAAAGGCGAGTGATGCTCACTCGGATGGCAGATAAAGTATTTAAAGGTAGCAAAGAAGACGATGGTAATCTTATTTCAGAGATTGATCATTATGGCAGGCTAACCTCTTCTCCTGAAAATGGAACATCGAATAAGATGGAAAGGATTGGGTTAAGATTAACAAATAACTTATCAACGCCTTACTTGCGTGATAAGAAGACAGAAGCAGTTGAGGATGTCTATGGTAAACTATACGACAAAGTACGCAAAGATTACGGAAAAAGCTCTGAAGTTTCTTTCGGCGAGGATTATGTATTTGTAAATTCAAAAGAGGCAAAAGATAAATTAGAGGTAATGTCAAAAAAAGGTGGATTTTTATCCAAAATTAAAATTAAGAGTTGTTTTGAGATTGAGCCTGGACTATGTATTCTTTGCTTCGATAAAGGAAAAGGAAAGATAGATGATGGTGATTCAAAAAAACAACCGTCGGAGGTATTCAAAAAAGAAATCATTCCCCTCTTTGGACTAACACCTTCTATTCGTCAAGCGACTAAATACCTATCGAAAAATTCAGCACTTGAACTTCCAGATATTGAAGAAATTAATAATAACAATTCAATGAAAGCTATAAAAGAATCAGAAAATATTCAAAAATTGAATTCAGTTGATAATGATTCACCTTTAAAGCCTATGGCCAATATGGTTTTAAATATTGTGACCGGGCTTCCGGATATAAATAGAAATAAAAATCCATTGATTAATGAGGCTCTTTCAGGTATTAAGGTTATGGTAGATTATTTGGCCACTTGCGTGCAATCCCCTCAGGAGTTCGCAAGAGGTGTTGGCATATTAATTGAAGAGATTGATATGTTATTAACAGTTGATAAGCCATATACAGATGAAGATTTTGATAATGCTTCTGCTGAACTAAATAGAGTGAGGCTGCCATCTATGGCGGGCTGTAAAATGTCGACAAAAATGCGTGCAAGTGGAATGGATGCATTAAGTTCAGCAATTTACTATGCAAACAAGTTTCATAATTCTAGTGAGGAAGCACCGCAGTCATTTTATAACGTAAATTATTTTGAAGTAAATATGCTTTTGGAAAAAATGGCAAACCCTGATATAGATAGCCCAATAATTATTTCATGTTTAAACTCCAGTACACCTATTGAAGAAAGAGACGATGACAAACTAATAAGTGAGGTAAAGAAAAAATGCAAGAGTCAAGAGAGTGTTACCTTAATATTAGATTCGACAATACAGAAAAACATTAATGATCTAGACGATCTCCTGAGCAAGATGAAGGATGAAATCAGCGAAGGAAAGCTTAATATTATTTTGTGCCAGAGCTATCAAAAATACCCTTCTCTGGGCACTGGAAAAGTAAAAGCTGGAGCTATTACTATTATTAATAACGGAACTGATAAGTGGACTGAACTAGAAGATATTGTTGATGTTGGTAGTAAATCTCTAGCAAAAATGGAGAAGCCAGAATCACAACTGATGACACATTTTTTAAAAACCGCAGCGGATAGTGAATTTGAATTAATTAAACATGCGAGTAAAAATTCTGAATTTATGCATAAATATTGTGCTAATACACTTGGGGAAGGTTCAATTTATATCAACGGTTTACCTTTTGTATTGTTAGCAGATAAATCCGACATGCTTTTAAACTATCTCAAGTTTAACAAAATTGTTGAGCGTCGTGATAGTTTTGGTTTTTTACAATCTTCCTTCTTAGAGGCTCAGGATTACAAAGACAATTACTATGTGAGAATCAACCTAGGTAATGAAAGCGAGGCAGATATTCTTCAGCAGTTTTTTGCTGTAGGGCACCTATATGGTGAGTTTGGTGATAACATTAGTGATTGTGATGAGCAAGGTCCGGATATTATGAAACAGACAGAGGCATTTTTAGAAGTCACTGAAGATATTGACTGCTCTAAAAGGCATTTGGCAAAAATACTTAATATTATTCCAACTGAAGGATTCAGCCTCCCAATTGAGAAAATAAAACATTGCATTAATAGTGATGAAAATTTAAAGCCTAATGAAAAAAAAGATCTCGTACAATTTGCTGAGCACTTTAGTGCGTTTTACAAAGGCAGTGATAGCAACAAAGCAAAAGAATATCTAGATTTTATTCATATAAATAGACATAACATTGTAGTTTCTTATGCGAAATTGGCTCTTGAAGTTATTGGATATAGAACTGTTGTAGAAGATTATCTCTTGTTAAAGAATGTTGTTATGGAAGCAATTTCCGGAATTAGGGATGGTAAGGCGACTGAAATTGAAAGAACTATAATTAAGGAATGGAGTAAAGGAATTCTTGATTCAGATCAAGATGATGAGTATGTAGATAATAAAGAAATCAACTTGTTTTATAAAAAAGTAGGAGAAATGCCGGTCGAATACAGACTTGAGATTTTTAGGGACATATTAAACGATGATAGCTTAAAAAAATTTGGCAATAAGGTTAAAAATAATGTGATTAAATTATTGTTTAATGGTGCTGAAGGGATTGATGTATTAAACGTTATTAAACATAAACAGAAGCGTGATAAAAATTGCAATGATGTTCTAATAATGGCGCTTGATATATTAAAATCAAAGGCAAAACCACAGGCAGAATCAGATAAAAATTGGTCGGCTTCGCAACCGGAAAAATTTATATATGATTATACCGATGGCCTGATAGGTTTTATGCAGAATCAAAGTGTACAGCAAGGTTCACCAAATAGTTCTAAAACTGAGACAGTTATAGACTTAAGCAATGAGATTCATGCTTTAGAAAAAGCTTTGAAAGGGTGAAAGAGCTAATTATTCCGGCATCTTGGTAGTAATGTGTAAGCTGGAGAATAAGAGGTGCGTATTTTACCCTCTTGAACAGAAATTTTTTGAATGCCATGCAGTAAGCATGCCTTCAAAGAAAATTTTTTGCAGTTGGTGCTTGGTTTCAGACAGTCGTTCATTCATTTTTTGGAGCGAAGAATTTGACATTAAAGTTGTGGGGTAGATGGGTAATCCAAAAAACATGGAGAGTGAATGTGTAGCCCGCTCATCTAAAATGCAAAAGAAGGTGGTAGAGATGAATTCGTTTACCAGTATGCTCAATTAGTTAGTTAGCGCTGATAGCATAGTGATTTACCGATTTCAGACACTAATAGAAGTGTTATGACACGATTGGTTACCCCAAGTAACTCAAGCTTTACACCTGTATTGCGATCTCTATGACTACATCGAAAATATTATAGAGACGCACCTCTAGCTAATGAGTTGTTATTAATTTTAAGAGCTAATTTAATGGAAATAAGATACGAACTAAACCTATTGTTAAGTGCAATAGGTGAAAAATATTCAATTAGGGATCTCGTGCTAAACGAAAAAGGAAATGTATTTCTATCGGTAGACGGGAAAGTAGACTTTGGTTTCAGTACATTTGATGAGTACGGCTATGTGAGGATGTATGGGCAAATATCCGATCTTGGCGTAAACATTAAGGAAGATAAAATGACTGTGATTTGCTCTCTACTGTCTGAGAATATTACTGGTTTTCATGCTCCACATTTAAAGTGGAGTTATGTCTCAGACGAAGATATCGTGTATCTTGTGAGGGACTTGGGTGAGGCTGAACTTAACATTGATACATTTGAGTCATTAATTAATGATTTTTTATTGGATTGTGAAAGTGCTAAATCTAGGCTTAACACATTAATAAGTGATAGTAATGCAAAGCAAGGGGAAATACGGGAAACTTTTATGGATAGTTCGATATTGTGGGTATAAGTTACGAATTTTCATCTTCATAATATGACACTACCATTTTTATGGTATGGCATATGGGTACTCTTATTTGGGATTCTCTAGACCTTAATTGACACATTTAATATGTTTATTGTGTGTCAACTGAGGTCATCCTTACAAAAAATGTCAGTGTTCTAGACCTTCACTGGAAGTATCAAATATCTAACCCAAAATTTGACCATTTACTTTGGCGTTCATCTATCTCCGAAATTGCGGTTTTAAGGAATTCCTCAGCGGCTCCTTGGCGTTTTTCTTTAACTGGCTCTACAGTTGACTGCTTTTGTAACTCACTTGCTTTAAGTGCGCCTTTTAGTTCGTTCAACTCATTAGTTTGTGTGATTATCGTTTCAAAGGTTTCAGGGTTTTCACTGTTTTCATAAAAATCTACCCAGTGTTTTATACGCTCGCCAATAATTTTAATAAAATTATCTGCTTCATTTTGCTGAATTCCTTGACTTAGATGTTCGTTGACTTCGGTGACGAACGACTCATGGTCTTGCATTACTCTTTGAAGCTGCTTTTGTTGAGGGTCGGCATCATCTAGCTGAACATGAACCTCTGCACCTTTGCGCCGAATGCCTAAATCCTTACCCTGTCGATCCTTGAAACCTATAATCTCTTTAATTAAACGATCGATAGGCAGTCCTTTATTTATGTCAATGTCTCTTAGCCCTTCCAGCACATCTAAGATAAAATCTATACCCTTGATTTTTGCTTCTGCGATTAAATTCATTGACCAGTTTTTATGTTTACCTTGACTAGTTTCGATCGATTTCATGACATCTCCGAAACGTTTGTACAAATCCTTAGGCTCTCCTTTATGCACATTTTCTCGGTGTATACCCCATCTTCCTCCTGAGCGACCTAACTTCAAAAAATTAAACGTATGTTGGATACATCGATCAAATGCCCCGAAGCGATTGTAAATCTTACCGGTGAAGCCGGACTCTGGGTCGGCATGAGTGCCTGTTGGATTGATGAAATTGGGCATGCCAGCCGTTTCCCATTTCATAAAAAGCTGCTGCTGATTGTTATTGTCCTGATCTTCTAGTTTATTGAAGAGCAAGCACCCTTTGCCTGAGGGAAACTTGCTACTAAAATCTTCGATGCCGAGCTGAGCGGCTTGGAGTGGTTTTCCAGAATTAGATAAAGCATTTTTAATGCGATTTGGTAGATTAATTACGCCACCTGCTAACCCTGTGTTACGAAAGTACGCTTTTTCTTCTGATCGTTCGTTAAAGTGTGTTGACGCCCTGCCGTAAGTATTGGGAGCACTTTTAAGAAACTTAAATAACTTTCCATCAGGGTCTTCCATTAGCATACTACCGCGATTGAGTAGAATAGCCTCATGACTGTTATCTGCGTTATCCTTAACGGCCTTCGCTTGTAGAAACCATGAAATTGCGCGTGCACTATCCAGATTTGGTGAAACGGTTTCATCTACACCGACTTCAGACATTACCAAGGGTCCACCATTATAATCTTTGAGTTGATTTAACCTGGATACAATTCTTTCCCCCATATTGATATACGTCTTCATTTCGTTCGCTGAGACCTTGCTGTTCAGGTCGGTTCTGTATTTCTCCATTATATCTGCAATCGACTTTTGGCCGCTTGGTGTGTCAACGTTTTTGCTCAAGATTCCATTCTCCATCGGCGCTCCAAGCTGACTATGCAAGTTTTTGACTTGCGCTTGCTTACTACCAAGATCACGGAAAGCATCTGCGAGTTTGGCCATTCCTAAAACGGGCAGCATCAAGGCCTTGCTGCCAACATAAGCGCCTGCGATCAGTGTTAACGCGGGAGGAGCCAAAGCCAAACCGAGAGTTACCTTCCCCGAAATATAGCCTATGTCTTTAATCCGGTCGCTCAATCGTTCTAGGCCTTTCGCTTGCGGAGGTTTAGGGTTATTACGGGTGATATCAATAAGCCCTTGTTTCTGGGCTTCTGAGGCTCTTGCTCTATGTGCTGGGATAGGGATTGTCATAATTTCTTACTCAATCTTCTGATTTCTTAGTGTGTTATATCCCTCGGGCTTTACACGCGAAGGAAATCGTTGTCTGTGTTGATCGTGGTCGTGGGTTCTGTTTGCATATTGGCCTCAGCAATAAAACTTTTCCAATTCTCGGCAATTTGTAAAAAATGTGCACTGATGGTCGCCAACTCCTCACCATCAAAATCATCCATTGGCATTTTGTAAGCCAGGAACGCCTCTTGGGTATCGGAGTTAACTCCCAGCGTTGCATCACCCGTCGCGGACCAAAAAAGATTACCCTCAAGTAATGCGCGATAGATAAACAATTCGGCATGTTTCTCGATTGAGCCGAGTGAGGCGCTGAGAATAATACCGTCATGACCTGAGCCATTTTCGTAGTATATTGTGAATATGATTCCCTCAATATTTAGCTCAACAGGACTTGTTAAGTTTACCTCTGTGGTAACACCCAAATGTTTGGCGAGCTTTTCCATTAAGTTTTCAAATTGTTTTGCCATTGATACTTTCCTAGCAATTAAATCGTATTTACGTACTTAAAATCTCCAAGTTCATGGAGTTGATAGATAAAGAAATCTTTCTTGCGTTTTGCGAAATTCTAATAACTAGTACCGAAAATGCTCAAAGCGATAGTCAAGATTTTTAGCGATATATGATTATTGCTAGGGAGCCCTGTAAGAGACTCTAGAGAAAGACAAAGAATGGCTGCTTTTCTAAAGGCTTCCATTGTAAATTTTCGGAATATGGTTTTTTGAGCCAATATTTCAATGCCTTTAATTCGCGTCATGAGTTCAGCCCGACGCATATCCGGGTTGGAAACGGATCTGTCGTGAAGCTCTTTTAATGAAAACCGTTCGCCATTTTCATTCACTAAATGTTGCGAATTTAAATACTGCTCGGTTTTTGCACGTTGCTGTAAATAGCTGTGTTTGGCATAGGGGCTGGCATAGCAGTGTTTTCCTGAACGAACGATGCCAATATCTCGTGAAAAAGATTCAATAGTGTGTTTGCGCAAACAGCGTAATTGTCGTGACCACCATTTTTTACAGCACATACGGTTAACGCAGGCACTGATGCAGTCTTGATGTTGTTCCGGTGTGGATGGTTGTAGAGTATACAGCTCGACTAATTCAGCGCATCGCCCATAAATTTCATACCAATCGTTATTGAGAAACGTTTTTACGTCCTCACATTGTTTGGCGCGTTTTTCGGCGAAGGTTTGAAGGGCGTCATCATCCATGGAAACGTTGAAATCATGAATGTTGAGGCGCTCATCCCACTGGCGCAAATTGATATTGGCTTGAACGTGATCGCTGTCTTCAGCAATGCGTTTGTAGGCGCTAGCAAGTGGAAGCGCAAAGAGATTGTTACGTTCGAAAATCTTCTTTCGAAAGCGATGGCAATCTGGGGTTCCGAAATGGGAGGTTTTTTGGGAGGCAAGCTCAAAAGCTTGTGACGAATCCGTGCCAATTTGGACGGAAAAATGACCCAAAAGGGACTTATTCTGACCGCCACTGACCAGATATTCATGAGAGGGGTTTTCGCTGCAGGCCTCGTCATCCGTGGCCTGTAGCGGTCTGAGGTGGTCGGTGACTACCCCGGAATTTGGTGGAGGCGGCGGGATTTGAACCCGCGTCCGTCAGCGCTCCGCCTTAAGATCTACATGTTTAGATCCGTTTATTGATTTAACTCTTAGCGGCCCAACGGGCAGGGCGAAAAGAGCGATCCTGATAAGAGTTTAACAGCTCCACCCCAGGCAGATTTTGCTGCGATCCTGTTCTGTATGACGGGCGAAAACGCGGTACAGGCACCTTGTTATCGACCGTTAGCCTTAAGCGGCTAAAGCGTAAGAATCGTCGTTTGCGACTATTCAGATGCAGCTTTGGATTAAGGTGATTGGCTGCCATCACCACATGCACTTAAGGTTTTGTCACCGGCGTCGAATCCTAATCGCCCCCGGAGCTGAGAAATACTCAGCACAACTAACCTAAGCCAACAATGTTAGCGAGTATTTTTTGGAATGCAAGGGCTTCGTGCGCTGGTGTGGGATTTTATTTGTTCTGGGCAAAGAAAACCCAGTTGGTGGTGATGTTATCGCAAACAATGATATTGCTGTTTAGTGGAAAGCATTGGTCAATATTTTTCGGCAGTGCGGATGTGTAAGTGCTCTTAACGCCAATGTTGGCTTTATCCTTTTTTAAAAACTCAAACATTTGCTGAGTGCGTTCATGAAAAGGGGTGTTTTTTTTTCCTGAGTTTCTTTCGCTTTGCAAAAATGTGTGTGTAAATTTGGTGAAACTCATTGTCGAGGCTCCCAATCCAATCGATAACATTTTTTGAATGTAAATTGTGTAAGCGTCTTGTAAATATTGGCGTTGTTCGTCTTTATTGATTGGGGCGGGTTTTAAAGTGAGCTGATTTTGTTTTCCAAGCGCACCGCTATTGAGTGCCTTATTTTGCAGGTTTGTTGTTAGCGGGTAGCGTTTAAATATGCTGCCCCTTTGACAGTGAATTGCCCTTTTTTTCAATACACAGTCTGTGAGATTGTGTTCGTTTTTTCTTGTCTTTGTTTTTGATGCACTTGTTTTTAATGCGTTTGTTTTTGGCGGAGTAATTTTATTAGCTTGTGGTGTAAAGTTGATTGAGGGGGCGGCTTTGGGTTTTTGGCTATTATTGCGGGTTTTACTTTTTGGGAGTGGGGCTTTGGGAAGTGCTATTCCAAGTCGCTCTGCATGTCGTTTCAAGAGAAGCCTTTGCATCTTGGGATTGTTATTGCGAAAGTCTTGCAGGTTAGGTAATGAGTTGGGGCTTTTGGCCTGGATGTTACAGTAGGTTTTTTCTAATTCAGTTTGGGGTTTGCAGGCGAGTGTGGGTGTTGCGTACAGGCTGAATAAAAAAGCGATAAAAAGGAGTCGCTTGGTCATTCGAGGTTGTTGATGGGAAGAGTATCGGCAAGCGGTCATTTTGTAATAATACTGTTTAAGCTGACCGCCACACCTCTTCATTAAAATAAGCAAAAGCTTTTTGCGGAAATGGAGAAGATTGCGTCAACATATTGTATGAGTTGCAGAGTTGCAATGAGGGCCAGTAGCGCTTCATACTCAAGTTAGAGATGGAGAACGGAGGCCCCGTCATGTCTCGTGTATCGTAATGGTAGGTGATTACCATTTTGAAGGCACTGTCATGCAGTAACGATTTACAGGTATTGAGATAGTCTTCACGCATTTCTTCGGGGAGGGCAATTAAAGAGGCACGGTCATACAAGGCATCAAATTTGATGGTATGACGAAAATTGAAGAAATTTCCCACAAATAATGTGATCGATTTTTCGACGCAACGGTATTCGGTGAATCCGTCGTGGGTGTTACTGACAAAGGTGAGTGTGTTTTCTTTAAAAAAGTCGGTCGCAGCAATTTCAGAAAGTTCAATTCCTGTTACTCGTAACCCTTGGTCGGCAAGCCAGATCATGTCTTTGCTTTTTCCGCATAGAGGAACGAGAACTTCCGATTGGGCGGGGAGTTCCGGCCAGTGGTCGATGAGAGCAGGGTGAACGTGGTCTTGATGGAAACCAATATCGTTCGTCTGCCATTTTTGGTTCCAAAAATCAGATTTCATGATGCTGAGTCGCCTGAGTCTCTTTTACTGAATCTACTTATGAGCACAGTAAAGACCGCAAGTTTGCCTTAATCGTTCCGCATGAGACGTTGTTTCTGGCGATTCCAGTCACGTTCTTTCTCAGTATCACGTTTATCGTGAAGCTGCTTCCCTTTGGCAACTGCGATCTCGCATTTTACCATGTGCTTCTTCCAATATAGTGATAAAGCGACAACAGTGTGACCTTTTTGTGAGATGGCGTCTTGAAGTCGGCTGAGCTCTTTACGATGCAAGAGTAGGCGGCGTGTTCGGGTTGGATCAGTAACAAAATGAGTTGAGGCTGATTGAAGTGGTTGAATGAGTGCCCCTAATAACCAAGCTTCACTATTTTTAAAGATGACATAACTGTCGACTAATTGGCCCTTCCCTGCCCGTAAGCTTTTGACTTCCCAGCCTTGCAGCTCTAAGCCCGCCTCGATCTTTTCATGAATATGATAGTCAAAGCGTGCGCGTTTATTTTGGACAATGGTGTTACTGCTGATTTTTTTCGGTTTCTTAGCCATGGCGGCGGATTATAGCGAGTAAGCTGCTGAATGGGTATGAGAAAATGCACAGGGTTATAATTTATGCGGGCGGTTGGTTAGGGCTGTGAAAGGGTGGGCAACACAATGCTGCCCGATTAGTTTGTTTTTTAGCCAATAATGCTTTGAATAAAGGTCGCTAAGATCAGGAGCGGACAAAAGAATTTCACATACACAGGCCAGATCTTCCAAAACAGGGATTGTTCTAGGTGAGGTGAGCCTGCTTTTAATGCATTCAGCAAGCTATTGCGATGCCAGATCCAACCTACAAAGACACACAGTAAGACGCCGAGCAAGGGTTGGCTATAAACCGTAGTGAAATCAATCACCAGTGTAAACAGCAATTCGAAGTTAAGTAAAATTAGGGCGGAGCATACAAAAATAACTCCGCCAATTAACCAGGTTGCTTGGCGACGTGTGGCGTTGGTTTCTTCGCTGGCCAGAGATACCGGTACTTCCAGCATAGAAATGGAGGAGGTGAGTGAGGCAATGGTCATCAGTATGAAGAAAGCCAGGGCTACATAAGGGCCGATTCCCCCCATAGAGTTAAAGAGGGAAGGAAGTACCTGGAATATTAAATCTGGCCCCGCGATGAGAGTGCCGCTTTCAGAGAAGATGGAAGTGCCATGGGCTTGAGCTACGTAAATGGCGGGTATGATCAGCAAGCCAGCAATAAAGGCGATTCCTGAGTCTGTTAGTGTGACAATGGCCCCAAGTTTGGGTAGGTCTTCTTTGTCACTTAAGTAGGAGCCGTACACCAACATGGTTCCCACCCCAAGTGACAATGAGAAAAAGGCTTGCCCCATGGCATCCAAAATCAAGCTTGGTTTGATCTGACTGAAATCAGGGATGAGATACACCTTCAACCCTTCTTTAGCGCCATCTTGTGTTAATACATAGAGAATAAGGGCGACTAAGATCAGCATAAGCATTGGCATTAGGCGTGTCGACCAGCGCTCGATGCCTCCTTGTATACCGCTGGCTATGATGGCGATGGTCAGCACCATAAAAATACCCATGGCAATGATATTACGGGTAAAGCCAAAGCTGGTTAGCCACTGGCTGGCTTCGTTCCATTGGAAAAGGTCTGTTATTGAGGCGCCAAGGTAGGTCATCATCCACCCTGCAACGATACCGTAGAACGCCAAAATCAGACTGGCAACGATCACCCCATAAACACCGATAAAGGTTCCGAGGAAGCGGGTGGGTTTGCTTGGGGCGACATGGCGTAAAGCGGTAACAATGTTAGCGCGTGCATGACGACCAATCACTAATTCAGCCATCAGGGCTGGGTAGGCCAGGCAAAAGGCTAACAAGAAGTACATCATTACAAAGGCTGCGCCACCATTACTGGCGGTTTGGGTAGGGAACCCCCAAATATTTCCAAGTCCAATAGCGGACCCCGCCGCAGCCATAACAAACCCTGTTTTAGACGAAAATTGTTCTCTGGAGGCCATGAGTCAGTAGCTCTTTTTGTTGTAATAAAAATTGTTGTAATAAAAATGGGGTGAAAGTGCACTTGGCGTTGTATTGATGTACCGATACGCTCGGGTAATTAAAAAATACAACGCAGTCATGCTGGTCTGTTAAATCAGAGAGATACTGAAGAATTTATTCAATACCGTATTAATGAACACCAGCAATAGGATGGCTGGTATAAATGTACCCAAGGCGAAATTGGTGTATCGCTCTAATAGTGAGTTGCGATATTGGGTGTTTCCTGTCTCTAGCTCGGCATTAAGCTGTTGTTTTTTCCACCGGTATACCACCAATAAACAGATTAGGAACCCGTTAAGAGGTAAAATTGTGTCGTAAAACACATCAATGACTAAATCGAAAAAGGATTTGTTTTGGCCGCCGTAGGGGATAAAATTGGTGAAGAAATCCACCATGCCAAATGATACGGCACAGGCAATGGAAACAATAACCATGGTTGCCCCTACAATAGCCAATGCTTTATTGCGGGGGTAGCACTTTTGATCCATCAGCCCGGAAACAGGGACTTCAATGATGGAAACCAGTGAGGTAAGTGCGGCGAAAAACACCAATAAGAAAAAGACGGCAGCCACAATGCTTGCGCCAACATAGCCGACGGATGCTTGCATTGAGAGAAAAATTTTCGGTAAGAAAGTAAAAATCAGAGATACAGATGAGTCAGACAATTCGGCGGTATTGGTGTTGGGATTAAAAGAAAAAATGGCTGGCAATACCATTAAACCTGCAGTGAAGGCTACGCCGGTATCGGCAAGCGCAATCATTTTTGCGGAGCCAGAAATGTTTGCTTTTCGATCCATATACGAACCGTAGGTAATTAAAATACCCATTCCAAGGGATAGGGAGAAAAACGCTTGCCCCATTGCGCTATTGATTACTTGAGGTGTGATCTTGGAAACATCAGGAATCAAATAGTATTTCACCCCAGCCATGGCATTTTCGCGGGTTAATACAAAGAAAACTAATAGTATCAACATGATGAATAGAGACGGCATCATAATTTTAGCGCCTCGCTCAATACCATCTTGAACGCCTGAGTACAGAATCACGCCAACAAACAGAGTGATGACGATAAGATAAACAAAAATATTTCCGCTATTGATAAATGTACCGAAATATTCCGGTGAAGTGAGCGCTTGTAGATTACCCATACAGATCGCAACAAAATACCCGAGTATCCAGACGGTAATGACGGAATAAAATACAGCAATCATGTAAGGGGTGATCAGAGAAAGCCATCCGGCGATGGACCAGCCCTTATGGTTATTGGAAAAATGTCGATATGCTCCCAGAGGCGTCTTTTGGCTATTTCGCCCTGCGGCTAGCTCAGCCATCATAACCGGCAAACAGATAAAAAACACAAAGATGGCATAAAGCAATAAAAATGCGGCGCCCCCATTTTTAGCGGCATTAACTGGGAAGCCGACTAAGTTACCAATACCGACGGCAGAGCCTGCGGCGGCGAGAATAAACCCTAAGCGCGAGCCGAATTGTTCACGATTTGCTGTCACAACTACCTCGTTAATATCATAATAATTTGGCCCGGATACTATCAGTTTTGCAGAATGCTGTCCTTTTCTGTCCTGCACTATTACTTGGCATCACTTTATTGGGCTTTTAAAATCGATGTCTTAAATGGCCGTGCAGTGTATGGCTTTTGTAGATAGACGTATTGGAATTCATGTGACTCAAATTAATCGCAGTGCGCTTGTTCATTATTCGTGCGAAAAAATGTTTGCATTGATCAATGATATTGAGAAATACCCGCAATTTATGGATGGATGTATCGAGGCAAAAGTACTTCAATTGGGTGAAAATTGGCTGGAGGCACGATTAACCTTGGCCAAGGCGGGTATTCAGCACAGTTTTATCACCCGTAATCAACTGAGGGGTCCGTATGAGATGACCATGACGTTGGTAGAGGGGCCATTTAAAAAACTGGTGGGACAATGGCAATTTCATGCACTGAGCGAAGAGGCGTGTAAGGTGTCTTTAGTATTGTCGTTTGAATTCAAAAGCCGTTTATTGGCAATGGCAGCGGGAAAATGGTTTGAGTTGATGGCGAATAAGCAAGTTGACGCTCTGTGTAAACGTGCTAAGCAAGTTTATGGCTAGGTGGTGCCTATAAAATACACCTGGGGTGGTAAAATAGAGGGAGTGGTAAGTAGATAGAAAGCGACACTCATAAGCTACGCATATAAGAAAGTGACAAACAGAGGATGAATCGGTAAGCGACGATGTCAGATATAGAAATGATTACGGTGGAGGTTGCTTATGCTCTGCCAGACAAGCAGAGAATTATCTCATTATTAGTAGACCCCGGTACAACCGCACTGCAAGCTGTTGAGCGTTCGGGCATAGAAAAAGAATTTCCTGGAATTGATCTAGCGACAGCGAAAATGGGTATATTTGGACAGGCATTGGGTACGAAGGGTTTAAAAACAGCCAAAGAGCATATTCTTCACCACGGTGACAGGGTAGAGATTTATCGTCCGTTGATTTCAGATCCGAAAGAGGTTCGGCGTAGGCGAGCAGCGAAGGCTGAGGCGGCTTCTAAGCAGTAACTTCACAGATTTTTTGTTACTTATTCTGCTTTTTCGCTTTCTTTTTTGTTTTAATGGGGCGAGCAAGCCATTTAAAGTGACTTGCTTGTTATTTAGGTGAATGAGCTTCTTTGGTTGTGGATGTTATTTACCGGCGGCGATTGAATCTTGAGCTTCTTCACCCATTTCTTTCATTTCATTAGGTTTATTACTCGGTGGCGTCTTAAGTTTTGGTTGTAAATTTTCAGGCAGAGTGTACTCATCGCTAACGTGAACGTGTGTTAGTTGATCATTTTCAAACAGTGCATATAAGCTGCGCTGATAGGTTTTCCCTCTTGGGTTAACGAAACTGTAGTAGTAATCCCAGCGGTCATGATTAAAGGGGTCATCAATCAGTGGCGTTCCTAGTACATAGCGCACTTGTCGCTTAGTCATTCCCATCTCAAGTTGGTCTACCATTTCTTGGGTAACCACGTTGCCTTGTTGAATGGTGATTCGATACACGCCAGGGAACTTCAAATAGGAACAACCTGTGCCTAACGCTAACAAAGCGGCTGCGGCGAAGAGTGTTAAATAAGGTCGATTCGGTTTTCGCATAGCAGGGGTTCCACATCACAAATCAAATCGCGATAATACCTGATCTTTTATCGCACTGCACAGATTCTGGGGAGTATTAGGGTGGAAAATCAAGAGCTTAGAAAGGCGGGTCTTAAAGTTACCCTGCCGAGAGTAAAAATTTTGCAAATCTTGGAGACCTCTGAGCAGCGCCATTTAAGCGCTGAAGATGTATTTAAGTCATTAATGGATGCGGGTGAAGATGTCGGCTTGGCAACGGTCTATCGAGTTTTAACTCAATTTGAAACCGCAGGTTTGGTTGAGCGACATAACTTCGATGGTGGGCATTCCGTATTTGAATTAGACCGTGGCGACCATCATGACCATATGGTAAATGTGGACACTGGCGAAGTGATTGAGTTCCACAACGAGGAAATTGAGCGTTTACAGGAAGAAATTGCTGCAAGCCACGGTTTTAATTTGGAAGGCCACAGTTTGGTACTTTATGTTCGTTCGAAAAAATAGCGTATTGGATAATTTGTTCAACGTTAGCTCGTTTTAAGTTAATTAGGCCGAGATTGATATTCGGCCAATTCGAGCATCTCCCTCGCGTGAGCCAGTGACTGCTCTGTTTCATTGCCGCTGAGCATACGGGCAATTTCGGTTACTTTTGTGTCGCCCTGTAAAGACTCTAACGTGCTGGTTGTGCTCTGGCGAACTTGGTGTTTGCTGACTCGAAGGTGGTGATGAGCTTTGGCGGCTACCTGTCCAAGATGGGTGACGCACAGTACTTGGGTACGATCTCCAAGGCGCCGTAGTAAATGTCCTACCACATGAGCCGTGGCGCCACCGATCCCCACATCCACTTCATCAAAAATGATCGTCGGTACTTGCACTGCATTGGCGGTCACCACCTGAATGGCAAGGCTAATACGAGAAAGCTCACCGCCAGAAGCCACTTTGGCCAATGGTCTTGCGGCGGCCCCAGGGTTGGTGCTGACTAAAAATTCAATTTCTTCTAACCCTTCTTTTCCGGGAGTGTCTTGGTGATTTAGGGTGATCTCAAACTGGGCGTTCATCATGTTCATCTCTTTAAGGAGTTGATTGACGGACTTAGACAGGTGCTTTTGTGCTGCTTCGCGCTTCTTGCTCAGCTTTGAGGCTTGTAGAGTGAGCTCTTCGTAGCAGAGTTGGGTTTTTTTTGTCAGTGATTCTAAATTGACATCACTGTCTCGAAGCTGGGTGGCTTCTTGGGCCAGCTCCTGGGTTAGTTGGTCCAGTTGATGAGGTTGCACGCGGTGTTTTCGCGCGCACTCATAGATTGTGGACAATCGCTCTTCGACAAAGTCTAAGCGTTCCGGGCTTAGGTCGCAGAAGTTGATATGGCGCTCTATTTCTTGGTGAGCTTCTTGTACTTGAATTTGCGCGTTAAGGAGGAGGCTTTCTGCTTCGGACAGATGAGTATCTTTGTAAGGGATATTTGAGAGAATGTGTAATGCGTTATGAAGTGCTCCGGATATGCTGTGGTCTTCCCCTGCACAGAGGTTGGCAAGCTGATAACTGCTGTGCAACGTCGACTCTATGGTCGTGAGGCGCTTTTGTTCCTCTTCTAACGCTTCTAATTCATTCTCCTGTAAGTTGAGTAGTTCCAATTCATGAAGCTGTTCTTCCAACAGTGTTAGTCGTTCTTGATTCTCTGCTTGGGTTTGGTCGATGATCTTGCATTTTGAGTTTAGATCTTTCCATGTGGCCCAGGTTTTGGCCACGCTGTGTGCAAGGGCAGTGTGCTGTCCAAATTCATCCAGTAAGGTTACATGGGTTTCTTTGCGTAGAAGGCCCTGGTGAGCATGTTGGCTGTGTAAGTCGATCAGCTGGCTGCCAAGGGCCTTGAGTTGAGAGGCGGTCACAGGTTGACCGTTGATATAGGCTCGAGATCGCCCCTCCTGAGTAATGATTCGGCGCACTAAACATTCTTTATCCGCGTACTCATTATCGACAGAAAGATCATTATCGTTAAGCCATTGCTGTACCGCTGGGCGTTGAGACACATCAAATTGGGCGCTGATATCGGCACGTTGCTCTCCAGCTCGAATGCGGTCTGCATCAGCCCGATCTCCAAGGGTTAAGCCAATGGCTTCTAGTAAAACGGATTTTCCTGCACCTGTCTCCCCCGTTACCGCTGTCATACCGGGTTGGATTTCGAGTTCCAGTGATTTCACTAATGTGAAGTTGTGAATGCTCAAGTGGGTTAGCACAGTGGGCGCTCCGTGTGTGATGTTGAGTCTATTTTTAGATCAATGCATGTCTTTTTATACAGTAATTTTTGCTGTTGTTCCACCGTTTGTCGGTATATTTATGGAGTAAGGTTGGTTGTTGTTTCAGCAAAATGAGGAAGAGAGACTCTTGAATGTAATATCGATGTCCCCATATAACAGGCAGAATTTTGGGGGGCTAATGCGGAGAAATTGACGCATTTTTCCTGCCAACTGATGATGAATTATGGTTTAGATAATCGGAGTGAAAGGTGTCTAACGAAGAGCAAAAACCTCAAGAAGAATTGGATGCAAAAGCACAAGACCCACAAGAAGCGGTCGAATCCGTAGAAGATGTGGAAGTAGAGCAAGAGCTTGGTGTGGAAGAGGCAGTTGATGTTCAGGCTTTACAAGATGAAGTTGCTGAATTGAAAGACCAGCTTTTGCGTACTCAGGCTGAGGCACAAAATATCCGTCGTCGCGCTCAACAGGATGTAGAGAAAGCGCATAAATTTGCGTTAGAAAAGTTTGCCGGCGACATGTTGAGTGTTGCGGATAACCTAGAGCGTGCGACAGCCTCTATCAATAAAGACGATGAGTCTCTCAAGCCTGTTTTGGAAGGGGTTGAGCTAACGTACAAAACGTTAGTGGATGCATTGAAGCGCCATAGCGTTGAGCAAGTGGACCCTGCTGGAGAGCCGTTTGATCCGCAACTTCATCAGGCTATGAGCATGATCGAAAATCCAGATGTTGAGCCGAGCACCGTGATTGAAGTTTTCCAAAAAGGCTACACATTAAATGGTCGATTAGTGCGTCCTGCCATGGTGGTAGTGAGTAAATCCGCTGGTTAAAAATCAGTAAATTTCTTGTTGAATGGCCTTGAAATCAAACCCCACGGGCCAATATACACAGCAAGACAGTGAGAACGAGAGCGGGACATCCAGTGATACCGCTCGATAACACCGACTCAGTTTTCAAAAGTTAAGATTTTCGGAGATAGGAAATGGGCAAAATTATCGGTATCGACTTGGGCACAACGAACTCTTGTGTGTCTGTCCTTGAAGGCGATGCAGCCAAGGTAATCGAAAACGCCGAAGGTGATCGCACTACCCCATCAATTGTTGCGTTCACCGATGACAGTGAAATTTTGGTTGGGCAAAGTGCCAAGCGCCAGTCAGTTACCAACCCAATAAATACGTTATTCGCCGTTAAGCGTTTGATTGGACGTAAATTTACCGACGATGTTGTGCAAAAAGACATTTCAATGGTGCCTTATACCATTGTAGGTGCAGACAACGGCGATGCATGGGTAGAAGTGAAAGGCGATAAAAAAGCGCCGCCTCAAGTTTCCGCCGAAGTATTGAAAAAAATGAAGAAAACCGCCGAGGACTATCTTGGCGAAACCGTAAGCGAAGCAGTTATTACGGTTCCTGCGTATTTTAATGATTCACAGCGTCAAGCCACTAAAGATGCTGGGCGTATCGCGGGCTTGGATGTAAAGCGTATCATCAACGAGCCAACCGCTGCGGCATTGGCCTATGGTATGGACAAAGCCAAAGGTGATCGCACCATTGCGGTTTACGATTTAGGTGGCGGTACTTTCGATATTTCCATTATTGAAATCGCAGACGTTGATGGTGAGCATCAGTTCGAAGTGTTAGCCACGAACGGCGATACCTTCTTAGGTGGTGAAGATTTCGATTTGCGTTTGATCGAATACTTGGCCGACGAATTCAAAAAAGAAAATGGCATCGACCTTCATAACGATCCATTGGCTCTGCAGCGTTTAAAAGAAGCGGCAGAAAAAGCCAAGATTGAATTGTCTTCTAGCCAGCAAACCGAAGTGAATCTGCCATACATCACTGCAGATGCAACGGGGCCAAAACATTTGGTGGTTAAATTGACTCGCGCCAAGTTGGAATCGTTGGTAGAAGAATTGGTAACTCGCTCCATCGTGCCGGTGCAAACGGCATTGAAAGATGCCGATCTTTCTGTATCTGACATTGACGATGTTATCTTGGTCGGTGGTCAAACCCGTATGCCAATGGTTCAGCAAAAAGTGGCTGAATTCTTCGGAAAAGAAGCGCGTCGTGATGTTAACCCAGACGAAGCGGTTGCCATGGGTGCTGCCATCCAGGGTGCGGTATTGGCTGGTGACGTTAAAGATGTCTTGTTGCTTGATGTCAGTCCATTGACGCTCGGTATCGAAACCATGGGTGGTGTTGCAACCCCGTTGATTGAGAAAAACACCACGATTCCTACCAAGAAATCGCAAGTATTCTCAACCGCCGAAGACAATCAAACAGCGGTAACTATTCACGTTGTTCAAGGTGAGCGTAAGCAAGCGGCACAAAACAAATCTTTGGGTCGTTTCGACTTGGCGGATATTCCACCTGCGCCGCGCGGTATGCCTCAAATTGAAGTGACTTTTGACATCGACGCCAACGGTATTTTGAACGTTAGCGCAAAAGACAAGGCCACGGGTAAAGAGCAATCCATCGTGATTAAAGCGTCTTCTGGTTTGAGTGATGACGAAATCGATAAGATGGTACGTGACGCCGAAGCAAATGCTGAAGCGGATAAGAAGTTTGAAGAGTTGGTTTCTGCGCGCAATACCCTTGATGGCTTAGTCAGTGCGACCAAGAAAACCTTAACTGAAGCAGGCGATAAAGCAACCGAGGAAGAGAAATCTGCCATCGAAGCGGCGATTGCTGAAGCGGAAGAGGCTGTTAAAGGTGATGACAAAGCAGCTATGGACGCAGCAACCACTAAATTGACCGAAGCGTCTAGTTCTCTTGCTCAAAAGATGTACGCGGAGCAAGCAGCACAACAGCAGCAGGAAGGTGGCCCAGAGCAAGCGTCTCAAGGCGCTGAGCAGCCAAAGAAAGATGACGGTGTTGTTGACGCTGAATTTGAAGAAGTCAAAGACGATCAAAAGTAATTTGATTGAGTGAGTTGGTGGGAGCAATCGCTCTCCCGACTTTGTGCTCAGATGCCGAATTTGGGTACAACGCGCCATAACGCGGGCATTGCCCGCGTTTGGTCTATCTGGAATAAGCCCCCGTTGGGAAAAACAATCGCAAATCAGAAATCTAGCCCATGTCTAAACGTGATTATTATGAAGTGCTCGGCGTTGACCGTGGCGTAGACGAGAAAGAGCTGAAAAAAGCTTATCGTCGAGTAGCAATGAAATACCACCCGGATCGTAACCCGGATGATAAGGCGGCTGAAGATAAGTTTAAGGAAGCCAGTGAAGCCTACGAAGTGTTGTCGGATGCGCAAAAGCGTGCGGCATACGACCAGTTTGGTCATGCCGGTGTGGAAGGGCAGGCTGGCGGTGCAGGCGCACAAGGTTTTGGTAACTTCAGCGATATCTTTGGCGATGTTTTTGGGGATATTTTTGGCGGTGGCCGTGCTGGCGGTGGTCGAGGTGGTCCTGCGCGAGGTTCGGATCTACGTTATACCCTCGATCTTGATCTAGAGGACGCCGTTCGTGGCACCACGGTTAAAATCAAAGTGCCCACGATGGTTACCTGTAAGACCTGTGATGGTTCGGGTGCGAAGCCGGGATCAAAACCTATTACTTGTGGTACGTGTGGAGGCCATGGCCAGGTCAGAATGCAACAGGGTTTTTTCTCTGTTCAACAAACATGCCCCAAATGTCATGGTCGCGGTACTATCATTTCAGACCCTTGTGGAAGCTGTGGTGGTCGTGGTCGTGTAGAAGAAACGAAAACCCTTTCTGTTAAAGTCCCAGCAGGTGTAGACAGTGGTGACCGTATTCGTCTTGCCGGTGAGGGTGAAGCGGGGCCGGAGGGCGGCCCAAGTGGTGATTTGTATGTACAAATTGCGGTAAGGCAGCACTCAATCTTCGAGCGAGAAGGTAATAATTTGTATTGTGAAGTGCCCATTAGTTTCGTTGACGCAGCCCTGGGTGGTGAAATAGAAGTTCCGACACTGGATGGCCGAGTCAAGTTGAAAGTGCCGGAAGGTACTCAGTCTGGCAAGTTGTTCCGCTTGCGAGGCAAGGGTGTTGTGCCTGTACGAGGTGGGGCGACTGGGGATTTGATGTGTCGAGTCGTTTTGGAGACTCCGGTGAATCTGACGAGCAAACAGAAAGAATTGCTCAGAGACTTCCAGGGGTTGATGAAAGGCGAGAAAAACAGCCCAAAACAAAACACATGGTTTGAGGGCATGAAAAATTTTTTCGGTGATATGAAAATCTAAACCTGTTGGGCACTGGTATCTCAATGATCCCGGTGTCTGATTGGCTCCCTATCGGCGAAACCGTTCTAATTCGCTGCTTTTCTTCGTTGTGTTGTATGTCTGTACGCCTCTATGTTGGCGTAATCTTAAGTTAACAAGTTCAAACAAATTTAAAAGGGTTGAGGTATGTCAGTTCGAGTAGCAGTCACTGGTGCCGCTGGGCGCATGGGCAAAATTTTAATTGAGGCAGTGACGTTAAACCCAAGCACAGAATTGGCGGCCGCCATTGAGCGCCCGGAGTCAACATTGATCGGTGTGGATGCAGGTGAACTGGCAGGAGTTGGCCATGCAGGGGTTGCTGTAGTGGGTAGTCTGCAAGAGGTGGTTGACCAGTTTGATGTATTGATTGATTTCACTGTTCCGCAGGCGACGTTAGCCAATGCCTATGTGTGTGCCGCTTCAGGTAAGTCATTAGTTGTCGGCACTACCGGTTTTACCGAGGATGAGAAAGCGGAATTGCTGAGCGTAGGCATAAAGTCAGGTATGTGTATTGCCGCGAATTATTCCACCGGGGTGAATGTGAGCTTGAAATTGCTTGAACTTGCGGCAAAAGCCATGGGGGATGATGTGGATATTGAGATCGTCGAAGCGCACCATCGTCATAAGGTTGATTCGCCTTCTGGTACGGCATTGGCGATGGGGGAGGCGGTTGCTGACGCGATTGGTCGTAATCTTCAGGATGTGGCTGTGTATGGGCGAGAGGGTATTGTTGGTGCCCGCGATCGTGAAACGATTGGTTTCGCGACGGTTCGTGGTGGTGATGTGGTCGGGGATCACACCGTAATGTTTATGGCTGAGGGTGAGCGACTTGAAATTACCCATAAAGCTTCTAGTCGGATGTCTTTTGCTCGCGGTGCGGTTCGTGCGGCAGCTTGGTTGGTGGGGCAGTCTCCAGAGGTCTATTCCATGAAGGATGTATTGGGATTAGAGTAATTTTTAAGTTTCAACAGGGGAGGCCTTCCCATTAACGTCGAGAAAAGCGGCAAACAGTTGCGTTTTATTCGAAAAAAGCCATTAAAATTCGTTGGTTTATACTGAGTCGTGGACACTTGACAGACAGTTACAGTAGAATCTCACGCCGAGTTCAGGTTGGCTGAGTAACCTGCCTGACATTCGTGGCAATTAGGGTGTTGAAATGTCAGTTTAAGAGATTACTGTCAGGTCGCTCCTACCGTGTCGAATAGATGCAAGCCACGCAAATACAGAATGCTGTTGTTGATAGAAAGCGAGATAGGGTTAGCCTTGTCTCGCTTTTTTTGAACAAATTCTTTACCTGTTTACCCTTTAATCTGTGATCTACACTCCTCGCACGACACTGCTTGTGGTGCGGAGGGCTAACTCGAACCTTAATTTTATTGGTAGCCAATAAGAGTAAGTATTGAATCGGAGTAGGTACTAATAAGTAGATGCTAATAAGTAGGTACTAATAAAAGGTAGGTACCAATTAAGGGCAGGTGCTAATAAGGGTAGATACTAATAAGAGTAGGCACTAATAAAAGATGCCTTTGAAGGTGCAGCTTCATAAATAAGGGTATGCGTTAGTAACCCCTATTTGGGAACCTTGTGTAGGAAGCCTCATGGACGACTCGACAAGAGATGAGGACGTCACTGCTCACTTGCCACAATTTGGTGAAGCTACTGAGAAAGCTGCTATACCGGAAATTGTGTGCGGTAATGTTTTATCTAATTTTCGCAAGTTTTCATTTGAGCAATTGTCGGATTGCTTAAATTCAGCCAGAGGTTATGAGGAGGTCGACTTGATTACTGGGCATAAAAGACCCGCAATTTTGGTTCTGGAAGATGGTAGTGTATTTCGTGGCTCTGCTATCGGGGCGGAGGGTATTTCGGTTGGTGAGGTGGTGTTCAACACTTCTATGACTGGCTATCAGGAAATCCTCACTGACCCATCTTACGCAAAACAAATCGTTACCTTAACTTATCCTCATATCGGCAACACCGGTACCAATTCAGAAGATGAAGAATGTGATCGCATTTGGGCTGCTGGCCTTGTGATCCGAGACTTACCCCTCCTTGCCAGCAATTTTCGCAACCAGCAATCTTTGGACGAGTACCTAACTCAGCATAACATCCTGGGGATTGCGGATATCGACACTCGACGACTGACCCGAATTCTAAGAGATAAAGGCGCTCAGAATGGCTGCATTATGGCTGGTGAAGTCAATGAGCAAAGTGCCTTAGAAGCGGCTAAAGGTTTTGATGGCCTCAAAGGTATGGATCTGGCCAAAGTCGTTAGTACGGAATCTGCGTACCCCTGGCAAGAGGGCAGTTGGGTATTAGACAGTGGCTTTAAAAAGCCAGAGCTGAAAGAAGGCGAATCTTTTAAAGTTGTTGCCTATGACTTTGGAGTGAAGCGTAATATTTTGCGTATGTTGGCGGATCGAGGCTGTGATCTTACGGTGGTTCCTGCTCAGACTCCAGCTTCTGAAGTGTTGGCAATGAATCCTGACGGGATTTTCCTATCGAACGGCCCTGGAGACCCAGAGCCATGTGATTATGCGATTTCAGCGATTAAAGAGATTTTGACCACTGATATCCCGGTATTTGGAATTTGTTTGGGGCATCAGCTTTTGGCTTTAGCCAGTGGGGCAAAAACCCTAAAAATGAAGTTTGGACATCATGGTGGCAATCACCCCGTGCAAGATTTGGCGGATAAAACGGTCATGATTACCGCTCAGAATCATGGGTTTGCGGTGGATGCAGAGGCGTTACCTGCTAATTTGGAAGCGACTCATGTATCGCTGTTTGATGGTTCTCTTCAAGGAATTTGTCGCACGGATAAGCCGGCGTTCAGTTTTCAGGGGCACCCTGAGGCCAGTCCGGGTCCACACGATGCGGCCCCACTGTTTGATCGCTTTATTAGCTTGATGGAAGCGCGACGGGGCTGATAACGCAAAGCCCTCTTTGGCGATCGGGTTTAATGAATTCAAAAAGCCCGGTTGAAGTGTGAGATTCACGAATTCGACAACAAGAAACCGCTATGCCAAAAAGAACAGACATTCAAAGTATTCTAATTATCGGTGCAGGCCCTATTGTGATTGGTCAGGCCTGCGAATTTGATTATTCCGGTGCACAAGCTTGTAAATCCCTCCGTGAGGAGGGGTACCGAGTGATTTTGGTAAACTCGAATCCAGCCACCATTATGACTGACCCCTCGATGGCCGATGCTACTTATATCGAGCCTATCGAATGGCAAACCGTTGCCAAGATTGTAGAAAAGGAACGCCCGGATGCCATTTTGCCAACCATGGGTGGACAAACCGCATTGAATTGTGCGTTGGCGCTACATGAGAACGGCGTCCTTGAGCAGTTTGGTGTTGAATTAATTGGTGCAAATTACGAGGCAATTCATAAGGCTGAAGATCGCTATAAGTTTGACCAAGCGATGAAACGTATCGGCCTTGAGTGCGCCCGTGCCGATATTGTCCATTCCTTAGAAGAGGCTATGGAAGTGCCGAAGAAATTCGGCTTTCCGGTCATCATTCGTCCATCTTTTACTATGGGTGGCTCCGGTGGTGGTGTCGCGTACAACTGGGAAGAATTTGAAGAGATTTGCCTTCGTGGTTTAGACCTCTCCCCTACCAATGAGTTGTTAATTGATGAATCGTTGCTGGGCTGGAAAGAGTACGAGATGGAGGTGGTGCGAGACAAAAACGACAACTGCATCATTGTTTGCTCTATCGAAAACTTTGACCCGATGGGTGTCCATACCGGTGACTCCATTACCGTTGCCCCTGCGCAAACGTTAACGGATAAAGAACTGCAAATTATGCGCGATGCCTCATTGGCCGTTTTGCGTGAGATTGGTGTTGAGACCGGTGGCTCTAACGTTCAGTTTGCGGTCAACCCAGATAATGGGCGTTTGGTGGTGATTGAAATGAACCCCCGTGTATCGCGCTCGTCCGCACTGGCATCAAAAGCAACAGGCTTCCCTATTGCTAAAGTGGCCGCTAAGTTGGCAGTGGGTTACACGCTGGACGAATTGCAAAATGACATCACAGGCGGTGCAACGCCTGCTTCATTTGAGCCAAGTATCGATTATGTAGTGACAAAGATTCCTCGCTTTACCTTCGAGAAATTCGGGGATGCGGATGCTCGTCTCACTACACAAATGAAGTCGGTTGGTGAGGTAATGGCGATTGGCCGTACCTTCCAAGAATCTATGCAAAAAGCTTTACGTGGTTTGGAGGTGGGTTCTTGCGGTTTTGAGCCAAAGGTAGACCTGACCTCGGATGAGGCCATCGATAATATTCATCGTGATTTGACTACCCCCGGTGCTAATCGCGCCTGGTATGTGGCAGATGCTTTCCGTGCAGGCATGAGTGTGGAAGATGTGTTTCAGGCATCGAAAATTGATCGTTGGTTCCTGGTTCAAATCGAAGAGTTGGTAAAAATAGAGCAATCTCTTTCGTCGATGCCATTGACTGATATTGACGCATCTAACATGTTTCAACTTAAGCGTAAGGGCTTTTCTGATCAGCGTTTGGGTCAATTATTGGGAGTCAGCGAAAAAACAGTTCGCGATCATCGCCGCAAGCTCAATATTTATCCGACGTATAAGCGTGTGGATACCTGTGCAGCAGAGTTTAGCACCGACACAGCTTATCTTTATTCTACCTATGAAGAAGAGTGTGAGTCGAATCCAAGCGGTCGTGACAAAATTATGGTTATTGGCGGTGGCCCAAACCGTATTGGACAGGGAATTGAGTTTGACTACTGCTGTGTTCACGCGGCGTTGGCAATGCGTGAAGACGGGTTTGAGACCATCATGGTCAACTGTAACCCTGAGACGGTCTCTACCGATTACGATACCTCTGATCGCTTGTATTTTGAACCGGTTACCCTAGAAGATGTACTTGAAATTGTGCATAAGGAAAAACCAAAAGGGGTGATCGTGCAGTTTGGTGGTCAAACACCGTTAAAACTTTCCCGTGCTTTAGAGGCAGAGGGTGTCCCCATTATTGGCACCAGCCCGGAAGCAATTGACCGGGCTGAAGATCGTGAGCGTTTCCAGCAAATGATTGAGCGCTTGGGGCTTAAACAGCCTTCCAATGCCATTGTTCGCTCCACTGAAGAGGCGGTTCGCCGAGCTGAAGAAGTTGGCTACCCATTAGTTGTTCGCCCTTCGTATGTTTTGGGGGGGAGAGCAATGGAGATTGTCCACAAAGAGTCCGAACTGCGTACGTATATGCGTGAGGCGGTGCAGGTTTCTGAGGATGCACCGGTGTTACTGGATCATTTCCTAAATTCGGCGGTGGAAGTGGATATCGATGCGGTTTCCGATGGTGAGAAGGTCGTTATTGGAGCCATCATGCAGCACATTGAGCAGTGTGGTGTGCATTCGGGGGATTCTGCATGTTCATTGCCTCCTTACTCTCTGCCAAACGAAGTTCAGGATGAAATGCGTGAGCAGGTCAAGCGGATGGCCGTTGAGTTGGGAGTGGTGGGATTGATGAATGTACAGCTTGCCTATCAAGATAATGAGATTTATGTCATTGAGGTGAATCCTCGCGCATCGCGAACAGTGCCATTTGTATCCAAATGTATTGGGGTTTCGCTTGCTAAAGTGGCAGCGCGCTGCCAAGCTGGACAGTCCCTGATTTCCCAAGAATTTACGGAAGAAGTGGTACCCAGCTATTACAGCGTGAAAGAAGCGGTATTCCCCTTCAATAAATTCCCTGCGGTGGATCCTATCCTTGGGCCAGAAATGAAGTCTACAGGTGAGGTCATGGGCGTTGGCGATACCTTCGCTGAAGCCTACGCAAAAGCCCAGTTGGGATCTGGCTCAGGTATTCCTACAGAGGGCACGGCCTTTTTGAGTGTCCGTGATTTTGATAAACCGAAAGTGGTGTGTGTTGCGAGAGAGTTGACAGACCTTGGGTTTAAAGTGGTTGCCACCCCAGGTACAGCTGCTGTGATACAAGAGGCGGGTGTGTCGGTTGAGAGTGTGAACAAGGTTAACCAAGCTCGCCCAAATATCGTTGATTTGATTAAAAACGATGGTGTCGACTTAATCATTAATACCACTGAAGGAAAAAAAGCCATTCAAGACTCGGCTGATATACGTCGCAGCGCAGAGGCGCATTCGGTGTATTACACCACCACATTGGCCGGTGGTGAGGCGGTTTGTATGGCATTACGCTTTGGAAAAGAGGTGGAAGTACGTCGTTTGCAAAATTTGCATGAACGCGTCAGAAACCAATAGGAGTAGTGACTGAATGACTAAATACCCAATGACAGTGGAAGGCGCACAAGCGCTAGAAGCTGAACTGGAGAAATTAAAAAAAGTAGAGCGCCCTCGTATCGTTGAAGCCATTGCAGAGGCTCGTGAACACGGCGACTTGAAAGAAAATGCCGAATATCACGCGGCGCGTGAACAACAGAGCTTTTGCGAAGGTCGTATTCAAGAAATTGAAGGCAAGCTCTCTAATGCTCAGGTAATTGATGTGACGAAAATGCCAGAATCTGACAAGGTCATTTTCGGTGTGACCGTAGACATCGTAAATGTGGATACGGACGAAACTGTTACCTACAAAATCGTCGGTGATGATGAAGCGGATGTTAAGCAGAATAAAATTTCTGTTAATTCGCCGATTGCCAGGGGTTTGATTGGTAAAGAAGTGGGTGATGTTGCAGTCATTCATACACCTGGCGGTGAAGTTGAATATGAAATTGACGAAGTGAAGTACATCTAAGTTCCGTAAAAGAAAAACCAGCCGTCTGGCTGGTTTTTTGTTTTAAGCATCCATTCACGCTGAATGCCCAGTTAGGGATAGTGATACCTTTCAGAAGCGCGATAGATTGGAAAGCTTTGGGTTCGGCTTTTCGGCTTTTCGAAGCAATAGAGCTACTTTTCCAATCTCTTGAACTACTTCGCTATGAGTCTGTGATGCCATCTCGGTAATGACGGTTTTTCGTAGGTCGCGATCATTGACGGCAACTTTCACTTTGATCAGCTCATGATCGTTGAGCGCTCGATCCAGTTCGGCTAATACGCCTTCGCTGAGTCCATTGCCAGAAATGGTGACGATCGGGGAGAGGTTGTGTCCAATATTGCGATATTTTTTACGTAAATCTGCACTTAATGCCATGGGTGATACCAGTCGTTCAGTTTATATAGCCAACAGGCCATTCTACCGGTGTTTGAGTATCTCATGAAGCTTTTACTTGTTTTTGATTGTGTAATCTGTGTTGAATCGTGGTGATATTCTTATTTTATGTTGATAGTGTAGCGCTCTACACTAAGGGCTTTTAAACGCGGGAGTATTTTGATCAATGGCGAGGTCCAAAAGCAGTGGTCGGTGGTTGCAAGAACACTTTAATGATCAATTTGTAAAGCAATCTCAGTCGGATGGCTACCGTTCTCGAGCAAGTTATAAACTGATTGAATTACACGAAAAAGATCGCTTGTTTCGGCCTGGAATGTGTGTTGTTGACCTTGGTTCTGCTCCGGGCGGTTGGTCACAAGTGGCGGCGCAGTTGGTGGGTGACTCTGGTGTAGTCTTCGCCTCAGATATTCTTCTGATGGACGGCATTGCTGGAGTGGAATTTGTACAAGGCGATTTTACCGAAGAGTCTGTTTATAACTGCCTAATGGATCGAATGGGTGAGTACAGTCACCAAGGAGCAGACCTTGTAATCTCTGATATGGCACCCAATATGAGTGGTATGGCCGACATTGATCAGCCAAGAGCCATGCATTTGGTCGAACTTGCTTTGGATATGGCGCGATCTGTTTTAAAGCGCAACGGAAATTTTGTTGCGAAAGTATTTCAAGGTGAGGGGTTTGATGCGTACTTTCAGGACTTGCGAGCAAGTTTCCAGTCAGTGGTAACACGTAAGCCAGATTCGTCCCGTGCTCGCTCCAGAGAAGTCTACCTTGTGGCGAAAGGCTTTAAATAATATGGTGGTTAGGGTGGAGTGCATAACCTGTTCATTCTTGGTGCTATAAATGATCACTTTAATGAACAATTTATCATGAGAAAACGACATTTAATGTAGAAGCCTTCCTCGTAAATATGACATCCTAATGTCACGGTTAAATTGAACGCTTCTATACTGATACTGACAGTTATTAAATGGTGAGGACCTGGGTGGAGTGCCCGGGATCAAAAAACCTCGAGGGTAGCCTCTTGAACGATATGGCAAAAAATTTATTACTGTGGCTTGTGATTGCTGCGGTACTTTTATTTACTTTTCAAAACTTTAGTTCTCCATCAGCGCCCCCAGAAGTTCCTTATTCTGATTTTATCGCTGAGGTGAAGTCTGACCGCGTCCAGCAGGTGGTCGTGGATGGCATCACAATTAAAGGTGAGCGACTGGATGGTACGAAGTTCTACACAAAACGTCCTGCACTCAACGACAGTAAGATTATGGACGACCTCTACAACCACAACGTAACTGTGGTTGGAGTTGAGCCTGAGTCTCCCAGTCTTCTTCAGCAGCTGCTGGTGGCGAGCTTCCCAATTTTAATCATTATTGCTGTTTTCATGTTCTTCATGAGGCAAATGCAGGGTGGTGCAGGTGGTCGTGGCAGCCCAATGAGTTTCGGCAAAAGCAAAGCGCGCTTGCTGGGTGAAGATCAAATTAAAACGACGTTTGCTGATGTCGCCGGCGTTGACGAAGCGAAAGAAGATGTTCAAGAGCTTGTGGAATTCTTGCGTGACCCGACACGTTTTCAGCGTTTGGGCGGAATGATTCCTCGTGGTGTATTGATGGCGGGCCCTCCTGGAACAGGTAAAACATTGCTTGCTAAAGCCATTGCGGGCGAGGCGAAAGTACCGTTTTTTTCCATATCGGGTTCTGACTTCGTTGAGATGTTTGTTGGTGTCGGTGCTTCGCGTGTGCGAGACATGTTTGATCAGGCGAAGAAACAAGCCCCATGTATTATCTTCATTGACGAGATCGATGCCGTTGGTCGTCATCGAGGTGGTGGCCATGGTGGTGGTCATGATGAGCGAGAGCAAACCCTGAACCAACTGTTGGTCGAGATGGATGGTTTCGAAGGCAATGAAGGTGTCATTGTTATTGCCGCAACCAACCGTCCTGATGTATTGGATAAAGCGCTATTGCGTCCTGGCCGTTTTGATCGCCAAGTTTTTGTTGGGCTTCCCGATATTCGTGGCCGAGAGCAAGTATTGAAAGTACATATGCGTAAAGTCCCTTTGGATGAGAGTGTCCAGGCGAGTGTGGTTGCTCGTGGTACACCTGGGTTTTCCGGTGCTGATCTTGCGAATTTAGTAAATGAGGCAGCGCTGTTCGCGGCAAGAGCGAACAAGCGTGTGGTTACCATGGAAGAGTTTGAAAAGGCACGAGACAAGATAATGATGGGTGCCGAACGTAAAACCATGGTGATGAGTGAAAAGGAAAAAGAAAATACGGCTTATCACGAAGCTGGACATGCCATTGTTGGCCGCCTTGTCCCAGAGCATGACCCAGTGCATAAAGTAACGATTATCCCTCGTGGTCGTGCATTAGGTGTGACTCAATTTTTACCTGAAGCCGACAAGTACAGCATCAGTAAGCGTGGTCTTGAGTCTCAGATTTGTTCTTTATTTGGGGGGCGAATCGCAGAAGAAATGACACTGGGTGCGGAAGGCGTTACGACAGGGGCTTCTAATGATATTGAGCGGGCAACCGATTTGGCTCGTAATATGGTAACTAAGTGGGGTTTGTCTGATCGATTGGGTCCACTTCATTATGGTGAAGATGAAAGCGGCTATCCGGGGGCAGGAAACACGAATTATTCAGGTGAAACTTCGAAAGCCATTGATGAAGAGGTTCGTGATATTGTAGATCGCTGCTATAAAAAAGCGGAATCTATCCTTGAAGAAAATCGCGATATCCTTGAAGCCATGAAGGATGCACTAATGGAATATGAAACCATTGATGCTGAGCAGGTGGATGACCTTATGGCACGTAAAAAGATGCGTCCTCCTAGAGATTGGCATGACGGTGGGTTTAATAGTCATATGAAGGGTGAGGGCTCTTCCTCGCAAGGTGATCAAGACTCTATTGGTGATCCTGCAAAAGATGTTTAGGTTTGTGCAACTTCTGTGATAAGTATAAACATGCTCTTTATACTTATTTAAAGCGCCGAAGATTATTTCTTCGGCGCTTTTTGTTTTTGAGTTTGACTATATCTTGATGCAACAACCCCTATTTGCGGCCACCTCTAAGGTGTCGTTTCGCTTGAAACCTATCTTATTTATCTAATGATGCTATCTTTTCTTCAGTGTGGAAATAAGCGCTTAAATCTTGAGCACCCTGTTGTCATGGGGATCTTAAATGTCACACCCGACTCGTTTTCCGATGGTGGTCAGCTTATAAATTGTGCTGGTCGCCAGGTGAGTGTTGATCGTGTGCTGAGAAAAGCGGAGCAAATGGTCGCCGACGGTGCTCTTGTATTGGATGTGGGGGGGGAGTCCACTCGGCCTGGGGCTTCACCGGTAACCACTCAGGAGGAATTAGAACGTGTGGTGCCTGTGGTAAAAGCGCTGGTAGAGAGGTTTGATGTTGTGATATCGGTGGATACCAGTTCCCCTGTGGTGATGTCAGAGTGTATTCAGGTTGGTGCCGGTTTAATTAATGATGTGAGAGCGTTATCTCGTGATGGTGCCATTGAGGTTGTATCCAATAGTCAGACTCCTGTTTGTTTGATGCATATGCAAGGGGCGCCCTCTAGTATGCAGGCACACCCTGTTTACGACGATGTGGTTCAAGATGTTCATCGATTTTTGAAAACGAGAGTGGATCAATGTGTGGCTTCGGGAATTGGTCGAGATTCAATTGTTATTGATGTTGGTTTTGGCTTTGGAAAGTCCTTGGAGCATAACATCGAGTTGTTGCGCCGTTTGGATGAATTTAATCGGTTAGGCTTGCCGCAGTTGGTGGGAGTTTCTCGAAAATCGATGATTGCGGGCATTACACAGAGAAAAAGTTTGACAGAACGGTTGCCGGGCAGCTTAGCAGTTGGAATGTCGGCTTTGTATAAAGGCGCTAAAATTTTGCGGGTGCATGACGTAAAAGAAACGGTAGATATGGTTAAGGTCTTTAATGTTACTCGTTGAACCGTATTAGTTGTTATTTGCTTTTATGGATAAGTTTCAGAGTAAAAGAAAAGTGCGTGAGGCGTGAATGGCCAATAAGAAAGTATATTTTGGTACGGACGGAATCAGAGGAAAGGTTGGGGATAAGGTCATCAACCCTGAATTTATGTTGCGGTTAGGGTGGGCTGTAGGTCAGGTATTGGCGGAAGAAGCTGTTTGTGAAGGCGGCCCTAGGTTGATTTTAATTGGAAAAGACACACGCATTTCGGGTTATATGTTTGAGTCTGCCCTGCAGGCTGGGTTAATTAGTGCGGGGGTTGATGTTGGATTACTCGGACCGATGCCTACCCCTGCTATTGCTTACCTCACGCGAACTTTTCAGGCTCGTGCAGGAATTGTCATTTCAGCTTCTCACAACCCTTACTTTGATAATGGGGTTAAATTCTTCAATAGTATGGGTGGCAAATTAGACGATCAGTTGGAACTCGCGATTGAGAGAAAATTGGAAGAGTCGTTAACAACGGTACAAAGTTTAGGTAAAGCTCGTCGTATTAACGATGCTCCTGGCCGCTACATCGAGTTTTGTAAAGGAACCTTACCGATCGGATTCAGTCTAGCTGGCATGAAATTGGTCATCGATTGTGCGAATGGGGCGACTTATCACGTGGCGCCGTCTATTTTTCGTGAATTGGGGGCTGATGTTGTTGTTATGGCTGATCAGCCTGATGGTTTAAATATTAATAAAGAGTGTGGCTCAACCCATCCAACGCGATTGCAGGCGAGGGTGATTGAGGAAAGGGCTGGCTTGGGTATCGCATTTGATGGAGATGGTGACCGGGTATTGATGGTTGATCACAAAGGGGAGCTTGTAGACGGTGATGAGCTTCTTTATATCATCGCTGCATTCTATAAGACTTTGCGGGGTGATTGTTCGGGTGTGGTTGGTACTCAAATGTCTAATTTAGGGCTGGAATTGGCTTTGGGTGAACTCAATATTCCTATGGTTAGGGCAAAGGTCGGAGACCGTTACGTTATTGAGGCGATGTCTAAAAATAATTGGAATATTGGTGGTGAATCGTCAGGTCATATCATCTGTCGTGAAGTCTCTACTACCGGGGATGGTATTGTTTCAGCGTTGCAAGTGCTTAGAGCGCTTGTGGAAAATGGCCAGTCTTTGCATCGAGCTAAGCAGTCCATGCGAAAGATGCCTCAAACAATGATCAATGTTCGTATTAAGGAAAGAGTAGATATTCACTCCTTTCAATCAGTGCAGGCCGCAGTCAATTCCGCTGAAGAACAGATGGGACGAAAAGGCAGAGTGTTATTGCGCCCTTCGGGAACTGAGCCCCTCATTCGAGTTATGGTAGAGGGAGAGGATCAAATTTTGGTTCGTGAGATTGCACAATCTTTGGCTGATGTTGTTGAAAAAGCGGTTGCATAAAAGCGTAAAGTTAATATAAGTATTTTGATGTGGACGCTGTTTGCCAACTCCATCTAGCTAATCTGGAATGTAGAATTTTTATCTTGTTGTAACTTCTATATAACTCATATACCATTGGCGCCCGTTTTCTGGGGTCGCCTGCGTCAATTGAAGAAAGGTTTTGTATGCGAAAATCTATTGTCGTTGCAAACTGGAAGATGCACGGTAGTACCGACCACATCAAAAGCTATGTATCTGATTTACATACTAAATATGATTCGGATGTGATCACAGATGTTGATTTAGTCTTTTGTCCGCCTACTGCTTATTTGCAATCCCTTAACTTAGAGCTTGCAAGTAATGAAGTATCGGGCGCAAATCATTGTGTGCTTGATAACTGCAAAATTGGCGGGCAAGATCTTTCGCACTATGTATCAGATGGTGCATACACTGGTGAAGTAAGCGGAAGAATGTTGTCCGATCTCGGTTGTCAGTACGTTATTATTGGCCACTCTGAGCGACGCCAGTATTTTGGTGAGAATGATAATTTGGTCGCAGAGAAGTTTATTGCGGCGATAAAATCTGGTTTAACTCCAATTTTTTGTGTTGGAGAAAATAAAGCGGAACGTGAGCGCGGTGAAACTTTAAGTGTTGTAAAGCGTCAGCTTCAAGAAGTTTTGGACTTGGCTTGCGGTGATGATCTTTTAAACTCAGTTATTGCCTATGAACCTATTTGGGCTATTGGAACTGGTTTGACTGCGACTCCTGAGCAGGCGAGCCAAGTTCATCGCTATATTCGTGATTTGCTGCCAAATAAAGGTATATCTATTCCTGTAATTTATGGTGGTAGCGTAAAACCTGAAAATGCGAAAGAATTGTTTTCGGAAGTTGATATTGACGGTGCCTTAGTTGGAGGTGCCTCTTTAAATGCTGGTAGTTTTTTAAGTATTGCTGCCTCTATAAAAGAGTAATCTAGCTAATAAATAAAAGCGTTTTGTTTTTAATGCTGGGTTGGTGTATTTTTTGTTAAATTACGATGTTTTGATTGTATTTAAATAGAAGAGTTGTTCATGGAAACAATTATTTTGTTGGCTCATGTACTCATCGCAGTTGCCATCATTGGTTTGATCTTATTGCAGCAGGGTAAAGGCGCTGATGCCGGAGCTTCTTTTGGTGCTGGAGCCTCTCAAACCGTTTTTGGAAGCCAGGGTGGTGGCAACTTTTTTGCGACTTTAACGGGTTGGCTAGCTTTTGCCTTTTTTGTAACCAGTTTTGTGATGTCCGTTTATGCAAAGCAAAAGTCGGATATTCCTGATGAAATGATACCTGCTGTAATTGAGCAGCAATCTCAAGAAATACCCATAGTCCCTGAAGGGTCTGTTGATGGTGGTTCTGAGGTCCCATCATTAATTGATGGAGGTGATGGAGAGACCTCTTCTCTAGATAAAGAATAGATTGTTGATGTTTATTGCCCAAGTGGTGGAATTGGTAGACACGCTATCTTGAGGGGGTAGTGGCGTAAGCCGTGCCGGTTCAAGTCCGGCCTTGGGCACCAAATATAAAGCCGAGCTGTCATACGATAGCTCGGCTTTTTTGTGTTTAAAATAATGGTTGTGTATATGTTGAGCAGGCCATTTGTTGGCTACTTAATATCAAAATATTTTACGCATTTATTTTTATTATTGGGTTGACCGAGCTAGGGGGCATCCCTATAATGCGCAGCCTCACTTAGCGGCACAGCTGTTAAGTTGTTTGAGTAGAGCAGATGCGGGGTGGAGCAGCCTGGTAGCTCGTCGGGCTCATAACCCGAAGGTCGTCGGTTCAAATCCGGCCCCCGCTACCAAACATAGAGAAGCAGAGTGTATTGAGTTTTTGATTGAAGTAAGAAACACGCTATACTTTGCTTGTCCGAAAAGACCCCTTTTAAGGGGTCTTTTCGTATCTGATGTTCCATCTTCTATGTTTAGAAGATGCTGATCTGGTGGGCTTTTAGGCCCATTTTTTGTATCTGGAATCTGGATTCGACGATTTCTATGACCTCACAACATCAAAAACTAAATGAGCTTCTTCGTCCAGCGGTAGAGGCTTTGTCATGTGAGTTTTGGGGGTTGGAGTACTTCACTCACGGTAAAAACACAGTCCTTCGCCTTTACATTGATAAAGATGGTGGAGTAGGTATTGAGGATTGTGAAAAGGTGAGTCGTCAAGTTAGTAGTATCTTGGATGTAGAGGATCCGATTGTCGGAGAGTTTACATTAGAGGTTTCTTCCCCTGGTGCAGATCGGACACTATTTACCCTTGATCAATATCATCGTTTCATTGGTGAGACAGTTTCCATCAAGTTGCGTGTTGCTTTTGAAGGTCGAAGGAAGTTTTCTGGTGTATTAGCCGGCGTGGAAGGTGAAGACGTTATTTTGGTGGTAGGGGATGAGGAGTATTTACTACCAATAGACTCGATCGATAAGGCCAATATTGTACCCAGGTTTTAAGGGTGGAGTTAAACGAGGCACTCTCATGAATAAAGAAATTTTGCTGGTAGCTGATGCGGTTTCTAATGAAAAGGGCGTGAGTAAAGAGCTTATTTTCGAAGCCATTGAATTGGCGTTAGCAACTGCGACTAAGAAACGATATGACGAAGACTCCAGTATCCGTGTAGTCATCGACAGACGATCTGGTGATTACGAGACCTTTCGTAAGTGGGAGGTGGTGGATGACGATACTTTGGCTGAATTGGGAACACAGTTCACCCTTGAAGAAGCCCACGAGAAAGACGAATCGCTCGTTGCGGGTGATATTTATGAGGAGCAAGTTGAAAATGTTGAGTTTGGTCGTATTGCGGCACAAACTGCTAAACAGGTAATTGTTCAGAAGGTTCGTGAGGCGGAGCGAGCTCAAGTTGTTGAAGAGTATCGTGATAAACTCCACCAACTTATAAGCGGAACAGTAAAAAAAGTCACTCGAGATAACATTATTGTCGATCTTGGTAATAATGCCGAAGCGATAATGCCTCGCGATCAGTTGATTGGCCGTGAGATTTTCCGTATGGGTGATCGTATTAGAGCAATTCTTCTGGATATTAGAACAGAGTCCAGAGGGCCTCAGTTATTATTGAGCCGCTCTTGTCCCCAAATGCTAATTGAGCTTTTTAAAATAGAAGTCCCAGAGATTGCGGAACAGGTTATTGAGCTGCGCGCAGCGGCTCGTGATCCTGGTTCAAGAGCCAAAATCGCTGTGAGCACCAATGATGGACGTATCGATCCGGTTGGAGCATGTGTAGGGATGAGGGGCTCTAGAGTGCAGGCGGTGTCCAATGAACTTGGTAATGAACGCGTTGATATCGTTCTTTGGGATGATAACCCAGCGCAGTTTGTCATCAATGCAATGGCGCCAGCAGAGATTGAGTCCATTGTAGTGGATGAAGATGCTCACTCAATGGATGTCGCTGTGCAAACGGACAACTTGGCTCAAGCTATCGGTCGTGGTGGTCAAAATGTACGCCTCGCATGTGAGTTGACCGGCTGGGACATCAATGTAATGAGCTTGGAAGATTGGCAAAGTAAGCAACAGGAAGAAGCGGGTAACTACATGGAAGTCTTCATGGAGGCACTGGATGTCGATGAAGAGGTCTCTAGTGTGCTCGTTGAGGAAGGTTTTACTTCGTTAGAAGAAATTGCCTACGTTCCATTGGATGAAATGCTTTCAATTGAAGGGTTTGATGAAGATATTGCCGAAGAATTGAGAGCAAGAGCAAAAGATGCGCTATTGACCCAAGCATTAGCGTCGGAGGAAAAACTCGATAACTCTGAACCAAACGAAGATTTATTGAACATGGATGGCATGGATAAGCACCTAGCTTATCAGTTGGCAAGTCGAGGCGTTGTCAGTATGGATGATTTGGCGGAATTATCAGTAGACGAACTCCTTGATATTGATGGTATGAATGAAGAGCGTGCTGCGGCTTTAATTATGAAAGCTCGAGAGCCTTGGTTTGCTGATCAAAATGGCGCGCAAGATTAATCACTGAGGAAACATAATGGCCGAAGTAACTGTAAGTGAACTCGCCAAATCGGTAGGCGCCTCGGTTGAGCGCCTTTTAAAACAGATGAAAGAGGCTGGTATCGAACACACGTCCGCTGAGGCCGTTGTATCTGATGATGAAAAACAAGCTCTTCTAGCTTTCTTGAAAAGTAGCCATGGGGAGGAAGTTGTTACCCCAAAGAAAATCACGTTGAAGCGAAAGACAACCACAACGCTAAAAACCAGTGGTCGAAAAACGGTTAATGTAGAGGTTCGAAAGAAGCGAACTTATGTCAAACGTGATGTTCAGACCGAAGATGAGGCTTTACAAGAAGGTGTTGATCAAGCCCCAGAATCTCAAGAAGAATTGAAGTCTGAGGAGCTGGCTGCAGCAGTTCATAGCGTTTCTGAAACAACAGAACAACCTGATTCAGTTATCGAGGGCTCTGTAGTGTCGGAATCGGATACACTAATCGAGGTTCAAGCCTCTTTGAATGAAACTGAAGTGGCAAACGAGACTTCGGAGATTCAGCAAGGAGATCCAGGGAATTCGACTGATAAGTTAGTTGATGAAGGTGCTAATTCACTAGAAGAGGCTCAATCTGATGACGCATCAAGTGACACAGAGAGTGTGACAGAGGTTACTACTTCGCCTGAGCCTATCAGTTCTACTTTTGTGGATGATGCGGAAGAGCGAAGAATTGCAGCAATGAAGGCTCGTCGTGAGGAAGAAGCTAGAAAGGCCCGCGAATTAGAAGAAGCTCAAGCGAAGAAGCAAAAGGAAAAAGAAGAAACGGAGGCTCGCACAAAACCGAAATCTTCGAAGGCCAGTACGGATAATGTTGCAACAGAAGTAGAAGCGGCCAAGCCGTCAAAGTATAGATCTCAAGATGACTTTGATGATGAGGAAGATGCTAAGAAACACGTTAAAAAAGCAGGCAAAGCACCACCACGTGCGAAAAATTCAGGTCCCAAAAAGAGCAATAAAAAAGTATTGCTTAACTACGAAGATGATGATTTAGATGATGCTGAATCAGCTCGTCAGCGTCGTCGCTCTCGATCTTCAGCGAAAATGGCCAATAAACATGGCTTTAAGAAACCAACGGCGAAAATAGTGCACGAAGTTGAAATTGGAGAAACGATAGTTGTTTCTGATCTCGCACAGAAAATGTCTGTCAAAGGTGTTGAGATCGTTAAACTCTTAATGAAGATGGGAACGATGGTGACCATCAATCAATCCATAGATCGAGATACGGCTCAGTTGGTCGTCGAAGATCTGGGGCATACTGTGAAGTTTGTGAGCGAGAACCAAATTGAAGAAGATTTGGTCGATTCCGCAACAAAGCAGGAAGGGGAAACAGTCTCTCGTGCACCTGTGGTCACCGTAATGGGACATGTGGATCATGGTAAAACGTCTTTGCTGGATTATATCCGTCAAGCAAAAGTGGCATCCGGTGAAGCTGGTGGTATTACTCAGCATATTGGTGCTTATCGGGTCAAAACGGGCCAAGGTGAAATTACCTTTTTGGATACACCGGGCCACGCAGCCTTCACGGCTATGCGTGCACGAGGAGCACAATGTACGGACGTTGTCATCCTAGTTGTTGCCGCTGACGATGGTGTTATGCCACAAACTCGAGAAGCAGTAGAGCACGCAAGAGCAGCAGGTGTTCCTTTAGTTGTAGCAGTGAATAAAATTGATAAAGAGTCAGCGGATCCAGATCGCGTGAGAAATGAACTTAGTGTACTTGAGGTCATTCCAGAAGATTGGGGTGGCGATACTCAGTTTGTCAATGTTTCTGCGCATTCTGGAGAGGGTATCGATGAGCTATTAGAGGCTGTTTCTCTGCAAGCAGAACTTCTAGAGCTTACCGCACAAGCTAAGGTTGCCGCACGAGGTGTGGTGATTGAATCTCGGATGGAAAAAGGTCGAGGTGTTGTTGCTACCGTACTGGTTCAGGAAGGTGAGTTGAATAAAGGCGATATTTTGCTTGCAGGACAAAGCTTCGGTCGAGTTCGTGCGATGACGAACGAGTTTGGTAAGCAGGTTGCTGAAGCAGGGGCTTCTACTCCTGTTGAAATCTTAGGATTGGATAATCCACCCAATGCCGGTGATGACTTTTTGGTAGTACCGGATGAGCGTAAGGCCCGTGAGGTTGCAGAGTTTAGAGCGGATCGTGAGCGTCAAGACCGAATGCAACGTCAGCAGGCGGCTAAACTTGAGAATATGTTTGCAAATATCGGAGGGGATGAGCAAAAGATTCTCCCAGTAGTATTGAAAGCAGATGTTCGAGGTTCTCTGGAAGCTATTACTGTGGCCTTGATGGACATTGGTAATGAAGAGGTTCAAGTCAATATTGTCTCATCAGGTATTGGTGGCATTACTGATAATGATGTAAATCTTGCCATGACTTCGAATGCGATCATTATTGGTTTTAATGTTCGTGCTGCGGCTTCTACTCGTCAATTGGCAGAAGGTGAGTCGGTCGAGATTCGCTATTACAGCATCATTTATCAATTACTGGATGAAGTTAAATCGGCACTGGCGGGAATGCTTGCACCCGAGCGGGTTGAAGAGATTGTCGGTATTGCGGATGTTCGAGAAGTCTTCCGTTCACCGAAATTCGGTCAGGTTGCTGGGTGTATGGTGACCGAAGGAACTGTCTATCGTAGTAAGCCTATCCGTGTTTTACGAGACAACGTTGTGATCTTTGAAGGGGAATTGGAGTCACTTCGCCGTTTTAAAGATGATGTGAATGACGTTCGTAATGGTATGGAATGTGGTATTGGTGTTAAAGATTACGACGTTAAAGTTGGTGATCAAATTGAAGTCTATGATGTGAAAGAGGTAGCTCGCGAGCTCTAATTCAGCCTAGAGAGCGCGTAAATGCCTCATTGACAAAATATTCAAAGTTAGAGAGTTGGCGCACATTCGTGCGCCTTTTTGAGTTTAAGCGTATGGCTAAAGATTTTAATCGTACGGATCGTATCTCTGATGCGATGCAGCGTATTTTGGCCCAAGCGATGCAGCAAGAGATTCGTGATCCTCGCATCGGAATGGTCAATATTAATGATGTCTCGGTTACACGAGATCTATCCCTTGCGAAGGTTTATGTTACCTTTGTTGGAAAAGAGTCTGATCTTGAATGTCATCAAGCGGAAAAAGCTTTGAATAAAGCTTCTGGTTTTTTGCGGAGTATCGTCGCTAAAGAGCTCGATTTGCGCATCACACCACGATTGCAGTTTTTATATGATAAAACCAGTATCCGGGGTCAAGAACTTTCAAGTTTGATTGATCGGGCGGTAAAGGCAGACAAAAATCATCAATCTTCAGATGAAGACTAATATACATACTTAATGTACATTAAGTGAAATGCTAGGCAGTTTTCAAAGGTTATTTAAAAACTGTTATTAACCTCGTGAGTAGGATTTATTTTGGCACCACGTCGAGCAAAAGGCCGTTCGGTAAACGGTGTTCTTGTACTGAATAAACCCTTGGGTTTATCGTCCAATCAGGCGCTTCAGCGTGTTAAACGTCTGTTTAATGCGGCAAAGGCAGGGCATACCGGGGCGTTAGACCCATTGGCGACAGGAGTTTTACCTCTCTGTTTTGGTGAAGCGACGAAGTTTTCTCAATTTTTACTGGATTCAGATAAGCGCTATAAAAGCACTTTTGTCTTGGGGCGGATGACTGATAGTGGTGATTGTGATGGCGAAGTGATCAATGAAGTTGGTGCTTCAAATATCACAAGGGAGTCGGTTGAGTCCGCAATGATGTCTTTTCGGGGAGGTATTGATCAAGTCCCACCGATGCACTCTGCTTTGAAGCACAATGGAGTCCCCCTTTACAAACTTGCTCGTAAAGGTGAGACGATTGAAAGAAAGCCCAGACATGTGGAAATTCATCGATTCGAGCTGTTGTCATTTATTCCTGGTCAATACCCAGAGTTAGTTGTGGATATTCATTGCAGTAAAGGAACATATGTGCGCTCCTTGGCCACAGATTTAGGAGCTGCATTAGGGGTTGGCGGTATGGTGACGGAGTTACACCGCACTGGCGCGGGCAAATTTCTAGAGGCAGATGCAGTGGCATTGGAGGACTTAGAGCGGTTAGCAGAAGAAAAAGGTGAAGAGGCTCTGGACGCACTACTACACTCAGTGGATTCTCCTGTTTCTGATTTTCCAAAAGTAACACTGGATACTGCTTCTTCTCACTATTTCCATCAGGGACAGGCGGTAACCTGTTCTAAGGCCTATCGTCTAACTGTTGAAGGTGGTATGGTGCGCGTCTTTAATCATTGTGATGATTTTTTGGGCGTTGCCGTTTTGAAAAACGATGGCCAAATTACACCAAAAAGGCTAGTAGTACAGTAAGGCTAGTAGTTCAATAAGGTTAGTCATTCAGCCTTCAAAGAGGCTGTGGATAAAATTTTTATTATTTGTCGATACTATTCGTCAACTAAATGAATTAGCCCTTAAGGGTTGAGAGACCTGTCTGTAAATATGCGCGGGCAGGCCAATTTAACGACACTCCAAGATTTGACCGATATATGTGTCAACGCAATAGAGTGTCTATGGCATATTAATTTTTATTTGAGGAAATACATATGGCACTTAGTGCACAAGAAAAAGCTGAAATTATCAAAGACAACGCACAAGCTGAAGGCGACACTGGCTCTCCAGAGGTTCAAGTTGCTTTGTTGACTGCGAATATTAATAAGCTTCAAGGTCACTTTTCTTCCAACAAGCAAGACCACCATTCACGTCGCGGCTTGATCCGTATGGTTAATCAGCGTCGTAAATTGCTTGATTACTTGAAAGGCAAAGATTTAAGCCGCTATGCCGCTCTCATTAAAAAGCTCGGCCTGCGTCGATAAGCTTTACTCTCTGTGCCCGCTTATGCGGGCACATTTTTATTCAGAATTTTTTCGTCTGCGGTGCGCTGCTAAACTAATGGTGCATCAAATAACGTGAAAGTAGAAAAAAACCTTAACATAAGGATATTGTCGTGAATCCTGTCATAAAAACATTCCAATACGGCAATGACACCGTTACTTTAGAAACCGGTCGTATCGCTCGGCAAGCTACAGGCTCGGTGCTTGTTAATATTGGCGAAACTTCCGTTTTATGTACTGTCGTAGCAGCAAAAGAGGCGGCAGAAGGTCAAAGTTTCTTCCCTCTCTCTGTACATTATCAAGAAAAGGCTTATGCAGCGGGTAAAATCCCCGGTGGATTTTTAAAGCGAGAAGGTCGGCCTAGCGAAAAGGAAACCCTGACTTCTCGATTAATCGATCGCCCAATTCGCCCATTATTCCCAAATGGCTTCATGAATGAAGTGCAAGTGGTTTGCACCGTTATTTCTTCAGATAAAGATGTCGATCCAGACATCGCTTCAATGATTGGTACATCTGCGGCTCTTGCTATCTCTGGTATTCCATTTGCCGGTCCTATTGGTGCGGCTCGTGTTGGTTATACTCAAGCGGATGGTTATTTATTGAACCCTGGTTACAAAGCGACGGCTGGTTCAGAGCTCGATATGGTGGTTGCCGGCACGCAAGATGCGGTTTTGATGGTAGAGTCAGAAGCCAATGAGCTACCTGAAGACATCATGTTGGGAGCGGTATTGTTTGCTCACCAAGAATTGCAGGCTGTTATCCAAGGGGTGACTGAGTTTGCGAAAGATGCTGCCAAACCCGCCTGGGAATGGACACCGCCTGCTGAAAATATTGCAGTAAAAGAGGCGGTAATGTCGGCTTTTGCTGAGGAGATTAAATCGGCATATAAAATTACCGATAAAAAAGCCCGTTACGACCAGTTGGACGTCTTGCGCAGTACAGCCGTTGAGAAATTAGTAACGGAAGAAAGTGGTTTTTCTAGTGATGATGTAAAAGCAGCATTTGGGAAGCTTGAAAAGAATACCGTTCGTGCCGCAGTCGTTGCTGGCGAGCCACGTATTGATGGTCGCGATAACAAAACCGTGCGTCCTATTGCGGTTGAAGTGGGTGTTTTACCTAAAGCTCATGGCTCTGCATTATTTACCCGTGGTGAAACTCAAGCCTTGGTGGTGTCTACACTAGGCTCAAGCCGTGACTCACAAATTATCGATGCATTGGAGGGTGAGCGTCGTGATCACTTCATGCTTCACTATAATTTCCCTCCCTATTCCGTTGGAGAGGCCGGGCGTATGGGAGCCACTGGCCGTCGCGAGATTGGTCATGGACGTTTAGCGCGTCGTGGTGTTGCAGCGGTACTTCCTACCGAAGAAGACTTTCCTTATGCCATGCGTGTGGTCAGCGAGATTACCGAATCCAATGGTTCAAGCTCCATGGCATCCGTTTGTGGTTCCAGTCTTGCCTTAATGGATGCCGGCGTGCCGCTTAAAGCACCAGTGGCTGGCATTGCAATGGGCTTGGTGAAAGAAGACAGTGGTTTCGCGGTATTGACTGATATCTTGGGTGATGAAGATCACTTAGGGGATATGGACTTTAAAGTTGCGGGTACAGCCACTGGTATTACCGCACTGCAAATGGATATCAAGATTGAGGGTATTACAGAAGAGATCATGGAGATCGCTTTGGAGCAGGCGTTAAGTGCTCGCTTGCATATCTTGGCTGAAATGAACAAGGTCATTTCGACCAACCGTGAGTCAGTGGCGGACAATGCCCCTCGCATTGAAACGTTGAAAGTTCATCCAGATAAGATTCGTGACATTATCGGTAAAGGTGGTGCAACCATTCGCTCGATTACAGAAGAAACGGGTGCATCTATTGATATCGACGATGACGGTACCGTTAAAATCTATGGTGAAGGTGATTCTCTCACTGCTGCCGTAGACAGAGTAATGGAAATTACTGCTGAAGCTGAAATCGGTGAGACTTATAAAGGTAAGGTTGTTCGCATCGTAGATTTTGGTGCGTTTGTTAACTTCTTGCCAGGCAAAGATGGTTTGGTTCATATCTCTCAAATTGCTCATGAGCGAGTGAATAACGTTTCTGATTACCTTAAAGAAGGTCAAGAGGTTGACGTTAAGTGCTTGGATGTGGATCAACGAGGGCGTATTAAGCTTTCTATTAAAGAAACGCTTGAAAAACCTGCTCCAAAAGAGCCAGCACAAGAAGATACGAATAACGAACCATCGTAATGGATGGTTGAGTTAGCACTTTTTGAGCATCAAAAACCGCCGATAAGGCGGTTTTTTTGTTCTAGGCTAGTCGTAATGACTCTGAGTTGATGAGTGATGGATTTTTGGTGATAAGTCTTTGATAGTAGGTACTTGGTCAAATGAAAAAATGGTGTTTGCTGATATTGATGTGTTCTAGTCCGTCGGTTTTTGCTTGGGGCCCTGTTGGGCATTCGTTAGTGTGCGAAATTGCGTGGAGCACATTAACGGAGCCAACTAAGCAATGGGTTTTACCGATAGTGCAATCGAAAGGCTATGATTCTCTGGCGGACGCTTGTAATTGGGCTGATGAAATACGACGAGAGCCACAATATAAACACCTGTCTCCTATGCATTATGTGAATGTTTCAAAGGCGGCGTCGGATTTTAATGAGGAGACAGTACTCTGTGGCCCCAAGTCTTGCGTTATAGAGGCGATTTCAACCTACCAAGGTTATTTAGCTGCAAAAGAGGGGTCGCAAGCAGAAGCGTTATTATTATTGGGCCATTTCGTTGGTGATATTCATCAGCCATTACATACAGGTTATAAAGAAGACCGTGGAGGTAATGACATCCTGCAGTCTTTTAAAGGCAGAAAGTCCCTGAGGCTTCATTATGTTTGGGATGTCAGCCTTTTGGAAGAATCGGGAGTTCATGATTATCGCAAGACCTCTAAGGAATTTATGTCCAAAGTAACTCGAAAAGAGAAAGATAAGTGGACAGCTGATTTGTCCCCAATGTCTTGGGCGGAAGAATCTCACCAGTGGTTATTAGAGGCTTATGAGGTGGAAAAGAGTGACCGTCCCCAAATTGACCAGTCTTACATAGATCGATTTGCCCCTGTAGTCCATGAACGGATATTAGCTGCTGGATTGCGTTTGGGGGAAATATTGAATCGGTTGACGTTGCAGAGGCAGAGTATTGAGAAAGCGCATCCCGTTAAAAAGACAACCGATCCATGAGTGAGTCACCACCAAGTTTGAGGTGTTTGACTTGGTGGAAAAGACCGATGAGGTGAATTAATACCTAATACAAAAGGTAATTAGCAGAAAATATGCTCTTCAGCTGGGAATATTTCGTTTCGAGTATCATCTGCATACTTTTTTAGGGCACCGGGAATGGAAGCGGTTTCCACCAAAAAGTTTTTAGAGAATTTAGGCGGGCGCTCGGTCAGGCCCAGAATGTCATTGATCACCAATACTTGAGCGTCTGTGTCTTTTCCTGCACCAATACCGATGACTGGCATAGAGACTGATTCGGTTATTTTCTTGGCGAGTTCTACCGGTACGCACTCCAGAACTAGAAGGTCTGCACCAGATTGGTCAAGCAGTTTGGCGTCTTGTAGAATAGACTCTGCTTGGCTTTTTGTTCTTCCTTGTACACGAAACCCACCGAATTTATTCACAGATTGTGGCGTGAGCCCTAAATGAGCGCAAACGGGTATCCCTCGGTCTGCAAGCATATTTACGGTTGGTGCAAGCCAAGCCCCTCCCTCTAGTTTCACCATATGGGCACCGGCTTGCATGATTTTTGTGGCATTTGCCATGGCTAATTCTGGTGTTGAATAACTCATAAAGGGCATGTCGCCCATAATCAGCGACATAGTGTTACCACGACTTACCGCTTCAACATGATAGAGCATGTGCTCCATGGTGACAGGCACCGTACTGTCGAAACCCAATACAGTCATACCAAGACTGTCCCCTACGAGTAGCAATTCTATGCCTGTTTTTTGCGCCATTGCGGCCATTGGTGCGTCATACAAGGCAACGGTAACGAACTTTCGCTTTTCCAGCTTCATTTTGCGTAGTGTATTAATGGTGATAGGTTTCGTCAGAGCTGATTCGGTAGAAGGCGTTCCGTAAGGCATAAGTGATTCCGTCAAATTCAGGCTGGTTAGCTTTGAAAAAGTTAAACTCAGTATAGTGTGGGGTTAGATGTCACAAGGTATTGGTGACAATAATGGCGAGTATTGTACTCTGCTAATATTCGTGTGCCAAAAATGAAGCTGGATTCTTTTGTGGGATGTAATTGTGGTGTAGTACTTAATCGTAACCAGTCGCTAATTGTAGTGAATTATAGCCTCTAGTGTTGGTCGAGTTTCCAGAGTCCGCACAAGGTCAGCTCAGAAGTCAGGGTGTTTAGTGGTTCACCATTGGGCAATACTAATTTGGGGGCTATGTCGAAAAGAGGGAAAACCACAAAGTTTCGTTTATCCAGTTGCGGATGGGGGATGGATAGCCTGGGAAGATCAATGGTGTGATCACCATAAAGTAAAATATCTAAATCTAATGTGCGGGCCCCCCAACGTTGTAAACGAACTCTTCCATGCTGATGTTCGATGTTTTGTAGTGCATCCAGAAGCTCAATGGGGGAAAGGCAGGTACTCAATTGAGCAACGCCGTTGACATAATCTGGTTGATCGCCGGGGCCGATGGCATTGCTGCCATACCAGTGCGATATCTGAATAACCCGTGACTTGGGAAGTGTATTCAATGCGTCGCAAGCAGACGTTACCTGGGCAAGGGGGTCTTCTAAGTTACTGCCAATACCAATATAGGCGTGGACTTCATCAGTGTTATCCGGCTTGAGCTTATCTGCTTTCACGCACTTAATACCTATACATTTTTACTTATCGATTGTTCTTCATTAAACCCTGTTCAATCGGGTTATGGATTTTCCGAAGATTGTTCGGAATGAGTGTGGGAGCCACTGGGTTTACGCTTACGGGAACGGCGGCGTGGCGCTCGCCGAGATTTCCCTTTACCGTGTTGGTCGTTGGCCATTTTCTCACGAGACACTTCATCGGCATTTTGATATTCCGTCCACCATTGAGCGAGTCCATTGGTTTCTTCTCCAGATTCTTCTCTCAGCAATAAAAAGTCGTAAGCGGCTCTAAATTTGGGGTGTTCAAAAGTCCGTAATGCTCGATGACCTGCCCTTTTGGGTAAGCGCAGTTGTAAATCCCAAATATCTCTTACGGTCATCGTGAAGCGTTTAGGAATGCTGATGCGGGTCAATTGTCGGCTAATGACTTGCTGAGAAGCCTGTTGAAGCGCTTGGGAAGGCGTATTCCCTTCTTGTTCAAGTTGTTTTTGAGTGTGTTGGACCTCTGGCCACATGAGTACAGCAAAGATGAACGCCGGAGTGACTCGTTTATCTGCCTGAATTCGTCTATCGGTATTCACCATTGCCCGTCGGAAAAACTCTTTAGCAATAGGGTGGCTGTCTATGTGTTCAGCACTTCCAGGAAAGAGGTATTGGAATAAATTGTACTGACATAAACCAAGGTAGGTGGATAAAGCGTGGCCAGACATGAACAATTTCAGACTTTCGTCCCAAAGGCGGGCAGAAGGGATATCGTTGAGGAGGTGGCCAAGTTCGGGGATGGGTTGAGCGGTATTGGGCTCGATTGTGAAATCCAGTTTTGCCGCAAATCGTACGGCTCGTAATAATCGAACCGGGTCTTCTTGAAAACGGACTGTGGGCTCGCCAATCATACGAATTTGACGGTGCTCTATGTCTTTTAAACCGCCGGTATAATCGTAAATACAAAAATCTTCATTGGTGTAGTAGAGCGCATTCACCGTAAAGTCGCGTCGCATGGCATCACTGTGAATATCCCCATACACATTGTCTCGCAGCAACATGCCGCTTTCGTTTTGTTGAGCTTCTTTGCGGTTTTTGGCCTCTTCGTGGCTGGCTCTGAACGTTGTCACTTCAATTACTTCACGACCGAATCGAACATGCACAATACGAAAGCGTCGGCCAATAATCCGTGAATTACGAAAAAGCCGTTTTACTTGCTCAGGGGTTGCGTTGGTGGCGACATCGAAATCTTTGGGCTTCCCTCCAAGCAGTACGTCTCGTACGCCTCCGCCAACCAAATAGGCTTGATAATTCCCCTCATGCAGTCGTTTCATGACCTTTAATGCACTTTGGCTAATATCGCGACGGGACACATTGTGCTCATCCCTCGGGACAATGTGCATTTTGGTAGCTTGGGGTATGGGCGACTTTGGTGAGATGAATTTGAGTAGGCGTTTAAGCATTAGTATCTTAAATAGAAGAAAATTGTGATTAGTAAAGGTCAAAGTCTACCATGGCGTAGATAAAGGTGGAATTTCAGTCATTGCTAAAAATACGATATGGGCATCGATTTAACAGTCAAAGTAACTGGAAGAGGGTATTTTGAGATGACTAAATGGAGGGCAAATTTCAGGCAAAGCAAAACGGAGAAGTAGATTTATACTCCCCCGTTGGAACTCGTGTTTCCCAACTGTTTAAAATTTCGCCGGCTTCCTTGCAGCTTATTATTTGCTACTCAGCAAATTCTTTCCAAGATCCAAGTCAGTTTGTCGCTATTTATTATTTGTAGTTTTGTTTCTTTCTTTTATTTTTATTTATTGTTGTTATGTGTTTTAGTTTTTACGCTTTAATTATTATTTATTGTTGTTATTGAAAGTTTATTCTTTTTATTATTTGTTGTTGTTATGTTGCTCTATGTAATGCAGGTGGTATGCCAATATTAAAAAATCTTTTTAAATCAATGGCTTACATTAAATTCCGACCTTGCTTATACAAAAAAGCTATTTAGTTTCGTTACCGATTATCCCGGTGGATGTTACGTTTTAAACGTGTAGGTAACACTTTACTCCTGGTAACGGTAAATGAGATGGGCAGTAACAGATATGACAATCGTTAAAATAGGTCGATCTTTAATCGAATAAACCAAAAAGATAACGATGAAAAAGCGAAATAATGAAGGCTTTTAATGACTATAGAATTTTGACTTGATTGATTTTTGAGCTGAATTTGCGTGCGCATATTGAAATGAAGGCATTATCGGTGCCGTTTGAGTGGCTAGTATGGATGACAAATAATGCCGTTATGTAATTAACTTTCACTTTGCAGTAGAAAGCGTCTTTTTTCTCTCTATTCCTAATTTTTGGCGTCTTTCCCACAGGCATTTACGACTAATGCCTAGTTTGCGAGCTAACTCCGTTTCACTCATGGATTCTTGGTGCTCTAGCACGAAACGTTGGAAGTAGTCTTCCAATGAAAGATCTTCTTGAGGTTCGATGGCGGTTTTCTTAGGGGTTTGGCTTTTGGTTTCAGCGTGCTTGTAGGGGGAGTCTTCTTCAATTTCTTGATCGAGCTTGATAAGGTCTAAATCGATAGACAGTAACTCATGATCAATTTCAGTATCGTCATCACACAAAATCACCGCCCTTTGCATGGCGTTTTCCATTTCGCGGACATTACCCGGCCAATTGTAGGTGGTGATGGCTTGAATTGCTTCTGGGCTCAGCTTCAATAGAGGGCGATTCATTTGGTCGCAGAAGCGCTCCAATAATGTTTCTGCGATGGCGATAATGTCTTTTCCACGCTCTCTCAGTGGCGGCAATGTAATTTGGATAACATTTAAACGGTAATAGAGGTCTTCTCGAAACTTACCTTGTTGGCAAAGTTTGCGTAGATCTCTGTGTGTGGCTGCAACAAGGCGGACATCAACTTTTCTGGATTCAACTGAGCCAATGGGCCTCACCTCGCCTTCTTGTAACACCCTTAATAAGCGAGCCTGAGCTTCTAGGGGAAGTTCGCCGATCTCGTCGAGAAATAGTGTGCCCTTATCTGCCGCTGCAACTAGGCCTTCTCGAGTGCTGGCTGCACCGGTAAAGGCGCCTTTTTCGTGACCAAATAATTCGGACTCAATTAATGTTTCAGGAATGGCGGCACAGTTGACTGAGATGAGAGGCTGATTTGTGCGAGGGCTTTGTTGATGGATAGAGCGGGCGACCAATTCTTTCCCGGTGCCGGTTTCACCGTGAATGAGCACGGTGGCATTAGTGGGCGAGACTTTGTGAATGCGATCATAGAGCGCCCGCATGACCACGCTGGTTCCAATCATGCCGGGGATGGCTTTGTTGTTACTGCGTGTTTTGCGTCTTTCTTGTTGTGCTCGGTGTACTTGGTTTGCTTTACCGATAACACGTTTTACAGCGGCGACCATTTCATCGTGATCAAAAGGTTTGGCAATGTAATCCACCGCACCCATACGCATGGAATCTACGGCAGACCGGAGGCTGGCGTAGCTTGTCATGATAAGCACTGGCACTTCGCCAGATAATTTAATGAGGTCTGTTCCTGGAGCACCTGGGAGGCGTAGGTCGCTAATAATGAGATTAAAATCACTGAGTTGAAAACGGGATAGCGCGTCTTTTACCGAAGTGGCTTCACTAACATCGTATTTGTTGCGTTCTAACAATTTACGCAAGGCAGTACGAATAATGGCTTCATCTTCAACAATCAGTATTTTGCTCATGGCTCTCGATTAGCTGTTTGTGGGCTCAAATGGTTTCCGTAGCATTCTCTTGTGGAGACTGAAATGCATCCGAATTGAGCCGGCTGGGTAGTCGAATGATAAAACGAGCACCTTTTTGGGTGTCAGGATCAGCAGGACTTTGAACATCAATACTGCCTCCATGCTCACTGATGATACTGTAAACCATCGCTAAGCCCAACCCTGTGCCTTCTCCTGGATCTTTTGTCGTAAAAAATGGCTCGATTATTTGATCAAGATGGGATGGATCTATTCCTTCACCTTCATCTGTGACCGTCACTTCGTAACCATCGAAGGCTAACTCTGATATGCCTTCTTTGGATGAGGTGTCTAAAGTTTGAGATACATGTGACTCAATAAAAACGTGGCCGTCTTGTTCACTGGCATCTCGTGCGTTAGCCAATAGATTAACAAATACTTGTATTAATCGTTGACTATCCCCTTCCACAATGGCGTCTTCTTCGACCAAATTCACAAATTCCACTTGGGTTTTGTCTTTTTGCAGCGAAAGTAATTGGATCGCTTCGTCTACGCAGGTTGTGAGGTTGACGGTTTCATGGCTGGGCTCATTTTTGGCTCCAGCGTGAGAGAAACTGACGAGAGAATGTACGATTCGGCTAATTCGATCTGTTTGTGACAGAATTTGATCTGCCGTTTCCAGCGATTCAGAGTGATGGACGTCGTACTTCAAGTTTTGGGCTAAGCAGGCGATCCCTGTGACGGGATTGCCAATTTCGTGTGCTACTCCAGCAGCAAGTCGGCCTACTGAAGCGAGTCGTTCGCTGTGGATCAGTTCTTGTTCGAGGACTTTTACTTCGGTGACATCTTCCAACAAAATGACCTGTCCATCGGCAGATTCACTGGTCGGATTGGTGATTGACGATTTATGTAAGCTGACCCAATGTGGTTTGCCAGCGAGTTCAATTTGTTGGGAATGTAAATGGCTCAACTGGCTATCACTGAAATCGTTTAGGAGTTGGTTCCATGGCTCTGGGACATCGCCGAGGTACGAGCCAGTCACGTCAGAAGAGGCAATACCGGTTAAACGCTCCATGGCTTGGTTCCACATAAGTACTTCCAAGTCGTGCCCTAATGAGCACACTGCCATGGGCAATTCTTCCAGTGTGTTGCGATGATAAAGGCGCAGATTGTTGAGTTCGGCGGCCATTCCGGTAAGTCGATTGCGATAGCGGCCCAGTCGGGCTTCCATCAAATTGATGTCCGTGGTGTGTGTGGTTTCGGGTAAACGATAGGGCAGGTGTCGGTTAATGACTTCACTGGCTACCGCATTGCCCATCAAAGAAGACAAATTGGCTTCTAATCGATCACGCAGTCGTCTTAGGGCGTAAGGTCTGCGCTCTGAGACGCTTAAATTCAGTTCTTGTAATGCTCGATTCACCTGTTGGTCTGCGAGGGCAGCTCCGAGACTTTGGCCGAGTCGTTCGATAATTTCTTCACAACTGTGGACATCTAACACCATGCGCATGGGGTGACTGAGTTCATCTTCAGCGCAGAGTGATGCGCTGTACAGTTCTTCCGCATTTTGGGATGTTAACAGTGAGACAATCACAAACGCAGCACTGTTCACAGCCAGTGATAGCAGTGTGATGGTATGCCATGCGTCCATTCCCAATGTTATTGAACCCACGTAAGGCAATGTAATGGCGTGCCACCCTGTAATGATGGGAATCAGTAATCCCACTACCCAAATCAGACTGCCTGCGACGATACCGGTAATCAGCCCAAAACGATTCCCCTTAGACCAATAGGCAATGGCAAAGATGCCAGGCAAAAATTGCAGTGTTTCGATAAAGGCCGTGAGCGCCAAGTCAGTCAAACTTTGGTTATGGCCGAGGATGATGTAAAAGAGATAACCGGCTAAGAAAATAGCGCTGATGACCAAACGTCTGAGGCGAAGTAACTGAGTTTGCAAATCCCGTTTTGCCCCTAATCGGGAGAGAGGCAATATCCAGTGATTAATAATCATGGTGGTAATGGCAAGAGTAATCGACACCAATGCGCCGGTTGCCGCAGAAAGGCCGCCAATAAAAGCAATGAGCGTAACGGTTGGACTGCCTAAAATAAGGGGAACGCCAAGCGTAAAATACTGCACAGGTAGTGGAATAGCTTGTTCTAGCCCAGCCCATAAAATCGGGAAAATCGGCAAGGCCATTAGCATCAAAAACAACGGAAAAGCCCACGACACCATGCGCATGGATCGGGCAATGGGCACATCTACCACAGAGGCATGAAAAATGTGTGGCATCGCCACACCCGTGGCAATGAATACCAGTAAAAGTGTATGAGAAGAGGTATCTTGTATAGGGCTGTGAAGGAGTTCTAAGTTTTCTGGGTGAGCTGCCAGCCAAGCGTCCAGTTCGCCCATTCCACCAAACACACCAAAAACGGCAACCAATCCCACAATCATAAGTGCGGATAACTTAACGAGTGACTCGAAGGCCATTGCCGTCACAAGGCCGCGATGTTTGTCGTGGTTGGCTCCAAATAAAATAGTGAACAACGCTAAGACCCAGCAGAAACCCATGGCAAGTATTTCTCGAAAATTGATATTGCTACTGACGAGAGAATTAGCGGCTTTGGTATGCATCGTGAGAATGCGAAGGGTTTCTGCAACCGCTTGTATTTGCATGGCAAATAATGGCAATACGGCGGCCACTAAAAACAGGGTGGCTACTGTTCCAACGGGTTGACTGTGATAGCGAAATACCAGTAGATCTGCCAGTGAGGGGATGCGAAAGCGACGTACCAACTCTGCCAAAGGGGCTAAGGCAACGGGGGCGAATAAAAAGAGTGCGCCGGTTCCCATGTAATAGGCCAAGGCACCGTAACCATATTGAAAGGCCAAATCCACCACGCCATAGTACGCCCAAGTACTGGCAAACACACCAAGAGATAAAATATAAGTAATCGGGTGGCGTGTGATACGACTTGGAATCCAGCCACGATCCGTGGCTGAGGCAATGCCGAACATGATGGATAGGTAGCCCACCACAAGTAAGGCAATGTGGGTAATTTCAAAACTCATTGTCCGTTTTGACTCCGACCTTGGAATAAATAGGCGATAACGATGACCAATAGCCACACCAAAAAGGGGCGATACCACACACCATTAGGGCTGACCATCCAGTTGAAGACGGTTGGAGAGAACACGTAGGCCACGAGTAGCAACAGGATCAGTAATCGTTGTGTGTTGACGGTATTTTTCGGTTGCATGGAGTGTATAGCTCCCTATGGCCGGTCAGTGCGGTAATAATCGCAATAACCGATGAGTTTGTTGTTATTTAACCTTGAAATTTGCCCATTGTGTGTTGCTAACGTGAGCCACAAAACCCGTGTCTCAAAGTACATGCTTCAAGCAAGGTTGATGGTACTCAATTGCTTTGTAGCGTCGCAATCCCTGTGTAACCCAATCCCAATTGCTGAGGGATACGCTCCGTTCGCCAATGCTGTTTTGCCCACGTCATGATTTCTGTTAAAGGGCTTTGTTTGAGATTTTCTTGTGGGGCTTGTCCAAGAAAAGTAAGCGCATGCCACCAGTTAAGACTCGCTTGGTTGCTATCAATGGCGGGAGCTTTATTTTGTTTGCTGAGTTTTTGGCCCAGGGGGTTCGTGACAACCGGTAGGTGCCCAAAAAGGGGAGCGTTGGCAGATAGATGTTGGTATACCCACCATTGACGTGCGGTGGTAGGAAGTAAATCGCTGCCTCGCAATACGTGTGTAATGTTTTGAGCGATATCATCCACCACGACGGCAAGTTGATAAGCATACAAGCCGTCTTTGCGATGAATGATGAAATCCCCATCGTGCTTTAAGGGTTGAGATTGCTCTCCTTGAATGGTGTCGTTGAAGAGTAGGAACGCGTCTGCTTGTTGGACACTTAAGCGAATGGCCGCAGGTTCATTGTCTTGTGGGGGGTGTATTGCACAATGACCATCGTAGACATTGCCCAGCGATTTCAATCTTGGCCGTGTACACGTGCAAGGGTAGGTCGCACCCTGATGCTCAAGGATACTAAGCGCCTTGTTATAGATTTCATAGCGCTCAGATTGATAAAGAACGGCTTCGTCTGATACTAGGCCATGGGCTTCGAGTGTTGAAATAATGGCTTCTGCTGCACCGGGTTGTTCTCTGGGGGGGTCGAGATCTTCTATTCTCACCAACCAACGACCGTGGTGATGGCGAGCTTCAAGATAACTGGCGATAGCCGAAACGAGAGAGCCAAAATGCAATGGCCCGGTTGGAGAAGGGGCAAAACGACCGCGATAAGTGTTGGGTATGTTTGGGGTATCCAATGGCTGAGAGACCAACAATTAAGCGCGGCAAATTCATTGGGTTATTGACCTTGCCGCGAATAAAATGGGGAGTGTAAGTAAACTTAGCCTCCCACTTGTTTTTCTTTTATTTCGTCCAGTGTTTTGCAATCAATGCACTGTGTGGCGGTAGGGCGCGCCTCCAGCCGACGAATACCGATTTCAACACCACAGGTTTCGCAGTAGCCGTAATCCTCAGCATCAATCAACTCTAGCGTGCTGTCGATTTTTTTGATCAATTTGCGCTCACGGTCACGAGTTCGTAATTCTAGACTGAATTCTTCCTCTTGGCTGGCGCGATCTGCTGGATCTGGAAAATTTGCAGCCTCATCTTTCAGATGAGACATGGTGCGATCAACTTCTTCCATCAGCTCAGATTTCCACGCTAGCAATAACTTGCGGAAATGCTCTTGCTGCTCAGCATTCATGTACTCTTCGCCTTTTTTCTCTTTATAAGGCTCAAAGCCGTGCAGAGAGAAACTTTGGGCACTCGATGAATTTGGCATGATTATTCGCCTCACTTTTTTCCCAAATAGAACCGAGACATTGGGCCAAAGCCCTTAATTTCAAGGCCCGCTTTTTTTAAGAGCTGGGAAGCTACCAGAATCCCAACAGGCACGCTAGCGATTTTTTACAGTATGATGACGTTATAATTTATTGGCGGAAATGAATATTGCTGCAAAAACGAGCCTGTTTTTTACCTGATTGGAGGATGCTTAATAGCAATCGCGATAAAATGAAGTTTAATCCACCTTTACAGCATGGTCAGCTTTTACGCCGCTATAAGCGCTTTTTAGCGGATGTTGCCCTGCCCGATGGCACAGAAATAACCATTCATTGCCCAAACACCGGGTCAATGAAAAATTGCTTGGAAGTGGGGCAATCTTGTTGGTTTTCTCACTCCAATAATCCTAAAAGAAAATATGCCCACACCTGGGAGATTGCCACGACACCCAGCGGGCATTTGGCGGGAATCAATACCGGCCGGGCGAACGAATTGATCGGCAGCGCTATTCAAAATGGCACCATCAAAGAGTTAAGCGGCTACCAAGAGTGTCGAGCAGAGGTACGCTACGGACAGGAAAAAAGCCGCATTGATTGGTTATTAAGTCATCATGTGTCTGATACTAGAGACTGTTACGTTGAAGTGAAAAATGTCACGCTAATGGAGAATGAGGGGCAAGGTTTTTTTCCAGATTCTGTGAGTCAACGAGGCACAAAGCATCTACGTGAATTAATGTCCATGGTGGAGTCTGGGCATCGAGCGGTATTAATGTTTTGTGTTCAACATACTGGTATCGAACAGGTAGCACCGGCGGATCATATTGATCAGCAATATGGTGAAACCCTCAGGGAAGCGGTGAAAGCAGGGGTAGAAGTACTGGCTTACAGCGCGAACATCAGTGCAAAAGAGATCTTTATTGAACGTGACTTACCGGTGCGTTTGGCAGCATCTTGAGATGGCGTCAGTCGGGAAGGTGCACGATAAGCTCGTCATTGACGATTTCATGGGCAATGGCGTCTAAACTGGCTCCATTACAGGGGCCGGCAACACATAAACCACTTTCGACAAGAAACAGTGCATTGTGGGTACTGCATACAATAAGTTCACAGTCTGGGTCTAGAAATTGGTTTTCCACCCAGTTGAGTTCCACGCCGAGGTGGGGACAGCTGTTGCGATAAACGTACAGCTCACCTTGCTTTTGGATGACGAACAGAGAGTACTCCTTTGTCGAGAACCCTCTGCTTTCATTATCGTTGAGTTTGATTGAGCCGAGATTGATGGAGACCATTGGGGTTTTGTCCTCTCCTGCCTGCGTTGGAAGGTTTCTATGGGTGGTTTGTCATTGTATATGGGTGCTGCAAGGGCGGCGCATTTACGGCGCCGCTAACGTTAGCTCTTTTTCAATTCCTTCTCCGTTGCGAATCACCTGGAGCACGATGTCATCGCCGGGTTGATGTGATTCTAATACGCTTAACAGATCATCGTAATTGCGAATGGGATTGTTATCGACACCGATAATAATATCGCCAAGCACCACTGTGCCCCAGCGATTTCGCTGAATTCCTTGCAGTCCTGCTTTGTCTGCAGGTCCTCTTGGGGAGACACGAAGTATGGGTACGCCTTTTACATTACTTTGGCGAGCCCAATGGCTGGGAGCGAGCTCCACTCCGAGAATCGGTCTGACGAGTCGGCCATGCTCAATCAATTCAGGAACAATTTTTTTCACGGTGTTGACTGGGATAGCAAAGCCGATGCCCGCACTAGCGCCGCTGGGGCTGTAAATCGCGGCGTTTACGCCGATTAATTCACCGTCCGAATTGAGTAACGGGCCACCGGAATTTCCAGGGTTAATGGCGGCGTCGGTTTGAATGACATTTCGAATCGTACGTTGGTTGGGGGCTTGAATCTCTCGCCCTAAGGCGCTGACGACACCGACGGTAAGAGTGGTATCTAAGCCAAAAGGATTGCCAATGGCGAGCACTTTTCTTCCCACTTGTAAGTCAGCGGAATCCCCAATATCAATGGGGGTGAGCAGTCTTCTGGGTGCGTCAATCTTGAGGACGGCAATGTCTTTCTCTGGAGCGAGGCCGATGACTTGGGCATCCCAGTGGCTTTGGTCGGCTAAGGTAATGGTTAATCGACGGGCGCCATCGACTACGTGAAAATTGGTGACGATATAGCCTTTTTTATTCCACACAAAGCCCGTTCCTGCCCCTTGAGGTTGAGTACTCAAGCCAAAAGAGTAGGGGTCCCTTACCAAGGTGTTGTTGGTGACAAACACTACGGCAGGACTGACGGATTTAAAGACGTCAATGTTATTTTGTTCATCTTCTGTAATTGCTTGGGCAAAGGGCGTGAATACAAATAATGCCAGAAGCATCCACAATGACGGGTAACCCCTGTTATTAAATTGAACAGGTGAGTGCTGAAAAAAGTATCTGTCCATAAAACCTCATTGAGCAGTTTGTTGATAGGGTAAAGAGGTATCGCCTATGCCAATCTCTATTCAAGCTTTGTTGCAGTGGAGTATTGGCAAACTTACTGGTTAATAGATAAGTGTGACTGAAAAAAATTCAATGTTCAGAATTTCAAAGACACTGTTAGAGAAAATATTCAGCCATGGCAGAAAGGGCATTGCTGGGTATAAAGTGAATTGTTGAGCGGGGGTAATGTATGGATACGAAAAGTTACGTTGGGGGAAAAATTGGAGGTAAAAAGGCCACCCCCGGGTAGAGGTGGCAACAACCGTGATTAGCCTGATAAGGAGAAGAGTCCGTAGCAATTGGGCGCTTCTCGTACCGGTTGATGACAACCGATATGAGAATGATAACAAATCTCATTATCATGTAAAGAGAAAGTTGAATATTTTTTGTATTAATTTTTAGATGAGTACCAAAGTAAGCCAAGACGAAGAAAGAGTTGAGGGATAGCGCCCTTTTTTCATCATAGGGAGCGCTATTCAGGTGATAGTGGCTGGGTATGAAAACTGTAAGTAAGAAAACACTAAGGATGAAAACAATGGGGATGAAAATAATAAAAGTTGGAAGACCTCAGAATCATAGGCTTCAACTCATCAAGTCGGAATGAGACAACCTTAGGGTGATAACCAACTGTAGGGTGATATCGTTAAGATCAACAACACAGGAGGGAATTCCTAGAGAATTCCCTATCTGAGTCATACGAATGCGCTACGAGATGGTATGTGTCGCTCTTAAAAAGTGAAGCCTCTAAGGTTTCTACACTTTACGCGTCGGCACGATCTTTTCTCGTTTCTTCGACCAATTGGGTTTTTACGTCCGGTGTTAAGTCATTCCAATGAACATCATCAAGCGCACCCTGAAGTGCATACAGCATGACTTTAGAAACACTAATCCCGCGATTTTTGATGCGCATGTATGTCTCTACTGGCCCGAGCGTCTTAAGGTCATCAACATTATGCACTCCCACCGCGTGTAGGATGTTAACAGACGCAGCACCAATATTTTTTAAATGAATCAAATCACTTTGTGTTGGGTTCATGTGAACCGGCCTCGTTACCATTTATTATTTTCAATGAATATAGATCGTGATTTTATATCAAAAAACTATAGTACATCGCTCTGCAATACTGCGCAAAGTGATTGCCACGCTACACTGCTGCTTAAAAAGTAGACCAGAAAAACGCTGTGCGCTATGTCAAAAGTAAGGTTATCCATTGGTTTTTATGAATAAAGCGAAAATTAACGTGACTCCCGACATGCTGTTTGGTGCGACGGAGGTGCATTTGTCACCTATTTCTTTTTGTCAGGAAAATGTGTTGCTCAACTCGTCTTTAGAGCAGCCATTACAGGCACTCTTTAAAGCTGGAAAAGAGCAAGGTTTTGAGATTCGTGTGGCTAGCGGTTTTCGTAGTGCCAAGCGTCAATTGCACATTTGGAACAAGAAAGCACGGGGGGAGAGGCCGGTTTTGGATCAAAATGAAGTACCGATGTCGTGCCCGGAGTTACCCGAATGGTCTTGGGTTGAAGCGATTCTACGTTGGAGTGCGCTCCCAGGGACGTCACGTCACCATTGGGGTACAGACGTGGATATTTATGCGCCGAACGTATTACCCAAAGGGTATACCTTGCAGTTAACTTACGAAGAAACTCAACCTAGTGGTGTTATGGGGGAGTTTTACCTCTGGCTGGATGAGTGGTTATCCGCACAGGCAGAAGACGGTTTTTTTCGCCCCTTTATGAATGTGAATAACAATAAAGACAACTTTGGCGTTGCTTGTGAACCTTGGCATTTAAGTTACAAGCCGGTTGCTCGTGTATTTGAGCGTGCGTGGGACGAACAGGCACGGAGCAATCATAAGTTTAAGGGGTGGCTTTTGGAGCAGGATATTGAGCTGAAAAGCGTCATTATTGAAAATTTAGACCAAATCTTCGCGCGTTTTGTTCACTTGCCTTTGGCGAGTAAAAAGAGTGAATGAACAAAAAATGAGTAAATGATGCCGCTTGAGAGGAAGTCAGATGGTGAGGTTATGTGTTGCAAAGATGAGGCGTAGAAAAGTGACACCGTAGAAAAGTGACATGTTGGACAAGATATAAGTTGGACAAGATATAAAGAGAAAAGGTTGATTTGTTCTTTCGTTGCCATCAACTACTCCATGCATTGAATCTCACATCGTATTTTAAAAACAAAGGCACAAGCTTTTGAGGTGGGGTTTGGACTAACAAGAAAGTGAATTAATTATGTCGCTGACATCCACAGATATCCCTGAAAAAGCCTCCGAAGCGTTAGAAGACCTTTCTGCTATTTGGTTGACAATACGTGAAGAGGCGTTGGCCGCTGTGGATAACGAACCTTATTTGGCGAGCTTTTATCATGGTGCTGTGCTTCATCATGAGGGCTTTAAAGAGGCCATTAGCTTTTATTTATCATCCTTGCTGGGCAGTTCAGATGCGCCAGCCGCTCTTTTGAGGGATGTGATTCTTGAGGCGATGAATCAGAACGCAGGTATCGAGCGCCAGATGCTGCGCGATATTAAAGCGTGGTATGACAGAGATGCGGCGTGTGATCAATTTATTATGCCCTTTTTGAATTTTAAAGGGTTTCATGCCCTTCAGGGGTACCGCATTGCTCATCAGCTTTGGCGAGAAGGTCGTAAACCATTAGCGTTTTTGTTGCATTCGCGCATTTCAGAAATTTTCAATGTGGATATTCACCCGGCGGCTACTATCGGGGCGGGTATTATGATTGATCATGCTACTGGGGTCGTGATTGGTGAAACCGCAGTGGTAGAAGATGAGGTGTCTTTCCTTCATGCTACCACCTTGGGTGGCTCTGGGGCGGCACATACTAAGCGTCATCCGACGGTTCGCAGAGGGGTATTGGTGAGCGCGGGTGTGAAAGTATTAGGTAATATTGACATTGGTATGTGCGCCAAGCTTGCGGCAGGCAGTGTTGTGTTGGAAAGTGTACCGGCATACGCCACTGTTGCAGGGGTGCCGGCCAAGGTGGTGCGCACGGCTAAGGTGAGTCACACCGGCGCAGACCCCGCCAAGACTATGGATCAGTGCCTTTAACCGAGCAGAAGGATTAACTTCCTTGTGGTTATCGGGCGTTAATGCTGATGAAATACGAAAGTGTGGTGACGACGAGTGTGGTGACGATGTTAGTTTACAAGCATGTCATCACCACTCAAGCAGTTCGCATTTGAATGACATTAATGGCCTTTTAGTGGCGGAGAATGCAATGCGCTGAAAATGCGGTGACGTTTTGCTAAGGCGCATTGTAATCCACCCCGGTCGGCGATAAGTGTCTTTGTATTTTCGTTTTCCAGTGCTTCGATTTTTTTTTGTAGTTGTTGAATTTCTTCCTCTAAAGTTTTGATGAGAATTTTTCTGTCGAGAGTTCCTAAAGACCGTGCGAGTTTTCCGTCGCTTTTCATAGTGAGCAACTTCCTGTTGCGGTGAATGAATATTTATCATTTGTTAGGCAGAATTGGAGAGTGTAACAGCACGCCAATTCCGGTGCGTATTATTCCGAATTCCGGTATAACAAAACTAGACGCCCCTGGTGCCAGCTGTTGTGCGTTATTGCCTACACTGAGTAAGAGAATGAAAGCGCCATTGTCGATTTTTCTTACATAATTTACTCGATGGGGTGGCAAGTAACTCATCTGAGCCTGCAGGCACACGGCAGTATCAATAAACTTGCTCGATTCCATTACGTTCGGGATACAACATGTCGGATCTTACTTACGACCTAGTCTTTCGTGGTGATATTGTCATTGGTCAGCCACTGGCGGAGGTAAAACAAAAGTTGGGTATGCTGTTCAAAATAGATGCCCAAAAAGTAGAACAGTTGTTTGCGGGTGGCTCTGTCACGCTTAAAAAAGGGTTGAACCAGGCAACGGCGGAAAAATACAAAGCCGCAATTCAGAAAGCAGGTGCCATCGTTGCGGTGGTGGAGTCGTCCAAAAATGCCCCTCGTTCTTCACCAAAGCCGGTTGGAAATCGTGAACGAGCCGCTCGCGCTCGGGAAGCGGCAACCGCGTGGACCTTAGCGCCGGTGGGGGCAGATTTGGTGGAGAGCCAGCACCGCTCAGGGGAGGCTCAGGAAGTCGCTGTGGATATCTCTCACTTATCGGTTTCGGCTCAGCAGGGGAATTTGATTCAAGAGGGTGAGATTGAGCGACCTGAAGCCGTAGTGGTGGACATCAGCCGTCTCGATGTAGCGCCTGTGGGCGAGGATCTTGAAACCTTGTCTGAAGAGATACCGGATGTTCAAGTGGATATTAGTGATATGGACTTGGCGCCTGTTGGCAGTGATATGGGCGAGAAAGTGGACAAGCCAGCCCCGTTGAACCCAGACATTAGCGGTATTTCATTGGCGAGCCCGAATGGATAGCGATGGTAAGTAATGAGGGCTTGTACAGTACAAGCCCCGTTGCCACCTAAGTTTGTCTTCATCACGGCCCTGTATTTTTCACGACAGCGCCTCTGATTAAGAATGATGAGTGGCAGGCACGATTAGCTGTTTTCGTAACGCTCAACTGAATCGCTGATTTCTTTCTTCGCGGCTTCGACGCCTTCCCAGCCGTCCACTTTTACCCACTTTCCTTTTTCTAAATCTTTGTAGTGTTCAAAGAAGTGGGTGATTTGATTCAACAGCAATTCTGGCAAATCAGTCACGGTTTGTACGTCTTTGTACAGCGGGGTGACTTTATCCACAGGTACGGCAATCACTTTAGCGTCTTCACCGGATTCGTCGGTCATTTTCAAGACCCCAACTGGGCGACAGCGAATCACTGAACCGGTCAGCAGTGGTAATGGCATGACAACTAAGACATCCGCTGGATCTCCGTCACCACATAAGGTGTTGGGAACATATCCGTAATTGCATGGGTAATGCATGGCAGTGCCGAGCATACGATCGACAAAGATGGCGTCGCTGTCTTTATCGATTTCGTATTTGATGGGGTCGCCATTCATAGGGATTTCGATGACGACGTTAACTTCATCAGGTACGTTTTTACCGGCAGGTACTTTCTCAAAGCTCATAGCAGTATCCATTTAGGTTGTGTTGTATGTAAGTAGTGGGGGGCTTGATTGCCTTAATTACCCATTCACCAGAAATGGGTTGTTCTTATAAATAATCAAGGGGTGTTGGTGCAATATCGCTGACTTTACACGATGATGTGCCCGCTACAGAGGTATTCGATGACTTTTTGAAAGGTTCCTGTGAAACACGGGTGAATCGTTAGAAATTGCCAAGCGACTTTTTAAATGTTCGCTAAGCTTAGACTGAGGTTAAGAAAATCGCCTCTTGTTAGTGCATTTCCACCGTATTTAGGATGCATTGAGGAGTGGGCGCTTGAGTTGAGAGGGTGATGGTAGACAGATTCCGTCGGGTAAATGGTGTGATATGGATCTACAAAATATGCAGCAAGTCGCCGTAGAGGCAGAGCGGTTGTTAAAGTTGCTTGCGCATCGCAGTCGGTTATTGGTGTTGTGTAATTTGGCGAAAGAAGAGCAAACCGCAGGTGAGCTGGAAGCAATAGCGGGGTTGAGTCAGTCTGCGTTGTCTCAACATTTGGCAAAACTTAGAGAAGAAAATATTGTCACGACTCGTCGAGAGGCACAGCGTATTTATTACAGCTTATCAGATGACACCACTCGAGAATTAATTGTGTCTTTATACCGCGTATTTTGTAAAAAAGAAGAGGCGATTGGGCTAACTGGCTCATCATCGCCTGTATTAAATTCTGCCTCCACTTCTTCACCTAATTGTTCTTCATCTCTTCCCGAAGATGCTACAGGTGATGTATCAGATGTGTTTCCTTCTAAGGCGGTTGCTGGGCGCACTGAGCAGTAACAGATAAGGCAAAAGTGTATACAAAAAAGCACTCTTAAAAAAAGAGTTAACTGCTCAGCGATTCCATTATCTGGAATGCATGTTTAGAGATGCATGTTCAGCGTTACTAGATTATCTTTTTTTATTAAGTGTTTAATTTTGCCGCTGTATTGTCACGAGCACTGGCGTGATATTCCATCAGTGTGTTGATTTCCTCTTTAGAGCCAAGTGCGACCGATACGCGTTGGTGAATGTGTTTCGGCTCTATATCAAGTATATCTCCGTAACAGGTAGTAGAGAGCCCACCGGCCTGCTCAACTAAGAAACTCATTGGGTTTCCCTCGTACATTAAGCGCAATTTACCCGGCTTATTGGGGTCTCGGTTATCCCAGGGGTACATGAATATTCCCCCTCTGGTGAGTACACGATGGACGTCAGCGACCATTGAGGCGATCCAGCGCATATTGAAGTTTTTCTCACGTGATCCGTCGGCCCCTTTTAATAAATCCCCCACATAGTGTTGAGTTTCCGGTTCCCAGAATCGTTGGTTAGACATGTTAATGGCAAATTCTTGGGTTGAAGTGGGAATCTGCATGTGCTCCTGACACAGCAAAAAGTCGCCGGTATCAGACAACGTGAATTGGTGGACGCCATCACCGGTGGTCAGGCATAGCGTGGCTGAGGGGCCGTAGAGTACGTAACCCGCTGCGACTTGTTGTCGACCGCGTTGTAAATAAGCGTCGGGATGACTGCAATCTTGATTTGATTGCACTTCGAGAATGGAAAAAATAGTGCCGACGGAAACATTCACATCAATATTGGAAGAGCCATCTAAAGGGTCAAACACGACTAAATAGCGGCCTTTATGATTGCCAGCAACGGGTAAGTCTTCCTCTTCGGATGCAATACCTGCCACCATCTCCAAGTCTAATAAGTTACGCTTTAAAACTTCATTGGCGATGATGTCTAACTTTTTTTGTGTCTCGCCTTGCACGTTGGTGATATCAGTTGAACCCAACACTCCTGCTAAGGCTCCTTCACGTAATTGCACGGCAATTTCTTTGCAAGACAACATAATTCGCTCTAAAAGTAGCACTAAATCTTTTTCTTCGTCGTGAGAGATTAAAAATTGCCCGAGTGTTTTCATGCCGAGTCCTCGTTGGGGTAGTCATGGTGGTGAGAATTCATGATGGTGATAATTATTTTTATTGTGTCATTCATAAATGACAACGTCTTTTACAAATCCTCGTATGCTTTGTAAAGGTTCGTATGCGCTTATGTTAAGCTCGATTAACGGTTTTTTATGACATACGATAATTGTTGTGGATGAGAATGAGATGAGATGCCTATGCACATTCATGTTTTAGGAATTTGTGGCACGTTTATGGGAAGCTTAGCGCAATTGGCGAAAGCGCAAGGGCACCGTGTGACAGGCAGTGACGCGAATGTTTACCCACCAATGAGTACGCAGCTTGAAGCTGCCGGTATTGATATTTATGAAGGATATGATGCCGAGCAATTTTCGGATGAGCCTGATTTAGTGATTATTGGTAATGCCATGAGCCGTGGCAATACCGCTGTTGAAGCGGTTCTGGCTAAAGGTATTGCCTATACCTCTGGGCCGCAATGGTTATGCGATCATGTGCTGCAAGGGAAATGGGTATTAGCGATTGCCGGTACCCATGGAAAAACCACCACAAGCAGTATGTTGACTTGGATTCTCACTCACGCAGGCATGAAGCCTGGATATTTAATTGGAGGCGTGCCTAAGAATTTACCTGCATCGGCGAGTTTAGGCGATAGTGTTTTTTTTGTAGTGGAAGCCGATGAGTACGACAGCGCGTTTTTTGATAAGCGTTCTAAATTTGTTCACTATCGTCCACGTACTGTCGTCATTAATAATCTTGAATTTGATCACGCTGATATTTTTCCTGATCTTGAAGCCATTCAAACTCAATTCCATCATCTTTTGCGTACCGTTCCTGAAAATGGTTATGTGATTTATCCACAAGAACCGGCTATTCATTCGGTTATTGAGCGAGGCTGTTGGAGTGAGCAGGTGGTGTTGGGTGAAGAATGGTCGGCGGCTTATTGTTCAGAAACAAATTCTTCCTCGAATGATGGATCGCAATTTGAGGTCTTTTTTCAAGGACAATCTCAGGGGGTGGTGCGTTGGTCGATGACCGGTGATCACAATAGGCAAAACGCTTTGGCGGCGATTGCGGCGGCCAGAACGGTTGGTGTGCGACCTGAAGATGCGTGTCAGGCATTGTGTGAATTTGAAGGGGTTAAGCGTCGTATGGAGAAGCGAGCTTGCATAAATGGTGTCACGGTTTACGACGACTTTGCCCATCACCCTACCGCGATTGAAATGACATTAGCAGGCCTACGTGCTCACGTTGGCACCGAAAAAATCTTAGTTGTCATTGAGCCTCGTTCGAACACGATGCGTATGGGGGTGCATAAGGCGGTGTTACCCAAAGTGTGTATGCAGGCAGACATGGCTTTTTGGTATCAACCACCCGGTGTGGATTGGGATATGCACTCAGTTGTTCATCACAGTGCTGTTCCAGCTAAATTGTATTCTGATTTGAATACGCTACAAGAAGACATTGTGCGATTGGCAACGCCGGATACTCATATCGTCATCATGAGTAATGGTGGCTTTGGTGGATTGCATGAGCAACTTATCGAGCGATTGCGTATTCAGATGGGGCAATGATGGGCGTTGGAGAGGCAGCAATGGAATAAAACCCGTTTTTTTAAGGGGTACAAATTAAAACAGGGTGCTGACTAAGACCGGTACAGACTAATAAGACGAGTACAGACTAAGAAACAGCACAAGCTAAATGGTTTAAACATTTTTAAATGAGAGTAATGTAAGCGTTTATGGCGACAGCAAAAGCGATCACCTTGGCATGGTCAGGGGCATCGGGAGCGCAATATGGATTGCGCTTATTGCAGTGTTTATTGGCTGCTCAGTGTTCGGTGTCTTTATTGATTTCTCGTGCCGCAGAAGTGGTGATTGAAACGGAAACACCTTATCGGTTGCCCAATGAAGCTGAAGGATTAGAAGCACGCCGAGAGTATCTGCGTGAAGCCCTCAATACGGAAGATGGGGAGCTGGTGCTTTATGGTCGTGATGATTGGTTTTCACCGGTGGCATCTGGTTCAAGCGCTCCCCGATCCATGGTGGTGTGCCCGGCCAGTGGTGGTACTTTGTCATCGCTGGCCAGTGGTGCCAGTAATAACTTGATTGAGCGAGCGGGGGATGTGGCGTTAAAAGAGCGCCGGCAATTAATTTTAGTTCCTCGTGAGGCGCCGTATTCTCAAGTGCACCTGGAAAATATGCTTAAGTTGACGCAAATGGGAGCCGTTATTATTCCGGCGAGCCCAGGCTTTTATCACCAGCCTAAGTCCATTGAGGATTTGGTGGATTTTATTGTCGCAAGGGTGCTAGATCAGCTTGGTGTTGATCAAAGGCTAATGCCTCGCTGGGGTGAAGAAGACCGTTAATAAAAATTAATTACCAACGAATAAGTACAATAAATAACTTAAAAAACCCATACACCCAATAAAGATTGCGGCAGTTATCCAGTTGAACCAAGGGCTTTCCTTAGGTGGTTCGGGTTCAATTCGGTTTCCTGGTGAAGTGGGCTTGCGTGGGCCGCGCATGATGTTTTGGTCGGTTACAGGAGTAAGCGGCGGATGTCGACGGATTTGTGTTTGCTCTCCGTCTTTAATGGGGCCGTCTACCGTAAAGGTGTAAATGTCAAAACGTAAGCGATCGCCGTCTTTAACCGTAGAGCGAGTAATGCGTTTTTCATTGACAAAGGTGCCGTTGGCCGAGCCTAAATCGGTGACCATCATGCCGTCTTTATTTAAGACAATTTCAGCATGACGACGAGATAAATGCGTACCAGGTAAAACGATATCGGCTTCCTTACTGCGGCCAATCACCTGTTTTCCTTCTTTTATATAAAAACGTTTGCCTTGTAGCCAGCTGCTGTCGGCCACCAGTGACCAATTATTTTCACGCCCTTCTTGTAGCTCAAATAAAAAGCTGCCGATATGCAATAAATCACCCACCATTAGAGTTTTGCGAGTGATGACGGGCAACTCGTTAACTTTGCAATTGCCTTCTATATTTTTAACACTGCAGTGGCCTTGTTCATCGATTTCAAACGCTACATGAGTTGCTTTAATACTGTCGTGTTGAATAACAATTTCGTTGCCATCGTTTGAGCCCAATCGATTGACAGTTGCACCCAGCCAAAATGATTGGCTCGGTCTATCCTTCATTTGTAGTTTCAATAGTGACATAGGTGAATGTGACAGGCCCTTATGGATAACAGATTGATAAAAAGTTGGAGGAGTTTACACAACTGGCGTTGCAAGCCAAAGTCGGTGAAAGAAATTGCCATGAGTGGCGTTATACAAATGTGTTGGCAAATTGTATGGTAATCGACATCGACCTTCCTGGTTATCAACTGCAAACAGCGATTTTCGAAGATGACAATACGTCTATATGGCGTGCCAATGACTTGGCTCAGTCGCGTTCCCGTCGCATTGTTATTACTCGCGCCTTACCTTGGTCTACTAATCAGTCACCGGATAGAAATCGCCTTGCTGACCATCCCGTTAATATTCACCAGCCTCCTACCCACCACAATATAGCAGTCAACATTGAACAGGGTCGTTTGGACTCTGGCCACGTGTATTGGGTGAATGACTACCGTCCAGCGAAAACATTACAGACATTATTATTCGATAAACCGAGTAATACACAAGCACTTTATCTGGCGATTCAATTATGTAAAGCCTTAATGGTTACTCACCATGCAGGTTTGGCGCATGGCTTTTTATTGCCAAAGATGATCATGGTCAATGATGACGGTCAGTTGGAATTAATGGGCTTGAGTAACCGTGACGCTTTGTTTATTACAGAGAAAGAGGCTTACTTTCTTGCGCCTGAGTGCCGCGCCCTCCAAGAAAAAAGCGTAGAAGGCGATGTGTTTTCTGTGGCGGCATTGGTGTATCGATTTTTAACCGGACACACTCCTATGGTCTCAATGGAGAACGCCGAGGTGGCCTTATCCGACAGGTTATCCCGAATTCCTCCGTTATTGAACCGAGTGATTTCTGCATCGTTGAGTCCTCATCAGAATGATCGTCCAAGGTCGGCTTCTGTGTTATTGCAAACATTTTGGGTAGTGGCTCGTGGTACTTTTTTACCTCAAACCCCTTGGGCGAGTACGGCCAAGATGCTTATGTTTCTAAAAATGCCCATTTTGGATGTCATCCATACAGGGGAAATGTCGTCAATGGCGATTGCTGATCCACAGGCGAAGGGAGAGTATTTAAGGATAAAAATTGATCAGGTGAATTCTGATTTTGCGTTGTTGGGGGTGAAGCCATTAGTGGTTATTAAACGGTGGATCACAAAAGAGCGCGACTCAGAGTTCGTGTTTAAGCAGCAAAAAAAGCTAATGGGAATGGCTCATAGCGCGATTCTTCCGCCGGTATTGGTCAAGCAGCGATCAGACAGTATTTGGACATGCTTTGCTTACTGCTCCGGAGGAAACCTTACTCATTATTGGGGGCAGTTATGGACCTTAGATGAGACGGTATTGTTAATGAGACAGCTTTGTGCTGGTTTGTTATATGCCCATCGTAGTGGGGTTGTCCATGGCAATGTGTGTGCGACCAATGTGGTATTTAGCACAGGTGCAAGAGACGTGGAAACCGGTGGTCTTGCCCAGTCTCTCTCAGCAAAGTTAACTGACTTTGGTTTTGAACGACCCTTTCCTCCAGCGGAATATGGGCTTGGCGAAGAGAAAATGACCAAAGCTCGGGATGTCTTTGGTCTGGGCGTTCTGCTTTACCGATTGTTGGTAGGAGAATTTCCTCGCTGGCGTGATCAATCTTTACAGATGGGGCGCCGGTTTAACTCGCTACCCAAGAATGTTCGTCACCTGATTCAGCAAATGTTGTACAGCGACCCGAAGCAACGGCCAACCATGACAGAGGTGGGGGTTAAATTACAGGCCCTTTCCTCTGAACCCGTTAAACAGGAGAAGTGTCTGCAATCGCCCAGACAAAAAGAACGTCAAAAAATATTACTTTTACTGTTGTTAATTTTATTGGCGCAAATGCTTATTAATACTGGTGTGATCACGGCCCTTTCATAAGTGGGGGAAATAGATGTATCACCTTTTTTGTTGTTATTTTGGTTCATTTGTCACAACTTTTGTTGCTTTGGTGCTGAATTCCTCCTTGACTTGGTGGTCTGATAAGTGTTTAAGCCTCGGTATTGTGCTACTCTCTCGTGCCATTTTATGCATAACTGTTCAATTTTGGTGCTTTGGCCAGTGACTTCTTGAGATTTTCAAAATGAACTCAGGCTCATTTTGAGGTCGAAATGGCATCGTGCTTACATCGTACGGCATCGCTTTTAGTTCTGGAGCAGTCCATGGCGGGTAAAACCATCGTAAAAATTCATTATTGTACCCAGTGTAATTGGCTCCTAAGGTCTGCTTGGTTGGCCCAAGAGCTCTTAACCACTTTCGCTGATGACGTGCAAGAAGTTGCACTTTGCCCAAGTGCAGGCGGGCATTTTGAAATTCTTGTGGACGAGATCTGTGTGTGGGAGCGTAAAAAGGATGGTGGTTTTCCGGATGCGAAAGTGTTGAAGCAGCGAGTGAGGGATCATATCGAGCCAGAACGGGACTTAGGGCATATTGATCGAGAAAAGAAAGACATACCTCCGAATGGGCAATGCCCTATCTAGTCATATTTACGGCTAGTCATATTTACGGCTAGCCATATTTACAGAGTTGCTTAGGTAAGGTGGGTTATAGCTTAAATGGCAGTAAACCTGTCAATATGCCGCCCAGTCAACTGAAAGGTCAGTCAGAGAGTAAATTTAGGAAAAAATAGGAAGAAAGAAAGTTATGGTAGAGGCTTTTTTACGCGCTTATCGTGCGTTAGTTATTCATCGACCAGCAATGGCGTTGGGTTTGGTAGTACTAATCACGGTAGGTATGGCAATTGGATTGCCAAATTTCAAATTGGATGCTTCGGCAGATGCGCTCACCCTCGAAGCCGATCGTGATTTGGATTTTGCACGAAAGATCAGTCAGCGATATCAATCTGGAGATTTGTTGGTCGTTACATACTCCCCTAAGGGTGATCTCTTTTCTGAGCCTGCGCTCAAGAAATTGGCGAGTTTGCGTGACGCATTGAAAACGATAGAGGGCGTTTCTAATGCTGCCAGTATTCTAGACGTACCACTGCTCTACAGCCCACAGCAGAGTTTAGGTCAGATTCGGCAGGGAATTCGCACAATAGAGAACAGTGATGTTGATCTTCTTGCGGCGAAAAAAGAGTTTTTCGAGAGCCCAATTTATCAAGATTTATTGCTAGGCCCAGACGGCAAGACCACGGCCATTGCCCTGTCTCTTGCGGTGGATAACCACGCTATTGAGCTTGTTAGAGCTCGTGATGCGTTACGATATAAGCGTCAGCAAGAAGGGGCGCTCTCAGAGGATGAGTCACAACAGCTTGAGCGTATCAGTGCTGAGTACCTTGAATATCGTACTAAAGCTGATGCCCGTGCCCATGAACGTGTCAATAAGGTTCGCGAAGTCATCTCCGCTTACAAAGGGGAAGCAGAAATTTTCGTTGGCGGTGTGACAATGATTACGGCCGACATGATCAGTTATATTCGCAGTGACCTCGCGATTTTTGGCACGGCTATCGTTCTCTTTATCATTGCGCTGTTGGCTGTCATTTTCCGCCAAGTCCGATTTGTCGTATTGCCGCTGTCTATTTCGGTGTTATCCGTCACCATTATGCTTGGGTTGTTGAGTTGGTTGGACTGGCGATTGACCGTCATTTCCACAAACTTTGTCGCCTTACTTTTGATTGTGACCCTTGCCATTACGATTCACTTGGTGGTGCGCTATCGCGAATACCATGCTGAAAACCCGGATTGGTCTAAAGAAGAATTGGTGATGGCCACGGCGAGTTTCATGTTTAAGCCGTGTTTGTACACCTCTTTGACGACGATCGTTGCTTTCATGTCTTTGGTGGTTAGTGGTATTCGACCGGTCATTGATTTTGGCTGGATGATGACGATTGGATTGTGTGTCAGTTTTGCTCTCGTTTTTGTCGTACTGCCTGCCGGGTTAATGTTGCTACCGAAAGGGGATTCTAAAGATAAAGGTGATCGATCTGGTGCGTTCACCCTGATTTTCTCGCGCTTTACCGAGCGTTTTGGTGGCCTTGTATTGGTTTTGAGCTTGGTGGCGGCGGTCGTGAGTGCGCTGGGTATATCCAAGTTACAAGTGGACAATCGTTTCATTGATTACTTTCGATCGGAGACAGAAATCCACCAAGGAATGAAAGTGATTGACCAAAACTTGGGGGGCACGATTCCGCTCGATATTATTTTGGATGCCGAAAAAACCACTTCTCAGCTTGCGGCCAACGATGCCTTTGTGAGTGATGAAGAAGATCCATTTGCAGAAGCGGACCCTTTCGATAGCCCTGACCCTTTTGAGGCGCCAGAGCCCCTCGCAGAAGAAGATCCATTCGCAGAAGACGACCCTTTCTCGGAGCATTATGAAGAGGGTAAGCCTAGAGATACCTATTGGTTTACCTCTGCAGGCTTAAGCCAGTTGGAGTCATTGCACGATTATTTGCGTAGTTTACCGGAAGTGGGGCGGGTGGATTCTTTGGCCACTGCATACAAAGTGGCGCGGGATATTAACGGCGGTTCGATCAACGATTTCGAACTTGCGGTAATGCGCCAAAGCTTACCAGAAGATATTAATCGCTTTTTGATTAACCCCTATTGGAGCCCAGAGTTTAATCAAGCTCGTGTGGTATTGCGTGTTCGTGAGACATCGGATGAATTAAAGCGGTTAGAGTTGATTCAAAAAATCCGTGCTCATATGACCAATGAATTGAAGTTCAGTGATGAGCAGGTCCACTTTACGGGTGGGTTGTTGTTGTATAACAACATGCTTGAGAGTTTGTTTCGGTCTCAAATCCTGACGTTGGGCGCCGTATTTATTGCCATCATGATTATGTTCATGTTGCTCTTCCGTTCCGTATTGTTGGCTATTATCGGTATTATTCCGAACATCTTAGCGGCCTGTGTCGTGCTCGGGGTGATGGGGCTTATAGGCATTTCACTGGATATGATGACCATTACCATCGCTGCCATTACAGTCGGTATTGGTGTGGACGATACCATTCACTATATTCATCGATTCCGTCGTGAGTACGCTCAAAGTGGTGACTACTTGGCCGCCATGCATAAATCTCATGACTCCATCGGGCGAGCGATGTATTACACCTCTGTGATTATCACACTGGGTTTCTCCGTTTTGGCGTTATCGAAGTTTATCCCGTCTATTTATTTTGGTTTGTTAACTGGACTTGCCATGTTGGCTGCTATTTTAGGGGCATTAACTTTACTGCCGCGCTTAATCATTTTGCTGAAGCCTTTCCCACAACCTACTTTAGAAAACAGTAGCGGTCAGGCTGACGTGCAACAAAACAAGGTATTGGATAGCGTTACTCGATAACGAACATTGATGAGTGTGACTCTAAAAAGCGCCAGTTGGCGCTTTTTTTATGCCTGACTTTAACAATCGATGAGTTTTAATGAACTGAGGTGAGAGGTTTGATCGTGATCAGAGAGAAGCATCGAAAATTTTGAGACAGTCAGAAGTTCGGTTAATAATTTCTTATATTGAATAATCGTCGGCTTGTGAGCTTGGGGTGTTATGGACTTTATCTGGATAGGTGTGGCGTTTGTCTGTGGTTTTTTTGTTCGCCAATGGGGGTTTCCTCCGTTGGTAGGATATCTCTGTGCAGGCTTTGGATTGAATGCCGTTGGAGTGCAGCCTTTTGTGGGTCTGCAGTCTTTGGCCGATTTAGGCATCACCTTAATGCTGTTTACGATTGGCCTGAAGTTGAATTTAAAAGACTTAGCAAGGCCAGAGGTATGGGGTTCAAGCCTCTCTCATACATGCTTGTGGTGTGTATTGATTGTGGGCGCTGGGTTGATTTTTTTATTGTCACAGTTTTCAGATTTATCTTGGCAATCTATTGCGCTCTTTGCGTTTGCGCTCAGTTTTTCCAGTACCGTGTGTGTGATGAAAATATTGGAAGACAACGCTGAGTTAAAAACTCGGCATGGCGATTTAGCCATTGGCATCTTAGTGATTCAAGATATTGTTGCTGTCATTTTTTTAGTCCTGGCCGCTGGAAAAACACCAAGTTTGTGGAGTTTGCTGCTTCCTTTAGTTTGGTTCGCACGTCCTGCTATTTCACAGCTTTTGAATCGATCAGGCCATGGCGAGTTACTGGTGTTAGTTGGTTTTTTTCTTGCGCTGGGTGGGGCAGAACTATTTGAATTGGTGAAACTCAAGGGGGATTTGGGCGCGCTTGTTTGTGGTATGTTCGTTGCGGGGCTGCCTAAAGCCAATGAGATTTACAAAGCATTAATGAGCTTTAAAGATTTATTTTTGATTGGTTTTTTTCTGTCTATAGGGTTTACGGCACTGCCGTCATTGGAGTTACTGGGCTATGCCTTGCTGCTGGTGGTCTTGCTGCCGATAAAATTTATCCTATTTTTTGCGGTGTTCAGTGCATTTCAATTGCGTGCTCGAACGGCATTTTTAACCAGCCTAGCTTTGAGTAACTTCAGCGAGTTTGGGTTAATTGTGGCTTCTATCAGTGTGGCAAAAGAATGGCTACCTCAGGAAGACTTGGTCATTATTGCTATCGCTGTGGCACTTTCCTTTGTGATTAGTACGCTCCTTTACAACAATGCTCATGCCTTTTATGCGCGCTATAAGCATTGGGTATGTCGCTTTGAGCGTACCAAAGCCAAACAGAGAAGCGCTTACGAGCAGCCCGGCGATGCGGCTGTTTTAATTGTTGGAATGGGGCGCGTTGGCAGTGGTGCATATCGTGCGTTAGAGCACCAGCTTGATCGGAGTGTCTGGGGGGTTGAGGCTGATCAAGAGCGGGTAATTCGGCAGCGAAAAGCGGGCTATCAAGTGGTTTTGGGTGATGCCGATGATATCGACTTTTGGGAGCACTTAGACCTGAGTAACGTGACATTGATCATGCTGGCGATTCCATCTGTGAATGAAATGAAAAACATTCTCTATCAATTACAGCAAGCGCATTTTGGTGGGAAAATCGCCGCTGTAGCCCGATATGAAGATGAGCGTAAGGAGTTGGTGGAATTGGGTGCAGATGTTGCCTTTAACTATTATGCGGAAGTGGGGGCTGGATTTGCGGAAGAGTGTTTTCACTTATTGGAGCAAGAGCGTTCCGTTCATGCAGTTCCCTAGTGTTATGGCTTAGTTCTAAGCCCTCGTACTAAGCCCTCGTACTAAGCCCTCGTACTAAGCCCTTGTACTTAGGGCACTTCAATTTTAAATTCTGCCCCTCCAAGGTGCTCGGATTTGTTAATGGTTAAGCCTCCGTTGTAGCTGCTGAGAATGTCTACAGCAACGGCCAAGCCAATGCCTTGGCCTGTTGTGGCAGTATCAGCGCGAGCACCGCGAGTGAGGACGGTTTTGCGTCGGTCGAGGGGAACGCCGGGGCCGTTGTCTTCCACTAAAATTGTTAATAGCTCATCTCGAGACGCACTGACATTCACCTTGCCATCGCCATATTTGCAAGCGTTTTCCATGATGTTGCCGAGCAACTCCATCAAATCCCCCTCGTCGCCGTTAAATTCAAGGGTGTCATCAATGTTGAGGTGAATGGCAACGGATTTGTGTTGGTAGACTTTGGTGAGGGCATTGGCAATACGCTCTGTCACTTTCAACAATGGTATCCCTTTACCTGGAAGCCCGCCGGCATGTTGCGCGACAGCTCGTTGCAATTGATGGCGAATGATTTCGTCCATGCGCTGTAATTGGTCGTCCATGATTTGGAAATCGGTATTATCGGAATCGATACGATGTTCTTGCTGGCTTTCGAGGTTGCCTCGCATTACCGCCAAAGGGGTTTTTAAGCTGTGGGCGAGATCGGCTAAGGTGTTTCGGTATCGATCCCGTTGAGCGCGTTCGACTTCGAGTACACGGTTGAGATTTTTGGTAACGGGTTGGATTTCGTCCGGGTAATCATCGTTGAGCTTCAACGATTTTCCTTGCTCCATGCTTTTTAAGTCTGTTGCGAGCTTGCCTAAAGGGTTTAACCCCCAGCGTTGGATCAGCCATTGTAAGACGATCAGAATAATGGTGAGGGTACTAAGCCAGCGCCAAAGTTGACCACGGTAGCTCTTTCTTTCGGCTAAAAGAGCAGATTGGTCATTGATGACTTGAAATCGATAGGTGCGTTCTTCACCGGTTTCTGAGTCCCAACTTACGTCAAAACTGAGGCTATGGGCGGGCTTTCCTGCCACGTCGACTTCGGTGAAAATTTCGCGCCCCGCAACCAATCGAATATCCAATGGCGCCGGGAGTTCTTCAGAAACCGCAGAATTGGATTGCCATTGTACCCTGTGGTTTCGGTCGCTAATTTGAGCATAAAGGCCGGAGGAAGGCTGGTTGAAGCGGGGCTCTTGGAGTTCGTCTGGTAACCACAAGTCGCTGCCGAACACTTCGGCAGCGCCCAGTAGTAAATAGATATGAGTGCGGAGTCGCTCTTCAGCAGCGCTTTCTTGGCTTTCAACAAAGGCTCTGTCTAAAGCCGTGCCACTGACGGCCACAAAAACTGGCAACAAACAAACGGATGCTAAGAGAAGTCGGCCATTCAGGCTATTGGGTATGCCCAAGCGCCACTCAGTTATAAAGTACTGAGAGCCGACGTTTTGTCGCCACTGTTTTAACCTTGTGCGCACAGCTTTAACCTCGTGTTAAGACGTCCTTGCTTACTGAGGGTCTAAATTGAAACGATATCCCTGTCCACGGATGGTGCTTATGGGTTTTAAATCCCCTTCGGGATCAATCTTTTTGCGCAGTCGGCCCACAAACACCTCAATGGTATTACTGTCGCGATCAAAATCTTGATCGTAGAGGTGTTCAGTCAATTCGGTTTTGGATACCACCTTACCTGCGTGCTGAGCTAAATACTCGAATGTATTGTACTCGTAGCTGGTGAGCTCCAATAACTGGTTGTTGCGGCGTACGGTTTTTGCGGCGGTGTCCAGAAGGAGTGGGCCAAAGTTAATCTGTGGGCTGGCATGACCCGCAGCCCGACGAATAAGAGCGTTTACTCGTGCACGAAGTTCTTCATTATGAAAGGGTTTAACCAAATAGTCGTCGGCACCAGCCTCTAAACCTTCGACTTTGTCTTGCCAGTTACCGCGCGCCGTAAGAATCAGCACCGGGAATTTTTTGCCTTCTTGACGTAACTGTTTGATTAAGTCAATGCCGTTGATGTGGGGAAGGCCGATATCAATCACGGCGAGGTCGTAGGGGTATTCTTGACCGAGGTATAATCCTTCTCGGCCATCAGGGGCCGCATCAATGACATAACCTATGGTGCTGAGGTAACTCACCAGTTGTTCTCTGAGTTGTTGTTCATCTTCGACAACGAGTATACGCACAGGGTGTATTCCTTTTTGAAGTGGTGCTTTTTTAAAACCTTAAATCCCAGACGTGGGGTGCTTGAATATTATTGTACTTCACCCTTGGCGTTGACAAACACATAGGTGACTTTTCCTGAGGGGAGAAGAACTTTGACGCGCTGGCCCCCGCCTGAAGGCGAGATTTTTAATACTTTCCCTCCAGTATGTTTGCGTGCGATTTGTGCCGCTTTGGAGGCGCTAATGCTACTTTGGCGGGGGGTAGCCGAGACGGCCATCATATGACCACTATTGACAGAATGGTGTTGAGCCATAGTGGGCTCCGCAACCAAGGCTCCAACCAGTAGGGCTCCTTTCACTAATGCCCCAGTCACTAACGACATCAGGCGTGATGCGTATGGCACGGGTGCAGTGCTTAAAACGGGTTGCAGGAATTTCATCATACTGTCAATTCATTAATGGATTGTGGTTCATCAATACACCGGACGAACATCAACGGCAACGCGAATTCGACGGCCGGGGTGTTCATCTGTGGTGGTATAGTAAGTCTTACCGTGCATTCGATAGGTTACATCATACCCAACGATTTCGCGCCGAGTTTCCTTACGATAATTTGTTTCGCAGTATTCAACATCTTCGTAGGTGGTGTGGCGTTTACGTTTGCCGAATTCCGCTCCGACGGCAGCGCCAAGTACGGCGCCTGCGACAGTGCCGACCTTTTTATTGCTATGATTGTGGCCTACTGCATTGCCGAGCGCGCCTCCGATAATCGCACCTAATACTGGTGCGGTGTTGTTACGGTGTTCACGTCTTACGGTTTCAATGTGACAAGATTCAACCGGAACCCGGTAAGAGGTGTATTCGTAAATGGGCTTGGCTTTCACCACTTTTGCCCAGCGAGTATGACCATGATGTTGGCGGCTGTAGTTGTGGCCGTAGTTATGACTGTAGTTCTGGCTATAACTATGGTTTGAACCATGGTGATGATGGCCTGCGAAAACATTTGTCGAAACACTCAACGAGAACGTCATTACTGCAAGTGCAAGGCTTAACTTAGCAATGGTGTTTATACCCATTATCGCTGGCCTCTGCGAAGACTTATTACCGCTTTTATGGATGATCATAGATTATTTTCCTAGCTTATCGCCGTTATTGGGATGCTAACGATTGTTTTATGCCTGGCTGGCGGTTAAAAATTGCCTTCTACAATCACTATTCCGTGGTTCAGCGAGTGTTTCGTATGTTTTGTATCTTAGTGTTGAGAGACTGAATCGTGGCTGAAATCAATCCGTATGGCACCTGAATTTCCATGAAAAAATTATCGTGAATTTTTATGGTGAGTGTGACGAGGGGAGTGACGAATGTTGAATTTAAGTTATGAAAAACAGGTATAAAGTACACAGTTATAAAGCACTATGTCAGTTATAAGGTTAACCATATCAAGTATTGGATAGGTAGTTATAAGTAGTTACAAGTAGTAATAAGTAGTTATTAAATAGCTATTGGTTATTAAGTGGCGATAAGACGAGCGGTATGACTCAGCGGGCCGTGTTGGTGAAAAATACGACGCTGGCTATACTGGCTGTCCTTGATTTAGGTTGTTATGCACATTTTTGAGGTTCAATTATGTCAATCATCGAATATATGAATTCCGTTGGCCAACAGGCACGTACAGCGTCTCGGGTCATCGGTACGGCCGACGCGGGAACCAAAAATGCGGCCTTGTTGGCAACGGCAGATGCCATTAATGAGTCTCGTGAAGATTTAACGCGCGCAAATGCCGAAGACATGGCAAAGGGAAAAAGCAGTGGCCTGGATTCGGCACTGTTGGATCGGCTAGAGCTTACCCCTAGTCGTATCGACGGTATGATTGAAGGGTTGCAGCAAGTAGCGGCGTTGCCAGATCCATGTGGGGAAATTACGGATCTTAAGTATCGCCCCAGTGGTATTCAGGTTGGAAAAATGCGCGTGCCTTTGGGTGTGATAGGCATTATTTATGAGTCACGCCCGAATGTGACGGTGGATGCAGCCAGTTTATGCTTAAAGTCTGGTAATGCGTGTATTTTACGTGGTGGTAGCGAGGCCATTCATTCTAATCAAGCCATTGCGCAGTGCATTAACGTTGGATTGAAAGCGGCGAATTTACCGGAGGCCTGCGTACAAGTCATCGAGACAACGGATCGAGAGGCGGTGGGGCGTTTAATTGCCATGCCTGAATACGTCGATGTCATTGTCCCCCGTGGTGGCAAAGGGCTTATTGAGCGCATCAGTAATGATGCCAAGGTGGCGGTGATTAAGCATTTGGATGGTATCTGTCATGTGTATATCGATGATAAAGCCGATATGGATAAGGCCTTTGAGATTGCGGTGAATGCCAAAACGCACCGTTATGGCGTGTGCAATGCTATGGAAACCTTACTGGTTCATGCCTCCGTGGCCGGTGAGATACTGCCGAAGTTAGCGCATGCTTATGGCGAAAAGGGTGTTGAGTTAAGAGGGTGTGACGCGACGCAATCGATTATCCAATGTGTACCGGCCACAGAGGAAGACTGGGGCACGGAATATTTGGCTCCGATATTGTCCATCCGTGTTGTGGCCGATATGGAAGCGGCGATGTCGCACATTGAAACTTACAGCTCTCAGCATACCGAATCGATTATTACGGAAGATTATACCCGTGCCCGACGATTCTTAACGGCGGTGGATTCAAGTTCGGTCATGGTCAATGCGTCCACTCGATTTGCGGATGGCTTTGAGTACGGTTTAGGGGCGGAGATTGGTATTTCCACCGATAAAATTCACGCCAGAGGGCCGGTGGGGCTGGAAGGGTTAACCTCGCAGAAATGGATAGTACTCGGCGATGGCCATATTCGCGTGTGATGAGTGGTGAAGACATTCAAACTTTAGGGAGCTCTACTGAAGACTCAATGGTGGGGTCAAATACTCCATCATTGGATAGTGCGTTAATGGATGCAAAGCCCTTGGCTGTCGCGTTATTTGGCGGAACCTTTGACCCGATTCATGTGGGCCACCTGCGGATGGCGTTGGAGCTTAGGCAAGCTTTGGGTGTAAATGAAGTTCGATTAGTGCCTTGTCATCAACCCCCTCATCGGGGTTTACCTTTGCGAACGTCACAGCAACGCGCCGAGATGCTGACGTTGGCAGTGTCTGAATGTGATGGGTTATCGACAGATTTGCGTGAATTGGATCGGGATGGCCCTTCCTACTCCATTGATACCGTTATTGAAGTGCGGCAAGAAGTGGGTGCGGCAACCCCCTTAATGTTGGCGATGGGAATGGATTCTTTTATTCATTTCCCCTCTTGGTATCGTTCGGAAGAATTTCTTCAATACACGCATCTTGTTGTGATGACTCGTCCAGGGTATGGCCTTACCTCTCACCTGAATACAGATTTATCGTCGCTCTTGAATAAGCAAATGACGCAGCAGGAAATGCAGTCATGCCCTTGTGGTGGTGTGCTTATTGTTCAACAAACTCCGTTACCGATTTCTGCAACACAGATTCGAGAAGCCTTACAGACGGGATCTTCTGTGCAATATCTTGTTCCTGATGTGGTTCGACAATATATTCAGCAGAATCAGCTTTATCGGTAAAAACCCGAACAAACATGAATTGCCTACTGATTTAACCGGTGAAAACACCTAAACTTTACGGTAAATGGGTGCACAGAGGTGTTACTCAGAAAAGAAGTGTTACTCAGAAAAAAGATTGTTTAACAGAGAGATTGAATGACTCAAATAATTGATATTGTAATGAATGCATTGGACGACCTTAAAGCCAAGGATGTGGTCAAGATGGATGTCTCAGAACTCACCGATGTTATGGATACCCTGGTGATTGCCAGTGGTACCTCTAACCGCCATGTAAAATCCCTCGCTCAAAATGTTGCTCAAGAAGCCAAAACCGCAGGTATGGCACCCCTCAGCGTAGAGGGGGAAGAGACGGGAGAATGGGTTTTGGTGGATTTTGGTGATTTGGTTTTACATGTTATGTTGCCAAATACACGAGACTTTTACGACCTTGAGCGATTGTGGTCGATGGAGCCGGAAGGTCGCCAAAAGCCTACAGAGGATGCGTAGACTACTTACCTGAGGTCGCACAGATGTAGGTTCTTTACATATTATATAGGTTTTCTACATATATAGGCTCTCTATTAGAGGCGTAGGGTTTTGCTCCGGTGTCGATTTTGAACACCAATGTAAGCTCTGAAAAATGTAAACCCTGAAAATAGCGGTAAGCCGATGGACTTCTTTGTGAAGTGACATTTCGGTTTACTTCTTTCTCTTCTTTTCATTCTCTTATTGTCCAGATAATAGATTCTTTTAATTTTAATTTCGGTCTCATGGTTCATCGATTCATGATGATGCTTGTGTTTCGAATGTTTTGTCTCAAACCGTATATTGGGTATCAATGTTTTCATGAAAATCAGCATTATTGCGGTAGGCACCAAAATGCCTCAGTGGGTAGAAATGGGCTATATGGAGTATGCAAAGCGTCTCCCTCGAGAGATCAAAGTCGAGATGGTTGAAATCCCCTTGGGTGCGCGAGGGAAAAACACTTCTCCCGAAAAGGCCATGCAGCAAGAGGCAGAGAAAATTCGAGCGGCTATTCCGACGAATGATTGGGTGGTGACTCTAGAGGTGAAAGGAAAACCCTGGTCAACGGAAGTGCTTGCTGAACAATTAGGGCAGTGGAAAATGGACGGTCGTAATATCAGTTTGCTAATTGGTGGCCCGAATGGATTACATGCTTCTTGCTTGTCGTTATCCAATGCGCGTTGGTCTTTGTCGCCACTGACGTTACCTCACCCTTTAGTACGTATTTTATTAATTGAGCAAATTTATCGGGCTACCACAATTTTAAATAATCACCCATACCATAAGTGAATATTCAACCGATGTTTACCGTATCGTTAGATGAGGTAGGTTGAGTAATCATTATTGCTGTTTCTATTTTATTTTGGGATATCACTCCTGAAAAATGAACTTTTGGCCAATCTGTCCTCAAAGTGTTCCATAGCATTGATGCAATTCTTTTTTGTGGAGAATCTTAAGGTTTATTGGTGAATTTTCCGTTATTTCTGTAAATATCGTGTGACTTATCTTGCACTCTTTGAAGACAGGAGTATCCTTTTACGCAATGTTGAAAAACGGTTTAAGTTGGTGACCTAAGTCACTGAGTTACAGACGAATAGGCCCATCATGGCTGAACACCAACGATTAAAAGATCATTACAAAGAAGCTCGTATTTTTCGTCATCGCTTGGTGGTGGTTGGCGTTTTTATGATGGGCTTATTATCCATTCTCATTGCACGTTTTTATAACCTTCAAATTGTTCATTACCAAGACTACGTTACCCAATCTGATCGCAATCGTGTACACGTGCAACCTTTGCCTCCCACTCGTGGGCTTATCTATGACCGTAATGGTGTTTTATTAGCAGATAACCGCCCTAGTTATACATTAAGCCTTGTTAAAGAACGTGTGAAAAAGTTGGATGAGACCTTGTCTGTATTGAGTGATTTGGTGGCAATTACGGATGCGGATGTGGAGAAATTCAAAGATCGATTAAAGCAGCGCCGCCGACCTTTTGAGGCAGTGCCTTTACGATATCGACTAAAGGAAGATGAGATTGCACGTTTGGCCGTCAATGAGTATCGCCTTGATGGTGTTGAGGTTGAAGCACAATTAGTTCGCCATTACCCCCTAGGTGATTTGCACACCCATACGGTTGGCTATGTTGGTCGAATCAATGAGCGGGAGTTGTCGTCGTTCGATGAAGAAACCTATCAGCGTTACAGCGGCACCTATACCATCGGTAAGATTGGTTTGGAGCGGCAATACGAAGCGTTGTTACTGGGAAAAGTGGGTTATCAAAACGTAGAAACCAACGCTCGGGGCCGTGTATTGCGTGTATTGGAGCAAACGGACCCTATTCCAGGGGAAAACCTTCAGTTACATCTGGATAGCGCCATTCAAAAAGCGGGCATTGAAGCGCTCAATGGTCGTCGTGGCGCGATTGTGGCTGTTGATGTCAAAACCGGCGGGGTGTTGGCGATGGTCAGTGCTCCCAGCTATGACCCGAATTTATTTGTGACGGGTATCAGCTACAAGGACTACAAAGCGCTAACGGAGTCTTTGGATTTACCTTTGTTTAATCGGGCCATTCAGGGCGAGTATCCACCGGGCTCTACCGTTAAGCCTGTCAACGGTCTTGCTGGCTTGCATACCCGTGTTGTGGACTCCCGCTATAAAATTTTTGATATTGGTTTCTATCAGCTGGATGGTGACGATCGTCGTTACCGAGATTGGAAGCGTACTGGCCATGGTCATGTAGATTTAAATGCAGCCATTCGTGAATCGTGTGATACCTATTTTTATGACCTTGCTTATCGAATGGGTATTGATGTTATGCACGAATTTGGTAGCCATTTTGGATTGGGACAGTACACCGATATTGATGTGCCCAGCGAACGTAAAGGCAATTGGCCATCCAGAGAGTGGAAACGAAACCACCGGGGGTTACCTTGGTTTCCGGGTGATAGTTTAAATGTGGGTATTGGCCAAGGGGCTACGTTGGCGACACCATTGCAGCTAGCGGTGATGACCGCCACGTTGGCTAATCGGGGGGTGTTAATTAAGCCTAAGGTGGTGAGTCGCCATGGTGAGATTGAAGGGTCGCCGGAAGTCATGAGTCAGTTAGACGTGAGCAGTATTCATTGGGACTACATTTTTTCCGCGATGAAAAGTGTGGTGCATCATCCACGAGGCACCGCCAAGAGAATCAATAAAGATTTGGATTACACGATTGCTGGAAAAACGGGAACGGCACAGGTGGTTGGCATCGCTCAAGGAGAAAAATACGACAGTGAAGCCTTGAAAGAACGTCAGCGTGACCATGCGTTGTTTGTGGCCTTTGCGCCAGTAGAAGACCCTCAAATTGCCGTATCGGTTATTGTTGAAAATGGCGAAGCTGGGTCATCGGTTGCGGCCCCAGTGGCCAGACGTGTACTGGACAGCTACTTCGAACAAGAAAGGCGCCGTGAGCAGCAAGTCGCGCAACAAGCCGAGCTAGAATCGACTGAGCCCCTTCAAGCTTCCCATTCTTCTTTATCGAGATTATTGGCTCAATGACTGCCGGCGATTTTTTACGGCGTATGCCGGACGCTGATTTTCGTCGACCGACGAACCTTTGGCGACGTCTTCACATCGACCCAACATTACTTATGTTGCTAATGCTGTTAACCGGCTTTGGCTTGGTGGTGCTTTACAGTGCCAGCGGTACGGATACCCATTATGTGAAGCGTCAAATGGTCTTTTTTGGTTTGGGCTACGTGGGGATGTTTATCGTCGCTCAGGTAAATCTCCAGTTTCTCGAACGATGGGCATGGTGGTTTTACATTGGGGGCGTGGTGTTGTTGGTGTGCGTCTTATTTTTTGGGGTCGGAGCCAAAGGCGCGCAGCGTTGGTTGTCGTTAGGCGGGTTTCGATTTCAGCCTTCAGAAATCATGAAAGTAGCAACCCCGATTATGATTGCTGCATATTTGTGTCGACGTGCGATTCCTCCCCGGTTTAAACATATTGTGGTCACCTTGGTATTGGTGTTTGTTCCCACCATTTTAATTATGCGTCAGCCGGATTTGGGCACGTCATTATTGATTGCCATGTCAGGATTAATTGTCTTGTTTTTGGCCGGCCTAGGTTGGCGTTATATTTTTGGTGCTTTGGGTATCGTCTTGGCCAGCGCTTGGCCGATGTGGCGATTTGGATTGCATGAATATCAGCGTACAAGAATTTTGACATTGCTAGATCCGGAGGCCGATAAATTAGGCTCCGGGTGGAATATCATTCAGTCGAAAACGGCTATTGGTTCTGGTGGGGTCCACGGAAAAGGTTGGTTGAACGGGACACAATCACAATTGGACTTTCTACCGGAAAGTCATACGGATTTTATTATTGCTGTGCTTGCTGAAGAGTTTGGTTTGGTGGGGGTATTGGCGTTAATAGGGTTGTATGTATTGATCTTGGGGCGAGGGCTACTGATTGCCGTCTCTTCACAGCAAACCTTTAGCCGGTTATTGGCTGGCAGTATTACTTTTACCTTATTTGTTTTTATTTTCGTCAATATTGGCATGGTTGCCGGTTTGTTGCCGGTGGTTGGTGTACCTTTACCGTTTGTAAGCCATGGGGGCACTTCACTACTCACATTGATGGTGGGGTTTGGTTTATTGATGGCCGTTAGCACTGAGCGTAAACGGATTAATTTAAACCTTTAACCGTTCTGTGTGTCTGCTATGAATAGCGTATTAAGTTAAATCGTTACAGTGTTAATAAGTGATTGAAAAATCACCATGCATTTACCTTGCGTTCAAATAGCCGACGCTAAACTTTGCTTTATTCTTTTAATAATAACCGTGCCAAGTATAAATTGATTAGGAGTGACTGTGATAAAAGCGTGCTTCTTAACGCAAAAATCTGCTCGTATGAGCGAAATGTTCCGTCGTAACGTGCCAGCGTTACCTTCTCTGAGAAAAAAACTGTGTTCCATTTTTTTGATGTCTTGTATGGGAGGCGTGGCCTTCGCCGGTGACTATGACAATAATGAACAAGTCGAAGCGTTCATCAAGGAAATGGTGACTGAGCACCAATTTGAACAAGATCAACTCGGTCAGTGGTTTTCACAGGTGAAGCGTAAACAATCGATTCTCGATGCCATGTCGCGCCCGGCAGAAAAGGTAAAACCATGGAGTGAATACCAAGATATTTTTCTGACTCAATCCCGCATCGATAAAGGCGTCGAGTTTTGGAAAAAGCATGAGTCGGTGCTAGCCAGGGCGGAAAAAACCTACGGTGTTCCTGCTGAAATTATTGTGGCCATTATTGGCGTTGAAACGCGTTACGGTGGTAACAAAGGCCGATATCGAGTCATGGATGCGTTGTCGACACTGGCGTTTGATTATCCTCCTCGTGCGCCGTTTTTTCGAAAAGAATTAAAAGAGTTTTTGCTGCTCAGCCGTGAACAAACGCGCCAGCCTTTGGATCTGTTGGGTTCTTATGCTGGGGCTATGGGGTATGGGCAATTTATGCCCTCAAGTTACCGTGCGTATGCTGCTGATTTTGATGGCGACAACGCCATTGATATTTGGGATAACCCCGTCGATGCCATTGGCAGTGTAGCCAATTATTTTACGCGACATGGATGGAAGACCGGGGAGTTGGTCACAGAGCGTGTCAAAGTCAATAAATCGCATGATACGAGTCTGTTAGACGATGGCCTCAAACCGGAACGCACTATTGGCGAAATTACACAAGCCGGTTATGCCCCATTAGCCACACTGGAGGGGGAGCTTCCTGCTCGGGTATTCAAGCTCGATGGTAAAAAAGGCGCCGAATTTTGGGTCGGCCTCCACAACTTTTATGTCATCACACGTTACAACCGCAGTACGATGTACGCGATGGCGGTACATCAGTTAAGTCAATCTATAAAAACAAAATACCAAGGGTAATTTTGATAAAGTAAGACGTACGTATATTGTGCGTCTACTTTGTGAGAGTGTTGCAGTATTGTTGCGTTTGCATAGTGATCGGATAGAGTTTTGAGTAGTTGTCGAGTAGTTATTGGGTCGTTGTTGGGTCTTTGTTGGATCGTTATTGGGTGATGGTGTCACTAGATTGATGACTGAGGAATCGGTGTTTGGGAATGCTATGGGTATAGTTCGTTATTGCGTGAAGTTTTGTCATATGCGTACTGGAATCACACGTTTGGGTATCATGGCTGGGTTGAGTGTTGCACTCAGTGCTTGTGTGAACTCTCATTATGAGCATCGTGATAATCCTAATGCGGGTCGTTACAGTGAGAGACATGACAGCTATCCCGATGCGCCCATGGATGTCCGTCATATCGAAGATGCGACTCCAAAAGTCGAGCCTAAAAGCCTATCGGGAAATAAATCTCCCTATAAAGTGTTGGGACAAACTTACTACGTACTAGAAGGCAGTAAAGGCTACCGTGAGCGGGGTATTGCCAGTTGGTACGGTAGAAAATTCCATGGCCACCAAACCTCAAGTGGTGAAATTTACAATATGTACGGCATGACGGCAGCCCATAAATCGTTGCCATTGCCGAGCTATGTGGAAGTGACGAATTTAGATAACGGCCGTAAAGTCATTGTGCGAGTTAATGACCGAGGCCCTTTTCATAAAGGCCGTATTATTGATGTGACTTATTCGGCGGCAAAAAAATTAGGGTTTGTGAATAAGGGCACTGCTAGGGTAGAGGTGGTGGCCATCGACCCAGTAGCCTGGCAAGCGCAGCAGGGTCAATACGCTCAAAACACTTCACGTTCCACGCAGGATGTAAATGCACCCGATGCCAGTATTCAGCGAGCCCCTACCCCTGTAAATTCTGCAGGCTATGAATTACCTGAGAACACCTATTTACAGGTGGGTGCTTTTAGCTCTCACACTGCTGCAGAAACGTTGCGTACAAAAGTGCAGGCGGTGACGGATTTTCCGGTTACTATCAAGCCACAAGATGCATCCACACCGCTATTTCGTGTACGCATCGGCCCCATTGCCGATAATTGGCGTTTGCTCAGCTTGCGTGATTTATTGCAAACCAAAAAATTGGCGACGCCCTACGTCGTCTACGAATAATGTTTATCTGCACGAATGGTGTTTAAAAGGCGAATGTAAAACAGGGCGCTTTGTGTAAAAAGAGTGCCCTGTGCAAATGGTGTCTTGTGTAAATAGTGTCTTGTTTAAATAGTGTTCTATGTAAAATGAGTCCTGTATAAGAAGAGTGGTTTTGAAATATAACGTCTAACGCTGTGACACAGTGGCATACCTGTTACACTCTTTGTTCTCAATTTTTCACCATTCTAAACGGTTGGTGTAGAAATCGTAGAAAGTACGAATGGTGCTGTACGAATTTCAGAAATATTTACTTTTTAAATGTCTCTGTTTTTGAGGTGCATTTAATTTCTATACTGACATTTAAGAATATTTATCCGAACTCATGAATCAGTTAATACCATGTTAAAAAAACTATTAAAAAGATTATCCGCTGCGGTTGTCTCAAATACTATGGTGATCGCGTTTTCTGTTGGGGTGCTTCTACCAACGATGGGGCTTGTTACACCAACTCATGCTCAACAAACCATTATTCCTGCCCCGCCACAATTGGCAGCAACCGGTTATCTTTTAATTGATGCAACAACCGGAAAAGTGTTAGTCGAGCATAATGCTAATGAGCCTCTGCCCCCAGCCAGTCTGACTAAAATGATGACAAGTTACATTGTGTCGTCTGAAATTGAGCGCGGAAATATCAATGAAACCGATTTGGTGCCCATCAGTGTTCGTGCATGGAAAATGGGTGGCTCCAGAATGTTTGTGCGTGAAGGCACAGAAGTCAGTGTAAAAGATTTATTGCGTGGGGTGATCATTCAATCGGGCAATGATGCCTCGGTGGCACTGGCGGAATATATTGCGGGTAGTGAAGACGGTTTTGTGGACATTATGAACCAACAGGCGTCACTGTTGGGCATGTCCAACACACAGTTTAAAAATGCCACTGGCTGGCCAGCAGAGGGGCATTTCACAACGGCATGGGATTTATCGTTGTTAGCGAAGGCGCTGATTAATGACTTTCCTAGTCACTATGCTTTGTATGCAGAGAAACAATTTACTTACGGTGCGCCTGGCGAACAACCGAAAACACAACGCAACCGAAATCAGTTATTGTTTCGCGACGACAGTGTGGATGGTATTAAAACAGGCCACACTGATGCGGCTGGCTATTGTTTAGTGTCTTCTGCCAAGCGAGACAACATGCGTTTAATTTCAGTGGTAATGGGCACTCGCTCAGAGAGCGCCCGTGCTAGCGAATCACAGAAGCTCTTGTCCTATGGTTTTCGCTACTATCAAACTCATCGTTTGTACTCGGCAGGTGACGTGTTAACCGAATCCAAAGTGTGGGGTGGAAAGGACGATATTATCGAACTTAGCGTTCCAGAAGATATACACCTTACGATTCCGCGAGGGGCGGCCGATAATTTAAAAGCGGAAGTGTCTATGGAAGAGGTGATTAAAGCGCCGATTGCCACCAATGAAGAGTTGGGCGTGTTAACGGTTGCCTTAGAGGATGAAAAGCTACTTGAGCGTTCATTAGTGGCGAAAAAAGCCATTGAGCAAGCGGGGTTTTTTGCTCGAATCTGGGATAGTCTTCTGCTGTTTTTTATGAATCTATTCAATGGGTAACTCGGTGAATTCAACTTTATAGAGTTCAATCATTATAGAGCTCAATCATTTATCCTTATTGTGAATCAATATTCAATGAAAGCCCGGTAGCCTCGCCGGGTTTTTTATGTGCGTTTGATTAAAGAGAGTGGATTTTTCTATAAGGATTTGGGCAGGTCTATCAAGAGGCGTCTCAATACCGTTATAATCGACCACAATTTATAAGAATATGTACCTCGAAAGTTTGAGCACGCAATCATGGTCAGTAAAGTGGTGGATAGCCAAAACGAACCCCCTAAAATAGAATTTCCATGCCCAGATTACCCAATTAAAGTCATGGGTGATGCCGGGGAGCCACTGCGCTTACTGGTCATCGACGTGTTTGGGCGTCATGCACCAGGATTCGACCCGTCTGCCATGACGGTGCGTGATAGCAGTAAAGGAACCTTCCAGTCTATTACCGTCAAAATTGAAGCCACTGGTGAGCCTCAACTTCGCACTATCTTTGAGGAGCTGAAACGTCACTCCATTGTCAAAATGGTGATTTAGAGAAGTGAATCAGCCGTTGACTTCATCTGTTTCGGGCGTAGACATCCATACCGTTGTCATTCGGGATTTAGGCCAGCAAGCCTACGAGCCTGTTTGGAAAAGTATGCTTGAATTTACCGATGCTCGCGATCAGCACACCCAAGATGAAATCTGGGTGGTGGAGCATACTCCGGTCTTTACCCAAGGCCAGGCTGGAAAAGCCGAGCATATTTTAGCGCCGGGAGACATTCCTGTTGTGCAGGTAGATCGAGGGGGGCAGGTAACCTATCACGGTCCTGGGCAGCTGGTGATTTACCCTTTGGTTGATATTCGCCGTAAGAAAATGGGGGTACGTGAATTAGTGACCGCCATTGAAACCAGTATCGTTGAGACATTGTGTTCTATTGAGGTAACCGCGTACCCGAAGGCTGATGCACCTGGAGTCTATGTTCAGCATAACAACCATGAGCATAAGATTGCCTCGTTGGGGCTGCGTGTTCGTAAAGGGTCTAGCTTTCATGGGCTAGCCCTGAATGTTGCTATGGATTTATCGCCCTTTTCTCGTATCAACCCCTGTGGGTATGCGGGTATGCCAATGTCACAGGTGCAAGATGTCATGCCTAGTTGGCAGTCAGAAGGTTCTTTTCAACAAGTCAAAAGCACATTGATTCGTACTTTAATGGAGCGTTTGGGGTTTACCGATGCATGTCATGAATCGATAATCCAGACGCAGACGTAATTGACAGCGTATTCGCTTCACTCGCAAGTGTGTATGAGACGGCGCATATTTTAATAATGATGATTTGCGCAATAGGCACTTGAGCCAAACGTATTTGAACACCCGTTAAGAGATTCATTCATTATGGATTCACCCGAAATTGTCCCGGTAAAACGCACCACCCGCCACAAGCAGGGTGAAAAATTACGCAATGCTGACAAAGTTGAGCGTATTCCCGTCAAGGTTATTGCAACGGATCGGTTTGAGAAAAAGCCAGATTGGATCAGAGTACGTATGCCTCTATCGCCCGAGGTGGAGCGTATTAAGAAAATTCTGCGTAAAAATGGCCTCTCAAGTGTATGCGAGGAAGCCTCTTGCCCGAATTTGGGGGAGTGTTTCTCGGGTGGAACCGCGACGTTTATGATTATGGGCGATATCTGCACCCGCCGTTGCCCATTTTGCGATGTGGGACATGGAAAGCCTAACCCCCTAGACTCTAAAGAGCCTCGCCATTTGGCAGAAGCCATTGCCGAGATGCGCTTGCGTTACGTCGTGATTACATCGGTTGATCGTGATGACCTACGTGACGGAGGTGCCCAACACTTTGCGGATTGTATTCGCGAAGCCAGAGCTTTCTCGCCGGACCTTCAAGTTGAAATCTTAACGCCGGATTTTCGTGGGCGTATGGAAATTGCATTGGATATTTTGGCGCAAGAGGCTCCCGATGTTTTCAATCATAATCTGGAAACTGTGCCCAGCTTATATCGCGAAGCACGCCCTGGTGCGAACTACAAATGGTCTCTTAAATTATTGAAGGAATACAAAGCTCGTCGTCCAGATATCAAAACCAAATCGGGGTTGATGGTGGGCTTGGGTGAAACCAAAGAGCAAATTATCGAAGTACTCCATGACATGCGCGAGCACGATATCGATATGCTCACCATAGGGCAGTATTTGCAGCCTTCTCGTGATCATTTGCCGGTTAAGCGCTACGTTACGCCTGAAGAGTTTGATGAGTACACGGCTGTGGCAAAAGAGTTAGGCTTTGTCCACGCTGCCTGTGGCCCCTTAGTACGTTCGTCTTATCATGCAGACAAGCAAGCTCATGGGGAAGAAATTACGTTCTGAATTCATAACGGGCTCAGCAATGACACACGAAGGTAATGGCTAACGAAGCAAATTGCTGGGGAGTCATTGTAAAACGGTGGGTAGAGCCCTATTGTGATCTTATGTGTTGCAGACTGGAAGATAATAATAATGATGAAATTCGCGCCCAGTTGTTTACCAAGAACCACAACTCCCATCATTAATGTATCGGATGTGAGAGTGGGATGCCTCAGTGCATTCCCTCACTGGTTGGATACATTAGCCATGTGGCATCACAAAGAGTGGTGCAAAGTCTCCCCTGATGCGGATTTTAATGAGCGCAGACGACGCTTGGTTCAACATCTAAATGGTACGGACTTACCCCGAACCTTTGTGGCCTATGCGCAGTCGTCGTTAACCCCCTGTGAAAATCGTTCGTTAAATCGCCGTCGTATTCCAATGGAGGATCGACCCAGCCAGCCAGTGCTGTTGGGTTCCATTAGTTTGGTAACTTACCCTAGGCCCAGTGGTGAACTCAGCCCTTGGTTGAGTAATTTGTATGTTCATCGCCCGCACCGTGGCTTGGGGCTTGGTCAAGTATTAATTCGCCACTTAGAGCTGGCGGCTCAAAGCCATTGCTTTGAACGCCTCCGGCTTTTTACCACCGACAAAGAAAGTTATTACGAGCAATTTGGATGGCGTACGCTTCGTGTGAATCGCCTTCGTGAACATGAGGTTGCCGTGATGGAGAAGCGAATTTCGCCTTCACCTCTTCGCCCTTACCCCTGATTTGTTCCATTCTCACCCCGAACCTTCACCCCGAAAAAGGTAAACTTGTGCGTAGTTGTGTTGCCTTCTCCCCCAAAATACCAGCTATCGTAGTAATGAGGCTCGTGGCAGTAATGAGGCCCGTAGTAGTAATGAGGATAGTAGTAAGGTTCTTAACAACGTTTGTATCAGTATTGTTCTTACTTTTTTCTATCTCAGGTTGTGAGCGAAAGAGTGATGCTGAGCGAATGGTTGATAACTATGGGTATAGACTGGGAAATGCGCTGGAGGTCAGTCTTCCAGAACCGGATTCGACACCGCTGGTGCTGTACCCTGAGCGAAGAGAATTGCAGCATGTCACTACTGAACTATCAATCGATATTCTTGAATTTTTACGGCTGTCTCAGTGCGATTTACAACGTCTAATTGGATCTCGTAATAGTGGTTTGGGGCGGGTGATGGCGGATAGCCAGCAGTGGCTGTATGAAGCAGAATTTTTGGTGCTTGCGCGCCAATGTCTACGTCAGTTGTTAAATAACCCGGATGCGACGGATTTGCAGGTAGAACTGCAAAAAGCGGTGTCGGTAAAAACGCAAGAGCGTTGGTTCGTAGCGTGGAATGCGGCCTACGCCAGCCAGGAGTTCCAAACGCTATTTTCGACCGCTGTGGAGCCATTACCACCTAACGCCGCAAAAGCCGGTGAGCTGATCGAAGCCATTACCGAGCTCGCTCGTGTGCAACGGCGATGGTTTGATCATGAGCGGTTGCCTCAGCAAGACGTTGAACTGGCGTATCAGGTAATTGGGTCTGTGAAATACGCTGGTCAATTATTGCGAGCGATGGATGTATTAATAAATCAATTAAGTGTATTGACCCGCATGTTGGAGATGCGTACCCATCAAGAACCTTTTTGCCGAGCAGGGGCGCATGGGCTGAGTACCCCGCCACCGGAGGTAAAAGTATTGCAAACGGTGTTTTTTAAATTCTACATCGGGGAGATTCAACCTTACATTGCGTTGGTGTACCAAGAAGCGAAGGCGTTGCAATTGTCATTACGCAAATTATTGTCCGTGTATGAAGACTCTCCAGAAGTTATGGAGAACCCTGCTTGGAAAATGTATTGGCACCAAACCTGGGATGAGCAATCCGAGGTGAGTGTTTGGAATCGTTACCAAGTTTCTGTTGAGTCACATACCAAAGCATGGCAGGGTATTTTGAATGCCTGTGGCGTGATGCCACGATAATCTTGTTTCAGTAATCATTCTTTATCATCGCTTCCAACGTCGTTTTGACGGATGATCGTTATGATGAATGATATTTGTGACTGCAAAAGTGTACTTATTGGTAGTTATTAATTGGTAGTTATTAATTGGTAGTTATTCGTTAGTGGTTATTATTAGGAAAGTAGCCTATGCAGCTCGAAAGAAATGCACTGGATATAGAAACAAGCCCGTATTTACAACAACATAAAGATCAGCCCGTTCGCTGGCAGGCGTGGTCTGCTGTTGTATTGGAGGTGGCGTCACGACTGGATAAACCCATTTTTCTGTCAATTGGTTATAGCGCTAGCCATTGGTGTCATGCCATGGCTAAGGAAACCTTTTCAGACCACTTTGTTGCTTCACTGCTAAATGAACATTTTGTTTGTATTAAAGTGGATCGAGAAGAGCGGCCGGATATCGATGATGTATATCAAATAGGACATCAGCTTCTCAGTGGTCGACCCGGCGGTTGGCCGTTAACTCTTTTTCTTTGTCCTCACACTCATTATCCCTTTATTGCCGGCACTTATTACCCTCGTGAATCTAACAGTGCTCAGCTTGGGTTTGTGGATCTTATTGAGCGGGTTATTCGTTTCTATCGGGACGAAAAGGCGCAACGAAGTAAGATGCTGAAGCATGTTAAAGACGGTTACGCCCATATCGATGATGGATTATTGCCCAAAGGTGAGACGGCCAACTTGTCCATGGAGCCGATTCAACTTGCCGTAAAAAACCTATTAAAGCAGGCGGATACAATAAACGGAGGGTTTGGTGTCGCGCCCAAATTTGCACTGGGGTTTCAACTCGAACGTTTATTATCGGCGCATTATGAAGACTCTCCGTTGGGAAGAGACGCCAAGCAACACTTGCACCGCACTTTAACCATTATGACGAAAGGGGGCATTCGGGACATGCTCGCCGGTGGTTTCTTTCGCTACTCTACTGATGCGACTTGGAGTATCCCGCATTTTGAAAAAATGCTCAGTGATAACGCACTATTGTTGGCGGTGTACGCCGATGCCTCTCACTGCTTAACGTCACCTTTGTTTGCTAAAACAGCAAGGGGAATTGCTCGGTGGATGATGATGGATATGTTGACTGAGCAGGGCGCCTTTTTGGGGTCGATGGATGCCGACAGTGATTTGGGGGAAGGGGGATATTATTGTTGGGAAACCGAAGAACTGAAGCAGGTGCTGAGTGAAATCGAATTTTCGGTACTGCAAATTTTGTGTCGATGGGAAGGGAGACCGAATTTCTTTGGTCGTTGGCATTTACAGGTGGTGCGTCGCACCAAAGACGCCATCGATGCCTTAAAGCTATCAGAAAAGGAAGTGAATACCCATTATCGAAACGGGTTGATGAAACTGCTTAAGGTGAGACAATCCCGAGTGATACCCAGTCGTGATGCGAAAATTGTCACTAGCAGTAATGCTCAAGCGATTCGATCTCTTGTCATCGCAGGGCGTGTGCTGCAAGAGCCGAGCATGATTGAGACGGCTGTTCGATGTTTGGATTTTTTGCAGGACTTCCTCTGGCGTGATGATTGCCTTTATGCCACTTGGCAGGAAGGCAAGGCCAAAGTAGAGGGCTTCTTGGATGATTACCTTTTCACGATGGAAGCGTTGTTGGAAATGTTACAGACCCGCTGGCGAGATAAGGATTATCGGTGGTTAATGTCATTGGCAACCGCCGTGATGGCTCGCTTTAGTGCCTCTGGTCAGGGGGGATTCTTTTTCAGTTCGCTAGGGCACGAGCATTTAATCTGTCGTCCTCGATCTTGGTATGATCGAGCTTCTCCTGCGGGTAACGGGGTGGCGGCACGGGTATTCGCAAGATTAGCTTGGCTTACCTCGGACATTGACTACTGTGAAATCTCGAAGTCTATTGTGAGCACAGCATGGCCCATGATTCAGCGCCATCCTGAATGCCACAGCAGTTTATTGGATGGCCTCGCTGAAGTCATGCAGCCGACTGTAACCGTATTTCTGCGCGGTGACTCAGCGATGGCATGGCAGAGGGCTTTGGTAGAGCACTTCGGTAGGCGCATTATGACGTTTGCGGTCGAAGAGGCGACTGTCGATAGCCCGCCTTCCATTCAAAGCTTAGAAAATAATAGCGCCTTGATGACAATTGGTGCATCACAAAAAACGTATTATCAAGCGTTAGATGAACTGACAACGGCCGTTGAAATAGCGTTAGAAATGCAGGCAGATGAAGCTTCCGAATCAAAATCTCTTGTTTCGACCTTGGCTTAATTTTAGGCGGTAAGCGTGCGGGTTTCGGTATTGAGGGCCAGTAAACGTTCCGGAAAATCGGTAAATATTCCATCTACTCCCATGGCACCCAAGTGCAACATGTCGTCAATTTCGTTGACGGTATACACCCAGCATTCGCATCCACGCATGTGGGCATCATCAATCAGGGATTGAGAGATAAAATTGATGTTTGGAATTAGGCAAAATGCCTCTAAGGGGGTGCAGCAGGCAGCATAATCTAAAGGAATACCTTCGATTAAGACGCCTCTCTTCACCCGTGGAAGATGTTGCTTCATGGTCAACAATTGTTGATGGTCGAAGCTTGAAACCAGGTAATGATCCAGCCCCCAGTGTCTTTCTTTCGCGGTTTTGGCCAGTAAGTGAGAGACGGCCTCTGCACTGTGAGGGCCTTTTAGTTCGATGTTCAACAAGGCTCGGTCTTGAACCAAGTCTAATACTTCCTCCAAGGTTGGCATATGAAAGCCAGCCTCTTGCGCTTTGTGTTTCAACTCAACGGGAGAGTGTTCCAGTAGCCGCCCTGAGCCCGGTAACAGACGCCCAAGGCGCCGATCATGGGTTACGAGTACTTGACCGTGAACTTGCCAAACGTCAATTTCAATGGCGTCGACACCAATGGCTAAGCTGGCTTTGATGGCTTCCAATGAGTTTTCTTGAAGAATGCCTGTACGGGGGCCACCTCGATGGGCGATACAGGTAATAGGAGATTCTAAATGCGCCGCCATCGCGATGTCTCTGCCATAATCATTGAAGTTACTGTTGGGGGTGAATTTGTTTCGAGACTATTGTTAAAACTCATTCAATCAGAAACAGTGTAATGGCACTATGTCGCCACTATTGTGACAATGACCAATTTATTAAGCCTTTTTCGAAATGGTTCAAAAGCTGTTTTAGGAAGGCATTTTTAGGGAGAAATGGTTTAGAAAAAAGAACCATTACAAAAAAGTCGTTTCGCTTACCGCCGCCTTCGACTATAATCGCGGCCCTTTTAAACAGGCCCCAGCCAATCGCTGCACAGATGCAGAGAAATAATGCGAAAGCATTGTTTCACAGAGGACGTCGTACGAATTTGTCGTTGGTCAGGGCCCTTCATCTATACAGGCACCTATATATGTCCAACGAATCCGCTAGCGGCTTTGAAGCCCTTGGCTTGCCTACGTTTTTGTGTGAATCCCTCAAAGACATTGGTTACGAGCAACCTTCCCCTATCCAGCAACAAAGTATCCCGGTTTTATTGCAGAAGCGTGACCTTCTAGGTTTAGCGCAAACCGGTACGGGTAAAACAGCGGCCTTTGCCCTTCCTATTCTTGCCAATATTGATTTAAGTGTGAATTCCCCACAGGCACTGATTTTGGCGCCTACTCGTGAGTTGGCGATTCAAGTGGCAGAAGCGTTTCAGACCTACGCGAAAGGCGTGAAAGGTTTCCATATCGCACCGATTTACGGTGGACAAGACATGCGAGCGCAGCTACGCCAATTGAAGCGTGGTGTGCATGTGGTAGTAGGGACGCCCGGTCGTGTTATGGATCACTTACGTCGTAATAGCTTGAATCTGGACAATTTGAATACGGTTGTTCTGGATGAAGCGGATGAAATGTTGCGAATGGGCTTCATCGATGATGTGGAATGGATTTTAGAGCATACGCCTAAGCAGCGTCAGGTTGCACTATTCAGTGCCACCATGCCACAAGCGATCAAAAAAATTACCGCCAACTATCTGGATAACCCCGAGCGTATTCAAATTGAGGCCAAAACCAAAACGGTAGAGCGTATTGAACAGCAATACGTATTGGTTTCGCCAAACCGTAAAATTGATGCATTAACTCGTATTCTCGAAGTAGAAGACTTCGATGGTGTGATTATGTTTGTGCGCACCAAAACCGCAACCGTAGATTTAGCGCAACGCTTAGAAGCTAGAGGCTATGCCAGTGCCGCTCTAAATGGTGACATTAATCAGAAGCAACGCGAAATTACGATTGAGCAATTGAAAAGCGGCAAAATTGATATTGTTGTTGCAACCGATGTGGCGGCCCGTGGTATTGATGTGCCGCGAGTGACACACGTAGTTAACTTCGATATTCCTTACGACAACGAAGCTTATGTGCATCGTATTGGCCGTACCGGTCGTGCGGGACGTTCTGGTAAAGCCATTTTGTTGGTAACGCCTCGTGAGCGTCATTTGCTTCGCTCGATCGAACGCAGTACAGGGCAACCCATTACCGAAACTCGTTTGCCCACCTCTGAAGAGTTAACAACTCGTCGTATCTCTCAGTTCCGTGAAAGTGTGACTAAAGCGCTGAGCAATGAAGATTTGTCGATTTTCAAAGAGTTAATTGGTGATGTGTTAGAGCAAACGGGAGAGTCTCCTGAAGCTGTAGCGGCTGCGGTGGCGTACTTGGCCCAGTCTGATAAGCCATTGTTTGTTGAGAAAGATCAACTATTAGATGAGCCTATCAAGGCTAATCGTCGTGAAAAGCGCGATGGTAAGAAGCGTGATCCGAGCATTGAGCGCAAAACGCGTAAACAACGTGAAGCAGAGCGTGCTAATGTGCCAATGGATTGTTACCAAGTAGAGGTCGGGCGTAGCCATGGCGCGCGTCCTGGTGATTTGGTGGGGGCTATTGCTAATGAAGCGGATCTTCCTAGTAATTACATTGGTAATATTGTTATTGAAGACAGCCGTAGCTTCGTTCAGCTGCCATCGGGTATGCCGAAGGAGCTGAGTCAGGCGTTACAAAAAGTCTTTGTTCGAGGTCGCCCTTTAAAGTTGCGTAAAATTGCACCAGATGCCATGCCAGCCAGTCGACCTCGTCCCCCTCGTTCCGGTGGAAATGGTGGTGGTGAACGTGGAGAGCGCTCTGGGCGTGGTCGCCCGCGTCGTCAATCACGGGCCAACGGAGCATCTTGAAATACTGGATGTGTATCCATGACAGAGTTTAAAACTTTTAACTCTTTATGTCATAAAAAAAGCGCCGTCTAGGCGCTTTTTTTATGACGGTTTTTAAAATGCATCCATCATAATAGAGTCGTTTCAGAAACGTCATAGAGCCTTCGTATTGTGGCGTTACTGTGGACGCGTATCCTTATTTTACTACTCGAAGGATTTTTGTGAAAAATACAAAAGTACTCTCTGATCCTATAATTATCATGTTAATGCTGTTGTTAGTCGTGGTCAGTTGCGGTGTCACTGCTTACCTACTGTTATCTTCGTCGTCAGGAAGTCCTCGACAAAGTGGAGCATTAACTCAGCGGGATTTTGATCGTCTTCCTTTTGATCAATTGGATGCAGAGTATTCGTGTATAAACTTTGCTCATGAGCGAGAAGGCCAACCCTTAGTACAGCCCGTGGTGGATGAATTATCGACACGCTTTGAATCTAAAAGAGGGATTTTTTTAATTTTTTTGGATGCGAAGTTGAGAGCAGGAAAAAATCAACTGCGTGATGTGCAAGTGTATTGCTATATTGATCCGGCCACTTACGAGGTGACTTATTACAAATCCATCGGCGGTGAATCGGGTATTTTGGGGCAAATTAAAGACCTCTTTGCGCATTTTGGTGAATAATGCAGAGGGGAATGGCTGTAAGTAATCCTGTTTTGGGAGTGCTTTAAACTAGGCTAAATGCAATAGGGCTTTAGGTTAAAAGGCCCTTAGGTTAAAAGGCCCGCTCAACCACACTGAATACTAATTTAATTGCTAACAAAATAAAGACAACAGATGCGGTGCGTTGAATGTTTGTTTGTATTTGAGTGGATTGTTGAAGTTTTTCCCCAACGGCACCTGCCATTACAGCAATCATTGAAAATACCCCCAAGGTTGCCAACATAAAAACTCCGCCCAGCACCACAACTTGTACCCCGACAGGCCCTCTATCTGCAATCACAAATTGTGGCAAAAATGCCAAAAAAAACAAAGTTACTTTGGGGTTGGTGATGTTCATCACAATGCCACGCCGATACAGTTTGAAAGGTGATAAGTCATTGGCGGCAATGGAGTGGGTATGGTGATTTTGTTCGGTCTTATTAACAGAGATGGGAGAGGGTTGGCTATTCCAGCTGCCCCAAGCCAAAAATAAAAGGTATCCGGCGCCTGCTAGGCTTAACAAAGAAAAGGCCAACACAGATTGTTGAAAAATAGCAGCAACCCCAACTGCCACTAATACAGTGTGGAAAATTAACCCTGAGCATAACCCTAATGTGACGAGAATTCCGGCTCTTTGTCCCTGAGAAATGGATTGTGTAAGAACAAAAATATTGTCTGGGCCGGGGGCGAGTGCAAGCAGTGTTGAGGCGAGGAAAAAGCTGGTCAATACGGCCAGATAAGAGACGTCAATCATAAATAGAAAAGCCCAAGAGGAGGTCGGGTGATTATTTTACACTATTAATACATTATTAAGAGAATGTTGAGTTAAGAGAGCTTTGAATTCGAATTTTACCCCATAAGTAGTATTTATATTAACGGTAAAGTTTACAACGAAAAAGATCGAGGGTATCCAAAAGAATGCCACACTCGTATTTGTGAAAATACGTTGGCGTGATCAGAGTAGCGGAGAGGGAGGCTTATTATGAGGTCAATAAAAAATGAAAAGCGGTGAGTTAGACCACCACTTTATAGCCTACTCCATAAATAGATTGAATGATGTCTTGTCCGTTAAATAATGATTTTATTAACTTTTGTAAATTGTCAATGTGTTTATCAATAGTAGATTCAGCGCTCTTTGTAGAGGTATCTTTACTCAACTGTCTTGCAAGCTGCGATTTTGAAAAAATATGACCGGGGCTTTTTAAGAGTGTTGCCAGCACGAGAAACTCTGACCAGGTGGTAGGGATGGTTTTTCGAAAGAGCGTAATGGTGCCACTTTTTTCGTCAATCGTATAAGGTTCGGATTTTGCGGCTCGTGGCGTATAAATTTCCTTTAATACACGCTGCATACGATCGTTTAAATCAGATTGAGTATAGGGGGCGCAAAGAAAGTCGTTAGCACCAATTTCTAAACTCAGTAACCAGTCGATTTCTTCCGTCACTCTGGTAATCATAATGATCCCGACACTCGATACCTTTCGAATTGAGCGACAAATTTCGGCGTTGCCGCGTTGTGATTGATGTGTGCCAATAATAACCAAATCAGCATCAATCGATTTCAATTGAGATAAAGCATCGTCTTCATATTGTATCCATTGGGAGTCCCAACCGCTTCCATGTAGCTGGCTCTTAAGAGTTGTGGCGAAAGATGAATCATCGTCAATGATCAATATTTTGGGGGCAATGTGTGACATAGTAACAACCTAATGGGTAGCTCGGTGGTGAGTGAGTCTTTCACCGTTATTGACGTTAAGCTCACTAATGGTGTTTGTATTTTATTTGTTGTCTGTTTTTCGTTTTTTATAACATTGCGGTCTGATTTTTTTGTCCGAAATACAGTCTCTAAACTTAAATGCGCAATGTTTAAAAATAAAACGTTGGTATTAGCGTTTAATGAAACGATGTGTCGCATTGCTAATGATGCTCAATGTTTTATTAAGGTTGTGTTCACTTACTTTTGTGTTTAATGACATCATTCTGTTAAAGAGTTCGAATGAAAATTGATACTCTTTGTAAGTTTATACTTTTTGTACAGTAATCTTTGTAGTTTCTTTGTTGCAGTCAATAGTGGCGATGAGTGAGTCAAGATAGGGATTCTATTTTTATGGTTTCTTTAACTGGTTTCTTTAACGTTGTCACTAAGCAAAGTGTTACTAAAACCGTTATTAAAAATCCATTCTTATTCTGCAAGTTGATTTATTTGTGTAATGACTCACCTAATCTAAAACTATAGTCTTAGTTTGCAAGGGTTACTGTAAACTGTGGCACTTAATTTCTGGTACTGCGTCTTTTCTTTCTTCATGTTTATTAAAACGGCGATTTGTAAGTGCCATTACAGTAAATAAACCGTGCTTATTACTCTCGCTCCCCTCTTTATTTTTACTTTTTGTTCTTAACAGCGGTTCTGAGGAATCATGTTAGTCATACCTCAACTAGAGACCAATGAATTCGAAAGTTGTTCCATGAGATTTCTCAATATGAGAAAAAGGGGGAGATACATAAATGATTTAGATGTCAAAGTATAAGATGTGTCTCCAGCACAATGAGGTATTTTTTGACGAATTCGGCTGGAGACTAAAGAGAAGTTAAAGACTATTACTTGATGTAAGCCTCAGGCATGTTCGAAGAAGTGGTGTAGCGGTTGCGTAACTTATCGTGTCGTGACTCCGTGTCGTAGGGGGACCCGTCGATCCACAGTGCCTCTACTCGTGAACTAAGCTCAAACGGGTCGCCACTCCACATGACCAAATCTGCTTGCTTTCCGACGGCCAATTCTCCTGCATTGATATTGAATATGGTTGCAACATTCGCCGTAATGGCCCTAAGGGCTCCCTCTCGGCTCATGCCATTGGCAACCGCATTGCCAGCGTCGAATCGGAGTTGATACAGATTGTGAGCGCTGTCGTATCCTCCCACAGTGAGTATCACGGTCACTCCTGCTTTTTCTAATTCGGCCGCATTGCTCAATGAAGCATGTAAGGCATCAAAATTCGTTGGAAGGTTATCCATTGCACTCATGATAATCGGCACTTGTGCTGCAGCCAGAGCATCTTTTACTACAACAGCGTCATTTGCCCCGGCAATAATCAGATTTAAACCGAAATCATTTTTCAGCTTGATTAATGCTAACAAGTCGCTGGCTCGATAAGCTTCTATGACTAGCGGTTTGTTGTTCTGCAGTAGAGCGGTTAGAAGTTGTTCTTTATCAGATGGCTCTCCTTTGTCTTTGTTCTTTTTCTTCTTTTCAGCAGCCTTTGCAAGTTTCTGTTGTTGTTCTTTCAGGGCATTGCGTATTTGTTGAAGTTTGGCAGCACGAGAGCCCTTATCTTGGGCGCCAAGATGGGCAATAACCGCAGCACGCTCGTCTACTTTGGCGTCCAGTTCACCAGTCAGGTCGACTGTTGTGGCCAAACCGGCAAAAGGATTACTTTCACTTGGGTAAGGGGTAATAACACTACGGGTGACACCTCCTTTGCGATTATAAGGTATTGCCGAAGAGCTGGGGTTATAGGCAAGGCCCGGATTGAACGTAATATCGGATTTTTCTTCACCGGCATCTCGACTGCTGGCGACGGCGCTAACCTCCACTAAACCTAATTGGTTGAGAGAGCCAATCAACCCAGGGGTAATGATCTTGCCTGTGCCATCAATGGTTCTATCGGCCACGACAGTATCAGGGTTAATCGACGTGATGACGCCGTCTTCAAAAACGAGGGTGGCATTTTCGAGGGTGCCTTCATTGTTGGCCGTGTAAAGTGTGGCGTTGGTGATCGCGATACTTTCAGCCGGTGTGTGGGTTGCCCAAACGGTACCAATAGTGGCAAGTGCGAAGTAAGAGGCGATGCGTTTAATACGACAAGTAGAGAAGAATCGTTTCATCGTCATGGGGGCTCCTATTGCTGGCCTAACATAAAGTCACTGATGGCTTGGTAAGCTTCATCGAAGCGGTCGTAGACTTTGGCGCCATCGATAAAGACTTGTTCTGCATGGGCATAGACGCTGAATGGGTTTTGGTTCCAAATGACGATATCGGCTTGTTTGCCGGTTTGGAGTGACCCTGTGAGATGATCGATACCCAGTGATTTCGCGGCGTTGGTGGTAATCCAGCGTATGGCATGCTCGGGTTTGATATCAAAGCCATTTTCGTTGGCGCGATACATGACTTTGCCGGCTTCTTGATTCAAGCGTTGAATAGTCACTTCCGAATCGGAGTGCACGATGGCGCAAGAGTTTTCATGAGCGTCCACAATGGCGACGTTTTCTTGCACCATATCGTAGGCTTCCATTTTAAAGCCCCACCAATCTGGCCAGAGGGCTGCGCAATTGCCGTTTTCAGCCAGTAACTGAGCGACTTTGTAGGCTTCTATTCCATGATGAAAGGTGCCCGCGTGGTAACCAAATTCTTTACCGAGATCGATCATCATGGCCATTTCTTCGGCTTTGTAGCAGTGGTTGTGAATCAGAATATCACCGTCTAATACCCCCTTCAGAGTCTCCAGTTGTAAGTCTCGTTCTGGTGGGGTGGGGTTTTTGCCGGCCTTATAATCACTTTCATAGACATCCCATTTGTATTTGTACTCGACTGCATCGATCCAGGCGGCGCGGAACCCGGCCATATTACCCATGCGAGTGGAAGGTGCTTGTTTGCGTTCTCCGTAGACTCGTTTGGGGTTTTCGCCACAAGCCATTTTTAATCCATAGGGGGCTTCGGGGTGTTTCATCCCCTGTACTGTGGTGGACGGAATGTTCTTCAGCGTAACACTGCGCCCGCCAAACAAATTGGCAGAGCCGGGTAAAATCTGGAGTGTCGTAATACCGCCTGCGCGGGCTGTGTTAAACCCTGGGTCCTGTGGCCAAACAGAATGTTCAACCCAGACAGCAGCGGTGTTTGGGCTGGTCATTTCATTGCCATCTTCATGGGATTCTACTGCAGGGTTGGGATAGGCGCCTAAGTGGGAGTGAACATCAATAATACCTGGCGTTACCCACTTGCCAGTCGCATCAATGACCTGAGCGTTATCTTTATTTAAGTTGGCGCCAACTTGTATGATCTTCCCATTCTCAATCACCAAATCCGTATTATCCAATCGATCTCCCACGCCGGTGAGGATTGTGGCGTTTTTTATGAGTATGGTTTGGCGTGGGAGAGGAGTGTAAGTGCTGGGATAGGGGTTTTGGGTAAACTCGGCTTTGGGGTGTTGTTGCTCGGAGTCAGAGCAGCCGGCAACGATCGCGCTCATGACGATAGGGAGCACTATGGATAATTTAAACGTCATGGTGGATGTTACTCCTAAATAAGGTTCAGTTAGCGTTATATCAGTATTTCTTTATTGTGAGTAGATAGGGCGCTAATCATCTTGTTAATGATATGAAAAAGCATTCTAGTTTGCCCACTGGGTATTCGCGGGTTTTCCATGTTGGGCGATGCAAATCTATCTTAGGTGTCCAATTTAAGGGCTAAGCTCGCCTCTCAGATTGGTTAACACTTGAATTTTTCTTTTTTCATGGGAGAGAGGCTGGCTCAATAAGTAGTGAAGTTTGGTCAAGGTCGCTTCCAGTGTCATATCTTGGCCACTCACGACCCCAATGTCGGCTAAGGCCTTTCCAGTTGCATACCCATCCATATTGACTCTGCCTTTAAAACATTGGCTGAGATTCACAATCAAAATGCCTTGTTCATCAGCCTTCTGGAGTGTCTTCAATAAACTTGGGGTTTCTGGTGCATTTCCCACGCCATAGGTTCTTAAAATCAGCGCTCTCACCGGCTGTGCCAGGGTATGCTCGATGATTTCATGGTTGATGCCGGGGTAAAGTGTAAACACTGCTACATTCTGTGGTGTGACATTGGCAACTTTTAGGGATAGAGGAGGGCTCCCTTTTAAGGAGTGATCAGTAGTTGAATAATTCTTGATGGTAATCCCGGCTTCCAAGAGCGGATCAAAATTCGGAGATCGAAATGCCGAAAACCCATCGGAGTGGGCTTTGGTGCTGCGATTTCCTCGGTACAGAACATTGTCAAAGAAGAGTCCAACCTCCGGGATAGGATGGTGGGCGGCGATATAAAGAGCATTCAACAAGTTCGTATGTCCATCAGACCTCAATGCTGACAGGGGGATTTGAGAGCCTGTGACAATAACGGGCTTTGATAAATTCTCGAATAAAAACGATAGTGCCGAAGCGGTATACGCCATGGTGTCTGTGCCATGAAGAATGACAAAACCATCATAATCTTCGTAGCGACTTTGGACATCCTGTGCAATACGTCGCCAGTCGCTGGGTGCCATGTTGGATGAGTCCAGTAGAGGTGAGTATTCACAAATGTCAAACGTCGGCATCTCTGGGTGGAAGAGGTCAGCCTTTTCCTTAATCGCTTCGGTTAAAAAGCCTTCCATCGGGCGATACCCCTGGTTGGACTGCTTCATTCCAATCGTGCCACCAGTGTAAGCGACGTAAATTTTTTTCTTTTCATTCATATGGATAACAGCTCTAGGCATGAGCGGGCTATATAGAGGATGTGTGCCTTGGGACTATGAGGCCATTACATTCGATAGGCCCATATCACGTTTATGACTTTTTGTGCAATTCGATACAAAGACGATGAGCTTTAATTTCGTCCTCCACCCTTATCTTAAGGGATAAGCATCGCTAACTCTAATAGACAAAAGCGTCTCCACACTTACTACATCAAATCATTGATGAGCTAGATTTATCACTCTGTATGTGACTTTTGACGCCATTAACCTGCGATCAATGTGCCGAATTTGAAGGTTGCTGCTATGTTTTAACGTTAAGAATAGGTTTTATACGCAACGAACCTTAAAGTTTATGGTATTCATTCACTAGCGAGCCTATGGGTGATAATCAAAAGGCGCCAATTCTGGTGGTTGGCTATGTGGAAGAAGTAGTGGGTTGTAATGCAAATGCGAATTGAATCATATCTGTTTTTTAATGGGCACTGTGAAGAAGCGATCAACTTCTATCGTAAAACGTTGGGAGCTAGAGTTTCCTTGTTGGTTCGTTTTCGAGATAACCCAGACAAAAGTGCTTATCCTCCTGGCGCAGAGAACAAGATCATGCATGCCATGGTCAGCGTTGATGGTAATACCATAATGATGTCTGATGGCGCTTGTGATGGCGACCTTCATTTTACCGGTATTTCAATTTCCCTCACTCTAAAAGACGATTTACGAGCAGAACGTATATTTAATGGATTAAGTGATGGTGGCCAAGTGCAAATGCCTTTTGTCGAAACATTTTGGGCAGAAAAATTTGGATTGGTGACGGATCGTTTTGGTGTGTCTTGGATGATTACCGTTGGTGATTAATTCCATTCCTTCTCTTTTTTGTTGATTCCTTCCTAAAGTTACTCCTCTCCTCCTCCCTTTGATTGGCCTAATGATTTCAAAGATATTTGTACGTTAGTTTCGATTTGGGTGGTCTTTCTTTGATCTTTTTGTCTTTATTGTGAGCGGTTTTGGAAATTAAAAAAAAGTTTTCACAATCTTATTGAGGTTTTATTGAATCGCTTCGTTAAAAAAGGCAGAGAGGCGACAAGAAAATGCTTTTAAATGCCTCTAGGGGTATCTGCACGCCAGCATACTGGTGGAGCGAAGTCACATATTAGGAGTCATTATGTTTAAAAAATCTCATATTGCGGTAGCGGTTGCCGCTACTCTTGGGACTGCATCTTTGGGGATGAGTTCAACTGTTTTTGCGCAAAAAGAGCAATTGGTTGAAGAGATAGTCGTAACTGGTTCTGCTATTCCGCGTAAAGACTTGGATGGTGCGCTACCAGTACAAACATTTTCTGAATTGCAGATTAAGCAATCCGGTGTAACTAATGCTGCCGATTTAGTTGCAGATATGCCTGCAATGCAAAATATGGTCACCGCTTCCGACTCTGTTGGTGGTACTGGTGGTGGTGTTCGAACTGCTGATTTAAGAAGTATTGGTAGTCAATATACTCTTTCATTAATGAATGGTCGTCGAATAGCATCTTATGGTTCGGGTAGTAGTATCGACATTAGTAATATTCCACTGAGTGCTGTTGAGCGAGTTGAAGTGCTAACTGATGGAGCAAGTGCTCTTTACGGCTCTGATGCAATCGCAGGTGTCCTTAACTTCATTTTGAAAGATGAAGTTGATGAAACAACCATTGTTGCTCGTATGGATTCTCCAGAAGAGTCGGGTGGTGAAAAACAAAATTTGAGTATTACAACGGGGTTTGGCAACTTTGATTCCGATGGTTTCTCAGCCGTATTTTCTTACAGTCATGAAAGTCAAGAGCAGCTAGCCGCTACCGATCGTGATTTTGCTCGTACGGGTATTGTACCTATGGGCAGCAACGAAGAAGGGGATTTGTATTTCTTTCGCGGTTCGGTAAACAGTATTCCAGGTAACGCTCGTGTTAGATATAACGATGCTAACGGTGAGCAGCAAGAGCGTATTTTTAACCCATATGCCACAGAAAATGGCTCTTGTCCTGAGCAGACTTTCCCGCTCGGTACTCAGTGCGCATTCGATTTTACCAGTACTATTGAAATTATTCCTGAAACTGAGCGAGATAATTTCTTCGCAAGCGGGAAGTTACGAATAACTGATGAGATGACAGCTTTTGCAACGGCTTCGTACGGTAAAAACGAAATGATTGCCCGTATCGCACCATACCCAACAGGGTATGTTCCTTTACCTGTTGATTCTGATGTTGTTGTAAGTGAAATTTTACCTCATTTAACAGAAGAAGAAAGGGCAGGTTTAACTCAAGTACATGGCCGCTGGCGTGCCCTTCCTGCAGAGAATCGTACCACTGAATACATTACAGAATCTTTGTCATTGGTTTCTGGTGTTAGAGGTACTTTTGATGATGTGAATTATGAAGCTGCATTAAATTACTCTGAAAGTAATCAAGAACAAAACTACCCTACAGGTTGGTTGTATCGTGAATCTTTCGTTGACTTGGTTTCCTCTGGTGGCGTGAATATTTTTGCCGGTCAGGAAGATTTTTCCGATGAGGATAGAGCCGCTCTTTCTGATGTAGTTTATCGTGGTAATTGGGATAATACTGAGGTCAGCCAAATTGGTTTTGATGCTCGTGCCTCTAAGCCTATGTTTGAGATCTCAGGCGGGGAAGTTTTTGCTGCTGTAGGAATGGACTATCGATCTACTAATTATCTGAGAGAAGTAGCTTCAGCTAATGCAAATGAAGAACTATTGTTTTTAGACAGAGATACCCCTTATGAGTTGAATCGTGAGCAATATGGTGTATTTACAGAGGTTGTTGTGCCGGTTTTGGATAACGTTGAAGTAACTGCGTCGTTACGTTATGACGTATTAGGCGCGGTAAAAGACGAAAATAATGGTAGAACGGTTAATGATACAGAGGGTGATTATACTTACAAAGTCACCACTCGCTGGGATGCTACTGATACCCTTTCTCTTCGCGCCTCTGTTGGTACTGGGTTTAAAGCTCCTTCAATGCTACAAATTGGGGAGCCGCCAAGAACACCTTTTGGTGTAACTAGTGCAAGTTGGGAGTGCCCATTCGAGGCGGGAGATGAGTTAGCTCAGTACTGTCTTACAGGTAGAACCCAATATGGTGTATTCAGAGAGGGTAATGAGGATCTGGATCCAGAAAGATCACAACAGTTTTCAGCGGGCTTTGTTTACACGCCTAATGCTGATTTCAGTATGACTGTAGATTATTGGAAACTTGAACTTGAAGACACGGTGGAATACTTAACGCAGGCCCAAATCTTCAACAACCCTGATGTATATCGTCACTTATTTACATCCCGGACAAATTTGGCAACTGGTGAAGAGGAGCTTGCGATCATCCAACAAGCTGTGAACGTTGGTGAGCGAGAGGCGAGCGGTGTAGATTATCAGTTTGAATATGTGCAAGATTTTGGCGAGTTACAGTTAACATCTAGGTTGAATGGTACTTATTTTATCGAGTCTGAGAGTTCTCTTACCGGCAGCAGCTTGGGTCGATTTGGAGATGATAATGACGTTGTTTTCCGTAATAAAGCGCGCTTGAGCTTTACTGCTGAGCATGGAAACTTCACTCATGTTGTTGGTATGTCCTACCAGTCTGGTTATACCGATGCGCTTGCAAGTCTTACATTGATCAGACCAGATGGCTCTTCTGGTAGTGGCGGAGATGCACAGCTTGAAGTTCCGTCTTACACTCTGCTTGATTATCAAACCTCGTATAGCTTTGCTGATTTAGGGTTGGATTTAACATTCGGAATCAATAACCTAGCTGATGAAGAGCCACCTCTAAGTTTACGTAATGGCGGTGCTGGACACCAAGTAGGTTGGGATCCTCGTTACAATGATGCCTATGGTCGTACTTTCTACTTACAAGCTCAATACTCGTTCTAATCGATCAGATAGTTTGAAGTTTTAGGACCACTTTTACTTTTTAAGTGAGCGAAGCTTTAGTGGTCTAAAATTAAAAGCCAGTACCTTTTGGGTGCTGGTTTTTTTATATGTGCGCCGGACATGGCGCGATTCTAGGAGGTGAAAGTCCTCTGCGGGCGTAGTCGAGAACGAACCGCTAGCCTATGCAAGGGTGTCCATCGTGAGGTGGAATCTGAAGGAAGCAAATGGCAAAGCAAGGCGATGACGCACAGAAACTGGATAGTTAGGCTGTTGTGACTTGGACAACTTGGCATTAAACAAATACCCCAAATCCTCGACCGGAAGTGCACAACAGTAGATCTAACGTCGCCGTGTGAAAGAATCGTGTCTTACTCTGGGAGATCTTATTTGTTGTTTCAAAGAAACTAGATTTGTAGCGATACATATCGACGACAAATAAGAAGTCAGCCGAGGGCATAGTACTTTGTTTTTTTTCGCGAAGAACAAAAGAAGGCCTGAACCGGTTAAATCAAGAAGCAGTGATTAATAACTCAATTATTTCGAAGCGGCAGGCAAAGAATGAAAAAAAGTCATCACTCCGTTCACTTTGGTTTAGGCGGAACCTAAGCTAGATGACACGAAGAGACGCAGAAATAAGTGGCGTTGATAACGCACGAGTCTTGATTGGCATTCACGATCTGATGGAGCACATTTGTGATCCGTCAAATTTAAACCAAGCCTTCAGACACGTAAAACGTAATAAGGGTTCAGCGGGTGTTGATAAACTCAGCATCCAAGAAACCGAAGCGTATTTACGCGAAGGTCAACACGCCGAGCAGATTCGCAACCAGCTGTTAGAGGGTGATTACCGGCCCGCGTTGATACGCGGAGTTAGAATCCCGAAGAGTAGCGGAGGCGAAAGGCAGCTAGGCATTCCCACAGTTCTTGATCGCTGGATACAACAGGCGATGTTGCAAATACTGACAAAGATTTATGATCCGCAATTCTCGGACAGTAGTTTTGGCTTCAGGCACAAACGCAAGTGCGCATGATGCGATGAAACAATCGAGCCAGTATGTTGCAGAAGGCAAGTCATGGGTGGTTGATCTGGATCTGGAGAAATACTTTGATACCGTGAATCATGATCGTTTGATGCATCGCTTGTCGTTAGACATTAAAGACAAACGCGTATTAAAACTGATTCGTCGTTATCTGCAAGTGGGCTTATTGCAAGACGGAGTGGTTCAATCGCGAGAGAAAGGCACCCCACAGGGAGGTCCTCTTTCGCCATTGTTATCGAATCTGGTCTTGGATGAGTTTGATAAAGAATTGGAAAAGCGTGGTCATGCATTTTGTCGCTATGCCGATGACTGTAACCTCTATGTAAGTAGTCAAAAGGCAGGGCAGCGACAGGGCTCCCTAGTAATAAATAACCAAATGCACTAAATTTTCAGCATCTTGATACCCTAAAATGTGATTAGCTGTGAATTTATCCAAAATTACCCTCCATGTGACCGACCCCAGAGATACAAAGAATCAAAAGTACTCCCTATCGAGCCTTCTTTTGATCACTTTTTCTGCCGCTGTCAGTGGCTACGATAGTGTTGATGACATTCTTGAGTTTGCCCAGTGCAAACTCAATTGGCTACAACAATATACCGACCTTCAACGAATTCCCTGCACTGAGACATTGCGCCATTTCCTAGCGTCGATATCGCCAAATGAACTTATAAAAGGGTTTGAAGCTTTCGTTAGCGAAGTTACGGAAGATGTTATTTCTATTGACGGGAAAACTATGCGGGGAACCCGAAATTCGAACTTCGATGCTCTACACATTCTCAGTGCGTGGTCTCAATCCAATGGCATTACCTTGGCGGCATTAAAGTCACAAGGAAAAAAGAATGAGATAAACACCATCCCTAAAATACTCGATCTTCTAGAGCTTAAAGGTGCCACAGTTACCCTTGATGCAATGGGTTGTCAACATGAAATAGCGAAAGCCGTAGCGGCACGAAAAGGTGATTATATTCTTCAGATTAAAAATAATCAGAAGTCGTTAAACACTGAAATACAAGCTTATTTTCACAAGCTTCAGCGGGATGGGTTTCCTGAAGGAGAGGTGGCATCATTTGAACAAATCGACAAAGGCCATGGCAGAATTGAAAAAAGAAATATTCAGCAAGTATTATTAAATCACTGGGTAGAATCAAGTCATAGCTGGGATAATGCTCGCTCATTCATTCGTGTGGAACGTACTCGAATTATTAATCATCAAGAAACAACAGAGTGCTCATGGTATCTATCGTCTTTGGGGCTTAATGCGGAAAAAGCTGCCCGTGCCATTCGAGGGCATTGGCAAATTGAGAACAACCTACACTGGCAATTAGATGTAACACTCAATGAAGATCGCTACAGGAATCATTCAGCCGCAGAATCCATGGCCATCATCAAACGTTTTTGTCTGAATTTACTCAAAACGAATGATGACAGTAAAAGGCGAATCAAACAGCGCATAGTGGCCGCCGCAGCGGACGACGAATATCGTTCAAAGATTCTTCTTTCTGGGTGATTATTACTAGGGAGCCCTG
>NZ_JAJQVM010000119.1 GCF_021234875.1 Marinibactrum halimedae | reverse complement strand
ATTCTTTGTATCTCTGGGGTCGGTCACATGGAGGGTAATTTTGGATAAATTCACAGCTAATCACATTTTAGGGTATCAAGATGCTGAAAATTTAGTGCATTTGGTTATTTATTACTAGGGAGCCCTGACCAACCAACACGAGATCATATGAAAGAAGATGTGGCTTACTACATGAAGTATTACAATTTAGAAAGGCTGCATAGCGCGAATAAAAATATGTCGCCAATAGAGTACGAAAATCAGTTTAGAAAAGTGTCCGGTTTGAGTTGACCAGTACATACAAGACCGGCTCGTTTTAAATATCCATTATTTAGTGCCTGCTGAATCCCTGGTGTTTTAGAACTTCTCCATGGTCCTTTGCTTGTAATACCACAGGCAACGGCAGCTTGAATATGTACACCGAGTTTCAATAGGTTGCGCACTTTTGTCCTTGGCTTTCGCCATTGCCGCCAATAGCACATTCGAACTCTACGCTTAATCCAGCAATCTAAATCCACGCATTCCTGGTAGGTATTGGCAATTGCCGTAATAACC
>NZ_JAJQVM010000118.1 GCF_021234875.1 Marinibactrum halimedae | reverse complement strand
GGTAGTGTTCAAATTTCTGTGTCATTTCTTTCATAAACTGGTTGTAACCAGAGGAGATGACACATGTCCAAATCAGACCTTCCTTTCGATCTCGAAGACGCTATTGCCCATATCAAAGCCGGAAAGCCTCTCACTGGCAAAGAGGGGCTACTCACACCACTCATCAAACAGGTGACTGAGGCTGCCCTACAGGCTGAGCAAGAGCAGCATATCGCCAATAGTGAGCAACCTAATCGTAAAAACGGCAACACTGCCAAAACCATGAAAACGGCCACCGGCTCGTTTCAACTTAAAACACCAAGAGATCGTGCGGGTACTTTTGAGCCACAAATCGTTAAAAAGCATCAAACTCAACTCACTGACGATTTAGAGCGAAAGATTTTAGCGCTCTACGCTCATGGAAATAGCTACCAAGATATTCGTGAGCACCTGAAAGATTACTACGATATTGACTTCTCCAATGGCACACTCAATGCTGTGACCGATAAACTGTTGCCGGAACTGCAAGCCTGGCGTGAACGTGACCTAGACCCTATTTACCCCATTGTTTGGCTTGATGCGATTCATTACAAAATTAAGGAAAATGGACGTTTTGTC
>NZ_JAJQVM010000117.1 GCF_021234875.1 Marinibactrum halimedae | reverse complement strand
TCAGCCCCTGCACATTCCACACGCCGTGGTGCGCGCCCGGTAAGTACAGGTGTTTGGCGGTGCCTTTGCGCAGTTCGTTGTTAATTTTTCGACCATACACTTCGGTAACCACGCCGTGCTCATCCATCACCGGCACCACCAGTGAGCCGTTAAAGTGTTCGTGGCCGCTCTTACGCAACAGGCCAATGGCCTGCAACTGGCCCCGCAACTCGGCACCGGCTTTGCGGTTTTTTTCCGGTAGGCGATAACCCAAGGTGCGATTGGAAAAGCCCAGGTGAAACGCCTCCACCAACTCGCTGTTGTCCAACCCTCGCGACTGTAAAAAAGCGTGGGCCTCCGGGCTTTGTTTGAAGGTCTCGTGGTAAAAGTCCACCACCTGACGCAGCAGAATGGCGTTATCAGTTTGGGCGGCTAAGGGGGAAGCCAGTTTGGTGGTGCTGTTGCGGGCCTTGGCCGGGCCGGTACTTTCCACCAACCCCAAGTCTTTTTGCAAAATCTCACAGGCAAATCGAAACGAGACACTTTGGGTTTTCATCACCCAATCAATCACCGACCCCCCTGCCCCGCAGCCAAAGCAATGGAACAGGTTGGTTTTAGGGCTGATCACACAAGAGGCGGTGTTTTCCTCATGGAAAGGGCAGCTCACCACGTAGTCTTTGCCTTGTTGGGTGAGTTTATACCCTTGGCTTTCCACCA
>NZ_JAJQVM010000116.1 GCF_021234875.1 Marinibactrum halimedae | reverse complement strand
TGAGTGCTAAGTCAAAACGTAACAAGTTTGTCCATTTGACGTTTTTGTCTACGCTCCGTTTTGGAGTGGCTACGCCACATTGCCCCAAAACTCCACTACAACAAAAACGCAAATGACAAAGGCGTTATGCGTAAAGTCATGATGAGATACTTACTGCCATTATTATTGCTTTTAGTGGGCTGCCGAGAGGACCCGAGCGTTATTCTGCATGAGCCTAAACCCCAGGATGTAGAAGGAGTATGGGAAAGTCTAAGTTTGTACCAGTACTTCCCATTTGGTGTAGTTAAAATAGAAAAAAACGGGAAGGGTAAGGTAGTTTTGGTCTCCGAGGAGAAGGCAACGTTTATTGCTTATCTCTCGGAATTCAAAACACAAGAGAAATCATTTTTGATTACCCTAACCGGAACAGAAGAAGGCGATGAACCGGAGTTATGGGAAGGTAGTGTTCGTCGAGGTCAGTTATGCTTCAGAATGCTGGAAGAAGAGGTTAGTAGCAGTAAAATGTCAGAGGGTGAATTCATGTTCGCGTGCTTCACTAAATCTTCTGAAATAAAAGATTATCGTCAGGCAGCGTACTCTGAGTTACAGTGAATACGCATAATCGGGTAAGGGCTGGTATCTAGCCAGCCCTCCCCACACCACCCTGCATGCGGGTCCGCACAGGGCGGTTCATTTAACTACCCGTTAGGGTAATGAACTTTAATCCAACCCTCTTTTAACGATACA
>NZ_JAJQVM010000115.1 GCF_021234875.1 Marinibactrum halimedae | reverse complement strand
GAATAGCGGTCCCGTATTTGGTACTCTATCTGATCATCGGATACATTGTATAAGTGCTGAAGTACGAGTACTTTGAACATCAGTAGCTCGTCATAGGCTTTACGACCCGCATTGCTTTTTCGGTTTGACTTTCGTATTTCCTTTAAGGTCGGACGAAAGGCTTCCCAAAATATCAGTTTGTTGAGATGAACTAATGGATCTTTTTCATCTAACTTGCGATACCTGTCATCTAAATCAAAAAAGCCGGGCTGAGACATAGAAGGAAACTCTTGAAATTTTTGAACAGTGAGATTATATCAAAGTTGGGCTATTTTTAGAGGTGCCCTTAAGTAATTCAGATATCTCTTCTTTAGAGAATTGCTTTGTTTCGAATCTATCTATTATTTTTCTATTTGGCTCTGGATTGTTACACAACTGCTCTATTTCTTTGAGGAGTAAACTTTTTCCAGAGTTATTCGGGCCTACAAATATATTTATCGGAGCTGGTTTTAAGTGAAGGTTTTCTGAATCTGGTTTATTGCCAAAAAAAAGTGTAATGCTTTCGATCATGAATTTTACTCGATAATATGTTCTGAAACCTAACGCCCGCCTAAACGGCGAGCAACTTGTTGCGAGTCCAGCGCATGAAATGCGCGACGTTTGAGGCGTTTGTGTACGCCCGGCATGGGCTTGAATTTATGGGGTGAAAGTCCCCTGTGGGAAGATCACCGTTGAAAACAGGTTGTGATTAAACGACAAACCACTAGCGAATGGCAAGGGCTGATCCGCGAGGAGA
>NZ_JAJQVM010000114.1 GCF_021234875.1 Marinibactrum halimedae | reverse complement strand
AAAGAACGAATTTTTATCCAATATTTTTGTAAATAAATGCGTAATGATAATTATTTTCGGTAAATGTTCCGGTAGAAAAAATTAGAAAATTATCGCGCTAAAAAAACGAATTTATAGAGGTTCCCTTTAAAAATTCATACAAATCAATAAGCCTAGGTTCGACTGCTGATAAAAGCATGGGCTTTCAGCGACATTTATAATTTCTCCAACCAATTCAATGGTATAATTAAGGTACTGTTTAATTGGGTGGATGCATGAAAAGCGGAAAACAGAGAAAGGCAGAAATAAAGAATAAACGAGCTCTGAAGAAAGCTCAAAGCATTAAAAAATTGGGAAAGGCTCTAATACTCCAATAGCCGCCGACCACAGTAAACTTAAGTCACCTTCTGCAATACCAAGATTTCCAGAGTTTTATTACGACGTTCCATTTGCGTGTCGTGAATGCGGAAGCAGTGAGGTATGGACACCGAAGCAACAAAAGTGGTGGTATGAAGAGATTGGCGGAAACATTGAAACCACAGCCATTTATTGCCGTCCATGCCGAATCAAAAGGCGCCTAGTTAAAGAAGAAGCAAGACGCGTACATCTTGAAGGGCTTGCAAGAAAAGGGAGATATACATAATAGCCATGAGCTCTTATTAAGAGCTAATCTTAAGGTAGTGTTCAAATAAAAATGAAGTCTACTATTTCAATACTGTAGACACTTTTAAGCAGCGATTGCCCCATAGTCACTATAATGTTGGTAAATCGCTGCCACTTTTTTACAATTTCTGCTTAATTCTAAGTCATCAAAAACCCTATCCATCAGGTGTTGAT
>NZ_JAJQVM010000113.1 GCF_021234875.1 Marinibactrum halimedae | reverse complement strand
GTTAGACGTAGCGGTAAGTGATAGAGCCGTAATTGCAGTGTAAAGCGGTAACTTTTTCATTGTAGTGGCGACCTGTCAGTGAGTGAGTAATGTGTGTGAGTAACTTTGATGGGTGGCCATTTTAGAGATGCTCATTTTTTGAACTGTGAAATAAATCACGCGAAATTAGGGACTAAAGACGGATTCGTTGTAGATTTTGTGAGAAAACAAGCAATTGGTTTTGCGCTATATCGAGGTATGGAGGATATACGTGCCACGGCTACTTTTATTACATATGACAGTAATGACAGCTATGACAGGTTTAAAAAGAGTAGGAGAAAATTACGCTGTAAAGTTTATTGGTTTGGCGTTTAAATCATCAACAAATAAGGAAATAGATGCCAAAAAATCAGAGAAAATAGAGTGTTGTGCTGGAATTTGAGGGTGAACGGGGTTAATGAATGGGATGGATAGAGTAAGGAGCAAATCGAGGCGTTGGTGTTGAATTCAAAAGTGAATAAAACGTTGTTGTGAATCGTAATTTTTTATTCACTATTCTGATTTTTAATCATCTTCAAAATTACCTTTTATAAAATCACTTAGATATTTACCTTCTCAATAACGTAGAAATTCTCTTTTAAAAATGACAAAACATGACACACCCCCACCACGATCTTCCCCCACCTAATAAACTCATTTAGACTAAACCAATAAAAGCAATACTGTAGACACTTTTAAGCAGCGATTGCCCCATAGTCACTATAATGTTGGTAAATCGCTGCCACTTTTTTACAATTTCTGCTTAATTCTAAGTCATCAAAAACCCTATCCATCAGGTGTTGAT
>NZ_JAJQVM010000112.1 GCF_021234875.1 Marinibactrum halimedae | reverse complement strand
CTGAATTTACTCAAAACGAATGATGACAGTAAAAGGCGAATCAAACAGCGCATAGTGGCCGCCGCAGCGGACGACGAATATCGTTCAAAGATTCTTCTTTCTGGGTGATTATTACTAGGGAGCCCTGACCAACCAACACGAGATCATATGAAAGAAGATGTGGCTTACTACATGAAGTATTACAATTTAGAAAGGCTGCATAGCGCGAATAAAAATATGTCGCCAATAGAGTACGAAAATCAGTTTAGAAAAGTGTCCGGTTTGAGTTGACCAGTACATCCTTCGAATGCAGAGCGCTTGGAAAGATTAAAACATCAAAATCGTAGCTTTAATCGATCAAATGAGCTACAAAAACATCTTGAGTCTATAGGCTTAACCGATACTCCACAAAATAACAAATTTATTAGAGAGCACTTACTGGATGTTGGGAAACAAGTTACCCCTGATAATCGTGTTTGGGTTCCGAGTGTTATTGAGGGCCCGAAAGGAAAGTTGAAGGTAGAAAGTACATGGAAGGTTTTGGATAACGGTAAGTCCTATCTCTCTACAATCAAATTTATTCCTATGGAGAAAAAATAATGCAAGCTGAAATTAATGGTTTATTAAAAGAGATAGAAGCTTGTGAGAACTTTGAAGAAGCGGAAATGGCTTTAGGGAACCTCTATAAATTCGTTTTTTTAGCGCGATAATTTTCTAATTTTTCTACCGGAACACTTACCGAAAATAATTATCATTACGCATTTATTTACAAAAATATTGGATAAAAATTCGTTCTTTTGATGATTTTTTCTCCCTATTTGTATATTCCAGACGCACGTTGGCCGCATAGCGTGACAAATCG
>NZ_JAJQVM010000111.1 GCF_021234875.1 Marinibactrum halimedae | reverse complement strand
CGTTGGAAATGCTGGGTTTGGGTTTTGTTCATGGTGAATCTCCTGTAGACAGGCTCACAGATGAGCTTTATGAGATTCGTTCAAAATGGGACAAAGTGGAAATTTGCCGCGTAGCGGCTTCGTTCAACAAGGTTTTCAATGTTCATTCCAGCACCTTTGGTGCTTCCATTGGACGCCCGCTGCGCGGGCGCCCATTAAAACCGCGTTATAACTTGGTATTGAAATGAGTTCCTTACAAGAAATCTGTGATACTTTGCTAGACAATGCGGACTTAACTTTGTCTGTAGAAGGGGTGAGCGGATTAATAAAATTAGAATTTCATCCAGCAGCTTTCGATGGCTTGATCACATTATATTGTGCTGATTACTCAAGGTTAAACTTTCGGAAGTCGCCGGACGACGAAGATGCAATCTTCGTAGGTGAGGTAAATATCACGATAAAAAAAGAGATTAGAAGTGTAGCTAAGCTATACAAAGAAGATGGGTGGCAGTCCTATAATAAGGAATTACTCAAACCTGTCGCTCATATAGAGATTGAAGGTGGGGCTATGCTTAGTATTGTATGTGAAAAACTAAGTTGGCAAAAAGGCATTGGTGACGTCCAAGTCGTGCTGTAAAAGTTATAACAAGTCACTGCTGTCCCGTTAACTTTCAAAATAACACTGCCTGATATTGATCAGGTGGTTCCGAGTTAACAGGATCACCTCGCAGCAAAGCAAGTACTAAAGGGTGCATAACTTAGACAACACTGTATAATACAGTCATGAAAAATGATGGCAGAAAATTAAGTCACGATACGCTCGAAGAAATTCGCATTCGTGCAGTACAACAAGTGGAAGCTGGCGAA
>NZ_JAJQVM010000110.1 GCF_021234875.1 Marinibactrum halimedae | reverse complement strand
CTTTTTTTGAACAATTAGGCTCTTTGGCCATTAAGCCAAAAGGGTCTATCCACTCTATTGGGTTCGGCGCATAACGATAGCAATTTTTCCCACCCAACAACCCAATCGGATCTTGTGTAATGAACTGGCCTATTTGCGGATCATAATATCGAAACCGATTGTAGTGAAGATTCGTCTCTTCATCATGATATTGTCCCGCAAACCGAATCGGCTGATGAAAATGTTCGCCCTCATGCTTAATCGCCAAGTTACCATACGTCTGGTAACTCACGCTCCACGCAATATTCCCTTTCTTATCCGTTAACGTATCCGGCGTGCCGAGGTGATCCAAGTGATAGTGGTAAACCTTGCCTTCATCACTTAATGCCACCGGTTTAAACGTGCCCGGTTCGAAGAAGTATAAGCGCTCGTGGAGCATTTTACCGGGTTGGTTGGGGTGGTTGGTTTCTCTTAGGAGAACGTCGCCGTCCCATAAAAATTCCACATGCTTGTCGGCGGTGGTTTTGCCGATTCTTCGGCCTAATGGGTCGTATTGAAAGGTGACTTCCGATTCTTTTTGTCCGTTCTTGCCTTTTTCTACTTTGGTTAATTGGTGGCGGCTGTTGTAGTAGTAACGGGTTTGAAGCTTGTGTTCTTTGCCTCGCATACTGGCGGTGCGATTGCCGTGCTGATCATACCAATAATGCGTATCACCTCTGAACGTTAGGCGGTTGCCAGTTACTTGGGTGTTGCTGGCTTGTTGTTGAGCGTCTTGTTCAGAATGGCCTGCCGCTAAGATGTTGTGGGCTGGGTCGTGAATAAAGTGTTCGGGCTGTGGGCCGTTGACTTGGGTGAGGCGATCTAGCGCGTCGTAAAAATACTGTTTGGTGCCCCGTTGGCTGTCGTCAA
>NZ_JAJQVM010000010.1 GCF_021234875.1 Marinibactrum halimedae | reverse complement strand
CCTTCTCCGTTACCGGTACAAATCAAGTATCGGCCCAAGCTAATGGTGCTGCAGCGGCAATTTCCTTCAGTGGAGTGACTGCCGTGAATGGTGACGGTGCGGATGACAATGACAGTGTCGCTTCAAGTGGCACCTTGACCTTGGCAGGTACAGATTCGATTACCGACTCCGGCATTACCTTTACCAGTGTGGATACCATCACTAATGCAGTGTCTCTGACCGGTACCACGGGTATTGATGTGATCGAGGTGAGCGCAACAAATGCTCTGTCGGTATTGGGAATGAGCTTAAGTGGGGTGACTAGCTACGATACGGGCACTGGCGCAACGGATACGATTGATGCAAACAGTAATGGTGTTGCGCTGGGGGTATCGGACTTCAGTGTGGCAGGCATTGATATCAGTGGTACGGTGTCTGTGACCGAAGCCGGTGAGGTTAATACCACGGGCACTACACAAGCTTTGACCCTCAATACTTCGGGTAATTTAACCGCGGCCAGCATAGGCAGTTTTGCTGGCGTCACTGGCGTGACGGGTGACAATGCCAACACCATTGATATCAGTGATAGCGATGTCACGCTCTCCACTACCGGTTTTAGACTAGACACTACGACGATTGATGTGGATGGCATCACCACGGTCACCAATGCCGGTGATATTACTGGCACGGTGTTAGCGGATGCCTTCTCCGTTACCGGTACAAATCAAGTATCGGCCCAAGCTAATGGTGCTGCAGCGGCAATTTCCTTCAGTGGAGTGACTGCCGTGAATGGTGACGGTGCGGATGACAATGACAGTGTCGCTTCAAGTGGCACCTTGACCTTGGCAGGTACAGATTCGATTACCGACTCCGGCATTACCTTTACCAGTGTGGATACCATCACTAATGCAGTGTCTCTGACCGGTACCACGGGTATTGATGTGATCGAGGTGAGCGCAACAAATGCTCTGTCGGTATTGGGAATGAGCTTAAGTGGGGTGACTAGCTACGATACGGGCACTGGCGCAACGGATACGATTGATGCAAACAGTAATGGTGTTGCGCTGGGGGTATCGGACTTCAGTGTGGCAGGCATTGATATCAGTGGTACGGTGTCTGTGACCGAAGCCGGTGAGGCTAATACCACGGGCACTACCCAAGCGCTGACTCTGAATACCTCGGGTGATTTAACCGCAGCCAGTATAGGCAGTTTTACGGGTGTAACGGGTGTTACGGGAGATGCCGACAATACCATCGATATCAGTGATAGCGATGTCACGCTCTCCACTACCGGTTTTAGACTAGACACCACGACGATTGATGTGGACGGCATTACCACAGTCACCAATGCCGGTGATATTACTGGCACGGCGTTAGCGGATGCCTTCTCGGTGACGGGGACGAATACAGTATCGGCCCAGGCTAATGGTGCTGCAGCGGCGATTGCCTTCAGTGGTGTTACGGCGGTGGACGGCAGTGGCAGTGCGGATAGCGATAGTATTGCTTCCAGCGGATCTACCACATTGGTGGCTGCCAACTCGGTAAGTGATTCCGGTATTACCTTTACCAATGTAGAAAGCGTCACGGGCGCGACGACCTTAACCGGCACTACCGCAGCAGACGCGCTAGAAGTGACGGCAAACAATTCCTTGTCGGTGTTTGGAATGAGCATAGGTAATGTTTCGAATTACGATACCGGTATGACCGGTGTCGATACAATCGACATCAACAGCAATGGTATCGCGTTAACTGCATCAGGTTTTACCGTTGCCAACATTAACATCACTGGAGATGTTTCGGTTTCGGAAGTGGGTGATGTAGACACCACCGGCACAACAGAGAGCTTAACGCTTACGACAGCAGGTGTATTGACTGCAACGAGTATTGGTACCTTCACGGGTGTGACCGGCGTTAATGGTGATTCGGCGAATACCATTGATATCAGTGATAGCGATGTCACGCTCTCCGCTACCGGTTTTAGACTAGACGGCACGATGATTGATGTGGACGGCATTACCACAGTCACCAATGCCGGTGATATTACTGCCACGGCGTTAGCGGATGCCTTCTCGGTGACGGGGACGAATACGGTATCGGCCCAAGCTAATGGTGCTGCAGAGGCGATTTCCTTCAGTGGTGTTACGGCTGTGAATGGAAATGGTGTGGATGATGGCGACAGTGTTGCTTCAAGTGGAACAGTAACACTAGGAGGAACCGACTCTGTTATCGACTCAGGTATTACTTTCTCCAGCGTAGATACGGTAACTAATGCCGGTGCAGTGACTGGGTCCACTTTAGATGAAGCGTATGTAATTACTGGCAATAACTCTTTGTCTGTGAGTGGTATGACGCTCAGCAACGTTAACTCTGTTGATGCAAACGGTAACGCTGGTAATACCGACCAAGATTCTGTCGCGCTAATTTCGAGCGTGGATGTTCTGAGTTCAGAATCCATTAGTTCATCTCTTATTACGTTCACCAATATTGAATCAGCATCGAACGCCGGCACATTAACCGGGACAACGGGAGATGATACGTTTCAAATTACCGGTACCAATGAAGTTACCTTCCTAGACATTACGTTCTCTGATGTGACCAGTATTAATGCAGGAACGGGCTCCGAAACCGAAGGTGATACTGTTGTCAATACCACTGGCAACTCAGTGACAGTAACTGCCTCAGAAACGCTCTCATCAAACTCCATTTCATTCTCAGATGTAGAACTGGTCACAGCCTCTGGCGGCACGGCCTATGAAGTCTTCGGAACCACCGGCGATGATGTATTTGATGTAACCAATGAACAAGCATTTACGCTGCAAAATATCGCGTTTTCTGATGTGGGGAGTGCTAGAGGTCGAAGTGGGACCGATACCGTAACGAATAATAACGCTGACTCGGCCACAAGTAGCGTAGAGTTATCTTCTAGTAATCAGCAATTTACGACTGCTTCAATCAGTTTTATCAATATTGAAGAGGTCACTAATGCTGGAGCGGTCGTCGGAACCACCGGTGATGATTCGTTTGTGGTAACGGCTGCTGGTGGAGTGACTACCAGTAACAGCATCGCCTTAACTGGAGTGACTTCAATAGACGGAGGTGCCGAAACAACACCCGGCGTAGATGACATTACATTGCTGATTGGAGCGGGGTTAACGTTAAACAATGCCACAACGGGTGAATTTGTATCCTCAGGCATTACGATATCGGATATCGAAACGGTATCCAATGCTGGCGATATTGTGGGAACCGCTAGTGATGAAGCCTTCCGTAATTTAGGTTCTGGGCAAATTGAACTACTCGCATTAGTGACCGATACCAACGCCATAGTAACTTTTAATGGTGTCTCTTCGATAGATGGCGATGGCGGTAATAATGCATTGGACAACAATTTCCGCAGTATTACGATGAATGACCCTGACAGTGGGTTCGTCGAAAATGACTCCAATGTGACCTTTACCAATGTCTTTTCTACTATTGATACTGGAAATGTTACCGCTTCCAGCAATGCTAACGATACTGTCACATTAAATTCCGTTACCGGTATGCAAGCGTCATTGTCGATGACGGCGTCACCGGGTACTGGCACCAATACCTACTCAATGGAGGGGGTAACCAGTTTTGATGCGGGAGACCAATCGGGTTCAGACCCTTTCAGCGATACACTCATTAATAACAGTGGTCTTGATATTTCGGGGAACAGTTTTGGGGGCGTCACCTTTACCAATTTTGAAGTGTTCAGCCTCTCCAGTAATTTAATTGGTACTACTGGTGCAGACTTGTTCATCGTTGAAGGCGCCAACACGGTGACATTTAATGATGCCCAGTTTATCAATGTTTTAACGATTTCTGGTGATGACGGCACGGACACTATTCAATTAGCTGATGGTGCCACTTTGGATGATGTTGCGATTGTTGTGGATTCTACCAGTGGCCTCACTGGTGTGAGCACCAATGGATTTGTAGCGACAGAAATTGAAGCGGTATCTGTTAACGTCACGGATCCAATGGCAGACCAGTTTATGACAGTAACAGGCTTATCAACCGATGAGTCGTATTCCATTACTGCTGCCAATACCCTCGCTTTGCTGAATACCGATGCTACGACTGCGATTTCTTTCAGTGGTGTGGACATCTTCAATGCGGGAACAGGCACCACAGACAGTTTGGATGTGACAAATTCAGGTATAGCCCTGGCTGATTCGGCAACGCGTTCTAGTGCAACGAATCCTTTCGATTTTACGGTTCAAGGGATTGATGTTTTCCAAATCGATAATGTTGTTAATACCGGTGCATTAACGGCGACCAATGACAATGAAGTGTTTAACATCACTGGAACAGAATCCTTAAGTTTCTCCTCCTTTACATTCTCAGGCGTGACTTCACTCGATGCCGGAGGGGGTACCAATTCGATTGACAATCAGTCAGGTCAGTCTGTCAACATTCAGTCAGTTAATACGTTCTCTCTGGCGAATATTGATGTTTCCAGCGTGACTTCAGTAACCAATGTTGGTGCATTGGTTGGCTCATCAGGTGACGACGCGTTTACTGATTCCGCAGACGGAAATATCACGGCGGGTTCCATTCTTTACCAGGCTGTTACCTCAGTGGATGGTAACGGGGAAGTCAATGGAGACTCTGTAAGTTTAGGCAACCAAAACGTTACCTTAAATGCCGCTGGATTTGATGCAGGATCGTCGTCTATTTCTTATGAAGGCATAGAAAATGTCAGTCATATTGGTTCATTGACTGGACAAGCTACAACTGCCAGCGATTACGCGCTTACAGGTGCCTCTGCGGTGAGTGTCAATGGAATCGGATTTACCGGCACGACTTCTATTGCCGCAGGATCCAATGTTAATGACTCTCTTTCTGCGTTTGATGGTGTGACGCTCACGGCGAGCGGATTTACCGCCAGCAGTATTGATGTCACTGGTGTGGAGACGGTAACCAATACGGGTTTATTCACCGGCAGTTCGGCAGCGGATACTATGGTGTTGTCTGGTACATCATTAGCAGTGTCGGGAATAGATTTCCAAGGTGTATCCCAAATTGATGGTGCAGGGGGCAGTGATTCAATTGGCATAAACTCCGCAGGTTTATCACTCGCGGTTACTGACGCGAGCTTTGATGTCAATGCCGGAGGTGTGGTCGATATCATGCAGGTGGAGTCTGTTTCTGATATCGGTACTCTTTCAGGTTCGGCTGGAAATGATGCGTTTGTCTTGAATGGCAGTGCCGTTTCGGTCACAGGTTTAAGTATTAATTTGAGTGATGTTACCGCCATTGATGGTAATGGAGGCGCTTCAGACACGGTTGATATCAACAATCAAGATGTCACCTTAGCAACCGATGGCAGCGCAACGTCGACGAGCATCAACTTATCTGATCTCGATTTTTACACTAATGTTGGCCAACTCTCGGGATCTACTGCCGCAGAGGTCTTTTCAGTCACCGGAGCCAATGAAGTAGCAGTTTCTTCAATCGTTTTCCAAGGAGTAAATACTGTCGATGCGGGTGCAGGCTCGGTCACAGATACGGTTGATAATGACTTTGGTGGTTCAGTCGATCTTATTGCGAGCGAATCGGCGAGTGTAGGCGGTATAACGTTTACTGAAGTCGAAGCATTCAGCCAAACCGGGACGCTAGTGGGCACTGATGGTGATGACAGTTTTGTTGAAGATGGAGGCACTGGCAATGCAATTTCCGTTTTCGATATCAGCTTTAATGGCGTTACTCAGATTGATGGTGGTGGCCATGTTAATGGTGATTCGTTAGCTAATGGAGATTATGGTGTCAACCTCACCGACAGTGGGTTCACCAGTAATTCCGGTATTGAATACGTGGGCATTGAGTCAGTGACCAGAACCGGTGCGATTGTCGGGACGGCTAACGGTGAAACCTATTCTGTGACTGGCGACAATTCCGTTAACGTGGGGTCGTTCGGGTTTGAGGATGTTACCAGTGTGGATGGTGGAGCAGGCTCCGATACATTTGTCTCTCTCTCAGGGGCAGTATTGTCATCGGCTGCTGATATTGATTTTGTCTCTTCTAATATGGATATCGCCAATATTGAGACGGTGACTGCTGTTGGGGATTTAACAGGTACTGCTGGAGCTGATGAATTCACCCTAGATGGCAATGGTGTGGTAACGGCAAATACCGTTCGTTTTGAAAACGTAACGTCCGTGGATGGCAGTGACGGTAGTGATGTATTTGATGCGAACAGTAACGGCGTAACGTTAAGCACCGACGCTAATATCGATTTCACTTCCCAAAATGTCGCGGTTTCGAATATCGAAACGGTGACTGAAACTAACTCTCTTACAGGGTCATCCAATGCTGAAGCCTTCACGGTCACGGGGGCAGGGTTAGTGAGTGAGTCTGGCATTAGCTTCCAGAATGTTGCTTCATTGGATGGCGGTGAAGGTAATGATGCTTTGGTTGCTGGTAATGCCGGTGTCACGCTTTCCAGTGCCAGTGGTGTTGATTTTAATGTTCAGTCTGTCGCAGTGACTTCTGTTGAGTCTGTTTCACAGGTAAATACCTTAACAGGTACGGATGCGGATGAAAGTTTCGATGTGGTGGCGACTAACTCAGTGGTTGTGAATGCATTAACGTTTGAGGATGTGAATACCCTCTCCGGTGGAGGCGGCTCTGACACCGTTATTAACACCATTAATGATGTCGTGTCAGTGGTGTCGGACTCCGTGACAACACTGGGTAATATTGCTTTCGATACCATCGAAACCGTTTCTTTGGCCTCTACATTACTTGGGTCGAATACTGGAGAGGTATTTGAAGATCAATCGGGCAATGCCTTTGTTGTTAATGGTGTCACTTATGAAGATGTTGCGACCATTGATGGCTCTGGCGGTGACGATACTTTTGTGCTTGCAGGGTCTGATGTGGCACTGACGGGTAATTCAGGCAGCGACACAGTGCAGTCTTCGGGCGATTGGATAATTGCCTCATTGGATGGTACTGGTGCTAATGGATCAGTATCGAATGCGACCTTCACCGGTATAGACAGCCTAGCGGGGGATAATGATACAACGACGAGTTTGCTGGGCCCTGATCAAGACATTAATTGGACAGTCAATGGTCAAAATAGTGGCCAGTTGGCGACCGTAAATAATGATTTACTGACATTTACGGGAATTACGAATCTAACGGGTGGAAGTGGTACGGATGTGTTTTCATCTACGTCCTCTGCCAATATCGGTGACCTTTCTGGTGGTACTGGAAATGATACCTTCTTGATGACCGCTGGTAGTGTAGGAAATTTAAGCGGTGGCGCGGGTGATGATGTCTTTACTGTCGATGGAGCCAGCACGGGAAGTATTTCCGGTGATGCAGGTAATGACCGTTTAATTTCAGGTGATGATGCGAATACCTGGACAGTGACCGGTTCGAATACAGGTACGCTCAATTCCACTTTATTTACAGCAGTAGAAAACCTGACTTCAGGTACGGGTAACGACACTTTTGAGTTATCCAGCGGAAGTATTACCTCAATTCAGTCGGGTGCTGGTGATGATATCTTTACCGTTACCGGGGCGACGGTGACAGAGCGTTTAGATGGAGAAACTGGTTCGAATACATTGTCGGCGGTCGGTGACTGGTTGTTGTCGTCTCTCAGTGAAGAGGGGAGTGCTGCTGGGGTTGCGGGTGGTGTTGCGTTCGAGAATATTCAGACTTTCATTGGTGATGGAGGGGCCTCAACTGCTCTTACTGGTCCAAGCGAAGCGTTAATCTGGCAAGTTTTTGATACAGGCAGTGGTACATTGTCGCGTGTTGGTGGCAGTGGATCAGCGTCTTTTTCAGGGTTTAATGTGCTTAACGGCCGGGGTGGAAATAACACTTTTGCTTATGATGGCGAGCCATCAACCTGGACGCTAACACAAAACCTTTCCACTGTTTCACAGTATCAGTTCACCGGTATGGAAAGCCTGATTGATAATACCGGTGAGGTCGCTATTGATACCTCGTTGGCCATTAACTTTACCGGGGCAAACACCATGAATGTGGGCAGCCTTAACTTTAACTACAACGGCTCACCGCTAACGATTAATGGCGCATCTTCTGTCTCTGGTAACATTGTTACCAGCAGTGATTTGATTTTAGCGGGTATTCAAGGGGATATTAATTTAACCGGTGATCTGGCAAGCATAGACGCTACCACGGTCAATACGGGTTCCACGATTAATATTGGCGGAGAAAACGGGTTAGCGTCAGATGTGTACATAAGGAATCTAGAAACTCAAAACGGAAATATTAGTGTTCAAGCCGATGGGGATATCATCGTCAATGTGATAGACACGAATGGTACTGGTAATACAGAGGTATTGGTTCAAAGTAACTCGGGAAGTGTTCTTGCCGTTGGGTCAGCAGACGGAGTATTCAATCTGGTGGAACCTACAGCGTCAGGGGAAATCCGTGATGCCAATATTTTTGGTGATTTGGTGACGTTAAATGCGCTCTCTGGAAGCGTTAACGACCCAAGTGCTGTATTAGTGATTGATGGCTCAGAGGATGTGTTTATTGGCTCATTGTCATTCACCGAGCCAACATTCCTACAAGAGCCGGATAACTTCGAAACGGTGGGTGAACAGTTAGAGTCTATTGCAGAAGTTGCATCGTCATCCGGTGTTCGAGCGGCAACTCAAAACGGTTTAGACCAAGCCGGTTCCATTGACCCAGCCATTTTCACTAATCTATTACCGTTTGCTGCAGGTGATGAGTCAATTGCCATGCCAGACGATCAAAAAGAGAGCGGTGGTGACGAGTTCTTTGACGATGAATTTGAAGAATTCGACGATTATGAGGAAGAGCCTGAGGAAGAGCCGGTAGCGGCTAATGAGTTTACAGGGCGGTAATTGATAATTCTTTTTCCTAGACTAAAAACCACCCAAAAGGGTGGTTTTTTTATTCTTTATCAAACCATTTAAATCCATAGCTATTTAAACATCGAAAATATTGAAGCTGTATGTATAATCAGTATTGTATGGTTTGTGATGTTTTTGCTGAGTGATTGTTTACTTTTTTTTGATTTTTAAGTCAGCATTGCGCGTATAGCAAGGGGGGAAAATGGCAATTCAATTTTTTAAGTCTATTTCACGAATTAAGTGGGTGCCTCGTTGGAGCTTGTTACGTAATACTGAACCAGAAAATGTGATGGAGCATAGCTGGGAAGTGGCCACCCTTGCTCATATTTTGGGGTGTATTAATAATGAAATATTTGAAGGGACGTTAAGTCCAGATAGGTTAGCGGTATTGGGAATGTACCATGACTGTTCTGAGATGATTACAGGTGATATGCCAACACCTGCCAAATACCATTCAAAAGCTATGACAAAGGCCTATAAATGCTTAGAAGGGGAGGCCCAACAATCATTGCTGTCTCTGTTGCCTATGCAAATTAAACAGCGAGTTTCTCATAATATCCTCGAATCTAAGATGAGCGACAAAGAACAAAAGATCTTAAAGGCAGCAGATTATTTGGCCGCCTACTGTAAAGCTCAACGTGAAATAGAGAATGGTAACGCTCAATATCGTGATGTGCTCGTTGGGGTTACTGAGCGCTTAAATGAGCTGGGTTTACCTGAAGTGGGCTATTTCCTTAATGATGGAAAAGGGCATTACGCAATAAATAAGTCAATGTGCCACCATGATAAAACAGAGTCGAGTATGGAACAGTGTGTTGCTTATTTTTAATAGACAAGATGAAAAATAGGCCCCCGCGCACCTCTAGCGAGGGGGGGGGTAATATTATCGAACTTCACGTATTTGTGAAACAGACTCAATACTCGGTAGACGTGTGTAGGTGTCACGTCGCCCTGTCACTTCTATTTTATTACCGATAACACCCGGGTTTAATTCTGGACTCCATTGATTGCGTTGACTTTTTTCCAGTTTAACGATGATGTCCGTATTCGGGTTGTTCGCATCATGCATGCGGAGTGCATAAATATCGTTATACGCTTCCTCAATGATACCGACGACGGTCATGGTAGTGCCTGCACTTTGACTTAATGCTTGAGTAACGCTCAATGCATTACTTGGAGCTGGGTCTGGAGAAGGGCCAGGATCAGGAGTGGGGTTTGGCGTCGTGGTGGCTTCACCAAATAAAGAAACTTCTAGGCGGGTGGCAACGGGGCTGTGATCTGATACGGTGGTGTTTAAGTATCGATTGCGTGTTGATGTTGAAACCGCATTCCAAGCGGCTCTTAATTCATCAGAAATAAGAATATGATCGATGTCAGTGTCTGGATTATTTGGATTGTATCGAATATCCGCAACAGAGCCGGCTGCATGGTAATAATCGGGTAATCCATTATTGTCACGATCTTGATAGATGCCCCAATCTCGAATTTCTCCATTGGCCCCGCCTTGGCTGGCGACGTTTAAATCTCCTAAAACAATCATATTGTCAGTACGATAATTCCGGTGTAACTCGGCGACAACTTCTCTCATAGCATTATTTCTACGGCTTGAGTTGCTACCACCTGTACAGCACTTCAAATGTAAATTAATCAGGTTTAGTGGTCGGTTGTCACCGCCCACTGAAACGTTCGCGGTCATCATGTAGGGGAAGCGACCTGCAAAATCACGACTGCTTCGATGGGTAAGGATTTGTTGAAAACTCACACCAGTGACCACAGAAGTTTTGTATACAAATGCTAAGCTTTGTGAACCGGAGGGCTGGCTAACAGAACCTGACCAGTTATTGTTGTTGTCTAAGGAATTTAAGCGGGACAATAAATCATTTAATGTGCGGCTTCCGCCAATTTCTTGTAAGGCATAAATTTCTCCTCCACCGTTAATAATATCACTGGCGGCGGCATTGATTTGTTGCGAGCGTGAGCCACTAAAATCCGAATTGCCAGGGGTGCCTAGCCATTCGATATTGTAAGTAACAATGTCGATTGTTGCGGCATTAGTGAAGCTAATAAGAGAGCTTAATAATGCTGCCGATAATAAATACCGAGTCAATGTCATGATGTATTCCTGGTTTTTAGAAAGGCGTTAAGGTTGGAGTTCTGAAAGATACGGTGTTATTTGAAGGTGTTTTCTGTTTGGTTTCATAACGCAAGTTTAGTGTTGTGGCTGTTTCGTTTTCATGACAAATAAAAAATGATGTGCCATAAGTTTACTGATTTGGTTGTCAAAAATTCTTTTTTGAGAGTTTTGGTTGCTTGTGAAGGCTTGGGGAGTTCATCTAGAATAGAGCGATCATAATAAAAATAAAGGCTGTTGAGATGAATAGAACTATAGATCACTTGTTAGAAAACTACGGTGAAAGTCACCAAAATGAAACCAATAAGCTTATCCATTGGTTTTGTGTTCCACTGATTGTTTTGGTGGTATTTGGTTTGTTTTGGGAGTTGCCGGTGCCTGTTGCGATTAAACGTGCACTGCCTTTTTTTAATTGGTGCTGGTTGTTTATGGTGCTGACGGTTTCGTACTACTTCTTCTTGTCGTTTAAACTTGCTGTAGGTTTAATTATTTATACTGCAATATGTGCCAGTTTTTTGATGTGGTATGAGTATCAATCGTTTATTCCATTATGGCAAACGTGTGTCGTTGCCTTTATCATTTTATGGATTATGCAATTTATTGGGCATCACATTGAGGGGAAGAAGCCCTCTTTTTTAACCGACGTAAAATATCTATTAATAGGGCCTGCTTGGTTGATGGCGTTTATTTATCGAAGATTGAATATCGTCTATTAAAATAGGGTAATTAACCAGTGTGGTAAGTTTTTTTAAAAGAAAAGATTACTTCAGGGCATAAAAAAACCGCGCAATTGCGCGGTTTTTTTATGGGTTAGTCTCTCAATGAAAAATCATCAATTGAGAGGCTAGGGAAGGAGAGCCTACACTCGTACTTCGTCGATTTGAACAGCGGCGATCTTCTTGCCTTCTTCCGCGTTCTCTTGGAACTCGGCAATTTGATCGAAGTTCATATAACGATAAATATCGTCAGACATCGAATCCAAGTTTGCTGCAAACTCCATGTACTCTGCAGGCGTCGGTAGCTTACCTACGATCGCACCAACGGCGGCTAACTCCGCTGAAGTCAAGTAAACATTGGCACCGTCACCTAAGCGGTTCGGGAAGTTACGAGTTGAGGTAGACAGAACGGTTGCCCCTGGTGCCACACGTGCTTGGTTGCCCATACACAATGAGCAGCCTGGCATTTCCATCCGAGCGCCCGCTTTTCCGTAAATGTTGTAATAGCCTTCTTCCATCAAAATGTGTTGATCCATTTTGGTTGGAGGAGACAACCACATACGAGTACTGATGCCACCACTGTGTTGATCTAACAATTTACCAGCGGCACGGAAGTGACCAATGTTGGTCATGCAAGAGCCGATGAATACTTCATCAACGCTGTCGCCGGCAACTTCAGACAATAACTTCGCATCGTCTGGATCGTTCGGGCAACATACGACAGGTTCAGTGACTTCAGCCAAGTCAATTTCAATGACGGCAGCGTATTCTGCGTCGGCATCGCCTTCCATCAGACTTGGATTTTCTAACCACTCTTCCATCTTACGAGCACGACGCTCTAGAGTACGTGGGTCGCCGTAACCGTCTGCGATCATTGAACGCAATAGGGTGATGTTGGAAGTGAGATATTCTTTAACCGCGTCTTCTTCAAGCTTGATGGTACAGCCTGCTGCAGAACGCTCAGCAGAGGCATCGGATAATTCGAAGGCTTGCTCAACGGTTAAGCCCTTCAGGCCTTCAATTTCCAATACGCGACCAGAGAAGATGTTCTTCTTACCTTTTTTCTCAACAGTGAGTAAACCCGCTTGGATGGCGTAGTAAGGAATCGCGTGAACCAAGTCGCGCAGGGTTATGCCTGGTTGCATTTCACCTTTGAAGCGAACCAAGACAGATTCAGGCATATCCAACGGCATCACACCTGTCGCTGCTGCGAAGGCCACCAAGCCAGAACCGGCAGGGAAGGAGATGCCCATTGGGAAACGGGTATGAGAGTCACCACCGGTACCCACTGTGTCTGGTAGCAACATGCGGTTCAACCAAGAGTGGATGATGCCGTCGCCTGGACGCAATGAAACACCGCCACGGGTCATGATGAAATCAGGTAGGGTGTGCTGAGTGTCGATGTCCACAGGCTTAGGATACGCTGCGGTGTGACAGAACGACTGCATGGTTAAGTCAGCAGAGAAACCGAGACAGGCCAAGTCTTTCAACTCGTCACGGGTCATTGGGCCGGTGGTGTCCTGTGAGCCCACAGTGGTCATTTTCGGCTCACAGTAAGTGCCTGGGCGGATGCCTTGGCCTTCTGGAAGACCACAAGCACGGCCAACCATTTTCTGTGCCAAGCTGAAGCCTTTGCCAGAATCTACGGGCGCTTCAGGTACGCGGAACAAGTCACTCGCTGGCAAGCCTAATGATTCACGCGCTTTACTGGTCAAGCCGCGACCGATAATTAAGTTAATACGGCCGCCGGCTTGAACTTCGTCCAACAACACGTCTGATTTCAGTGCGAATTCGCTCAGAACATCGCCGTTTTCGTTCAAAATTTTGCCGTCGTAAGGGCGAATTTCGATCACATCACCCATGTGAAGGTCATCGACAGGCGCTTCGAAAACCAATGCACCAGCGTCTTCCATGGTGTTGTAGAAGATCGGCGCCACTTTACCGCCGATACACACACCGCCACCGCGCTTGTTGGGTACACCCGGCATATCATCACCGAAGAACCACAAGACGGAGTTGGTCGCTGACTTACGAGAAGAACCGGTACCGACGACATCACCGACAAACGCAACAGGTAAGCCTTGGTTAAGAATGTCGTCGACTTGCTTCATTGGGCCAGTTACGCCGTGCTCATCGGGAGTTAAGCCGTCGCGCGTCATTTTGTACATGGCGCGAGCATGCAGAGGAATGTCTGGGCGGCTCCAAGCGTCTGGGGCAGGAGAAAGGTCGTCGGTATTGGTTTCGCCGGTGACTTTGAAGACCACCATTTTGGTGCTTTCAGCCACTTTATCGCGGTTAGTGAACCACTCACCGTCAGCCCAAGACTGCATTACTGCTTTAGCGTGTTCGTTGCCGGCTTTGGCTTTTTCTTCCACATCGTGAAAGGCATCGAACATAAGAAGGGTGTGCTTTAATTCTTTCGCGGCCAACTCGGCTAGATCGCTGTCGTCAAGCAGGTTGACGAGAGTTTCGATGTTGTAACCACCGTGCATGTTGCCGAGTAATTCAACAGCCGCTTCTTTGGTGATTAACGGAGAGCTTGCTTCCCCTTTCACGATGGCTGAGAGGAAACCGGCTTTTACGTAAGCTGCTTCGTCTACGCCGGGAGGTACGCGATTAGTGATTAAGTCCAGTAAGGTGTCTTCTTCACCAGCCGGTGGGGTTTTCAACAGTTCCACCAAACCAGCGACTTGTTCTGGGTTTAACGGTTTTGGTGGCACACCTTCGGCGGCGCGCTCTTCTACGTGTTTACGATAGGCTTCAAGCACGGTTGTTATCCTCATTATAAATGGGTTTCTCATGCAGTATGGATGAGGCGAGTGCGCATCCAGGCAAGAGTTAGATCCACAAAAAACTTGGTCAATGTTTCGACAAATGCCAAATAATTGTGGGCAAAATCTTACAGAAAATTCGTTTAGGTGTTAAGAATTGTAGAAAATACTGAGTATTGCGCAATAAGTGACCATTTTTACGTTTTCTTTTTGTTCAATTCGTCTTTTTTATATTCATTTTATTGTGCCAGGTTGGTGTATTGCGGTTTTTTGACCCTTGGTAATCACTTTGTTGTGAGTGGTTGATGACAAAATACGGCTTTTTTGTTGGGCGATGTGTGTTCTGGAGCGGTTTTGTTTTCTGTGCAAGAGCCCAAAAAAGTGGCTGGTAATTATGCGATGTATAAGGATAATGGCGCGCTTAGGTTTCGTCGGTTATCTTCATTGATATTGAAGGTAATGCTGTATAAACAAAGGTAATTTTTGTGGTCTTTAAACCGGTACCCACTCCCTGTGTCGGCATTTGTTCAACAGGCATTGGTGATAATGTTTGCCGTGGCTGTAAGCGCTTTGCCCATGAGGTAATTCATTGGAATGCCTATTCTATGGATCAGCGCCGTATCATCGCTAACCGGCTTGAGCGATTTTTAACACAAGTGGTTGAACACAAGATACACCTCTTTGATGACAAATTATTATTGGCGCAAATTACCCATCAGCAAATCGAGTTTAAAGAAGAGCAGGGGGGGTATTGCTGGGTATACGATTTGCTGCGAGCAGGAGCTCGTCAAATTGATCAACCTGAAATGTTTGGTTTTTCGGTACGGCCCGAATTTTCTCACTATTCATTGTGGGAACTTCGAAAGCAGATAGACCATGATTATTATGCGCTCTCGACAGCTTACTATGATCGCTACATTGCGCCAGGCGAAGTGCAGACGTTATCGATAGAAACGTCCCCCATAGAATAAATCGATTTAAATAAATACAATTTTGAGATAATTGATTTCTGTGAAGTGGTAAATAAGGGCAATTTAGGCGACTAGGCATTCATGTGGTTAAAATTGATCATTCATAACATCAATACTGAAGTGTCATTACGCGCCAGAATTTTCATTAACACTTCGTTATCGGTATTTTCTAATCTCTGTCCTTTATTGCGGCTTGTCACCATCGTATCGAAACACTTTTTACAACTCACACTTAACTATTTAGCCTGTACCTCATGATGCTCCCACATATTGAAAAGCTACTCAGTCCGGTTCATGATTTTCTAGCCTGTAAAACCCCAACAGAGTGGCTTGAAGTCGCTTCTCACCCAGATAATTTGCCCGTTTTGCTGGTAGATCATTGCAATTGCGAATTAAAAGCGGCACAAACCGCCATTTTATTGATTCGTCGTTACGCGGCAGACAAAGACAGTGCCCAATCCATTTTACAGTGGGTAAAGCCGTATGAGGATTTTGTGTACCATAAAAAAGGCAGTGATTTTCCTGATAAAAAAATCGCGCTTAGCACACCTATCCATAGTCGTAATGGTATTGAGTACGGCGATGACATTATCCAGAAAATGGTCAGCTTGATTAAAGAAGAGTTGGTGCATTTCGAACAAGTGTTAGAGATTCTTAAGTCGCGTAACATACCCTATCAAGAATTGTCGGCGGCACGATACGCGAAAGGCCTAATTAAAAAAGTCCGCACCTATGAACCTGCGACGTTGGTCGATAAACTCATTATCGGTGCGTATATTGAGGCAAGATCATGCGAGCGATTTGCGGCATTGGCGCCGTTACTCGATGAAGAGTTGGGTACCTTTTATTATCGTTTACTGAAATCAGAAGCACGTCATTTTTCTGATTATCTCGCGTTGGCGGCACGTATTGCAGGGGAAGATATTTCCGAGCGCGTGCGTTTTTGGGGCGAAGTCGAGGCCGATCTTATTCTCAGTGAAGACCCGCAATTTCGTTTTCATTCGGGTATGCCAGTGGCCGCTTAATGAAAATCGGCTTCTCAATTCGAATCGGAATAGGTAGAGAATGAAGGCTCACTCTTCAGTACAAATGTGGTTTGATGATAAGCGTGTTGAGGTAGATTCCGCTAAGACGATCTTGGCAAATTTACTGGATGCAGGTATTCCTGTGCCCTATGGTTGTGGTAACGGATTGTGTTGTGCGTGTATGTTGCAGGCCGAGGGTACATTACCTCAAGAAGGGCAGGACAGTTTAACGCCTTCGGAAAAAGCCAGTGGTAAAGTGCTTATTTGCAAAGCCTACCCTCCAACTCAGGGAGAATTACGTTTATCGCTTCCCGGTCAGTCTACGGTGTTGGAAGGCTGTATCACCGAGAAAACCTTGTTGCCAGGTGGGGTGATACGTCTTTCTCTTCAGCCAACCAGCCACTTTACGTGGGAAGCCGGTCAGTTTGTTACTTTATTTCGACCTGATGGGGTAGGGCGCGCCTACTCCATTGCCAGTGTGATGGCAGATGGTGTGTTGACCTTTCATATTCGTCATCGCTTACAAGGTCAGTTCAGTGACTGGTTGAAAATACAGGGCCGCTTGGGCGAAACAGTTCGGTTGTCTACGCCGCAAGGCCACTTTGTTTTGAGTGATACCAATATCGGAAAGCCTCATGTTTTTATTGCGACTGGCACGGGTATTGGAGCGGTAATGGCGGTGGTAAGAACGTTATTGGCGCAAGACCCTAACGCGGCGATCAGTGTTTATTGGGCAATGGGGGAAGTTGAGCATTTTTACCCACTACCGGAACTGATTTTATTGTTAGCCAAATACCGCCAACTTCGTTTTATCCCTGTGGTGCGGCGTGGTGTCAATCCATCGGTGGATTTCAGTAAAATATTATTGCCTCTTCCTCTATCCACACCAGCACAAAAAAGCCGGCTAGAAGATATTCGAACCGGTGAGGTTGAATCGGTATTACGATCGGATTTTTCATCCCTTTCTGGTCATTGCGTTTATCTTTGTGGCTCGCCAACGATGGTTGAACAGCTGAGTCGATTGAGCTTTATGCGTGGCGTGGCAAAAGCGGATATTTATTCTGATGCTTTTCTTAAGGCGTGAGCATTAAGAAGCCTATATAATCATCAACTTCGACACCTAAAATCCTTTTCTCGGTTGCATGAATTAATGTTTCGTCGATGTCGAGTATTAATAGTTTTTCCATATTTTTAATGTGCCTTGTATATTTTACAGTTCCATCTGTTGAGAGGAAATTGATCGAGGTTCAGTAATTTCTTATTTCTAGTAAGTCAATATCACCATAAAATCTCACCCATAACAAACCCCCTGTAATCGTTCGCAAACTCAGCATTTCCGAATAGGAGTATTGGTGCTAAGTGGCAATGACATCAAAGTAGAAGGGGCTCGATTTGATCTATTATGACACTTATATTAAAAATGATAATGATTTGCATTAACCTTTATATTTTGATAACGTCCACTCCTTAGTGTTATTAGAATTGGGTCATCTTTGCAATTGGGAGCCAATGGCATAAAGCCAACGGTAGGTAATGAAGCCAATTGTGTTGAAAGGCCATTAGGGTGGAGTGTGAAGTTCATGATGACGTTGAAGCGAATCCTTATCGCCTTAACGTTGGTGTCGGTTGTGGCCGATACCATGTTATTGCCGTTTTATTCTCAATTTTTTTCCGCTGCGTTTGGTATTGAAAGTTCCCAGCATGTAGGTTTTTACATCGCTGCGTGTTGTTTCACAGTGATGAGTGCATTTCCACTTTGGGCAAAAGTGGCTAAACGCTTTCATGAATTGCATATATGGGTATACACCCAAATGATAGCCGCGATGCTGGGGGTGTACTGCTATACCACCACTTCCATTGTCCATTTTTGGATAGCATCACAATTAATGTTGGTGTTTAAAGCTAGCTACTTGCTTATTTATCCTTATGTTATGCGTTTGGAAGAGAAAGAAAAGCACCTTGGCGTGGCCGGTTTATTTTCTGTGCTGATGCACTTTGGTGCTATTGGTGGTGCATTGCTGGGTGGATTTGTTTTGCAAATGTTGAGCCCAAAAGACGTGTATCTGGTCATGCCCATTTCTGACATCATCCAAGTCATTATGTGCGTGGTGTTAATTGTTCACTTAGGTGTTAGCGCACGCGTTTCACAACCTGTTCCGCCAAGCACTCCAGTTTCTGAGGCGTCGTCTTCTCAAAAAGTGACCTCATTAGTGGCGAGGTTATGTGCCGTAAGTGCATTGTTTTATTTCAGTGCCTTTTTAATACGCCCGTTCTTTTCTCGATATTGGGAGCAGATCAGCGGAGCGCAAAATGAATTCATTACGGCTTGGGTCTATGCCATTCCTGCCTGGGTAGCGTTGTTGTGTCTATGGTGGAGTCGGCGACAAAAAAATACACAATCCCATTTTTTTGTCATTGTTAATGCCTCTGTTATTGCGATGGTGGGGTTAATGTTGCAAGCAAGCCCCAACGAATGGGCCATTTTTATTGGACGTTGTTTATTTGGCTTCGGACTGTATCAAATTACTGTACGGTTGGAGGTAATTTTGTTCGATGTAAGCGAGCCTGCACAGTATGCATCGGATTTCAGCAAGCTGCATTTCTTTCAGAATGTAGGGGTCATTGGGGCGTCGTTTATGGTGGGGTATTTGGTAGATTCAATGGGCTTACAGAGCATGTTTATTGCCTCACTGATTGGATTTGCTGCCTTTCTTGCTCTGTTTTATGGGTTGTTTCAACGAAAACTTTCAAAACCCATAGAGAGTACAGGCTCAACCGAGGCCAATGCATGATGCAAACCCGACAACAATAAGGAAAACAGCGTATGCGTAGAGCGTTATTTAAAATTCACAGTTATTTAGCCTTAGCTGTTTTGATTCCGGTATTTTTAATCGCCCTTACCGGCAGTATTTTAGTTTTTAAGTTTGAGTTGGATGCTCTATTGATGCCAGAAGCGGCCAGCTTGGCGAATAAACAGTATTCAACTACGACGCCCTCCCGTTTAAGTTTTAATTCGCTGGTGGCTACCATCAATGCCTCATACCCGGAATATGAAATTGGTAGCTGGGAGTTCTTTGATGATAAGCATGAGTCGGATCGAGTATATTTGATTAAAAAAGGGACTGAAGATTGGTATAAAGTTTATTTAGACCCATATGGGAATCAGGTGCTCAGTTCACCTGTTCCACTTCACCATGATCTTACCGACTGGCTATTGCACTTCCATTATACGCTGATGCTCAATAACCTTTGGAAATCATCCCCTTTTATTGGCTTGCTAATTGGTTTGATTACGGCGTTGTCTTTGATGATATTGGGCATCACCGGACTCATTGTTTATCGGAAGTTTTGGCGCCAATTTTTTACTCTCAACTGGGATAAGCGACCAAAAGTCATGACGCGCCGTTTACATCGTTTCTCAGGGATTTGGTGCTCACCGGTGTTATTGATATTAGGCTTCACTGGTGCCTACTTCAATTTATTTGAATATTTAGATGAAGTTAAGGAGCATAGCTCTGTAGATCATCACCCTATTATGGAGCGTCGATTGTACAGTGAGGTACTGAATTTTGATGAAATTATTAAGACTTCGACTGAGCGTATTCAATCTTTTACCCCCACGTATTTGTTTTTTCCAACGGAAGAGGGGCGTTCTTTAGTGGTGTACGGTAGTGTGAACACGTCTAATCCTTTCTCTAGTGATTACAGTTCTCGTGTCAGTTTTGATGCGAATACAGGAGCTTACCAGTTCGATTACGACATCCGTCAGCAATCTGTGCTTTGGACGATATTAGACAGTTTTCGGGAATTACATTTTGGAAATTTTGCAGGAATAGGCAGTAAATTAGTATGGTGCTTAGTGGGTATTGGCATTTGCTTTTTATCGGGCAGTGGGCTTTACATGTGGTATGGTCGATTCTTTAATCGATCAAAATCTAAGCGCAAACGAAAGCAACACCGAGAAACATTGCCTTACTCACCTGAATTGGATGCTTAAAATATAGGCTCATCAGAGAGTGTTTCATTTCCTTTAATGGCGTTTATGCGTTAGTCATTTTATTTTTTGGCAGAGCATGTTCTTTCTATTTTAGTTTCTTTGATAGACTGATTTACTCTGCCAATGACAGCTTAATCCTTCGTAATATACCTCTGCGTTAACAAATAGAGCTGTCTGCTATCTCCACTATTACCCAATCTTGTAATTCCTGAATCTCAAACATATAGTTTAAACTTGAAGATAGATTGACTGGTTGCTAAGTTTTTGGATTCTTTGGAAGACTTTAGTTGTTTTTTCGTGGTTTGCTGTATTCTGTCCTACCTATAACAGAATAATTTCTACTGATTTCTGCTACTTTTGTTTAGTCGCTTTGGCTATGTCTTGTCGAATATACTAATAATATAATTTATGTTTTCAATGTCTTCTAGGTTAATAGATTCTTATTCCATGACAATCCATTGTGCTTTTGAATTTGGTATATGCACAGTTGACGTGCTTGTTAAAGTGGGAAGAAGTGTCACTTTCTGCTTTTGTTGCCAGTAAATAAGGGAGGGGGTGAGTAATGATTAAGTGCTTAGGGCTTGCACGTTTTCAAGAAAAGCGTTTAGCGAAATCTATTTTCAGTGCGCTGGTGTTGACCGGATTTCATTCGAGTGCGGGAGCAATAGGGCTCGGCGACGCACTGCCCCATGAAACAGTGCTTGGCTATCCCTTATCTGTAACGATCCCGGTTCTCGATCTTGGTCAGCGTACCGATATTCAAGATCTTAATGTGAGGCTCCTAAGCGTCAAAGAAGCAGATCAAATGGGCCTAGTGCGAGGGCCATTGCCGGCGAAGATCAGAGTCAAAGCGGTTGAAACACCCAGTGGAATTCGTATTGTCATTGGTTCATCCGGTGTGGTCACAGAACCTTATGTTTCATTCGCCCTTGCATTAGAGTCATCTGAAGGCACGATTGTTAGAGATTACACCCTGTTCCCTAATGCCCCCACACGTCTCCCCGTCGATGGATCGAGTGTTGAATTGATTGCACAAAAATCCGTTGTTTCAGAACGAAGGCCAATAACAGAGGCGCCGCTTGTGAAAAGTACTGCTTTCGAGCGTACCTCTTTTAAAAATACCTCTTTTGAAAGTAGCCCTTCGGTGAATAATCCGCTTTCTCATTCAATGAGTTTTGCCTCTGAAACCTGGGCAAGTGAGTCGTTGGATGCAGAAAAGTCGAGTTTAGAAAAGCCGAATGCTGAAAAGACAGGTGTTTCAGTTTCCCAAACCAGTGAGTTTCAACCCGTCGACCCTGAGGCTGTCTATCATATTGCTTCGGGCGATACTTTAGGAGCAATTGCCCAAAAAGTGGCAGAGCAAACGGAATGGAGTATCGACCACGCAAGTCGTTGGATAGTCCACTTCAATTCACATGCGTTTATTAATGGTGACCCTGACAAAATGTTGGCAGGGGTGACAATTCAACTACCTGCAGAACAAGGTTGGAAAACCGAAGTAGCGCATAGCTCTGATATTCAACACTCTACAAAGACAAAGCAAGACAGTGAACTACCGACGGCGAGGCTGACATTGTCGTCGGCTTATCCTCCCTCGAAACGCCTGGAAGCATTATTAAATGAAAAGAATGAGTCTGTTGTAGAAGTGAAAAGCGATGTCGTCACTGATGGTGACGCTCAATTACCTTTCGGTGCGCAAGTCGGGACGTTTTCCCAAGAAAATACACTACAGGCGGCAAGTGATTTTGAGGGTATGGGTAATGAGATTTCTCGGTATTTAGCTGAACTTAAATCCGTTATTGATGCACAACAGGTTGAGATAAACGAATTACGAAGAGTGGCTGCAACCAAGACGTTACCACAGAGCTCATTAGTGGGAGGAGTGAGAGAAGGGGCGGCGACGTTAATTTCTCGGGCCAATGATGACCCTGCCCCAGCAGTGAATAATATCGATGTTGTTAGCAGCAACGCTTATCAAATGACGCCCTTGTGGGTGCAGTTGCTCTCAATGGCGGGGGCTGTCTTGGTGGGCTTGTTGGCAGGTGTTGTATTAATGTACCGCTTCGCGCCGGCCTTTTGGGTAAACAAGAAGCGAGAGTCGGATGGCAGTCATACCCGGGAAGAGTTAACCATGGATAATGGCCAGTTTTTTCGCCAAAAGTCGCCCTCCCACTTTGATCAATCACTGATACACCCTGCGCAAGTACCCACATTAGAAGAAATTCCATCTCATGGAGCCATGCCAGCGGCAGTGGCACAGGCGTTTGTCGGTACATGGGTAGATGAACCTCCGCCCAATCAATCGGAGATAGAGTCTGAGGCAGTCGAATTCGGACAAGAGCCAATACTAGAAGAATCAATACTAGAAGAACAAGTACCAGCAGACGTAGGCCTTCAGGATACAGCTCAAGAGGAGCCTTCAGCGATATCACCTGCGGACTTGGAGCAACGCAACGAAGCATTAGTTGAACAACCCGCCCCAAACAACACACCTTTACAACTTGATGATGAAATTAACCCAAAGGAAAAGAAGACAGCGCCCAGTTCAGACATTGATCTTTCATTATTGGACGATGCCGAGGATGATGATTGGGGTTCAATTGAGCTAGATGAAACTGCTTTCGATGATTACGAGTCAACGGCCTTGACCTCTACCACAAGTACGACTGATCAAGAGCTGGGTGTTGATGCTATTGGGCAAGACGCCCTTGCTTCGGCGACTGGCCCTGGAACCGACGATGAATTAAAAGCTCGCATACAGCATAAAACAGCGAATTACGAACCTAGTGCTTCCACGGGAGAGAGTTTGGTTGTTGATGATCTCGTTTTGTTTGAAGAAGAAATCACTATTGAAGATGAGATTGACTACACCGTCCGTAGGGCGTTTATTTATGCTGAATGTGGGCATTATGAAAAAGCGAAATCCCTTTTGAGTGGGGAGCTTCGCAGCCACCAAGATGAGCGGCTGGAAAATGCGCTATTGGCACTTCAGCAATACGGCAAAACACACGCAACTGCTTAACGCGCTTTACATAAGAGAGAGTGGTATTAATCGACAGGTAAAACTTCCAGAAAAACAATTGGTTACCGATGGGCGGCACTGCTTGACAGTTTGAAACACCATGTTAGAATGCGCCCCGCTTTCGAAGGAAAGCATCCTTTCTACTGAATGGGGCCTTAGCTCAGCTGGGAGAGCGCAACACTGGCAGTGTTGAGGTCAGCGGTTCGATCCCGCTAGGCTCCACCAATTTTTCCTTTAAAATCAATATCTTATTAAGATCGATAATTGAATTTTAAATTTCCCTCTCCGAAACAGCAACGACACCGCAACGAGATTTTGCCATTCACACTTTGCTCGCTTTTGATTGGTAATCTTTTGCTAAGCCTTTAGGGTGTCGATATCGCCCCAGCCATTCCCTTGAGCGCAATTTTGGACTCCTCTCATACAAAATTGCAAAGTAAGCCTCAATGGCTTGAGCGGCATCATCCAAGTAGTTGGGGTCATTGGGGGCGTATAATTCAGTAACCTCATAACCTTCTTTTTGATGGCCGAGCTGAGTTGAAGTGTGCCATGGCATAACCCCGCATAATCTTAGCCATCTAGCTATCGTATGACGTATTGAATACGGCGTTACCAGTATATCTAAGCCTGCATTTTTTCTTGCCGTATTCCAGCTTGAGCGGATCGAATCCAGCGGCCTTTTAGGGTGAAGCTCTATTCTGTCTTGAGAGCAAATATTGTCATCATGATAGATTGCTCTTATAAAAGAGGGTAGCTTAACTATAGGTCTGTATTTATTGGTTTGTGTTTTCTCTGGCAGCAACAGGGTGATAGTTCCTAACCCTAAATCAATTTGGTTTTTGCCTGTAAGCTCGATTGCGGCTGATGGCCTGCACGCACAAGCAATTAAGATCATGACATACCTTACCAGCCTGTCTGTATTCGCATTTTCCAGTAGTAGTGCACACTCATCTATAGTAATTGGCCTCCATCTTTCAACCTTTTTTAGCTTGTATTTATTCAGTACATCCGTAGGCTTTACGAATGGAACGCTTGTGGAGAGTATTTCGTAGCGTAGGCAGTAAGTAACTGCCGCCTTAAAGCTTTTGAATATAGATTCAACGTAGGATTTCGAATACCCTTGGCTGACGAGGGACTCAAGAAACTCTTTTTGCTGGGGTGGTCGAACCTCCTTTACTAGAGCCTCTGGGAAATATTCAATCCACTTTTCAAGTTGCCTTGCTTCCGCATCAGCCCTGGTTAGATTTTGGCAGTGGCCCTTGTAGTACTCCAATAAGCAAACAGACAGCTCCAAATTGTCATCCATGACGGGGGTGTTGTTTTCAACAAACCACTGATCTAGCTTTTTTTGCGCTTCCTCAAAGTCTCTAGTGCCAAGGCTTGAAGATTTTCTTTGCTGGGCTTTTGCGTCATACCAAGTTTTGCACCAGTAGCCATTACGGTTTTTGGTGAGGTAGTACTCTCCAACTTGGTATGTTTTGCTAGTTTCCATTGAATTAAATCCACCCCAATAAAAGTTATTCTTCGCTCGCCAAGCCTCAAGAAGCTTAGCTCTCCATTTTTTGCAGCCGAGCGTAGCGAGTTTACGCCAACACCTATAAGCTTTGCGGCTTGATCAGGTTTATATTCACAGTGCGGCTTTATCCCAAGCCCCTTGGCATACTCATCAATATCAAGAGTGAATTTTGATGAGTCTGTCTGTAAAGCTTCTACCATTATTTTTTCCTCTTTAGGCTATTAACAAGCCTCCAAAAACTCTTGATCATCAACAATTGGCAACAGAGGTGGAAATGCCCGCTTTAGTTTTTCCCGCATCCAGCGCAGGCGAGAGAGGTCGTCCATGACAAGGTTATAATTTGCGTTGAACGCTCTGTCACTCATATTATCAAGGCCATCAACCAAGCTAAGCTCTTTGTTTTCGATGTCGGCTAACGCATGGCCTGACTTGATATAGTTTACTGCCGTCTCAACTGCTTTGGTTTCTGAGTCGCTTTTAAGCTTGTGATACATTTTGCCGTCAATCATTGCAACCCATTTCTCACGTGGCCCACGAACTTGTTTGATCGCAGAAATTTGAAAACCTTTGTACATTGCTGTGCTCATTTCTCAGTCCTCGAGTTAATTTCAGAATTTGTTTCCGCTTTTCTTTTCGTGTGATACAAATAAGCGATTCCCGGCCCAAGCAAGATGCTTAAAATAATCAACCAGTCAATCCAGTTCGAACCTATGTAAGCTGAAAAGCCATACAAAAACTCATCAGGTGTCATCATCGATCCGGCAATAAAAATAAACAGTAAAATTGCGCCGAGCATTGAGTAATAAATTAAAATTCCAAGTTTCATTTCGCCTGCTTCCTCGCTTTCGTAGTTTATAGTTTGCATTTTTTTGGTTGGTTTATGGGTGAGTTCCATCTTGCTGCATTGTCAAAGAAAAATTGGCGGCAGGCTGAATGCCTGTGATCTTAAAAACATCAACAAAAGATTTGAGTAGCGCAATGATTCCGCTTGAGCAGATTTGAAAGTCTGCTTTATCAGCTGTTTCAAAATCATCACTTTCGTTTTGCATCAAGAGCTTATCGCTCCAAGAGAATGACTTGAGCGTTAAGGAGCTGGTTAACGAAAATGAACACTTTTCTTCAGCGTGGAGCGCAATTTCTTTAACTGTTTTACCGTTATCTAAATGCTCATGAACTTCGCAGGATGTTAAGTCTTGATTTGTTAGTGTGGCAACTGATGCGCTTTCTTGTTTGCTGGATAGTTTTATTTTGCTACCCAGTGTTAATCCGCTCGGAAGCTCACTATTTTTAATCCAAGATGACATAACTTCATCACATGGCTGCCCGGTTTGAGAGCGTGTCACAGGAAGTGACCCAAGAGTTTTTCGAAGCTCAGATATAAAGTCTTCAGCCTTGTTTTCACTGGAGCAGTCAACAATAACCATTCTATCTTTTGTGCTTATAAATGCGTTAATTCTCTCTGAGACAGGCAGGGTTTCAGGAAGCACCTGTTGAACAACATCATCTTTTATTGCGAGGCGCTCTTTATGATAGACCTTTCGATCTTCTTTTTTCTCGATCTCATCAATCTTTCGCTGAATAAGCTGTCTAACGCCTGTTGCATTTGGTTGGCGCTTCTCCACTTTCAGGGTGATCAATACGGTGTGGCCATTTGCATAAGTAAGGCTTTTATTATCGTATTGCTCAAATGGTGGCACCCATCCAGACCGCTCCATTTCATGACGACCACAATTTACGAATGGATTTTCTGATAGTTTTTGTGCGAATTTTTCACCGGTAAAAAATGATGTATCCATATCCGGTGAAAGCCAAAATACATTTGCATGTTTGAATAACATATTTCTCTCCGTCACTTTCTTCAGGCCGAGCGAAGCCATCACCGCGCTCGGCGTTATTGAAAAATAGCTTTAATTAAAGTTGTATTTTTATATTGTTTGCGCTTGTTAAATTGAGGTTGTCGCAAGCGTTTGTTTTGAAGTCTTGATTTTGTTGTGTATTCTGAGGTGCTTTAGATATAGATTCTTTAAATGATAATCGCATGTAAATCTCTCGATTTTTTACTACGTCATCAATATTATATTCTGCGACCCTCTCACCTTCTCCTTCTTTTACAAAATCCCATACCTTTGAACCATCAATATCGTTGGGCTTACCCTCAATATTCAATATTTTGCATAGCTCGTCCTGGGAGATTCTGTTCTTACCACCCCAGTCAATCATGGTGTCAAAATAATCAAAGCTGTGACGACCGTAGTACGGAATTGAAAATGGTGGGGGGCAGCGATTAACTACACACCTTTGATAAATGAATCTCAAGTCAAAGCCACCAATGTTATGACCAACAAAGTAAGGGGGTCTACCCATAGTTTTTGGCTTTAGTCGATCAAAAAATGCAAGTAGCAAATCTTCTTCATTTGTTATATGTGAGCCGTCAATCCAAATACATTGGGGTTCATTATCTTCCACAGCAAATGCGATAGAAAAAATCTCCCCCTTGCTTCCATCTAGCGCTGTACGCCTATAATTCTCTTCTGCAACTTCAGGAGCCTTTAAGCTTGCAAACTCATTTTCCCAGACTTTAATTGTGTCATCCTTAGTCCAGAACTTTTGTGGTTGCTGCTCTGGCGGCAATCCCAAATCTTCAAGAGCTTGTTTTTTACTTAAAGACGATGGTGCTTTAAAGCTGCTTTGAGCTTCAAGCAGAAAGGTTTCATAGGCTCCTTTCTTTTGCGTTGGAATAGTCTCTATATCGATATTAACAATCATTTTGCACTCCGGCGCTAGAAAGGAATATTGTCGTTATTGGGGTCTGAATTAAATCCAGAATTTTGTTGTTGAGACTGGCCATTGTTTTTTGGTAATAGCTTGTCAGTAACACTTTGCAGCATCTTATCCAGCTTTTGTGCAGGAGCTTGGTCAAGCAGCTCAACAGAGGTTTGCCTTGACTTTGCATTAAATGGTGCGTAGATATTCGGCTTTCTGCCAATGGTTTTATCTTGCTTTTCGTACTCTTCCATTTGTATCAACAATCCAATAGGCTTGCCGAGCAGCTCAGGGTAAATAAATGCTGATCGCTCAACTTCTGATTTAGAGTCAAAGTCGTACTCTTTGACCATTCCGTTAACTGGGATTGTTTGCTGGACGCCCATGCATAACATCATTGCCTGCAAGGTTTTTCCACCTCTTAGCTGAGAGCCATCTTTGCCAACCAAATAAAGAGTCATGCGGGCAGTTGCACCGGACGAATCTTCAAATTCAAACTCAATGCCAATAGTGCCTGTAGTTGCCTGAATGTGTTTTGCTTTAGTAAAAAGGCCAGCATAAGCGCCGGTTGTATCAATCCGATTTGAGCCACCTTCACCCTGTCTGGCGGCTTCTGCGTTAAACGAGATAGCTGCTGGTGGTGTCATAACAGGTTGTTGGTTGGCTGGTTGTTGGCCATAACCGTGTGATTGCTGTGGTGATGTATTTTGTTGATAGTATTGCTGTTGAGCGTTACTCATGCCGCTATTGCCCCTTTATTTTCGAGTCCATAGTATTCGCAGATTGCCTTGTCTACCGCATTTAAATCGTTATCTATTCGTTCTTGCTCAAATAAACCCATTGGGGTTTTTACTGTGTCGTGACCAGAGTTTTGAGTTGAGAAAAAATAACCTTGGTCTGTTTTGACTGTCTTCATCACAAGAGTAAATAGGCCTTCAACGGTTATTTTATCGTCGAGCAATTTACCAATCGTTTTAGCGCGAGTAATGCCATCATCACCCGTTGCTGTGTGCTGTAAAAAATAAAATCGGGTATCGCATTGAGTGTTTTGTGCGGCCCGCATGACTTCCCAAGCATGTACGCCAATCTCGGTAAATTTATCGAATCCCCTTTCTCCCGATCTGCGCATAAACTCATTTGCGAGCAAGTATTGAAAGTCATCAAAAATAACTGTTGTTTTTCCAATGCTTTGTGCGGCATCGCAAACTCTAACTAAGCTTTCCCAATTGTCTGTAACAATTATTGAACCTGTATTTGTTTGCCTGCTGAATGGCCTCCAGTTCGATGAGCGAAAAGGCAAAGGTTTTGATACAGTCTGCACTATAAGTGTTTTATCGGGGTCTAGATTTCGGCAGCTGGTGCTCTTACCAGTGCCGGATTCACCAATTACCATCACCGGGATACCCATTAGTGACTCCTTTCTTCGTGCATTAAAACTTCAATTTTTGCCTTTTCATACTCGCAGTATTCATCAGTTAAAATCGGATGAGGGTTGTGAAATGAGCCGCTTTCTCGGTAGTGTTGCCATGCTCTTTGCGATTCTGTATTTGCTAATTGATTACTCACTTACAAATCCCCTCTAAATTCACAAACACCTTTAAAATATTGCTCAACTGTATTTAAAACTAATGCGCCCAATTCTTCTTTTTTACCGCTCATTACAAGCTCGCGCATTGAGTCGAGAATGTGCGGCTCAGCTTCAGAAATTGCCTCGCAAAAAATCTCATTTCCTTCGCCGCTTTCGATTAATTTATTGATTTGTTCTTTTTCGGCGTCCGGGTCATTTACGGGTTCGTAAGAGTTAATATCACGCTCGATTTCATGCCAGGTGTTTGAGCATGGCATTACTGCGTTAATTGTTGCGTTTAATGCTTGATATTGATTCATGACTTACCCCGTGATTAATTCTTTGGTTGAGCGAAAACGAAGATTTTTTCTAGAGCGAATATTTTTACTATCTATATCGGTTGCAAAGCTGGCAATTAAAAAGCAAATTAAACCGGCTTTTGCTGCCTTGGCCACAACCTCCAATGTGTTGCGAGCGTTCATCTTGAATCTCGCTTCGGACAACAAATTCTTCACATTTTTAATGCTGCAATTCATTCGCAATGCAATTTCTTTTTGTTGCATTCCCTGTGATGTATGTTGAATTGCTTCTAATTGCCTTTCCGATATAGCGATCATCACACCAAGCTCCTTTTAGTTAGCGCCTTGTTGATGTTGCTAATATTAGCCAATGCCTTAATTTTTTGTCAATAGGTATTGGCTAAAAAATATTTTAGGTGGCTTTTAGGTGGGATTTATCTTTGATTTAGGCATAAAAAATGCCCCAGAAGGGGCATTGTGATTTATTTTGCGACAACGGGGGAGGCGGGGTTAGCGAGGGCGCCTCCATATCGCCGAGGCCGCTATCGCCACAATTTCAAACTTATCGAATATTTTTGGGTACTCAGGGCTGTCATTCAAAGGCTTTAGACATCTCCGCCCCTCCTCGCTGGAGAGCATACGAAATGTTGGAAAGCCATTATGAATGGCTAGAACGAAATCGCCCGGCTTGGCATCTGAAGTTGACTCAAAATGAATTGTTAAGCCTCTCGGAAAGCTTGCTGCCGGCGTGCCGGGTTTGGACGTCATCGCATCGCTGTCAAGAATTAACGCAAAGCTATTTTTACCCAACTCGTCACCGGGGTCTGGAATCTGATCAATAGGCGTTGGTCTCTCGGATGGAGGAAGTTCTAGCCAGCCGGAAACTTGACCCCACTCAATCAAAGGGATAGAGGTTTGTTTGGTTGTTCCCACAGAGCTTGTGCCGCTTGACATTATAGAGCCCTCGTTGAGACCCCAATGCTCAGCTCCAGCTACGTCCGAAAAGTAGTCAAATAAGGCGGGTAGCTTGGTTTTTGCTATTCGCCCATCCTTGATCCACCCATCCACTGACGGCGGCTTTACTCCGAAGTGCCTAGCAAGCTCTGACTTTGAGATGCCTTTTTTAACTCTCGCGGCCTCAATAGCTTGGCCCAGCTTCTTTCCTTCAATCATTTATCTAACACCATTAAGCGATGCCTAATTACACATCAATAAGTATTGGTAAGGCAATGGCTTGTTTTGTTTTAGCTTATGCCTTAGTCTTTATGTAAAAGGAGGTCAAACATGCCCAACAACCAACATGTAAAACGGGTAGCAAAGATTATTGGTACTCAAGTAGAGCTTGCAAAACGTCTGGGGGTCAAGCCTGCAACCGTAAACCAGTGGGTTACGGGGGTTCGCAGGGTGCCACCAATAAGAGCAGTCCAAATGGAAGATATAACCGATGGTGTAGTAAGTCGAATCGATCTTTGCCCCAACTTTCCTTGGCAAACTTTAGAAAAAGCCGGTTAGCCAAGATGTGTGAATTATTTCAAATTTTTTGGGTTTCGTTAATAACCCCAGGTGAATGTTTTTTTATCCAGTAGTACAGGTGATTAATGGCAATCATAAGAGGTAAGCGCCCGGATTCGGGTTTTTACGTGCTCAATAACGAGATACCGAATGACGAGCGGCTGTCTCTTGATGCAATGGGTTTATTGATATTTCTTTTGACTCGTCCCGACAACTGGGAGATTCAAGAAGCCCATTTGCGTAAACGTTTTGGTATCGGCAGAGACAAGTGCAGAAAGCTTTTGGGCGAGCTTGTAGAAGCTGGCTACGCGCATAAAACTCAGTCTCGTAAATCAGGCGGATCATTTGATAAAAACGATTGGATTATTCAAGAAACACCGTTTACTGAAAATCCGTCAACGGTGAAAAAGGAAGAAAATGTTACAGAAAAGTTACCGTGTACGGATTTACCGTCGACGGGTTTACCGTTAACGGATTCACCGTCGACGGCAAATCAGTCACTTAATAAAGACTTAGATATAACAAATACTGAATTTAATAAAAACTTACTTGATCAAAACGAGTTTGATCACGAGCGTGAGCCGGAAAAGCCGTTGCCGAAGAAATCAAAACCAAAAACATTCAAACCGAATCTCGACGATTGGGAATCATGGCATTGGCCTGAGCGACCGAGTGACGAATGTTTTGATGCTTGGCTTGATGCTCGGAAAAAATCACGAGGGACGATTTCGATGCGAGCGTTCAGGCTTATCGGAAAAGAATTAACACTGGCGAACATGTCTGGTTACACCGTAGAGCAATGCCTTGATACCGCAATGATGAAAGGTTGGCGGGGCTTTGAATTTCAGTGGATAAAAAACTCACAAAATTTTAATCAGGGGGGGAATCATGCAAACAGCTACCGAACTGGGAAACCAAGTTATAAACCAACTCCAGCAGAGCGAGCAGAAGCCGACTTCATCGAGCACATGGAACGCCTCGACCGAGAAGCTGGTGTCAGCCCTGTGGGTGAGAATGGCGCAACTGTACGGCCACCTGTGGACTACCAGAGCGGGGGCTTTTCTGGTGAAGGGCGAACTTTCGAACACGGCGAAATTGTGGTGCAAGAAACTGAGCCATTTGACTTCTGAGGATTTTGCTCGTGGTTTTGCAAAGCTTGAGCAAATTATCAAACAAAAAACTCTGGATGGCGAAGATGCGTACCCGCCAAGTTACGCACAGTTTGAAAGTCATTGCGCAGTGCCACCACAAGCACGAGGTCACCGAGAATTTACACCGCTAGCGCTACCCAGCGACGAAGCAATTAAAAAATCCAAAGATGCTAACAACCGATTTCAACAAGACTTTAAAAACATATTTGGTGACTTATGAATCCGCTGGCCCTGTATCAAAGTGTGCATGACAGATCATGGGCTTATTTTGATAAGCCAGGAACAATTGTTTTAAGTGAGTCAGAGAAACGCATTGCTGAGAACTTTAAAGCTGTCGATTTCTGCAAGCGTATGGGTATTACCGATGAAAGAACTTTGGCGAATGCGCAGAAATTAGATGGGCTTGTTAAGCAATAAATCAGGAGCGGGGTGTGATGGACATGATTCTTTTTATTTTGATGATGTTGATTCTTTTTTATTGTTGTTATTTTTTCATGAGGCTTTGCCTTGCCATTCGGGAAGATTTTAAAAAAAGTGAAAAATATAAAAAGGACTGGGATAAGGCGGGGCTTGATGTCAAAAGTAAACTTGATGAGATTTTTAAACGTTAATTGGGGGATGTGATGGGCGCAGCATGGACAATAAATTCAGATCAAACACTAAAGGCTTTCACTCAGCACGTTAGCGAGCTTTATCAAAAACACAAATACATTACATACACACAACCACGCATTGGTGCTGATCGTTCACTTGATCAAAACGCATTAAGTCACATCTGGTATGGGCAAATAGACAAAGCGCTAAGTCAGCCCACTGGTAGCTCAAGACGATATTGTAAATTGCATTTTGGTGTGCCGTTGATGCGGGGTGAGTGTGAAAAGTTTCGCGTTGCCTACGACACGGTTTTAAAGCACAGGGATTATCCGGAAAAGCTTCAAATAATGGATTTTTTTACGGTCACCAGCTTAATGAGTCGCGAGCAAATGACACGGTATATGGCAACGATACAGCAACACTTTGCATCTGAGCATGGGATTACGCTGGAGAGTAAGGGCGAGTTTAAGAGGTATCAGAATGGCTAAACAAACCGCTCTAACAAAAGCAGCACGCGGTCAAGAGTGCACTGTACAGCTTTATCCGTATTGCAACGGCAACCCAGAGACGACGGTGCTCGCTCATGCTCCTAGCGAGATGAAAGGCATGGGAATAAAAAGCCCCGACTACTGGGGTGCTGATTGCTGCTCTGCATGTCACGACATTATTGATGGTCGTATGCAGGTCAAAGATATTTCGCAAGACGAGATTTACCGTGCTCATATTCGTGGAGTATTTCGTACTTTGAAACGCCGGATCGGGCAGGGGTTGATTAGTGTTAAGGGGGTTAAGTGATGCTGGCCAGAAATGACAATCAGATGTTTGATACACCTTGGCTTCTAGATCAGTGGGCTCGCTGGGCTCGCTCTAATCCCGACAATATAGGGTATCCGACGATTGAGCCATTCAGGCGCTTGCTGGGCTCTAAGGGCTTATCACCCGCTATCTCCGATGATGAGGCAATGAGAGTGGACGCGGCTTTGTCGCGCCTTTTAGCGCGAGACTCTGAAATGGGAGAGGCGGTGACTAAGTACTATTTATATGGTGGAAACTTATCGCGGTTGGCGCGGGAGCTGAAGGTTGACAGGCGCAGAGCGGAGGTGATTGTGAAGGCTGGTACGGCATGGATGGATTGTGCCCTATATGCCTTGTAATCGCCCATTTCATTGTAAAACTAAATTTTTAGGACTAAAATTCCGATTAACTTAACCCAGCATCGAGAATTTTATGTCCAATATTAAAGAGCGTATAGCTGAATTCATTGTTCGCTCCATTGATAAGAGCGTTGTCTTGTCTATTCAGGATAGGATCTACTCCGGCTACAAATTAGCATATGAAGAAACGGCAAAACTTTTTAAACATCGGGAACCTAGCAGACCGAGGGCGCAGCAGCGACACTATCTGATAGATGAAGCATTGGGTGCTCCTATGAAGGGTGTCCAGACTGATTTTATATATACGAAGCCGAAGGGGGAGCAATATGTGGTGCTATCTGTGGGGGACATTTCAATAAGCCACTGCGAATTACATGATAAAGATCTCCCAAGGCCGGCAAAGTATCGCGAAATGCTTGCGCAAATGAATAAGGATTTTGATCCTCCAATAGATGACATGCTCAGCCCATCACCTTTGAGGTCTGATAATGGTCGAACTTTGCATATTGTGATGCTTGTTATTCACTCAGAACAAGATCAAGACTTATCTATTCCGAAAGAGGTTATAGTTGCCGTGCCTCATATTAATTGGAAGGACTTTCACTTAAAGATTCCAATTGTGGAGTTGTTGCAGATGTATACAGATATGCCTGCTGAAGAGGTTTCAGAGCCTGATAACGCATGGCCTGATTTTAGAAAAGAGGTTATTGAGGCGGAACAAGATTCAGCGGAAGAAGATTCAGCTCAAGATGATTAGTGTTTAAGGTATAAATTATGAGAAAAGGGGTTAGTGGGTTTAATTCAGAGAGATTAACCCAGGTGCGTAAATTTTTAGGCATAACGCGTAACGCATTAGCTTCGCTGGTAGGGGTATCACCGGCAACTATTTCCAATTGGGAAAAAGGTACTCAAGCCCCAGAAAACGAAAAATTAAGCCGCTTAAGTGAAGTTGTGAACTTTCCTGAAAGTTGGTTTTTGAAAGATATTGCCAGTCATGGAGAAAAGCCTTATTTCTTTAGATCTCAAGCATCCACTGCGAAGTCTGCTAGAGGGGTGTCACAGATGCGACTTGATTTTCTTTCAGAAATATCTGGATATCTTTCTAAGTGGTTAGTTTGGCCCAAAGTGAATATTCCATTCATTGAAGAAACAAACCCGCTAAATATATCTGATGTTGAAGTAGAGAAGATGGCAGCGAAGTGCCGTGAGGTTTGGGGGTTGGGGTTGGGTCCAATAAATAATGTTGTGCTTACCTTGGAAAATGCTGGTGTCATATTTACCAGAAATGAGATTGGTTACGTTAAAATGGATGGTGTATCCAGGTGGAGTGAGACTGACGGCCATCCATATGTTTTAGTTGCAGCTGATAAAGCAAATGGTATTCGCAGTCGATTTGATGCTGCACATGAGTTGGGGCATTTGGTTCTGCATAGATACGTAGATGGGTCTCATTTAAATTCAAGTTCTACATACAAAGAAATTGAGCGACAAGCCGATCTGTTCGCGGGGTGTTTTCTAATGCCTTCGGAGTCTTTTGTGAATGAAGTTGTTTGGCCTACTCTCGATAACTTTCTGACTTTGAAGCGCCGCTGGAAATGCTCTATTGCTTCTATGATAATGCGATGCTATCAGCTTGGAATTATTGATGATGACACTAAGCTTCGATTATTTAAGGGTATTTCAGCTAGGGGATGGAGAAAGGGAGAACCGTATGATGATCAAGTTCCATTTGAAATGCCAAGGCTATTGAATCGAGCCGTATCAATGTTGGTTGATAATAGTCATATTTCTAAGGGCGAACTGGCCTTTCAATTAGGTTTGCCTAAAGAGCTGATAGCTGATCTTTGCGGCTTACCTGAAAATTATTTTTCTGAACGTCCGCAAGCGGAAAATTTGGTTGAGCTAAAGCTAAAGCCAAGAGGTGTTAATTCCTCGTTAGGTAAATCTGGCTCAGTTTTAGGTTTTCCAAAAAGAAATAATTGATTTTTTGTGCACAATAAATTACTCTGAATCACATATTGTTAATTCTTGCGCCCTAAATAAATGTTTAGGGCGTTTTTGATTTAAAGCTGCGAAACACAAAGCCTCGGCACTCTGTCGGGGCTTTTTTATGCCTGAAATTTAGGATTCTAGCGTACCCCCAATGCGCGTTTTCGGTTGCCCTCTTCGGAGGGCTTTTTTATATCTGAAATAAAACTATGAATAACGTTATCACTCTTGCTGCAAAGATATTGCGTGCTGAAGAGGGCTTTCGCTCGCGTCCGTATTATTGCTCTAACGGTTACCCCACGATTGGGTATGGATTAAAAATTGGTACTAAGTGCGCACCGCTTCACTTTTTCACCCTAACGCTAACAAAAGAAATGGCTAATGCTTGGCTGCTTGATAAATGCAGCTCATTGCTGGACCAGCTTGAGCAAAAAATCCCTGCTTTTATAGAGTTAAACGATGATCGTAAAGCTATTTTGATTAGTATGGCTTATCAACTAGGCGTACAAGGGTTATTAGGGTTTACAAACACTCTTGCGTGTATTGATGCTGATGATTTTGACGATGCCGCACGCGAGATGCTTGATAGCAAATGGGCTGAGCATGACAGCCCTCAACGTGCGGAGCGGCACTCACAAGTGATGCGCACTGGCTCTATTCGGGGTGTTTATTGATGATTAGCGAAGTTGCAGGTTTATTAACATCGGCCATTGATAAGTTTGCAATCAGCAAAGCGGACAAGGCAAAGCTTAAGCACGAGGCCGCAAAGCTGGCAATGGAAGGCAGATTTAAAGAGCAAGAGATGGCAATCCAAGCAATTGTTGCTGAAGCGAAATCATCTGATCCTTATACATCTCGTGCTCGACCAACATTTTTATACGTCATGTACGGCGTGATTATCTTCTGTTTTTTAGGCGGCATCCTCGGCATCTGGTGGCCTGATCAAACATTTCAGGCTGCAAAAAATATAGAGGCTTTATTGGACTCCGTGCCCGAGGGAATGTGGATCATGTTTGGTGCCGGCTATCTCGGCTATGTTAAAAAGCGAAGTGACGATAAATTACTGTTGTCCGGTAATAAAGTTACAAAATCAGGATTACTTTGATGGATGATTTTGACAGATTGGCAACTCGGCTCGAAGCAAGGCTTGTCAGAATCGAAGACAGTCTCAACATGTTGGTACGCATTGAAGAGCGTCAGGCCAACTCAGATGATGCAATTAAGCGCTCTTTTGAACGACTAGATAAGCTTGAGTTAAGGGTACAGGCTGTTGAGGTGGCTCACAGTAAAACGGATTCACAGTCACTGTTTAACTCAAAAGTAGCTTGGACAGTCCTTGGCGCATTTCTGACTATCGCCACAACCGTTATTGCATTTCAGTTGCGTTAATTACGGATACTTCAACACTCAAAGCCCGCATCTCGCGGGTTTTTTTATGCCTGCAAATCGAGAGCACGTCATGGGGGAAAGTGGGCTTACTCTCGGCCCGACGTGAGCGAGTACCCCACCTTTAATCGGAGAGATCAAATATGAACACATTACCTACTGCTGAAATTAAAACCATGTCGAGCCGTGAGATAGCGGAATTGACGGGTAAGCAGCATGGTCACATTAAGCGTGATATAGAGAAATTATGCACCGATTTGAACCATCCAAATTTGGATAGTTCGAATTATGTTCATAATGGTAATACATATACTGAATATCATTTAGATAAAGAGCTGACACTCACCCTGATCACGGGTTACAACCCAAACCTTCGCAGAGTGATCATCAAGCGCTGGCAAGAGCTTGAGCAATTAGAAAAGCCAGTAATCGAAAACAAACCGCGCATTGCACCAGCTCAACACGCAGCCGCTCAATTATCTGGCTACATCGAAGCGAGTAAGTTACTCGGTACCGCCCCGGAAATGGCAAAAGCTATCGCAGTAGACCAAACCCTCAACGACACCGGTGTCGATTTTAATCCGCTATTAATCGGCCATAACACCGTTACGGAAGTACCGCTAATCCCCAGCAAGCTGGGTGAATTAATTGGCAAGACAGCACAGGCAGTAAATAAGCTGCTTCTAGAAAACGGTCTTCAAGTAAAAATAAACGGTAACTGGGCACCAACTGAACTCGGTATGGAATATTGCAGCATGGAGCCATACAAGGCCAAAGATAGTGATCACTCTGGCTATCGCCCTATGTGGTTTAAGCGAGTCTTGGAAGTAATTGCATCAGAGCAGGCGGCGTAAGTTCAACTTACCTCGCCAGAATGGAAATTTCCATTCTGGGAATCAACTATCCAAAAATGGATGGTTAACGATACATCCAAATCTGGATGCATCGCCAATCAAATAGAGATAGGCCCAAATTTGGGCGCATCTAACCCGTTAATTCGACGGGGCAGGTCTTAGAAGAGCTAAGCCAGAAAAATGGCTTAGGTAGATAAGCTCAAATCTGAGCTCATTAATACCGTCATTTTAACTGACGGAATTCCGGCATCGAAAAAATTGGAGTGAACATGGAGCAACTATTAATTGGTCTTCTGGCTCTCGGTCTTCTTTGTATGGCTTTTGGGTTTATTTACTTTGCGAGGCTTGAAAGGCGAAGAATGGACTTTTACACGGACTTTGAGTGTCGCCACGACGAAACCCAAGACATGGAGCTAGATGAATAAGGGAGCTGCCACCGGCAAACAAATGCCCGGTCCCTGGCACTACAGCCGGTAGTGGTGACAGCTAATCCAATCCTTTGATGTTTCCGTCCGTGGAATTCAACCTCTCCTAACTCACAAGATTAATTTGGCGCCATTTGATAATTTTATTTTTCCTTCTCGGTATTCCTTCTATTGAGGTACTAGCTGAAATAAAACTTAAAACCAATAGGGGATTACTATGAGCGGAAGGCTCTACACTCAACCAGATTTGTTTCGGACAAAGGGTTTGCGTTTTGTAAGCTTTGATAATAAAGGGTACATAACGATACAGGGAACGCATGCTAAAGGTAAATTTAAAAATATAGCTCCATTGGAGAAGCATGAGATAATAAGTGCGGGAAATTATCCGCCAGGTGGTACCGCTACGCATGATGCATTTCATCGTCAGTTGGAGCAGTGCTGGTCCCTGGAATTCACTAATAATGCCATCCAAGGCACAAGTGCTTTGGATCATGCGCATGGAGGTGTTGAAGATGACTTGATTGGTGATATTGATAATGAAATTCGAATAGTTGCTTATGTTTGGTTGTATATGAACGGAGGGTGTCCCACAGCTGGGCTCATAAGGACCGCTAAAGTATTAAGCAAACAATTGAAAACTTTACACTATTAAAAATTATCTATTCATTTAAACACAACCCGCCCAGTGCGGGTTTTTTAATGTCTATAGAAAACTAAAGAACTTACTCATGCCCAGCAAAACTCCTCGCCCATGCCGCTCACCTATGTGTCCAGGCAAGACCACAGCACGCCATGGCTACTGTGATAAGCACGCACATAAGGCAAGTGGATGGAGCAAGCGCCAGAGCATAAGCAAGAGAGAAGGTCGTAATGGATCAACAACACGTTGGCGTAAGTTAAGAGAGGCAGTAAGACAACGAGCCAGAGGTTTATGTGAGGAGTGCTCACGCTTAGGGTTACTGGTACACGGCAATGAGTGTGATCACATCATACCGATAAGCGAAGGCGGTACGGATCACATCAGTAACTTACAGTGGTTGTGCAAGGATTGTCATAAGCGCAAGACACAGCAAGAATCGTTAAAAGCACGACGTTCGAGAAGCCATTCTAAGGTATCTTAAAGAGCTTGTATTAACATACAGTATCTTGGTATGAGGCAAATCAATTAATCATGTCATACGCGCAGGTAGGGGGGCTATGTGAATTTCTAGGGCCTTCTCTAAACCACCGCGCGGCCTAGTCACTTTTTCACACCCGCGAAATTAAAGAAAAAATGGGAGGCACTCAATGCCTACTGTTGGCAGACCTCCAAAACCTACGGCGGTTAAGGAGTTGGAGGGAAATCCCGGCAAAAGGCCGCTCAACGAAGATGAGCCGAAGTACGACATCATCCGCAATGCTGACCCACCTAAAACGCTGAACGAAGAAGCTGCCGAGTATTGGTGTCATTACGCTCCATTGCTTGGAAGTCGAGGGGTTTTGACGGTAGCTGATCTGCACAACCTCGAAGTGTTTTGTCAAAGTTACGCTGATTTTCAAGCTGCTGAGCGCTTAGTGATTGAGCATGGAATGTTGGTAGAGGGGGCAAGCGGACTGAAGAAAAACCCGGCCTTAACGATTAAAAACGAAGCGGCAGCACGAATGCAAAGATTTGGTGCGGCGCTCGGCTTAGACCCCTCCAGTCGATCGCGAATTCAGGCTCCAAAAAATCCAGAAGAAGAAAACGAGTTTTTAAAATTGCTGAATGCTTGACCCGGTAAATGTTAACAAGGCGCATGGCTATGCACGTGATGTGGCTAGTCAAAAGATTGTTACGTGCAGGTGGACAAGATTAATCTGCCAGCGCCATATTGAAGATGTCGAGAAGCAGGATTCAGATAATTTTCCGTTCTATTTTGACAGCAAGGAAGCTGAAAAAAAGTGCCGCTTAGCTCAATTATTTCCCCACACAAAAGGCAAGTGGGCACGTGAAAAAAAGCTGATCAAGCTTGAACCGTGGCAATTATTTTTAATTGCTTCGGTGTTTGGTTGGAAGCAAAAAAAGGATGGCTTACGCCGTTATCGTGAAGTTTATGCAAAGGTTCCGAGGAAAAACGGTAAGTCTGTTTTGGCTTCCGTTATTGGTAATTTGTGTGCTTGGCTGGATGGTGAGTTTGGTGCGGAAGTGTATTGCGGCGCAACCACGGAAAAGCAAGCATGGGAGGTGTTTCGTCCTGCTAAATTAATGGTTCAAAAAACGCCGCAGTTGATGAGTGCGCTTGGTATTGAAGTGAACGCCAAGAATATGAACTGCTCACGAGATGGCTCACGGTTTGAGCCAATCATTGGAAACCCTGGTGATGGCTCTAGTCCGTCGTGCGCCATTATTGATGAATATCATGAGCATGATGTTGATGATCAGTATTCAACGATGCGAACAGGGATGGGCGCTCGTGAACAGGCATTAATTTTTATTATCACGACCGCTGGGGACAATATCGCCGGACCTTGTTATGACAAGGAATTAGAAAGCCGGGAATTGCTTGATAATCAAAGCGACGAAGATCGATTATTCCCGCTGATTTATGGCATTGATGACGACGATGACTGGACGCTGCCAGAGGTGTTGGCAAAAGCCAATCCCAATATTGGGGTATCGGTTTTTCAGGATTGGCTGGAAGCCGAACAGCGCAATGCCATTAAGAACGTTAATCGTCAAAATCGCTTTAAAACGAAGCATCTTAATGTTTGGGTTAGCGCGGGCAACCAGTGGCTAAATACCGAGCAGTGGCGAGCCTGTGGTGACAGCAATTTAGAGATAGAGCAATTTCATGAAGATGATTGCTGGTTCTGTTTAGACCTTGCATCAAAAATGGATATATGTGCGTTTGTACAATTGTTTCGGCGAGAGATTAAAGGTCGATTACATTACTACAGTTTTGGTCGTTATTACTTACCTGAAGACTCGCTTGGGTTGGATGAGCGTAATGAATCAGCGTATACCCGATGGTCAGGTAAGGGTTATTTGACACTTACGGATGGGGCAGAAATTGACTTCAATAATTTGGAAGAAGAAATACTTGAGGTCGGTGAAGATTTTGATGTTATTGAAGTACCTCATGATAAATGGCGAGCAACACAACTTGCGCAAAAGCTTGAGGCAGTCGGTTTAAACCCAATTGAAATTGGTCAAGGTTTTGTACTTGGCCCTGCGATGCGTGAACTTGAAGCGGCGGTGGCAAGTGGTCGGTTTCATCACGATAACAATCCCGTCCTAAATTGGATGGCGGGCAATCTCCAAGCCAAGGAATTCAAAGGCAATATTTCCCCCATGAAAGAAAAGAAGCGGCCCGATCAAAAAATCGATGGCATGGTTGCGCTTTTAATGGGTATTAGCCGTGCCATGCTCGATACGGAAAGTGAGCAAGAGGCTATTGATGACTTTTTAAATAATCCGATATCCCTATGAGACTATTCAATACCGTTCGCCGTTGGTTGGGCGCGGGTGCGACTCGCGTGCAACAAGGCGATCAAACCGGGCAGCCGGATGGCTATACCCAAAATGCAGCCGCGTATGTGAATGAAGATACCGCTTTGCAGGTCAGTGCTTTTTGGTCGTGCACGAAATTACTTACAGAGGTTTTTGCCAGCTTGCCGTTGGGCATGTACGAAAAAGGTGAAACACGTAAGCGTATTTATGATCATCCGTTAATTGATCTTCTAACGTTATCGCCTAATTCTCGAATGACTCCAACGGAATTTTTCGAAACCATGCAATTAAATTTGGTATTGCATGGCAACTGTTATGCGCGAATTGCTCGGCGTAATGATGGCACTCCGGTGGCGTTATGGCCGTTACCTGCCCAAAACGTTCAGCCAGAATTACAGCCCAACGGTTCGGTGACGTATTACTGGTATCACGACACGGATGTGCACGCGATTGCTGATCGAAATATTTTACACATTCGCTTATTTGGTAATGGCCTGATTGGTTTAAGCCCATTGTCCTATGCCAGAAACACCGTGGGGTTATCTTTGGCGACGGAAAATTACGCCGCTAAGTTTTACGTGGATGGCGGGAAGCCAAGCGGAGTGTTGTATACCGATGCGGATTTAAGTACGGCTCAACGTAAAAAAGCGAGAGAAAATTTTAGTGAAGTCGTTACCGAAAAAGAAGAGTCTAGGCGTTTACTGGTCTTGCCATTGGGGTTTAAGTATCAGCAAACACAAATCAGTCCCGTAGAAATGGAAGTGCTAGCGACTCGACATTATCAGGTCGCAGATATTTGTCGGTTTATGGGCAATATCCCACCTGTATTGGTGTGTGAAAACACTGGAACCACCACGCTAGGCTCAAGTATCGAACACATTTTATTGGGGTGGTATCGCCTAGGGTTAAACCCCTACGCCCAACGCTGGGAGCAGGCGCTGGCCAAAAAATTATTATCCCCAGCGGATCGTCGTAAATACGCCTTTGATTTTGATTTCGATGCCTTAACGCGCGGAGATTCCAAAAGCCAAATTGAGATGATCAAAGCGTCTGTCGGTGGCCCCATTTTAACGCCCAATGAAGGCCGAAAATTACGCAATTTACCACCCATTGAGGGAGGTGACATTCTCAATCCTTCACCTCATGAGGGAAGAAAAGCAACGGATAAATCGGTAAACCATGATGAGTAAAAATACTTTCTTTAAAACCGAAAATGTCAGCAATGAAAAAAGTCGCTATCACATTAATGGTGTTATTGGGCACTGGGGCAACTCGACGGACGATATTCTTTGGCACATTGAAAATAATAAAAGCTCAGAGCTTGAAATTTTTATTCAATCTCCGGGTGGCAATGCATTTGAGGGATTGGCTATTCACAATGCCTTGGTGGCTCACTCTGCGAGAGTCACTACACAGGTGTTGGGTGCAGCTGCATCCGCAGGCTCTTTGATATTTATGGCGGGCGACGAGCGCATTATGCCTGACAATACACACCTCATGATTCACGAGCCCACTGTTAATGTGAATGGAAAGGCGCGGGAATTAAGAGAGGCGGCGGATTTTCTCGATGGGTTAACTAATTCTTTAGTGTCTACGTATTTGCCTCGCGCCAGTATTGATGAAGAACAATTACTGCACATGATTCGTGCGGAAACATGGATGAACGCTAAAGAAGCGGTGGAATACGGATTGGCCACCCAGAGAGTGGCCGCCAGTGGGGCCAATAATTTGGGAGGCGATTTTAATGCTCGCTTTGCCTCGTTGCCCACTGCGCAGGCCAAAACTCCCATTGATGTCGACTCCATTACCAGCTTAAAAGATGCAGAATCTTGCCTGAGAGAGTCAGGTTTTTCTAAAAGCAAAGCAACCACCATGGTTGCCAAAATACGCCGTTTACTTCAGAGCGATTCTGAAAACGAAACCGCAATTTTAAACACACTGAAATCGTTCAATGCAAAACTCTGAGGTGACTATGCCATTTACTGCTGATGATGTTCAAAACGAACTGAAACACATTCAAAACAAACTTTCTGAATCCATTCAAGCCGTCAACGAAGAGGTAAAAAAACACGGTGAAATAGGAACCAAAAATAAAGAAGCACTGAATACACTGGAGGAAAAAATCAAAGAGGCCACAGCGCGTGTGTTAGAGCTAGAGCAGGCGGGCACCAGCCAAAGTGATGTGGATAATGCCATTAAATCGGTTGGGGCGGAATTTACCGATTCGCAAGCGTATACCGATTTCTCAGCGGGCAATACCACAAAAGCCACGTTCGCCGCAGAAAATAATGCGGTCACCAATGATGAGGCCGCTACTTATACGGATCGTCGCTCAGGGGTGTTAGGGCTGGCCATGCGCAAGTTGCGTGTACTGGATGTATTACCCAAAGGCTCTACGTCCAGTAACTCCATTGAATACACTCGCGAGGTGCTGTGGGATAACAAAGCTGCTGAGACAGCAGAGGGGCCAGGGGCGGCGTATCCTGAATCCAGTATTCAATTTGAAACCACGACCGTACCGGTACGCAATATTGGTCACTTCATTTATGTATCCAAACAGATGTTGGAAGACAATCAAGCCATTGCCTCTTACATTGATGGACGTTTGCGTTACGGGGTGGAATACCGTAAGGATTTACAAGCCTTAAGAGGCAATGGTACGGGTCAGAATTTAAAAGGTATTTTTTCCAGCGGCAGCTTTACCAATGCGACGAACGCCGGTCAAAATATTTACGAGACAGTGCGTCGTGCCATGGCTCAAGTGGAGTTGGCGGATTATTCTGCCACGGCGATTATTTTAAATCCGTCTGATTGCGCGGACATGGACTTGCTTACCGGTAATGATGAGCATTTTATTTCTACTAATCCTCGTGCACAAAATGTCAAAACCTTATGGGGTTTGCCGGTGGTCGAAACCAATGCCATGCCCGCAGGGCGCTTTTTAACAGGGGCGTTTGACATGGCCTCTCAATGGACGGAGCGTCGAGGCGTTGTGGTGGAAATGTCGGACGCCGATGGTGATAACTTCACCAAGGATATGGTGACCATTAAGGCCACAGCGCGTGCGGCATTGGAAATTTACCGCCCCATTTCTTTGGTGGGTGGTGATATTACCGCTGCACCCTCCACACCGTGATGATCGTTTCTATCACTGAACTTCTGGCCCAGCTTCGGTTGGAGCCAGAGGATTACCCGGTAGATTCTCCGCAAACACAGCACTTAACTTTATTAGTCGACGCCGCCGTGGGCTGGGTCAATCACTACACCGGCATTGAATGGACCGAAGAGAACGTAACGCCCAATATCAAAATTGCGATATTGCTCATGGTGGATCATTTACACAAAAACAGTGCCGCGACCGCGCCGGTTGATCTCAAAGAAATTCCCTTCGGCGTCAAAGCCCATGCCGATATTGAGAAACAGGATTTTGTATGAGTGCCAGCCAATTAAATACCCGCTTTGAAATACAGCAGCGGGTGCGTGGTCGAGACGAGCGCGGAATGGAAGTGGATGAGTGGGAAAAAGTGGCGGGCACATGGGGAAAATTAACTTACCAAACCGGTACGCACGAAAGTGTGGAATCTGGGCGCCGGGATATTTCCACCGTTAAAGTCGAAATAAAGATTAACGCCCGTAAAGGCATCGCTATGGGCATGCGGTTTGTGCGCAGCAATGGCGATGTTTTTACTGTGCTGTACGAAACACCCTCAACCCAAAATGCTTACTCAACGTTTATTTGTGAGCAAATCTTATGATTGAAGTCGAAATCAAAGGGCTGGATATCCTTGAACAGCAGCTTATTTCATTGGGTAACGACATAGGCCCAAAGGCATTGCGCTCAGCAGCAATGGCAGCCATGGAGCCGGTTAAAAAAGACATGCTTGCTAATGTGCCTATATTTGAGGGTGAGTCACGTAAGGTCAAAAACAAAAAAGATCAAACGGTAACGCTGTACCCGGGCTTTATGAAATCCCGTATTAAAAAGCGCAGTCGATTAAATCGCAAGGGGCGAGCGGGCCGGCATTTTAAAAACCAAGATACCACCGTTGTGGTTCGTACGGGTGTATTTAGGGTGCCCTATGTGGTGCAGCAAGAATTTGGAACTACCCGGCATTCGGGAAAACCGTTTATTCGGCCCGCACTGGATAAAAATATCCATGTGGTAACCAATCTATTTAAGAAAAAACTGCAACAGCGCATTAAGTTTTGGTTGCGCAAACGACAGAGAGAATCGAAACGATGATCGAGCATTACGTCTCTCAACTTTTACACACCAATACGGCGTTGGCGAACATTGTTGATGATCGTATTTCTTTGCATATTTCCAGTGCTAAAGACGATTTTGTTACCTTTAAGTTACCCAGCCACCGCCGTTCATTGGATATCTCGAACGAAAAATCCAACAACATGGCTCGCGTGCAAGTTGACTGCTACAGCAAGCGCAACGCACGCACGATGGCCAACGCCATTGTTGATGCCTGGCATGGCGCGGTGATCCCGCCGTTTGACCAAATTATTAATGATTCTGAAATTACCTTTTATGAAGACGATACGCATTTAGAGCGGATCACTTTGGATTTTGCTTTTTATTTTAGTGAGGTCAATTTATGACAAAGCCAATTGCTAACAACACCACTCCTATTATCTCGCAGGGTGCTGAGCTAGAAGTGGAAATTGCCGATTCTTGGACATTGGCTGAGGGGCTGGAGTCCATTCCTCAGTTCGGTGGCGAAGGCTCCTACACCGAAGATCAAGATATTCATGAAATCACCAAGCGCCATGCGCCGGGCATTCAGGGGGGCGGCGAACTGGAGCTGGCCTTTAGGCGGATTGCCACCGATGCAGCCCAAAACTACCTTTTAAATAAGGCTAAAGATCAGAGTGGGATTCGTGACGATAAGCTGGCTCGCGTTAGAGTGACTTACCGCACCGGTGACATTGTTACGTCAGAAATATTACTTAATGGTTGGTATCTTGGAGCGGCCAATCAAGGTGATGAAAATCAAATGATGGCTGTTAAAGGTCAAATTCAAAATGTTCCAGAAATTTCCAGCGTAGAAGATTAATTATGAACACCTTTAGTTTTGAAGACTTATTAAAAGAACCCTGCTTGCGTACACGCGAGGCAAGCATTGAAGGTTTTGGCCGAGTAACGGTGCATGAATTAAGTAGCGCCGATGCTGCGAAAATTACCAAAGAGGCGCAAGCGCTTATTGATGATAGCGAAGCGTCTAAATTGCATTTGGCCAAATCGGTCGTGCATATTTTAAAGGGCAGTCCGGCCACCAAAGCCGAGGCGGAAAAACTCTCAAAAAATCTCAGCACCAGTATGCTTAACGAGATATTCAACGCCGCGATGCATTGGCGGGTTGATCCGCTGGACATTGAAAAAAACTCCTAGGGCATCCTGAAAACGGATGCTTACTAGAACTCTCTGAAGCCTACCAAGTCCCACTCTATAAACTTTCTGAACTCTTTTCGCCTCTAGAATTGCAAACACGCCTTGTACATCGCGTGCTTGCCAAGGGCGGCACCTACGATCATCAAAAAATTCACCGCGCTCGTGTCGATAATTTTCTGGCCGAAGCACGGCAACACTGGAATCACTAATGGCATCAGGCACTCTTGCAACGCTCACCGTTGATTTTGTGACAAACACAGCGGGTCTCAGTACCGGTTTACGAAAAGCGGCAAATGACTCGCGCCATTGGTCGAGAAATACGAAAAAACACTTTTCAAGTGTTTCTGCTGCATCAGTAGCGGCAGTAGCGGCCACGACCGCTGCGGTCTCTGCATTGGTGATAAAACAAGGTGATGCTTTGCTGCAATTGCAGAGCTACGCTACGTTGGCGAATACCAGTGTTGCAGATTTGGAGGCGTATGCCTTTGCTACTTCGCGGGTGGGCATTGAGACGGAAAAGCTCGCGGATATTTCAAAAGATACCCAAGATAAAATAGGAGACTTTGTTGCCACAGGTGGTGGTGAATTTAAAGATTTCTTTGAAAAGGTCGCCCCTCAAGTGGGTTTGACGGCGACTGAATTACAAAGAATGAGCGGGCCTGATGCACTGATAGCCGTTAAAAAAGCGCTCGACGATGCGAATGTTTCCGCCGGAGAGCAGGTTTTTTATCTCGAATCTTTGGCGAATAACGCTGCATTATTAATGCCCTTGCTGGAAGACAACGGATCAGCGTTAAGAGAGTTTGCAGAGCGGGGCAGAGAATTAAACGGCTCTATTTCCGATGTGGATGCCCAAAGCTTAATTGATGCGGCGAGCAACACTCGTGAATTTGAAATTGCATTTAACTCTCTATCTCGACAAGTTGCGGCTAATTTTGCCCCCATGATCAACAGCTCACTGGAAAGTATAACGAGCATGGTCACTGGCTTGCGTGACGCTCTTGCGGATGATAGCACTAAGTCAATTGAGTATTTGGTGGGAGAATTTGACAAGGTTTCAGACAGCATTGAACAGGGTGGTCGCGCTGGGATTAAAGCGCGCAATCAATACCGGGAATTATTAGCGCTGCTGCAAGAGTACAGTCCATTACAAATTGAATTAGCTCGCAATACCAATGCGTTGTCGGATGCACAAGAGCGGCTGAATGAATTACAGGCACCCAGAAATAGCGGGCGTTCTAGAGTCAGAAAGGAGCAGATTGAAGCGTACAAACAGCGTAAAGCGGTGATAGAGGGAGAAGTAGAGGCGCTGCAACTCAGAAATGCAGAGTTGCGCAAACAGGTGGATTTAGAGGTTAAATCTGCCCAGGCGACCGAACCGCAAACCGCAAAAATTATACCTGAAGTTGAACAAACCATAGCGGCTTTAAAAAAGCAGGCGGAAACCACGGGAATGGGTCAGAGGGCATTAGCGCTGTATAACGCTGAGCAATTAAACGCTGCGCCTGCACAATTAGCGGCGATAAATCAGTATCATGATTTGATCGAGGCTAAAGAAAAGGATTTATGGCTAGACAATTTGCGTGTGCAGAATTCAGCAGCCAATGCGCGTGCTTTTGAGCAATTACAGGTTGGCTTGCAAACGGAAGAGCAGCACATTGCAGACAGTTATGAGCGTCGCCGCAATATTATTTTAGACAACACTCAAGCGGGCAGTGAGCAACAATTATCGTTACTCAGCCAATTACAATCGCAATTCAGCGAGCAAATGTTATGGGGTTTACCAGAGCCTCAATACAATTACGATCAACAGTTGCTCGACCTCGAAAGTTTTTATAATCAGCGTCTAGAAGTCATCCGGCAGCAATACGGAGCGGGCTCTGAGTTAGAGATTGAATTAACTCGACGTGCCGAAATTGCCAAACAGGAAATTCAAACGCAATCGCATCTTGCTCAAGTGGGTATGGCGTCGGACTTTTTTGGCACCTTGGCAGGCTTATCATCTGCATATAGTGGAGAGCAGAGTAAGACTTATAGAGCATTGTTTGCTGCAAGTAAAATATTTGCAGTTGCAGAGTCAACTATCAAGATTCAGCAGGGGCTTTCTCAGGCGTGGTCATTGGGTTTTCCGGCTGGCATTCCTGCAGCGGCAACCGTTTTGTCGCAAACAGCAGGCATTATCAGTACGATAAAGAATACAAAAATGCAGAGCTTCGACGGTGGCGGCTTCACTGGTTACGGCCCTCGCTCAGGCGGCATTGATGGCAAGGGCGGATTTCCCGCAATCTTACATCCCAACGAAACCGTCATGGACCACACAAAAGGCCAGGGCAGCATCACCAAAATTACCATCATTAATAATGGCCAGCCCAAAACCGCTCAGGTACAACAGCGCGGCGGCGAAGCGACCATCACGCTTGATGACGTAGAGGATTATTTGGATAACCGCATTCAGCGCGGTCAGGGCCTCTACAGCACAATGAAAGATACCTTTAATTTAACACCGAACGCATTATGAAAATTTATTGGCCAGAACATTTACCGCTGCCACAGCGTAGCGGCTATTCCGTGCAATCCAACCCCTCACTAATTCGCACCGAAATGGAAAGCGGGCCGCCTGAAGTCTCACGCACCTCGCACATCACTATGCGAGAAATTAACGTTAGTGTGTTTTTAACGGACAGCCAAGAAAAAGATTTTTGGCATTTCTTTGAATCGGCAAGTGGTGCGAATGGGGGAGCGAATTACTTTTCTATGCCTGTAAAAACCGTGGGCAATGTTGTTCCTCACCAAGTGCGCATAAAAGACAGTCCGGCCTCCATGCTTGTTGGTGTTAACTCAGTTGAAATTAAATTTACAGTCGAAACCGACGAAGCCCATTACGAGTAAATTATGATTACATTAAAAGGTCAGTTACAAGACCCGATTAACGGCGGCGGTTTGGCAAATGCGTTAATTACTTTGACTGCAAAACGTAATGAAGCCGTTGCTATCGTCAAGAGTGCAAGCGCGACGTTTGAAACGGATGCTGCTGGTAATTATGAGCAATCTGTTTTACCCGGTTTTTATAATGTCCGAATCTCAGTTGTTAATGTTGCGCGAGAGCTGGGTAGTATTGTTATTAATCCCGAAGACAGAGGAGAAATAACATTAAACTCCTTGCTCTCTGAAAATGATACACCGCTAGGAACCGTTGAAACTGAATTGCGCGCAATATTGCAAGAGGTACGAGAAAAAACCGCAACCACATTGGAGTCTGCACAAATTGCGGTTGATGCAAAAGATGAATCTGTTGCGGCGGCGGATGCGGCAAAAACTTCTGAGAACAATGCAAAAGCCAGTGAAGGGGCAGCAGCGAACAGCGCTCAGTCAGCACTGAATGATGCAAATCGTGCAGATGAAGCAGCGACACAAGCAGTTACTGCAAGTAATGCAACGGGTGAAAATCTTATTGAGGTAAGCCGTCTAGCTGATCAAGTCGCTAATGATGCAAACACATCAACTCAAATGCGAGAAGATTTAGAAGCAGCGGTTGAGTCAGCTTCGAATAGCGCAACCAGCGCGGAAAATAGTGCGACGTTAGCATCAGAAAGTGCTCAGCAATCGAATAATAATTTATCGACAGTACAGGCGCTTGAAGCCGGCGCACAAGAAGCCTTAACCGGCGCTCAAGAATCCGAAAGAATCTCAACAGAAAACGCCAGCACAACAGAGTTAAATAAAAATAATGCGGCTCAAAGCGCAACGGATGCGCAAGCTGCGTTAGCTGAAATTACTACTATCTCGCAAACTGTATCGAGCGACGCCGCCGATAGCGCTGCGTCAGCCAGTGACGCAAAAGCCGATGCCGATAGAGCGGAAGTTGCAGCAACGCGTGCGGATGACATTGCTAAAAGTATTGCCAATGCATTGGTGTTTATGGGGGCGTGGGACGCATCGTCAAATACTGAGCCACCAATACCAGAAGGAGAGCCTAACGAGCCCGCTCACTTTTATAAAGTCTCTGTGGCCGGTCAAATTAACGACGTAAATTATGCCGTTGGTGACAATATTGTTTGGGACACGCAGGCCAACCAGTGGTTCAAAATCGACAATAGTGATGCGGTTTTTAGAGTCAATGGAAAACAGGGTGACGTCATTATTACTGCTTTAGATGTCGGGGCTTTACCTTCTGGCGGTACAGCTCAGAATTCCGAACTTTGGGATGGTCACAGGTTTGGTGATATTTTAAATCAAGATGTTAGAACCACCGCTCGACCCACATTTAATGGGGCCACTTTTAATCAAAATATTACCTTAAGCGGCTCAGCAAGTCACATCATTGGCCGCTTTGGTAATATGGTTACATCTCGCGATGGGTGGTTAAGGCTTAATGATGGCGGCGGGCACGAGCAAGGAACGTATTGTAACGGCCCAAAGTTTAGAGCTGATGCACGTATTGAGATGGGTAGCAGCGGAACTCATTTTTTAGTGACGCCCAGTATTTGTAAGCACGCCGGAAACGACCTTGCCTACACCTCAGAAAGAGAAAATGACGGCACGATTAGATACTGGATAAATAAAAGGGAAAGACAATTTATTGTAACGGGACGGTCTGCTGTAAGAACCACAGGTGGTCGCGGTACACAATTAGTGGGATTTCCGTCTAAGTTACCAAGTATAAATTATACCCTTACATTATCATCAGAGGCGGCTAACGGTAATAAGCCCGGAGCAGATTTAAGGTTCTATTGGGATGAAGGTGATGACCGTGCACAACGATTCAGAGTGATAATGACCGCTCAAAGTGAGTCTAATGCATTACACTCATTTCATTGGCAAATCATAGGGTTTTTCTGATGCTCAAAATTGACGATCAAATTCAGAAAGAAGCCATCGCCCGCGCCGACGTTAACATCCAGCAAATCCCCACTTTTGAATTTATCCACCCAACTTTTCCCGAACCAATACGAGTTGTCCCGTTAAAAGATAATCGCGAACGCCCCACGTTTGATTTTAAACTTGATGATAATGCGCTTTTTAATCCGGGTGAGGTGGTCTCGTTTCGTGGCCTTGCGGGCACGTTTACCGAACCGGAAACCAGTACTGAAGTTGATAACACCGCTACAGTAACACTCGATGCAGTGAGTGGAGAAGTGCAAGCGTACATCGCGGCAGCCAATAAAACGGTTTATCCGGTGGAATGCATGATTCGTCAGTACACCTACAATCACATGACGAAAACCACTCTTGGTAAGCCGTCGATTATTCGTTTGCAGGTGCGCGGTGTTACGGTCACTTTAACCCAAGTACAAATGCAGCTCGGTTATAAAAACTCTGCAAACCAAAAATTCCCTGCTCACACTTACACCCCTACAAGCAATCCCGGCTTGATCGAGTAATTATGCAGCTCAATGATTTTTTAGATCGTGTTTACCCATCGCACGAGGCACCGTGCTGGGCGTTTGTTCGTGATGTGTATTATCACTTAAAAGACGTCGAATTATTGCGTGTCGGTATTAGCGGTCACAATAAAACTGCAATTCGCAAAGCCTTTAAAACCCATCTGATGCGCGGCTGGTTCGAGCCCACGGATAAGCCGACTGAATTAGATATTGTTGGCATGTGCGATGTCGGTGACGATGAGTGCAATTTAACCCATGCGGGTATTTGGATGCCGCCCGACAAATCTATTTTTGCCTTGCGAAACGGTTTAATTATGCACGCCGTGCATGGTGGAGTGACTTCCATTCCCCCGGATCGCCTCGCCCATTTTAATTTAAAACTCTACAAGTTCTATCGGTATAACAATGCAACTGACTCAATTTAATGACCCGCTTGATTTTACTCAGCGCAAGTCATCCGAAATCACCGAAGGCTCTACGATAAAAGAGGCGCTTAAAGAGAGTGGGGCATGGGAGTTTATTCACTCGGTGGTCTCGCTCGTTAATTTGAATGGCGAACCCGTTTTAGAATCTGAATTCGATACGATTTTAAAAGAAGGCGATCACCTCACCGTTGAACCGATTCCACAAGCACCCGCAACACTTGCCTGGGTGGCGTTTGCTATTAGTGCGGTATCAGCGGTAGCGGCATTGTATATGGCTGGTGCCAATAAAGCCGATGGTGTAGCAAGTGCCGAATCACAAGAAGGCAGCCCTACTTATCAAATTAGCTCGCGGGGTAATCGTGCGCGCATGGGGCAGCCCAAGCCCCGAATTTACGGCTCACTCCGTACATGGCCAGATTTATCGACGCGCAGTTACACCGAGTTTGTGGGCGATGATGACCAAATTATCTACGAACTCTTTGAAGTAGGGTTGGGTAGTGTTGATGTGGATATGACAACCGCACGATACGAAGATACACCGCTGTCTGATTTAAATGACGTGCAGTTTGAAGTTATCCCGCCCGGCAAAAAATCAAAGCTCTTTCCTAGTGATGTGGTGAGCAGTTCGGAAGTGTCCAGCCTTGCCATTAAAGACGAGCGCTTAGGGCCGTATACGGTCAACGAGCAGGGCACCACCATTACTCAAATTGCCTGCGATGTTGCTTCTGCTGGTATTTATAAAACTAAAGATAATGGCAGTACGCGTCAGCACTCGGTCTCGTTTGAATTTTTTGCTCGTGAGGTCGACGACGATGACAACCCAATAGGGAATTATTTTAGGCTGGGCCGCGAAACCTTTACCAGCGATACCCGCGACCCCATTCGCCGCACGTTTAATTATTCGGTCGAACCCGGTCGTTACCAAGTCTATTGTGATCGCATTACACCCAAAGACGACAGTATCCAAGTCACCGACGACATCGACTGGAGTCAATTAAAAGGCTTTTTAGAAGACGGTAACCCGATTACTAATACCACTCGCATTGCGATTAAAGTGCGTGCAAGCGAGCAATTAGGTAACCGGTCACTATCTAAATTCAATGTAGTGTCTCGCGGGAAAGTTTCTACCTGGGCCCCCGATCAGGGCTGGACTGATAACGTAACAACGAGCAATCCGGTATGGGCCTTTATCGACGTTGCAAAATCCCAATACGGTGGTAACCGTGCCGACCCTTACATCGATTTAAATTACCTCTATGAGCTGGCTTTATTCTGCGACGACCAAGGTTATGAATTTAACGGTGTCTTTGATACCCAAACCACCGTCTGGGATGCACTCACCAAAATCGCGGCAGTGTGTCGTTGCCATCCCGTCGATAAAAATGGTGTTTATACCATGGTGCACGATGGTTATTCGCCGCAACCAATGTCTACTTTCACAATGCGCAACATAAAGCGCGGGTCATTTAAAATTGAGCATGTGCCGATCACTGACGAAACTGCAGACGGTGTGAGGGTTAAATATCTCGATAAAACTTACTCTTACATTGAGCAAGAGGTGTTGTGTGCATTACCCGGCAGCGATGCAAAAAACGTAAAAGAAGTGAATGCATTCGGCGTAACCGATCGAGACCAAGCGTATTTATACGGCATTTATATCTGTGCCGTAAATCAATACCGTCGTCAGAAAATCTCGTTCACAACTGGGCTGTCCGGATACCTGCCATTTTTTCACGACGTCATCACCGTCAGTCACATCATGCTGTCCATTGAAGGAGCAACACAAATTAGCGGTGATGTGATGCATTGGAACGGTAACGATGAATTACATCTGTCCGAACCTGTGCACGAAGATATAAAAAACCCCTTTATTGTCATCAGAAATCAAGACGGCACCCCCGGTGATCCGTTAAAAATTACGGTCATTAATGATAAAAAAATACGCTTAGACTCGCCCGATTTGCTCGATAAAACAGCGATGGTCTGGAGGCATGACGCCAACGTTTCTAAGCCAATGTTTTTATTAGGCGAGGGTATCGACTTTGCTTACCGAGTTAAAGTCGAGCGCATCCGCCCGCGTGGAAATAACCAATACCAAATAGAAGGTTTTGTTGATGATATCACCGTATACACCGCTGCTGATGGACTACAAGTCCCACCCATCGACGCCATACCAGACGCAGCAAATATTGCCCCCGCTGTATCTAACTTGCGTGCTGTTGTTACAGGCACTAATGATGATCCTCGTGTTGACTTAAAGTGGACGGGACAAAGAGCGGATCGTTATTTAATCGAAGTCTCTACCGATAACGGAGCGAGCTTTTTACCGCTTGGCCCCGGTTACACAACACGAACAGAATATACCGCTTACCCCGACCCTGATTTGGTCAGCGATGATAAATACATTTACCGAGTCGCGGGTGAAAATATTTTTCGTGGACGCTGGGAGCAAATCAGTGTTGATATCTCCGACTCGTTAGACCAACCACCGCCAGCACCGACAAATTTAAGGCTCAGAGAAACCTTTAACGGCCCTTACCTTCGTATTGCGTGGGACAGTTACACTGAGCGTCATCGTATTGTATGCGTTGTTGATGGTGTAGAGCGCTATGCAGTAAATAATATCGACGCGAAAGAGTGGGATTTACATGGGACCACTGCACAGGATTACGGCTTGGGTCGTGAATTCGATGTGCGAGTTTATGCCGTCGATACTGCAGGCAGAATCAGCGAAGAATATGCAAAGCTACGAGTACGCAACGAACCGCCAGCGCAATTAAATAATTTTACCGCAGTCGGTTTTTACGACACCGTGGGTATTGATTTTGATTGGCCTGATGACTTGGATTTATCCGGCGTTAGTGTTTGGATGTCGACCAATAATGGTTTTATACCCAACGCGACAAACCTTGTTATTGATAGCTCTCGTGATCCGGTTTTATCTGTGCCATTTAAAGAGGGGCAGGAAGTCGCTTATATTCGAGCTGCCGCTGTTGATGTATGGGGTAACCGTGGTCTTAACTTCACTGGTCAATACCGAGTCAATCGCGGACTTGTTGATCTCTCAGAAATACGAGAAGATTTACAACAGCTTGAAGGAAAATTCCCCGTCAAGAATACGGACATTCAAGACAATTCAATTAGCTCACCGAAGATTATCGCCAACTCGGTATTAAGTCGGCATATTATTTCCAGTGCAGTGACCGCTGAGAAAATCGCCGCTCTTGCTGTTACAGCCGGGAAAATTGCGGCCAACGCTGTCACCGCCGATAAATTATTTGTGAATGAGTTATCGGCTATTGCAGCAAGCATGGGCTTGTTAACCGCAGGCACTTTCCAAACCACGAGCGGCGCAACTCCAAGAGTGCGTATTACCTCATCTGGCAACTTAGCGTTTTGGATTGGCGACGGCGCTTTAATTAACGAAGCCAATGGACACGTCTATTACAATAAAGCCAACCAGCGCTTTGTGATTAACGACCCGGACAGCGGCTATCGCTTTGAATATCAACCCGGTTCGAATATGCCGATGTGGTTTGGCACTGGCGCTAAAAATGCAAACAACGGATTATTCTATTACGATAAAAACGCCCGACAACTTGTAATTGATAATGCAAAAGTAAGAGGCGATTTAGAAGCTACATCAATTAGAGCCAATACGGCAAATATTATTGATACACTGATGCTTAGGGGTGAATCGATTACCGCAAGGGAGTTTTACAGTAGTCGTGAGGAGGTTGGCTTTAATGATGATGGGTGGGGTGCTGGCTTTTCTCGAAGCATAAACTTTGATGATGCGGACTCTCGCTCTTCGGTGATTATCACTCTGCAAATACAGAATCATATTGAATTTTTATCGGGTCGGCGCGGGCCTGTATTCACAAGACTAAGACTCAGAAGAGGGAGTACTGTTTTAGATGAGTGGGTTTTAATCAGGTCAGACCCGCCAGCCGGATCAGAGACTCGACAGGTTAGTTTTGTGGATCGTCCGGGGTCTGGATTACACACCTATACCGCTGAGGTTATTTTGTCGAGCACAGGAACGGGAGGAAAAGTGAATACTATTGATAAATCTACTTTGTTGTCGCGGTTGATGATACTGGACGGAGCCAAGCGCTAAATCAAAGCAGAGCAACAATAAGCCTTATTGATTGCTCTGTTTATGATTAGAGGGTTACAAATGCCGCTGAAAGTCCATGCTTTTGTGCAGTAGTCGAACCACTAATAAAAAATCAGTACTTTGGCGATAAAAAATAACGTGTGAGCCAACGGAGTAACAAAAATAACCCGGCTTTATATAGCTGGCTGTGCGACCTTGTAATTGATTTTGAGAGAGTTTGGTAAATGCAATTTCAAGGTCGTAGATGTAGCGATCAGCTCGGGGGTATCCCCAATTTTCAACGCTGTAGTCGTATATGTTTTCTAAGTCTAATTCTGCTTGCGGTGTGAGTTTAAATTTAGACACGCTTTCGCCTTGTTTTCATCCTCTGAAGGAATTTGTCTGCGCTCCACTCTACAGGTTCACCGCTGTTCTCGCCTTCCTCTATTAGCTTTCTGAGCTGGGTAAGCTTCGATTTAGCGGTCTTTTCGTGCAGTAGTCTTAGGCTGTCACGGATTACTTCGCTTTGGTTAGCATAGGAGCCAGACTCGACCATGGCCTCAATGAATTCGCCAAGTTCGGGGCTGGGTTGGAATGTAATTGTGCGAGCCATGCTGAATACCTCAAGTAAGCAAGTTTCTTACATTATAATCTTTGGTTAATGGTTTTCAAGCGGTGGGGTAGAGTGGAGATTGGTGTGCAATAGGAGAGGTGGAGATAGGCTTTTCGAGGAAAGGCTAAGGGGTTATAGCTTGGCCTTAATCTCTGCTAGCAACCCCTCTCTTGTGACTTTGACAGGAGGGCCTGAGTTTAGCCCCTCATCAATCAACCGGCGAAGGCGGGCCAGTTTGGCATTGCTATCACCCGCAAGCAGCTTCAGAGCGGCTTTGACGGCCTCTTGCTCGTTTGGGTACTCCCCAGACTCTACAAGACCCTCAATGATTTCGCGGCTTTCTTGGTCGTTGAGTAGCGCTGTGTTTTGCATTGCTCTTACCTGATCAAATGTTGAGCTTTGAGTATATCACCCTTGGTCAAGACTAATGCCCAAATCTATGGATGGAAGCTCTAACAGCTTATAGTCGAGAGGCCAGTCTTTTAGTAAAGCGTTTCTCTTTCTTTTCATTAGCCAGTAAACAAATAGGATTGTACTTTGTTGATACATTATGTGTTCAGAATAATGATCTTTTATGGCAGAACAGATGCTTTCAGATTTATCTATAAGCTGTGTTTGAATACTATTAATTAAACTATCATCGATAAACCTTTCGAATGAATCCCATACCGCTAAGGAAGATTTTTGCCTGTGTGGCTTAATGCCAGTTAAGTTTTCATAGATTGCATCCAGTCTACTTAATATAGAAAATTCCTCTAGCGGCCCATGATTAAGTTGTTTTGTGGCATCAGAAAAAAAACTGTCAGTCGTTTCGATAAGCGCCATGCTTTTCGCGACAGTTCTATGTACACTTGCCTTAACTGTTTTTTTTGCCTTGTAAATGGCGTCATGTGTAAGTTCTGCATGAGCGTGTTGCAGTAAAGTTCTTATTTGTATCTCGCATGGAGTGGTTTTGGGTATTAATATATCGTTGATGTTAAAATCGTTAGCGGGGCGAACAACATAGTGAACTGATTGGTATGTGAAAAGTAGGGGCTCGTTTTCTTTATCCTCATCGAAATGTTTGCAGGCATCAAAAGTCCATTTATTATTTTTTTCTATAATTCCACATATTTTATCAATATCTTCCAATAATAATACAACAAAACGGATGCCAACCTTATCTTCAATTTGGTTATAAGGGTCTGTATAGCCTTTTCCGGGTCTATGAAATGCCTTGTCTACGAAAGATTTATCATCCTTTAATCGTGGATTAACTGGAATTTTAAAAAAGGAGCATAGATCGGTTTGATCCTTTTCTAAATCATTGCAAATGCTATTCGCAATATGTACACCCCAGGCTTCATAGATGGGCTTTTCAGAATTCCATGTCTGTATTAATTCCGACTCATTCATTAAGTTGACTCACCTTTTCTTTAATTATAACTTTTGTCCACTCGTTAGAAGCTCCAGAAGAGTTGGTGTCTCCATTTATTGATTCTATTGTGATTGAGCTATCAAAATCTTCTGGTGAAGCTATTAGCTTAATCCTTTTTCCAAACTTCATTTTTCGTATTTTGAGCTTACTTTTTATATGTTTGTTATCTTTGGCGAAAGAGTTTGTTGGGATTCCAGTGTCTTCTAGGTGGGATATGTAATCGTCTTGTGTATCCCCAGCGAAATAATTTTCGGCAAAATCACGTGGTGTTATTATATCAGATTTTTGTGTTTTTAGATACGTAGTTAGAGCGCTAACCAAATCATTTTTTTCTTCTGAGTCTATATCTAGGCTTCCGATGAAAGAACTGGTTGCGTCATAGAATTTCATTGTTTTTCTGGCACTATCTAGAGGGTAGTCAAGCCCCAAAAAATCAGAATAAAAATATCTTGCTGCAAATTTTCCATTGGAGGCTGTCATTTGATGATCTTTTATTCTCACTGCATATTTGTCATTTAGATCATCTGAATTAGAGGTGTCTGTATTTTTTTCAAAAAAGGCAACCGCCTTGTGAAGCCTGTTGTTTGGTGTTAATAATATATCCTTTACGTAATTTAGTATTATTTCACCGGTATTAGGGTCGATGGCTTTTTCATAACCGTTATGAAGATCAGCTTTGATGACGCCAAAAAACGCTCTATTCAATTTTCTTTGCTTGCCTGTAAAAATGACAACAATTCCACCTGTCATGCTTCTTTTCGTTTGGGCGTCAGCAAGCTTGTGTGCTATGTCGAATGAAGATACTAAAAAATCGTCATCAGGTTTTCTTATCATGTTATCTAAAAGTGAAGAAAAGCTGTTTTTGCTTTGATCTATAATGTGCATCTCTACAGATTTAGACCCTTCGCCCAAGCTATCTACAACTCTGCTTTCAAATTCAACCATTGCGTCTTTGTTGAATCTTGTAAAAGAGTTGCTTTGTTTTGGAGGAACTTTATTTCCATTGGAATCCCTTTGAAATATTTGATGAATGACGATTCTATCTACTGAAAGTCCAGATAAATACATTGCTAGCTCCTCGGTTCTAAAAACCGCGCAGACTACTTTACTGAAAATAAACCAACAATATAAATGCGAATCAAATCAACAAATTGTCATCTTAATTTTTCTGTATTGGCATTCAAAATAACTTCGGTCACTTCTTGGTCATTTGTATTGAAAACCTAATACTGTATTATTATACAGTATTTATTATTCATTGTCACAATCCGCTAACAATCAATAATCAATTAGTAAAGAACTGTAAAAAAGCATAAAAAACAAACAGATAAGCACTATTCATAACTGATGTTTATTGATCCTGAAACGTTTAGTAATTAGTATTTGCGCTTAGTATTATTTACATGATCAATTAACTTTTATTTGAGAGTTTTATGAGACTGATTTTAGTTTCTTTATTTATTTTATCTGAGAGTGTTTTTGCTACTACTGGCGGGCTTTTACAACCTGATCCTTTATTTGCACAAGAGGATACAGAAGCCGAGCAAACGCTAAGACCTATTACGTCTGATCCGCACGACGAACATTTTATGAGCCGCTTTATGCGGTTGTTTGCTGCTACAGGTGGTAGTACACAGCCAGATAGACAATTATTTCTTGCTGGCGGTATTGGCGGAGTAGATCAGCCCAGTCTAGAAATTGTAGGAACGGGCACGGGTCACCAGCCCCCTCCCGATAAAACTGGAGGAACTGGGCAACCAAAACGTCCTAAAGGTTCGGGTGGTGAAGTAAGCCAACCTGAAATAAAAACTCTCACATAAAATCAATTGTAAGACTTTACACAGATTGACAAATCTCTCTCAATTCTTGTACTAGGTAGAATCTGATTAGTTTATGATAAAGCCGGAAGATGCCCATAGAATACTTGTATCCTTTTTGAAGGACATAGAAGGCACTCGCGGAAAAGTTGACCCCTTTTTGAAGAAGGCGAAATCAACATTACATAATTGGTACTACAACAAAAGTAAACCAAACTATGTTTTGTTTTTAAGCATCTTGAAGGCAGTGGGGATAGACTTTTCCAATTATTGGGTTGTAAAAAAAGATTTAGATTCTATAGGTGTTGATCCAGACATATCGCCTATTCTTGCTCTCATAAAAACAAGCGGGACTGATATTGAGAAGCTAAAAGGCGAAATTGATAAGGTGCAAAGTAAAGAGTTGGAGAGAGATGATGCTTGAATTTCTGTGTGCAATAGTAATGTCAACAACAATGGCTTGCTCGGGGCCAGCCGATCATGAGGTCAGCGCTAGCGGTAGTTCTGGCGGTGCAACAACAATGGGAACTGGTGGTGGCGGCAACTTGCCGCCTAGACCAGAGTGATGATTTGTTTCAACTTATCTAATTAAGCGATTCTAGGTTAAGTTTTTATGGGATTCTTTGAGATAATTGCAAGCTGGACCGTAAGTGAGTGGCATTCGGCGGGCTGGCTTTGCACAATGCTGCTTTTATTTCTCGCCAGCCTAAGCTGTAGAAATATCAGATGGCTGATGTTTTTAATGTTATCAATAGAGACTGTAGGTTATTTTACTGTCGGGCAAAAGTCCTTTGCTGATAATTCAAACCCATATATTTACCTATTCCTTATTAGCCTGCAAGATCTTGCCGTAATCCTCTGTATCGCCCTTCGCCTTATAATTATGCGATTATTTTCGCATCCAAGTCTTGGTGTGCTTGGAAGAGCTTTTAAGGTTGGAGAGGATCACCAGTATTATAATGCAACAACAAACGAAGGGCTGATACTCATAATTATGGTTCTGTCAGTTCTCGTCAATATTGGCACTGCGATAGAGTGGGTATTATGGAATGCAGACATTATTAAAAGCTACCTATTTTACAACAGCTTCTTTTACGTGAAGGTATTTTTATCTTGGCTGATCAACTGGACTTTATTGATGGCGGTAATAAAGGGATTGGCGGGTAGATACTCAGAAAAATGGCGCGAAGATCATTATTGTTCAACTCATTGAACAAGCTTTCAGTTAGCCTAAGTACATCGCTAACGGAAATAACAAACCCGGCCACAGCGTCGGGTTTTTTGTGTCTGCGCGAAGGGGTGATCTATAACAATGGTCTTGCTGCAATAGCGGCGTATAACAATTAAACAAGTGGTAAAAAATGAAGCAATTTCAACATTGGAAAATGAAAATTGCTACGAATGAATTTGTTGCAGTTGTACTAAATGAAGGAGGAGAATTAGAGGAAATGCAACCGCATCACTTTGTCCGTAGGGAAACTCAGGAGAAAAAGTTAAGTGCTGAAGCTGCATATTTACAGGCATTTAACGATATATCAACGGGTTCATTTGATCCTGATAAATTTTAGGATGGGGCGCATTGGCGCCCTTGTTTCATTGGAGAAGTCTTAATGGCTTACCTGAGTCAAACTGGTTTCTTTGCATGTCTGAGCCAGCATCAAGATAGCCCGCAACGAAGTACATTTGCTCAATCTCTTTAGCTCGCCTCACAAATTCATCTATATTAAGACTGTATTGTTCAATCCCTTTCTTGAGGATCACGGTTAATTTCTGCGTTTGAAGATTTTGGTGAAAACTTACGGGCTCACCCAATGCCTCAGGCTTGGGAAGATAGCTCATGTCGTGACCTTTTTGCTCTCCGTATTGCTTGAGCATTCCCAGCTTCTCGGCCCTATCTGATTTTAGTGTCTTCGCTACAAATTCGAACATGTCTTGTTCGGAAGTTTTAGGGCAGGGTGGTGGAGTAGGGGGCTGATTTCTTAGTTGTGCTTCCATTAAGTTGAATGCATTTATGTAAGCCTCTTTGATCTGAGCAGCCTTCTTGCCAGTAAAGCCCATTACTAAAAACATAAAGCCGTCTTTTGTCATTTCAAATGAGTCATACTCATTTCCTCGGTGATTGTATTTAACCGCCGAAAAGTTGGAGGTTAAAAACTGCTCAGAACAATCTATGGATTTAATTTTATCGATGACATGACTGTGTCGCTTCCCAAATGCTTCTGCAACCTTTAAGGATGTTGTAACTAGACGATTATTAATTAGGTGAACTTCTGGTGTGGAAAGACTAGGCATTGTTTGGCTCCTGTTGAAATTTGAGCCATCCCAATTAAGTTCCTACGCTCAATAGGGTGGCGGGTTGCTCGGGGTAGGAATGCCGGTCAACAGGGGCCGGTGGGCGCAAGGCCCCCCGGCAACCCGCCATAACGAGTCGCTACGCACAAAAAAAGCCGCATACAGAAGAACTGGCGACTTGTGCGCCTGTTGATGATTCGGGTTCCTACGCCCGGCACTAGATTTTGCTAGTGCTACTTGAGTATGCGCTTGCTTGGCAGGTGTGTCAAATAGCCCCCGCAAAGCAGGGGGTTGTTATTAGGTGCTTTGTTGATGCTTGTTTATTTCAGCTATGAATTCTCGGATGGATAAGATCGCGGTTCCTTGACCTCCAGGAATACGCTCTTTGGAAAAGATAGCTTCCTCGTAACCCTTGCTTGTATGTATGCGAACCCTGCAATCTTCAGCCGAAACCATTTGCTGTAAAAGGCTGTATGGAACCACTACCGAATTAGTGCTTTCCGTGTAAATGGTTTTGGACACTGTGTTGTAGCCACCGCTGTCCAGATTGGTTGACTTTCCAGACTTAAACGATTCTATGTTGCCGTCGGTATTTATGTCGATTCCCGTAAGGCTAAGATATGCTGATTTGGCGCTTGCAACGTCTGAACTATAGGAGAGAACCAATGCCACATACTCCGGAGCCTTGCTCGACCATCTGGCACCCAGCTTTACTTGGTTGCCCCATGTGCTCTCTGGATCATACAGAAAGGTAGGTGAAACCTTTATCAGGGTGGCCCCATCAAATGTTGACTTTTCCTTGCTAACAACGCCTAAGCCGGAAAGTTTAGACATAGAGTCTGCCATTCCGGCGCAGGATATCAGCACGCCCGCCAAGCACATATAAAAAGATACCCTAAAAAACACTTTTAACATTTACCGCTTCCTCGTTGTTTGTTTTTGATGCTCAATAATATATTGGCCTCAAGAGGTGAGGAATTTATGTGGTGACCAATATGGTGATTTTGGTGTCAATATAGGCTGCCTATGTTGGCAGTGAGAAAGGCCGCGAGCCTCATGCTGGCCTTTCTTCGGTCTTGTCAAAGATGCCTGCGGCTTTATCTACCTCTATTTGTAGATGTCGTCGACATTCTCTACTTTTATCTCGTTTGAGCTTAATTGGAGAAGTAGCCTTTTGAGTTCTTTTGCATTAACCGGGTCGAAGAAAAGGGCGTTATCATCTAAGCAAGTGCCTACGGCACAAAAAGATACTGAGAGAAAGTGTCTTTCAGAATTTCCGCTATGGAATACAAATTTAATTTCACCTGATGGCCCAGCACTCCAAGAGTCAACCCTTCCTATTTCCTTTGTTATTGCATCCCCCCTGCTAAGAGCAAGCTCGTCCCACTCAAAATATTTGTCTATGAGAGAGACATATCCATCTGTATTCGATTGTAAAAATCGAATAGGAGCGACCATGTGATCATTTCCTCCATAGCCATCTCTTGATACTGACAAAACAGTGCTCCCGTCACTCATGTTTTCAACGGATGTGAACGTTGGTCGCAGCATGTAGTTTGCAGCTAATGAATTGTACTCCCTCGCCTTTAAGTTAGTCGCAACCCTTGTGCTTTCTTGGACGCTTGCACATCCAGCTAAACAAAGAGCAGCGGATAGAACTAAAGTTTTGAATTTTCCTAGCATTTAATTACACCCCTCACTTTTTTGTTGAAGGGGCATGTTAAACAAAGTGTGACTGGAATTACGTTTTTGTTCGCGCCTTTTTTGATCAATATAGTGCCAATCATGCTATCGAAGATATAGCTTGTGGTTTTGGGGTGTCAATATATTTCTTGGCTGCATAGTCGTAGTTAGCATTCTTGGATGGCTGTCTTTATACTCCCGTCAGACACTTTCACTATTGCTATAAGTGAAGGCCTCAAGATATCATCTACAACTATTAAGAGCTGTTAAACCGCAACGAACCGCAACGAGGTAGTGAGTATTGAGCGGGTTTTAGGGTGAAAAATAGGTAAAATGGCAGAGAAAAAGCACTGTATATGTACTGTATATCCGCCAGAAACGCAGATATACAGCACTGGCAGTGTTGAGGTCAGCGGTTCGATCCCGCTAGGCTCCACCAATTTTTTCCTTTAAAATCAATTATTTACGAAAAATCGTAATTTTCTACTTGCAAACCTGTATCTATCGATGGTCCGTATATGGTCCACCTTCAATCCTTGTTATAAAACTTAAAAGTATCGCACAATGTTATCTACGATAAATTTTAAGTGGTGAAATTGATCGATTTATGACCTTGAAATCCATTGAACTATTCGCAGGAGCCGGAGGACTTGCTTTCGGGCTTCATGAGGCCGGTTTTGAAACACAAGCAGCCATTGAGCTTAATAAAGATGCCTGCTCTTCTTTAAGAGGAAGTGTTTTACTCGGTGACCATTGTCAGATTGTTGAATCAGACATCAAAAATCATGATTTTGCTAAGTACCCATCTATCGATTTGGTTTCAGGGGGGCCGCCCTGTCAGCCATTTTCTTTAGGTGGAAAGCATGCTGCAAATACCGACAACAGAGATATGTTTCCCGAAGCCGTTCGCGCTATCAGGGAGTTAAGCCCCAAATCATTCGTCTTTGAAAATGTGAAAGGCTTATTGAGAAAATCTTTTTCTACTTACTTTGAGTATATTCTCCTGCAATTGCAGTATCCAACAATGGTAAAGAAAGAAACCGAGAACTGGGAATCACACCTCTCCCGGCTTGAAAAAAAGCGTACGAAAGGAGATAAACCAGAATATAACATTGTTTTTCGTTTGCTCAATTCAGCAGATTATGGCGTTCCGCAAAAGAGAGAGAGAGTTATCATTGTAGGCTTCAGAGCCAACCTTGGTATTCAATGGGCTTTTCCCAAACCCACCCATACTGAAGATCGCCTCCTTTGGGAGCAGCTTGTTAATAATGAATACTGGAAGAGGCACAATTTAAAACCGCCTGCACTTTTGCCGCAACAAGAAAGAAAAAAAGCCTCTTTAATAAAAAAATATGGCTTGTTTACTCCCCCTGAAAAACCTTGGGTGACTGTTAGAGATGCAATTAGTGATTTGCCAGAACCTTATATTGAGTTGCAGGATGGAAAAATAAAAAATCATATTTTTCGTGATGGAGCACGCATGTATCCGGGACACACCGGTAGTTATATTGACTCACCTTCCAAGACACTTAAGGCTGGTGTTCATGGTGTGCCGGGGGGGGAGAATATGATTCGTTTTAGTGATGACTCTGTTAGATACTTTACCGTTCGTGAAAGTGCGAGGATGCAAACATTCCCTGACTTCTATGAAGTATCAGGGTCTTGGTCAGAAGCAATGCGCCAACTCGGTAACGCAGTACCAGTGGCGCTTGCAAGAGTCATAGGAAATAGCCTTTATGAGGCTTTGATCCCTAAAAATTAAGCTTTTTTATTGTAGTTTTTCTGCCCATGCACGCCCCGGATGCAGCTTATCCCAGTTTGACCGAGCTTGCTGATATCGACCACTTCCGGGGTCATGATTTCCAAATCCATCAATTGTTGTATTCCATATAGGTTGCAACAATTGAATCATAGTTGATTCAATTACAGATATTATCGCCGCTAAATCGTTAGGAATTATTGCAAATTTGCACTCAAAGTCTGACAAATTTAAGTTGCTGGCGGCGTTAATACTTCTTGCATGCTCTGATAATCGTGACTTTAGTTTTTTCTCCAGAGGCTTAGATATAACCCCGGTTCTCCAGCCCGTTGGCACAGCTTTTCCAACGTAGATGGGAGTGTTTGTATTGCTGAGATGCGAATACTTTGCAAAATTGCCTTTATAGAAAATCATATACACACCTGAACCAATAAAATCGCCTTGAGGGGGAAGAGTATGGCGAGGTGTTCTGTTCATGAAATTGATAGCGTCATTCGCTAATTGTATTAACACGCCCGATCTGAACGTTTGGTTCCCTACATCAATCATGAAATTTTCCTTCAATTTTAGTTATTGAAAATCGTGCTCTAACCCCCAGAGGAAGATTGGCATTGCGGAAGGTGATTTAAGTTTACTGTGATCGGCAGCTATTGGAGCATTAAAACTTTTTCTAATTATTTTAATGCTTTCGGTTTTCTTCAGGGCTCGTTTACGCTTAATCTCGACTTTTCTCTGTTTTCCGCTTTTCATACCTCCCCCCAATTAAACAGTACCTTAATTATACTATTGAACCTTGTTTTATTCGGAAATCCCATGGGACAGAAGAGTAAACGTCATTTCTTCCGCATTATCCAATAAGCGACCATAACGTCCGCTATTAGAGAAATGTCCGGCTCCCATGTTCATGCGCATCATTAATAAATTATTGTCTGTTTTTAGATGACGCATTTTTGCCGTCCATTTTGCTGGCTCCCAATAGGTAACACGAGGATCATTTAAACCGCCTGTGACCAGCATGGCGGGGTAGTCAGTGGCGCTAATGTTATCGTAAGGGGAGTAGCTGCGAATTAACTCAAACGCTGCTTTGTCTTTAATAGGATTTCCCCATTGCTCCCATTCCGGTGGGGTTAACGGCAAGGTGGCATCGAGCATGGTATTGAGCACATCCACAAACGGTACGCCTAAAATCACGCTACTCCATAATTCAGGTGCTTGAATCGTAACGGCGCCCATTAATTCGCCGCCGGCGGAACGACCAGAAATACTGATGTTGCCGGCTTGGGTGTAGCCTTTATCAATTAATCCACGAGCGACATCAATAAAATCATTGAATGTATTGTTACGCTTTTTGAGTTTTCCATCTAAATACCATTGATAGCCCATTTCATCACCACCACGGACATGAGCAATGGCATAAATCACACCTCGGTTAACCAAGGATAAACGATTACTGGCGAAACTCGGCGACATGCCATAGCCATAGGCACCGTAGGCGTAAAGATGCAATGGGTTGCTGCCATCCAGTTTTACGCCTTTTTTATGCATGATAGACACAGGGACACGAACGCCATCTCGTGCAGGGATCATCAAGCGCTTGGTTTCGTACTGAGATTTATCGTAGCCAGAAGGAATGGCTTTGACTTTGCGCTCGATTAACGTCTTTGAGGAAAGTTGATAATCAAAAACGGTATCGGGTGTAATCATTGACTCGTAGTGAAGTCGAAGGTGAGGCTGCTCAAACTCTGGATTATTAAAAAAGGATGCTGTGTAGACCGATTCAGGGAAATCAATGGCTGATTCATTGCCATCGTAGTCACGCAGGACTAATTGATCGAGCCCGTTGACAGACTGTTTTATCGCAAGGAATTTGTTGAACGTTTGCACGCTTTTTATGTAGGTTTTATCAGAACCTTCAACGACGGTTTTCCAATTTTCATATTGCGGCGCATTGTCCTCCACTGAGGCGATACGAAAATTAACGTGCTTATCGTTGGCGACAATCCAGAATTTACCGTGAGCGTGATCTAGCTCGTAGTTAAAACCTCGTTCACGAGAAGCCAATAAAAGCGGTTTTACGGATAAATCCGATTGAGGAACAACATAGTATTCCGAAATTTCTGCTTGGCCGCTGCCAATGATAAGGTACTCATCATCTGAAGTGCTTTCAAACCCTAAGAAGAAGCCATCATCAGACTCCGCCAGCAGAACCTTATCTTTTTCTGAGGGGGTGCCAAGGTAATGGACGTTGATGCTCTCGACGCGCCATTTTTCGGTTTCCAGTGCCCCATAGACCAGCGCATTACCTTGGGTGAATAAGAGTTGGCCTGAGGTATTTTCTACGGTATCAGGTAATGTTTTCCCAGAATTCAAGTCAATCAAGTGGACGGTATAGCGTTCACTGCCATCGGTATTAACACTGTAGGCAAGAAATTGGTTGTCTGGGCTGATATCGAAACCACCCAAGTCAAAATAATCAATGCCTTTGGCTAACTGAGGGGCATCAAGAAAGACTCTGTAGGCAGAGTCGTCTTTTCCAAGCGGTTTTCGAAGATACGTTTTATATTCCTCTCCATCGCGGTATTCCCATTTATACTCATAGCCATTATTTACCCAGGGTACGGACGTTTCTGTTTCGTCTAATCGGCCTTTAAACTCTTTAAAAAGGGTATTTTTTAATGGAGTATAGTCTTCAAGCCATTGATGAAAATAGGCATTTTCGGCTTTCAAATAAGCCAGCACGTCTTCATCATCTGTGTTGGGGTAGTCTGGGTCTCTTAGCCAGTTCCAGGGGTCGGATACGGTGATGCCATGATGGGTAAAGTCGAATGGCTTCTGCTTCGCAGAGGGGGAATTAGGCAGTTCGTTTAAAAAGTGATTCACAATGTCTTTTTTACTCTCTTTTGCATTGAATTCAACGGGTTGTTGAGATTCAACGCATCCATATAAAGATAAGCTTGCTAAAAAACCAAGGCATAAACCTCGTGCACGATGAAGATACGAGATTTCATGCAGATAGAATTTTTTGGGATTGTTATCGGAATTTTTCTCAGAACGTCTTTTGGCGTTCTTTCCAAAATACTGAGTCAGTATCATTTCCCCTCCGGTATGAGTGATTGATAACCATCTAATTGGGAAACTGTAACATCGCAAGACTACTTCCGTCTAAATCTACTTTTTTGTCTAAAACTATTTTTACCTAAAGCTTTTGAGGTCATTTACATGACAGGGCGGTTATTAACGAGGCGAATAGATAAATCGTCTAAGGTTCGTTATAAACGTATTGTGGGGGACGATGTGTACAGGGGATGTGCCTACGAGGGTATCATTATTTGACCAATATTTTGGGAGCGCCATATTACGTGGTGACGGATCAAACATACCTTGAGGTGCATCGTTTTGAGTAACTCTAGCGTTATTGTAACCCCGAGCCAATACTGTGTTGGGATTGGCTGGGTTGCTCGCGACCACGACCATTGAGTGTTGCGGGTTTCTTGGATGATCAAAGATTAAGACGTCGCCGGGTGCGGCTATTCTTGAGAGTTGTCGACGATTGGGTACGGCTATAGCGCCTTGGCAAAAATGATGCCCGTATGTCATATGGTTACCTGTGACATGCATGGAGTTGATAGGCACGTCATATTTTCCTCTTCTACGCATAAATGGAAAGAAACGTCGAAAGCCTTTATTGGGCGTTTTCACTGGGGCTGAAGGTGGAGCAGGGTTGATACATCCAATACAGCTGGATTGTATATAGCGCTCTACAACCTTTGCAGCAGCAGGGCCTGAGTATCCGATAGATTGAGCAGCCCAGTGAATCGCGGCCAGATGGCATACATAATGTCCGGGTGTACCATCGATATGACGGTAGGTTTGTGGGTTGGGACACATTTGAGCGAAGTTGACCATTCTATTGCGTGTTGTCATATCGGTATCTACTTTCAGTAATATTTCAGTCTCAGTAATATTTCAGATGCATGCAAATTAGTACCGAAAAAAGAGGAAATGAGTGTCAATTTGCCATGCTTAATTTAAGGCAGTAAACATCCGCTTTGTGGATGTCATTCAACACGACTCATTTGGCATCTAAATATAAAATGGTTTTTTTTGATCGGATGAGGCGAACATAGGCTACTTCGTTTAGGGTGGGGAGAAGTAGAGAGAGGGAGTGTTTTTACATGATGATCTTTACCTTTGGAGCCATAACAAAAATGAAAAAAAAGCCATTTTTACACCTACCCACTTTAACCGTTTTTATTTTCTTCCTCTTCGGAGCAAGTTACAGTTTTGGGCAATGCCCAATTCCTTCTAGCGAACCTGTATTTCGTAGTGAGTCACGTAATATTCAACAATACGAATGGCGCTTGAATAATGCGCAAGCTTGGTTGGAGGTTGCCCAGACGCCTGTTGATGAGTTTATTGCCTCCTTCCATGATTATGTTTCGGCCAATACAGATTTAGATCAGTATGGGTTATTACGCCGTCAGCAGGATATATTTGCGCGATATGTTGGGCCAAACGATGATGCGGTTTTGTCTATTCAAGCGTTATTGGATGGCGATGCGGCCACAATAGGAAAAGCGACATGCTTAGACCAACTCCTACTCTCTGGGCAGTTGCAGCGTGTTGACCCCTCGATGCCAACAGAGTTTCAGGCGGATATCTTCAAGCAAGGCGATCAATTGAGAATTTATGTGGCCTGGAGAACGGTGGCAAATTACTCTGGCCCTCCTGTTGATCTGAGTACACGAGATCGCAGAAATCTAATTCGATCAGGGTGGGAATTTTATACGTCGTTGCATAATCATCCCTTCTTTTTTGGCAATATCGATATAGCGGGTACTATTATCGCCAGTTCGCCAGATTTAAATTTGTACCGAAACTATTACTCAACGTACCCATTAGGTAGCGCAAGAATTACTAATGGAATAGATTCAGCCATCTATTCGGAAATGGATGTGGACTACTTGTCGCTCTTTGAATAACCGCGTTATCGCTCTTTGAATAATAATGATTGTGTGGGCGGTTTCGAGAAACGCCCACACATTAACGAAACATAAGTGATAATTTAGGTGTCTTGTAACCAACCTTTTTCTGTGGCCTTTTCAATTTCTTCCAAAACAAAACCCCACAGTTTTGGAGCAGAGCGCTCTAAGTGTCGGTTTCGATTAATCACCTGCGATTTTTTTACGGTGTTGGCAGCCCAGCTACCTCCGTTATTTTGAATATTTTGCATTAACGGAAGAACTCGATCCATTGCTTTGGCAAAACTGGCATCGGGTGTTTCGGCTTCTTCAAATTCCATCCACAGTGAAATAAATCTCTCAGCTTGAGAGGGGGGTAATAGACCGAAAAGGCGTTTTGCTGCGGCGATTTCCTTATCCGATTGCTCTGCCAATATGGCGCTGTCATCAAACGCGAAAGTATCGCCTGCGTCGATTTCAACAATATCATGCAGTAATAGCATGAGCGTTACCCGCCCAACATCAATGGGCTCTTCGGCATACGGAGCAAGTACATGAGCCGTCAAAGCAATATGCCAACTGTGTTCTGCGCTGTTTTCACGGCGATTATTATCGGCTTTAATTAGGGCGCGACGATAGACCGCTTTGAGTTTATCCATTTCGTTGATGAACTGAAGTTGCTGTGATAAATCGTTCATTCAAGCTTCCTATTTATATTGAAATGTCTACGATGAAAAGATCTGTATTAAAAAAATAATGGCCCTCAGTTTAGTGTGCTTTAAATTCGGAACCAACAAATATTTTTACTGCATTACCGCGTCCGACGTGAAAATGCTGTTGCCAACGATCTTTTGTTTGTTGTGATTGTGTTTGATGGTTTTTACTGTCTAGCAGTGTTTGCAAGCGTTTAAGCGCCAGTTGTTTATTGCGATGTTGAGAGCGTTCAGTGTCCACTTTTAATTGAATGCCTGTGCGAGGGTGTGTGAGTTGCACCGCGCTGCTGGTTTTGTTCACATGTTGCCCTCCTGGCCCGCTGGCGCGAGTACTAGAGAATTGCACTTCTTTTTCCAGCTCTTCCATAAGTTGATGTTCGTCTTTGAGTGGAGTCACTTCATTGACCGAAACAAACCAATTTTGTCGTTTATGTTTTGGACGATAATGGCTTTCACCGCGCCATTGAATGGTGCCTTCCCACTCTTTGATAAACGCTTTCCGATTCGTACCTGATATCTGCACAATCACCGATAAGTAAGCGTCTGGCTCAATTAACGACTGTTTGCGCAAGTGTTTATCATAAGCCACCGTTGTTTCGATGTTGAGCTTTAATTGGTGAGCTTTCGCAGAAACTTCCATGGCTTTTATCACTTGTGCGACCACCCATCCGCATTCCTTAGGACCTTGACCAGCACTTACTTGAAGTAAAGTATTATGGTTGTTTTTTCTGTTATCCGTCTTCATTTTATTTTTTCCTGGTTTTGTAGGTGAGCAAGGGCTTGAATTGAGCGATTAGATCAATCATGCCCGCTTGCTGTAAATCTGAAATCACCACATCGATATTTTTATAGGCTTGTGGTGCTTCTTCAAAAAGTAAATCTCGTTGTTTACAAATCACGCGTCCGCCAAACCCGTTATTTTCTAAATCCTTTACGGTAAAGTTATTGCGTAACTTCCCTTTTGCATCACTACGTTGCCATTTTCTGCCCGCGCCATGGGCAAGAGAGTATCCTCCATGACTTATGGCATTTTTATTGTCCGTTTTAGGTTTAACCAAGTAGCTGTGGCTGCCTCGGGAACCGGGAATCATCACTAACCCCTGATCCGTAGGGCTAACGCCTTTTCGATGAATCCACATCGTGTGCTTTGATTTTTCTGTAAGCGATAGTGGAGCGCACAGTGATATCATGTCGTTTTGTTGCTGCGACGATAACGCCGTAACGGAGTTATGAGTAATATCCAATATCGAATGTCCGCCTGCTTTTATGGCAGATAGAAATCGTCTCGCAATGATATACCGATTAATTTCGGCCCATTTCACGGCTGTATCATGTTGATGCAAATAGCCATTTTGAGTACTTCCGGTAAGAGAGTTTGCTCCGTGAGAATTCATGTGTTGATGCAAAATGGCTTGACCCAAACCGCGAGAACCACTGTGTACTAACAGCACGGTACTACGCTTAGTTAAACCAGTTTGTTCGAAAACATCAGAGTCAAAAATTTTGGCAACCGACTGGAATTCGGCAAAATGATTACCGCCACCAATGGTGCCGAGTTTATTGTTTAATGCATCAATGTTTTCGATTCCCATTCGATCGAAAGCGGATAAGTCAAAGTCATATTGCTCTAATAACTCGTTGGGGCTTTCTTCATAAGGCTCATCCAGCCCCACTAATCGTTTTTCGATTTTATCCATTTTGAACTTGTGTGCCGGGACATCTAGGTGCCAAAGCCCCATGCCACAACCGATATCACTGCCCACTAAGTGAGGGTAGATATGTTCCTGAGAAATAAACGCCGCTCCAATGGGTTGTCCTTTCCCAGGGTGTAAATCTGGCATGCCGACTCCAAGGAGCATACCAGGCAGTTGTGTTGTGTGAATTAATTGATCCACCGCAGTGGTTTCTAACCAATTTTTTTCTGATATCACCAGGTTAACCAGTGCGCCATTATTGAGTTTTTGAGAGGCGCGTAAAGGTGAAAAAGGGGAATTGCCCATAATTTTATATCCGTATTTCACCTACTCTTTACAAGATCGTAACGAGAAAAGAGGAGGAGTATTAATCACTGTGAACAGCGATAAATTGGCAATAACAGCTACCGAAAAAGCAGTAATGATATTGCGTTACGGCATTGGCAATCTGAAGGTTGGAATTTGCGAAAGTGAGAGTATGACGATTTTGGTTGTCGTCAATACTATTTAGCAAATAGGACTATTTTCAGAGGCCAGTGCTTGGTGTTTTGTGAATTGCATAAAGAAAAACATATTGACCTCCTGTTGATATCGTAGGTTGAGATAATAGATGAAGTGACTTTTAAAATAATGGATGAGATGTCATCAATGGCGCGCACTATAAACACCCTCTGTGCGCGCTGCAAGCATTTTGTTTAATTTTTTTACCTTATTTATTGTAAAGGTTGTGTTGTTAGTTCTTGTATTAATGCTGGAATTTCATCTGGGTGCAGAACGGTATGATGTGGATTAATACCTAGTTCTGCATCTAACGGTTGTTGGTGTTGAATCCAAACAGAGGTAATACCGGCATTATGGGCGCCTACAATATCCGCCGCTAAGCTATCACCCACATGAATGGCTTCATGGGCCTCACATTGAGCTAGCGTTAATGCTTTTTCAAAAATAGATCGAGCGGGTTTTTGCTCTGGCTCTTGTCCACCAATAATAATGTGATCCACATGAGAAGAAAGATTGATCCTCTCCACCTTTGGAACTTGTGAAAATTCGGGGCCATTGGTAATGACGACTAACGTAAAATATTGTCGGGCTTTACTCAGGAATTCGGGAATACCAGGATAAAAATCAAAAGCCTGAATACGGTCGTCATCAAACTGTTTTTGCAATGCTAAGGCCTCTTCATTTGAGACGGATGGGACACCGGCATTACTGAGTAAGTCTTGAATCAATTGAATACGAAAGCTCATTTCGCCTGTGCTTTCAATGATGGGCAAGTATCGAGCGCGTTGAGCTTCTGTCCACTCTCGATAAATGCCTAAAACATAGTCATCTGCAAAACCATGTAGGGCGTCTGAGCCTGTAAAGCGATCCATTACACTTTGTTGCAATAATTGTTTCGCAGTGTGGTTGGCGCCTTGGGTGTCGCACAAGGTTTCATCCATATCGAGAAAAAGCGCTTTTAACATAATGATGCTTCCAAGTTTAAGGCGGTATAAATGGGTACTTTCTTGAGTCTTTCTTGTTTTTTCATGAGGCTAGATCATACAAGAAATACTTGACGATGTGTTGACAGGATGTTCACTTGTGAATAGAGGTTGTGAAGGAGGGTTGTGAAAGAAGAGTAACAAGAGCGGGCCAGAAACGCCCGCTCTTGAAGGAAAGGGAATGGGAATTATCTTCCTAAATGTTTGGCTAAAAAATCATCCATCAGGGTAAAGAACTGAACACGATGCTCTTCTTTACTGAGATAATGATCGCCATCTTCTTGCTCAACATAGGTGACGTCTTTACCGGCTTTGCGCAAGGCCTTTTCCATTTTGCGGCTATGATTGTAACGTACGCTGCGGTCTTTGGTGCCATGGACCAGCAGAACCGGTACATCAATACTATTAGCCTGATTCACAGGGGAGTATTTTGCCAATTCTTTGAAGTTTGAGCCGATTTGCTCTTTTACGACTTCATAATTGGTGTAACGACGATTACTCTTGACTAGATATTCAACATCGGTAACGCCCGCAAAGCTGATAGCACATTGATATAGCTCGGAAGAGTTTGCGGCTTCCATTAAGGCTGCATAACCACCATAGCTACCGCCAACAATGCAAATTCGTTCAGGGTCGGCGTAGCCTTGTTCTATCATCCAGCGGGTGCCATCTTCTACATCCGTTTGCATTTGTTTTCCCCAGTTTTTTAAGCCTGCTTGCATAAAGTCAAAGCCATGTCCGGAAGAGCCACGAAAGTCCATTTGCAGCACGGCATAGCCCCGGTTGGCAAAAAACTGTGTCCAATAATTGAAACCACTACCACTGAAACTGATTGGTCCACCATGGGGGTGGATAATGGTCGGTAAAGATTTTCCGTCACTGCCTTTAGGAAGCGTTAAAAAGCCTTTAATTTTTACTCCATCTCGTGCTTTATAGGAAACGCTTAATTTTTCGGCCATATTTTTGGGGTCAAGCGCCCGATAGCGATAAGCGACGAGATTGAGTTGACCTGAATCTCGGTCTCCGAGGTAATAGGTTCCAGCATCTAAGTCACTTTTAGAAAGCAATAAATATCTGCGTTCATCGCCACTGAAGTCAACAATGATGTTATCGTAGTCCGGTAGGGCTTTATTAATTCCATTTTGAAGCGCTATGTATTTTGGATCCCAAAAGGTAAAGCCGCTTTTGGTTGAGAAGGTGGTGCCAATGACTTTGTCTGTTATTTTCGAATAGAGAAGGCCACCATCGGCATCGTATTCCTCATCTGAAAATACTAATGAGAGTTCGCGCTTGGGGTCGGTAACGTCCACTTTGAAAATGGCGAGTCTATTATTGTGATATTTCTGAACATACAAAATTTTGGGGTCGAGATCGAACCCCAATGGCCAAACTTGATCTTCCGCGAAGGCTTCGAATGTCCAGAATAATTCCCAGTCACGGCTATCAGGGAGTCGTACTCGTACACGGAATTCAGTATCTTCCCTTTCTACTCGGGCACGAACATTATGTTGTTGATCGGTTGTCCAACTGTTTACAAAGCGTCCACGCTTTTCCTGAACTCGGACTTTTCCAGATTTTAAATTGACTTTAATGACTTGGGATGATTCAGCTTTTACCGACAACTCCATTAATATGTGGTCTTTATCGTTGGGGAGAAGGTCGATAATTTGGTCTTGAAACTGTGGCATAAAGTCCAGTTTACGCAGATATCGCCTAGGTAAAACCGCTTCGTATTCGCCTGTTGTTACATCAATACTAAGAAGTCGAGTTTCTGTAGTCGGTACGCCATAGCGAACAGCCGGAAAAATAGCGCTTGCTAGCAGAGTATCGCTGTTCCCCCAGAGAATCCAAGAAAGTTTGTATTTGGTATTTTCGGCATAAATGGGGTAAATCGATTTACCGGTTTTTAAATCCGTAATTTGAACAGCGGTGCCTTTTTTTTCCTGGGTATTAAGGCGAATTAAAGAGGCAATTTTGTCCCCTTCGGGCGAGAGTTTTATGTCCGCTACATCAGGGAGGTGTGCAAAAGCCTCGACGGGTAATGGTGTATAGGTAGGATCATTTTCTTCAGAGTGATTGGCTGTGCTGACTGAAGAGTCGACATTGTTCTCTTGATAAGAGTTTTCTTGATGAGGGCTTTCTGTGAGAGCCGTATTTTTGTCAGCGGCGAAGATGATTGAAGTATAGCAGGCGGTGCTGAGCAAGAGAGCTACCAGCACACATTTGAAATCCTTCATATAAAGCTTCCTTTACAAAGATGTATAAAAAATAAACTTCTCTAAGGTTGAGTGTGGTGTATTGTATCGTGCTGTGAGTATTTTCCAAGGGATGTTAACGGCAAGTTAGGTAGTGGTTCATTGAGTCTATCTCGGTGTTTTCGATTTATTTTTGAGGTTGTAATAGTTTGTAATGGTCTGTGTACCCTATAAAATTATAGAGTTCACATGTGATTCTGTTTTTCATGCAATAATTGCAGCTTGCGCGCGATATTGTTACTCAATTCACCGATGATATAATTAATTTCCTTTTGATATCCTGCAGTGAAATGGACAGGTGGAAGAGAATAATAAATAGAGGAAGCTGCAGATAGAGTAAAATGTATTGATGATATGCGCATGAATTTGAGGGCTAATGATTGTGATTATCATTTTAATTGATTTTTTGTGCTCACTTTTTTCTTAAAAAATTAATTATTAAGTTTGACGAATTTATTACTTTAGTGTCTAGTTAGCACTTATATATTCACCCTTGGAATCAATTACTTTGAGGGTGTAGAAATAAGATCTTATCTTAGTAAAGAAAGTAAAAAATGAGTTGATATAATGAAAAAAATCATTTCATCAGCTTTACTCAAAAAGTCAGCCGTAGAGCTGAAATCTTGATCATTTATAAGAGGACGTATCGTTATGGCATGTAGCCCATCTGCTCGTAATCCTAGGCACAGCGGTCTGTGCAACATTCACTACCCATGCACTCGTGTAGCGCCTAGCGGTGATTTTCCAGCAACGAATTTCAGGGACTGTACCCAAGGAGGGCTTTATGTTCCTGGTAGGGATATTAATCAAACATTGGGTTATGAAAACAACATGGATATGTTGAGCTTACAGGAATTTATTTCTTTTGTGAGTAATCAAGCGAAATTTGGTTCTTATGTAAGTGGTCGATCTGGGCGTACTCGCAGAAATGAACACTTCTGTGTTGATAAAGGCCGCCGTACAGTAGATGGTCGTCGCTTAGCGTGGCTTTGGGTATACCCTGATGGTGTTCCCCGTGGTTCCAGTAAACTCCTTCCCGATCCGCCTAGCTGTGTCTGGACTAAACAGCAGATCATTGATGCTTATAGAGCGGCCAACAATCCTGCATTGCCGATGTTTACTCGCCATAAAGAAATTCATTCTGAGCTTGCGATTACATTTTGTTTGCCTTATCCCACTTAAGCGCATGATGTCATCATGTGTCTTTAATGAGTAGTACGAGCAGTAGCACGACTAAGTGGTACGACTAAGTAGTACGACTAAATAGTACGACTAAGTAGTAGTACGGGTAGACTCGGGGAGAGGTAGTCGTTCTCTTAAAATAAGCGTTCGATTTCCATTGCCTCTCCCTCTCCCTCTCCCTCATATTTCCGCTTTATTTCCGACCTGCTGAGTTTCATTAGCCTGCTTTCCTAATCCTTTATTTTATAATCTCCTATCTGAGTGCCTTAATTTCTTTCATTGTTTTGGCTTAATTAAATCATGCTTTTATTGTTGAGGTTTACACTGGGGTTGGTATTTTGTTCAATCTCTCGTGTGAATTGACTTAGGAGCCCCAGATGAATAATCACTTGAGTCACAGCCATTTGCTGAAGCAGTTTTCTTATATTAATGGCCGTTGGCATTCCAATTCCAGTTTGGGTGAATTGGCGATAACAAACCCTGCGAATGGGGAACTCATTGCTAAAGTTGCCAATGCGGGTGCCAATGAAGCGTGTCTGGCGGTAGAGTCTGCGAAGGAGGCCTATCGTGAGTGGTCGAAGGTGCCAGCCGGACAACGTTCGTTATTGTTGAGGAAGTGGTTCGATTTAATGATGAGCCATCAAGAAGCGCTTGGGCAACTGTTGACTTTGGAGCAGGGTAAACCACTGTCTGAAGCGAAGGGCGAAATTGCTTATGGTGCTTCATTTATTGAGTGGTTTGCAGAAGAAGCGAAGCGCGTGTATGGCGATACCATTCCTGCTCCAAGTGCCGATAAACGTTTGGTGGTCATCAAGCAAGCGGTGGGTGTAGTGACTGCAATTACCCCATGGAATTTCCCCAATGCCATGATTGCCCGAAAAGCAGCGGCGGCATTGGCGGCAGGTTGTACTTTTGTAGTGAAGCCCGCTGCGCAAACGCCACTTTCTGCACTGGCAATGGCCGAACTTGCAGATCAAGCAGGTATTCCAGCTGGGGTGTTTAATGTTGTCGTCGGGACGGATCATGAAAGTATAGGCAAAGTACTTACCCAGCATCCGGCTGTTGCGAAGTTCACGTTTACAGGTTCTACAGCGGTTGGTAAAAAATTGATTTCGCAATGTGCTGAGAGTGTCAAAAAGGTCTCGATGGAATTGGGTGGTAATGCCCCTTTTATTGTGTTCGAGGATGCGGATCTGGATGCGGCTGTGGCTGGGGCTATTGCGTCTAAATATCGTAATGCGGGGCAAACCTGTGTGTGTACTAATCGAATTTTGGTGCAACAAAGTGTTGCGGACTCATTCACTCAAAAATACGTTAATGCGGTTAGACAATTAAAAATGGGTGATGGCTTTAACAGCCATGTCAACATCGGGCCGATGATTAGCCAAGAAGCGTGTGATGGCGTGCATCAGTTGGTCGAGACATCCATTGAGATGGGCGCCAAACTTTTGATGGGTGGCGAAAATAACCATTCTGGTTTTTACCCCCCTACAGTTTTGACGGCGGTTTCCAACGACATGCCGATTGCTCGTAGTGAAATATTTGGTCCTGTTTCGCCGATTATTCAATTTGATACCGAAGAGCGGGCTGTCGCTATCGCGAATGATACAGAATATGGTCTTGCCGCTTATTTTTACGCAAGAGATATCGGACGAATTTGGCGAGTCTCTGAAGCGCTTGAATTTGGTATGGTTGGCATTAATGAAGGTATTATCTCTAATGCGGCTGCACCGTTTGGTGGAATGAAAGCGTCGGGTAGTGGTCGCGAGGGTTCCAAGTATGGGTTAGATGATTATCTCGAAATTAAATATTTGTGTATGGGAGGGATTTAGGGATTTTAAAAAAATGGATTCCAAAATGTTGCGGGCCATATTTTTCCAATGAGCACTTATTAATGCAATGAGTGCCTGTTGCGATTTCTTTCATACGCTTGTTTTGCCTGGTTGTTTAGGTTTTGTTATTAAATGTACAGATGCTTTGATTTAAAAATCATTGCTATGAATTTTGTCGCTTAAGTCTTTTTATTTTTTCATCGTCCTTTTTAGGGCGGCGGAAATGTGAACTTTGTATGAAGTTTGTGGGATTGAGTGATGATGACATTAAACAAATGGCGTGAATTGATATATATTCTGATGAGGTGAATTAATTGAAATTGCCTTGCTTAATGTTTGGCTTTTTTGTTGTTTTTTTAATTTAGTTTTTTGTATTGTTCTGTGAACTCCCTCCGTCTAAACGCCATTCTCATGATGGTGTTCATGTTTTTGTATTTTTGATAACGAACTGGTTTTCGAATTTGATAGTCTTTTTCTTTATGTAAATAAAAATATTACATATTGGAGAGGTTTGTGTCTGTTGAGTTTGCACGAGGATAAAAAATAGCTCAGGTCAAGTGATGTACGAATACATTAAATAATAATTTCTTGTGAGGAAAATTATGACTCGTTCTTTAAAGCCCTCTCTGGCGCTGAGTGCTTTGGCCTTTATGATTGGTCAAGTCAATGCTCAACCGCTTGGTTTGAAATATGGACAGCATGTCTCGGTTCTGCAAGAGTACCATATGGAGTCTGTGGATAATCGTTCTCTAAAATTGCAATCAGAGCATAAGGAAACACATTCAGAAAGTCAGCAGCTGGCGCCGATGGAAATTGCTACGGCTTTGCACACAGATGTATCGCTTACTCAATGGGAAACATTAAAAAGTGCCGCGTTAGATGGTCAGGCCATGTCTGTATCACGCTATAAAATAGTGTCTGATGGGGCAATGAATATCAGTTTGGGTTTTAAAGAGTTTTATATGCCTGAAGGGGCATCTGTGTATATTTACACTGCGGATGGTAAAGAAATATTAGGGCCGTTTGGTGTAGAGCAAAATGAAACACATGGGCAATTCTGGACACCTATGTTGGCCGGAGATGAAGTGATTGTTGAAGTGAATGCTCCAGCAGACGTTATCGATCAAGTTAAACTCAAACTCAAACAAGTGAATCATGGTTTTTTAGGCGATAAGCCTTCTTCACAAATGGATGTTATTTTAAAGTCTGGTTCGTGTAATGTGGATGTGGCTTGCTCGGATGCCGATGGTTGGCGTGACCAAGTAAATTCTGTGGCACATTATCAATTTTCCACAAACAGTGGTTCATTTGTGTGTACAGGAGCGGCTATTAATAATACGGCAGAAGATGGAAGAGCATTATTTCTAACCGCTGACCATTGTTTGGATCAACCTCAGTATGCCAATACCGTTGTTGCGTATTGGAAATTCGAAAGTCCAACTTGTCGTACACCCGGCTCTTCACAGAGTGGTGGTAATGGTAATGGGCCACGTAATATCAATCAGTCTGGTGCGGTGATGCTGGTGCAAAATCCAAATTCGGATTTCGCTTTGATTGAATTTGATGATCCAATCCCAGCAGCAGCGAATGTGTATTACGCTGGTTGGTCTCGCAGTTCAACCCGCCCTGAAATCGGTGTAAGCATTCATCATCCTCGTGGTGATGAAAAACGCATCAGTTTTGATAACGATCGACTAACCGCATTGTCGACACATTGGCGAGTGGAGGACTGGGATTTAGGAACGACGGAAGGCGGTTCTTCAGGCTCACCCATTTTTGATCAAAATCAGCGAATTGTCGGCCAATTAACCGGTGGCTTAGCGGCATGTGGTAATAATGAATACGATATTTATGGTCGTATGGATGTGAACTGGAGTGCGGGTATTGATCGTTATCTTGACCCTGAAAATACCGGCGTAGTGACGCTAGATGGACGTTACGCAACGGGTACACCGACGCCGACACCAACACCAACACCAACACCGACACCGACACCAACACCGACACCAACACCGACACCAACACCAACACCAACACCAACACCAACACCAACACCAAACAGTTGCCCTGCAAGTCACCCTCTGTATTCGCAATCCTGTGATCGGTGTTTTGTGGATGAAGCGCAAGCGGCTTCTGCAAATTGCCCTGTTTAAAGCAGTATTGTCGATAAAACCTTCGCTTAGAAATCAAGTTATATAGATGTAGCGTCGTTTAGTCTTGTGCATAGGTCGATGGCTTTGCTGTCGACCTTTTTTCCTTTCTGTTCCTGCCTCGTTTCTGCTTTGGCCCGCATCCTGCAATGACCCCTGTAATGATTCCTTCAACGTCGAATAGCTAAGGAAAAGTCAGCGATTAAGTGCCTGTTCGTCGAGTTTCTGACGGTTTGTTTGGCGTGTGATGAAGGTGAGTGTCAAGGTTTTGTTATTTGTTTTACGTCAGCAACATTGTTTGCCTGTAAAGCTAACCAGTAAGGAGTTGTTGTGAGAATCACTGATCGGCCAGACATTAATCAATTATTGATGAATATGCGTCAAATGCGTGAATCGGTACAGACGCCTAATCAAGAAATGGGGGATGTGCCGACAACACGCCGAGTTTTTGAGGGCATTGCTCCGGGAAATTTACAGGGAGAAAGCAGCGCGCCTGCCACCTCGAAATTTGGAGACTTATTCAATCAAGCCATTGGTAATGTGAATGCACTGCAAAAAACGTCTGGTGCCTTGGCTGAGGCTTATACCATGGGTGACGAGAATGTGGATATTACCGATGTCATGGTGGCGAGTCAGAAATCCAGTGTTGCATTTCAAGCCACTGTGCAGGTCAGAAATAAAATGGTGGAAGCGTACCAGGATATTATGAACATGCCGATGTAGGTACTTTAATTTTTCATTTTTCATTTTTCATTTTTCATTTTTCATTTTTCATTTTTCATTTTTCATTTTTCATTTTTGATTTTGATTTTTTGGTCTTGATTTTAATCATTGTATTTAAAGTGGTTTTTAGCGTTGGCCGCTAAATTAAGTGTATTTTTCAGTAGATAGGGTTGCATGAATGGCTGAACAAGCAGAAGCGGACGCATCAACCGATGAGGTGGAAGTAAAATCTCGTCCTACCAGTGATTTGGTGGAGGGATTTAATAATTTAAATTTAATTCGTCAGGCCAGCTTAATGATTGGCTTGGCGGCCAGTGTGGCGGTGGGCTTCGCGGTGGTGTTGTGGACACAAGGTGAAGATTATCGCCCTTTATACGGCAGTTTGGATCGTCTTGATTCTTCAGAAGTGGTTCAAATACTGGAATACAATAATATCGAATTTAAGGTAGACCCTACCACAGGCGCTATGCTGGTGGCCAAAGATGATATTCATGAAGCGCGCTTAAAATTGGCCGAAGCGGGTATTCCTGGCGAAAGCTCGGTGGGTTTCGAATTATTGGATCAAGAACAGCCTTTAGGCACGAGTCAATTTATGGAAGGGGCTCGCTTTCGTCGCAGTTTGGAAGGCGAGCTTGCACGTACCATTACCAGCATTAATAGCGTGCGTCATGCACGAGTGCATTTGGCGATTCCAAAAGAATCGGTGTTTGTACGAGATGCGCGTGAGCCATCGGCGTCTGTTTTTTTAGAATTATTTCCTGGTCGAAACATTACCCCTGTTAATGTGAAAGCTATTGCTAATTTAGTGGCCTCCAGTATTCCAGAATTGATGTTGGAGAATGTTACGGTTGTTGATCAAAAAGGCAATTTATTATCGGTAGGGGAAGAGGCGGAAGCATTATTGGAAGCGGCCAGACAGCGCGAATACAGTCGTAAATTGGAAAATGAATTAATTGGTCGAATACACAGTTTACTGACGCCGATTGTCGGCCAGGAAAAAATAAAAGCAGAAGTCAGTGCGGATGTGGATTTTACAGAAGTTGAACAGGCCGAAGAGGTATTTAACCCGGATTTACCGGCGGTACGCAGTGAGCAAACGTTAGATGAGCAACGCGTTGGTAATAATTTAGGGGGTATTCCCGGTGCGCTTACCAATCAACCTCCGGGGGATGGCGAAGCACCTGAACAGGCCAATGCGGGTGACAATGAAGGGGGGAGTGCTCCGAGCAACACCCGAAAGCAGGCCACACGTAATTTTGAATTGGATCGAACCGTCAGTTATACCCGTCATCAATTGGGCAAAGTTAAACGACTCACGGTGGCTGTCGTGGTGGATGATAAAGATGTGGTTAACCCGGAAACCGGTGTGGTGGAGCAGGTGCCTTGGACGGAAGCTGAATTGGAGCGGCTGTCTATACTGGTACGTGACAGTATTGGCTTTTCGGCGGCTCGTGGTGACAGTGTTAATGTGATTAATACCCGTTTTATTCCTCAATTGGGAGCGGAAGATACGGGCATTCCGGTATGGGATCACCCCTTGTTTAATGCCTTATCGAAACATCTCGCGGCGCTTTTAATTATTCTTATTCTTTTAGTGGGTTTGTTGCGACCTGTGTTGAAGAGTGTGGCGGCATCTGGGCTGAAGGTACGTCAAGAAGAGGAAGCCAAAGAGCTGGCGGCTTTGGAATCTTCGGGACTGGATGCGTTTGACTCGTTGTCTGATGAGACCGTCACGCTCAGTGGTGGGGATGCCTTGGCATTGCCCAGCCCAGAAGAAAGTTACGAACAGCAATTGAATGCGGTGAAAGGCTTAATTGCAGAAGATGCTGGCCGTGTGGCCCTAGTGATTAAAGGTTGGATTAACGAAGATGGCTGAAGAAGCAGACAGCGCTGGGAAAGCGCCGGCGAAAAGTGTGTCTAAATTAGATCAAGCGGCCATCTTATTGATGACGTTGGGGGAGGCGGATGCAGCCGAAATTTTAAAGCACCTTGGGCCAAAAGAAGTGCAGCGATTGGGAACGGCGATGAGTCAGTTGTCCAACGTGCAACAAACCGAAGTAGAGGCGGTATTGTCGACCTTTTTGGAAGAGGTGCGTACCTTAACCGGTTTGGGTATGGGGGCAGATGGTTATATTCGGAATATGCTGGTCACGGCTTTAGGTGAAGACAAGGCCAATGGCCTGATTGATCGTATTTTGCTGGGCGGTAATACCACGGGGCTGGATACGCTTAAGTGGATGGAGTCTCGTTCTGTTGCCGATATTATTCGTAATGAACATCCGCAAATTCAGGCCATTGTGATTGCGTATTTGGATGCGGATCAAGCGGCTGAAATCTTGGATTTCTTCCCCGATAAGGTGCGGTTAGACATTATGATGCGTGTTGCAGCATTGGATACGGTACAACCTAGCGCCTTGCAGGAACTCAATAATATTCTTGAAAAACAATTCTCTGGCAGTGCCGGTTCTCAGACGAAAACCATGGGCGGCGTGAAAGTGGCTGCCGAAATTGTCAATAATCTGGATTCCACTGTGGCCAATGAATTACTCGAGGCCATTGAAGATGTGGATGAGGATCTTTCTTCACAAATTCAGGATCTAATGTTTGTGTTCGATAACCTGAAAGATGTGGACGACCGAGGTATTCAGGCGCTGTTGCGGGAAGTGTCATCGGAAATTTTAATTGTTGCCTTAAAAGGTGCCGATGAAGATTTACAGAATAAAATATTCAGCAATATGTCCAAACGGGCGGCTGAATTACTGCGTGATGATTTGGATGCGAAAGGCCCTGTGAAAGTGTCTGAAGTGGAAGGTGCGCAAAAAGAAATTCTGACCATTGCTCGGCGCATGGCCGATGCCGGTGAAATTAACTTGGGTGGTGGCGGTGAACAAATGCTGTAAAAAACACAGTAAATAGACGTAATTTTTGCTTGGGTTGCCCACTTTTTACCGCCTATTTTGGGTTGTTTTTTATTGTTTATTATGGGTCGTTTGTTTTTAATTATTTCTTGTTCGTCGTTAACATTTTTATATTTGCGCCATTGTTGAAAGTTGTTACTCAAAACGTGATAAAACGTTTGAGATGAGTTATTTGCAATGGTTTATTTAGGTAATCAATAGGGAGGCTTTTATGTCTCATGCCTCTGAAAACGGTAATCCACCTGAGTCAAAATCCAATGAAGGGGGAGGCGCTTGGGAAAGCTGGCTGGTGCCAGAATTTGGTGAGCGCGAACAAATTTTTCGTTCTGATGAGAAAAAGCCTCGTAAGAAAATCGACACTAAAGGGAAAAAGCCCGCCTCAAATACTGGCACTAAACCAACGGCTGGAAAATCCACCACGGCGGCGAAGACGTCCTCAGTAAAGCAAGCTGCCGCAAACAACACCTCAAAAAATCCAAAGCAAAACGTCACTACTGATGAGGTGACCACCGATTCAGAGGTGGAAGCGAACTCCACAGACACGCCGGCCGATGAATCCGTAGAGGATGTCGAAACCCAACCTTACCGTTTGCCCAGTGCAGAAGAGTTGGCGGAGTTGCGAAAAGGGGCTGAGCTGGAAGGGTATAACGAAGGCTTCAGTAAAGGGGAGCAACACGGGTTTGAAAGCGGTGAGAAGAAAGCACACGAAGAGTGTTCAGCACAATTGCAGCACGCCATTGCTAGGGCTCAAGGCATTACCGAAGCTTTGCAACACCCGTTGGCACAACAGCAGTCGGCCATTGAAGCCATCATTACCGATACCATCGTTAATTTAACTCGCGCGGTGGTGGCCCGTGAGTTGCAGTTGGATCGGTCTCATATCGTAGAACTGGTGCAGCAAAGTCTTTCATCGTTGCCGTTTTCAGCGGACAACGTTCAAATTATGGTTCACCCCGATGATCGTGATGTATTGGAAAAACACGCACAAGCGCACGGTTTGGAGTGGCAATTAAAAGCCAGTGTGTCGATTGAACCCGGCGGCTGTCAGGTGATGAGTCGAGACAGCGTGGTGGATTGCCAAGTATCTGAGCGTTTGACGGCGGCCATCGACCAGTTTTTAGGAAAGCATTTGGCGGGTGAAATGCCGGCTGCTGGTGAGTTGCCGCCCTCTGAAAACCAGGTCAATTCTGAAGGAAGTTCAACCGATCAAACCGGCACGACTTCGGAGCATTCGTTGCCATGACCGGAGTTTTCACACCTTCTGGGTCTGTTGTTTCAGAACCCGTCACTTCAGAGCCTGTCACTTCAAAACCTGTCACTTCAAAACAATGGCAGGCCCCTTTGTTGTCTCGCTTACAGCACCTTCGCCCACAGCGGGCTCCGGAATTGGAGCCGGTGGCCGCAGGCAGACTCACTCGTGTGGTGGGCATGACGTTGGAAGCGGTCGGGCTGAAGGTGCAATTGGGTCAGCAATGTGAAATCAGCGTCTCTGGAGATCGTAGATTAGAGGCGGAAGTAGTGGGATTCAGTGATCATAAAGTGTTCCTGATGCCCATCCAAAATATTGAGGGCGTGCAACCCGGCGCGCGCGTCACGCCGTTATCCTCTCACTTGGGTATGCGTGTGGGGCCGGGCTTGTTAGGGCGTGTCATTAATGGCTTGGGTCAACCTCTGGATGGTGACGCGTCTTGGGGTGGTGAAGAATACTTGGAGTTTGCTCCTCATACCATTAACCCATTAAAACGTCATCCTATTGAAAAACCGCTGGATGTGGGCGTTAGAGCCATCAATGCGTTATTAACTCTTGGGCAGGGGCAGCGTGTCGGGCTTTTTGCCGGCAGTGGTGTGGGTAAAAGCGTGTTGTTAGGCATGATGACCAAGTTTACTACCGCCGACATCGTGGTGGTGGGGCTGATTGGAGAGCGGGGCCGAGAGGTTAAAGAATTTATTGAGCATAACCTAGGCGCAGAAGGGTTGGCTCGCTCTGTCGTGGTGGCATCTCCGGCGGATGATCCACCGTTAATGCGCCTGCGGGCCTCCCAGTTGGCTACCCGTATCGCTGAGTACTATCGCGATAAAGGCCAGAACGTTTTATTGCTGATGGATTCACTCACCCGTTATGCCCAGGCTCAGCGTGAAATTGCGTTGGCCACGGGCGAACCACCTGCCACCAAAGGATACCCGCCTTCGGTGTTTGCAAAATTACCTCAATTGGTGGAGCGAGCCGGTAATGCGGATCGGGGTGGTGGCTCCATTACAGCGGTGTATACCGTGTTGACGGAAGGGGATGACTTGCAAGACCCGATTGCCGACTCTGCTCGGGCTATTTTGGATGGCCACATTGTGTTGTCTCGATCCTTGGCTGAAGAAGGGCAGTACCCGGCCATTGATGTAGAAGCGTCCATTAGCCGTGTAATGCCAAACATCGTTGCCAAGCCTCATTTAGGAATGGCTCAGCGCTTTAAGCAATTGTTGGCGTTATATCGTCAAAATCGGGATCTGATCAGTATTGGTGCTTATACCGCCGGTGCAGACAAAGACATCGATCAAGCCATCGCCATGCGTCCGCACTTACGTAATTACCTCAGTCAGGGCATCAATGAAAGTGTCCCTTTTCCCGACAGCTTGAATACTTTGCAAAGGCTATTTAATGGGGACGCGGGGGCCAGCCAGGGCCAGGCAAGTACTAAGGCCGATGCCAGTGCGCCGGTGATACCTCGTGCTGGGGCAGGAATCGGAACTGCTGGCGAGCGTCCCGCGAATAAGGCTGCCCGAGCTTCAGCACCATTGGCGCGGGCGCATAACCGGCAAAAGTGAATAAGAGGCCACCATGGCTGATAATGATCGAACAAGACGTTTAGCAGTGGTGTTGCAGTTGGCTCAAAAGGCAGAAAACGATGCGGCAAAATTACTGCAACAGCAGCGTGCGCAGTGGATGAGTGACGTTAACCAATTAAAACAATTGCACCATTATTTTGAAGAGTATGTTGCTCAATTTTCCTCAGTGCGTGGCAGTGTCTCTACCGAAACACTGATCAGCCAACGTCACTTTGTTGGGCAATTGGAAAACGTCATAGAAACCCAGTCTGAACGAGTAGAGACTCTGCGGCAGCAAACAGACCGAGCCGAACGTTTTTGGCGGGAAAAGCATCAGCGGCGAAAATTGATGGAAGAGTTGATTGAACGTATTCGTCTTGATGGTGACCATATTGCTGAGAAACAATTACAAAAAGAATTGGATGAAATGGCGGGGCAATCGTTTATTCGAGGCCAAAAAATCAACTCGTAATTTACAACCTGCTATACGAACTACTAGCTATACGAACTACTAGCTATACGAATTACTAGCTATACGAACTACTTTCAGTACGTGCTATTCAGTACTCGGTTATCCCGTATCGGTTTTTAGGTGCGTCTTTATGAAAGCAGAGAAAAGGAGCCGCCTTGGTGTTTTGTCTATAATGATAAAAATGAATCGGTATTGGCGAAAACAGTGGTCGCAGAGTGCAATAAAGTACGTACAATCGGTGGCGATACTCTGGATTTGTGGCACGAACGCCTGCGATTATTATTTAAATAATGCGCATAAACGCCTTGTTGTTAGCCTCAGACATACCTCATAAAAGGTATGTCGGCCAATGTTTTTTATTACATCGGTTGAGTTGAAATAGCGACTGTGAATAAAACCATAAGACAATCTATAATGTCGGTTTACAAAAAATTGGCTAAAGTTAACAGCGATGTAACCACAAGTGTGAATAAACGCTAAAATGACGATGAACTTATGGTTAACCGCTGGCGTTAAAAATAATGTTAAGGCGAGTAAAAAAATAACAAGTGATTTTGAGGTAATTTTTTAACCATCGGAGCAAAGGTATATATGGCAATTTCCTCTGAAATGACGCCAAATGGCGCAATGTTGAAAATCGAAGTCAGTGGGCGTTTTGATTTCAGTTCTCATCATGACTTTCGCAAAACGTATGAAGAACTGGATTCTAAACCTGAAAGTTTTCTGGTCGACATGAAAAATGCGACGTATCTTGATAGCTCTGCGCTGGGCATGTTATTGCTGTTGCGTGACTATGCGGGAGGTGATGAATCCAATATTGAGATAACCAACTGCAGTCCAGATATCCGTAAAATACTCACTATTTCTAATTTCGAGCAATTATTTGCGATCAATTAATTATTGAGCTCGAAAAATCCAGTGTATGGGCATTCTGTGATGGTGTATTTCAACGCCATTACATTGTGCTGTTGCACGCCTACCTCGTCGTTTAAATTTGTATTAAAACATGTTGCGAAAAGCAGATTGGTGAGGCGTGGCAGTTTTCCGGTGAAGGTTGGCAGCCGTCTTTATTCATCAACTCGAAAAAGGTTGTGGCATGCTCACTGTACTTGTGGCCGATGACACCAGTACTGATCGAATGATTTTGGAATCGTTGGTACGACAATTGGGTTACATCACGGTTCCAGCGTCTAATGGTTTGGAGGCCATTGCCTTCTATCAACAATATCAGCCCGATATTGTCCTTATGGACGTGCTTATGCCAGAAATGGATGGTTTGGAAGCGGCGCGCTCCATTAAAAAATTGGCAGGGGAAAACTTTGTTCCTATTTTGTTTTTAACCTCGTTGTCGGATACGGAGTCTCTTGTTGCTTGCTTGGATGCCGGCGGGGATGACTTCATTCCGAAGCCTTATAACAAGCCGATTTTACAGGCCAAAATCAACGCGTTTGGTCGTATGCGAGAATTACAGACCACATTGTTGCAACAGCGCGATCAGATTCGCTTGAACAACAATACGCTACTACAAGAGCAGGCAGTCGCCAAAAAAGTTTTTGATAATGTGGCGGGTAAAGGGTGTTTGGATGACCCGAACATCCGTTTTCATTTGTCCTCTCAGGCAATTTTTAATGGCGATGTATTGGTGGCTGCTCATCGCCCGAATGGAAATCTAATGTTGCTGCTGGGGGATTTTACCGGCCACGGTTTGCCGGCGGCGATTGGTTCGATGCCGTTAGCCACAGCGTTTTATGGCATGGTATCAAAAGGCTTCTCGCTCCAGGATATTCTTCGAGAAATTAATCACAAGCTGAAAACGCTGTTGCCGCCGGGGATTTTTTGTTGTGCCTCACTCTTGGAAGTGGATTATCAGGTACAGCAAGTGAAGGTATGGAATGGGGGTTTGCCCTCTGGGGTTTTGTATCGGGGAGTGAGTGGCGAGGTGGAATTATTGTCTTCTCAGAGTTTGCCCTTGGGAATTATGGGTAATGACAGGCTCAATTCTCAATGCAGATACTTTGATATTTCCGCCACTGATCGAATTTATTTATGGACAGATGGTATTCATGAAGCCCGATCTTTTGATGGGGAAATGTTCGGGGAGGCTCGTTTGCTCGAAGTATTTAGGCATGGTTCGGATGTTAAGGCCAATCAAATTTTTGACCGAATTTTGGAAGCGGTGCATGAACATGTTGGCAGTGATGTGTTTGATGATGATTTATCGTTGGTAGAAATTTCTTTGGCAAGCCCCCCAGAACCGACGGATGATCAAGATGTCGGGGCTCGGGGTGATCAGGGGCTAATTGAATGGTCAATGAGTTTTGAGATTAAGCCGCCAACCTTTCTTCATTTTGACCCTCTACCATTACTGATGACGGTGATTTCGGATGTGCCAGGGTTGAGAGGGAAAAGTGCGCAGGTCTACACGGTATTGGCAGAACTATACTCCAATGCATTAGAGCATGGTTTATTGCAGTTGGATTCATCCTTAAAAAATGATGCGGAAGGGTTTGCGGAATATTATCGTTTGAGGAAGCGACGTTTAGAACAACTGACCGAAGGCTTTATCCGATTCACTTTAGCGCACTCTGTGAATGGGGATGAGGGGGTATTACGGTTAACGCTGGAAGACAGTGGTGAGGGTTTCGATCATCACAATAAGTTAAGGGAAACCGGAGAAAAAGATTTCAGTGGTCGAGGTATCGCATTGGTTACCACTTTGTGTGCCTCTCTGACCTATGAAGGTAACGGTAATATTGTCAAGGCCGTCTTTACTTGGAAAGACTGAAGAATATTGCTACTGAAGAGTATGACTAAAGAGTATGGCTAAAGAGCATGACTATGTAAGCGCTACAGGATGAGTTTCTTAGGGACGTGTTTATAACCATTGCGCGTCAATGCAACGCGCCGAAGATGAAAAGTGAGAGGGCATAATGACCCAGTTTACGAGTTTGGATGAGTCTGTTATTGATACATTACGAGAGATCATGGGACAAGAATTCAACGATCTTATTCAAGCCTACCGTATTGATTGCCAAACTCGCATCTCCGCATTAAAACAAGAGTTATCAGAGGATAATTGCGATGGCGTGAGACGAGCGGCACACAGTTTAAAAGGCAGCAGCGGCAATGTTGGTGCTTCTCATATGCAGGAGCTGTGTTTGGCGCTGGAAACCTCGGCCAAGAACGAAGATTTGTCTTCAGCGCCGGAAATGATCGCGAACATCGAATCAGAATACCAAAATATTGAATCAGACTTAAACGTCATTACTCGCAACTGAGTATTTGTAACTGAGCACTTGTAACTGAGTATTCGTAACTGAGTATTCGTAACTGAGTAGTGGCGGCTTTTATTTTTCTCTACATTATTCTCCTTATGCCATTGCTTGCGTAATTGGCATTGCTGTTGCAACTCCCCTTGTGATGATCGTTTTTAGCGGCAGGGCCTTGCCGCATAAGACGAAAGAATTCCAATGTCAGCATCACGATGTGATGGTTCGTGGTGAGTCAGCACCATCACATGATCGCATTAGTGGAAACAGAAGACACGAGGCGAATATGAACAGCGCACAAAATATTCTTTCGTTGGCCGCCAATAGCCCACGGGCGGCTAATGATAAAAGCGTTAAACCAAAAGACGATATGGCGTATCACGATGATCGCCCCTCTTTTGAGGAAACACTGGCGGAAGAAAGTCGCCTGCAAGAGGCAAATTCGAATGAGACAGTGACTCAAGAGCCTGAGGGGCTGTCGCATGAGCCCCATGAAGGAGAAACGCCGGAAGAGTTTGGCTTAAATGCTGAGGCAACCGCGTTATTGGAAGAGCATGGCATTGACCCGGCAATCTTCCCGCTATCAATGGAAGAGGTTGTTGATAGTATTGTGCAATCCATCGAGGCTCCTCAAGAGACGGCAATCTCAGCCCTGATGCAAGAGCAACGTTTAGCAAAGTTATCGATTCCGGTAGAAGGTGAATTATTGCCGGGGGAGGGCGATCTTTTACTGGAGGAGGGGCTGAATGCAAAATCCGGTGCGCTTACTCTGCAATCTTTACAGGCATCTTTAGCTCAGGGAGGGGCGTCAGCAGAACAATCTCAATTATCCATGTTGTCAAACCGGGAGGGATTAGTGAGTCAGGAATTTGGTCAGTTACTCACGAATCTTGATAGCTCGGAGATCAATGGGGGGGAAAAGCCTTCTCCATTATCACAACCGCAAAGTGCTCTTCAGAGAATGTCTGGTGCGGCTATACCGGTGGTTGAAACACCTGTTGCACAACGGGGGTGGGGGGATGCGGTAGGCGAGAAAGTGTTATGGATGGCCAGCCAAAATATTTCTGAAGCGGAATTGCAACTAGATCCGCCTGAACTTGGGCCATTACAAGTGAAGGTAGTGGTAAGCCAAGATCAAGCCCAGGTCGTTTTTAATAGCCAGTTTGGTACGGTCCGTGATGCATTAGATCAAAGTGCCGCAAGGCTTCGAGAAATGTTTGCGCAAGAAGGCTTAAACCTAGTGGATGTGGATGTTTCTGATCAGTCTGCTGAACAGTTTGCGGGGCAAGAAGAAGGCTCGGGTGGCACTCAAGATTCGGGGCAGTCTTCTTTTGTTGATGACGGTGGAGAAGAGGTTGCGGTCAATCCCACTGTGATGCAGCGGTCGACTCGTCTTGTGGATCATTATGTTTGAATGGGGTTTGGATGTGGTCATTCATATCTGATCTGTCGTCACTCAAGTACCGTCATTTCAAGTACCGACGTTTCAATTTGATCTAACAGACGTTTGCTATTTAGTGCGTGTCTGTTAGATCAAATTAGGACTATGGCATGGTATTGGACTATTTATTTAACTACGTATTTAACTATTTATTTAACTACGTATTTAACTATTTATTTAACTACGTATTTAACTATTTATTTAACTACGTATTTAACTAATTTGTAACTACGTATCCAACTACGATCCAATACGTTTGCCATGATTATTACGAGTGACGACAACGGCTGGGCGTGGCGGCAGTGTATTTGAAAAATCTGGCCAGCGTGTGCTGGGGGTTTCATACGTTGATCCGCTTGCGGGGTGTTGAACCGAGCAAAAAAGATTTTTTCCATCTTTAGTAAAAAATGGGCCACACATTTCTGCCCCTTTGGGAATGGCCATAAAGCGTTTCGTCAGTGCACGATGTTTACCAGAAACTTCTGTGGCCCAAAGTCCTTCGGGAATGCCCGCATTTTCCGCGCCGTCCGTCGCAATCCATAAATTCCCTAGCGGATCAAAAGCGCAATTATCCGGGCACGATAGCCACCCCTCTTGAGGTAAGTCTGGGTGGTAAAGAGTAATGTCTTGTTCAGGGTTGCCGGCTAATAAAAACAATTCCCACTGAAACACATTCTTTGTGTGGTCTCCATCCTCTGGCCAAAATTCGATGATTTGCCCATGCTGATTGTGAGCTCGGGGGTTCGCTGCATCCAATTGGTGTTCAGTCCGGCCAGAATTGTTGGTAAGCATGGCATAAACTTTACCGTTGGAGGGATTCACCTCCACATCTTCTGGGCGATCCATGGGGGTCGCTCCTAAAAGATCGGCAGCTCTGCGTGTGTCGAGAAGAACATCTGCCTGGCTTCCAAAGCCATTGTCTTTATTCAGTGGGCCCTGGCCATAAATTAAAGGTAGCCACTTTAGTGTGCCGTTATCCAAAAAGTGCGCGACGTACAGAGTTCCTTCTGTTAATAAGTCCATATTGGCTTGGCGATTACTGTCGTCGTATTTTCCCTTGCTGACGAATTTATAAATATATTCAAATTGCTGATCATCACCACAATAAATCACAGCACGCTTGTCTTTATTGATAAAAATATTTGCCCCTTCGTGTTTAAAACGCCCTAATCCTGTACGCTTTTTCGGGATGGAATGAGGATTGTAGGGGTCGATCTCAACGATCCAACCTGAATGCAGTAACCCTTGTGGGTTTTTTTCCAAATTCCAGCGATCATAAAAATCCCCCCAGTGTTTTCGACTTTCGGACATGCCAAAGCGTTCATAATTTTTCGCTTCAGGTAATTGGGTGTGATCGCCTAGAAAATATTCATCCACATTTTCTTCCCCTGTTAATAGGGTTCCCCAAGGAGTGACACAGCCTGAACAGTTAGAGAAAGTGCCGATTGTCTCGACACCCTCTTTTGAGATAAGGCTTTTGAGTCGTTCATGTCCTGCGGCTGCACCGGTGAGATTCATGGGGGTTTCTGGGGTGATTCGCCGATTATAAGGGGATGATTTAACGACTTCCCATTGGTTTCCTTCCCGTTTGATTTCGATAATACTAAGGCCGTGAGCTGCGATATCGATATCCGTTTGATCTTGTGTTAATTCCGCATCACTCGGTGATCCGGGAAACATAAGTTCGGGGTTGGTGTACTCGTGATTCACCATCAATAGGCCGTGATCAGTCTGTTCGCTACCGAAAGGCAAAGGAAGAAATCCCACGTAATCATTGTTGTAGCCAAACTGCTGCTTTTGTTTTGCTGCCGTTTGAGTGAGCGGGTCGAATTCAGGTGCTTCATTAAATAAAGGATCGCCCCAACGTATAAGAACTTGGCTTTGGTAGTCTTTTGCAACTTGAAGCTGGTTGTGGGCAGTGGGGTTGACTGGCGAGAAGGTCAGGCTACTTGAATTTTCCAGGGTTGAATACCCACAATGACTCACACATGCGCTGGCACTGACGACACCGACACTTTTTAAAAATCCGCGACGTGTTAAATAAGCCTGCAACACATCCTCAAATGTTTTCATAAAAACTCCATACGATGGGATGTTAATATCCATTGGCTGACGGTATTCTATACATCTGAAAAATTAGTGTCAGATGTCAACGTCAGCCAATGAATTCAGCCAATGAATAAAAATAGGATTTAGAAATCCGCTGATGCTCGTAAGAATAAGAATCGACCGTTAATGCCCATCTGGACAGATCGCCATAAAGCGCCACTGACTAAATCAGGATTCTGTTCATCTGGATATTGGTCAAAAATATTATTCGCACCCGCTGTTAAGGTGATGGCATCATTGACGTGATAGGAAAAATTCAAATCAACCGTGGTTTTGGGCGCATAAAATTGGTCATCCTCTGGATTACCACTGGAAGCCGCATGATTCACATCACCAAAATACGTGATTTGAGAACCAATAGAAAAGTTATTTAATTCGTAAATGGAACTTAAAGACGCTTTTAAGTTGGGTGCGCCACTTTCGATAAATTTCCGTTCTCGTCTAGCCAGAAATCGCCCTTCTAAGCCTTGGAAGGCTTCAGGTGTATTGGGTTCTCCAACAACGTTGGTGTTATTGTAATTAACGCCAAAAAAGGTGGATAAATTTGCCAAGCCCACTTCTGTGTCATGGGAAATGGTGAGGTCGATACCTTGGGTTTTTGTGTCAATGGCATTAACAAAAAACTGAACACTGGCAATGTTGTTTGCTTCTAGAAAAGCCAATGCATCTGTAGAGTTGATACTGGCAAGACGAGATTGCGAGATGCCTTTGGTCAAAACCACACGATCTTCTATGTCTATACGATAGGCGTCTAGGGTAATGTCCACAGAATCAAATAGGCTCCAGGTAAAACCCACACTGAAACTGTCAGAGTTTTCAGCATCGAGTTGGGGAACACCAATGGTTCTGGAAATATCGCTATCATTTGCCGCGAGTAGTTCATCTTGAGTGACTAATTCGTTCGTATCAGAATTGAATTCAACATCAGTAAAGGTGGTATTGAAATAGAGTTGGTGAAGTGACGGTGCCCTAAAGCCAGTATTGTAACCGAATCGAAGAGCTAGATTGTCAGATACATACCAGCGCCCAACCAATTTGTAGTTAACGGTATTGCCAAAATCACTGTAGTCTTCGGCGCGAATTGCCGCACCTAACATTAAGGCGTCGTTTATCTCTAATTCTGCATCGAAATAAACAGATTGACTGTCTCGATCTTGGTCGGTTGCATTCTCAGGCGTAAATCCGGGAAACCCTTGAGAGCCAGCCGGCCTTGGGCTGCCATTGATGGGCGGTTCGTTTCCTAAAATGAAAGAGCCTTCTTCACCGGCAAAAATACGGTAGTTTTCATTTCGAAATTCAAAACCACCCGCAATATTTAATGCATATAACACATCGTATTGACGGCTTAAGTCTACATTAATGGTATTTTGAGAAAACTCGAAACCACCGGCATCAAACTCAGTGGGTGATAACGCACCCAATGAGGCATTGAGTGTGTTAGAGACAGTGTACTCAAAACGGTTTTTACCATAGGTGTTGCTAATATCGTAAGACCAGCCTTTCCAGCCGCCATTGATACCAATAGCCAGTGAATCATCAAAAATATCTGAACCAATATTGGGAACAAAACCATTAGGGTAGATGCTTGCAATATTTCGAGCACTATCCGCTGTACGAGTGAAGGCGCCAGCTAGGCCTTCGCGTCTGGATATTCCGCCAAAACTATAAAACTCTGAGTCTTCTCCGAGTGGTAATGCAAGATTGAAGAATCCACTGGTGTTTTCAACTTGAGAGCTTCCGATCGACCGTAAAGGCTCGCTACCAACGCCGTACGTTCGATTGGTATTATCCCGATCCTGATAATCAAAAGATAAATTTAAAAATCCGCTGTTATCAAACGCAATGGTGTGGCTTGCTAAGAGTTGAATGGTATCGCCATCGGTTGCTGAAAAGTCGCCAGCAGGGCTATTGTAATCGGTATCGTATTGCCCTGTTTGAAAAGAGAATTGTGTTCCTTCTTCCTCTTTTAAAACGATATTAATGACACCGGCAATGGCATCAGACCCGTATTGTGCCGCAGCACCGTCTCGCAATACTTCGATATTTTTAATCGCAGACACGGGAATGGCATTCATGTCCGTACCCACATTGCCTTTACCGGAAGAGCCAAATATATTGATGAGAGAGGAGTTATGTCGGCGCTTTCCATTGATCAAAACAAGCAGTTGATCAGGGCCTAAACCTCTCAAGCTTGCAGGGTCTATATGGTCGGAGCCATCGGCACCGTGCTGTCGATTTGCATTGAAAGAGGGCGACAAGGTATGCAGTATCGCATTGAGATCAATATTGCCTGATCTAGAGAGAAGTTGGTTTAAAGGAATAAGATCGACCGGTACAGGCGAGTCCATTTGGCTGCGGCCTTCCGCATTTCTAGAGCCGACGGTGACCACAATTTCTTCAATAACTCCAGGCGTGGTCGACCTTTGTCTTATATTTTCAACCCGGTTTTGGCTTACCGTATCATTATTGAGTGAGTCATCTATTGTGGTGATGTTTTTGTCTTTATTTTTTTGAAGGGTTTTGCGAACAGCGATTGCACCATCTTTACCTACAATGTAGGTTAATCCGGTTCCTTCTAGAAGTATTTTGAGAGCCTCAACAGTAGTAGGGTAATCCCCCTCAATAGCTTTATTTTTTAGGCCCTTGGTTGATTCGGGGGAGAAAAAAACATCGACATTGGCTTGTTGTGCGAATTTCTTAAGCGCACTGTCTAGGTTTTGTTCAGGAATTTTGTATTCAAGTGCATACGCAGGTAGTGATGCGCAAGCTGAAACCAACATCGTGGCTGTGAATAGCCTATTGAGTTTCACAACGGATACCTCATGTATTTAATATGTTGAAAATTAACGTTACTCGACCATGACTTCCTCCGGTCACTGACATAAACTCTTGAAAATGAAGAAACCGCCAAATTTTTTACTATGGCAGAGAATTGACTATGGAATGACTACAAAAACGATGTGTAAGAGACAATGCAGGAAAGTGATTCAGCCAACAGTAATAAGCCAACCGTAATTAAACCAACAGCATTTAAATCGACAGTATTTACATCAGCAGCAATTGAGTAAATAAGTTCAGTTTGTATTCACGGTTAGTCAAAGGCTTTGGGTTTGTAGAGATACACGCGGCCTGATTTAGAATAATGTTTAATGCCATAAACTTCATTCAAAGCAAATAACAAAGCGTCGACATTTTTGACATCAAAATAAGCGCTGATGTGTTCATCCGCAATACCGTTTTCTTCAATCACTAAACGACGGGTGGTGTATCGATTGACCTCATTAATCACATCAATCAGCTTCGCGTCAGAAAAATTCAGTGAACCATTCTTCCATCCTACAATATCGGTCGCATTGGGCACTTCCGTTTTTGCCGTTATACCATTTTGTGAAAATAAGAGTTGTTCGCCTGGATGCAACTGTTTAACACCACTTCGGCTATTTGCCTCTACAGGTAAATCGGTTTCCACTTCCACTAATCCGTCAAGCAGAGTGACGATGGTATTACCGTTATATTGTCGAATATTAAACTTGGTTCCAAGTGCCGTGACTTCACCGACCCCTGTGTCAACAATGAACGACCGTTCGGGGTCATGAGCAACTTCATAGAATACTTCCCCGCTTACCATGATAATGCGTCGTTCTTGAGCAGTATATTGAACGTGAATTTCAGAGCGTGTGTTCAGAGTGATAACCGACTCGTCCTCTAATAAAAAGGTTTTTTGCTCTCCAGTGGAGGTTTGATAATGTTGGTTAATGGTTTTGTTTGTAACAAAATTGAAAGACAACGTCGTTAATATTGCGATCATTAAAAAAGACGCTGCAATACTCGCATATTTAAAAAAAGGCTTGCTTTTTCGAGTGCTTGTCCATTCGTTTCTATAGGACGTTGTGTTTCTATGGGACGTTGCGTTTTTGTAGAGTGTTGAGCTGTCAACGAATGAGTCTCCTACAATTTTATTCAAATTATCGGCATCCAAACAGCTTAACTCAGCTAAACACGCCTCACTTTTGTTCAGCAAGGTTTCGTGAATTGGGTCTTCCCTTAGCCACTGAATAAATTCAACCTGCCTGTCTTCTGACATATCAAGTTGTGACTGAAGCTCTATGCACCACTGTGCGGCTTGCCGTTCTTTATTGGATAATCTATATACTTTTGTCATTATTTCTATTGTTATTCCAGTATGTTCAAACCAATGATTGACAGCGAACCAAGGCATCACTGAGATATCGTTGCACGCTTCTCAGTGGAATACCCCGTTTATCGGCTATTTGTTGGCACGTTAGGTGGTGAATTCGGTTTAACAAAAGTATATCTCTTTGCTTCTCTGGTAATCTAGCCACTGCACGTTCTAATAAACTTAACCGTTGATGAAGGTGCGTGTGCTCCTCAGGATTGCTTGATACTGACGTCAGCTCTTCATCAATATAGCGTTGCCCATCGGCCACTTCTTTGCGCATATTTTCTCGGCGAATATTGTCTCTTACCAAATTAGTTGCGATAGTGAATAAATATGCCCTTGGGTTTTGTTCAAGTTTATATGGTTTATTTTGTCTCACAAGCCTAACGTATACACTTTGCACAACATCCATTACCTCACCTTCGCTACCGAGTAACCTCCTTACAAAGTTGCACAGATCTTTGTGGTGCAATTTATAAATCGATTGATAATAGTCACGGTCTTTGTCAGTTAAAGCCGTGTCGATGCTTAAAATATCGGCATCTGGTTTAGTATCAATATTAGTCACAATAAGCCGCTCATAAAACCGATAAAAACAGTCAACATGTTATGCAATCTTGTGTTGTTAATTTTTGGCAAAGGTTTACAGCTAGTCACATGATGGAATTAACGCATGTGCTTGGTCAGTAAGTTATGGGTTTTCAGTTAACTGTTTTCTTTGACCGTATCAAAAAGTAGCGAACAAAAATTAGCCACTTCATTCATGCACATGCATGTTTAGAGACGCTCTAAAGGTCGATTTTCAGCCGATCTAAACATATAAACGCATGATTCAAAGGAACCCGCCAATTTTTTCCATTTTTTATATACCGTAAAGAGTGAATTTTCATGTCACTAAAAATTCACAATTTTTTTGGCGTTTCTCTGCAGATTGTTTTGTTTATTACAGTAGTCCTTAAAGAATTATCGGAGAAGTGAACCATGCCAATATTTGTTGTCACCACACTTGCAGATGAAAACCCCTATGACTTAGATGAAGGAATTCAGGATGCGGGGCTTTCTTTGCGTGATGCGATTCATCAGGCTCATCTTATTGATGAACCTAGCACGATAATATTTGATCCTTCTTTGGCTGGAGGGGCTATTTCGCTTTTTAGTCAACTGTTGGTGGCCGGTGATATTACGATAAACGGGGATATTGATGGTGATGGCTTTCCCGATATTGTCATTGATGCAGGAGGGCATGCCCGAGTATTTCTTATTGATGATGGAGAAGGAGATCAAAAAAGAGACGTTGTCCTTGAAGGGTTGGTCATCACGGGTGGTTTTCACAGCAATTCTGAAGTTAAACATTTTGCCGGTGGAGTTACGAATAGAGAGAACCTGACAATAAAAAATAGTGTTATCACAAATAACGTTTCACTGGGTAATGCTGGGGGGATATTCAATGAAGGTGATTTAGCCATTCTCCATACCTCGGTGAGTAACAATCGTTCCGGCTTTCACGGTGGCGGTGTGATGAGTGGTAATGGCGAATTGATAATTTCTGATAGCACTTTTGATGGTAATGCCGCAGAAGGAAGTGGAGGTGGCCTGTTAATAGCTTCTGGAGATACACAGATTTTGAATTCTACATTTTCCGGTAATGATGGTGATGTGGGGGGGGCAATCAGTTCAAATGGTGCCAATGTAATCGTTACTGGCAGCACACTCACAGGTAACAACGCTAAACAGAGTGGTGGGGGTATCAAAGGAATGGTTACCCTTCATAATAGTATTGTCTCAGGTAACTCTGCTCCTAACGAAACCAACATTGGTGCGTATTCGGGAAGCCATAACGTTGTTGACGCTGTAGTTCAAAAAGATGACGGTGTAGTTCAAAAAGATATAGGGGCTTTTGAGTCACAACAACAACGGTTGCCAGGAGTAGTGGTGACCACACTCAATGATGTCATTGATCCTCATGATGACAAAATCAGCCTTCGTGAAGCAATAAATTCTATTAATGACGGGAGAGCAATTGGGCCAATTACGTTTGACCCTGGCATTGTTGGAAGAAGAATCAAACTCACTTTGGGTGAGTTAGTCATCTCTCGAGATGTTGTTATTGATGGTGATATTAATGGCGATGGTATGCCCGATATCATTATTGACGGGCAGAAGCAATCTCGCGTTTTTAAAGTCGACGATAACGATAGTACTATTACTCGGAGTATTGCACTTAAAGGATTAATTATTACTGGCGGCGATGCGGCTAATCAAGCGGGAGGTGGTATTTACAGCGCTGAAAATTTAGAGCTTCAAAATACTGTTATCACTCAAAATACTGCTAGATATGGTGGTGGGATTTTCGTCGCATCGGGAAGTCTTTTGATTCAGGCTTCTGAGATACGTAATAATAATGCATTGGTGAGTGGTGGTGGTATTTCCACAAAGGAAAACTCCGTTCTACATATTATCGACTCGACAATAAAAGCGAACCACGGGAAACAGCGTTCCGGTGGTATTTACAGCTTTGGTGAGACGATAATTACCGGAAGCCATATTACGCACAATTCTACCGAAGGTTATGGTGGCGGTATTTCAAATGCGAATATAGGTAGCCTTACGATTACCGAATCAACGATTTCAAATAATCACGCAAAAGTCGGTGGGGGAATTGAAAATAACGGTAACTTGTCTGTTTCAAATAGCGCGGTTGTTCGTAATAACTCTCTTGATTGGGCAGGTGGTATTTTCAACCGCAGTCGTCTTGACCTATTCACCTCGACGATTGCGGACAATACAAGCACTACCGGGGCTGGGGGAATTCACAATAAAAACTCAGGGGAGCTGAGTATTTCCAATACCACCATTTCTGGAAATAGCGCTACAGGTCAAGGTGGAGGTATTTACAGTGAAAATACCGATGTTGAAATTACGAATACAATCGTTTCCGGAAATCAGGCGAAGGTTCACGATAATATTAACCAATACAATAACATTGGTGATAATAACAACCTCATTGATGTTTCACCGGAAACACTTTTTGCGGATATTAATCCTGTTACGGGTGGCGGGATGCTTGCTGATAATGGTGGCTCCACTCAAACCATTGCACTGAATCGTGACGCCAATAATGCGGCTCTCGATGCGGCTGAACATGTTGTGGGTGAAGATCAAAGAGGTGAGCAAATTTACGATGCAGATTCGAATGGAACGTCGAGCCGAGATATTGGTGCATTTGAATCTCAAGTAGCGGCTATTGATTACGTTACGATAGAGGCGAATGTTAATGGCGAAGTGATGAATTTCCAATATCACTCGGGTACTTCGGATTACATCGTTTTATTTCCGGGTTCCGCGCGAGTCACAGTGCAAACCAGCGCCCCCATTCATCAGTTTGGTCTGGTTCCCAATGGTGATGATGAAGCCATGGTCTGGGCGCTGACCGAAGAAGGATTTATCGAGGTCACCGCCATTAATCGCGACGTCGAACCAGACGAGGCCTCGTCGGTGGCAGTCATGAGTATGATACACGCTCAGGAACAGCAGTATGTCGCCATGGAAATTCAGCCAGACGGCTCGGTCAACATGCTCGATTCTGATGGTTATCTGTATCGATTTGCGGTGGAGACCGGGCACACCACCTTGGTTAAAACCGCTGAGCCTGTGTTTGCCCCCGAAGTGATTAACAGTAAGCAACCAGCCAAACTTACTCTGCTCGCTAATGGTCAGTTTTCGCTATCCCAGGATAGAACAGACGACGCTAGCCCCTTTACCGCCGCAAGCCGGATTAACGACCCTCATCAACTGGATACACGTTTTGGTATTGTCAGGCTGGACAATGGACAGGTATTAAAAAGTAAAGACGGTGGGCTATTTGAACTAAACACCAGCGGTCAATGGCAGAAATTACCGGGGCTGGACCTAGACAATTTAGAACACAGTACCGAGGGGGCGCTCTCAGTTTTGGGAAACAAAGGAGTCGCGTTATTCGCAGAAAACGGAACACGCACAGAGGAGTACTTCGACATAGACAATGCTGTGGTGATTGCCGCTGGCCGTCATGCAGGGACTACCTATGCCTTGGATTCACAAGGAGTTATCCATTTCCAGGGGGCACTCACCGGTTCTTTATTGTTAACTGATGCGTCACTCTCTGATATCGCGGTGACAGCGGAAGGCATTTGGGGAATAACGATAAAGGGCGAATTCGTGCAAGTTGCACTGCCTGTGGGCAATGGCGATAACCAAGTCGGCCCACTAACGGCTTTGTCTGAGCGAGAGTTCTTATCCGTTAGCCTTGGGCACGACGGTCAGCTGAATTTACTTGAATACGCGGGTGGTGACACACACTATACAAATTATGAGCCGCAATCTGCCAATTTTACCCTTGGCTTGGCAACAGATACGGCTGGTATTTTTAATGCGAACTTTCGTCAGGCAAGCGGAATACATCTCACCTCCGAAGGCATTGCATACTCGTTAAGTGGTGGCGAACTTCAGGTGTGGGACCCACGTATCGAAGACTGGTTATCTGCTGGCCCCAGCGAACTCAATAAAATCAAAGTCGGCGCAGATGGAAAGCTATATGGATTGTATGGCGATAATGTCATTGTCGCGCTAGATCGTTACGGTAACATGCAAGCGTCTGATCTTTTATCAGAAAATCTTGAGTCCTGGAAAGCCAAAGCCATTACCACCCTTGGCACTATCAGTGATTTTTCAGTCGCAGCCGACGGTACTATCACCTTTATCGACCAAAACAATCAACTGCTAAAAATCCCTTCATCAGAACAATCTTGGGTCTCGTCTTATTACGGCAGTACCACAAATGCAAAAACCTGGAAACAACCCTTTGCGGTTGGTGAAAGCCTAGAAGTTGAAAACGGTAAGTTCGTAAACGTCGCCCAGTCTGCTCAACTTGCCAGCGGAGAACGCTTGATTGTTACAGACGTAGGTGAAGTCTATGTTGGACTTGTGGACGAGTTTGAAGGCCAAACTTACTACGATTACACCCTTCAACGCTGGCCCGGTAAAATAAGCTCTCTATCTGTCTCTGAGCAAGGTGTGTTCTTAGCTGATGTAGAAACGCTGCAGGGAGATGCACGTAAAATGGCCTTTGCCGGTGAGTGGCGAGAGGTATCGACGCCACTGCTCGTAGAGCCTCCTAAAGCTATAGGTCTTGATACAACTATTGTAAGCCATGCGGTGGATGCTGAAGGCGCTACTTGGGTGTTGGATAATAAAGGCAATTTATTCAGGCAAGCTGATAACACTGACAGTTGGTCACAAATAGATACCGGTAATCGTCACTTTGAAACCATACAGGTAAATGTACTTGGCAACATTATGGTGACGGGCCAAAACGGCGAAAGGATGACCCCGACCAATAATACCTGGCAAGCTTTTAATTTCGGCGCTGCGGTTGCAGAGGGACCAACGAATTTCAATGAGGACTTTGACAACCTTGCACTTGGAAGAGCGCCTCGGTTTAAGGGGAAAACTGAAATCCTTGGAGTAAAACACAAGGGTAAGTTTATAGGTTCGGGATTGAACTTTGGACAGTGGTTTAGAACTCACGTTGCCAACGGCGTTTTCTATAAAGGCCCTTCAGGAAAAGGGATTGGTTGGGGCAAAGGCAGTGAGTTTTACAGTGCCCCAACGGATACCAAAAAAGAATTTATCCAGTCTGAGAATTTTCTTTACACTACACCTTTTGACAAAATTAATTCCGATCAGGCTGGCCAAACTGAACTGTTAAACGAATTAAATAAATCTGGTAATGAGCTGTTATCCGATTTAGATAAAAGTCTTAATGTGCTGATTTCTCAACTGGGTGTTGATGAAGCTGGTTGGAATAACTCTTCATTGAAACAGTCGATGGCCACATACAGAGACCGCCATCTGTCTAAAAGCGCTAGACAAGATTTAGTACCATTAATTCACGATTACGCCAAGACACTGTTTGGTGAAAATCATGAAATCACACGAAAGATTAACGAAAAATTAATTAATAAAGGTGTCTTTGCCAATCCGACTGCACTGAACGAATATGGTGCAATATTTGCGCAAATTACACAGGATTTAGCTACATCCGCACAGGTGTCTGATCTGCTCAACAATCAAAATCTGCCTGACGGAGAGCGAAATAAAAACATTGACCAACTATTAAAAGACCGAAAAGATAGCCTGATTGCACTTACACGCAAAAGCGGGATGCACAGATTAGAGTCAACCGGGCATATTGTGCGTGGATTTGATTATTTTCAGACAGTTATCCAAAACCCTTATCACAGAGTAAGCAGGCAGTTTAAAGCTTATAATATCTCCAATGCTGATGACCTTAAAACTAAACTGCGAGGAATGAAAACCGGTGATACTATTACCATTTCTTCGGGCTGGTATCACGGTGGAGAGGTAAAAACAAATTTCGGCACCACTTTTCTAAACCCGGCCGACACCTTTTTCGGCGGCACCGCTTATGCCGGTGGTGGAGTAAATTATAACTATTCAATTAGCTTTAAAAAGATTGCTGACGGTAATGTTGAGGTCAGTATGGGTCGCGACAAATCTCATGTGTTGGAATTAGGTGTAGATGTATACACCGATGCGACGTTATTGAATAAAATTGGCGATGTTGAGATTTACCCTGAGTTTGATTTATCTATCGACTACACAAGAGACAGAAAACTGCGTGACGGTCTAAATATGACCATCGGTGCCGAAAGCCTGGAGGCCAATTCAACAGATACCTTTTTTGATAGGTTTTTCAATCAATCACTCAAACCTGAATCATTGTTAGATCAGGCAAATGGTGGTGTGAGTGGCGAACATAAGAATGTTTTAAAAGTCACATTAGATGCGTCTATCGAAGCTTCGTTGCTCCCCTACAAAGGTCACTCTAAAGTAGAAAACGAAGAAGGTGCTCGTCTAGTTAGCGGCTCTGTATATGGTTTTTTACCGGGGTTAGGGGCTGAAGCAAGTATCACTTTGTATAGCTCAGAAAAAGCGTCAAGCTTCGATACAAACAATGCAAATGCCAAAAAAACCAAACAATACCAGGGGTTTTTCACCAAACGCAGTTACAACTTCGCAGCTCGACTCGGATTTACCAACCGTTGGCGGGCAAACTACGGGCCTGAATTCGTAACACCAATTGAAAACGACATTAACGCAAAGGAAAACAGCGACGGTTCAGAAGAGCGCCGCACAGTAAATATGGGTTTTCCTGTATATACCAAAGGGGCGGCAAATCTTATTCAAGAGGGATGGGACAGCGATGAACAAAAACGTTTAAAACGTGACAGTCTCAGGCCGGATCATAATTTCTATCGAATTGATGCAGAAAAAGGTGAACTCAACAAAGTTAGTTGGTCTGTATCCGCTGAGCGTGATTACCGATTATTGGAAATTCCGCTAATCAAAGAGCTTCTTGAGGGCAAAGGGGCTAAACCTCTTAGCGATGCTCAACGACAAGCACTTCGTGAAGACTTGGTTCAGTTAGTGAGTTTTACAACCAAAGAAAACCGTGTGCAAATTAATACCGACCTTGGTGATCTAAAAGCTCATATTGATAGTTTAACGCTCAGCAACAGCGAACGTAGAAGAGCAAATAAACTGCTGTTGTCACTGGATAGCATGAAAGAGTTTATGAACGGTGGAAATCCTGCTCATCCGAACGAAGGCGGTGGTAATTCAGATAAACATAAATTTTTTAATACGTTGTCTGATTTGGATGTTTTAATCTTCGGAGCGCTCCCCCAATCTTCTTCAGACAGCAATGTAATTAAAAGAAGACAAACAAAAGTATATTCTGATGCACTTAGAGAGCGTTTGACAGATGACAGTTTGTGGACGAAGCACGGACCTGATCGTGGCCGTTCAGTCAGTATCAGTGTGCAAATGAACGATAAAGCGTTAAAGAGTATTGACATGAGTCAGTCTCAGTCAAATGTTCATAATCAAATTAAAAATTTATTTAAAGACGGCAACAACTTTCAGGTAAATGGTATTTCTGCTTCAGAGTCTCGCTCTCGTAATACCAAGTTTGCTTTCAGTTTGTTGTATAAAACTAAAACAGAGGCCACTCGCTCATTGTCGCGAAGTCTAGGCAGTATAAGCCTTAGCTATGGTGAAAACAGTGCAGTCTACAACCAGGCAAAAACCACTGGCCACTTGTTCAGTGATAACAACACTGACAGTCTCTCCGACAGCGCGGGCGATGCCCCATTGACTGAAATAATTGGCCCACGTGATGACAATTTAGAGCCACAAACCGTAGTTCGAGATTCGGATTCTTATGCAAAAGAGCTGAGCAGATTAAGTCAAATGGCTAAAGTTGACTCGTTAATGCACAAGCTGCATCAACCACAGGGTCTACTTGAGAGGTTTTATCAGGCATCACTCGCGTATTTAAATAATGCTGAGGCCCAAGCGCTTACCAATAGTTTTGCGAGTTCTATATATGGAGAAGTTACTGCTGTTGGTGACAGCACTTCCGAACAAGATTTTAAAGAGTCAATTTTAAAAAATCTCTATAAATTTATCGAACATGAATCTGACACAACAAGGAAGCCCGCACTGCTGCAGCTTTACAATAAATTTAGTGGAGAGCTTGGTACTAAATTAGCATCTTTATATCAAGCAGTAAATAACGACGGGAACAATACGGGATTAAATCGCAAAAAAACGTTAATGAAACAAAATGGCGTAGTCTTAGCCGAAAATAGCCAAGGAAATTTAGTTCGGGTACCTCAGGACATCCTTAACGAACTTTCTTCACAGGAAGGTAATACTGATTTTGATAAGTTTTTGTTTGGTGATACGGATCAAACTGTATTTGAACTGACTCGTGACCTGTCTTTAGAACATTTGGCTCGTATAGATGCTCTGGAAGCTGTCTCTGAAGCTGATATAGCCGCAGTAACGAAGGGATCGGGTTCTGAAAATGAAATAATGTCCATTATCGATAAGTTGCGCACTCGAAAACTTAGTTATGTCACCATGACTTCTGCTCAGGAACAAATTTTGTACGGTTTTTTTCCAAGTGCAGATGGAAAAGTGGATAAGAAAAAGGTTAGGCATGTTGTTCGCAATCCAAGTTCATATAGGCAATTTCAGCGTGATCTGATCTTGTTCAATTCCCTCGACCCCAATGATATTCAAGGGATTACACCAAGAGAGGCGATAAATAGGGCTCGAAAAACTATTGTTTTTGAGCGGACGATAAACGAAATGATCGCTCAAAATAGTAATGCCCAATCCACACAGTCGGAAACTGATCTTCCTATTTTTAATAATGTCATTGTTGACCAAGATTCTCAGTCGTTTACGCGACCAAGGCATTCAAAAACGTCCTCAATAGAACTTGCCAAATTAGCTTTGATTTACGGTGGAAACAACCTGATGTTTTCCACTTCTATGGCATTGGCAAATACTAAGGTTGACCAGATGGTAGTCAATCTTCAACAGTATGGATTGACTTCTCAGCGAGAGGCGCTACAGATCACTGCCTTTCATGAGCACCTCGAGGGTATAGCAAGGGCTTCGGGCTTGTTGGGGGAGGGCCAAATTATGAGTTTGGACGATACCCTTTCAGCATTGCAAAATAAAACCGGCGACAGTTATTTTCAGTTAATTTCTGGTGACCACATGTTTGCCGTGGGCAAAAAGGTTTCAGTAGATTCGCAAGGGAATGCGACTTCGAACTATTTTTTTCTTGATCCTTCAATCGAGAAAAACCTGGTCAGCACAAACAAAGATATCACCGCTTTAAAAAATGAGATTGAGAATTACCTTAGCTTACGCAGTACATCTGGCGTTTGGGATGGCATACTGGCAGATCACTATGGACTTCAAAGCCAGGGCGATCGTTATCAGTTCAGTGCAATTGAATTTGACCCAAGCGCACTTGCTGACAACTCAGACTACCGCTCTCTGCAAAACATCGTCTCCACCGTCCAAACTGACCGAGAGATACTTGCCTCTGCTCAAACCAGCCTGACTATAGCGGGGGTAGAAATCTCTCTTGAGACTCTCTATGACATGGGAGCCATAATAGATGGTGAGCGAATTAGCGTTGATAGTCAGTTAAGCCCCGACCATATTCGCTACAACCCACAAATACTTGCTGATTATTTAGCTCGTCCAGATGGAAGAATGCATACGCGTACAGAACAAGCTAAGGCGGTTAAATTACTAAAACAGCAAATAAGCGACCAAAACTATCAAGGTGTGCTTTCCGGTGAAGGAACGTTTGAGGGATACAGGCTACTAAAACTCGTAGATAAGAATGTCAGCGCAGATGGTGCAATTAGCAACAAGCTTTGGTCGAGTATTACTGGTAATGCATTACAAACAAATAACCTTGTTAGCGACAGAGGGCGTTTTGCCGGCACCATAGACCGGCTAGACAAGTTGTCTTTCGGTCTTGGCTCAATTCAGTCTGTGATGGCATTCGTGAATTATGCCCGGCGTAAGCAAAATGGCGAGCGCATAGGAAAAGCTGAGGAGCGGGACATCGCTATTTTAGGCGCAGGGCTAGGAGTCGAATTAGCTTCTCCGGTGATAGAAGGCGGCCTGTCAAAATTAGGTACGCACATCGCTGGAAAGACCACAGATGTTGCCAAAGGCGGAAAATGGCTATCCAGAAATGTGGGCAAACTGTTATCCAAAGGCGGGGCGCTACTGAGTATTTTATCCGCACCGCTAGATATCTATGGTGCCGTGACAGCATTTAAGCAACTGGACAATGACGACCTAACCAGTAATCAAAGACAAGACCTGATTGTTTCTGGGTCATTGTCGGTAGCCGGAGCAGCACTAAGTATTGCAGTGGGGGTGGCGATTATTGCCGGTGCCGGTGTGGCCTTAGCCTCAGGCGTAGGAGCGGTGCTAGGGGCGGCTTTATTGATTGGTGGGGGGATATATTCCGGTGTCAGAGCAGTTCAAGACATCAAAGAACGCGTAAGCCTCGACGTGGGACAAAAAATTAAAGAAGGATTTCGAGGCTTCTTTGGGCTAGGGCCAAGCGAAGCCACCATGCAGAGGATCAAAAATTCCTATTTGCCAGAAGCTGAAGCACAAGCGAATCAGCCCCTCTATGACAGTCTTGAAATCAGCAATCTGAACATGTTGGCGCAAGACAATGAAAGCGAAAACGGTCGGTTGGGCGGTGTGGTATTCACCTACACCAATGGCGTGAAGCTTGACCACAGGGATTATCAAAAGATTACCTTAACGGAATTTCCCGATGCCCCGCCTAATAGTATCGCCGGTGGTGTGCCTCATAAGGTAAATATAGATCACTTACCCTTTGAAACAGAAGGTCTTCGCCAAGGCTCAGAAACCGAGACGGCTAAGGAGCAGGTTCGTCAATGGGCACAACAGAATATTGACTCCAACCATACGTTTGTGGTGGCCAATGTCGATGATGATGAAGCTGGTTTTTATTTTATCCAAGACGGCGAAATCGAAGATGCGCACGACTACTATCATTACAGCAATCAAGGTTCGGTTGATGCACTGCCTTATCTTACCAATTACAACGATATCATTACCGAAAACGGATATGACCTGTCGGGATTGGATTTAAGTAGCTTAACCCACCGACGTGAAGGAACATGGGGCAGTATTATTCGCAACGACTTTGATGTGGATAAAGATTTTATGCTCTACAACATGGGCGAGGGCAACGACAGATTTTTTGCTCAGCTTGAATATAAATCGGTATTTACCATTTATGGTACGGGTCAGAAGTTTGTAGTAGGTGGAAATAAAGATGATGCATTTATGCTTTACAACAAAGAGCTAGATGCCCCCGTTTTTACCGGACAAACCAGTATCTTCGATGGAAAAGACGGAAACGATACCTTGATCGTAGAAGGCACAAGATCACAAGGCAACCATATTGAATTAAACGACGTTGGAGAGCACTTCGGAAACCACTTGTTTGGAACAGCTAAAGAATCCTATGTGGCTGACCAAATTGTATATATTGTTGGGATAGAAAACATCCAAGGTGCAGTGGATGCCCAAGACACTATTATCGGAAATGGTGCGGCCAATGTCATTGATGGGCGAGGTGGCAACGACATTATCGATGGGGGCGAAGGCGATGATCTTATTAGCCTTTACCACGGAGATAAGGTTGACGGAGGAAAAGGTAACGATACCTATTTTATCCGCCGTCGAGAGGCCACGACTGGCAGTATTGAAATTACCGAGTTTGCGGCGAAGGAAGAGTCAAATGGTGTGGTATTGGATTATTTACTTGAGCAAATAGAACAAACAAAACTCGTACAATCCGATTCCGGTGATTACGATATTCACATCTCTCTTCAAAATGGCGACGCAGGTGTTACCACACTGATTCTCAAAAGTGTTTACGCTGCTGACCTTAGTCGTAATGACATCAACTTCACTCTGACCACCAAAGATGGGTTCTATCTGATCCCTCAATTTAATAGCGACCTCAACGATATCTCCGAATTTAAAGCTGAGTTTGCCGCTCGTTATATCTCGGCGGCTGATCAAACCCTTGATGCGGAATTCGTCGCAGGTGGTGTGCAAATAAGTATTGATGCGGTCAGTGGCACACTTACAAAAAATGGTGCGACCACCATCGTACAAACGCTTCCGGATAATATGCATCTTATCGCAGAAGGTTCATCGCATGATGATCTTGTATTAGGTACCAGTGGCAGCGATGTAGTTCGGGGTTATGCTGGTAATGATGACCTCACCGGCGCCGGTGGTGATGATGTGTATGTGGTTGCACTGGACATGGAAGAAATTAACGACCTGAGCCTGATACCAGAGAATTTCAATGTGACCGATACGGGCGAAAAAATTATTCGTAATGTCGAGTCTGGAATTGTTCAGTTGGATGAAAATGGTGATCCACTATTAGATGCTGATGGTAATCAAGTTAAAAAATTCGGAGAAGATTACCTGATTTATGGCGCTAAACGGGAAGACATTGGCCTACGCCAAGATGGTAACGATATCGTACTCTATTACAAACCAGATGAAAGCCGTGCAGCAACAGTCCGCATTAAAGACTTCATGGTGGGCCAAGAGTATCGTCATATTTCCTTGATGGATGCGGAAGGGGTAGTTTGGGGATTAGAAATTGATGAAAACGGTACCCCCTATATTACTGAAGGCGTGTTAACGGGCACCCAACAAAATGATGAATTGATTGGCCCCAAAGATACCGCCTGGATCTTTACCGGGGATGGTGATGACAGCATTACCGCGCAAACCTATCAAGACGAAGAGGGTGTATGGCAAGGTGGTGATGTCATTGATGCGGGAGGCGGAGACGATATGCTAATTGACAGTGACGGCGATAATACCTTGCTTGGCGGAGACGGTGATGATGAATTTATTATCAAAGGTGGTGACGATTTAATTATGACTGGGCAGGGCTATGACCACATCGACCTTAGTAACGCCACGGGTGTCAAAGTAATCAATGCCTATGCTGAAGAGTTTACCTTAAACACCATAACCACACCGTTTGATTTTACCTCGTCTGATGTCGTCTTTATGCGTCAGGAAGACAATCTGTTCATTCAATCTCCTGTGGATGAAAACGGTGAGGCTACTTTAACCATTATTTTAACGGGGTATTTTGCCAATCTAACGAATCAACGCACGCATTTACGGTTCGGGGAAATTTACTGGGACAGCGAAACTCTATTGGCGCGAGCACTCTATGTTGAGCAAACAGAAGTCGATGATTTTATTCGACTTAGTGATCGGAATTTCACTAATGTGGATAATATAACTGCGGAATTCGATGCGCTTCAAGGACATGATGTCATCATTGACGTTGAGCAACAGCAAAGTGGTGTAACTCATATACTTCGCGGTGCTAGCGGTGATGACAACATTTATGGCGGCGATGGGCGTGACATGATCTACGGTGGTGAGGGGCATGATGAACTGCATGGGGAAGAAGGTGATGACCACTTACAAGGGGGGGGAGGAAACGACTTGTTAGTGGACTATCAAGGCACCAATATTCTTAGTGGTGGCAACGGTGATGATGAGATTTACGGTAAGGGTGAGTTGAATGGTGAAGCGGGTTCTGACGTACTAATCGGGAGCGATAGTGGTGATACCCTGCGCGCCGGTCATGGTGTAGATGATACCAATATTCTCATCGGTTATGGCGGCAATGACAGCCTACAAGGAGGCTCAGGCCGAGACATAATGAATGGGGGCGCCGGCGATGACAACATTTTCGGGGCCGATGGCAACGACTTAGTCTACGCATCGACAGGTTTAGAAAGTTATCACGGTGGAAACGACCATGACGTGCTTTCTTTTGAGGAGATGGAATGGAGCATAGAGGCTGATTTTAATGGATTGCAATTCAATGGAATAAGGTTCCATGTTAATAGTGCTGGAAAAAAGCAAGTCTCAGGATTTGAAGAGGTAATCGGATCACAGTTTGACGACAAACTTACTCTGGGCAAAGAAGTATTTATTTTAAAAGGTGGTGTAGGCAACGACACTTTAATTAGTCATACCAAAAAGAAAGATTTTACCAAGGCCCAACTGCATGGCGGCATTGGCAACGACGATTATTTTGTAACCCTTAGTGCAGGCGAAACGGTCACCTTGGTAGAAACTGATGGTTACGACACACTTAACATTAACACTCGCTTCGCTTTAAACCATGATGTATCTGATATTTGGTTTGAGCTAAATAATGAAACAGACGATTTGCACATCAGTATGAAAAATACCAGCGGTGAAGATGCTCAAATCATTATCGAAGATTACGCTTCAGAAACCGCAGACAAACAAGTCGAAGAAGTGATTGTGAATGAGCAAAAGCTGGTGTTATCCGACATCGATTTACTGATTAGCCATATGGCGAATCACCAACGCTTTGATGTGAGCGCAAACACAGGCGAAGGTAAGAGTGTGCAACAACGCATTCATGAATTGTGGCAAGGTTCGGAGCTGCATTCGGAAAGCAGTAAAGCTAGCGATAAGCAAAGTGATGGCGCTAACCCTGCGCTATCGGACGTTTATCGTAGTGTGTATTACAAACGAGGCAGTGAAACCCCTTATGCGACTTACTGATGGAACAAGCGCACGAATAACAGTATCCCTTTTCTAATTTTATCACAGGCTCCTTGGCGTCCGCTTTGGGGCCTTTTTTTCCATTTTTTATATATCGTAAAGTGTGAATTTTTATGTCACTAAAAATTCACACTTTTTTTGGCGTTTCTCTGCAGATTGTCTTGTTTATTACAGTAATACCAACGAATATTTCTCAAAGGCAGCTATTATGCAAACACTGGTCGTAACCACACTTCAAGATTCAATGTCATCCAGTTCAGACGGAAAACTTTCTCTGCGCGAAGCACTTCAGCAGGCGAGATCGATTAATGGTGAATTGACTATAACGTTTGACCCCTCATTAATCGGAGGAACGATAAACGTCGAAACGACTTTAGATGTCCTAAGTAGTTTAACTATTGATGGGGATATCGATGGAGATGGTCAGCCTGATATTACACTTGATGGTCGAGATAAGCACCGAGTGATCTATACCGGAGAATCGACCTCCGTCAAGCTTAAAGGGTTAGTAATACAAAATGGAAATGCAGAAAATTCAGATTCTAATAAGGGGGGTAATATTGTAGCGGGTGGAGATCTTACTGTTGAAGACTCTATCGTCTCATCCGGAAAAGCGTGGATTGGAGGGGGGATAGCGACCACCTACCCTGCGGATAACCTTTCTATAATTAATAGTGAAATTGTAGGCAACGTTGCGGAATATAAAGGTGGCGGTATTTACTACTACAGTGTTTCAGAGGAAAAGACTTTCACAATTAAAAATAGTCTTGTTCAAAATAATTCCGCTACAAAGAACGGTGGGGGAATCAATAGTGTGGGTAAACTTAACATTGAAGAAACATTATTTCAAAATAATAACGCAGGTAAAAAAGACCCCGCAGAAGCTTATGAAGCCGGTTCAGGTGGTGCGGTAAGTAGTGAAGGTCGTTTAAGCGTCCTGCGCAGTACATTTAATGAAAATACTGTTACACATAGCGGAGGCGCTTTATCAGTTAGTGGTATATCTAAAATTATACGATCCACTTTTACAGGTAATACAGCGAATACTGATGGCGGAGCTATTTCACAGAGACCAAATACGGGAGGGCGTGATTACCCACTTTCAGTCTATAGCAGCACCTTTACGGGTAATGCTTCAACATATGGTGTGGCAGGGATTTTTATGGCAAGCGGTAAGGTCAGAGCTGCTAACTCACTTTTTTCTCACAATGTTACTACATGGAGTCCTGATGGTAGTGGTGCCACTGATTCTAGTTTTGATCAAGGTAATTACAATTCAGTTAAAGAGGAAAATCTTACAAATCTTATCGATATTGATCCGGAACTTGTTTTTAGTGAAATAAACACGATCAACGGAGGAGGGCTGCTTGCAGATAATGGGGGAGCAACACCAACAGTCGCACTAAAAAATGATCCAGCTAATCCTGCTATTGATGCTGCAAGAACTCATAATTCTGATATTCTTGACAGTTTTTTCAATCCTATATGGCGCGCTGAAGGTAATTTAGAAGATCAAAGAGGGGCGGCTGCAGATGATGGTAATGGAGATGGAGAATTCTTTGGTGATATAGGCGCATTTGAGGTGAAACCATTTTTTGATCTAGTGGTTACCTCTTTAGAGGATGGTACAGAGCAGGCAAAGGGCCTCACGTTACGTCATGCCTTAGAGCAAGCGAAAAGTATTCCCGAGAAAGTAAGAATTGTGTTTCACTCTGATTTGGCCGGAGGGGTAATTAAACTTTCTCAAGGTCCTCTAGTGTTATCGTCCAATATTTATATAGATGGTTTTGATTCTAATATTTATTCTTCTCCGGCTTCGGAAGCGGAGATAGATTTGCCATTACAGTCTAACATTACCATTGATGCTGGCGGAGAGTCTCGCGCCTTTATTGTGGATAATAATTCAGAGCACGAAGCAGAAGTCATGCTCAGAAATTTAAATATTGAGGGGGGGTATGAGGGGCAATACTCTGGAGGGGCCATTTTAAATGAAGAAAAATTAAGTTTAAAAAATGTAAAAATAACAAACAGCAAAGCGCCTAATGGCGATGGCGGAGCAATAAGAAATAATGGCCATTTGCGTATCTATAATAGTATATTTCGTCACAACGAAGCCCTGAATGGTGGGGTAATTGGTAATGGAGGTTATACCATAATCCGAGATAGTAAACTGTCGGACAATATTGCCACTAAGAGAGGCGGGGCTCTTCACACTTGGGGACAGGCTGTTGTTCTTCGAAGTACGGTTACTCGAAATAGTGCTGAACTGGGTGGAGGTATTTTTGATACTTCCGATACGGGGCTGTACACTGAAGACAGTACCATTGCAAATAATATTGCAAATAAAGGAGGAGGCATTTTTTACAGTGATAGCATTAACTATGCTGCTATTTGGGAATCAACAATAACAGGAAACAGCGCAAATGATGAGGGTGGTGGTATTTATATTGGTAGTAGTGATAAAAAAATAAATATTCATAGCTCTATCGTAAGCGGTAATAAAGCCAAAACTCACCAGAACATTGATCAAACTTTATTACTAAGTGAATCATCACTTAACCTCGTGGATGTTGAACCTGGATTAATATTTGAAGAAGTAGACGAAATTACAGGCGGTGGAAAACTTACATCGATTGAGACTTTTCAAGAGTCAGCGGCGTTGAAGCCAAAAAGTGATAATCCCGCTATTGATGGAGGGGACGCTATAACAGGAGAGGATGTTGATCAGTTAGGGAATCACCCATTCAATAGTGTGAAAAATGAGGAGGGAGTTTATTATCGAGATATTGGTGCGGTTGAGCTAAGTCTGTACCCCAAATACATTACTGTCACTAGCTTAAGTGATGATGAATCCAGCGATGGTATCACCTTACGCAAAGCAATCGAGATGGCAAATAATGATGTGAGCGGAGTTCATTATACTATTGGCTTTCATAAATCATTGTTGGGGGGCACTATAAAACTTCAGCAAGGCGCATTAAAAATTGCTTCTAACCTCTCAATTGTCTCTCCGCGTAAGGGGATTACAATTGATGCCCAAGGAGGATCTCGTGTACTCATTATTGATGATGCCAAATCAGATGACAACTCTGAAGTCAGCCTGGTAGGTCTAACTATCACAGGTGGGCATTCAGCATCAGGAGATGGCGGAGGTATTTTAAATAAAGAAAAGTTAGGGTTGTGGGACGTTACTATTAAAAGCAATCATACGGACGGTGGTGGCGGTGGAATTTATAATGATGTAACGGGTAATTTGTACATAAAAGAAACGCTTATTCAAAACAATACAGCGAGTTATGGCGGAGGTGTTGCGAATAAGGGGGCGCTGGAACTAATAGATAGTCAGATTTCTAGTAACAAAGTATCAGGCTCTGGAGGTGGAATCAGTTCTTGGGGTAGTTCCCTAGTCGCTAAAAAAAGCACCATTAGAGATAATGTTGCCGACTCTAAAGGTGGTGGAATCATTAAAATTGGCCAAGAAAAATTAGAGTTGAATGGTGTTTCGATCATAAATAATAAAGCCGGTTTTGAAGGTGGAGGTATTTATGCAAATAAAGGTCTAGAGGTTGCATTCACAACCGTTACTTCCAATGCATCAGAAGGAGTCACAGCGGGAATATTTATTGAAGAGCCGGATGATAATTCAAAATTATTGAATAGTATTGTGACTGGAAATGTAGCTAACAATTCTGGTGACGTAGAAAATATCTCTGATGTTTCATTGCATACTAGATCTAAGAACTTAATCAATGTGAACCCTAGATTGGTTTTCGAGCATATAAACCCAAACACTGGTGGAGGTGACTTTGATCAGTTGGGTGCCGTTAGACTGAAAAATGATCCGAGTAACCCTGCAATAGATAACGCTAACCCCGTGAATGCTGCTGTTATTTTTGGTGCACATAGTGAAGTTGTAGATGGCAATCAGGATGGCTTTTTAAATGCCGATTTTGGCGCATTTGAGATGAATATACTACGTGTTACGCATCTTGAAGATGATGTTAACAAGCAAAAAGGTTTGTCTCTTCGTCAGGCTATTGAAATCGCGAATAAAAATTACGGCATGATTATTGAGTTTAGTGAAGATTTGGCCGGCGGTACATTGCTGCTCGAACAAGGAGCGCTGAATATTACAGGAGCGTTTACTATTAATGGAGATATTGATGGTGACGGAAAACCAGATGTAAGTATTGATGCTGCAGGTAATTCAAGGGTCTTTAACGTTGATAATCCCGGGTATTCGTCTGAACTATACCAAGCCCCAGTATTAAATGGCTTGATTATTTCAGGAGGGTATTCAGAGAATGGGGGGGGAGCAGGCATTAATTTAACCGGAACCCTATATCTATCCAACAGCATCGTAGAAAATAACCAGGCTAGGGATGGCGCAGGTATTTATGCACGGACAGCAGAGTCTCCTATCGACCCATCAGGTGGATATTTGACAATAGAAAATAGCCAAGTACGAAACAATCAAGGGCAACGTGATGGTGGAGGAATTTACGCGTTAACGGGCCTGAATATTTATCGAAGTACCATCAGTGGAAATGATGCATTAAATCTAGGAGGTGGAGTTGTAAGTAAAGGTGCAACCGAGGTGGTAAATTCAACGGTTGCAAATAACTCAGCTGAAACAGGGGCTGGGTTTTATGCTTCTAATTCAATGCTTTTTAATGTTTTACAAACAACCGTAACAGGAAACAAAGCAAGTGCGACGGCCGGGGGCATATATATTGGTCAGAGTGTGAATTATTCATTAATTCATAACAGTATTGTTTCGGGTAATTCAGATACGGATGGTAATGCCAATGTCTATGGAAATTTTGATAATAATAGTAACTTAATTGATTATGACCCCGCGAATATCTTTGCCGCAATTGATGATGTAACAGGAGGGGGGGTATTACTTGATTTGGGTGGGGCGACACCAACAGTTCCACTGAATGCCGAAAGTGCTAATCCAGCATTAAATGCAAGTACTACTATGACAGTGGCGGGCTTAAACCTTTTAGATTATATTGCAGATCAACGTGGCCAAGCGTCATCAGGTGTAAGAGATTTAGGTGCTTTTGAGTTAGCACAGATACCCAGCCTTAAAGTGACGACGGTAGATGATAACGTAAACTTTTTTGATGATAAAGTCAGCCTCCGAGAGGCCTTATACTATGTAAATTCTGGTTTGCTTACTGGTACGATTACATTCGATGCTGAACTCCTTAGTCGGAAAATAGTGTTAAAGGCTGGCGAATTACACATTAGTCGTGATGTGACCATCGACGGTGATGTCGATGGAGATGGAGTGCCTGATATTATTTTAGATGCGAATCAGTCATCGCGTGTGTTAACAATTCAAGACAAAAGCACCCAGCTCAAGCGTGAAGTAACGCTAAAAAATCTAGTAATTACAGGTGGCCTTGAGGATGGGGTTGCTGGTGGTATTCATAACTTTGAAAATTTACTTATTGAAAATAGTGTAATTAAAAACAATCAAGCCCAGTGGGCTGGAGGTATACGCAATGAAGGTAATTTAACGATTCAACGTAGTCAAATTCGAAGCAATGTGGCTAAGTTTTCTGGTGGAATTGGTAATTCGGCGGATTTGATTATTACGGAGAGTAGTGTTTCTGGAAATATAGCTTTGCATAGTATAGGAGGGATCTCTAATACCGGCACGTTAAATGTGATGAAGAGTACTATTAGTCGAAATGTAGCGGAGCATCATGCTGGTGGTGTTAGAAACACAGGTGGGGGCGATGCATACTTTGAGTATACCACTATCGCGAATAATGAAGCAGCTGGCCAAGGTGGGGTGCAGGTTAATGCTGGTGAGGTGCGTCTATATAATACAACGGTCACGGGTAATAAAGATCGTCATACAACTGGTGGCATAGAAGTTAATGAAGAGGCTAATTTAATACTAAATAGTAGTATTGTTTCTGGTAATACTTCCAAATGGGGAGATAACAATGTAAATGGGCGGTATGAAAATGCCAATAGCTTGATCGATGTTCCTGCTAATCAGATTTTTGCTGATGTCGATCCCATTTCAGGAGGGGGGGTGCTTGCTGACAATGGAGGGCCAACATTAACCGTTGCGCTTAACAGGGATAAATTTAACGGTGCGGTTGACAAGGCCCCTGGCTTACCAGGTAAGTGGACTGACCAGCGAGGTGAGTTGGCGTTTGATGCTGACGAGAATGGTCAAACGGAGAGAGACCTTGGGGCATTTGAGCTGCAAGAAGCATCTTTAGCATACTTGTCAATCTTTGGGGAAATTAACAAGACACCGATAGAGTTTAAGTATCATCCAGGAACGGAAGAGTTTGTCATTTTATTTGCAGACGGTGCCCGTATAACCCTTGAAACATCGGCCCCAGTGAAAGAATTTTTATTTGTACCAGATGGTGATTTGGGCATGGCCTGGTCGTTGAATCGTGATGGGTTTGTTGATGTTGTGGCGATTAATGGCGACATGAGCTACGACGTAGGTGGTTCGTATGCAATTATTTCTATGTTGCAAACCTACAGAACCGACTTTATTTCAATGGTTAATGGTCCTGACGGGCAGGTATTGTTATTAGACAGCAAAGGCTTTCTATTTAGCTACCAGATGTTACCTGGTACTACCAGCGTTTCGAAGTCGGCAGTTCCGGTATTCGATATTGACGAAATTAATAGTCGTCAGCCGGTGAGGATAGGTATAAGCAATGCTGGTCAGCTGGTGCTGTATAAAGAAGATGAGGGTATAAATGGTGCGGAAGCGTTAATTAATACGACCGCATTATCGCACTTTGATCAAGCGAGTCTCGATGAGCGGCTAGGTATCATTCGTCTCGCCAGTGGAGAGGTGATCAAACATCAAGATGGTAAACTCTATAAGCGTGATGAAAATAATGTCTGGCAAAAACAACCGGGAATTGGTATTCGTAATCTTGAATATAGCAGTATGGGGGCTGTGGCTTTACTCGATAACGATAAAGTTGTATTGATATCAGATGATGACGGGGCGCGCAGTGAAGTCGATTTTTCTATTCCTGATGGACACATTATTGCTGCAGGCCATTCAAATGGTGTGACCTATGCATTATCGTCTAATGGAGGGGATATTCACTTTACAGGAGAAATACAAGGTTCTCTAAAAGTGTTTGATCAAGCCTTGGGTGATTACACATTAATGGATATTGCTGTATCGGACGATGCAATTTGGGCAACTACCGGCAGTGGAAAGCTGTTGCGAATTGATTTACCTACACATTCAGGTATTGATCTGAACATCAACGCTAGCGTGATTGAAAGTGAAGGCTTTTTTACCGCTGTCAGTCTAACTCACGAAGGGCATGTGAGCTTAATTGAAGTGGGAGAAGAGGATGCAATATTCACTCACTATAATCCTGCAAGTGGTCAGTTTACCCCTCGGCTTTCCCTCATGGGACCCTCTGCAACGTCAGCAGCTTTTCACGAAAACGCCGGTGTTTATTTTACAGATGAAGATACGGCTTACACTTTTACCGCTGGTCATTTATATCGTTGGAGCGCCATCGATGATGACTGGGTAGATTTGGGGTCACGTGATCTTCGAGCCATTAGGGCTGGAGCGGATGGCGAACTCTACGGTTTGATGGGGGATAATGTCATTGTTGCCTTAGACAGCAATGGTAATGTGCGTAAAACCGATAAACTTACGCCGGATATGAGTAGTTGGTGGGGGGAAGCCATTACCACTTTGGGACGAGTAGTGGATTTTTCGATTAGTAAGGATAGAACGATTCATTACATTGATGAAGATAATCAGCTTCGACATATTAAGTCTGGTGATAGTTGGAATAGCTACTTTTACGGTTCTTCAGACGCATTAGATCAATGGAAAGTTCCGTACACGGAAGGATCTTCGTTAATGATAGGTGACGAAGAAATCGAAGTAAGATTATCCGCCGAATTGCCGTCCGGAGAGCAGCTGATTGTTGACATTGATGAGAATGTTTATTTTGGACTTATTGACGGGACACGAGTAGACGATATTATCGATGATGAAATTGAAGATCGTCATAAATACATGGATTGGACAACCCAACAATGGCCCGGAATCATTAAAAAAATTTACATCAGTAAGCAATATAGTTTTATTGCTGAGGTCGAAACCGGCAGTGGTATTAAACAGATGGCTTTGGCGGAGGGTCAATGGCGTGAAGTAGTGACGCCAGCTATAGTGAATCTTCCTGCAGATATTCCTACCAACCATGGAATAAAAAGCCTTATTCACGATGAAAATAAGGTGCGATGGCTATTGGATAGTCGTGGTGTATTATTTTCAAAGAAAACGCGTGAAAGCGAATGGGTAAAATTGGATACAGGGAATACTCGGTTAGAAAAGTTACTGGTTGACAATGAAGGTAAAATTGCAGGGTTGAATCAACAAGGCAAGGTTATTGCGCCGCAAGACCCTGCGAATTTATCACTATGGAGTGTTTGGCCATGGTTCGATTCCATTAAAAAAACCCCGAGATCAACCTTTGATGAAGACTTTGAGCAGCTAAAACAGTATTGGGAGCACCTTGAAATTAAAACCAAAGCGCAAGTCAGTGGTGTTAAGCACAATGGTGTCTTTACGGGTTTTTCAAACCCATTCAAGTACTTATCAACACCCTTTAAGTATCTGAGAACTCATATAAGTGCAGGCATTTTAAGCGGAGGGGATTTAGTCTTAAGTAATTATTGGAATCTAGAGCAGAGTGCAAGGGGTGAATTTTTCGCAGCGAATGAGCAACTATTGAATTCTTTAGGAAGGCTAGAAAAGTATAAAAATTATGAATACAGCAGTGTAAACACGTTTAGTTTATTTGATGAAAATACGAGAGATATTCAAAGCGCCTTAATTCTCAGTTTGGATAAACTTACAACGGAGTTGCAAATTTCGTCTGATGGTTGGGGGGATCCTAAGCTACAAAAAATCTCGGAAAATTTTGCTGAAAATAATCCCAAATATGACAAGTTGCCATTGTATATTAAATTTGCCGAGAGATTATATGGTAAAGATTCAGCAATCGCAGAAAAACTGAATATTCTGTCTAAGGCTGGAGTCTCAACGGCACCAGCTTTATTGGGTAAGTTTAGTGCTTTATTTGCACAAGTGGCGACTGATATTGTGTCTTCGGCAAACATCCACGCTGTTTTTTTGGATTTGGATAAAAATAGTGGGGGTGCTGATATTAGCCTTGCAGGAAAAGATGTACGAAAAATTGAATCATATTTAAATAAAAGACAACGTAGTGCAGTTCATCAATCTCGGCTTACCGGAGGGAATCAGCTTTCGGTAATGGGTAAAACGATTCGCGTATTTGATTATTTTCAAAACTCGATGCAGAATCCATTTCATAAAATTAATAGACAGTTTAATAAGCTCAATATATTTAATGCCAGTGATTTAAAGGCAAAAATTAATGGTTTGAGACCAGGAGAAACTTTACAGATATCGTCTGGATGGTTCCATGGAGGAGAGCTGGCAACCAATTACGGTACAACTTTTGTGAATCCCGGTGAACCTTTTATTGGTGGTACTGTTTCTGGTTCTGTAGGTCAGTCATATCAATATTCCATGGGGTTTAAGAAAAACCCTGACGGTACGGTAAGCCTTAATGTTGGAAGAACCAGTTCAAGAGTGATTGAGTTGGGAGTGGATACATATACGGATGCATGGCGCTTAGCTCAATCGAAAGCATTCAGCGGTGACAAGCGAGTTAAGGTCTTTCCCGAGTTCGATGCTAATATCGATGTTGCTAAAAAAGACGGGCGAAGAGATGGCCTTGATCTCACAATCAGTGGTAGTAGCCTCGATTTAGCATCTGATAATACGTTTTTTGATCAGCTCTTTAACAAAAATATTGATCCTGTACAGTTGCTGGCTCAAGCAAATAATGGCTCTATATCTTCTAATCATAAAGATATACATAAAGTTACAGTGGACGTATCTTTTGAAGCCGCACTGCTGCCATATTTAGGTCATGTTGATGTCAAAGTTAATGATGATGGAACGCCTACCCGAGTCGTGGGAGGGTCATCTTATTTGTTTATTCCCGGTATAGGTGGTGAATTGGGAAGAGAGTTTGGTAGCGAGTCTGAACAGAGTTTTAATCCAAACGATGCCTCTTTAAGCAATTCAAAAGATTTTTCAGTAGGGTTTTTTGATGGAAGTGATGGGAAAACTACCGCAAACCTTTACTTTAAGGGCGGCCAATTTAATACGCGTTTTCGTACGGGTTATCAGTTTTTTGGGGAGCATTTAAGAGAGGATAAAGAAGCGACACCAGATGGAGGAGAAACGGTGTATCGTAAGCAGTCTGTTAATGTGGGTTATCCTTGGTATCCTGTAAAATATGCGGCGTATTTAAGGGCAAAAAGGTTTGCTTATAATTCTCAGGAATCTGAGAAGCTCAACCGAAGAAATTTGTTATCCACGAATAATCTCTACAAAATTGTAAGAGACAGTAAAGGGGAAATCACCTCCATTACATGGTCAGTTTCAAGTGCGAGAGATAAGCGTTTGTTTTATATAGATGCTGTTCAAGAGCTGTTTGTTGATGCCAGCCCTTTGGATGAGGAGTCAAAGAAGGATTTAAAGAATGATTTAATGTCGTTGGTGAGCTTTACAACTGCGGAGAATTTAAAAAAAATTAGAAGTAAGCTGAATGAAATGGAAGATGCAATTAATGCTGGTGTACTAAGTGACCCGGATAAGGAAAAGGCGCTGGTTCTGTATAAAGAAATGCAGGGCATAAGTGGTTTTACGGATTCTAAAGTCAATGAGAGAAAGCTTTTTTTGGATAAGTTGAAGGCTGTTGAATCGATCTTTAGTGAGTATGAGGGGAATAAAAATTTTAACGATTTGAGAGATTTAATTACAGATGATGCGAGCTGGAGTAAACATGGAAATAATCGTGGCACATCTGTGAATATTGATGTCTCTTTAAGTGAGTCTGCTATCGCTTCTATTAATGAAAATATGAAGGAAGGGAGTGCCGATTTAAAACAATTAATTAAGCAGGAAATTTTAGCTAAAAAAACGAAGATAAATGGTTTTTCGGCCTCTCGCTCACGAAGTCGAAGTTCGAATTTTCAGCGTGCCTTGATATACAAAGCAAAGAGTGAAGCCTCTACCACGTTGACTCAGAAGTTGGCGAGCATAAGTATTAATTATAATGAGGATGGAGTTGGTGCCAGTTATGATAGCAGTAAAACTTCTGGATACTTATTTAACTCTGCGGAAAAGCAGCAGGGTAATGATGTGCAGGCTCTATTTTCTGATTTAGGTAGTAAAGAAAAGATTGTGTTGGTCGGTGAAGATATAAAAAGTTTGATACGAAGTTCCGATCGTAAGCGTCGAGAGGCTGTCTGGGAGTCAATAAGTTTACAACTTAAACGTGTGTTGGGTGGAGATGGTGTTGATGGAGCTTCCATTAGAGAAATTTCTAAAGTGGCTAAAAAAATATTTGTAGAAAGTTATGGTTTTCCGGGTTTTGAAGAAAATCTTGAGAGTTCATTGAAACCTTTTATGCGTAATGAAGGTATAAGTGAGGGTGATACAAATTACCATGTTTATTATTGGGTTGACGTCTTCGTACGTGAGTATGATGGTAGTAATTTAAATAATGCTGAGTTTTTACAGGCAGTAAGTGGTGGCAATGGTTTGTCTAACAATATTTATTTTTATAATGGTCTAATAGTATATTCAAATGATCAAGATCAGCTTGTGCGTGTTCCAGATGATATGGTTCTTCCTCTTTTGAATAAAGTTCCTAATGAAGACTTAAAGAATCATATTAAAAATGGTAAAGATGGTGTTTTTCTATTACTCGAATCTAATGATTTGGATCCGTATCAAAGAAGAAAGTTGGAAACCCTTGCTCCAGTAAGTAGTGAAGAATTTATAAAAACAAAATCGAACTCGTTGGTTAGTGACAGAGAAATTATTGAGAGGTTATCAGAAAGTGGTCTAGATCCGGAGTCATTGTCGTCAATTGAGCGGGCTCGACTTTATAGTAATAAAAAATATGAAGGTAAAAATGGATATATCGATATTGAGAGTATAAAAAAGGTCTTAAGAGGGGAAACGAGCGATAGTCCTACTCTTAGTCAAGTCGAGATAGAGGGGCGAGCTGCTCTTCTAACGTATGATTTGCTCGCACAAGCATTGATTCAGACAGGAAAACTGAAGCAGGAAAGTTATGACGATATAGAAAGGTTGAAGATTGATGGTGAATTTTATGGGTTCGTTTCGAATCGTGATAGGATTACCTATGCAGAGTATAAGCGTATTCTTAATAAATTGGCGGTTGATCTAGAGTTTTTGCATAAGAATTCTGATAAAGTTAAGTTTGATGAGTTAGATGCTTCTTTAAGCGTTTTCAGTGCGTCTGAAAATTATTATAGTCAACTGTTTATTAAGGATAAGGTATTTTCTTTGAGTTTTACACAATCGGATACAGGAAAAGCTCAATATGTCTTTGTGGATTATCAATGGTTTGATAAAGATGGTCAGTTCGCAAAAATAAAAAGTAATGACTCTTTGGTTTTAATAGGAGAAGTTAAAAAATATTTAAAAGATTATCATAAGGACCTTGGTAATGATTTGTTTTTTCATGTCAACGACTTAAAAGCTTCATCTGTTGATGAAGATAGTCTAAAGCTTCTTAAAGAATTAAAAACTGATCGTAGGCTACTGTTCGGAGATGACAATAGCAATAGTGTAACCATTGATGGCATTGATATATCATTAGGGCAATTATATGATATGGGGGCTATGGTTGGAGGTGAACGTATTCATCCTGGCATGAGTCTTTCTGATCCTGAACAACAGAGAAGGATTATATTTCACTCTGATATTCTTGCAGACTATGTGTTGAGATCTCAAAAAAATGAATCGAACTCTGGTGAGGGCAAAGCACAAAATACGCCGGAGGTGTTAAAACTACTCAAGAAGCGACTGTCCATCAGTTCTGGTAATCTAAACAGTGTTGTTACCCACACCGATAGCAGAGAAATTGTTCGTTTACTCAATTTAGTGAATGAACATGTCAACGTGAATGGTGAGATCTCACCTGAACTTTCAAATAAACTGAAAAACAATTTATATCTAGGGCCTGATGTTAAAACAAAGTTAATAGGGGCTAATGCGATAGCTAATACACTCGACCGTTTTTCTTATCGTTTAGGAACGATGCAGTCTGTAATCGCATTAAGTAATTTTTTTCGAAGGAAAAAATCTGGCGATTATATTTCTAGTGAGGAGAAAAAAGGTACCATTGTTCTGGGTGCTGGTTTGGGGTTTGAATTTGCTCAACCCGCTCTTTCCTATGGCCTTACTAAATTTGTTTCAAAAACTTGGAATTCTGTTAGTGGAGTTAAAAACTCGGCCGTTGCTATCGCACGTTCTTCGAGCACTTCTGTGCGTGTCGGTGGGATGTTGAGTTTGCTGGGTTCCGCATTTGATATCTATGGAGCGATAACATCCCGAAAATTGTTGGAGCAAGAGAATTTAACGAGTGATCAGAAAAAAGATTTGCGCGTTAATGTGGCTTTATCAAGTATTGGCGCCGCTACAGGAATTGCTACAGGGTTAGCGTTAATGTCTGGTTTTTTAGTTGGAGCAGCTACGGGAATAGGTGCGATTGTTGGTTTTGGTCTTTTTTTAGCGGGTTCTATATACGCGGGTGTTCGAGCGGTTCAGGATATGAGTAAGCTTTTGGAATTATCCAAAGCCGAGAAATGGAACCTCGGTTTTTTTTCCGCAATGGGACTTGGGCCCTCGGATAGGCTAAAGCAACGCTTGATTGACGAAATCTATACTCCCCAGACGAAAAATAAAGTATATAAGACGATGAAAGATCAATGGTTAGTCTCTTCAATGAGGATGATGTTTGATCAAAATGGCGAGGAGAATGCGCGCTTAGGAGGCGTGGTTTATTCACACAATAAAGCCGTGGATCTTGACTTAAAACAGTATAAAAAAATTGAAGGTAGGGTATATGACTTAGCAGTAGAAGGGACAGATTTCGATCTTATTACCACGCAGGAATTGAAAGATGAGGGTGTTAAATCAGATAAGCTAAAAGAGGGCGCTGAGCTTAATCGCCAAATAGATAGGGCTCATGATTACCTTCGTGAGAATTATCCAGGAATGAATCGTTCAGTACATACTTGGGACGATGTGGACAATGGCTTGTATATCGTTGATCTAACAATTGAATCTGCGCATGATGACTACTTCTATGATAATGATAAAAAAGAAATTGAACAGTTACCTGATTTTAAGGATAAAGAAAATGGTTTTGATGCTATTTTTGAAGACGAAGATGGAAACTTTGATGAAGGTTTTCGCTTTATCGACGACGAGTCATTTCTAAACAGTATTCAATTGAGCAGAGTGCAATATGAAGTCTTGGGAGATCGCAGTAGTGTGACTTGGAAAGAAATTAAACGGAAAGACTTCGATCCTGATAAAGATTTTTTCTTATACAATACAGGTGAAGGTCGAGACTCTGTTGTCGCCAACCCTAACTATATTTCACAGTTTATTGTATATGGCGAATGGTTGGGCAAGCGTCTTATTTCTGGTTATCGAGATGATGTCTTTAGCATCTATGAAAATGAGGCGGCTCGAGTGCAAGATCTCGGCGGTACAGTCTTTGCCAATGCATTGATCGACGCTTTGGCGCAAGGGCTTACTTTTACTGAAGCGCGAGCGTTATTGGAAACGGAAGGAATTCACCCTGATACACAAGGCATCAATATGCATTCCGGGAATTCATTCACACGGCCGAGTATTTTCGATGCGGGCAAAGGCATCGACACACTTACATTTGAGACGGTACGCAGCGGTGGAAATATTATTCGCTTGAATGACCATAGGCTGAATATCACAGACCTTGGCGATGATAGTATTTATACACGAGCACATTTTACTCTCTCAGAAGATCAAATGTTTATTGCGCTGGGTTTCGAAAATGTGATGGGAGCTGAGGCAGGAAAAGATTATATTGAAGGAAATAATCTGGCCAATTATCTCGATGGTCGCGGCGGCGGCGATAGCCTTTATGGTAAAGCAGGTGATGATAATATTAATTTGTATGCGGGGGATAAAGCTAACGGGGGAATGGGTAACGACACTTATTTTATTCGTAATCCGTCAAGCGATGATTTTATCTCCTTACCTCTTAATACTAAAGTGATTGAAATTTCCGAAGAGATATCTGTTACAGATCAAAACAGTGTCAATTTGGATTATTTATTAGAAGAGATTGGCGAACCCAGTTTGGAAGAAAATTCGAGTGGCAATTTCGATATGCATATAGTGCTAGCTGGTGGCACTCCGAATGAGTTGGTGTTAGTGCTGAAAAATGTGTATTCTGCTGACTTTAAGCGCAACGATATCAATTATTCTTTTTTATCCAAAGATGGCTTTATGTTATCGCCAAAGTTTGTTTCAGATTTGGCTTCAAAGAATGAGTTTGATGGAGGCTTTTATGCTTATTATCAGCCTGTCATGGATCAATTGATCGACAAAGAGTTTTCCACGGTTGACCTTAAAATACAGGTGGATGTGGCAGAAGGTCGGGTAGTGCGCACAGGGTTTACTGAGAGCTCTACATCAACGCATATTGCTGTTTCAGGTAAGCATATCGAGCTGTTATCTGCAGGTAGTAACCTTGATCACGAGACAATGGGTGGAGATGATGATGACATTATTGTTACCGGGCAAGGTAAAAATAATGTCATTGGTGGTAAAGGTAGCGATACTTACATCATTAATGTCAATTTAGAAGGCACTCCTGACCTACCTGATTCTTCAGAATCACCAGCTATTCTTTTAGGGCAGTACTCTGCAAGAACGATGATTGATAATTTTGATCCGGGAACTCTAATAACGGATGAAGATGGGCAACCAATCTTAGATGATGAAGAGAATTCTATATATGAATATGCTGATGACTATGTAATTTTTAACATTAAGCGAAAAGATATTAAGATTCGTCGTGATGGTAATAACGCGATACTTTATTATGGCCCCGATGAAGATGTTGCAAAGGTGACGCTCAAAGACTTTTTAAAAGAAGAGGCCTATCAGCATATATCACTCATAGATGTTGACGGTGTGATATGGGAATTGGCTATTGATGATGATGGTGAACCCTATATTGGTAATGGAGTATTAATAGGAGATGGTGAACAGCATGTAGATGATATACTTGAAGCTTCAATGGAAACGACGTGGATATTTGCTGGAGAGGGCAATGATGTCATCCATGCCGTGTCTTATTTAGATAGTGAGGGTGAGGCTAAGGGTGGAGATATCATAGATGGCGGTGAAGGTAATGATATCTTGTATGATGATGCCGGCGATAATAGTTTTATGGGGGGGGCAGGTGAAGATACGTTTTACATCGGTAAAGGAAACGATATGGTTATTACCGGCATGGGCTTTGATGTCATTGATTTGTCCAATGCTAGTGGTGTCAAAGTGATTGATGCTTTCTCTGATGAATTTGAATTTAACACATTGATTTTACCTTTTGATTTCACCGAACCAGATGTTATTTTCGTGCAGGATGGTGATCATTTAATTATTCAGGCTGCGGAAGATAATAATGGAGAGTCGCCTCTGACTATAATTTTGACCAACTATTTTTATAGTGAATTAAATCAAAGTATTCATTTACATTATGAACAAATACGTTGGGATATTCGTGACGTATACAAGCGTGCGACTCGTGGAGAAGTAACACGTGCAGACGACACGATATTTCTTCAGAAAGAGAGTTTTGAACATATTTCAAGTGATCTTAGAAGGTTTGATGCTTTGGAAGGCCACGATACGATTGAAGATATTTTAGGCCAAGAAGCTGAAGTCGTACACGAGTTTCATGGCGGTACCGGAGATGACCTCATTTATGCAGGTGATGGTAGAGACAATGTCTATGGTGGTGAGGGTAACGATAGACTTTATGGTGGAGACGGCCTTGATCAGATGATAGGTGAGCAAGGAGATGACTTCTTGTTTGATTATAGTGACGATCAAAACAGGTTGTTTGGTGGTGAGGGCGACGATGACATAAGGGGCCGTGGTGTATTAGACGGTGGCCAGGGTTCAGACAAAATCGTGGGCAGTGATACTGATGATGAGCTGAATTCCGGTTATGGTGATGATGTTGATGATATTAATAACCTGTATGGCATGGGAGGGAACGATATATTGAACGGAGATGCTGGCAGAGACTTCTTAAATGGGGGAGCTGGCAACGATACAATATCTGCAGGAGGTGGTGACGATGTGCTTTATGTATCCACAGGCGCAGACAGTTACGATGGTGGAGCGGGCTACGATATTTTCTCCATGGAAGATATGGATGACTCAGTGGTGGCTGATTTTAACTCAATGACGTTTTCCGACTTTGAAATCTACCAGGATGAACATGGCCAATTCCGGTTTACGGGTATTGAAGAAGTGATGGGAACCGCATTCGATGACACCTTAACCTTTGGCAATCGTATTTCTGTTTTAAAGGGTGGTTTTGGTAACGATATTCTGATCAGCAATACCAACACAGCGGGTTCAACTGCGGCTCAGCTTTATGGGGGTGTTGGCCATGAGGATTACCTTGTTACTTTGAGCGCGGGAGAGACGGTCTTTATTGTGGAAAGCGACGGTTACGATATTCTCTCTATCGATACCCACTTTTCTCAAACGGATAGCCCTTCTAATTTTTGGTTTGAGCTGAATCATGAAACAGACGATTTACACATCAGTGTGAACAATACCAGCGGTGAAGATGCCCAAATTATTATCGAAGATTACGCTTCAGAAACCGCAGATAAAAAAGTCGAAGAAATTATCGTGAATGAGCAAAAGCTGGTGTTATCCGATATCGACTTACTGGTGAGCCATATGGCGGGTCATCAGCGCTTTGATATTAATGCGAGTACCGGTGAAGGTAAGAGTGTGCAACAACGCATTCATGAATTGTGGCAAGGTTCGGAGCCATATTCGGAAAGCAGTAAAGCTGATAATAAGCAAAGTGATGGCGCTAACCCTGCTCTGTCGGACTTTTATAGTGGTGTGCATTACAAACGAGGCAGTGAAACCCCTTATGCGACTTACTGATGGAAAAAGCGCACGAATAACAGTATCCCTTTTCTGATTTTATCACAGGCTCTCTGGCGTCCGCTTTGGGGCCTGTTTTTTTGATTAATGGTACGTGCTGTCACCAAAAATTCATAATTTAAATGGCGGGGTTTTCAGCGAATTCTGTTTATACGATTGAAGTGTAATTTTTCAATTGAAGAGCAGTCAATGAAATCCGTCGTCAGATTAAACCGTCCCGATCAGACCAATTCTTCTGGTCAGATCAACCCTTCCGATCAGACAAGCCCTCCCAATCAAAATAGTGGGAATGACAGTAGTGGAAATAACAATAGTGGAAATGACTTTCCCTACGAAAAAACAAGCGTTGCTTCTTTATTAGGCAGTATTCTCGTTGTGGCGATGATTCATCGTTTGGACGTGGATTTTGAGCAGGCAGAAAAACGGGCCTCGTCAATGATAAGCAAGCAGATCAAGCCGTGTGATAAGGCAGATAAAAAAATGGCTAAGGAACTTGCTTGTGATCTAGGCCTTAAAGTGGCGTTTCGTCAAAAAGCTCTGGTGGAACTAGACCATCGTCAGTTGCCTATGGTGTTTCGCACCAAAAAGGGAGATTGGGCGGTATTGGCAAAGCTGAGCGAAGAACAGGCATTGGTGCAACGCCCAGGAGAAAAAGCCCCTCATATATTGACTCACGATAAGCTGGCGGACATCTGGAGTGGCAGTGTTGTCTTTTTTAAGGGCCGTTCTGCGGCGAAAGAAAAAGTGAAGCCTTTTGATGTTACCTGGTTTATTCCGGAATTTTTACGTTATCGCCATTTTGCCTATGAAATGCTTGCCGCCTCCGCTTTTATTGAGATGCTGGCGCTATTAACACCCTTATTTTTTCAAGTGGTGATGGACAAGGTGATTGTTCATCAATCTATGTCGACATTGGATGTGCTGGTAACGGTACTGGTGATTGTGGCTGTATTGGAGGTGCTGCTGAAATGCCTTCGGCAATACGTTGCCACCCAGACGGCCACTCGGGTGGATGCACGCTTAGGCGGAAAACTTTTCAGCCACATGATGGAATTGCCGATTGCCTATTTTAAAAACCGCAGTGTAGGGCTGACGGTAATGCGCTTGCGCGAACTTGATTCTATACGAGAATTTCTCACCGGCGCGGCGAATACATTAATTATTGATTTATCGTTTACGTTCATCTTTTTTGCTGTGATGTATTTTTACTCTCCGTTTTTAACCTTGATTGTCGCAGCATCCATTCCGTGTTATTTCTTATTGTCTTTTTTGATTACAGCGCCGTTGGAAACACGTATTCAGGCGATGTATCGAGATGGTGCAATCAATAACGCCTTTTTAACGGAAACCCTAAGTGGGGTAGAAACCGTTAAAGCGCTGTCGTTGGAGCCACAACTCACTCGCCGCTGGGAAAAACAAACCCAGAATTTCGTGCACTCCAATTTCTTAGTGCAGCGCTTAATGCAGCTTTCTGGGAATCTTGTTACGGCCATTCAAAAAATAACGACGGTTCTGGTGTTATGGTTTGGAGCGCGGATGGTGATTGATCTTGAGTTATCGATTGGTCAATTAATTGCGTTCAAAATGATGGCTGATCACGTGAGCCAGCCGATCACACGTTTGGCGGAATTGTGGCGTAATTATGTGCAGGCCAGGGTTTCCATCGACCGTTTGGGGGATGTGTTGGATACGCCTGCCGAGCGCTCGGAAAAACAGCCGGCACTTTCAAATAATATACAAGGGCGAATTACGTTTAATAACGTCACATTCAGTTACGCACCGAATCTGTCCCCTGTTTTTAACAATTTCAATCTTGATATTCCTGCCGGTGCCATGGTGGCGTTTGTTGGGCCATCGGGTTCGGGTAAAAGTACCATCACAAAATTAATTCAGAAATTGTATTTGCCTTCAGAGGGGCAGGTCTGTGTTGATGGTGTCGATATCGCAACGGTGGATGCGGTGTCTTTGCGTGAACAAATGAGCGTGGTGTTGCAGGAAAACTATCTGTTCAATCGCTCGGTGCGAGAAAACATTGCTATTGCAGACCCAGCCGCGCCGCTTGGGGAGGTCATCGAATCTGCCAAAATGGCGGGAGCGCACGACTTTATTCTCGAATTGAGTGATGGCTACGATACCGTACTGGCTGAAGGCGGCGCTTCTCTTTCTGGTGGCCAACGGCAGCGTATTGCCATCGCGCGAGCTTTAATGAGTAACCCGTCCATTCTGATTTTGGACGAAGCAACGAGCGCTTTAGATGATCACTCGCAAGCCATTGTTCAGCAAGGCTTAGAAACCATCCGCCGGGGAAGGACGGTCATTATGGTGGCGCATCGACTCTCTACGGTTCGCAATTGTGACCGTATATTTGTTCTGGAGAACGGCAAGATTGTCGAATCGGGCAATCACGACACACTCTTGGCAAAAAAAGGCGCCTATTCACGTCTTTGGTCTTTGCAAAAAGGCGAATTAGGTATGCAGCAGCATGACCACGATTTTTCACAAATACGTCAACAGCAACAATCACCACAAAGACAAACACAAACACAAACACAAACACAACAACAAAGAGATCGTACGGCGTTTACCCAAGGTGAGGTAACTTTCGAAGGTGTGTCTTTTAAAGTGGATACGGTGAGTTCTTAATATGTTTTTAAACGGTGTAATAAAGCATTTTCGAGTGTTTAAACAAGCACTTCAAAGGCAGTTAAACGAGGTTCGAGGGCCCACGCGTAATCATCTTGAATTAGAGTTTTTACCAGCGTATTTAGAGGTTCTTGAGCGACCGCCGTCTCGGGTTGGGCGCTTTTTGGGAGTGGCCATTATGCTCCTGTGTTGTGGCGCTTTGTTGTGGTCGATTTACGGAAAACTGGACGTGATTTCTTCTGCGCCGGGGCGAATTGTGGTGGGCCATTATTCTAAAACCGTTCAGGCGGCTGAGGCCGGTGTCGTTACCAAAATTGCGGCATGGAATGGGCAAACGGTTCGTGCCGGTGATGTGTTAATTGAGTTGAACCCAACGTCGGCGGAAGCGGACACCAAACGATTACAGTGGCAGTCTGATGTGACGGCACTGAGTGTGGCGCGGCTTGAGGCGCTTCTTCAATCCGACCCTATGGCCAGCTTTATGGTGCCCAACGGGGTTGATGAGGAATTGGTGCAGCAAGCCAAAGCATATCTGCAAGGCGAGTGGTTGGCGTTCGTGACGTCTAGAGAAGCACTGAAATCCCAACTGGATCAAAATGCCACGGAGCAGGCGACATCAAAGACGTTGATTGAGCAAACTCATGTGCTATTAGCCACGGTGGAAGCGCGTTACGAATCCATAGTGCCGTTGGCCCAAAAAGGCAATTTTTCGAAAGTAGAGTTACTTCGTAGTAAGCAGGAAGTGTTGGAACATAAGCAGAATTTGACGGAGCAAAAAGCGCGACTCGATGTATTAATTCAGCAAGAAGCAACATTAAAAGCGGACTTACAAAAACAAGCAGCACAGTGGCGGCAAAATACCCTCAACCGCCTTGAAGAGAATCGTGCTCGGTGGGTCGACTTACGTCAAGAATTGGTGAAGGCCGAAGAAACAGCCAAGCTGCAAACCGTATTAGCCCCTGTGGATGGCGTTGTGCAACAACTGGAAGTTCATACGATTGGTGCAGTGGTCTCACCGGGTACGGCGTTAATGATGATTGTGCCTGATACTCGTAATCTTGAAGCCGAAGTCAATATTCTGAATAAGGATGTAGGTTTTATTCGTGCCGGACAAAAAGTGGAAGTGAAAGTGGAAAGTTTTCCTTACACAAAATACGGCACGGTACGCGGTGAAGTGCTGCACGTATCCCGAGATTCCATCGAAGATGAACAATTAGGGCTGATTTATCCGGCACGGGTCAGCCTCGATACTCTTGAATTTATGACGGAAGGCGAAACGGCTGAATTGTCTGCTGGGATGTTGATTACGGCAGAAATTAAAACCGGTAATCGACGGGTAATTGATTATCTTTTAAGCCCTCTGCAGGAATATCAATCTGAAGCGTTGAGGGAGAGATAAGTGAGCACTGAAGCCGAATCGTTAATGCAAACTTCGTGGACCAGTGAAGCGTGCAACCGTGTTGACCCGCAGTCAGACAGTGGCTTGCAAGCCTTGATGTTGGCTGCTGCTATTCTCGATCAGCCATGCGATGCCCTGCAGAGTTGGCATGTGCATGGGAAAACCGACGGTCGTTTTGAGGAGCTGGATATTCTTCAAGTGGCAGGCCGTATTGGGCTTCGAGCAAAGGCCTCAACATTGCGAATTGACAGGTTAAATCGATTGTCCCCTCCTGCGTTGGTGTATGATCAATTGCATCAGCAGTATCGGGTATTCGAAGGTGAGGAAGCGAAGATAATCACACTGACCGACCCACTCACTAAAATTCGTGAGTCGGTAACCCTGTCGTCATTAAAGCGCCGTTTGGCTCCTCGGGTTATTTTGTTATCACGAAAAACGTCTGAAACTCCCTCTCAACATCGTTTTGGTTTTCGCTGGTTTCTTCCTTCTATTCTCAAGCATGTCGATCGCTTTCGAGGCGTTATTGTGGCCTCGTTATTGATTCAGCTTTTCGCCTTAGTGACACCAATGCTGTTTCAGAATGTGATTGATAAAGTGTTGGTCAGTCGGGGTTTGCAAAGTTTGGATGTATTGGCCATAGGGCTGATTGCTTTAGCGGTTTTCGACCCATTAATGGCGTATTTTCGTGGGATTATTTTTACTCATTTGGCCAGCTGCGTGAACTCGGAATTGTCTGCGCGCTTATTCAGGCACCTTGTGCATTTACCGCTAAAGTACTTTGGAGCGCGCCAAACCGGTGAAATTATTGCGCGGGTAAGGGAGTTGGACAGTATCAGAAATTTTCTGACCGGCTCTGCCCTAATGATGGTGTTGGATTTGGCTTTTATTGGGGTGTTTATTATCGTGATGTTCAGTTATGCCCCTCAACTGACTTGGCTGGTGCTGGCCTCATTGATTATTTATTTATTGGTTTGGACATTCATCGCGCCTTTTTTACGTGCTCGGGTGACTCGGGAATTTGAACGCGGGGCGGATAACACCGCTTTTCTAACCGAGACTGTAACCGGTATTGAAACGTTAAAATCGTTGGCGGTGGGTGAACGTTTCAAGCGTGATTGGGAAGCGCAATTGGCCAGTTATTTAAAAGCGTCTTTTCGCACCAACATGTTGGGCAACTGGGCCGGTGGAGTGATTGGCTTGGTGCAAAAATTATTGAGCGCACTGTTACTTTGGTTCGGTGTGCGTTTAGTGATGTCTGGGGATTTATCCATTGGCCAGCTTGTTGCGTTCAATATGTTGGCTGGCCATGTCACCATGCCGATTTTGCGGCTGGCTCAAGTTTGGCAAGATTTTCAGCATACCGGGGTGTCAATTAACAGGCTCGGCGATATTCTCAATGAACCCACCGAGGCCATTGCCAGTGCGGGCCGGTCGTCATTGGAAAAGCTCGACGGTGAAGTGGAGCTAAGAAAAGTGACTTTTCGTTATACAGATACGGGCAATGAAGTATTACGACGCCTTGACCTTCGCATAAAGGCCGGTGAAAAAATTGGTATTACCGGGATGAGTGGCTCAGGAAAAAGTACCATCACGAAATTAATTCAACGCCTTTATGTACCGCAAAGTGGTCAAGTGCTGGTGGATGGGGTGGATCTTGCGCTTGCCGACCCGGCCATGTTGCGACGTCAGTTGGGAGTCGTGTTACAAGAAAGTTTTCTTTTTAATGGGTCGGTTCGCGAGAATATCGCGTTGGGGGCAACCCAAACCAGTCAGGAAAAAATCGAACACGTTGCGCGCTTAGCCGGCGCACATGATTTTATCTCCGAATTACCAGGTGGGTACGATGCTCAAGTGGGAGAGCGGGGTGGTGCATTGTCCGGTGGGCAGCGTCAGCGAATTGCCATTGCTCGGGCATTGTTGGTCAATCCCTCGGTATTGATTTTCGATGAAGCGACTTCTGCCTTGGACTATGAATCAGAAGCGGCGATTATCAGGCAACTGCCTAAAATATTGGAAGGGCGTACCGCCATCATGATCGCCCACCGTCTGAATTCCATGCGTTTGTGTGATCGTATTATCGTAATGGATAAAGGGGAAATTATTGAGGAAGGCTCTCATGATCAATTATTGGAATTAAATGGCCAATACGCCCAGCTTTGGAAGCTGCAAAATGGAGCCACTGGATTTCACTAAAACCTTTGGCTCCCGTCTCTACCATTCTGGTTAACCAAGTCTTGCTGCCTAGCCATCGTTCAGTCGCTTTGGTCTTTTTGCAAAAAAAGTAAAATCAATGCAACTATTCTCGTCTGCAATCAGTATTAATAAATTGAAATGCTTGATACAGGTTTTCAGCATGACAACAAACAACGACGTTTATGTTTGGTTGTTTTTTATACGAATTGCATATAGAGGTGATGTACATGGCTATTTACATGAACTACAACAAATTGGCGGTTAAAGGTGGCGTGACTGCGAAGGGTTATGAAAACTGGATTGAGCTGGATGGCATAAGCAAGGGTCATGGGCGTGCGGTATCCATGGATGTCGGTGCAATGTCTAATCGTGAGGCTTCTTTGCCTATGCTGAGCGAGATGTCTATTTCGAAAAAAATGTGTGCTGCATCTGCGGGTTTGTATAAAGATTCGTTGGCGGGTGATGCAGGTGTGCCAGTAGAAATACATATCGTGCAAACCGGCGCAAAAAGTGTTGAGAAATTTGCAGTATTTAAGCTGGACAATTGCATGATTTCTTCGTGGTCTATTGATGCGGCAAATGGCAGTGCACCTTCAGAGAGTATGTCTTTGAGTTTTGCAAAAGTGGAGTCGGATCTAACTCATGCAGACAAAACGAACAAAAATACGAAAAATATGAAAGTAGGCTTCTGTTTAGAAAAAGGTCAGGCGCTTTAATTATTAAAGGTATGAACTATTTTTTGTGGTATTTTTCTAGGCGCTCACTTCTATATGCGCCTAGTAGAAAATGTGGTGAAATAATATGTCTGAATTTATTTTCGCAAGAAAATCGCATAGAAATAAAGTATTAAAAACGAATTGGAATTGGGTGATGCCTGATGACGCCGTCATGCCAGATGAAGGTTGGAAATTGCATGTTAGTGCCAATGTTAACAATGCACACCAAATTTTATGGCAATTGGAGGATGTGTTATTTGATTTGGATTTGGTTTTCAAGTTTATTCCTAATAAAGCGGCGTTAGCGCAACAAAATGCCAGTGGCACACAAAGAGGAAAGTTTTTGGTTGTCTATCCTCGCGAGATTATTAGTGCCTTCATGGCGGTTTATTGTATAGATGAAAAATTAAAAAAAATGCACATTCGACGTTCGAGCAGTCCTGCTGTGCCTGGTGAAAGAGCGGTAGGGGATACCGTCATATATACCCGATATGGTGGATTTAATAATGATATTGTTCTTGGCCCTAATGGTAATCCTAAAAAATCCCCACGAGGAGTTATCTCACCAACGTGGATTAGGGATCCTTGGAATTACTACCAAAATGACGGGAGTGTGAATATACACAAGCTGAATACATTTGCAAAATGGCCTAAGCATCCAGCTGAGTTTCATCGATATGGGTGAGTGAACGATCACTAATTTAAATGCTGCGAAAGCGCTGCAGATTATTAAAGATAAGAAGTGTTTAATGAAATTTCTTTACGCTTGCTGAGCTTGTATCAAGGTGTTGAGTTGTCAATTAAGAACCACTTCACAAAATTTGTATTTATAGTGAATAGCTCTGACATACATATCGATTCTTTTCAGTACTTGTCTCTATGATAATTGTAATCCTTAACAAGGAGGACAATTAGTATGCCATTTCAAGAACCTAGGACAGAGTTTTGGTTTGGAGTATGTCTACTATGTTTAGATTATTCGCTGTTGTCGTTAGTTGTTGTTTGAGTAGCATTGTTTTCGCGATACAACCAGAAGAATTGTGGCGTAGTCACGGTCATGTTTCCTCAAATACAGAGGGAGTTTCTTCTCAACATTCGTCTAAATATTCTCATGCGAAACATGAAAATGGGAATGCTCATTCGGGGCATGAAAAAAGGGTTGGGATAAATTATCACAGTTTATCTGCTGACCTAGAAACGTTAACGTCATACTTTAAAACCGCGCCTGTTCAAGGCTCAACCGATAAAGGCCTTCCTTTTTATTACCCCTCACCCTCGGGTGAGTATATCTTGCTAGAAGCATTTTATTCACCGGCCATGTCGCCGGAGCTTGCAGAAAAATTTCCCAATATTCGAAGCTATAAGGTATTTAGCCCTGATGATGGCAATATCAGTGGCCGTATTAGCGTAACTCCGCTTGGGCTACAGGGGTTGGTGTCTACACCGAAGGGTGCAATGGCATTGGATTCCGGTGTTTTTTTTGGTGTTCCTCAAGGAGTTAATGAATATCGCGGGTATTTTGTTGAAGATATTAAATCCTCATCTCATGATTACGAAAAAAATTCTCATGATGGGATTTCATCCGATCAGATTTTTATGAAAGACACTAAAAGTCTTGATATTAAATCAGATCAGTATCACCAAATGAAAAACAGCCAATATAGAAAGCATTTTGGTGATCATGTCCGCGTCTATCGATTCGCGCTTGCTGCAATAGGTGAATTTACTCAAAACCTGATAAGTGGACAAAACGGTACTCCAAAAGAGATCACAATGGCTTATATGGCCTCTTTGGTTAATCGAGCAAACCAAATTCTTGAGCGCGATATTGCTGTGAGGCTTGAATTGGTAGCCGACAACGATAAATTGATATACACCAATCGTCACGCAGACCCCTACGGTGGTAATGGCTCCTATATTTATGATAATGAAACTAACCTGAACAATGTAATAGGGGTTGATAATTATGATCTTGGGCATATGTTGTGCCTTTCTGGAGGGGGGTTAGCTACTGTTGGACGACCTTGTAGAGAAGGTAAAGCCAGGGCATTTTCTTGTATCCCTCTTCCTTTCAGTTATTTCGAATTTTACGTTGTGAATTTATTTCTTCATGAGGTGGGGCATCAGCTTGGCGCTTTGCATACGTGGAATGCTCAAAATTGTGGTTGGACAGGTGAGCGGCGATACAATCTGGAAATTGGAGTAGGCACCACCATTATGACCTACGCATCGGTTTCTTGTGGAGGATCAGATCAAAACGCCATTCGGGATGAAGGTTCGGCGAGTCCTTTTTTTCATGCTGGATCGATTGAAGAGATGAATTGGATGGTGCATGAAGGCGCTGGTCAGTTTTGTGGCAGGTTTGAGCCAACCGGGCTTGTGGTGCCGTTTGCTGATGCTGGTGGAGATGATCTCACCATTCCAGCCAATACACCTTTCGCTTTAACAGCCCAAGTGGATTTCCAAGCTGCAAACCAGACTTTTATATGGGAACAGGTCGATGCGGGTGTTGTTAGGACATCAACTCTGGAAGAAATGAATACTGATCATGGTAGTGGCCCATTATTTCGCTCTTTTGAACCAGTATCGTCACCGACACGTTATTTTCCAAAAATGGAAGCGATATTATCTGGGGATTTAAAATCGTCTTTTGCTGAAATTCTGCCGACCACAGATCGTACAATGCGATTCAGGATGACGATGAGGGCAGGAGGGAGCGGTATTTCTCAGGATGACAAGACCATTACCGTCGATTCTGCTTCTGGCCCATTCAGTGTAATTGCACCGAATGGTGGCATGTTTGACTCGGGTCAGCCTATGGAGGTTGAGTGGGATGTTGCGAGGACGAATTTAGAGCCTGTTTCCTGTCAAAATGTCGATATTATTTTATTGAGCGGCGAACATTATTCACAGGAAAGAGTATTGTTATCCTCAACTCCCAATGACGGAGCTGAAAGTGTTTTATTGCCAAACCTTCAAGTCAATTTGGGTAGAATAAAGGTTGAGTGTAGTAATAATGTTTTCTTTAATGTCTCGCTAAATGATTTTCAGATTTCGGGGAATGGAGGTGGTGAGGATCCTACTTCTCCAGACGGAAATACCGATCCAGATGGAAATACCGGTTCAGACGGAAATACCGGTTCAGACGGAAATACCAATCCAGATGGAAATACCGGTTCAGATGGAAATACCAATCCAGATGGAAATACCGGTTCAGACGGAAATACCAATCCAGATGGAAATACCGGTTCAGACGGAAATACCGATCCAGATGGAAATACCGATCCAGATGGAAATACCGATCCAGATGGAAATACCGATCCAGATGGAAATACCGGTTCAGATGGAAATACCGGTTCAGATGGAAATACCAATCCAGATGGAAATACTGGTTCAGATGGAAATACCGGTTCAGAAGGCGATACCGATTCAGAAGGTGGTATTGATTTAGACGGAAACACTAATTCAAATGGAAGTGCTAACTCAGGTGACAATGTCAATTCAGATACAGTGGATGGTGGTTCAGGTGGTTCAGGTGGTTCTGGAGGAGGTTCATTCGACTTTTTACTGCTGATTGGTTTAATAATATTTGCTTTACGGCGTCGTTATGTATTCGAGTAAACCCTGACAATTGAGAAGTAGGCATACCCTGCACAAAAAGAAAGCTTCAGGTGATCTAAATGGCTACTTCAGCTCCATTCCATTAAATAAAAAAACCCCGCCATAAAGGCGGGGAAAATCACTCACTTCTTACTACTTCTCACTCACTTCTTACTGACTTTGCCTTACTTGGTGTTGCCCTACTTAAAAAGCGCTGGTTAATACATTCATGGGTGTAGCGTTGATGCTGTCAACAGCTGCTTCAGTTGCTCCGGCGGTGGTGTTTTCGCTGCGCTTGTAGCCCCACAAGGTGTCGAATAAGCCAGGCATGTCCATCATTGCCGGTTGTGATAATTCGTCGATCATGTGGAACGTCTCGTTAAAGCTTGGGTCAGTGTGGTATTCCGCCAAGTTCGCTTGAGGTGCGTAAGACACG
>NZ_JAJQVM010000109.1 GCF_021234875.1 Marinibactrum halimedae | reverse complement strand
GTTGGTTGGTGAACTTTGAACAGCCAATCATGCTTCAGGCTGCCAAAAAATCGCTCAACAACAGCGTTATCCCAACAGGCTCCAACATCGCCCATGCTCGCTCGCATACCATAGCTTTTAAGCAGCTTTCGATAACGGCTGCTGGTGTACTGAGAACCTCGATCACTGTGGAAGACTGCTCCTCTTGAGGGCTGTCTTAAGTTGTAGGCTTTGATTAGCGCCTTCTCAACAAGTTGGCTGGTCATCCGTTTATCAATATGCCAACCAACAATTCGTCTCGAATACAGATCCATGACAATAGCTAAGTACATCCAACCTTCACCGGTTTTTAAGTACGTCACATCGCCTGCCCAAATCTGATTAGGAGCCACTGGATTGAAGTTTTGATTTAACAAATTATCAGCCACCACATCCGTATGTTTTCGTTGTGTCGTTGCTTTGTAAGCCCTTCGCTGTTGCACAATGAGGCCCAGCTTTTTCATCAATTTACGGACTTTATAGCGACCGATCTGATAGCCTTCTTTGCGAAGTCTCTTCATCATTTCTCGACTGCCTAAGCTCTCCCGACTGGCTGTAAACAGCTCTTTCATGCGACGATATAACGACAGTATTTCTGCGCTGATTACTTCGCCAGGTCGCCTCTTCCAGTCATAATAGGCCGATTTACTGACGCGCATAACACGACACAGGGTGACGACGGGATAGTGCTCAGACTCTTCCTGGATGAAGGTAAACTTTACTTCATTTCTTTCGCAAAGAAGGCACTGGCCTTTTTTAAAATCTCTTTCTCCATGCGCAGTTCTTTGTTTTCTTTACGTAGGCGTTTTAGCTCTGCTCGCTCATCTTCGACCAAGGTAATACCCTCTGACTGAGCTTCTATTTTTTCTTTCCATTTATAGATCAGGCTGGTTCCAAT
>NZ_JAJQVM010000108.1 GCF_021234875.1 Marinibactrum halimedae | reverse complement strand
AGTGTTTAATACGAGGGCAGTCGGTGGAGAATGCCTATTTTGAGGTGGTCAATCCCTCTGCCATGGATGCTCGTCATGCCTGGCGTTGGATGAACCGTTTGAATCGTCAATTAGGCTATTTTCGTTCAACGCTTAAATCCTCTTTTACAACAGCCCTCAACGCGTTCTCTGTTCAAAGTCGACGACGACAGATTTTATTACCCACTTTAGCCTCGCTCTTATCCAGGCAGAAAAGAACATATTCAATTCAATCTGTCTTTCAATCCCCGTTATTTTAATGTTCATTTTCTCTTTTTAGCTTCGTAGGAGAAGCAGAATAAAGACTCTTTTTTCTTATTTTTGTCGTCGCAACCGATAGTGGCGTAACACTGCCATGATGTTTTCTTTTAGCCTCCAAGCGCCTTTAACTTGGAGTATTTTTTTATGCCTACCCAAAATAAAAATCCATCTCTAGAAGTCCGTTTAAGTGTGTTAGCCGCCATTGATTATGCCCACGGCAATACGATTCGAGATCGCATTAAAACCGTGAGTCAACAAACCTTTGTCGATCCGTTATCGAAGAAACATTTCCAGTTCACCTGGAGAACCATTGAAACTTGGCGCTGCCGCTATTTGAAAAACGGCGTTACCACACTCGATAAAAAAACACGCGCCGATAAACACACGCAACGTAAAGTCTCCATCCAGGAATTGGCGGAAGCCATCAATGAAGTCTTGCCTCTCCTCAGTCACAATAAAGTCGGCAAGGTGCCCAAAAGTACGCTCTATCGCTGCTTGCTGGAAAAGCATTACTTCACTCGACAACAGCTCGCCCCAACGACCTTTTATCGTTTTATCCGTGAACACGATTTGCTTGACCATGACAGCACGCAAAAACTACGGACTGCCTTTGCCATGCAATATGCCAATGAATTATGGCAAGGAGA
>NZ_JAJQVM010000107.1 GCF_021234875.1 Marinibactrum halimedae | reverse complement strand
CGCTGCCACTTTTTTACAATTTCTGCTTAATTCTAAGTCATCAAAAACCCTATCCATCAGGTGTTGATTGAACTTTTTACGCTTCCAGCTGGCAATTGAAATGACACTTTCCTCACTGGTTTCTTTACCTAATCGATCCTCAATCTTCAGGATATTCAATGCCGATAATGCAGCATTTGTCTGAGTGTGAATTGCTTCTTTTTTTCGAGACTGGCAATCAACCAAACCGGTATGCTGTTTTGCATCACGAAATAAAAATTCAATTTGGAAGCGAGCTTTGTAATACTGGATAATTTTCATTGCATCTAAACGAACATCCGTTGAAAACAGTAATGCCTTACCCTTTTTTCCATTGACGTCCCAACGCAACATCACCAATTTAATGGGTCGTTTTAACGTTTTGCTGTGGACAATTTCACTATAAACCTCTTCACCATTCTCTAATATTCCATCATGATGAAAACGCAGTAATTCATGATCGAAATTCACCTTTCCATCCTATTTTTGAGGCCTCCCTTTACCTCGATAATCACCTTGATACAGCCATTGTAGATCAGCATCGATTCGCAATTTTCCAACTACATTCAACCCTGACTTCACGACCGGCGAGACAAATTTACTCTTACTGTAATACGCATCCGCAACTAAGTAATGAATACCTCTCTTTTTCAGTCGCGGGCTTTGTGCAACCGCCTGTTCGGCATACAAATCCACACGAGATTTACCCTTGTGCTCCAAGGTTTGTTGTGCTTCTAGCGCATAAGCAGTGTTCGATTTTAGATGAACAATACACAGCAATGAGGTTTCTAAACCTCGTTGTGATTCACCGGCGCAACCATTATAGAACCAACCCAATCCTTCGGTGTGTTTACCTGATTTTTGAATAAAACTAGCATCAATGGCAGCAATACATTCATCATCTCGTGAAACCACTTGTTCAAATAAACAACTATTGAAATCAGAAAAATCAAAATCTCTTTGGTACCAACGGCTAAAACGTTTCTCACTGATACCACTATAGCGGCTGAGGTTGCGATAAGTCGCCTTCCCTTGAAAAATGCATAGAACGCGAAACAACACCAACATAAAA
>NZ_JAJQVM010000106.1 GCF_021234875.1 Marinibactrum halimedae | reverse complement strand
CATGAGCAAGTCATGATTCACTCGGTCAAAGAATTTCGATAAATCCACATCCACGGCAATCCTCCGCTTTTGTTTGATTATTTTTTGAACCTGCTTAACAGCTTGGTGCGCACTGCGATTTGGTCTGAACCCAAAACTATTCTCAGAAAAGCGTGGGTCAATAATTTCACTGATCACTTGTGTGATAGATTGCTGTATTACTCGATCAAGCACTGTGGGAATTCCCAGTTGCCTTTTACCTCCATCCGCCTTATCAATCTCCACTCGCTTAACGGGGTGAGGGTGATAAGACCCATTTTGTAATCGGCTTTTACATTGTTGCCAATGTGATTTAGCCCATTCAGGGAATTGTTCGATGGTGAGGTTGTCGACTCCAGGGGCCCCTTTATTTGCTTTTACTTGTTTCCAGGCTTTATTCACATTCGCGGGTGAAAATATTTGATCGAAAAGATCGTGGTTAAAGTTGAAGGCATCTTGCACTGGTTTACGTACCTCGGTGTCGTCACAGGGCTGTGATGTGTCGTCGTGATAGTAAGTCATGAGATTTTTTTTTCCTTCGGTTAAATGTTCAGCCCTTCACCATGTCCTACCCATTACGGTAGGCGTTTGGCTACTATGACATCGGCTGACTTCTGATAATTGACCGAGGAACATTACTGTTCCCGGTGCTTCCTAGGAATACGTCGGTTGTTGCTCATTCGCTTGCCTTCGATCGCAACCTTCGAGGCACCAAGAGGTTGATCACCCAGCCCCTTACTGGTATTTTTCCGAGCGTATGCGAAGGACGCGTCTTTATCAGATCTCCCCGGATAAGAGCTTGAACCTTCACTGCACAACTGCGTCATTTACGGTGGCCGTTAGATCACATGGCTTCGTTGTCTTGTGCCAACTCGCCTCCAGCCTACGCCTCATATGACGTTCTTGTTCATCAGCTCGCAGCTTTGCTAGCGGCTTCCTCCAGACTTCTCCTCGCGGATCAGCCCTTGCCATTCGCTAGTGGTTTGTCGTTTAATCACAACCTGTTTTCAACGGTGATCTTCCCACAGGGGACTTTCACCCCATAAATTCAAGCCCATGCCGGGCGTACACAA
>NZ_JAJQVM010000105.1 GCF_021234875.1 Marinibactrum halimedae | reverse complement strand
AAAAGAACGAATTTTTATCCAATATTTTTGTAAATAAATGCGTAATGATAATTATTTTCGGTAAATGTTCCGGTAGAAAAAATTAGAAAATTATCGCGCTAAAAAAACGAATTTATAGAGGTTCCCATCTGTTTTTCCTTTTTCATAAAGCTCAAATCCTTCTGGCCTGAGAGAGAATGATAGAAAATGTTGGCTTGATATGGGGGTTTTGATGAAATAGTGGAATGTGCCTTGTTCGAAGAAGGCGGATTTGGAAACCCAAATTCTTTCGTTGATCGTAAATTTTTTTAAATGGTATCTATCTAAGCTTTTTTCATTTTCTAGTTTTCTTTTTGCGAGTGCATCGAGAACTAATAAAAAATTTTCGTCGTTGGTATCAAGATTTGATAGTGATTCGCTTTTAATCTTATAGATTGCTGGTTTGAGTGAGCAAATTCCTACTTCAGCAGTCGATTTTTCGTCCATGGGAGCAAACACTCTCCAAAAAACGGAGGGTAAAGAAAAAAATCTGTAATCAAAGTGTGTTTTTAATGCTGGAATTCTATTTTCGGAGTAAAGGCTGGTATTGCTGAGGTTAATTCTGGGGGTGTCAATGGTTTTATAGGATTGTATGGAGCAAGGCTCGCCACTATAACATAAAGTTATGCCTGATAAATCGAAAATATGCAGAGGAGACTGCCTGAAGTCATGCCAGTACATATCTTTGGCGTTGTAGGTAAATGAATCTGTCATTATTATTACCATTTAGAATTGGCTTCAATTCCTTTTGCAAGGCTCAGAAAGGTCTTGCTGTTTCGTTCCGTTGCGTTGGACATTTATTAATGTACTCCTTAGTAATAAACTGATTGAACTTGGGCTTGTCTATATTAAACATTACACTTCCTTGCTAAACAGAATATAAAAATAGCAAAAATAATGACTCAATACTCTATGAAAAAGAGGGTGATTTCTAAACAGTAATTAAGGGAACCTCTATAAATTCGTTTTTTTAGCGCGATAATTTTCTAATTTTTTCTACCGGAACATTTACCGAAAATAATTATCATTACGCATTTATTTACAAAAATATTGGATAAAAATTCGTTCTTTTG
>NZ_JAJQVM010000104.1 GCF_021234875.1 Marinibactrum halimedae | reverse complement strand
CGTTGGAAATGCTGGGTTTGGGTTTTGTTCATGGTGAATCTCCTGTAGACAGGCTCACAGATGAGCTTTATGAGATTCGTTCAAAATGGGACAAAGTGGAAATTTGCCGCGTAGCGGCTTCGTTCAACAAGCGTATGTTGTCGGACTGGTTTTCCGCTGCGCTCCAAACCAGCCGCAAATGCGTGCGTTATGGGGCGGTTCTTGGTTTTTAATTAATTGAGTTTTGCGGTAGCCAAAAGCAGTAATTTTCTGTTTTAGTATCTTTCTGCTAAATAATCTTTAAGCTTGCAACTCAACAAGTTTGTTCCTGGTGCCTTCGCTCGCTTTTAAGTCTTTCTTTTTTGTTAGCGTTGCGTGTTGTCAGGCTTTTATCTTTCTAGCTCAACCACTTGATTCGGCATTCGTCTTCGCGTTATGGTTTGCCAATAAGAGGGTGCAAGGCAACGTTAACTTAGGTATTCTTAACGGTACTTAAATGGCAGTAGGCTTCACTTGCGTTACGCCAAAGTGCTTGTAGCAAGTACATGTAGCCGCCGGCCATAACAAATAAATCATGGGGACTGCGCCTGCGTTGCAGCCCCATATTCAAGCGTTAGCATTCAACCATGGAGAAGTCATGAGATTTTTAGTATCGATAGCAATATTACTTATTAGTAACTCATCAATAGCAGGAACTGCATCAGGTCAAGTCACTGAAATTATTGCCCATACGGATGGAGGCAATGGTCATGGTGTTTTTATGTTTTATATTGAGGGGCAAAGAGATAATACGCCACCTTGTAGTACGGTTGGTGGAGGTAAGGCATGGGCTATGTCATTAGAAAAAGAATCTGGCCGAGCTATGTATTCGTTACTCCTATCCGCACAGGCTCAAGGAAAAACAGTTTCGGTATTTGGTAGGGGAAATTGTGATTCATGGGGAGATAGAGAAGAGCCCCACTATATAAATTTAATCAATTAAACAATGCTAACAAATAAGAATAAGTGTCGTTAGCCGACACTTATTTGGTTGTTGAACGAGCCCGGTGTCTTCTATTTATAGGAAATAAATTCGGCGAGAGTAATCTTTAAAGCGTTTGCATGTGGTAAACCATT
>NZ_JAJQVM010000103.1 GCF_021234875.1 Marinibactrum halimedae | reverse complement strand
GCCGCCAAACTGCGGCAAGCCTTTATCAAAAGCGTGGCGGTGGAATTTATGGTGGAAGAAAACGCCATCAAAAAAGACGTGGGCCAGCTGCTGCTCACCCTGGAACAGCAACAGGCAGAATGGTTGAAAAGTGAGGTGAAACCGCAAGCCAAAGACACCCCGCTGAGTGGCGACGCTCACGCCGAAGCCATGGCCTTGCTGAAAGACCCAAACTTGCTCGAACGTATTCTCACCGACTTCGACCGCTGTGGCGTGGTGGGCGAAAACACCAACAAGCTCGTGGGGTATCTGGCGGCCAGCAGTCGCAAGCTGGAACGGCCTTTAGCCGTGGTGATTCAATCCACCAGTGCCGCCGGTAAAAGCTCATTGATGGACGCCATTCTCAATCTCATGCCCACCACCGAGCGTTTGCAATACTCCGCCATGACCGGCCAAAGCCTGTTCTACATGGGCGAAACCAACCTCAAACACAAAATCTTGGCCATTGCCGAAGAAGAGGGCGCCAGCCACGCCAGCTATGCCTTAAAGCTGTTGCAAAGTGAAGGGGAAATCACCATTGCCAGCACCGGCAAAGACGACGACAGTGGTGATCTCGTCACCAAAGAATACCGCGTCGAAGGCCCGGTGATGCTGTTCTTAACCACCACCGCCATCGACATTGACGAAGAGTTAATGAACCGCTGTTTGGTGCTCACCGTCAACGAAAGCCGTCAACAAACCCAAGCCATCCACGCCGCCCAACGGCAACGGCGCACCCTCAACGGTTTACAGGCCAAGCTGGAAAAAAGCCAACTCACCGAACTGCACCGCAACGCCCAGCATTTATTAAAACCCCTAGCGGTCATTAACCCCTACGCCGATCAACTCACCTTCCTGGATGACAAAACCCGCACCCGTCGTGATCATGAAAAATACCTCACCCTCATCGACAGCGTGGCCCTGCTGCACCAATACCAACGGGACATTAAAAGCCTCAACCACAACGGTAATACCCTCAAGTACATCGAAGTGCAGCTGAGTGACATCCACACCGCCAACCGCCTGGCTCATGACGTATTGGGCCGCACGCTGGATGAACTCCCGGCGCAAACCCGCAAGCTGTTAACACTGAT
>NZ_JAJQVM010000102.1 GCF_021234875.1 Marinibactrum halimedae | reverse complement strand
CTGAATTTACTCAAAACGAATGATGACAGTAAAAGGCGAATCAAACAGCGCATAGTGGCCGCCGCAGCGGACGACGAATATCGTTCAAAGATTCTTCTTTCTGGGTGATTATTACTAGGGAGCCCTGTGTTGCGGAGTGGTTGTAAGTGAGTGGCGCGCCCACCTGGGGAGTTTGGCACTTCGTACAGTATTTTGCACGTGTGAATTGCTGGGCTAAAAAGGATTTTAGATAATGTGTTTTCCGCCTTCTAAAAAGCGGGTGTGATTAATATTCAGATTGATCAAGTATTATTGGATAGTACGATTATTCAAATGCATACGAATGGCACTGGAGTAAAAAAACGGCCCACAAGTGATAGAGAAATCCCGAGATGGCTGGCCCGCAAAAGCTCATGTGATTGCAGTAGATGATAAAATGTCAGTCATATTTCCATTGTCCCTTGGGCAGTTTGATGATAGCCCTGGGGCAAGAAACCCCTCAAAAACTTTGAAAATCAAGGTTGGGAAGGCGTATTAATCATCACGGACAAAGCTTATGAAGGTGATGAAATTCGACAACTTGTCTTAGAATTATTAATGTAACCCATTGTTTCTCTCAAAAGGAATCGCATTTCGCCTTGGGGGTATGATCAAGAAATGTATAAAAAGCGTAATGAGGTGGAGCGGCTCTGCAGGCGGCTGAAAGGCTTTCGACTAATTTTTACCTGATTTGAAAAGTTAGATGTTGTTTTTCGATTTTATAAAACTTTATATTCATAGTTGATCGAATTATTAGTGTGTAAACGCCAAACCAACTACACCTTAATATTCCAAGGCAACAAAGCCTCCACCTGCTCAACATCCTTGGCATTGGGCAGTTCTTTAAAAATGCTCTGCAAATATTCATAAGGGTTGAGCCCATTGGCCTTGGCTGTTTCGATTAAACTGTACAAATTGGCACTGGCTTTCGCTCCCGCCTGACTTTTGCTGAACATCCAATTCTTACGCCCAATCGTGAATGGACGGATTGCGCGCTCTGCTGCATTATTATCGATCGGGTAGCGCCCATCCTCCAGATAGCCGATTAATCGATCCCACTGGTTATTTAGGTACACCAGTGCTACACCCAACTTGGTTTTCGGCGCCACGGTTTGCAGGCTTTTATCCAGCCACTCTTTTAATTTGGCCACAATCGGCTTGGCTTCCTTTTGTCGAAGGGCGTGGC
>NZ_JAJQVM010000101.1 GCF_021234875.1 Marinibactrum halimedae | reverse complement strand
CGATTTGTCACGCTATGCGGCCAACGTGCGTCTGGAATATACAAATAGGGAGAAAAAATCATCAAAAGAACGAATTTTTATCCAATATTTTTGTAAATAAATGCGTAATGATAATTATTTTCGGTAAGTGTTCCGGTAGAAAAAATTAGAAAATTATCGCGCTAAAAAAACGAATTTATAGAGGTTCCCTTGCGTTAATATCACATAGGGTTTGTTGTTTTCTTCAATAACATCGGCAGGTTTATTATTGACGAGAATGCGCGTTGGCCACTGTTTACTATCCCCAGGAAGGGGGATTTTTGTCCGATCGGAAAAGGTAACGACTTCATACTTAAAGGATGCCCCTTGGTCGTGATGTGTTAACCAAAGGCGGCTTGGCCACTGACAGATTTTTTTGGAGTCTCCTTTGCTCTGTTCGCTTGATGCTGTATTTGAAGCCGCATAGGGGCAATCTTTGTATTTTTGTTGTGAAGCAACCCACTCAGCCCAAGGCACTAAGGATTCCGGGTAGCGGGCGTCGCCAGTATGCTGAGTGGTTTCTTGAAGCCCTGAGCCAAATGCGAGGCTAGCCCATAGGAGGTATACAAGGTTGAATTTGAGAATGAGTAATGTTGGTGTTATTGGTACCGCTTGGCGAAAAAATCGCATATGAATCCCTCTTGAAAACAATCAATAGTGCGATTCATAGTGTAAGGTCTTAATTAGAGATGTAAAAGGCTGAGCTAAACATGCTTTTTGATGTCATAAAATTAGGTCAATAGATAAACATAAATCCACTGACCTGTATAATTAATGATTATTCAAATCGAATACCACTTAACTTATCTTGACCGGTAACACTATCGTAAGAAAATGCAACATTCATTATATTAAATTCACATTCCCCTACTGAGTCGTAAACCCAAACATAATTTCCTTTTGCTCCACCTGCCCATCTAAATTCCCATGTACAATCATTAAATTCTTCAAAACCGCTAATTTGATAAGGATTGCTAATGCTCAGTGCTGTTTGTGGGACTAAGGTTGCTAAAGAAAATGCGCTAAATATAAAAATGTTTTTTATTGATTTCATGAAAGCCTCTTTTATTAGTAAATGTTATGTTACAATACTGTAGACACTTTTAAGCAGCGATTGCCCCATAGTCACTATAATGTTGGTAAATCGCTGCCACTTTTTTACAATTTCTGCTTAATTCTAAGTCATCAAAAACCCTATCCATCAGGTGTTGAT
>NZ_JAJQVM010000100.1 GCF_021234875.1 Marinibactrum halimedae | reverse complement strand
TCTCTTGGTTCTTCTTCGCCCAGCGGGCATCCGTATCTTTTTGAGCGCCAACGTTCGGATTCTTTTCAAAACGATCAGGCGTTTCACCGCGTTTTATCTGTTTGTTTTCTTCCTTTTTATTGCGCTGCCTGGGAACATCGACAAAACTCGCATCCACTATTTGACCTTTTCTTGCTTGAAAACCGTGTTCCTCTAATTGAACATCAAAAGTAAAAAACAAACGCTTCATTAAACCAGCTTTGACTAGGTTTTCTCTAAACAGCCACACTGTCTTGGCATCAGGCACCTTGTCCGATGGAGTCAGACCTAAAAACCGGCAAAAAGAATAGCGGTCCCGTATTTGGTACTCTATCTGATCATCGGATACATTGTATAAGTGCTGAAGTACGAGTACTTTGAACATCAGTAGCTCGTCATAGGCTTTACGACCCGCATTGCTTTTTCGGTTTGACTTTCGTATTTCCTTTAAGGTCGGACGAAAGGCTTCCCAAAATATCAGTTTGTTGAGATGAACTAATGGATCTTTTTCATCTAACTTGCGATACCTGTCATCTAAATCAAAAAAGCCGGGCTGAGACATAGAAGGAAACTCTTGAAATTTTTGAACAGTGAGATTATATCAAAGTTGGGCTATTTTTAGAGGTGCCCTATAATCGACATATCTACTCAAAAGGAATGCTCTATGGCTGTCGCGCGCGAAGGTTGGAAATTAGTTATTGATCAGTACGGAGTAGGTCGCAGACTTTTTGTTCGTGCAGGGGATGCTCCCATCTATCTAAAATTGATCTACGAACATCACACAAGTTATCACTTAACCGAAATTTTTCGAGAATTATTCGCTTTAACTAGCTTCAATAAAGGTGTGGCTCTTACGCTGGATCAGAGTAAACGTGTTATTGAAAAAGGCGGTTGGATGATTGAGTATTACTTACACGCCGGGGATGTAATGATCAATAAGATGTCTTACGGAGATCAATTCACTGGTGAGGTGTTGGATTTACCTAAAATAATGAGAGTTCAATATTCGAAAGAAAGTGAAGATTGGAACGTGTTAGAGGGAGATGGCGTAGTTAGTATTAAGAAAACAGTAAGTGGTAAACATTTTATTGCGGTACCGGGAGAGTTTGAATCGCCAGTTGATGCAGCTAGACGTATGCCGGAGCACATTTATAACGCATATAAGAAAGTTGGGAACCTCTATAAATTCGTTTTTTTAGCGCGATAATTTTCTAATTTTTTCTACCGGAACATTTACCGAAAATAATTATCATTACGCATTTATTTACAAAAATATTGGATAAAAATTCGTTCTTTT